>CAVVRJ010000017.1:0-139191 GCA_963750205.1 uncultured Planctomycetota bacterium
CTCGACGAGCATTATGTCAAGCCCATCGACTACGGCCAGATGGCGACGAAGGCCATCAAGCGGTGCGATCTCTTGGCACAGGTGCTGGTCACGACCTACACAGGATCCCAACATGGCCCGCACGATTCCCTGACGGCGCCCGACGCCGCGAAAGTGACGGCGTGGTCGGCGGCCCTGGCGAGCCTGCGCAACGAGGTGGAGCAGGCGGGCCAGGACTTCGGCAAGAGCGATCTCATCGCCACCCTGGACAAGGTGCTGTCTCTGAACGACACCACGGTGGAATTGCCGCAGCAGCCGCTGATTGCCCATTTTGCCGAGGCGGCCCTGGCGGTGCTGGACCCCTACACGGTGATCGTGTGGCCCCGGCAGGTGCAGGACTTCGAAAAGCAGATGACGAACCAGTTCACGGGCATCGGGATCGAGATCTCCCGGACCAAGGGCCTGCTGACGGTGGCCAGCCTGCTGCCCGACACGCCGGCCTATAAGTTCGGCTTGGACGCGGGCGATGTCATCGAGGCGGTGGACGGCGTGGCCACCAAAGACATGAGCCTGCTGTGCGCCGTCAAGAAGATCACGGGTCCCAAGGGAACCAAGGTCGCCCTCACCATCCGGCGGCCGGCCGAGGCGGGTCCCCGCAACATCACCATCACCCGCGACCGGATCGTCGTCCCGACGGTCCGCGGCTGGCAGCGGACGGCGGAAGGCAAATGGCTGTACCTGGTCGATGAGGCCACCAAGATCGGCTACGTGCGGATCACCAGCTTCTCCGGCGAGACGGCCGGCGATCTCGAGGCGGTCCTCCGCGAGCTGGAATCGAGCGGTCTAGGGCCCTCATCATGGACCTGCGCTTCAATACGGGCGGGTTGCTGGATAGCGCCGTCGCCATCTGCGACAAGTTCCTCTCCGAGGGGCTCATCGTCCGGACGCAGCCGAAGGACAACGCGATTCCTTCGTTCGAATATGCGCACAAACGCGGGACGCACCCGAACTATCCGCTCGTGATCCTGATCAACTCGGGCTCGGCGAGCACCTCGGAGATCGTGGCGGGCGCCCTGGCCGACCCGGCGCATGAGCGTGCGATTCTCGTGGGAACGCGGACGCACGGGAAAGGGAGCGTCCAGGGCATCACCTACTATCCCGGCGGCGGGGCCCAGTTGAAATACACGATGGCCTACTATCACCTGCCTTCCGGCCAGCGGGTCAAGAGCCGCGACGAGGTCGAGAAGGAAGGACGCAAGGATTGGGGCGTCGGGCCGGACGTCGAAGTCAATCTCAACAGCGATGAGCTCCGGCAGATGCTGGAAGCCCAGCGGAAGAACGACGTGCTGGCCCAGACGCACCGGGACAGCGACAAGGCCGCCCCGGCCGGCCGGCGCGACGATCGAAGAGACCCTCCAGTCCGACCCCCAGTTGGCGGTGGGGCTGCTGGTCGCCAAGACGAAGCTGATCGAAGCCGGGCTCCCGTCTACGTCCCCCGGTGTCTTGGTCGCTAAATAGGAAGGTTCTGTGTACACTACGGATAGTCCGCTCGGGAGGATGACTTTGGCCAACCCAGCCGACACGGATAGATTCGAGCAGCAACGGCAAGAGAAGCTGTCGCAGATTGCCGCGATGGGGCTGGACCCCTACGGATCGCGGTACGACGACGTCGAGCCGGCGGCGTCCGTGAAGGCGCGGTATCGGGACGGGGATGAGAGTCAGCGGGCCCGGTCCGCGGGCCGGATCGTTCTGCTGCGGGACATCGGCAAGCTGATTTTCATCACCCTCCGCGATCGCACGGGCACCATCCAGGTGGGCCTGAGCAAGGGTCTGCTGACCGAGCAGTGGCCCTTGGCCAAGCTCCTCGATATCGGCGATATCATCGGGGCCGCCGGCAAGCTGGGCAAAACCAAGACCGGGGAAATCACGATCTGGGTGGAAGAAGGCGGCCTGAAGTTCCTGAGCAAGAGCCTCTTGCAGCCCCCGGAGAAGTTCCACGGCCTGGCGGACGTCGATCAGCGGTATCGGCAGCGCTACGTGGACCTCTGGGCCAACCCCGAGGTGCTGGACACGCTTCCAGCAGCGCAGCGAGATCGTGGCCACGATCCGCCGGCTGCTGGGCTCCAAGGGCTTCCTCGAAGTCGAGACGCCGATGATGCAGACCATCGCCGGCGGGGCGGCGGCCAAACCGTTCATCACGCACCACAATGCCTTGGATTTGGAGCTCTATCTCCGGATTTCGCCCGAGCTGTTCCTCAAGCGGCTCCTGGTCGGCGGGATGGAGCGGGTGTTCGAGATCAACCGCAACTTCCGCAACGAGGGCCTCAGACCGGCACCACAACCCCGAATTCACGATGATGGAGTTGTACCAGGCCTACGCGGATTATCGCGTGATGATGGAGATCACCGAGGAGATCGTCTCGGCGTGCCTCGAGACCCTGGGCTTGAGCCCGAAGGTGCAGTTCGGCGACGTGGAGCTCGACTTTACCCGGCCGTGGCGGCGGGCGAAGTACGCGGATTTGCTCAAGGAGCACAGCGGCTGCGACATCGACGACATCGCGGCTGTCCGCGCCAAGGCCCGCGCTCTGGCATCGAGGACGCCGGGCTGGACGATCCGGTCGTGGTCAACGAGGTCTTCGAGGCCACGGTGGAAGACAAGCTCATCGCCCCGACCTTCGTGATCGATTATCCGGCGATCTTGTGTCCACTGGCCAAACGCAGCCGGACCGATCCGAAGTATGCCGAGCGGTTCGAGTTGTTTGTCGCGGGCATGGAGTTGGCCAACGCCTACACCGAGCTGAACGACCCCGCCGTGCAATATGAGAACTTCCTGCACCAGCTTCGCGGCCAGGACGAGTCGCTGACGAAGATGGACACCGATTACGTGACGGCGTTGAAGTACGGGATGCCTCCCGCCGGCGGGCTGGGCATCGGGATCGACCGGCTCGTGATGCTGCTGACCGGCGCCACGACGATCCGCGACGTGATCCTGTTCCCGCTCCTGAAGCCCGCGGGGCCGGAGAACAAATAGCCCGGCGCGGAGTATTAGTGCGTTGGACGCCGCACGTGCCACGATCCGGAAGGGACGTCGCGCGTCTAGAGATTGCTTCGTGCTGCTACGCTTTCCTCCGCAATGACATGCCACAGCGGAGCTCAGCAGTCATGTCATTGCGGGAGCGCAGACGAAGCAATCTCTGAAGACGACATCTTGACTATGATTTGTGGCGGTGCGCGTGCGGCTTGGCGTTTACTGAGATAGCGTCTTCCTGGTCGGTAGTTCGATGCTGAAGCTGTTCCTCTGGCTCAAATACGTTCGCCGGCGGCGGATCATTCTTTTGAGCGTGGTCGCCGTGGCGCTGTCGGTCTCTCTGCTGATCGCCGTGGCCAGCCTCTTTACGGGCTTCATCGCGGCGTTCGAGCGTAGCGCCGTCGAAGCGATCGGCGACATCGTCATGCGTACGCCGGAGGGGTTCCTGATCGAGAACTATCCGGCCTTCCTCGATCGGCTGGAGCAGAGCGATCTCGTCGAGGCCGCCACCGCCTCGTTATCGGCCGACGGTCTGCTGCACCTCGGCGGCGGCAACGTCCGGCCGGTGTCCATCTGGGGGATCGAGCCCCAGCGCCGGGCCCGCGTCGTGGAATTGAAGAAGCATCTGATCTGTCAGGCCGCGGCGGCAGGGGAGCCGTCGTTCGCGGTTGCCGGGGCCCCCGGCGCGATCGGAGGGTTCGTCGGGATCGGCATCCTGGCCAAGCCCGACGAACAGACCGACCAGTACGATCAGCAGGCGGTCTGCCGGAAGATGGATCGGCAAGCAGGTTTCCCTGACGACGGGGACGATGGAGGTGAATGCGGAAGGCCAGCGCGTCCCCAAGCGAACGGTCCTCTCCTTCCGCATCGCGGACATCATGTTCACCGGCGCTCATCCGCTCGACAGCACCTTGGTGTACGTCCCGATCGAAGCGCTGCAGATGCGCTCTACAAGGACAAGAAGGTCCCTGTGGCGACGAACGTCAACATCAAGCTGAAGCCCGGCGTGAATCCGGAGGCCGCCGTCGGGCCCATCGGGGCCATCTGGCAGGAGTTTGCGACGCGGGAGTTGCACTGGAGTCCGACGGTGGCGAGCCTGGCCAGGATCCGCACCGCGCGGAGATGCAGCGGATCTACGTGGCCGAGTTCGAGAAGCAGAAGCATGTTTTGGAGATGATCTTCAGCGTCATCAGCTTCAGCGTGGTCGTGCTCGTCTTCTGCATCTTTCACATGATGGTCCGGCTCAAGCAGAGAGGACATCGCGATCCTCAAAAGCTGCGGCGCGGCGAATTCCTCCGTGATCGGCCTTTTCCTCGGCTTTGGCGTCTCGGTGGGCGTCGCGGGCTCCGGCCTCGGCGCCGCCCTCGGGTACTTGATCACGCGGAATATCAATCAGATCGAAGGCTGGATTCGGGTCGTCTTCGGCCTGAAGCTGTGGCGGAGCAGCGTCTACATGTTCGACCGCATCCCGAACCAGGTGGACTGGAATTCGGCGCTGCTCTTTGCGACCCTGGCGCTGGCGGCCGCCGCGGTGGGGGCGCTGATGCCGGCGGTGGCGGCCGCCCGGACCCGCCCGGTGGAAGTCTTGAGGCATGAATAGTGTATAGACCGATCCTCATCGCACGGTATCTCCTGAAGCGGCGCATCACCCACTTTGCGGTCGTGGCGGTGGCGCTGTGCGTCTTCACGGTCGTCGTCGTCATGACGGTGATGACCGGCCTCGTGGGGGATTTCAAAGAGAAGAACCACGCCTTCACCGGCGATTGCGTCGTCGCCACGGAATCGCTCGTGGGGTTCCCCTATTACGAGGAATTCATGTCGCTCGTGGAGCAGACCGGCCTGACGGCGGGGGTATCGCCCGTCGTCAAGAGCTACGCGCTGTTCGGCCTCGAAGGGGGGTACGAGGATAACGTGGAGATCGTGGGGCTCGATCCGGTCCGGCACAGCCAGGCGACGAACTTCGGCACGACGCTGAGCTTCCACCAGAGCGATCGTGGAGAAGGCCTTCGTGCCGATGTACGATCCGAACCTCTCCGGCTGCGTTCTCGGGGATCGATCGGGCGATGCGGCGGGACGCGCGCGGCCAATATCCGCAGTTTACGGGCACGTTCATGCGCTCCGTGACGTTGACGTGTTTTCCGCTGAACCGCCAAGGGGGCTTTGGTCAAGGCGGCGACCAGCCTGGTCAGTACGAAGCGCTTCTACTACAGCGACAACTCCCACACGGGAATTGCCCGGGTGGATGACGGGTACGTGTACGTTCCCCTGGAGCAGGCCCAATTGCTGTGCATGGGGCCGGGGACGAGAAGAGGATTACCTCTCTCCATATCAAGTTTCGCCCGGGGGTAGGGGAGGCGGAAGGCTGCCGCCGGATCGCGGAGCTGTGGGACCAGTTCAAGAAGGACAAGGCGGCCGCGCCCTATCGGCGATCTTTTGGATACGGTGAGCGTCCAAGGCTGGAAGGAGTATCGGCGGGCGGTCATCGCGCCGATGGAGCAGGAGCAGCTCATCCTGAGCCTGATGTTCGTTCTGGTCGGCATCACGACGGTCTTCATCGTCTTCGTCGTGTTCTACATGATCGTCAACAACAAGCGGAAGGACATCGGCGTGCTCAAGAGCGTGGGGGCGTCGAATGTCGGCGTCCTGTCCCTCTTTCAGGGATTTGCCTTCAGCATCGGTCTGCTCGGCTCCTGCGCGGGGGTCCTGTTCGCCTGGCTGTTCCTGTCCCGGATCAACCAGATCGAGCAATGGAGCTATCAGCATCTGGGGATCCAGTTATGGGACCGCACGATCTACGTGATCGGGGATATCCCCAATCACGTGGAGCTTTCCATGCTGGCGGTGATCGTCTTGTTCGCGATTCTGGCGTGTCAGGTCGGGGCGCTGGTGCCGAGCTACCTGGCGGTGCGTCTGCGGCCCGTCGAGACCCTCCACGCCGGCCGGATGTAGATCCACTGCCTACGCAAGGCGTTGACAGACGGGCATGTCATAGCAGAAGGGGCTCGTTGCATGGCGGCGAGCGAAGCAACTCAAGCCCATGCGTGGGTCGAGATTGCTTCCCAGACGCGATGGTCGGCGTTTGGGAGCCCTGCAATGACATAGGCCGCTCATGTCTGGTGGACGGCTCCAAGCAGTGACGCGGCGGCAAGTGTCAGCTGTGCCGCTGGCTTCGTCCCACGCGTGACACGACAGCAAGCTCCGAAGACTCCGCTTGCCGCATGCCACCGCGGACCCATCAAATGAGCGTCGTCGGGCAGGAGAATCCCGGCGGCGGCCATTGACTATTCCCGCCCATTCCGGTATGAACTGTCCTGGCACGCGAGTTGTTTTCCCTGGCGGCCCCGAAGGAGAGCAATGGAATGGCATCGGACACCGTATGAGTGAATCGCCCACGATCTTGAAAGCCCAGAACGTCCACAAGTCCTATCGGATGGGTGCGACGCGCGTGGTCGTCCTGAAGGGCGTGGACCTGGCCGTGCGTCGGGGCGAGTTCGTCGCCATCATCGGGGCCTCGGGCAGCGGCAAGAGCACGCTCCTGCACCTCCTCGGCGGGTTGGACCGGCCCGACAAAGGCACGATCCAGTTCCAGGACCGCGACGTCAACCGCATGAGCGCCCGCGAGTTGAACCAGTACCGCAACGAGACGGTCGGCTTCGTGTTTCAGTTCTATCACCTGCTGGACGAATTGAATGTCCTGGAGAATGTGGTGCTGCCGGCGATGATCTCCCGGAGCGTGCTCGGCTGGCTGGTGGTGCGTCACAAGGCCCGGCGGCGGGGCGAGGAGCTGCTCGTGCAATTGGGGCTGCGGGAACGGGCCGGGCACAAGCCGTACCAGTTGTCGGGCGGCGAGCGGCAGCGCGTGGCCATCGGCCGGGCCCTGATGAACGAGCCGCAACTGCTTCTGGCGGACGAGCCGACCGGGAATCTTGACTCCGCCACGGGAAATGGTATCCTGAATATTCTCGAAACGTTGCACCAGGCCGGACAGACGATTGTTCTGGTGACACACGATGAACGGGTGGCCCGCCGGGCCCAGCGCGTCATAACGCTGGTCGACGGCAAAGTAAAAGGGTGAGTGGGTAGGGGCAAAGGTTTCTCTATGGCGTTGAAGATTTGGCTGGACACGGGGTTGGTGGAGGAGAAGGATGCGAAGATCTCGGTCTTCGATCACGGCCTGCTCTACGGGGACGGGGTCTTCGAGGGAATTCGCGTCTACGGCGGCCGGGTGTTCGAGCTGGATGCCCATATCCGGCGGCTTTTCGAGTCCGCCCGGGCGATCCGCCTGCCGATGGCCATGTCGAAGGAGGAGTTGACGACCGCCGTCGAAACGACGGTCAAGGCGAACAACGTCGCGGACGGCTATATCCGGCTGGTCGTGACCCGGGGCGTCGGCACGCTGGGCCTGAACCCTTTCACCTGCAAGAAGAGCAGCCTGTTCATCATCGCCGACAAGATCCAGCTCTATCCGGAGGAGTTGTACGAGAAGGGCATGAAGGTCATCAGCGCCACGACGGTGCGCAACCACCCGTTGGCCCTGCCGGCACAGGTGAAGAGCCTGAACTATCTGAACAACATTCTCGCCAAGATCGAAGCGCTGGACAGCAACGTGCCCGAGGCGATCATGTACAACCACGAGGGCTACGTGGCGGAGGCGACGGGCGACAACGTCTTCATCGTCAAGAATCGCGTCGTCTACACGCCCCCGGTGGAGGCGGGCGGGCTGGAGGGCGTCACGCCGCGCCGTGGTCATTCGGCTGGCCCGCAAGGAGGGCCTGGAGGTGGTCGAGAAGAACCTCACGCGCCACGATCTGTACGTCGGCGACGAGTTCTTCCTGACCGGGACGGCGGCGGAGGTCATCGGGTCGTCCAGATCGACGGCCGGACCGTCGGGGACGGCGCCGTGGGGCCCGTCACCCGGCGTCTTGCGGGAGAAGTTCTACCGGTATGCCCGCGGGAAGGAGCCGTAACGGGTCCGCCGCTCATGACGCTGCCGACATCGACACGCCTGAATATGGAGTCGCCGCTCATGACGCACGTGCCGGAGAATGCCCCCTGGAGGGAGATCCTGCCCCTGCGGCGGATCGATGCCTCGCTCCGGCAAGTCAGCGATTTGATGCACCGGTCGCTGGAGGCACGCGGGGCCGAGAGCGACTTGGCCTCGTTTGTCGGTCACTTGAAGACCGGCAGCGGCAAGATGCTC
Organism: uncultured Planctomycetota bacterium; assembly: GCA_963750205.1. Lineage (GTDB taxonomy): Bacteria > Planctomycetota > Phycisphaerae > Sedimentisphaerales > Anaerobacaceae > PLanc-01. The sequence continues at coordinate 8,208 of CAVVRJ010000017.1, forward strand.
CGGCCGGGCTATGGTGCTGCTCGCCGGCGAGTGTTTCGGGCCGCCGACCCCCACGCATTTCCAGGTCTCGGCCATGGTGGAGATGATCCACCACGCCACGCTGCTGCACGATGACGTGATCGATGACGGCCGCAAGCGGCGGGGCGTCCCCACGGTCAATTTTCTGTGGGGCAACGAATGTGCCGTGCTGTTGGGCGATTTCGTCTTGAGTCAGGTCTTTCGGATGGCGGCGGAGTTGGATCCGCCGGTCGCACGCGTTCTGGCCCAGACGGCGGTCCGGGTCTGCCAGGGGGAATTGCGGCAGACCGTGCAGAAGCGGAACTGGCAGCTCAGCGAGGCGCAGTACCTCGAAATCATCACGGAGAAGAGCGCCTCCTTTTTCGGCGGTTGCTGCCGGCTCGGCGCCATGCTGTCGCAGGCCGACGAGGAGCAGGCCGAAGCGCTGGCCCGCTTCGGCTTACAGGCCGGCATCGCCTTCCAGATCATGGACGACCTGCTGGACATTACCGGGAACGAAGAACGCATGGGCAAGACCTCCCAGAGCGATTTGGCGAAAAACAAGCCCACGCTGGCCGTTATTCACCTGCTGGGAACGATTGACGCGGCGCGCCAAGCGGACGTGCGTGGCCTTGCTGGACGCGGCGGGCCAATTCCAGACGCGAGCTTGGTGGACTTGCTGGAGCAACACGGCAGTCTGCAGTACGCGCGCGGCGGGCGGCGGACTACGTGGCACAGGCGACGCGGGAGCTGGAAAGCATGCCCGCGAGTCCGGCGAAGGAGGCCCTGATCGAGACCGCCCATTTCATGGCCAACCGCACGGTGTGATACGGATTCGGATTGATTCGTGCGCTCCGCTTGTCATCCTGAGCGCAGCGAAGGATCTGGCCTGCGAGCGAGAAAAACGTCCCATTCGATGGCCAGATCCTTCGGCTTCGCCTCAGGATGACAGAGTCCTTGCCCCACACGGACTGTTCCGAATCCGTATGACGGCCGCAGAATAAAAAAACAGGAGCCAATCGTTTGGATCGGCCCCTGTGTGTCTATGTCTCTTTTGTTTGTGTCGGCGGCGTGGCTATATGCCAAAAGATCTTCTCCGGGATGATGACCCCGCCGATGCCCACCAGCCAGGAATCCGCGGTGATCTGGCCCTCGACCCACAGGTTGAATTGATCGCACATCTGCCAGTTCAGACCGACGTGGCCGCCCACCTGGGAGGCCTCCTGCACCTTGCCGGACCAAGAGAGCGTGCTGAGGTTTGACCCGCTCAGGACGCCGTGGCCGCTGAAGTCCACGTCGCCCCGCACGAACTGCAGGAAGGGACCGGCCCAGATCTGCACTTTGTCCAACTGCAGCGCGGCGGCCAGCGAGGCCTGGGCTTCCCAGTAGTGGAGTTTCACATCGCCGACCCACTGTTCATCCGCCGGGATGGGATCCACCGCGGACAGACTGCTGCTGCCCGGACGGAACCACGTGACCTGCACCAGTCCGCCGAAGCTCCACGGGCCCGCCCGGCAGAAGGTGGCACGGGTCCCTGCGCCCCAGGCCAGTCCGAAGCTGCCGTCCAAGTCGCCTTGCCTCTCGACGGAGGTGGGGCTGGCGGACTCGGTGATCAACTTGTCCGTCGCGTTGCTGGCGCCGATCCGTGCGAAGATGTCCCAGTTGTCACTGATCGCCGTAGGCCAGGGTGCCGAACATCATGTGGCTGGTCAGATTGTCGATCCGGAAGAGCTGGTGCCAATAGACGCTGGAGGAGCCGGAATACAGTTCTGTCACCGTGGCGGCGGCGGTCAGGTCGGCTTGCCCGTAGCCGTATTCGCCCCCCACACCCCATTGGCCCTCACCCAGGTACGCCGTCGCGGGCCCCATCGGGGCGCCGCCGGGGGCCACCGAGACGAAGGCACACAGGACCAGCAGAGCCGCTATCACAAACGTCCTTATCCCCATTGCCATTCCTTTCTCCTGTAATCGGTTCTTGAGATTCATGGCGCCCGCGCCGAGGGCCGGGCCGTTCTCTGCGCCTCGCGCCGGAGGGACCATCAGAGCGTCCCCGCCGGCGAGTTCCGAGGCGACCACAGGCTCTCTTTCGGCACGTGCAGGCATGGGGATAAGAAAAAAGCTGCGAGGCCAAGACGGCTCGCAGCTTCTCTGTTCAGCCCTTCCGTCGGAACGGAGCGGCCGGTCCAGGACGGTCGGATTCTCGGACTTCCGGCGGCTTAACGCAACCGATAGATAAGACCGAGAGTGACCAGATGGCCATAATCCCAGTTGGGAGAATTCGGGACGTTCTCGTCGCTGACTTGGCCGCCCCAGATGTGGAACTGGTACTCGACGAAGAAATCCACATGCGGGGTCAACTCGAAACGCAGGCCCGCCAGGGGGCCCCACAGGAAGCCATCGAAGTCCGCATCGAACAGGGTCGCCGGGAGCGTCCCGATGGTCCCTGCCCCAGAAGAACTGGCCGCCCAGGTAGGGGACCCACGGACTATTCGGCATGAAGTGATACTTGGCCTTGGCCCCGAAGGCATAGAACGTCTCATCCACGTCGCCCGCGAAGGGCATGGTCGGGTTCCCCGAGGCCCAGATCCCCAGAGCGGCGCCTTCGACCTCGAGGGCATTGGTCAGAAAATACCCGATCTCGCCGGAGAGCAAACGTGCCGCTGGAAATCCAGTCCGCCGGTGCCGGCTTGTTCATTGAGCCAGGTCCCGGAGAAAGCGACATCGATTTCCCCCTGCTGGACGGCCGCACCCGCCACCCCGGCCCACACCAAGGTCACTGCCGCCAATACCATCAACCTGCTTTTCATGATGCTCCCCTTTCAATAAGTGCCATTGTCGTTGCCCCTCCGGCGGGCCGACGGCGCCTCTGCCAAAGGGTGGACACACATCCCTGTTCTCGACGGTGCTAAGCGGACTTCTGCCGCAAGGGACGCTGGGCCTCAATTCCTGGGCTCCCCAACGTGATAGGATCGAGTGGGACCTTTCAGGAAATTGTCGTTTTCCTGTAAGAACTGACCCAATCGGTACATTGTCACTGAGTCGCGATTTAGGAAGGACGAATCAGCTTCGTGGTCTTTCCTTCCCACGTAGGCCCGAAGGCCCTTTGGCAAAAGCCCACCTACGGACACCCACTCTCCGCAGCCCCCGACAAGACGGTGGCGCACTTCACCCCATAACTTGCCCCGCAGTGTACTGTCTCCCGGCGAAAATCAAAGAAAAAAACAGTCTCTTTCCCGCCGTCTCCGTCGGACACGTCCGGTAACCGCAAGCCGAGGCGCATGAAAAAAGGGCCGCGTCACATGAGACGCGGCCCTTGGCATTTGACCTATGATTCTGGGATCGGCCGATCCAAGAGTATTCGTTCTGGGACCTCCGGGTCTTATCAGCCTGCCTTGAACTTGTGCTCGATGCCCAGCAGGATCATGTGGCCGTTGTTCACGACGTTGTTGATGTCCGCCCGTGTACATCTGATACTGATACTCGGCAAACAGATTGTTGGTCCGGTTCAGGGTGAACAGCACGCCCACGCGGGGGGCGAAGAGCCAGCCTTGACTGCTGCCAACACCACTGCCTATATCGGCGTCGGCCCAGGCGATCTCACCACCAATGTACGGGTTCAACTGATTGGCGGGCATGAAGACGTACTCGCCGGACACGCCGAACGCCCAAACCGTGGCGTGGCTCCCAAAGGCAGCATTACGCCGCACATCTGCATAAGTCACGGCACCCAGAGCCGCCACGCGGATGTTATCGGTCAGGGCGATGCCCGGGCGGACCGCGGCAAAGACAGACGGAGAGTATGCCCGCCGCCGATATCCCCGGAGAGATTCTGCTGCGTCCAGCCGGCGAGGAAATCGAGCTGGATATCCCCGCTCTTGACCTCAGCGCTCGCCACCCCGGCGAAAACCAAGCTTACCACTGACAACACAACCAAACTTCGTTTCATGATACTCCCCTTTCAATAAGTGTTACTCACACCGGCTTTCTGGAAAACAAACTACCGCTTGACGATCCATCCGAGACAACTCCAACGTTCCGTGGTCGATCCCTGGCACTGACTCTCATTCGTTACGGCCTCCCAGCAAAAAAAACCATGTACCCTATCCCTTGGTATTGGGAAGCAGTGTAGCGAAGCCCGGACTGAAATCAAATAAAAAAAAACGCTTTTCGCGATTTTTCAGTGCAGGATGTCGCGACATTGGTAAAGCGGGGGACATTAGCGGACGTTGTGGCATTTTCCCTATTTTCACTACTGGGAGCAGGGGGAGGAACCGCCTCCTCTAAAGCTCTGTCGCGACGCCATTTATGGTAATGACCCGTCGAAGGGCAACCTCTGCCGTCCCGGGGCCCGCTCCCTGTCGTAACCACAGCACAGGATGTCGAGGGCGTCAACCTGTTGGCGAATCGGCGCGGGACGGCTCTTTTCGTGCGCTTGTGCCACGACCGTGCCCTGCGACTTGGACGCAGGGCAGCGGGTTCGTTCGCACCGCGCCGGATCGGGGCCGAGGGTCCCGCCGTCAATACAGAACATAGTAAGTCTGTAATAGATTTATCTTGCCTGCCGCCGGACCGAGCTTCCCGAGCGTCGGGAAACGCGTATCCGACAGAGGCGCGGCCGCGGCGCCCTCGGGCACCGGCCGCGAATCTCTTCGACAGAGCGGCGGGCAGTTCCTATAATGGCGCGCATGCAGAAGGATGGAGCCGGGCACACGATTGTTTGATGACTTGGAGCGGACGCACCGGAAGTCCGCCACGCCGCTGGCCGCGCGGATGCGTCCCCGCACGCTGGAGGAATTCGTGGGGCAGCGGCATTTCCTCGGACCGGGCCAACTGCTCACCCGCATGCTGCAAGCCGACCGGCTCAGCAGCCTGATCTTCTACGGACCGCCGGGCGTGGGCAAGACCTCGCTGGCCACGGTCATCGCGCACCAGACCCAGGCGCAGTTCCGCTACCTCAGCGCCCCGGCCGCCACGGTCAAAGACATCCGCGACGTGAGCGCGGAGGCCCGCGACCGGCTCGCGGCCAGCGGGGGCAGGACGGTGCTTTTCATCGATGAGATCCATCGCTTCAACCGGGCGCAGCAGGATGTCCTGCTGGACGACGTGGAGACGGGCGTCCTGACGCTGATCGGGGCGACGACGGAGAACCCGTATTTCTCCATCACCGGCCCGCTGATCTCCCGCAGCACGGTGTTCCGGTTCGAGCCCCTCGGCCGGGAGGATATCCTCCAGCTTCTGCGGCAGGCCCTGCGCGATCCGGAGAGGGGCCTGGGCCAGCTCTGGCGTCGAGGCCGACGACGCGGCCCTGGCGTTCCTGGCCGACATGTGCGACGGCGATGCCCGCAAGGCGCTGACGGCGCTGGAGGTGGGCGTGCTCTCGCAGCGAGGCCAGGCCGGCACGGGACGGATAAAAATTAATCTGGAAGTGGCGAAAGAGTCGATACAACAGAAAGCCGTTCTCTACGACCAGACGGGGGATACGCATTACGATCTGGCCAGCGCCTTGCAGAAGAGCATGCGTGGGTCGGACCCCGATGCGACGGTGTATTGGCTGGCGCGGATGCTGGCCGGCGGCGAGGACACCCGCTTCATCGCCCGGCGGATCGCCATCTGTGCGGCGGAGGACGTCGGGAACGCCGACCCGATGGCGACCGTGCTGGCCGCGGCGGCGGTGCAGATTTCGGAGTTCGTGGGGCTGCCGGAAGCCCAGTTGGTGCTGGCCCAGGCGGCGCTGTACGTCGCGTGTGCCCCGAAGTCGAATGCCAGTGCCGCCGCGATTTGGAGTGCCGCGGCGGATGTGCAAAATGAGCCTATCCGGCCCGTGCCCCTGCATCTGAAGGATGCGCATTACCCGGCCGCGAAGAAGGCCGGGATGGGAGTGGAGTATAAGTACCCGCATGATTATGAGGACGGCTTCGTCCCGCAGGAGTATCTGCCCGGGCCGCCCAAGAGCTACTACCGGCCGAAAAACGCCGGCTACGAGAAAAATATCGCGCGTCATTTACAAACGCTGCAATCCTTGATAGAAAATGACAAAGTGCGCAAGAACTCGAAAACGGATTGAACTCGGGGACCAGCCGATGGATAAGGTTGAGCTGCGCAGCCAACTGCGCAACCGCTTGCTGGCCATGTTACCGGAGCAGCGCAAGGACAAGAGCCACCGGGCGTGCCGGAATCTGATCGCGACCGAGCAGTTTCAGAATGCCATCGATCGTCATGATGTATCTGTCCCTGCCGCACGAGGTGGACACGTCCGAGGCTATTCTGCACGCCTGGCAGCTTGGCAAGACCATCGCTGTCCCCAAGATCTCGTGGCAGCAGCGCCACATGATCCCCGTCCAAATCACGTCTCTGGAGACCGGCTTTGCCACCGGCGCCTGGGGCCTGCGCAACCCGGTGGGCGGCGTGCCGATCCCCTTTAAGCAGATCGACCTGGTGGTGGCGCCCGCCTTGGGCTTCGACCGGCGTGGCAATCGCCTGGGCCGGGGCGGCTCGTTCTACGATCGATTCTTCGCCAATCAGGAAGTCATTGCGTCCCGTTGCGGTTTGGCGTTTGCCGAGCAAGTCCTGGATTCCATCCCCGTTACCGAGAGCGACGAGCCTGTGCATTTCGTCGTGACGGATGAGGAAGTGATCGACTGCGGCCGGCAGAAAGGAGCTTAGGATGGCTCGTTGGTTGTCTTATTTGGGCGGCCTCAAGAGCGGCCGCGTTTTTGTGGGGGTGGCGGTGGTCGGGTTCGGCGTGCTGGTTTTCCTGTTGTTTCGCGGCCACGCCGCGGGCCCGCAGGAGGCCGTAGCGGGCGATACGTCGTCGATCGTCAGTCCGCCCGGTAATCCGGAGGCTGTCGCCTCCCACGGCGGCGAGAACCCCGGCCGGCGGTGTTTCCACGCTCGATCCGGGGCAAGGCCTGCCCATTGGGTCCGCACCGCCATCCGGGGCCGCGCCGAGCCTGTCGGCGCCGGAAGTCGATGTGGCGCTCACGGAGACGCTCGGCCTGCTTCGGGCCCAGCCCGGCGAGGTCATTCAAGTCCGAAATAAGCTGAACACTCTGCTCCAGAGTCAGGCGAGCCCCGAGCAGCGGCAGACGATCAAGGATGAGATGGCCAGATTGTCCAAGGATTGGCTCTTCGGGCCGGCCGCTTATCCAGGGGACATGCTGTGCGATACGTATACCGTCAAGTCGGGCGATCTGCTGGACGTCCTCGGCCGTCGGATGAAGGTCCCGTATCAGATCCTGATGCAGGTCAACAACATCCAGCGGGCCCGGGGTCTCCAGATGGGCCGTGCCATCAAGGTGATTCACGGTCCCTTCAACGTGAAGGTCAGCCGCTCCGCGTTCACGCTGGACCTGTACTTGCAGGACACCTACGTGCGGAGCTTCAAGGTCGGTCTGGGCAAGTCCGGCTGGGAGACTCCCACCGGCCACTGGCGCGTGCAGGAGCACGGCAAGCTCGAGAAGCCGCAGTGGACCGACCCGGATACGGGCCGACTGTACAAGTCCACGGACCCGGATTACCCGCTGGGCACGCGGTGGATTGGCCTGGAAGGCTTGGACGGCCTGGCCAAAGGCAGGACCGGATTCGCCATCCACGGCACGAAAGACCCGGACCAGATCGGCGCCGCCGGCTCCCGCGGCTGCATCCGCATGTACAACAACGACGTGGATCTCATGTACAACCTGCTGATCCCCATCTACTCGCAGGTGGAAGTCATAGATTGACGGCCGGTGACCGTCCGTCGGTTGCGCGGCTCGTTACGTCCCACGTTTGACGTTCTACGAGACGAGCCTCGCCACCGCTCAACGCCGGACGATCTCGTTTAGGCGGATTCTCTGCGAACGGTCTGCTTGGCCATGGCCAAGCTGGCATTACCCTCGACAATGTCGCGGGTGATGGCGTACCGTGCCGGTTTCGACTCCTCGGGCAACTGGTACATCAAGTCCACCATGAGCTCCTCGGTGATCGCCCGCAGCGCCCGCGCCCCCGTGTCCCGTTTAAGGGCCTTGCGTGCGATCGCCCGCAGGGCGTCCTCGCTGAACTCCAATTCGGCGTCCTCCATCTCGAAGAACCGCTGATACTGCCGGCACAGCGCATTTTTGGGCTTGGTCAGGATGTCGACCAGTGCATCCTCATCGAGCGCCCCGAGTACGGCGATCACGGGCAGACGCCCGACGAACTCCGGGATCATGCCGAACTCGATGATATCCTCCGGGATGGCCTGTTCGAGAACGTCGGTGAGGTCGGCCGTCTCGTTGGCCTTGCCCGCCAGTTCGGAATCGAACCCGATCATGGTCCGGCCCAGCCGCTTCTTGATGATATTCTCCAGCCCGACGAACGTCCCGCCGCAGATGAACAGGATGTTGCTCGTGTCCATCTGAATGTAGGATTGCTCCGGGTGCTTGCGGCCGCCCTGGGGCGGGATATTGGAAATCGTGCCTTCGAGCATCTTGAGCAGGGCCTGCTGCACGCCTTCGCCGGACACGTCGCGGGTGATCGAGATGTTCTGATAGGTCTTGCCGATCTTGTCGATCTCGTCGATATAGACGATGCCCCGCTGGGCCGTCTCCAGGTCGAAATCCGCGTTCTGCAACAGCCGCAACAGGAAGTTCTCCACATCCTCGCCGACATACCCCGCCTCGGTAACGGTCGTGGCGTCGCAGATGGCGAAAGGCACCTCCAGCTTGCGGGCCAACGTCTTGGCGAGCAGGGTCTTGCCGCTGCCGGTCGGCCCGATCAGCAGCACGTTCGACTTGTCGAGCTCGACCTCGCTGTCGCCGATATCGCCGTGGAGCAGCCGCTTATAGTGGTTGTGCACGGCCACGGACAGGTATTTCTTCGCCCCGTCCTGGCCGATCACGTACTGGTCCAGGTATTCTTTGATATCCCGCGGCCGCGGCGTCTCCTTGATGCTGGTCCGGTGGCCGCTGACCTGCCGGCGATTCTGCTTGATGATATTGTGGCACAGCTCCACGCACTCGGGGCAGATGAAGACGTCGTCCGGCCCCTCGATCAGCGTATCCGCCTGGCTGCCGGACCGCCCGCAGAAGCTGCAGATGGCTTTCGTTTTTCTGTTGTTCGGCTGTTTGGTCATGCCTATTCTTTCTTTTCCGTGGTTCCATTACCTGCTTCTACGGGCATGATTGTAGCCCACCCGCCCGCCCAGAGCAAGGGTTTTCAGGGCCCACTGTGCCACCAAGAGCAACTACACCCCTCCAACCGCAACCAAATCCAACCTTGTCGCCAAGACGCCAAGAACGCCAAGCAGAAAGGAGCAGCGCGAGGCTACGCTGACCCCTGGGAATTGGCTTTGTTTGTCCCATCGGTCTCACCGGAAGCGTCGACCGTCTTACCGATCACTGACTACCGACTACCGGCTACTGCTTTTTGGCTTTGTTTCACAGGAGCCCTCACCACGGAGGCACGGAGGGCACGGAGAAGAGCGCGGAGCCGCAAGACCAGGAGAATTGATAGAAAGCTGGAGAATAGGGCTGCAAGGAATGTCATCCCTGCGGAGGCAGGGAAGCGAAAGAAGACGCAAGAAGAACCAGGACCCCCTGAGGCGCCCCGTGTAAGTCGTTGAGACACAAAGAATTACGTCTCGCGCAAAGCCTGCCCTGAGGTGAGCCGAACGGGACGCAGAGGTCGCCAAGGATTCTGGTGTTCGCCGTCCTGCGCCTTCCGTCATCTGTCCTCCATACCTTTGCGGGCTTGGCGGCCCCCGATCGGGTCGAGGGCAGGCCTTGGCGCGAGGATAGGTTCTGGTTGCAGCGAAGGCGGCTCTTCTCTGTGATCTTTGTGCCTCAGTGGTGAATCCTACGCGTTTTGGTCCGGCGGGGAGGCTTTGGCGTGCTCTCGTGGGGCAGTTTCTCCTGGAGCACGTCGCTCACCCAGGTATTGAGGCTCTTGCCCGCCCGTTTGGCGGCCAAATAGGCTTGGCGGTGCGCCTTGGGCGAAAGCCGAACGACGAACTTGCCGGAGAACGGCTTCTCCGGCTCCTGCCCGATCTCCTGGCAGAACTGCAGGTAAACATCCACGGACTTGTGGAATTCCTCTTCGAGAACGGCCACGTCATCAGCCTGAAACGTGATTACGTCCCGCGTATTGACTACCTCGCCATGCAGAATCCGGGCCTCATCATCAAACGCAACCTCGGCCAAATATCCTTTGTACTCCATCATGGTCGTACTCCCGCGTTTTCCAGGAACCGGCGAACAGACTTGACGGCTCCTTTATCCGTCTCTTTCTGCGGATGCGGTCGATGAAACACCGCCCGCACGTCGTTCAGAGCAACGCAAACCGCGATCCAGCTCCCTGCCGGAGGGTCGCCCCCAACGAGATAAACAGAGCCTCGACCTCCCGCCAGGGGATGTCGGATCGGCCCGGCTGCGCGAAGATATACTCCAGCGTTCTGCGATGCTTTGCATCCATGACTGAATGATACTATATAATGATACTACGGTCAAGCGGAAAAGTTCGGCAGGGGAAGATCATCCTGAGTACTCTATCGTCTCGTTACGCCCCGAGTCCTCATCCGAGAAATGTGCCGGACGCCGGCTGGCTTCCCTCGACATCCGCGAAAGACGCGAACCACCCAGCGCGGCCTCCGGTCGCAACCGACGTTCTTGCTTTAGGCGGGGACTCCCGTTAGTTTATAGCTGTGAGGCCTACGTTCTTCTTCGAGATATGCACCATGAATTGACCCTGCGGCCTTGGCGCGGTCACTGGGATATGGATCGGCGTATCCGATCTATCGCCAGGAAACGACATTTTGTCTAAGTAATGGTTGCGAAATGTCCGATCTCAACGTATACTACGGATGAAGGCAAAATGGGCAAAGTTAGCAGCTTTACCGTGGCAGGCGTGGATTGCTGGTTCTACTCGCATGAGCACAGGCCGCCGCACTTTCATGCGAGAAGAGAAGGGCAATGGCACGTGCGGGTGTTCTTTCTGATGCCGCAGTCGCGCATGATCGGACCAGTCAAGAGTCATGCCGGCCGAATGGCCAAGGGCCGACAGAAAAGCTCTCTGCCAGATGGCGGCGTTGCACCGGGCCCAACTGCTCGAAGAATGGGAACAGAAGGTGTCTTGCGATGATTGAAATAGCACAGAAACCGGACATTTTCGCGGCGGACGAGCACGCGGAAGCGATCTTCCGGAGAGCCTTCTCCAAGTCCGGGCTTACGGCGGGTAAGCATGGGTGGAACTCTCTTAAGACCTGGAGCAACCTGCCGCAGGACCCGCAGCGGTCTCTCTTGGTGGCCTGGATGCTGGAGGACCTGACGCCGGAAAGGGTCAAGCGGTTCCGCGCCCAGAAGGGGGTCGCCGACCGCTACACCATGTTTCTGCTCTTTCAGGGGAACCTCCCGTCGCGGGCGGTGGCAGACCGCTTGGCTTGGCTGAACGTGCGCAAGGAGGAGCGGGTGTTCTTTGTCTCCGAGGATGGCGAGAAGGAAGAATCCATCGCCCAGAGGCTCCTGCTCGCCTTGGACCAAGCCGGCCAAGAGAACCGGATCGTCGATGCGTGGTGGGAAGGGACGACTTTGGTGGTGGTGTCTCCCACGCCGGAAGGGTTCTGCAAGCGGCGGGTTCCTCTGGAGAAGCTGCCCGTCCTGCAGAAACTCTCCGAACGGCAGCGGCAGGGATTCCAGATCGACGCAGAAGGCCTGTTCCTCTATTGGCCCGGCGGGGACATCCATCTGGGCTGGGAGCAATTCGAGGATGCGGTGGACCCCGCCGCGAGTCTCCGGGCCAGGCAGCAAAGCAAAACCTTCAATCAGGTGTACGGTGCCGCGATCCGGAAGTTGCGCCGGGAGAAGGGTCTGCGGCAGAGCGACATCGAAGGTCTCACCGCCCGCCAGGTGGGCCGCATCGAAGCCGGCCAGCGGGCCACGCTATCGGCCCTCCAGAAACTGGCCCAAGCGCACGGTATGAGCGTCAATGAGTACATGGATCGGCTCGCCCAATCCTTGACCACGGCGGGATGAAGGACAGCCAACCGCAAGACCCACGGCCCTGCGGCAACACGGAGTCGGCGAAAAAACACCTGACACTGTCCGATTCCCCCCGGAGGCGTCTTCAGTGCCTTGCCCTGTTTGGGGTTACTCGTACGGCCCAAGGAAGCGCTCGCCATTGAAGTGAATGAGGTGGGTAGGGGACTCCGCGATCCAGACCTCGGTCTCCCACGAGATCTCATCCAGATACTTGAGCATCGTTCGTCGGTTCATGAAAGCGGTCACGTAGACAATTCCGGCCTTGGAGTTCGCGAACAACTCGCCCAGTTCCAGTCTGCGTTTAGGATTGACCGGTCCGTGACTTGTCACGGCTTCGATCAGCACGAGCCAGTTCTTCGACACGTGATGAACGACCACATCGGGCATCTTGCCGTGTTCCTCGATCTCTACACCCAAGACTCTGAGGGAGTCAGGGTCGAAGTACGCCCATTTCTGTTCCGTATCGCCCACGTATATGACGCGGCCCCCCGGCGTGAACAACGGGCAGAAATCGTCAAGGACCTTCTTGACGAGAACGTTCTGACCGCCCGGCGACAGTTGAATCCTCGCCCCGTTCTGTAGCGTTACGGGAATCCGCGCCGCCTCTCTCTCGCGAGCATACAGCCGTTTGAGCGTGTCGACCGACGCTAGATACTCTGAAAGTCGCGTGGACCACTCAGGCGTCCCGAACGTTCGAAGTAGTTTCAACGCGGAAAGCTCGATCTGGTAAACGGCTTTCGGACTGTTGGTGGGCCTTGATGGCTTGTCTGGATTCGGAACGACCAAGCCAGCCTGCACAAACTGATGAACCGTGTGCCGGCGTACGGTTTCGCGCGTGTTTGGAGCATACCGCCTGCCGTAGTGATCGGCGAAGAATTCCATCATCGGGGTGATGCCCATCAGCGGGGCACGAGCGTCCGTCCAAGGTTCGTTGGGCTTGAGGTCCAGCAGTGACAAGAGAGTCAAAGCAGACCGCTCGTTCAATTGCTGCCGGGGAAACCCCAGTTCTTGGAGGACGGCGAGGGCTTCTCGCATCTTCTTGGCGGCGGCACTCGTGCTCCTACCCATTTTCGCTATCCACCTTCTCCAAAGCGGCATCCACTCCTTGTTGGTCGAGCGGAATTGTCTTCGTCTCTCGCCCTAGCCGCAACATTTGCTCTCTGGAAGGATACCGCAGCTTGCGCAGATCCGTGGCGTTCACCTGGGTGTGGCCGCTGAACAAACGGAAATACCGATCGAGCAGAGAGGAGTTTAGAAAGACCGCCAGCCCGCGTGCCAAGTCTGCGGGGAGTCCTCGTCCTCTCGAATGGAAATAGTTAACGTGGTTTTCGAATCCGACCACCGGCGCATCGATTCGGGTGGGATCATAGATCACGCCCACGATTCTTCGGCGTTCTTCTTTGGCCGTGAATCGTTTCGTGAGAACGTAGTACCCGGCAGGCACGAGCAAATCCTCCGTCTCAGCAGAGCGAGCGATGGCGTTTGGCTTCTTCGCACCGTCGAGCGGCCAACGCACGAATCCATTCTCAAAATGGCACGGATAGATGAGCGGAACACTCCCGGGTTCGGCGTCTTGCCGAAGAAACGCGCGGGCCCGGAAATCGACGACACGCCCCGTGGACACCTCCAGACCCAGTTCGCTCAGAGTCGCGCTGAACCGTGACATACGCTCTGCTATGTCCCGCCCACTGTCGCTCTCGACCAGATGAATGAAGGCATCGGAGTCGTCCGGATGCACGACTTCCTGGAACGGGGCATTCCTCACGTGCATTTTGCTGAAGATGGGTCCGGTGGACGTGGATATCTTCACCGTTCGTCCCTGCTGCTTGCCTCGGATGCCATGAAAGATGATGTTCTCCTGCAAGACGGAATCGTCAGCAAACGCCTCCTTCCTGGATTCGAACGTGTGGATCTGGCGGAGATCGATGAGCGACAAGAGGGCCTTGCGGAAGCGCTTGAAATAGGGGCCGTTGCAGAAGCTGCGGGGCGTGATGGCCACGATTTCACCGCCCGGTCGTGTGAGACAGACGGCCAACCATACAAACGCACCATAGAGATTCGAGACTTCTATCCCCGCCGAACTCAATAGCCGGCGTGTTGGGGTCTGGCCGTTGATCTTCTTGTAGGGTGGGTTGAGAATCACATGAGTGAAACCATCCTCCTGCCTCCCAAAGAGCCCGTGGTGCAAGCGAGTCACTGCCGCAGAGATGAAATCCTCACACCGTACTGTTGCCTGGAAGGTGACATGCGTCAGCACACAACTGTCGACAGAGGTCTACCGTTGTCTCCAGGTGGGGTAGGATATCTCGGTCCGTCTCGTAAGCCACGACCTCTATAGAGTCAGGACGCTCGGGCCTGGATATCAACTGCTCCGTAAGGGCAGCAAAGAGAGATCCGGTCCCTGCCCCGGTATCGAGGATACGCGCGGCAGAAACGTGTCCCTCGAATAACGAAGCCATGAACCCTGCAATCGGGGCAGGCGTCAGGAATTGCCCTATGGCCGAACGCTTGGCTCGTGGCACAGCCTTGCTGAACGCCTTTTGAGTCGTCTCAATGCAAGATAGGATGTCTGCTTCGGTACGCGTCATAGAATCACAAACCTGACCCGCTCCGCCATCGTCCGTGTTGTTGGGCCCAGCCATCAATCAACATAGTAATAGGTACGCGATGCGCACGCAACACCAAAGCCCCGTCGAGCCCAGGATCGCCCGTGCCTCCTCGGCGCCGGAAGGGTGGCAGCAAGCACACGGTCTCCGGCTCCTGCCCGATCTCCTGGCAGAATTCCAGGTAAACATCCACGGACCTGGGGGAATCAAAGGGGTACGGTACATTTTCCGGAGGAATCCATGGGGCCGCGGCGGGACGCCGAGAGTGGAGGCCGAGGGACCGAGGAGAGGGCGGTAGGGCCAGACCCCGAAGTCAAGCCCCGGCCTTGCTCTCGGCGGCGGTAGCGGGTAAGATCGACATTCGCCAGGAGGCTGGCGTATGAGCCGCGTAACCGTGAAACCTGAGATTCTGCGCTGGGCGAGAGAACGGGCCGACCGGAGCGTGGAAGCTCTGCGCCAGCGTTTTCCGAAATATGAGCTGTGGGAGCGGGGCGAGGCGGCGCCGACGCTCAAGCAGTTGGAGGCCTTCGCCAAAGCCACCTATGTGCCGATGGGGTATCTGTTCCTGCCCCAGCCGCCGGAAGAACGCGTTCCCATCCCGGATCTCCGAACGGTAGCGAACCGGGAACTCGAACAGCCAAGCCCGAATCTGCTCGACACGATCTACCTGTGCCAGCAACGACAGGCGTGGTATCGGGATTACGCCCGCTCCATGGGCGACCGGACCCAAGGCTTCGTAGGCTCGGTCCGGCGGGACGCCCCCGTCGAGCAAGTGGCCGAGCGGATGCGCCGGGCCCTGGAGTTTGACCTGGAGGCACGACGGGAATGCGGGACGTGGACCGAAGCCCTGCGTCTTTTCATCGAGCAGGCCGACGATCTGGGCGTACTGGTCATGTGCAGCGGTGTCGTCGGCAGCAACAACCAGCGCAAACTCGACACCGAGGAGTTCCGGGGATTCGCTTTGGTGGATGATTACGCCCCGCTCGTCTTCATCAACGGGGCTGACACGAAAGCGGGCCAGATGTTCACCCTGGCCCATGAGCTTGCCCATATCTGGCTCGGTGAAAGTGCACTGTCGGACGTAACGCCGGCCTCGACGCCGACGCAACAGATCGAGGTCTGGTGCAACCGTGTCGCCGCCGAGTTTCTTGTCCCGCTGGAACTGTTCAAGCAGGAACTGCCGCGGCAGGAACTCCTGGCGGAGGTGCCCCGACTCGCGCGGCGGTTCAAGGTGAGCACGCTCGTGATCCTGCGGCGGATTCTCGACGCCAAGCGGGTCGATCGAGCCACGTTTCAGCAAGCTTACGACGAGGAACTGGCCCGATTACGCACGCTCGCCAAGAGCCGCGGCGGGGACTTCTATCTCACGCTGGGCGCGCGCGCGAGCAAGCGGTTTGCCCGGGCCCTGGTGGTCAGCACGCTGGAGGGGCAATCCTCCTTCACGGAGGCCTTTCGCCTGCTCGGCCTGCGGAAGATGGCGACGTTCCGCGATCTGGGACAGAGCCTGGGGGTGCGCGTGTAATGGCCTATATCCGCAAGATCAAGATTCCGGACGCTTGCATCGGCCTTGGCATCAAATTCATGACGCCTTACGAGATGCTCCGGCGGGAACGGGCCCGGTTCATACTGGATCGCAGCGGAGAGCATGCCTGATGCCGGGTTAGTACGCGGGACATGCCTTCGAAGCCGTGGTGAGATCTCTATGAGATTGTCAAAGAGCCGATTCGTGGCAGAAAGAGGCCCAAGAGCGCAACAGTGCCCGATTCGACCGTTCTCAGGTCAACTCCTGCGCTTTCTGCGTTCTTTTCGGCTACCCACTATATTGGTTCTGTCTCAGTGCCCTCAGTGTTCTCCGTGGTTGACAAAGGGATTGATTCTGGTTCCCCGCCTCCGACAGATGCGTCTCGGGGGTGACATTTCCGGGCGGGATGACATCTAAGCTGAGGCAGTTCATGCCCCTTCGTTCCTGGTTCCCTGCCTTCGCAGGGATGACATTCCTTCTGCGGTTCGGGCGGTTGGTTGTCGGTGTTGGGTGGCCTCGGGTGGTCCTGGGCCCAGGCGACGAGGCGCAGGACGCGTTGGACGCCCCAGAGGCGGGGGTAGGTGGGCCAGGTGCCGTCGGGCAACGGCGGCAGGTAGGGGGGACAACGGAGATAGCCGTAGGGGCCGGTCATCCGGACCGGACGCTCCGGATGGTCCGGGTCCGGCGGGATCGGGTGGGGCTCCATGTCGTCCGGCAGATTGAGATAGGCATAGGGGCCGTGGACTTCGAGGGCCTTGCGGTCGCGGACGTGGGCGGCCTCGACCGGATCGGCGAACCGACCCAGAACTACCTTCCTGCCACTGATATAGATGTATGCCTCGTATTTGCGGCGAGTCTTGTCGTACGAGACGCCCCTGAACCCGCAGGCGCCACCCTGGGTGCGGCTGTTCCATGAATTCTGCTGCTGGTCGCAGTTCCGCAGGTTCTCCCGGCGGTTGTCCAAGCCGTAGCCGTTTTTGTGGTCCGTAACCTTGCAGGGCGGGGGTTGCATAATCTGACGGTGCATGTAGATGGTCTTGTAGCCTTCCCGGCGCTGGGCATATTCATCGCCGCGCGGGCCGGCGGCGTTCCATTTGTACTTGTTCAACTCCGGGAAATCCGCCGCATCCACGATGGCGTACAGATTCCTCGTCAAGGGGATGTAGCGGACCTTGTCGTCGGGCGGCGTGGGCAGAATCGGCCGCCGGGGCGGCTCGTGCCTGCAGCGGAAGTTCTCGCAAACGCTCTCGGGCGTGACGCGGACGGGCTCGCCCCGCGCCACCGGACAGTTGACGCAGATAAGTTCCCCCGGGTCGCCACGATGGACCAAGCCGACAAACACGCAGCATTACAGCATTGAGTAGGCATAGGGATTCCTTCGGAGACCAGTTCACAGTGGTCAGTTCACGGTTCACAGTGCTCAGTTCTCAGTTGTCGGTTCCCAGTTGGCAGCAGGAGTCAGGAGCCAGGGAAGGGGGGCCCACGGGCTGCCGGGAACTGTCCACTGCCAACTGCGATCTGCTTTTCCATAATTCCAGACTCTTTCATACCAATATGCGCCTCCCTATCTACTGGGATGTTGCACAAACGCTCAGGTAATTCTGTGTCAAAGCGGGGGCCCCAATTGACGTAAACCCAGGCGGGCAAAGGAATAAAAAAAATTTGCGCGGGCCGTTTTGGGGGTCCGAATTGTTGCACGAATTTTGCTATTCCTACTGAGGTGCTGGGGATTCTGGGGAGGTGTGCCGCTGGCTCGGGGAGCTCGCTGAGGAGGTCGTCCCAGCATTGAAAAGGGGGATCGGAAGGACAAGGTAGAAGGAAAAAGTGAAAAGTAAGAAAGGACGGATTGGGACAGGCCGTTCCCCACCTTTTTACCTTTCTCCTTTTGCCTTTTTACTTGCCATCGCCTTTCGGGGCCAAAAGTTAAGCGGCGGCGGCGTAGAACCGATAAATCTTGGGAGTGTACTTGGTTACGATTAACTCTTGCGTGAGGACGCCGGTGCCATGGATAGCATTCGCTCAGCGGCCATCTTGCTCCTCGTGTCTGCCCTGAGCGCGGGCTTGGCCGGGTGCAACGACAAGATCATGGACCCCACCCAGATCGGCCGCTTCCGGCCCACGCCGGCCGTCAATGTCATCCTCAATTCCCTGGGCGTCGCGGAAGAGGCCCCCGTGGCCTGGGAGAATGCCGAGGAGCCACAGCCGGGCGACGTTGTGGCCGTCAAGGCGGATTACGCGCTGCGGCCGGGCGACACGGTGCGGGTCTCCATTTACGAGCTGTACCAGGAGGGGGCGATCGTCGTCAATGACTTCGTCGTCTCCGAGACGGGTCAAATCTCGATTCCTGATGTCGGCGTGATTCAGGCGGCGGGGCTGACGGAAAGGCAGTTGGAGGAGCAGATCAAGCGGATTCTGTCGCCCCACATTCTGCGGGAGCCGTCCGTCACGGTGACGTTGCTGGATTCGCAGCAGCGGACATTCTCGGTCCTGGGCAACGCCGTGTCGCGGCCCAGCCGGTATGTGATTCCCCGCTATGATTTCCGGTTAGCGGACGCACTGGCCACGGCCGGGGCCCAGATGCAGTTCAACGTCAGCGCGGTCTACGTGTCGCGCAAGGGCGAAACCCCGGCGGCGCCGGCCGGTCCCAAGACCCGAGAAGCAGCCGCCGGAGTTGAACTTGATCGAGCCGGGGCCGCAATCGAGGACAGAAGATCAAGGACAGAGGGCCGAAAACGGAGGACAGACGACGGAGGACGGAGGGCAGGGGGTCACGTCCGGCCTCGGTCACCCGTCGTCCGTCATCCGACGTCCCGAATCCTTCCGAGCCGGCCCAGAAGTTCGAGTCCGAGCGGGAGATGCTCGATCTGATCGCGCCCCGGGCCCAAAGTGCCTGGCCGCGCAGCGAAAAAGTGATGGGCAGGCGCCGGCCGGGTCTCGGGCAAGGCAGTGTGACGGCCTCGGTCCTGCCGGAGGACCTCCGCGTGGAGACGTCGCGGGGGCATTCTGAATCCGCTGGGAGAGTGCAAGAGCGAGATGCCCTCGCCACGAAGATGCAAGGGCAGGATGCCCTCGCCACGACGCAGGGGACATCGCCCGGCCGTGAGGTGCTAACGCCGATAGAATTCGGCGATTCGACGCCGCGGGAGCCGCCTCCGGCCGAGACCAAGCCCAAGGAGAGGACGGAATGGGTCTTCCGGAACGGCAAATACGTCCAAGTCGTCGTTACGGAGGATGGCAGTCGCCTGCCGAAAGCCGTCGAGCCGAGCAGCAAACCGGCAGCCGGTCCGGCCGGACCGGGGACGGGGGGCGACTGGACCCTCCGGGACGGTCAATGGGTCCGCACGCAAGACGGCGAACTTCCAACCGCCAATCCGGCGACGGCGGGAACTGCCAAGCCTGCGGGCAATGAGGGGATGACTCTGCAAACACGCAGTCCCGCGGCCGGGCGGTCCGAATCCGAATGCGGCACGACGGCGAGGGGAACCCGAGAAGCTCCCGATGGAGCCGGAGTGGGAGCAGGCTACGGGGACCCGCGTGATCCGGATTCCCACCGACAAGCTGCTGGCGGGCGATCCGCGGTACAACATCATCATCAAGCCGGGCGACACGATTCACGTGCCGGTTGATATCATCGGCGAATTCAGCTATCATGGGCAACGTGAACCGAACGGGGTACGTCGATATCACGGGCCGGCGGATGACGCTGAAGATGGCGATCGCGGCGGCCGGCGGCTTGGGCCCGCTGGCGTGTCCGAAGAATGTCGAAGTGGTCCGGCGGATCGGCACGGCACGGGAAGAGATCGTGATGGTCAATCTGGACAAGATCGCCAGCGGCGAGCAGCCGGATTTCTTCATCAAGCCGAACGACCTGATCAACGTGGGGACCGAGCCGCTGGCGCGCTTCCGGGCGGTCCTGCGGAACGCCTTCCGGGCCACCTATGGCTTCGGGTTCGTGTACGACCGGAATTTTGCCGACGTCGACTACTATACCGGGATTACCCACTGGTTTTAGCGGAAACGCGGGGGTATGGTGCAGAGGCGGCGGGCCATCGTCCAGCGGTCGCGGTTGCGATGCTCGTTTCGTAGGACGGCCGACGTCGGACGTCACGAGCCGCGGCACCGTCCCACGTTCTCCGAGGTCCCGGTGGCGGGATCTGGGGCCGCACGGTTTCGCGAAGATCGTCATTCTGGGGGGGCTGCTCGGGTTTCTCTTTCGCGGCGAGATCGGGAGCCTCGTGCATCTGTGGGTGACCGACCCGAACTGGTCGCACGGCTTTCTCATCCCGCTGTTTAGCCTCTATTTTGTCCAGCAGAAGAAGCGGGAGATTCTCAGTCTGGAATACGCGCCCGACCCCTTGCGGGAGTTGCTGCGGGGACGCCGGCCGGGGGCATTGCAACCGGGGCAGACGCGGGCCAACTACCTGGGGCTGCTGTTGCTGCTGCTAGTTCTGGTCTTCTATGCGTTCAACGTGGTCAGTCCTGCCGGGTACGCGTATTTTCGACCGGTGTCCATGCTGGCCGCGGCGGGGGCGGTGATCCTGCTGCTCGGGGGGTGGCGCCTGGTCCGGCATACGTGGCTGCCGATCGCATTTTTCCTGTTCGCGATTCCTTTGCCGCGCCGCTACTACGTGGGTCTGACCCTGCCGATGCGGCACCTCTCGGCCGTCGTCGCGACGGCAGTTCTGAACGTGCTTCCCGGCCTCGACGCGACGACCAGCGGGGCAGTCATCGAGATTATCTACCGGGGCCATCGACTCGAACCGGCCTTGAACGTGGCGGAGGCGTGCAGCGGGATGCGGCTATTAATGGCGTTCCTGGCCCTGGGTGTGGCGATGGCCTATCTGCACGAGCGGCCCCGGTGGCAGCGGGCGGTCCTATTGCTGAGCACGGTGCCGATTGCGATTCTGTGCAACATCGTCCGGGTGACGGTCACCGGTTTTCTCTACGTGCTCGTCGACCCGAAGTATACGCAGGGCGTCTATCACGATATGCTGGGCTTGGCGATGCTGCCTTTGGCGTTCGGTCTCTATGGCTTGCTCGCGCGGTTCATGGCGAGCCTGTTCATCGAAGAAGACGAGAAAGCGGGTGAGGATGTGATTGTGCGAAAGCGGTCCCCATGATGGAGAATCAGCGGCACAACGGCGGAACCTATTTCCAGCCGGCGTTTCTCATCTGCACGGCGGTGCTGGCGTTGGCCGGGGTGGGGATGTCCCTGATGACGGCGCGGCTGGGTCTGTACCTCCGGAAAGAGCCGTTGCCTTTGCGCAAGCCGCTGGACGCTCTGGACGAGGCAAAGCTGGCGCCGTACCGGGTGGCAGGACGGCTGGCCATCGAAGATGCCGAAATTCTCCGGTCGCTCGGGACG
This sequence comes from uncultured Planctomycetota bacterium, assembly GCA_963750205.1. Classification (GTDB taxonomy): domain Bacteria; phylum Planctomycetota; class Phycisphaerae; order Sedimentisphaerales; family Anaerobacaceae; genus PLanc-01. Next base: position 29,688 of record CAVVRJ010000017.1, read on the forward strand.
CAGGACTATATTCAGTGGCTTCTCAATGATCCCCGCGAGCCGGCCGAAAGCCCGGTGCGGAAGCTGATGCTGTTCATCACGTATTATCGCCAGCCGGACCGGGTGCCGCACGTGCCTGAGGAGTGTTATACCGGCGGGGGCTATCAGCGGTTAGAGACGAATGCGGTCGCCTTCCGGCTGGGTGCACGCGAGATTCCCGGCCGCTACCTGCTCTTCGAGAAGACGGCCCAGGATGTCTCTCTGACGGTGCCGCAATTCCCGGTCCTGTACCTGTTTCGCGTCAATGGTGAATATGCCGGCAGCCGGGACGATGCGCGCCTGGCTCTCAATCGGAATCTCTTCCGCAAGCATGCGTATTTCTGCAAAATCGAGCTGGTTTTCAATCAATCGCCCGTGGCTCCCCCACGGGCGGCGGCTGCGGCGGCCAGTGAGAAGCTCCTGGGCGTGCTGCTGCCCCTTTTGGAGCGGGAGCACTGGCCCGATCTGGAGTGATAGGGACATCCTCATGGCGAGAAGAAGGCGTCTGAATAAGAAGGTCGCATTGATGGGCACGGCGGTGTTCCTGCTCTTCACGCTGGGGGCCGTGCTGGTCATTCTTGCATCTGACCCGCAATCCGGCGACGTACATCGCCGACGGCGACGCCGCTTGGGCGGCCAAGGACTACAAGACGGCGGCGGAGAGCTACCGGAGAGCGTACGGCCTGACCAAATCCGTCGCCAGGGAAAGATCGACCTGTTGTTCAAGCTTGTCGAGGTCTACAGGGAAAGCGATGAGTGGGAGAAGGTCCTGGCGTGCTGGAACGCGATTGTCACCGCCGAGCCGCAGAATGTGAAAGCCCGGCTCGGGCAGCTCAAATACTGCTACATCCTGGCCGACGGCGGGGGACGCGGCATGAGCGGCAACTGGGAGGAGGTCCTGTCCCAGGCGAAAAAAGCGATGGAAGCGGTCGAGAAGGCGGGCTTGGCCAACGACGACCGGGCCAAGTGGGAGCCGGCGTTCGGGACCGCCGAAGGGCGGAGCTGGAGCAAGGGGGCCCGGCGGCTGGGCCCGCATCTGCATTTCGTCAGAGGCCGGGCGGCGTTCGAGTTGGCCGCCATGGGAGCGGTCACCGCGCCGGGCGAGTTGCTGGACGAGGCCCAAGCCGAACTCCAGGAGGCGAAGAAACTCGATCCGAACAACGTGCAGATCTATCGGTATTTGGCGGAGGTCTGCGTCAAGAAGGGGGAGATGGCGGCCTCACGGGGCAACGTCGATCAGAAAAACGCGGCCGACCGGCAGGCGGATGAGGTTCTGGCGGAAGCCGTGCGCGTCGCCGGCAACGTGCCGGAAGCGCATATCAACATGCTGACGCGTAAATTGACCCTGGCGCAGCGGGGCGACATCGCGGCGGGGCGGGAGCAGATGAAGGCCCTGGAGCCGCAGTACGTGGACCTGACGCGGCGTTTCGCCTCCCGCGGGGAGGTCTTCGCGGCCTTGGGGCAATTCTATTCCTTTTATGCGGCCTATCTGGACTCCGCCGGTGCTCTGGAGAAGCTGAACCAGGCCATCCAGGCCACCGAGCAGGCCGGCACACTGGACCGCGGCAATGTCGAATACCTGATGCAGACCGCCAGTTACCACTATCGCAAGTTCTCCGTCTATGGCGATGTCGCGGCTCTGAACCAGGCGATCGAGCTGACAGAGAAGGCCCTGGATCTGCCGGGCGCCCAGGACCGGCCCGGACCGATGCAATCGGCTTGTCGTGTCAATCGGCTGGCGCTGTGCTCGCTGCTCGGCAAGTGCTGCGTCGAGCGAATTCTCACGTTGGCCCCATCGGACCCGACGCGGGAAGGGCTTCTGGCCCGCGCTGGAGAAGGCGGTGCACGAGATCGGCCAGATTCGGGGAGCGGCGAGGACCCCGAGGTCGTCAAGTGGCAGGGCATGCTGGACCTGGCGAAGGGCCAGACCGCGAAGGCGATCCGGAGCCTTTATGCCGCTTATGAGCAGATCAAGGCCGGCAATGTCGCCGAGCAGCGCGATCCGTTCCTCTCGTACACCCTCGCGAAGATCTTCGAGCCCACGGCGGAGGCGGGGGCGGTGATCGACTTTCTGGCGACGGCGCTGAGTTCCGGGATCGTCTACACGAGGCCCAATGCCCTGTTGGATTACGGTCAGGTGCTTCTGCGGGTCGGCTCGGTCGATACGGCGCTGAACATCGCGAATGTCTTCCAGGAGCGGTTCGGGGGCAATAGCCGCAGCCAAGGTCTGCACATCAAGGCTCTGATTGCCAAAGGCAATTTGGCGGAGGCGGAACCGGAGATCGCCAAGCTCAACCCCAGCGACCCCAATACGATCGCGCTGGGTCTGGAGCTGACGCATGCCAAGAGCAATCAGATATTTGCGGCGGCGGGGCGGACGATCACGGACGAGCTGCGCGGCTCCACGAAATGGGAAGCCGAGCTGGTGCAACGCCTGCTGCAAGTCAAGCCGGAGGTCGTGGAAGATGGCGCTGTGGCCCAGTTGTGCGAGATGCTCATCGCTCGGGGCGACGCGAATGTCGCCAAGACGGTCGTCGAAGCTGTCCTGAAGCATTCCGCCGACAATGTCACCGCCTTGTTCTATCGCGGTCTGCTCTCGGAGCCGGACCCGCGGGCCTGTTCTGCGGCTCGGCGTAGAGAGCTGCAGGAGCAGGCGGCCCAGGCGATTGCCGATCCGGTCCGCCGGAGCTTGAATCTCGGATTGTTCTATGAGCAGACGCAGCAACTGGACAAGGCGGTGGCCCAGTTCCGCAGCGTCCTGGAGGCCACTGACTCCCAGAAGGGACAAGAGACGCCAACCTATGCGTGCGGCCAAACCGGCGAGTCCCCGGCAGACGGCGGCGGGACACCTGTTCGATGTCGCTCGTCATCAGGAGAATTGGCCGCTGGCCGGGGAGATGGTCGAAATGGCCAAACGCGAGAACCTGGACGATTGCGGCGGTCATCTCTTGGCGGCACGTCTGGCGGTGGCCAGGAAGGAATACGACGGGGCGCTGGGCCATCTCGACGAATGTCTGAAGCAGCGGCCCATCTTCTCCTATGGGTACGTGCTGCGCAGCGACGTGAAGGCGGCGCTCGGCAAGGAGCAGGAGTCCATCGAGGACGCCCGCAAGGCGTCGGACCTGAACCCGGTGGACCCGCTGGTAGCGAAAGGATTGGCCAAGGCTTTGTATGCCCGCAACAGCCGGCTGGGCGCGAGCCTGTCCTCCGAGCAGAAGCAGGAGACGAAGCAGGCCCTGGAGCAGGCCATCCGGCTCGATCCGCGCGACATGGGCCTGCTGAACGTCTACGTCGATTTCCTCAGCGACCGCGAGCCCGAGAAGGCGGTGGCCCTGCGCCAGACGATCCAGACGAATGCCCCGAGCGTGGACAACGCCGTGCTGCTGGGGAAATTGGCGACGCAAATCGCCTTGAAAGAGAAGGACGAGACGAAAAAGAACGCCTTCTTCACGATGGCGGAAACGGCGTTCGAGCAAGCCCGGAAGCTGGACCCGGCCAGCGAGGTCGTCCTCGAAGCCTATGCGGAGTATTATCGGTCCCGGGGCCAAAACGACAAAGCGGGACAACTGCTGGCCGAGTCGAAGGACAATCAGCTCCTCTGGCGGCATTACTTCCGCGTGGGCAACTACGGCGCGGCTCGCAAACTCCTGGAGCAGATGCACCAGCAGGACAACCAGAAGATGGACGCCCTCAAGGGGCTTGTCCTGGTCGCGGAGGCCATGGCCGATCGGGAAGCCGTGAAGAAGTACTATGGCGAGCTTCTGTCCCTGGAAGACAACGCCGTCAACCGGATCATGGAGCTTCAGGCGTACCTGAACGTGGGCTTGGTGGCGGAGGCCGAGCAGAAGCTGCAGGACCTCAAGAAGAAGCTCCCGGACGATCCGCGCACCACGCTGATGGAGGCGTTGGTGGCCGGTGGTCGAGGCCGGTATGCCGAGGCGCTCGATTATGCCGACAAGAGTATCCAGGCGGCGGGGCCCCAGACCGCCACCGGCTTGGAGTGCACGGCCAAGAAGGCGCAACTGCTCACCGCGGCCTACAACGCAACTTCCGATAAAACGTATCTGCGGCAGGCCATCGGCGTCTACGAAAGTCTGCGGGTGAAATGGCCGAAAAACAGCAGTGTCTTGAACAATCTGGCCTATTTGCTGGCTCAGAACGATGAAAAACTCGCCGAGGCGCTGGAGTACGCCAGGACGGCGGTGGAGCAGGATCCGGATGAGGCCAATTATCTGGATACCTACGGCTATCTGTTGTACCGCAACGGAAAGCTCGCTCCGGCCGCTCAGTCGCTGGCGACGGCGGTCCAGAAGTATGAGATTCGGGGGATGGTACCGGCGGATGCCTATGAGCATCTGGGCTTGGTGAACGAGGCGCTGGGAGACCGGGGCAAGGCCCTGGAGGCCTACCGTCGCGCCTTGGAGGTGGGTGGGGCTGTCCTGCCCGAGGCCGCGAAACAGCGAATCAACGCGGCGATCGGGCGGCTGGACAAGTAGCATGGGCGTCTCGCCCATGAATGGGTGCCCAAACGCGATGTATCGCGTTGGGAGGCCCTGGTGGCACGGGCGAGACTTGCCCGTGCGACGTTCGGGATCACGGGCAAGATGGGGATCCCAAACGCGAAAGAATGCGTTGGGGGAACCATACCCGTGCTACGATCAAGATCGGAGAGCGACATGACCAGGAGCAATCCGCCGGTCGCGGGCAGGCCGTCCAAACCCCCTGCGGCGAAGGCGGCTTCCGAGGCGGTGCTGACGCCGAAGGAAGCCCTGGGCATGCTGCGCCGGCATCTCTGGCTGATTCTGTTCATGACCATCCTCGGCGGCGCGGTCGGGACCGGTGGCTGGTACCTGCTCCGACGCTACCTGCCGCTGTACCGGGCCGAGACCGCGATCCGAGTCCTGCCTCCCATCGAGACCGACCCGATGAACATGGTCGTCGCCCAGGTGCAGCAGGACATTCGCTACGGCCACCGCGTCACCCTCGCCAACCTGATGAAGAGCCAGAGCACCCTGCAGGAGCTTCTGCAAAGGGACGAGGTTCGCAACACGAAATGGTACCGCCAGAAGACCAGAAACGGGGTGGACGTGGCGCGGGCGGTGCAGTGTCTGGATCGGCACCTGGTGGCCTTTCCGCACCGCGACGCGGAGCACATCCTGGTCTCCATGACGTGCGGCAGCCCGAGAGAAGCGGCCTTGATCGTCAATCAAATGGTCGATCTGTTCATCAAGCAGCACGGCGAGACCGAGCGGGGCGACGTCCGCCAGAAGCTCGCCGACATCACGCAACGCCAGAGTGCCGTCGAGCAGGAAATCCGCGACAGCGAGGCGACCCTGCAAAATGTGACCCGGAAGACCGGCATCAGCGATCTCGACCGGCCCGCCGGACGCTATTTCCAGCATACGATCACCCTCCGTTTGAACGAGCTGGACAAGGACGAAAGCGACTTGAGCCTGGCGATCAAGCAGCTCCAGGCCGATATCGGCACCCTGCGGCAATTGGCGGAAGGCCCCATCACCGAGCAAATCCAGCATCTCATCGAGGGCGATCCCCTGATGGTGGCGCTGGGCCAGCAATTGGCCGCTCTGGAGGCGCAGCTTTCGGGGCAGCTCACGAAGTTCGGCGAGACCCATCGGCTGGTGCGCCAGACCAAGGACCGGATCGACGAGACCAAGGCCGATCGCGAGAAACGCCGCATCGAAATCGCCGAGCAGACCCGGCGGGCCAATCTCATGAACGCCCGGGACAGCCTCCGCTCGCTGGAGGAGCGGCTCGCGGAATTGCAGAAGCTGCGCACGGCGGCCCTGGAGGAGCAGCGGAAGCTCGACGACGCCCGGAACGAATATGAGGCGATTCAGAAGGTGCGCGATGAGCGTCAGGAGGCCTTGAACCAGATCAAGATGCAGATCGAGAAGTACCGCATCCTGCTGGAGGACCCGGAGACGCCGAAGGTGCAGTCGGTCGGTCCGGCCCCGGAACCTCTGGAGATGGTGCTGTCCCGCAGTATCCTGCTCTGGACGCCGGGCGGCACCATGCTCGGGTTGATCCTGGGATTGTCCCTGGCGCTGCTCGTCGAGATGCTCAACGACCTCGTGCGGACGCCGAGCGACGTGCGGCGTTTCCTGCGGGTGCCGCTGCTGGGGGTCATTCCGGACGCCTATGAAGACCGGGCCGTGGACGATATCGACCTGTGCGACGTGGTCCGCGAGGCGCCGTACTCCTTGTTGGGAGAGAGCTACCGCCGCTGCCGGACGAACCTCGAGCTGTCCGCCGGCGAGCCGTTCAAGACGCTGTTGGTCGCCAGTGGACAGGCAGGCGATGGCAAGACCTCGATGGCCTGCAATCTGGCGGCGCGCGTTTGCGGCCAAGTACGAGCGTGTGCTGCTGATCGACGGCAACCTGCGCCAGCCGAGCGTGCACGTCGCGTTCCCGCCGGAGGCGTCGGAGAGCGACCATTGCTAGCTCGGACTGGCAGATCTCCTGAAGGGCGAATGCACGTACCGCGAGGCCGTGCGACCGAGCAACGTGGCCGGCCTGGACCTCGTCTGTGCGGGTCCGCCCACTCCCAATCCGGCGGAGCTGCTGGCCGGCCGTCGCATGAAGGAGCTGATCGAAGCCGCCGCCAAGGAGTACGACCGGGTCATCCTCGACAGCCCGCCCGTTCTGTTGGTCAGCGACGTCAAGATCCTGGCGCAGACTCGCGGAGGCCACGCTCGTGCTGTTCAACGCGGCCACGACCAAACGCGGCGCGGCCGAGCGGACGATTTTCGAGCTGGAAGAAGTAGGCGCCAACGTCGTGGGCTGCGTGCTCTTCGGGGCCGAGCCCATGAAGGGCGGCTACTTCCGCCAGCAGTTCCGGGCCTACCGCCGCTACCTCAAGCCGCAACCGGCGTGAAGGTCTATGATTTACGATTCCTGATCCACCTCAGGAAGAAGCGTGGTTCTCGGACCATTGGCAGAGATAGTGCTTGACAGTTGCGCCGGCGGGGAGCTATACAAGGCTTGATGAAGCCCATAGATGAGATTGTGATGACCACGGAACAACGTGGGGCTTTGGCGGAGATCAATGCAGGCTCTTGGAGAAGTTCGACATCCGAGCCCTCGTGTTGTACGGCTCTTTTGCACGCGGTCAGGCGGATGAGGAATCGGATGTAGATTTGCTCGTCGTGACGGCTCAACCCTTGACCCGCTTTCAGCGCCATGAGATCACAAACGCGGTTTTCGACGTGAATCTGCAGTACGACACCAACTTCAGTACTTTGGTGGTCGATCTGGAATCAGGGGAGCGAGGGGTCATTTCCGTCTTGCCGATCCACGATGAGATTCTCCGCGATGGGATCCCGGTATGAGCGGCAAGGACCAGCGTTTGGAGATGGTTCGGTATTGGTGGTCCAAGGCTCGGGATAGCTTAGCCTCTGCCCGCCGGGAATTCGAAGCCGGCTCCTACTCGTTTGCCATGAACCGGCTTTACGAGGGTGATTACGTTGTCTTCGTATCCTTTGAGCCGGAATATGTGCGGCTTCAGTTGGAGCAGTGTTCAGAGTTGTTGGATAGACTGCGAAAATTATTGTCTTCCTTGGACGAGGCTGAGGGATAGAACGGATGGAAAAGTTCTTAGTGACCGGGGGAGCCGGATTCATCGGCTCGAATATCTGCAAGCGTCTGGTGGCGGAGGGCTGTTTTGTCCGGGTCGTCGATAACCTGCTGACGGGCAAACGCAGCAACCTGGCGTCCATCATGGACAAGATCGAGTTCGTCGAAGCCGACATGGGCGTGCCGGAGGTGGCCCGCGCGGTGGTCCAAGGCATCGACGTGATCCTGCACGAGGGGGCGCTGCCCTCGGTGCCGCGGAGCGTGGACGATCCCGCCGCGACCCATCAGCACTGTGTCGATGCCACCTTCACGCTCCTGCTGGCGGCCCGCGATGCCCACGTGAAACGGTTCGTCTATGCGGCCAGCTCTGCGGCCTATGGCGACACACCCACCTTGCCCAAGGTCGAGACGATGGCCCCGAATCCTCTATCCCCCTACGCCGTCGGCAAGCTCGTCGGCGAGTATTACTGTTCCGTCTTCTCCAAAGTCTTCGGTTTGCAGACCATCGCCCTGCGCTATTTCAACGTCTTCGGCCCGCAGCAGGACCCGGCCAGCCAGTACGCGGCGGCCATCCCGGCTTTCGTCACGGCGATTCTGCGAGACCAGCCCCCGACGATCTACGGCGACGGCGAGCAGAGCCGGGACTTCACCTACGTGGACAACGTCGTGCAGGCCAATCTGCTGGCGGCCCGGGCCCGGGAGACGCACGGCGAGGTCATCAACGTCGCCTGCGGCGAGGCCGTGACGGTCAACGCCATCATCGACCGGATCAATCAGCTTCTCGGCAAGCACGTCCAGCCCATCTACGCCCCCGCCCGTGCCGGCGACGTCAAGCACTCTCTCGCCGATATCACCGCCGCAAAGAAACTGATCGGCTTCAAGCCCGTCGTCCTCTTCCGGGAGGGCCTGGAGAAATCCATCGACTGGTATCGGCGGAACCTGGCCTGACGCAGTCACCTGACAGAGGCGCTCCGTCGAGCCAGCATGTTGACGCTGGGCTGCGGGTATTGACTGATACCCTGTGCGGCGGGTATCCTCTTTGGGAGACGCTTCATCGGATTGCCGGTGTGTTTTGCTTACAGGTGCAGAGGTTGGGCCATGTTCAAGAGCGTGAGAGTAAAGAACTTTCGGGCCGTCACAGAAGCTGGCTGTGGATGGCTTGAGCAGAGTGAATCTGTTCGTTGGCCACAATGCGTGCGGCAAGACGACGCTGCTGGAAGGTCTCTTCTTTCTGATTGGGCCGACAAACCCGAAGCTGCCTGTAAGCGTGAACGCACCAGAGGATTCCCTTACGTTACCGGGACAGTATGGTCGACCTATTTTCATGACATGAATGTGAAAATTCCCATCGAGATCAGTGCTGAGGACGCCGATACGAGCGAAGAATGCCGTTTACTGATACGCCCACGCTATGAGGAATCCAGAATAGATCGGTCGATTTCCCCATGAATATCCTCGTCTGACTTGGTGGCTGTCAGTTCCGGAGGCGATGGTACAGTCAATGGAATCGAGCTCGAGTATGCTACGTCCGCGGATCTGAACCACAAGGAACGATCGAGTGTGTTCCTTAGAGAGGACAAACTCGTTGATGAGGGGGCAAGATCTCGCTTGCCAACCGGCACTTTCGTCATACCCTTGCCGGCTGACCTGAGGGATAGATTCAGTGAGGTCCAGAGAAGGAAACGTGTCCCTGAAGCTGTATCCCTTTTGAAGCAAGTGGAGCCTGCGATAGAAGATCTGAGACTACTCGATCCTCCCGGAATGCTGTATGCCGATGCTGGCGCAGTTGAACTGATACCTGTGAACCTCATGGGCGGAGGAATAATGAAACTCCTAGCCACCGCCTTGGCGATGCTCAACATGCAGGACGGCTTTGTGCTCATTGACGAAATCGAGAACGGGTTGGACTATTCGTCTCAACGAAAGTTGTGGGACGCTATCTTCAGTTGGCGCAGAAACTAAACGTGCAGGTCTTTGCTACGACGCATTCCATGGAGTGCATCAGGGGCTTCAACGACAGCGCGGAGGCCGGGCTTTTTGACGCCGAAGCCAAGCTGTTTCGCATCGAACGCAAGGAGGACAAGTTCCGGGCGGTGGAATACACGCGGGAGGTGCTGGCGGCATCTCTCGAGAGTAACTGGGAGGTGAGATAGTGGCCCCGGAGGGAGGACCAATCGCCAGCTCAAATGTCCTGGCGGCGGAGGGCCGGGACGAACAGAACTTCTTCGAAAAACTCTTGCGTCACCTGAAGATCGCTGATGTTCAGATCAGGTGTGTGGGGGGAAAGCGGAACTTCGGGACGGATCTTCGTGCTCTGGTCAACACCCCTGGCTTCTTCGAGCCAGGCGGTTCTTCGCGCGTCCGACATCTGGGGATCGTGCGCGATCGGGATGGGGACGATGCCTTCAAGAGCGTGGCCGCGATCGTGAGCGACGTGGGCCTCGTGCCCCCGAGCCGGCATGGGGAGTATTCCGATGGGGCTCCCAAGGTTGGCATCTTCATCATGCCGGGCGACACAATCGACGGCACGATGCTCGAAGACCTATGCTTGAAGACGGTCGAAGAGGATCATGCAATCGAGTGCGTGCAAATGTTCGCCTCTTGTGTTGCCGCACTGGCGAATCCGCCGAAGAACATGTCGAAGGCCAAGGTGCAGGCGTTCAAGTCGCACGTGTTCTTAGTACGCCGCCGGGAACCGTCGACTCGATGGGACTGGGAGCGCAGAAGGGATATTGGAATCTCGACTCACCATGTCTCGACGAGTTGAAGCAGTTTCTCCTCCCCTTGAAGTAGTTGCACTGGCTCCTTTCTGGACACGCGGGCTCAGGATGGTCACGGCCAGACTGTTCTGGCCATCGTAAAGGAGTCTACTGGCCGAGCTGGCTGCGGAGGGATTCGGCGTTTTCGAGGAGTTGGTCTCGCGTGGGATATTCCTTGGGCGACAGGTCGAACGTCCATTCGTAGCTGTCCACGATCTGGCCCGGGTAAAGAACCTCGGTAAAGAAATCGAAGGGGGGCCAGTCGTGCAGAGGGGCCGGAAGCTCGCGATGGGTATTGAGCATTTCGTAGCCGTCCTTGTTGAGGCGGACCCAATAGTCGCCGTACCACGTGAAGGAAACCGTCACGGGGGAAGTGCCGATCTCCTGATCGTTCAGAACGACCATCGCCCCCTGCGGATTGGTGTTGATGGTCAGTTTCCGCTCCACACAACCCGCCAGAAGGATCAGCGCCAGGCCGATACCGACAATCACTCGCTTAGCCATATCGAGAACTCCCTTCGCACCGCAAGGTGGAAATTCAAAATCCCAAACCCCAAATCCCAAACAAATCCAAAATCCTAATGTCTCAAACGCTGCCGTTCGCCGGTGGCTCTGTTTTGAATTTCGAGTTTGGGTCATTCGCATTTGTTTGGGATTTGGGGTTTGGTGCTTGGGATTTCCTCTTAATCTGCCGGCACACACCGGCCCTTGGCCCATTCGCGCAAGTCGGCGACCTTCTCCGCCATCGTGGCGGACAGCGGCGGCGAGCCCCGCAGGGCGGCCACGATCCGCTCGGTATCGATCTCGCCCTTGGCGGCGTAGGCCTCGTGCAGGGCGGAGATCACGGCCTGCTCGATCTCGGAGCCGCTGTAGTCTTCGGAGGCGGCGGCCAAGGCACTCAGGTTGAACTGCGCCGGATCGCGGTTGCGCTTCCGCAGATGGATGGCGAAGATCTGTTCGCGCACTTCCGGCGTGGGCAGGTCCACGAAGAAGATCTCGTCGAACCGGCCCTTGCGCAGCAGCTCCGGCGGCAGGGCCTCGATGTCGTTGGCCGTGGCGACGACGAACACCGGGGCCTGGTGCTCCTGCAGCCAGGTCAGCAGCGTGCCGAACATCCGCTGGGAGAGGCCGCCGTCGGCGCTGCGGCTGGCGGCCGAGGCGAACGCCTTTTCAATCTCATCGATCCATAAGACCACGGGCGACATCATCTCCGTCTGGCGCAGGGCCTCGCGCAGGTTGCGCTCGGACTCGCCGATGAAGCTGGCGTACAGCGTGGCGGGGTCCATACGCAGCAGCGGTTGCTGCCAGGCCGTGGCAATCGCCTTGGCGCAGAGGCTCTTGCCCGCCCCCTGAACGCCCAGCATCAGGACGCCCTTGGGGGCCGTGATGCCGAACGCCTTTGCCTCGGCGCTGAAGACGTCCTTACGCTGGTTGAGCCACCGTTTCAGGGTCCGCATGCCGCCGATCTCGTCCAGGTCCAGCGGCGTCTGCATGTATTCCAGCAGGCCGCCTTGCTGGATCATCCGCCGTTTGTTGGCAATCACGACGTTGATGTCGTCGTCGTTGAATTGCTGGTCGGAGGCCACGGCATCGCTGATGATCCGCGCCGCCTGGCGGCGCGTCAGGCCGCGCAGGTTGCGGACGATCGCGTCGAGGCCCCTCTGGGGTGATACCGACCTCGATGGGCTTGTTGCGATTGAGCCGCTGGAGCGTGGCCCGGATGATCTGCCGCAGCTCGCTCTTCGTCGGGATAGGACAACTCGAACCGTTTCGCGTAGGCTTTGATGACGTCGGGCAGATTGTCGTTGCTGTCGATCATCACGATGACGACGCCCGTCTTGTGGAAGCTATCGACGATGTCGCGCAGGATGCGGAGGGCCTTGCCGCCCCGCACGTGCTCGCTCAGGTCGAGCGTGACGCAGAGCGACCCGGCCTTGGCGCGGGCCAGGCTGCTCAGGCCCGCCGGCGGGGTGTCCGTATCCGCGACGCACGGGCTGCCGTCGAGCAGGCCGTCCCGCACGCCCTCCGCGATGGTCCAGATCCACATGTCGCGTTTGAGCTTGGTGGCGGTCTTGCGAACGATCTCCAGGGCGTACCGCTCCTCCTGGCTGACAATGGAGATACAGTACGTGCCCGTTTGGATGAGCTGTTCGAATTGCTCGAAGTCGTTCATCGGTTCCCCTCTGCCCGGTCCGCCTCTGCGGCTACGGCCGCGGCCCGATCAACTCGATGGTATTGCCGTCGGGGTCCTTCACGAGGATCAGGTAGCTATTGCCGCCGAGACGGTAGGGCTCCTTCACCGGCGCGACGCCGTGCTGCTTGAGCCGCTCCATCGTCTTCGTCAGGTCGGCGACGTTGATCGTCAGGTAGCGAAAGCCCAGGCTCGATCCGATGTACTGGTTGTCCACCTTCTTCGAGCCGGCGCCGGGGATTGTCATGATCTTGAGATTCGTGGCGGTCGGCTCTTTGCCCAGAACGAACACTCGGACCTTGAATGGCTGATTGTCCGTCAGACCCGTGTCGCCGGCCATCTGGGCCGGGACGTCGAAGCCGCTGGCTTCGGTGAAGCCCATCGCCTCGGTATAGAACTTTGCCGCCTTATCGATGTCGCTGACGACCAGGCCGAGATCGATGGTCGTTCGTGAAAACTCCGCTTTGGGGCTGTTCTGCTTCGCTGCTGCCATGATGATGCCACCTCCTACGATCGCTGCCAGGACCAATACGTGGATTCGATACTTTCCCATAGTTGTCCTCCTTTGAATCGAGTTACGTCTTTTCCGAGACTTGTCGCTCGTGCCTGGGCGAGCCAATCCTTGCTGATGGTCACGCCCCAACCGGGACCATCCGGAATGGGGACTTTGCCGTCCGCCACTTTCAGGGCCGGAGCGAAGAAATTGTCGGTCCAGCTTGTGGGTTCGATGGAGAACTCGACGTAGGGGCCGGCGTTCTTGACGGCTCCCTGCATGTGCAATGTAAAGACCGTCACCAGCGAGAGATTGGCCGAGTGCGGCACGCAGGGCAGAGGGTTCCCCAACGCCTTTTTTCGCGTTGGGGGGCCCCTTCGACTTGGCGGCGAGGTCCGCCACGCGGAGCGCCCGGGTCAGGCCGCCGACATAGCAGATGTCCGGCTGAACGATGTCCACCGCGTGCATCGCGATCATGCGGCGCCATTGGGCCAGATCGTTGTCCTGCTCCCCGCCGGCGATGGGGACATCGAGGGCGGCGGCGACTTGGGCGGTCCACTCCAGTTCCCAGTAGGGGCAGGGCTCCTCGAAATGGCACACGTGGTACTGTTCGAGCATCTTGCCCACCGCGATGGCCTTGGGGGCCGTGTAGCAGCTATTGCCATCGGCGAGCAAGGCGACGTTGTCGCCGATCGCTTTGCGCACGGTCGGGACCAACTCCTCCGTTCGCCCCGGCCATTGATCCTCATCGTGGCCGCAGACCTTGCCGACCCGGATTTTGAAAGCACGGTAGCCGAACTCGTCGCGCAGGCGCACCAGCCGTGCAGCTTCGTCGGCCGGCTTGATGTCGCGGCGCATGCTCGATCCATAGACCGGGAAAAGCCGGGGCTTGCCGCCCAACAGCTCGCACACGCTCTTGCCGGCGGTCTTGCCGTGGAGGTCCCACAGGGCCGTGTCCAGAGCCGGCCAAGGCCCGGCAGACGAAAGACCACGGGAACTTGTAATTGGCTTCAACCGCCTGATCGGAGATGGCGTCGAGAGCCGCCGGGTCTTGGCCCAGGGCCAGCGGGGCCACCATGCGATGCAGGACGGTCGCCGAGATGTCGGCATTGAAGGGGGCGATCTGGCCGTAACCTTCCTGGCCGCTGTCGGTCCGGACCCGGACGATGCTCAGCGAGCCGTTGGTGAACGTCTCGATGCTCTTGATCTTGCTGCCGGTGGATTTGATAGGCAGGCGGGTGACGGCCTGTTCGGTGCCGGCTCCGGTGCGGCTTTGCGCCAGCAGGGCCGGGGCGGCACAGACGCCCACCGCCATCTTCAGGAAATCGCGTCGTGGTTGCATCATGGATGATCCCCACGGATTTACGATTTATGATTTACTATTTATGATTCACGATTTAGTATACTGGTCCGTCGTCCGGCCTACCGGGACAAAGTCCCAACGCCGAACGAAGTATAAATCATAAATAATAAATCGATAAATCATAAATCCGAAGGGTTTAGGACATGAAGATCTCGCTGAACTGGCTGCGTGATTACGTCGAGACCGATCTGAAGGCCGAGCAGATCGCCGAGATTCTGAGCGACCTCGGTCTGCCCTGCGAGGGGATCGAGCACCTGGCGGACGACGTGGTCATCGACGTGGAGGTGACGAGCAACCGGGGCGATTGCCTGAGCCATATCGGGATCGCCCGCGAGCTGGCCGCCGCCACGGGCAAGACGCTGAAGCTGCCCGACGTTCGCTTGGAGGAAATGGCGCGCCCCGCGTCCGAGTTCGTGCAGGTCGAGATTCGCGAGCCCGATTGGTGCAAGCGGTACACCGCCCGCGTGATTGAAGGTGTCAAGATCGGGCCCGTCGCCGGACTGGATGGTCAAGCGGCTGGAAGCCGTCGGCATGCGGAGCGTCAATAACGTCGTCGATGCAACGAACTACGCGATGATGGAGACGGGCCAGCCGCCGCACGCGTTCGACTATGCGACCATCGAGGGACGCAAGATCATCGTGCGGAGGGCCGTAGGGGGCGAGCGGATCGTCAGCATCGACGGCAGCCAGTGCGATTTGACGCCGGAGATGCTCGTCATCGCCGACGCCCGGCGGCCGGTGGCGATCGCCGGCATCATGGGCGGTCTGGCCACGGAAGTGGGGGATGCTACCACGACGATTCTGCTGGAAGACGCCTACTTCGACCCGGTCTGCATTCGCACGACGGAGCGCCGGCTGGCCTTGCCGTCGGAGGCTTCCTTCCGGTTCGAGCGGATCGTCGATCATCGAGAAGATCGATTGGGCCTCGCGGCGGACGACCCAGTTGATCGTGCAACTGGCGGGCGGCCGGGTGGCCCAGGGCGTGGTGGACGCTTATCCGCGCCGGTACCAGCCGCTGGAAGTGACGATGCGGCTGGCCCGGGTCAAGAAGTTGCTGGGCATTGAAGTGCCGACCGATGTGGTGCTGCGGATTCTGTCGGCTCTGCTGTTTCGAGCCGCGCTTGCGGGATGGTTCGGTCGTCTGCACCGTCCCGACGTGGCGCAGCGACGTCGATCGCGAGGTGGACCTGATCGAGGAAGTCGCCCGCGTGTATGGGTACGATAAGGTGCCGACGCATAAGAGGATCCACATCGAGACGCGGGCGGCCGACCCGCGGCAGAAAATGGCGCAGACGGTCGGGACCTTCCTCACCGGCTGCGGCTTCTATGAGACGATCAACGTCGATTTCGTGGACCAGCCGGTGGCGGAGGTCTTCTCGGCCGGCGGCACGCTCGGCCATCTGGGCGTACGCGACGTGACCCGCAAGGCCGGCAACCTGCTGCGCCGGACCCTGCTGGGCTCGCTCCTGGGAGTCCTGAAGACGAACGTCAACGCCAAGAACCTGCCGTGCCGGATTTACGAGATCGCCGACACGTTCGTGCCGACCGGCGTCAAAGACGGTCTGCCGCAGGAGCGGGCGAAGCTGGGCCTCGTGGTCGATGGCGAGTTCCGGGTCTTGCGCGGGGCGGTCGAAGGGATTGGTGAAGAACATCAACCATGCGGCGACGGTGGAATTCGTGCCCGCGGAGTTGCCGTGGGCGCAGGCGGGGGCCCAGGTGCGGGTGAACGGCCGGGTCGTGGGCGAGGCCGGAGTGTTTTCGGACGCGGTGCGCGAGAGATTCGATTTCAAGGACCTCACGCCCGCCGGGGCCGAATTGGACTTCGAAGAGCTGATGGAGCTGGGCAGCGGGTCGGTGAAGATCAAGCCGATTCCGCGCTTCCCGGCCATCGAGCGGGATTTGTCCATCGTCGTGGCCGAGCAGGTCCTCTGGGCGGACATCGCCCGCGCGGTGCAGGAAGTTGCCCCGGCCGAGTTGGAGGAGACGCGCTTCGTCGATATCTACCGGGGCAAGGGCATCACGCCGGGCAGCAAGAGCGTAACGCTCTCGCTGCGCTTCCGCGACGAGGATGGAACGCTCACGCACGAGACCGTCGACAAATATCAAGCCGCGATCTTGGAGAGCCTCAAGCGGGCCGTAGGCGCGGAATTGCGAACTTTGTAATGCGTTGTTTGGGATTTGGTGCTTGGAATTTTGAGATTCCCCGCCCCAAACGTGCGGGATTTTGCCTGTAGAGAAGGTACGGCTGGTGCCGATAACACCCTGGACGGGGCCGACGCCGGCCCCGTCCTTTGGATGGTAGGCCTTATTTCCTTGACGGAAGATCAAGGATTTGGTATATCATAGGGTGCGGGCTGACCCCTGCAGTGTTCGTATCGAAGGCATGTATTTGAAGGAACCGATACCCGTACCGAGGGAAATCAGACCTTGTCGGACCGGAAACGCCCGCCTGACGGGACTTTCGGCCGCAAGCTACGATTACCCACTTGAAAGTAATGGGTTCCCTTCAATAGCCTACGGGACGGCACAGGTGGAGGTGAGCTTGTATACTGAAAAAAGGCCTGTTTTGGCAGGCCTTTTTCCTTTTCCTCCCGGCCCCGGGACGCCCGCGATTATCGGGCCGGGGGACCCGCCGCGATCGGCAAATCCTTGCTCCTTTGGGGGTTAAGCCGTCTGTTCGAATTGCCGATAACTAACCCAAGGTTTGCCTTTGCTTCCCGGAAGGCGTTCGTCTACGGATGGGGGCTCCCAAACGCGACGCGTCGCGTTTGGGTCCTTTGGATTGCGAGGAGTTTCAATGCCGAGTGTGCGTAGTTTCACTGTTCTGCCGGCACTGCCTGAATCCTTAGCACCGCTGGAGACCCTGGCCAAGAACCTGTATTGGTCCTGGAATCCTCAATTCATCGAGCTGTTCAAGCGGATCGACCCCGCGTTGTGGGCGGCGTGCGGCCATAATCCGGTCAAGCTGCTGGGCAACGTGGCACAGCCCCGGCTGGAAGCCTTATCGCAGAACGAGAGCTTCCTGAACGAGCTGCACCGGATCTCGGAATCGCTCGGCTCCTATCTCAACACTCCCACCTGGTTCCAGAAAGTCTGCGGCAATCCCTCCGACGTCGTGATCGCCTATTTCAGTGCGGAATTTGGCTTGCACGAATGTCTGCCCATCTACGCCGGCGGGCTGGGGATTCTCGCGGGCGACCATCTCAAGAGCGCCTCGGACCTCGGCATCCCGATCATTGGCGTGGGGCTGATGTACCAGAAGGGCTATTTCCGCCAGCGTCTGAACATCGACGGCTGGCAGCAGGAGGAGTACACGGAGAACGATCTGTTCAACATGCCGGCGGAATTGGTCCGCAAGGAGAGCGGCCGGCCCCTGACCATCAGCGTGGACTACCCCGGCCGCACGGTCCAGGCGCAGGTCTGGTCCATTTCCGTGGGCCGGCTGAAGCTGTACCTGCTCGATGCCAACATCCCGGCCAACTCGCCCGGCGATCGCCTGATTACCAGCAGTCTGTACGGCGGAGACCGCGAGTTGCGGATGCGCCAGGAGATTCTGCTGGGCATCGGCGGCCTCAAGACCCTGATGGCGATGGACATCAATCCGACGGTCTGCCACATGAACGAGGGCCACGCCGCGTTCATGGCCCTGGAACGCATCCGGCAACTGCGCAGCACGACCAACATGACCTTCGAGGAAGCGGTCGAGGCCACGCGGTCGGGCAATGTCTTCACCACGCACACGATCGTCAAGGCCGGCCTCGATGAGTTCGAGGTGGACCTGATGGACAAGTACTTCGGCGGCTATTTCCCGCATTTGGGCATCAACCGCCGGCAATTCCTGGCGCTGGGCCGCATGCTGCCCGACGACGACAACGAGCCGTTCAAGATGCCGGTGCTGGCGATCAAGCTCAGCAGCTATCTCAACGGCGTCAGCAAGCTGCACGGGCAGATTTCCCGCGAGGTCTGGGGCTCTCTGTGGCCGGGGCTGCCCGCACGCGAAGTGCCCATCATCTCGATCACCAACGGCATTCACCTGCGGACCTGGCTGTCGGATGAAGTGTCCAGCCTGTACGATCGCTACCTGGGACCGACGTGGTCGCAGTCCGTGTTCGACAAGTCCGTCTGGGACCAGGTGCACCAGATTCCGGATGAGGAGCTGTGGAGCGCCCACCAGCGGTGCAAGGACCAGTTGATTGTCTTCGCCCGCAAGCGTTTGATGGGACAAATGGCGCGCCGGGGCACCTGCCAGGGCGAGCTGCGGCAGGCGGAGGAAGTCCTCGATCCGGAGGCCTTGACCATCGGCTTTGCCCGGCGGTTCGTCGCCTACAAGCGGGGCGATCTGCTCCTGCGCGACACCGAGCGGCTGGTGCGACTTGCTCAACAGCACCGATCGGCCCGTCCAGATCATCTTCGCCGGCAAGGCGCATCCCAAGGACAACTCCGGCAAGGAAATCATCCGGCACATCATCCACAGCAGCGCCCAGCCGCAAGTGCGACGGCGGGTGCTCTTCCTGGAGGACTATGATATCGACATCGCCCGGTTCCTCGTGCGGGGCGTCGATGTCTGGCTCAACAACCCGCGCCGGCCGATGGAGGCCAGCGGGACCAGCGGCATGAAGGCGGCCGTCAACGGCGTGCTGAACATGAGCACCTTGGACGGCTGGTGGTGCGAGGGCTACATCCCCGACGGCGGCTGGGTCATCGGCGCCGGCGAGAACTACGAGAACCAGGACTATCAGGATACGGTCGAGTCCCAGGCCCTGTACAACGTGCTGGAGAATGAGGTCATTCCGCTGTTCTTCCAGCGTTCGGCCGATAATCTGCCGCGGGCCTGGATTCAGAGGATGAAGGCCTGCATTCGGTGGGTGGCCCCGCGGTTCAACACGAATCGCATGCTCGCCGAATATGCCCGGCGGTTCTACTGCCCGGCGGCGGCACGGTATCGCTACCTCACCGGCGACGCGATGGCCCGCGCCAAGGCCTTTGCCCAGTGGAAGGCGGAGATCCGCCAGACGTGGTCGGAATTCGCCATCAAGGAAGTCCTGCTCAACACCAGCAACGGCAACGGCGGCGAGCAACTGAATCCGCGTCAGCCGCAATTGAAGGTCGGGGCGCGAATTGACGGTGCGGGCGCTGATCAAGCTCGGGCGGGCTCAGCCCCGGGACGTGGCGGTCGAGCTCTACCACGGTCCGACCGACTCGTGGGGCAACATCCAGGAAGGCACGGCCATTCCCATGACCTACGAACAGAAGGCCGGCGACGACGGCGAACACTGGTTTGCGGGTCGCATGGAGTGCCGGGCCACGGGCCAGCATGGAGTGGCGGTGCGGGTCCTGCCGAGCCATCCCGACCAAAACAGCCCGTTCGATCTGGGCTTGGTTCTGTGGGAAAGAGGATGAGGGATTTATGATTTATGATTTATGATTTATGATTTCGGCTACGCGGCCGTCGACGTGAGGCGAAATCATAAATCAAAAATCATAAATCATAAATTCTTACTTGCTCTCCCGCTCGCTCATGAGGTCGTAGGCTTCCTTGGCCGACTTCGCGTTCTCCAGGGCCTTTTTGAAGTCTTCGTCGAGCATGAGCCGGCTGATCCGGGCCAGAGCTTGAATGTGGGGACCCGTCTGATCGAGGGGCGAGACCAGCAGGATCACCAGAGACACGGGCTTCTTATCGACGCTGTCGAAGTCAATCGGATCGCTGGCGATCCCCAGGGCCATGACCAACTCCCGCACGGCGTTGCACTTGCCATGCGGAATCGCAATCCCCGAGCCGATGCCGGTGCTGCGCGTTCTCTCTCGGGTGAACACGGCATCCAGAGACGGTGGCCCGGTCCTGGATCAAGCCATTCTGGTCCAGAAGGTCCACCAACTCGGTGATGACCGCGTTCTTGTCTTTGCCTTCCAACGGAACCTTGACACACGTTGGCTGTAGTATCTGCGTCAAAATCATAGTCAGAGCGACCCAAGTGAAAGTTGCGCCGAGCAGCTCGGCATAAAACCGGCAGTATACCCCTGCCCGTCCGGCCTGCCAAGCATTTTATTTGCCGGGAAACGCGATTTTGCACCCCCGGGTTTCGTGGTGCGGGCGTCACTCGCCCGCCACTGCGAGTAGCACAGCGACGAAGCGATCTCAAGTCCCAGCGGTGCTGCCAGATCAGCGGCGCTACGCTCGCAATGACAAACGGGGCTGGATCCGCCACTTGGACGACTGCGCGTTTGCCCTGAAACGGCTGGCTTTGATCTTTACAAACGGCGGGGAAGGGATACAATCGGGCACCTTTCGTCAGGTCCTCGTGGGCATGGATTGTCGCCCGATATTCCCGGCACGACGAAATACGGTTGGAACTCCACATGACGAATATTGCGCTCTACGATACGACCCTGCGGGACGGCATGCAGGCGGAAGGGGTGAGCTTCTCGCTGGAAGATAAGCTGTCCATCGCCCAATGGCTCGACGGCCTGGGTCTGCACTACATCGAGGGGGGATACGCCGCGTCCAATCCGAAGGAGATGCAGTTCTTTCAAGAGGCGGCGCAAGCTCGGCCTGGCGAATGCGAAGCTCGTCGCCTTCGGC
Organism: uncultured Planctomycetota bacterium; assembly: GCA_963750205.1. Lineage (GTDB taxonomy): Bacteria > Planctomycetota > Phycisphaerae > Sedimentisphaerales > Anaerobacaceae > PLanc-01. The sequence continues at coordinate 50,685 of CAVVRJ010000017.1, forward strand.
AGCACCCGGCGTGCCGACGTCGGCGTCGGCGAGGATGCGTCCCTGAATTCGATCCTCGCCAGCCGGGCCGCCGGCGGCCACCATCGTCGGCAAGACGTGGGACCTGCACGTTCGGGAGGTGCTCGGGTGCTCCCTCGACGAGAACCTGACCATCTGTGCCGAGTCCGTGCGGTATCTCAAGCAGAAGGGGCTCGAGACGATCTTCGACGCCGAGCACTTCTTTGACGGCTACAAAGCGAATCCGCCGTACGCCATGAAGGTGCTCGCCGCCGCGGCGGAGGCGGGCGTGGATGCTCTGGTCCTGTGTGATACGAACGGCGGCTCCCTGCCGGAGCAGATCTTCGAGATCACCCAGAAGGTCTGCCAGGCGTTCGGCACTGTGACGGTCGGCATTCACACCCACAACGACTGCGATTGTGCGACCGCCAATACGCTGGCCGCCGTGCGGGCCGGGGCCCGTCACGTCCAGGGCACGATCAACGGTCTGGGGGAGCGGTGCGGCAATGCGGATCTTTGTGCCGTCATTCCCGGCTTGGCCTTCAAGATGGGCTTCGAGGTGCTCCCTGCCGAGAAGATGCGCCTGCTGACGGAGACGTCGCGGTTCGTTTTCGAGGTGGGCAATCTCCCGCCGGCGATGAATCTGCCCTATGTGGGCGTCAGTGCCTTTGCCCACAAGGCGGGTCTGCATGTCGATGCCCTGCGCAAGAGCCGCCAGACGTACGAGCACATCGACCCCAAGCTGGTGGGCAACGAACGCCGGTTCCTGATCTCGGAGCTCAGCGGCAAGTCGAACATCATGGCCGAGATGGAAAAGGCGAAGCTCACCGAGGATAAGGCGCTGGCCAAGAAGATCCTCGCCCGCGTGCAGGAGCTGGAGAATCAAGGCTACCAATTCGAGGCGGCCAACGCGAGCTTCGAGCTCTTGACCAAAAAAGTGATGGGGACGTTCAAGCCCTCGTTCGAGCTGGTCAAGTACCGTGTCAACGTCGAGAAGCACAAGGCGGGCGAGGTCGTCACGGAAGCGACCGTCAAGCTGCGCGTGGGCGACCGGATCGAGCACGTGGTGGGCGAGGGGGACGGCCCGGTCAATGCGCTCGATGCCGCCCTGCGTCGGTCGCTCGAGACTTGTTACCCGGTGATCCGGGAGATGCGTCTGATCGACTACAAAGTCCGGGTCGTCAATGCCCGCGAAGGGACGGCGGCCCGGGTCCGGGTCGTGATCGAGTCGCGGGACAAGCAGTCCGTCTGGGGCACGGTGGGTGTCTCCGCGAACGTCATCGATGCCAGTTGGCTGGCGCTCGTGGACAGCGTCGAGTACAAGATTCAAAAGGCCGATCGTGACGACGACGCCGGCCCTAGGTGGCCCATGAGGTCCTTTGGGTCTCGGCCCATTGGTGCCGATAGGACCGAAGAGGACCAAGGAGACCTAAGGGACACTCGTGGGAGCTACGCGGCGTGAATCGGCTCAGCGCGTCGCGCTCTGTTGCCTGCGCTTGCGGCGGTTGACGGTCCGGCGGTCGGGATTGGCGACCTGGGTGTCATCGGCGGCCACCTGTAGGACTTCGGCGGCCGTCGCGGCGAATCCATCCGCGCCGATCTCTTCCCACAGGCCCTCGGCGCGATTGAACAGTCCCCCGGAGACGATGATGCGCATGTCCGGCCAGGCGTTGACGGCCCGCACCCGGTCGATGAGCCGCCGGACATCGGGCGCCTGCTTCGGCGTCGTGCCGTAGACCAGCAGCACGTCGGGGGCGTACTCATTGATGAAAGCGAAGATGTCATCATTGCCCAGCCCGCCGCCCAGGAACCGCACCTGCCAGCCGTCGCTCTCAAACAGGTCCGCGATGATCTGGGCGCCCAGTTCCTGCAGCTCGTCGCGGGCACAACAGACCGCCACCTTCTTGTGCTTGGCGGGCCGGCGGGGCAGCTTGTTCTGCAACTGGTCGACAATCGTGCGGTTGATCCGCGTGGCGAGATGCTCCTGGACCACGGTGATCCGGTCCATCCGCGTCAGTCGCTCGATCTCACTCATGACGGGCCAGATCAGGTGCAAATACACCGAGTTGGCCGGCACGCCGGTCTGGAGGGTCTCCTCGACCACGGATCGGCAGGTCTTTCGGTCGCCTTGGAGGAGGGCTTCGAGATAGCGGGCCAGTACATCTTCCTTAACCATCGGTTCTCCTTTGCCTACTTTGTGCGGCTTCTACGGTCATTTGGAATCTGCGGGATCACGTCGCCACGCATGATGTTAAGTTGGATAAGCAAGTTCATGCTGGTAGTATCGGAATGGTGCCTGAAAAATCTTGAGTGAAAATAGGAAAGACTGGGTGTAGCAGGGAAGAGTGTAGTGCGCTTGGACATCGGGCGTTGTGGATGAGGAAGGGACGGGGTCAATCGGATGAGCTGCTGTGCTCGGAAGAGATGGTCCGAGAAAATGCTGGTCTATCTGGTGGGAAACGCCCCGTGTGAGTGCCAGCAAACGAGCAAGCTGTGGCGGGGGACGTGGCCAGGAGTGGAGGGACAGGTCCGCGAGATTTTCCTTGAAGTCGGGGGGTGACATCTGGTATAAAATAGAAGTTGGTTTGGGCCATTATCACCTCGTCTGTTTGGTGCTGAGTCGGGCCGGTTGCGGCTCAGGTGTTTCGGAAGGAGGTGAGCAGCCAGATCAACAGAAGCACATCGGAGCTTCTTTCGTCGAGAGCCGTGTGACGGTACGCCTGTCTGCGCGTGTGTGCAACCCCTTGACGTGTGGCAGATGCTCCCGGCATGCAGGGCCGGGGTCGGCGCATTTCTTAAGCCATATGTACTTTGAAGGAGGACAGTATGTACAAGAAAGTCGACACTCATTGATTTGCACCCTTTTGTTGCTCGGCGTCGGCGATCGTTCCGACGCGGGCCAGCCTCCAGGATGGACTGGTCACCTACTTCAAGCTGGATGACGGCAGTGGGACCGCCGGCGGCGGATTCCTCCGGCAACGGTCACAACTGGCACGTTGATCGGAACGAATCTGGCATGGGCACCAGGATGCGACGGTGGGGCTCTCTCGTCGGGGACCCCCGCTACCGGGGTGATAATGATGCCAATCGCGCTGGAGTTCCCGACGAAGGGCATGTCGGTGACGGCGGGCTCGGTCTGCGTCTGGGCCTACATGACCGATCCGCAGCCCGCGACCAGTGGCAGGTACTTCTTTGGTCATACGGCCCGAGCCGCAATTTAGCAGACCGCATCCAGCTCTACATGCAGGATGGGACCAATGTCTCGACCAAGCTGGACATAGGGATGGGCGACAACCACAGTGCCAGGGCGGACATCATGGACCTGCCGGTGAAGCAATGGTTTCACCTAGCCCTGACCTGGAACAATGGGGTCGTACTTCGTCTATGTGAACAGCGTGCAGGTGGCCACCGGTACCTACACGCGGCCTGACGACCCTTAACACGATTGCCAATTTCGGCAACGACGGCAGTAGCGCGCCCTACGAGGCCTTCTGCGGCATGCTCGATGAGGCCCGGGTCTACAACCGGGCTCTCACGGCGGCGGAAGTGACAGCGATCTCCCAGTTGCTGCCTTCGTCCCGGATTCTGGCGAAGAACCCGAGCCCGGCGGACAAGGCGATGGACGTGCCGGTGGACTCGGTCCTCAGTTGGACGGCGAGCGAATTTGCCGCCACCCACGATGTGTACCTGGCCAAGAGCTTCGCCGATGCCAACAACGCCAGCCGGGCCAAACCGGCGAATGTCTTGGTCAGCCAAGGCCAGACGGCGACCACCTATACTCCGGCGACCGCTCTTGACTTCGGCCAGACCTATTACTGGCGCGTCGATGAGGTCAACAAGGCGCCCGACAACACCATATACAAGGGCAACATCTGGTCCTTCACCGTCGAGCCCTATGGCTATCCTATCACGAGTGTGACGGCCACCGCCTCCAGCGCAGCTCAACGCGGGCCCGGAGAAGACCATCGACGGCTCCGGCCTCACGGACGATCTGCACGGCACGGACGGCACCACGATGTGGATGAGCACGCGGCATCGGACCGAACTGGATTCAGTACCAGTTCGACAAGACTTACAAGCTGTGGAACCTGAAGGTCTGGAACTCCAATCAGCCGATGGAGAGCTTTGTCGGCTTCGGGGCCAAGGATGTCAAGATTGAGTACTCCACCGACGGCACCACCTGGACGGCCTTGGCCAATGTCCCCCAGTTCGCCCGGGCACCTGGTCTGCCGGGCTATGCCGCCAATACGACCGTCAACTTCGGTGGCGTCTCGGCCCAGTACGTCAAGCTGACCATCAACAGCAATTGGGGCGGCCTAAGCAACGTGACCGGTCTAAGCGAAGTCCGGTTCTCTTACGTCCCCGTCCAGGCCCGATCCCCCCAGCCGGCGAATGCCGCCACGGGAATAGGCATCGGCACCACTTTGAGCTGGAGGCCCGGCCGCGAAGCAGCCTCGCATAAGGTCTTTTTCGGCACCGATAAGGCCGGCGTGACGAATGGAACCGCCTCTGCCAAGACCGTCACCAATCACGCCTTCGATCCCGGGGCACTCCTGTACGGCACGAAGTATTACTGGAGAGTCGATGAAGTCAACACCGTCACCTATCCGGGCGACGTCTGGAGCTTCACGACCCTGGCCTTTGCCGTGATCGATGATTTCGAGAGCTACAACGATACGGACAACCGTATCTATGACACGTGGATCGACGGCTGACACGGACAAGAAAAGCGGCTCGAGCCGTCGGCTACATGCAGGCTCCGTTTGCCGAGCGGACGATCGTACACGGCGGCCAGCAGTCCATGCCGCTGGCGTATGACAACAGTCAAGTCGCCCTACTACAGTGAAACCACACGGGACCTGGGCACGGCCGCAGGATTGGACGGGCAACGGGGCCACGCACATGGACCTGTGGTTCCGCGGCTATCCGGCGTCGACCGCGGCGGCTACCGTGACCAATGGCGCCCTGACTCTGACCGGCGACGGCACGGATATCTGGAACAACGCCGATGACTTCAGCTTTGCCTACAAGACCCTCACCGGTGACGGCTCCATTGTCGCCCGCGTGGTCAGCCTCGGCACCGGCACCAACACCTGGGCCAAAGGCGGCGTGATGATTCGCGGCGATCTCACCGCCGGCTCGACCTTCGTCGATATGTGCCTGACGGCCAACTCCGATGGGACCGCCGGCAATGGCGCCAGCTTCCAGTACCGTCTGACGGCCGCCGGCGCCTGCGCCAACACCGATGCAACGGCGGTCATTAAGCCCCCGTATTGGGTCAAGCTCGATCGCAAGGGCAGTTTGCTCACCGGCTCGGTGTCGGCCGACGGCAAGACCTGGACCCAGCAGGGCACGCCCCAGACCATCGCGATGGCCAATCCGGTCGACATCGGCATCTGCGTGACCGCTCACCAGGCGGGCGAGCAGCGGACGATGCAGTTCGACAACATCACCACGACCGGCAACGTCAGCAGTTCCTGGCAAGGCGTCCTGATCAACAGCACGCCGCACAACGATCCGGCGGGTCTGTATGTCGTGGTGACGGATAACGCGGGCAAGAGCAAGCTGTCGGTCAACGCCGACCCGGCGGCGGCGAACGCGAGTGCCTGGACGCAATGGACGATCCCGCTGAGTGATCTGACGGCGGCGGGGGTCAAGACGACCAAGATCCAGAAGATCACCATCGGGGTAGGCGACAAGACCAACCCGAAGGCAGGCGGCGCTGGCATCGTCTTCATCGACGATATCGGCTTCGGCCATCCTCTGCCGTAGTTCTCAGCGTTTCCTTGGGGCCTGTGTCCCAGCGGCACAGGCCCCTTTCTATTGGATCATCCCGATACAGGTGGCGAGATGTTCACCTGAACCATTGGAGATTTGAGATCTGAGATTTGAGATGCTTGGATGAAGGGGCCTGGGCACGTCCAAATAGGTTCAATCGTGAACTGGCGCCCTATCGGGTGACGTGACACATGGTGGCCGAGGCTGCTTCTGCAGCCGGCGTGCGCGATAGGGGCCTTGGAAACGATAGGCCGACGCGGATCTGTACAGACGGCTCGGTACGAACTACGAAGGTACGAGGTAGGAACTTCCTCGGGCTCTCTCCTTGCCTCCCGCTCGGATCCCTGGTATGATCGCACTCGTATTCTTGAGACGAGATGGCACCGATTGCCTATAGAACCCGGAAAGGGAGGGCTGGGCGGGAGGTCCGGCGGATGAAGTATGAGCGGTTTGAAGATTTGCCGGTGTGGAGGACCGCCATCGAATTGGCGTTGAAAGCATACGCGGCTGACACGGGACCGGTTCTTCAACCAGCCGGGGGACTTGCGGGACCAGCTTCGACGGGCATCGCTGTCGGTATCCAACAATATCGCCGAAGGATTTGAACGCGGATCGACGGCAGAGTTGCTGGCCTTCCTGTATATCGCCGGGGATCGGCTGGAGAGACTCGCGCGGCGCTGTGCTTCACGGAACGATTACCGGAGGCAGGACATTTGAAATCGCAGATCATCGAGTGCAGGGCCTTGGCGGAATCGTGCTCACGGCAAATTCGCGCATGGGCGGATGAGTTGCAGAATTGTGACATCAAGGGCCAGCGGCACCTTACGGAGGAGTCCCGGCGGCAGTACCAGCAGCACCAGCGGGCGGAGGCGTTTCAACGCCAGCTCGACGACATCGTCCGCCGGGCCCGGCCCCAGGATCATCCCGACGCGAGCGACAAAGCATGATCTTCGGAGATCTGAGATTTGAGATCTGAGATCTGAGATCTGAGATTTGAGATTCAAAAACGTGCGAGGGGAGGCATGGGCACGGCCGCCATGCGAATTGGCCAAGGTCGCGTATTATTGGCCGTTGCTGCACATGGTGGCCAAGGCGGCTTCTTCGGCGGGTTTGAGCGACAGGGGCACGTCGAATTGCAGGCCCACGCGGTTGGTGCCGCTGGTGGCAGGCGTGACCCAGCGGATTTGGCCGGTCCGCGTGACGCCGACCGTGCCGGGTGCATCGGGACTATCGAAACGCGGAATGCTGAAGCGGACGGTCAACCGTTGGCCTTCCTGGAGCCGGCCGTGCTGGACCGTGTAGGAAAAGGCGATGCCGCCGCTGGAGACGTCCTCCATCAGACCCAGAAAGACGGCCTTCGTGAGGTCTTCGCTAAACCAGATCGGCCAGCGGTAGGCCAGTCGCGGCTCGTGTCTTTGCTCTGTACTCGTGTTCATACAGTGTCCCCATGGCTATTCCTAATCCGTATTTCGACACGATCCGGCCGGTGGTTAACTGAAAACTCGGAAAAACCGGCGGTCGTCTGCCCGGCAGGGCGTTTGCATTTCGGTCGGCGGGATTGAAGTGGGGACAGGCGTCGAGTAGAATCCAGCCGAGTATTCCGCCTGTTGAATAAGGAGACCGTCAGATGAAAGCACGCCTTGTTGTCCTCAGTGTCGTGTCTGTTCTTGCCATCCTGCTGCTCGGGTCGCCGGCGCCGGCGGGGGAGTCGGCCGGACTGAAGGCCGGGACCGCCAAGATCGACATCACGCCCCAAAAACCTGTGACCATGTCCGGCTACGCCTCCCGCAAGGATCTGTCCACCGGGGTGCACGACCCGCTGTCCGCTCGGGTCGTGGCGTTCGAAGCGGCGGCAAACGGCTGGTGCTGGTGGCCACGGACATCATCGGTTTCTACGATGGCACGGCCGACTACATGCGGAAGGCGATTCTGGCCGAGTTCAATTTGCAGCCTTCGGAGCTGTTCCTGGCGGCCATTCACACCCATGCGGCCCCCACGCCCGGCCCTCACTCGGGAGCGTAACCACGCCAACAACATCGAATACACCGAGGCCCTCAAGGGCAAATACATCGAGGTGATTCGCAAGGCGTTGAGCAATATGGAGCCGGTGAAGCTGGGCCTCGGCGTCGGGCTCTTGTCCCGTCGGCGCCAACCGTCGGGAGCTGCGCGTCACCAACAAGGGCGTGAGCTCCATCGAACTGGGACGAAATCCCTACGGCCCCACGGACAAAGAAGTGCTCGTGATGAAGATCGCCAAGGCGGACGGTAAGCCGCTGGCCGTCGCCTTCGATTACGCGACGCACGGGACCTCTCTCGGACCCAACAATTACACGATCAGCGGCGACGTGCCGGGCCTGGCGGAGCAGTTCGTGGAAAAGATCCTCGGCTCGGATGTCGTCGCGCCGATCTTCATCGGGGCCTCGGGCAATATCGATCCGTGGTTCCGCATTCTGCCGGGGTTCAACGAAGAGCCGGGCTGGGTGCCCGAGCCGGTCCTGCTGGGGACGTTCCTGGGCGAGGAAGTCGTGCGCGTTTACCGTGCGATCAACCAGACCACGTCGGCGGATAAGATCGCGACGAATTCCGTGACGCTCCAATTGCCGGCCAAGCCGGGGGATGACGTGGCGGCCGACAAGAATCCCGGGACGATGCCCTTCGCGATTACCGTGGCCCGGCTGGGCGACGTCGCCTTTGTCGGCCTCGGGGGCGAAGTGCTGACGGAGATCGGCATGGCGATCAAGGCCGGATCGCCCTGCGAGCACACCTTCGTCATCACGCACTGCAACGGCGCCGCCGGCTATCTGGCCCCGAAGGAGCTCCACGTGCAGGACGGCTACGAAGTCAAGAGCAGCCACTTCGCTCCGCAAGCGGCCGACACGGTCATCCGCGAGTCGATCCGCCTATTGCAGGGGCTGTGAAGAAAAATCTTGGATCAGACCGCTGGCGGTGGCGTCTATAATATCAGCGGATAGAGTCTTTTCGCTGTGAGTTGGGCTTCTGAGCCCGAAAGCGTGAGCCAGGCCCGGAATGTCGATCGGGCCGGTTTCGCGGAGAGCTTCAGCCGTTCATAGCCACATCCGGAGGTGCTGATATGTTCCGACGGAGCGTGTTGCTGCTTGCGGTTGCGATCCTGACGTCGGACGCTGTGCCCGGCGTGGCGAGCAGGCTCACGACGAGACCCCGATCCGCCCCAAACCGTCATTTGCCCCATGCAGGAGGTCCCGGTTTTGAAGCTGGGCCCGTGGTCCCTTCTGTTGGGCGGGCAGCCGTTGCTACGATGGAGCAACACGCCTGAGCCCGAGGTCAAGGCCTACCCGAAATTGAAGTCCGGCCGCCCCATCTACGGAAAGGTGGCCTTTGACGGCGACTTTTTCCGGAACACGGAGCAGACCTATCATCTGGTGCTGGACGAATCCAAAGGCTCCTTCACCGGCTACGACCGGCTCTACTTCGACACCAATGGCGACGGCGACCTGAGCGACGAGCGGCCGGTGGCGCCGGCGCAGGCATTTCACCAACGGGATATCACGAAACTCGTCTTCCAGCCCGTCCAGGTTGAGTTCCATTACGGATCGGACCCGAAAGTGTATCGATGCCCCCTTATCCCTTCCCTGGTGGGGTCTGGGCAGGGAATGTCGTTGTGGTTTGCGGCGTCGACCTTTCGGCTGGGCCGGCTGACCCTCGGGACGCGGTCCCTGGAAGCCGTCCTCCAGCAGATGCCGGGCGTCACGGGCCGCTTCGATCGACCTTACACGTACCTGGTTCTGAATGGACAATGGGAGTCTTTGTTCCGCTGGCGTTGCGTGGATGGCACGCTCTACAGCTTCTCCTCCACGCCGCGGGGAGAGCGGCTCTTGGCCAAGCCCTACACGGGGCCCTGGGGACTGCTGCCACGCACGCATACGGCTCCCACGGGGTCGGAGATTCGCATTGAGGAATGCCAACTCCAATCCGACCAGGCTATCATCGATGTGAATGACTGCACGGCCGAAGCAGGTGGAATCAGAGTTCCGGCCGGAGCGTACCGGCCCTATCGATTGCTGGCTCTACGCGTGGGGCCCCTCCGTTTGTCCGTCAGACCCTATGAACTCCCCCCGGAGCAGGACAAGCCGCACCGGCCGCCGGTGTTCTTCATCAAGATTGCCCCCGATCGGCCGTGCTTTCTCGATCAGGGCGACAAGCCGCAAATCGTCTTCGAGCAGCCCCTGGCGGAGGACCGCATTACGGCGGGGCAGGAGGTAACGATTTCGGCACGGATTCACGATCCGGTGCGCGACCTGCTGGTCGTCGGCTTGGAGGATACGCAACACAAAGAGACGATCCAACTCCCCCGTCTCCGTCCTACCAGCGGTATGTCCCTCTGGAGCCGCAGATCGTCATCACGGATTCCTCCGGAAAGGTCGTGACGCAAGGCAAAATGCCTTTTGGCTGAGGCGGCATCTGTGGGTACTCGTGGCGAGTCCCGGATACTCTCAGTTCAGGAAAAGACAGCGAGGTATTCACGGTTACCATGTCCCTGGACAGCCGGAACGTGTATGGCTTGATAGAGGGCCGCCGCCAAGTGACGGTGTACGCACGCAAGTGAGGTGGCCGCTGCGGCTTGGCCCCTGGGCCGAAAGGGTACGGGCCTGGCAGGATCGGCGCGTGTTGTGTCTCCCGAGGTACAAGGATGACCGTGTGCCGTTTCAGGCCGTCACGCATCGGGATCATGACCTCGCGTTTGACAGAGTCGAAGCTGTCCGTGGCGGGCGCCGAGTCCTATGCCCAGAGACGGCGGGAGTTGCCATTTGCCTCAGGGCGATGTCGTCAGGGTTTCTCTCCGGCAGTGAATTCCACCCAGGGTTCGGAGGGCAGGTCCTTCAGCAGACCCTCCAGCCAGTCGAATTGCCCGTGCTCCTGCAAGTACTTCTTGGCGTCGAAGGCGCGGCCGCAGGCGGAACCCCACCGGGCGGCAAAGGACATCCGCTTGGCCATCGCCGTGTCGATCACCTTGGCATCGAGTGTTCCGACGTGGTAGAAGGGTATACTCCACGGTCCGGGCGCATACTCCGTTTCGTTTTCGCCGTGGCCGCATATCGTCCGTCCTCCCGGACGCTCCGCCTTCGTGTAGACGTCGTAATGGTCGGCCTCGAACTCCCGCGCCAGCGTGGCGTCGATCATGCCGCGATGCTGTGCCATCAGTTGTTTCCAGCGGACGCGACGCGCAACGCAGGAGTCGCGAATGTCCTCGTCGTTTATTTGCGTCTCCCGCCGGAGAATCTTCAGGTTCTCCGCCACGTTCGATCCGAGAAAGTAGCCGTCGCGCGTGCGCTCGAAACCGACATTCTGCAGGCCCAGCTCCAACCGGGCGATTTCCCGCGTGTTGACATCGCCCAGGAGCCAGGCGTTCGCAAGGCCGCCATTGTTGCCCTTCTTCATGATTTCGCACCATTCGTCGATGCTGCCGGCGTCTTGCGTGGCGCACCGCATCCGCACGAATTCGGGGATGCCCCATTCACTGAAACCATGGAAACCGCCAATCGTCGTCTCTGATCCGACCAGCCCGGCATCGGTGACGAAGAAATCGGTGCCGCTGTGAATCCAGCCGGGCGATGTCTGCATGAGGATGCGGTGGCCCTGGGCAGGCACGATGTCGATAATGACGTTGGAATAGGCTTCCGGGTAGTCGTTCATCGTATTGTGGGCCAAGACCACGCCGCCGTCGCGGGTCATCGACCCCGTGGCGATGAAAGAGGAGCAACTCTGTTTAGGGGGCGTGATCACGGTCGCGCCGCCGGACAGTTTCTTGTTCACCTCGGGCCACCAGTACCACTCGAGTTCCATGTAGGCGTTGTAAGCCACCAGGTCGTCGAGCGTGGCATCCACGCCGGCCGCCTGCAGGCCGGCTACGATCCCCTGGAGTTCCTCGCGGTTCTCCGGATCGACAAAGGGCGTCAGGAAGCGGGCTGTCTCTTTGAGAAGGTCGGGCCATTCCATCGACGTGTTGTGCCGCCATACGGCACGCCGGATGCGCAGGTTCTCGGCCACCTCCTGGGCGAGCAGGTAACCATGTTGGAAGCCGCGTGCCCTCGGCTCGCCCTCGATGTGCAGGTAGATCCAGCCGGCCTTTTCGTGCCGCCCGCCTTTCGCGAGCCACTGCCGTTGCTCGGCGTTCAAGCTGGCCGCCGTGGGCGCAGACGCAGGTTGGCTTGATTTGGCAAGCACCTTCTCCGGACGGAGATTCGCCACTGGTCTTGGTTGCTCGGCGCAAGCTGCCCCGGCCAGGAAAGCCGCTACAAAGAACGTGACGAGCGTTTTCATGGTGTTGGTCCTTCCCGGATGAATCGTAGAATTGGCGCTTTGCATGGTCTTCCCCTTATTAAAACCTGAGTTCTTCTGTCATGCTCCGTACTGAGGGTGCATGATACCGTCCCACGCGAGCCTGTCGAGATCGCGGGTGACTTTTTGCACGGCCTCGACGATTCCGTTCGTCTCCTTCCGTGCGCCGAGGGACGGAGGCCGTTTTTCGCGGCTGGGCTGTATTTGCGGCGTGTTTCTGCTATGATGGCCGCGTTGCTTGCGATGGCAGGAATAGGACGATTTGGGAAGGCAGGTCAGAATAGTCATGAGCAAAGGCATTCTCGCCCAGCCCCTACGCGGGATCATACCGCCGATGGTGACGCCGCTGCTGGATCGGGACACGCTGGATGTGGCGGGCTTGGAGCGGTTGATCGAGCACATTCTCGCCGGCGGCGTCCACGGGCTTTTCATCCTGGGCACGACCGGGGAGACGCCCAGCCTGAGCCATCGACTCCGGCACGAGCTGATCGAGCGCGTCTGCGGGCAAGTCCGGGGCCGGGTGCCGGTCCTGGTAGGCATCACCGACACGTCGTTCGTCGAATCGGTCGAGCTGGGCCGCAAGGCCGCGCAGGTCGGCGCACAGGCCTTGGTGCTGGCGCCGCCGTACTACTTCCCGGCGGGTCAACCGGAGTTGCTCGAGTTTCTCGAACATCTGTTGCCGGAGTTGCCGCTGCCTCTATTCCTGTACAACACGCCGAACCGTCCGCGGCCGGCGTTCGAGCCGCAGACGGTGCGGGCCGCCGCCGATCTCCCGGGCCTCGTGGGCCTGAAGGATAGCTCGGCGAACATGATTTACTTCCATCACGTCCAATTGCTCCTGGAGGACCGACCCCAATTCACGCTGCTGATGGGTCCGGAGCAGCTTCTGGCCGACGCCGTCTTGCTGGGTGCGCACGGCGGCGTCTGCGGCGGGGCCAATTTGCTGCCGCGTCTGTACGTCGATCTGTATGAAGCGGCCCGGGCGAGGGACCTGGCCAAGGTCGAGCCGCTGCACCGAATGGTCCTGCGCATCTGCTCCACGATCTACAGCGTGGGACAGTACGAATCGAGCTTCCTCAAGGGCCTCAAATGCGCCTTGTCGTGTCTGGGAATTTGCAGTGACTTCGTCGCCGAGCCGTTCCACCGCTTCCGCGACCCGCAGCGGCAGGTCATCCGCCAATACCTGGAGGAACTGGGAATCGCGAGGAATTGTTGAAGTGTGATTTTAGATTTTTGATTTTCGGTGACGGTTTCTTCCAAGCAACAATCAACCATCACACATCAAACTTCCAATATGTCTGATCGGACGTACAAATGGGCCGTCGTGGCGATGCTGTGGCTGGTCTGCTTCTTCAACTATGCCGACCGGCAGAGCATCTATTCGGTCTTCCCTGCGCTCAAGCAGGACCCCGGCCTGCAGCTCACGGACCTCCAGTTGGGCTACGTGGCGTCGTCCTTCATGTGGGTGTACGCCGGAGCGGGCTGGTTGGCCGGATTGGTGGGGGATCGGCTGCGACACAAGACCGTTGTGCTTGGCCGGATTTCTGTTCTGGTCGCTCGTCACGCTGGCCTTCAGCTTCGCCACGAAGTACTGGCAGGTGGTGACGCTGCGGGCGATCGAGGGCTTCGGCGAGGCATTCTATTTTCCGGCGGCCATGGCTCTCATCAGTGCCTATCACGGCCCGGACACCCGTTCGCGCGATGGGGATTCATCAGTCGAGCGTCTACGTGGGCACCGTGGCAGGTGGCACGCTCGGCGGCTACATGGGCGAGCATTTCGGCTGGCGTTCCTCCTTTTCCCTGCTGGGAGTGGCGGGGATCGTCTTCGGCTTGGTGCTGTTGGTCTTCCTGAAGGAGCCGGCGGGGCCCAGCCGGCTGGAATCCCGACCCCGAGAGAGTCTGCGCGAGGTTCTGCGAACGGTGGCCGAGCTATTCCGCATCCCGATGGTCCGGATTCTGGGGGTCGTATTCATCGGAGCCAACTTCGTGGCGGGCATTTTCCTGACGTGGCTGCCCAAATTCCTCCACGACAAATTCGACATGAGCCTGTCGATGGCGGGCTTCAGTGCCACGGCGTACCTTCAAGTGGCCTCCGTGCTGGGCGTGCTGGCGGGTGGTCTGTTGGCGGACCGCCTGGTTCGGCGTTATCGCGGGGGACGCATGATGGCGCAGACCGCTGGGCCTGTTTTGCGGGGCGCCCTTCATCTTTGCGGTAGGCTGGACGTTGCAGGTGCCGTGGCTCATTCTGGCCATGTCTTGCTTTGGCCTCTTCAAGGGGGTCTACGATTCCAACATTTGGGCGTCGCTGCATGATGTCGTGCCGCCGGAGCGTCGGGCCACGGCGGTCGGCGTCATCAACTCCATCGGCTGGCTGGGGGCGGGGACCGCGACAGTGACGGTCGCCGCGGCGTCGCAACGGTTCGGCATGAGCGCCTGCATCAGTGCGACATCGCTGATCTACTTGTCCCTCGCGTTCTTGCTGGCGTGGGGCATCGCACGCTTCATGTCAGGCCGGACCTGTGACGGCAGCCTCGGCAACAGAATGAACTCGACCAAACAAGGAACGACATGCCGCAAGCCGCACAACTCCGTCCGGCTGTCTTTCTCGACCGGGATGGCACGATGATCGAAGACCGGGGGCATCTGGCTGATCCTGCCGAGGTGGTGTTCTATCCGGATACGGTCGACGCCCTGAAACGACTCCAGGAGCGTTTTCTCCTGTTCTCGTCACGAATCAGCCGTGGGTGGCCCGCGGCATCCTGACGCTGGAGGATGTGAACCGGGTCAACGCCCGGGTCGTCTCGTACTTGGCGGAGCACGGCGTCACCATCACGGCCGTCTACGTGTGTCCGCATGAGCGGTCCGACGGCTGCTCCTGCATCAAGCCCAATCCTTATTTCCTCCACAAGGCGGCCGCCGACTACGGGGTGGATCTGCCACGGTCCTTCACGGTGGGCGACCATCCCCACGACGTGGAGTTCGCCCGGTCCGTAGGCGCCCGCGGCGTATACGTCCGAACGGGTCACGGGAGCAAGCATCTGGCCGAGTTGCGGCCCGACGAGATCATCGTCGCCGGCATCGGCGAGGCCGCGAGATTGGATCCTCCGAGCCTCCTGAACGATGCACCCCCCATTGTCGCCCCTGCGAAAGCAGGGGTCCAGGAAGGCCGGAACGTGACGGGGCTCCCGCCTCGTGCGAAGGGCACTCGGTGGCATGCGAATGCTATGAAGTCGATTCCGAGATTCTCAGCACGGCGGCCCCCTGGGTCTTGCCTTCTTTCACTAACTGCAGGGCCTCGTTGGCCTGCTCCAGGGGAAACTCCTGCACTTGCGGCCGGATCGGGATCTCGGCGGCCAGCGGCAGGAACTCGCGGGCGTCCTGTCGCGTGACGTTGGCCGTGCTCTTGATCTCCTTCTCCCGCCACAGATGCGTGGCGTAATCCAGGTGCAGCAGGGCGTCCTTGTCCCGGTCCTCTTTGCGGATCGCGTTGATGACCAGCCGGCCTCCCGGCGCCAGGACTCGCAGCGCTTCCACAATCGGGCCCCAGGTGGGCGTGAAATCGATGGCAGCATGTAGGGGCGAATAATCATTCGCCCGATCGGGCGAATGATTATTCGCCCCTACGGCCGGCGGGTCGTCGCCCGTCACGCCGGCCCAGTCGGCGCCGAGCCTTTTGGCCATTTCCTGATGCTCCGTCTGCCCCGGCCGCGTGAAGACGAAGACCCGCGCGTGCGGGAACTTG
Source organism: uncultured Planctomycetota bacterium (assembly GCA_963750205.1). Lineage (GTDB taxonomy): Bacteria > Planctomycetota > Phycisphaerae > Sedimentisphaerales > Anaerobacaceae > PLanc-01. The sequence goes on from CAVVRJ010000017.1 coordinate 66,520, forward strand.
CGTTTGACGACTTGGATCGTGATATGGGCCGAGGCGCCGAAGCCGAAGAGGCCGAGGACTTGGCCGTCTTTCAAGTTCGTCAGTCTCAACGCCCGGTAGCCGATCACGCCGGCACAGAGCAGCGGCGCCGCCTGCGCATCGGTAAACGGCCGGGGAATCGGGTAAACGGAGTCCTGCGGCGCCACGACGTACTCGGCGTAGCCGCCGTCGGCATCGCAGCCGGTGCCGCGAAATTGCGGGCAGAGATTCTCGTTGCCGGCCCGGCAGAACTCGCACGTGCCGTCCGCCGAGTAGATCCAGGCGATGCCGACGCGGTCGCCCCGCTGGAATCGGCTCGCCCCCAGCCCCAACGCATCGACGTGCCCGACGATCTGGTGCCCCGGAATGACGGGCAATCGCGCTGCGAGCCGGCCCTCGGCTTCATCGAGATCGGTATGGCAGACCCCGCAGACAGTGATCTTCACCCGGACTTCGCCGGCCTGCGGCTGGGGCGTAGGCACGTCCTGCAACTCCAGCGGCCGGTTCACGATCGGACCGGTGTGTGTCAGCACCATCGCCTTCATGGCAAAACCCTCCCTGGAATTCGTCAAGGACACTACCGGGTCCCGGCCCGGAACCTACGCATCAAGAATGCCGAGCTTTCACTATATAAGGACTCACTCTCCTTATACTTACACTGCATTCCCGGCGTCAATCAGCAGGTTCTTGCACTTTGCGTGATGCCCGAGGGTGCGACCGCCACAAAGTGGCGGATTCAGCCTCTTCGTGGTGCGGGCGTCCCCGCCCGCCGATTTCCAGGACGACGGGAGCCTTGAGAGTCGTGCGAAGACGCACGAGGCGAGGCCGGGCGGGGACGCCCGCACCACGAAAACCACATCGGCTGCCACCGCATTCCGGTCGCACCTCTCTCGGACGATCGCTTTTCGGACGCTTCTCGGCGCCACGATCAACACGGGCGGGAATCTGCCGATCTCTCGTGGCCGTTGCAGGATATCCAGTGCCGCCGCCAGTCTCTCACGCTGAGATTCGTGTGTCTGCACTTGGCCTTCATCTCTCCCAGGTCCCCTTGCCCGGCCGCAGCCAGCCGAATTCTTCTGCCATGGCCTTTATGATTGGGAAGAAGCGGTCCTTCTCGGCATTGGTCATGATGACCCAGCCGCGGTCGTTCGAGACGGCGGCGCCGAATCGGGCGACGTAGCCGAGGTTCCCGCCGCCGTGCCAGAAGCCGCGATTGTTGGGGTCGCCGTCCAGGAGGATCCCCATTCCCATCCAGCCGTCGAACTGCGGCTTGAGGAAGTCCTCGGCGATGGCAGGGGAGATCGGGCCGGTCGTCTCTCCCGCCTTGGCTTTCTGGACGGCGATGATCAGCTTGGCGAGGTCCTGGGGCGTGGTCCACAAACCCGCGGCGGCCTTCTGAGGATACACGCCCCAGCGTCCGCCGTAGGCGACAGCCTTGATCCAGCCGTATCCCCTGGCCGTGTTGTCAGTCTCCTGCTCCCGCGGCGGTTGATGGAAGTGCGAGCGATTCATCTGGAGCGGCTCCAACAGCGTCTGGCTCATGGCCACATCGAAGGGTTCGCCTGTGACATCTTCGACCACCTTCTGGACGACGCAGTAGCCGCCGCCGGAATACCGAAACTCCGAGCCGGGAGGATACGCCACTCGGACCGACCCGAGATAGTTGCCGGTGAGCCAACTCGCCAGAGTATTGCGCTGTTCAAGACGTCCTGCAGGGTGAGAGGGGCCTTGGACTCGCCGTATCCCAGAAATCCATGCGGGACCATGCCGGCTCGATGACACAGTAGCAGCCGAAGCGTCACCGGTTTGTCCGGCCACTTGGAGTCCAGATGCCAGTCCTTGAAGTAGCCGTTCACGTCCCTGTCGAGGTCGAGTTGGCCGGCCTCTTGGAGTTTCAGGACGGCCAGCGCCGTCACCGGTTTGCTGATCGAGGCGACCTGGAACTGCGTGTCGGTGTCCACGGGCAGCCGCTTGCCCACGTCACGCCACCCGAAACCCTGTGCCCATGCGATCTGGCCGCCGTCGATCACGGCCACGGAGACCCCCGGGATGCCTTCCTTGCGCATCGCGTCGCGGATGACTTCGCCGATTCGCTGCGTCCGCTCGTCCTGGGCGCCCACGGCGGCGGAGGCGGGGATTGGTTGCTTCAATGCCTGGCGGACTTGGCAACCGCTGCTTAGGACTGCCAGAATGGTCAGGAAGGTCGCGTGATGGAGTCTCATGCTTTCAGCCGGGCTCCGTGTATTTCATGACCGCATAGCCGCCGACGACGAGATAGCGGACCTTATGCTTTTCCAAAAGACGCAACAGTTCTTTGAAGTCTGGGCTCGCCGGCATGACCGTACCTGACCATCAGATAGTCCCGGATCATTTCCAGTGCCGCCTCGAAAATGGCCTGATCTCCTTGGGCTTGCCAAAACTCAATGTCGAAGCGATCATCGTCATCGCCGATCCGTCGATAGGATTCCTTGATCTCTCTCATAGCTGCGGTTCGCCTTCCTGTTTGATAACCGCTTGGTATTCCTGCATCAGATGTCTCCAAAATATATCAGGCTATCACCGATTACCAAAGTGGGTGCGATACCGCAATACGCGCGTTCTGCCCCAGTGCAAATCGGTCACCGAGACCCAGGTGGTTTCACCTCAGGAAAACAACTCGTTGCCTTCGCAATAACGATCCGTAGGTAAGCCCAACCCTGAAGCGCTAACTCATCACAGAGCGAAGGTGCGTTCAGCACTTTGCCTACTGCGTAGCCGAGCGAACCGTCGTTCAGAGGTATTCGGTTCCATTCTGCTGATACGGGATCGCCGTGGATGATGTGGCCGTAATGCTCGCAAATATCTTTCGCAACCTCGAATTCGGTCATGCCCTGAGCCATTGAATGCAGCATCGTGCTGAGTGGTGGACGCTCGCGAAAGCGCCAGCCGCTTTTCCATTTCTCAATCGCGTCGGGATGATCGTGAATGTACGAAATGATGGCTGCCCGTTCGATGAGTGGTCGCACCAGAACCAGTGCTGCAAACAAGTACCCTTGGCGGATCAACTCTCGAATTGACAGGGCGAGGTTGATGCCTTGGGGGATTATCTGGCATGCCGCGTGCTGAAGGTCGGTCAGATTCTCGCGGTTGGCCTGCGTGTAGGCCGCAATGTGCGAACTGACCCAGAGACTGAACGGTATCTCGCCGTCAAAGGTCAGTAGAGATTGCCGACCGAGGTATGGCTCATTGTCGGGAGTGAATATAACGGGCACATGGGGCTGCATCGGAGTCTCCATTCCTGACGGGTAAGGTGCGCTCACGAGCCATCACTCATGTTCTGAGGAACCCGAGCGCAAAACCAACCATAGATTGCGCCAACGGAAGTCATTTCAGATCGACACGTTTGACGTGGACGAGGCGGTGGCCGAGCATGTCCACGGCGGCGCCGGCCTGTTCGAGGGCGATGGAGCCGACGAGCGGCTCGTATTCGCCGTCCTGGTCGGGTTTCATGTCGGTGAACAGAACCTCTGCCGCGATAGGTCGAAACTCCCCAATCCGCGCTCGCACCGGACCGCAGACGGCTCCCTTTCGGATGGATTGGTCCGCCATCTCGACTTCCACTTCACCCAGTTGTTCAACGTCTCCGAGGCTTTCCCGCCAAGCGTTGGGCAGAGTGATATAGGCAGAGCCGGTATCGACCATGGCACTGATGACCAGTGTCCGACCCGGATCGGTGAAGCTCGTGAGTCTCACTTGTGTCACAATTCGTCCCATCCGATCGGCCTTTGCCTGCGCGAGCATGACTGCACCCATGATCAGAACCCGCTGGCTTCGTTCGTTCCTTATATCAATAGGATAGCATGAGGCATTGGCGAAGTCAATGTGATCGGGATGAGCCTTCTTCGTAGGTCGTGCGTCCCCGCACGAACCCTTCAGGCGAGCGGGGACGGGGTCCCCAAACGCGATCAATCGCGTTTGGGAGCCCACGCTCGCCCTACGAGGAGGTGGCCGGCCCACTCTTTGGCCCGGTCGAGTTGGCCTTCGAGGAGCAGATTGGTCTCGGCAGGCTGCTGCGTGCCGCTGGTTCTTACGAAGAAGGTCTCCGGCGGAGCGATGGGTTTGCCTCCCAGCATGTGCAGTTGGCGGAGTATCTTGGGGGAAGCCCGCATATGCCGGAGCGGCCAGAGCCGAACCGTGGTATCGAACGCGGCCACGGATTTGCCGGTCAGAATCCCGGCAGGCAAGGCAGTGAGGGCGGATCGGACTATCGGCGGCACGGTGAAGGCGTGCGTGGGGCTGCCCACGACGACCAGATCGACTCCCTCGAAATCCGAGGCGGTAAGTTTGTCGATGCTAACTACGCGGGTCTCGCCGGCTGGCTTGAGGGACTCGGCGACCACCTGGGCTACCCTTCTGGTGTTTCCGAACTTGGAGAAGTAGACGATCAGTGTTTTCATGTCCAAACCTCCGTTCGACACTGTTCTGGCATGCAGGTCTCCAAGCTTCGGGTGCCGTGGAACACAGCTAAGCAGACACGGTCAAAACGAGTTTGGCCGTGCCACCCAGAATCTGACGATCCACCAGCAATTCGCGTACAACATTATCGTACACGCAGCCTTGGCTGTTTCCAAGATGCGGATTCTCCTTACCTGTGCGGAAGGCTCGTCTATTTACTCACCCTGCTTTCAGAGGAGCGGGCGAAGGCTTCGAGCAACTCGTCCGGCAGGTCCTTCATTTGCGGCGTGTGCCGCACACAGTAATGGACCAGCCAGCGGTTCAGGTCGCTGTCGTAGTCGAAAAAGTACGGATTGAGGACGCCGGTGTGGGCCGTGTTGATACTGATGACGCGGACCGGGGTCTGAGGGCTGAAATCGAGGCCCGCCAGTTGGATGGTCCTAATGTCCGCGGCGCGGTCCGTTTTGTAGTGGATCTCCAGGTTCTTGAGATCGTAGACGATAGTCCATTTTGTCAAATCGCCTTGGCGGACCAGCGCCAGCGTCTCGAAGGCGTACTGGACCGGCGATTGCTTCGAGTCCTGAGAGCCAAACGTCTTAAGTCGTTCGGCGGCGGTGGCGAAACGGTCCAGCGAGTCCTGCGAGGTCCGCTGGATGGGCTTGGCCCCGCCGAAGCCGGCGTGCTGGCCCAGGTAGGCGAGGGATTCGTCACAGGTGTTGTTGGTAATGAGCTTGTGCGGGAGCTTGTCGCCCGTGTGGCAGACGAATTTGCCGTCCAGGAACTCGACCACGGCGGCGGCGCCTTGGCGGTCGCAGACGAAGAAGTGCAGCGGCATTGGCATCGTTGGCGAGACGCGGATTTTCGCATCGGTGGCGACGACTTCAGCCACGGTGCGGCAGTTGTCGAGCTGGTACTGGGCCCACGCGATCAGGCCGGGCCGCTCGTCCGGCGCGGGATTGCGAGTACCGAACAGCATGAGGCTTTCGACGACCAGCCCCGCCTCGTTCATCCCACCCATTGGCATTTCCCGGCCGTACTGGTTGAAGGTGACGCTACCGTACTGGGAGACCCACTGGGCGGTCTTTTCCCGGGGGTCAAGGACCATCGCTCGTTTGGCGACGCCCTTCTTGTTGACCATCAGGAGTCCCTGGTCGAGCATCCAGTCGAGATTCTTGCCGGCGATCAGTGCCCCATCCTGGAGGAAAGCGGTACACGCCCGCGTCTGGGGCGGCGCCAGCAGGACGATGATGAAGAGCATGCCGATGAGAAGACGACCGCCAAAATCCGATGCAACCCTGTGTGTTTCCATTTCCTGCCTCTCCTGAAATCGCTGATAATCGTTTCCGGGATACACGGGCACAGAACGAGATACCATTTGCGGCCCGCGTAATCTCACTCCCCGATGGTCGCACCGTGAAGAGATTTATTGCAGGCGAAATCTCTAACAGCGTCTAACAAAATGAACGTCGATATGTCATTGCGCGGAGCGCAGCACGAAGCAATCTCAGTCTCACGCGTGGGTCGGAGATTGCTTCGCTGCGCTCGCAATGACATACAAGCCCTGTCTGCCATTCATTTCTCATTCTGTTGGACGCTCCAAGGAACCGGCTGTCTACTTGCTGTGCGTGGTCTCCGGGTAGCCGGCGAGCAGGTCCAGAAGCTGGTCCGGAATGAGGGACAACAGGGGCGTGTGTCGCACGCAATAGTAGATCAGCCACCGGTTCTGGTCGGCGTCGTACTCGGTGAAGTGCGGGTTCAGAACGCCCGTATGTGGGGTGTTGATGCTGACCATCCGGACCGGCGTTTGGGCGCCGAAGTCGAGGCCTTTCAATTGGACGGTCCGGACTTCCGCGCAGCGCTCGGTCTTGTAGTGGATTTCCAGATTCTTGAGGTCGTAGACGATGCTCCATTTCGTCGCGTCGCCCTGGCGGACCAGCGCCAGCGTTTCAAAGGCGTACTGAAGCGGCGACTGTTTGGAGTCCGTCGGGCGGTAGGTCTTGAGCCGATGCGCCGCGACCGCGAAGCGGTCCAGTGAGGCGAAGGAGCCCTGGCGGAGGGGCTTGGTTCCGCCGAAGCCCTCGTGCTGGCCCAGATCGGCGAGCGAGCTCTCGCAGGTGTCGTTTGTGATCAGTTTGTAGGGCAGCTTGTCGCCCGTGTGACAGACCGTCTTGCCTTCGATGAATTCGACGACCGCCGCCTTGCCCTCACGGTCGCAGACGAAGAAATGGATCGGCATGGGCATCGTCGGCGAGATGCGGATTGTCTTGTCGCTGGCGACGACCTCGGCGACGGTCCGGCTGTTGTCGAGTTGGTACTGCACCCAGGCTGTTACGGCGGGTCGTTCATCGGGAGCGGGATTGCGGGTGCTGGGCAGCATGAGGGTCTCGATCACAAGGCCGGCCTCATTCATGCCGCCGTTGGGCATCTCGCGGCCGTACTGGTTGAACGTGACGCTGCCATACTGGGAAACCCATTCGGCAGCCTTCTCTGCGGGATTGAGCATTATCGCGCGTTTGGCGATGCCTTTCTTGTTGACGAAAAGCAGACCGTAGTCGAGGTGCCAATCAAAGTTCTTGCCCGCCAACAACCCCTCCTGCAGAAAGGCCGTGCAGGCCGGGGCACTGGGTGTTGCTGCGAGTACGACAAAGATAAAAAGGATACCGCCGAGAAGATGACGACTCACCCGTTGTGAGTGCTTTTGTGTTTTCATCTCTTGCCTCTCTTGGATGCGAGACCTCGTCATATGTCCCTCCCGAACCATTTTTCGTCTTTCCAAGCTGAGCCTTGCGGTGGCGAGCTTGACGCTACTTGTCGGGTCGCCTTCTGAACCTGTGTGGCCAGCTTCGACAACCACGAAGGCCCTCCTCAGTTCCTCCTCGGAGTACGACCGCAACACTCGCTCAAGTTCCATGTGGATAGAGACATCCTGATCGAGCAAGAACCTCATGTTGAAGCCGCCGTGAGATGGATGTCCTCACCCGATACGAGCGCGATGGCATACTGCACACAGGCACGAATATCCTCGATCGTCAAATCGGGGTAGTAGTTCTCAATGATCTCCTGGAACGTGAGGCCCTCGTTGATCAACTCGAGAACACTTTGGACAGTGATTCGTGTTCCTGCCACGCAGGGCTTGCCGAAGTGAATCCCGGGGTCTACAGTAATCCTATCTATCATTGCAGTACCTTGCGCAAGAGTCATTACCACGCGCCGATTCTACCTTGGCGGGATAACCGACGCAAGAATCGACCGGCCACAGTGAGGGCCGCCGCCCGAGTGCTCACCCCTTGAGCGTTTCGATCGCCGCTTGGACGCTGGCTTTCTCGTGGACCATCCGGCTCAGGGCCCGGACCATCTTGTCAGGGGTCTTGTGCTGGAAGGCGTTGCGGCCGATGGAGACGCCCGCCGCTCCGGCCGCCAGGGCGCCTTCGACCATCTTGAAAATCTCCTCGTCGCTGCCCATCTTCGGCCCGCCGGCGATGACGACCGGGACGGGGCAGCCTTCGACGACCTTGGCAAAGGTATCCACGTTGCCCGTGTAAGGGACCTTGACGATGTCGGCCCCCAGCTCGGCCCCGACCCGGGCGGCGTGCTTGACGTTGTTGGCATTGTACTCGTCGTTGATTTTGGGGCCGCGGGTGTAGACCATCGCGACCAGTGGGATCTGCCATTCCGCGCAGCGTTCGCTGACGTGGCCGAACTGGCGGAGCATCTCGTTGTCGGTCTCGGCGCCGAGGTTGATGTGGATGGAGACGGCGTCGGCCCCGAGCTTGAGGGCCTCCTCGACGGTGCAAACCAGCTCTTTCGTGTTGGGGTCGGGGCTCAGGCTGGTCCCGGCGGACAGATGAATGATCAGACCGACGTCGTGTCCTGAGCCGCGGTGGCCCGCCCGGACCAGGCCCTTGTGCATCAGAATGGCGTTGGCCCCGCCGGCGACCATATGGCTGATGGTCGTGCGCATGTCCGACAAACCCTCAATGGGGCCGACCGTGACGCCGTGATCCATCGGGATGATCACCGTCTTGCCCGAATTGCGGTCGATGATTCGTTCGAGTCGTATCGCCTTGCCGATCATGGCCCAATCTCCACTAAGGTTGATTCTCTGGCCCACTGTGCGTCGTCATTTGTGGCCGTATGATGTACATTCGTTGTGGAGGCAAGCAAGGAAAAAACGGCTAAAGGGCAGAGCGGTTCATCCCATCCTCGGACATTGACATCTCCACGTTCACCGGCGATTAGCCTATAGTAGACGAATGTGCGGCGACCCGTTGTGGCCGTGCTGTCATTCGGTGCAGCAGTGGAAGGTGGATATCATGAGACAGGCAGACAGATCGATAGCGACGCTGGTAGCGATGATGGTCTTGGTCGGCGTGGGTAGTGTCTGGGGGCAGGATTGGCCGCAGTGGCGGGGGCCCAATCGGGATGGAAAGCTCAGCGGCTTTGTCGCACCGCAGAGTTGGCCCAAGGAACTGACGCAGAAGTGGAAGGTGCCGGTCGGGATCGGCGATTCCTCGCCGGCCCTGGTGGGCAACAAGCTGTACGTCTTCGGCCGCCAGGAGGCCAACGAAGTCATCAGTTGCATTGATGCCCGGACCGGCCGGATGCTTTGGGCCGATGCGGCCAACCGGGGCCAGAGTGCCGCCATCGTCGACGCCGGCTCCTGCCTGATGGCCCTGGCGGTCAACGGCGATCTGTGCGTCTATCTGCCCACCGACAAACAGTACACCGAGTTGGTCCACTACAAAGTGGGCGACCCCGAAATCTGGGCACACCCCGTAGTTGCTGGCAAGAGCATCTTCGTCCGAGACAGGGAATCGGTCACGCGATGGATGATTCCATAACCATGACGGGAAAACAATTCTACGACTGGCAGACCGGCGGGGGGACAAATGATGTCATGCGCCTGGTTGACTGCCTTGAGAGAGCGGACGTAGCTTGGTGCGTCATTGGCGGGGTAGCAGTCAATCACTGGGCGGAACAACCCATGGTGACCCAGGATGTGGATTTTGTTGTTGCGACCGACGCCATCGAGCGGACTATCTCCCTGCTCGAACAAGCGGGATTTGGCTCGGAGAGGTTCGCATGGTCCGTCAACTTCAGAGGACGCTCAGCGATCAGTATCCAGCTCAGCACGGAGGATTTCTACCGGGGCTTCCCGTCCCGTGCTGTCCCTGCCGATGTGCACGGGATTCTCATGCGCGTGGCCTCGCTGGAGGACACGCTCCGGGGCAAGATGAAGGCCTGGTCCGACCCTCAGCGGAGGCAGAGTAAAAGGATCAAGGATCTCGCCGATATTGCCCGCTTGGTGGAAGCGCATCCGCACCTCTGGGGTTTGCTCACCGACGAGCTGAGGCGGCAACTGCAGCCGCCGGAGAAGACATGAAATAGGCAGGGATGCCACTATGGAGGGCGTATATGGCAGAATATGGTGAATGGAATCGAAAGGGGGCGACGCTCAGCGACGTCACCGCGAAGAAGGAATACGGTGTGGCCCAGGACTTCATCGTCAAAGGCATCCGGGCAGGCAAGCTGGAGTGGCGCGAGGGGGCAATCTGGGGAAATCCATACATCCGGGTCCTGAGGAGCCAGCTCGAGAGATACATAGCGGAGGAACTGGGAAAGGGGTACTTGGCCAAGGTCAAGGGGCAGACCGAACTCCGCAAGATCAAGAAGGAGATTTCCGAGCTCCGAAAGACGCTCGACGCCCTGCAGGACCGCAAGGCCGAGTTGGAAGAGCTATTGAGGAAATGACGAGCGGAGAGCCGAAATGGTCCCGCCTCCGGAACGGCCAATCTGGACATCAATCGCGTTGCCCATTACGGGTCCGAGTATGACGCGGCCCATCTCTGAGGACATCGGCAAGGCTATCGCGGCACGAGGCCACCTCGCGAGAAGCCAAGAGACGGTTGTTCCGGATACTCGCGCCCTTACGTGAGCCTGTCAACCGGCGGCTTCGTGGATTCCTGCCTGCGCAGGAATGACAGAACCAAAACCTCCAGCGTGCGCGGCGTCTACTCGTCGATGACGCCTTCCAGGAGACGCTCGTAGAACTCGGCGTATTTGTCCTTGTTCGGCGTTTCGCGATAGGCGATCGCGGCACGGGGGTGCTCGTTGAGGATGCCCGTCAGCATGTAGGGGATGATGTAGCCCCATTCGATCTGCTCGCGCAGGGGGAGCATGTAGTCCTGGATGAATTTCAGGATCGGGCTGAGGTTGAATTTGGGGTTCTTCAGGAAGCCGACGAGCAGCTCCAGGCAGCAATTGCCCGGGCCGCGACCGATGCCGAAGAGGGACGCATCGAGGTAGTTGGCGTTGTGGATGATGCCCTCGATCGTGTTCGAGAAGGCGAGCTGCTGATTATTGTGCGCGTGGATGCCGACCTCTTTGCCGGGCACGTGCTCCCGATACAGCTTCACCAGGTACTCGATCTGCTCGCAGTAGAGGGCGCCGTAGCTGTCCACGACGTAGACGCAGTCGATATTCGTCTTGGCCAGCTGGTCCAGGGCCTCGATCATCGCGAACTCGCTTTCCTTCGAGATCGCCATGATGTTGACGCAGGTCTCATAACCGAGGTCCTTGGTGCGTTTGGCCAGGTCGATGGCCTTGTCGATGTCCTTGACGTAGGTGGCGACGCGGATCATGTCCACCGGGCTTTCGTCCGCCGGGGCGAAGGTCTGCTCCTTGACGCGGTGGGCATCCACCATGATGCTGATTTTCAGGTTGGACTCGATGCCGTCGATGATCTCGCGGATCTTCTCGTCGTCGCAGTACTTCCAGGCCCCGAACTCCTTGGTCGGGCACAGTTCCTTGCTGCTGCGGTAACCCATCTCCATATAGTCGATGCCGCTCTTGGAGAGGGCCCGGTAGGCCTCGCGGACGAATTCGTCGCTGAAATAGTGGTTATTGATCAGGCCGCCGTCGCGGATCGTACAATCGAGCACTTTGATTTGGGGTCTGTACATGGCTTACCCTCACTTGTGTCTTGTCATCCCGAGCTTTGCTCGGGCATGACATTTCCTATCTGAGTTTCGTCAGGACCTTCTCTACAACCTCACGGCCGACCGGCACGGCGTATTGGCCGTCCTCACAGTGGACGTGGCCGAGCCGGTCGAGCAGCACGAAACGCGGCCATTGATCGACCGCCTTTTTATCGTGTCGCATCACGTCGATTATCCTCTCTTCGGCCAGATTCGCCGGCAATTTCACCGGGACGCGGAGTTTTTCGAGGACGGTGCGAATCCGGTCCAATCGACCCGGCTCCGAGAGCCCCATCTCGATTTCGATCAGCCCGGCGGCGATGATGCCGATCGCGATCGCCTCGCCGTGGAGCAGGGCGTAGTCACTGGCGGCCTCAACCGCGTGTCCCACCGTGTGGCCGTAGTTCAGAATCCGGCGCTTGTTCTTCTCCAGCGGGTCCTCCTCGACGACGTGACCCTTGATCGTGCAGTTGTACCGGGCCAGCGTCTCCAGGATCTCCGTGTCCCGGTTGAGGATGGCGTCGAGATGGCTTTCGATGAACTCGAAGTAGCTTTTGTCCGCGATCAGGCCGTGCTTGACCGATTCGACGAGGCCGGCCCGATACTGCCGCTCATCCAGCGTCCGGAGCGTGGCCACATCGATGAAAACGGCCGCCGGGTGCCAGAAGGCCCCGAAGGCGTTCTTGCTAATGCTGGAGTCCACGCCGGTCTTGCCGCCCAAGGCGGAGTCCGCCTGGGCCAGGCTCGTGGTGGGGATCTGCACGATGGGGACACCCCGCTTGAAGATCGCCGCGGCAAATCCGGCGATATCGCCGACGGTCCCACCGCCCAGGGCCAGGACCACAGTGTCCCGGCCGAGATAGGCCTTCTCCATCGTCTCGACAATAGCGACCACGGTGGCAATTGTCTTGGATCGCTCGCCGGCGGGCCGAATCACATAGGTGGGAGTATCGCGGCCTTGCAGGAGCTGCCGCCAGATGTCCCGTTGCGGCCACGCTCGCGTCCGTGACGACGAACTGCCGGCGCCGTGCGAAGGCCGCATCCAAGGCGGGCTCCAGGGAGGCCAGCAGACCCGCGCCGATGACGACCTTGTAGCTCGTTTCGCTTGTGCCTGGAACCTTGACGTACAACTCTTGCATTCTGTTGCTCTGCACCATGACTCGTGTTTGCCGGTCCGAAGGGCAGGCACCGGAGCCTGTTCCTACGCACGGACGGTGGGAGCGTACCCGATTCGAGGAGAGAATGCAACAGGCGAAGCTCCCCCAGCGCTACTGATTCTCCCAGCCGCCGGGGGGAGGGACGTTCACGGGCCAAGCCAGGGTCAGATTGCCGCTCGAATCCAGCCGGCTCGCGCCTAAGCACGGGACCTGTCGACTGTGACGCGGTTAATCCGCGACCGTCACCTTCTCCACGTGAGCATCGGGCATCGGGTGGCGGACTGGCACCTCTTCGTAGCATGAGCGTCCTCGCCCGCTGAGTTGTAGGAGGCTGGGGCTTTGAGAGTCGTGCGAAGACGCACGATTTGATGGCGGGCGGGGACGCCCGCACCACGAGAACTCCGTCGGCTGCCACCGCATTCCGGCCGCAGCCCGATTCCGCCGGGCGACATGGTTTCCGGCCGTGGCTGTGCAACAAGCCTCGTCGCAGATCAGATCAGTTCAGGGCGGGGTAGGTGCCAATGAAATCAATGCCCCACTGGTTGCCGGCGGAGGCCTGCAGTCCCTGGGAGGTCCCGGTCTGGACCACCCGCTGCTTGAACGTGAAGCCGGTTTTGCCGGCCTGGAGGAGGAAGGAACTGGCGGAAGGAAGCTGGGTCAAGGCGTAAATGCCCTTCTCGTTCGTTACGGCCTGATATTGTTTGCCTTGCAGCGCGGTTTTGACCGTGACGCCCAGGATGGGCCAGCCGGTGGCGTCGGTGACCCGGCCGCTGATGATTTCGCCCGTGCCGCTGGGGAAGACATTGTAGATGCAGGCCGGCACCGTGTTGTAGTCCCCGATCTCGGGCAGATTGTACCAGAGATTGTCGTACCCGGCCCAGCCCATGTTCAGGTGATGGTAGAGCGTCGCGATCCGGGTGGACTGGTCATAGCCATAGCCGTCTACCAGAACGGCGTGGCCGCTGTTGCCTTCGATCCCCAGGATCACCGGGTACTGCGCATCAAGGTTGGGATTGATCATGCCGGCCAGGCCCACCCCGATATCCCCGCCATTGTTCGCCCCCGTGACGGCATTGCTGTACCCGAACACGCCGGTGAAAGTGTCACCAACGGCGAACCCATTCGCGCCGGAGCCGTCTCAGAGCAAAGTCGGTGCCGAGGGCCACGCTGGCGTCATAACACAGGGCCCCGATGGCGGCCCGCTGCTGGGCGGTGCTGGTGCAATCGGGAGCGGAGACCATGTCGGTCCAGTGGTACGGCCCGCCGGCCCCATCGCCGCCGCGCGTGAAGACCGATTGCTCCTGGTGGAGGACTTGGATCGTGAACGGCTGCCGTCCGATCCCGGCGGTGGGCCAGCGGTAGTAGTACATCAGTTGGGCCATCGCGGTCGCGGCGCAGCCGCAGGGAGCGTTGTACGGCGTGAAGTAATTGTAGCAGGGCCCGGAGCAGACGTTATCCTGGGCCCACTGGCTTTTGAGGAACGGCGCGACCCGCACGTCGGAGACCGACAACAGGCTGAGAATGCCAAGATCGCCAAGCGTGGAGCGGACCTTGCTGATGAGGTCGCTCCACCTGGTCTGGGTGTCTGTTGCCGACTGGATTTGCAGCCGGCCCGACGCTTCGTTGGCAAAGACATCGGCCCGCCGCCGGTTCAGGTCGGCGGTGATTAGTGCGGTCAGTGGGTCCTGAGCCGTTGGGTCGTAGGTCTGGCCGTCGGTGAAGCCCAGGATCGGCTCGACCAAGTCATCGGCCGGGACGACGACGAAGCCGGAAGGGCTCAGGCGCACGACATAGTACAGCGGTTCGCCCGTTTTGCCGGTGACGGTCTGGGCGTCCACGGCGAGACGGCCGAGCGGCACGTCGAACGGCGTCGCGTTGCCGGTCAGCCAGCCGGAAACGACTTGGATCGCTTCTTGCGGCGTGGTGGGTCGCGCGGAGAGACTGCCGGGCAACAAAAGCAGCAAGGAACAAATCCACAGGATGGAGACGATGCTTGGTGTCTGGTGCTTATTCATGATCCGATCCTACCCTTTACCCCCCGAAGGCGTCGGGATCGCAGCCGTGCGATCCTCCCTGTGACAGACTGGTCCGCGGGGTCCGACCAGTCTCCCACGCTCTCCAGCGCCAATCCACCAAACAACGATATTATAGGTACTCGGGTGGGCTCTGTCAAGTTCGGCCCGTTCGCGGGGTGCATGTCCATGTCTGTTGTTCCGCCGTTCGGAGTTCCGCCTTCAGGCGGGTTGGGGAGTCCTCCGGCGCAGCCGGCTCCATCCCATGTGGACGCCGGACTTCCAAGGGCAGCCGGACTGTTTAATCCGCCTAAAGGCGGAACTCCGAACACCACGGGCGCGGTGCGACAACGGTCATGCCTGCCCCTGCGCGTGGAAGGGGCCCGGTGAGGTCTGGATTTGGGGCGACGCCTCTTGCTCTGACGGCGGCGCTCCGGTATATCTGGGGTATTATGACCTACTTGACAATTCCAATCTGTGCCGAGAACCCGGACGGGGCGAGCCGGCAGATCAAAGAGGCCGTATCCGCCGGGGCCGAAATGCTGGAATTGCGGACGGACTACCTGGTCCGGCTCGATGTGGAGACGGTGGCCGCCTTGGTGACGCAGGCCAAACGGGCCATTCCCGCGTCCCTACCGGTGATTGTGACCTGCCGCGATCCGCGGGAAGGCGGGGCGGGGAATCACCCGCCGTCTTTGCGAACCGAGGTCTTGCTGGCCGCACTCGGGGCGGGAGCGGACTTTATCGACCTGGAATACGCGAACTTCATCCAGCCTGAGACTCGGGCCCAAGATCACATCGGCCCTCGCCGACCGTCCCCAGAGCCGGCTGATCCTGTCGGCGCACGACTTCCAGGCCAAATTCCCGGACATGCGGCGGCTCTACCATGACGTTCTGCAAGCCTGTCCCGAGGGCTATTCCCAAGCTGGTCTACACGGCCAACCACATCAACGATTGCTTCGCGGCTTTCGATTTGCTGCACGAGACCCGGGGGGACCGCATCGTTCTATGTATGGGCGAGGCCGGTCTGATCAGCCGCATCCTCGCGAAGAAACTGGGCGGCTTGGTGACGTTCGCCAGTCTCAGCGAGCAAACGGCGACGGCGCCGGGGCAGTTGACGATCGGCACGCTGAAGCAGGTGTATCGCTACGCGTCCATCGATGCGCGGACGGAGCTTTTCGGGGTGGTCGCCGACCCGGTCGGCCACTCGCTCAGTCCGACGCTGCACAACGCCTGCTTCGACGAGAAGAACCTGAACAAGCTCTACCTGCCTCTGCTCGTGCAGGGGGGAGAGCCGGAGCTCAGCCAATTTCTCGACAACATTCTGGCCCGGCCCTGGCTGAGTTTTCGCGGCCTCAGTGTGACGATCCCGCACAAGCACAATGCGCTGAAATACGTGCAGGAGAAGGGCGGCTTCGTCGCGCCGCTGGTGGACAAGATCGGCGCCGCCAACACCTTGCTTCTCGACCCGCACGGAGAAGGTGTGAATCGCCGCCTGTCGCGCCTACAACACAGACTATGCCGGTGCTCTCGATGCCATTACGGCCGGCATGGGAATCGAACGCAAGGACCTGCGGGGTATGCCCGTGGCCATCGTCGGCGCGGGCGGGGTCGCGCGCGCCATTGTCGCGGGCCTGACCGACGTCGGCGCCAAGGTCACGATCTACAACCGCACCGTGGAACGGGCCGAGGAACTTGCCACCGAATTCGGCTGTCAATTCGCGGGGCTGAACGAACTGCCCCGCATGGACGCAAAGCTTGCTGGTCAACTGCACCAGCATCGGGATGCACCCGAATGTCGACGCGACTCCCGTTGCCGCCGAGTACCTCAAGCCGGACATGACGGTCTTCGACACGGTTTACAATCCCGCCGAGACGCTGCTCCTCAAGCAAGCCAAAGAGAAAGGCGCCAAGACGATCGACGGCGTCGCCATGTTCGTGAATCAGGCCGCCGCTCAATTCCATCTCTTCACCGGCCAATCCGCCAACACCGTCCTGATGCGAAAGGTGGTGCTGGCGGGCCTTCAATGCTGATGAAACCAAAACAGGTTGTTCTCGACAAAGACGCCTTCATCGGAATCAATTTGGAGAACTGTGCGATTTCGCCAAGCATCACTTCTTGATTGCTCCCGGTGTGCTGCTGTACGAGTGTGCAACCAGCCAAGACCGTGAAAAGAAGAAATTGCTCCAGAGGTATGAGACACTCATCAGAGAAGGGGCTTGTTGCTGTCCGATGGGCAGGAGTTTGCCCGATGGGAGGGCTGGCGATGCCGGCCCTATCCTTTGGATTTGGCGGACTCCGACGTGACGGAAAAGATCTGCCGTGAAGAAATCCGAACTTGATGAGATCCTCAATCGGAAGGCGCAGAGGAATGGTATCGTTCTCGCGGCGATCGGGCAGACGCGAAGTTCGGTGCGTTTCCGCAGCAACTCAAGAGACGGGTCGATCAAAATTGCCGCGATGCCCGAGCTAGATATCAAGGCGATCTCTCCCGACATTTCTATTCGTTTGCACTTCTTCTTTGATCGCGCAGATAAGTTCGACATTCATGATATGGTTGTGAGATCGCTGGCTCCTGGCCTGGATCAGAGTCCCCGGGGAGTTTTGCCTGTCGCACGAGTGGATAACTTGGCATCGCATGCGTCTCGATATAGCGGTCGTCCACGAGTGCTGGTACAGGAATCAAACGGGCTGTCCGCTTGGTCGGAAGCGAACCGAGCACGACGATCAGGATATTGAGTACGTGCTCTTGCTGGCCCGTGCCGATGCTATCATCACGGCGGACAAAAAGCTCGTCCAGCCGTTGGCTCGTGCGGCATTTCCGGACAAGGACGTCTTTTCGAGCCTGGAGAATGTGCCGGAATCGTACCGGTGCGATTGGGCGGATGTCTGAAGCGGCAGCGCGGCAATTGCGGGGCGTCGCATTTGATGCTATACTGAACCGGATGCAATCGGCGTTGGACTTTGGCGCGAGCTTATGGTGGCGATGAATGAGATAGAGCAGTTCGGACGGAGGATCGGCGAGGAATTCGGTGCTCATAGGGTGATCCTGTTTGGATCCTACGCCAGAGGCAACGCTGGGCCGACTCGGATGTCGATATTCTGGTGATTGCGCCCTTCGAAGGTCGGAGCGTGGACAAATCGGTGGAGATTCGGATGAAATTGCGGCCGCGCTTTCCCATGGATTTACTGGTGCGAACTCCCGAGAAGGTGCGCGAGCGGATCGAGATGGGCGACACATTCATGCGGGAGATTCTGGAGCAGGGTAAGATTCTTTATGAGGCTGACCACTGCTAAGCCTGTCGCCAAGGCCGAAAGGGATTTTGCGGTTGTGGAACGATGGTTGAGAGCACAGTTGTCAATGCGATAAGGCGATATCTGGCGGCACTGCCGGCGGTTGGCATTCATGCCAGTAGGGCGGTTCTCTTTGGGTCGTTTGCCAAGGGCGGGGCCGATCGGGACAGCGACATCGATCTGATCGTAATTGCTCCGGAATTTGACGGTCGGCGTGATATAGAAATGGTCAAGGAATCTCTGGTACGCGACCCTTTCTGCCGACGATCGTATTGAGCCCATTCCCTGTGGTGAGCAGGAGTGGGAGGGCGGCGATGGACGTCCCATCATCGAAATTGCGCGGCGGGAGGGCATCGTTATTGAGGCAGAGGACAAGGCCCCTGCAAGGAGTCTGCGGCTCTTCGCTGCCGCAAGAGGAGATTCGGCGGTTTTGTAAACGCCACCGTATTTGTCGTTTGGCGCTGTTTGGGTCCGTGTTGCGGGACGACTTTGGGCCGGGTAGTGATGTGGACGTCTTGGTGGATTTCGACGAGGGCGCAGAACCGGGATTGATGGACTTGGTCGCCATCCAGGATGAACTTTCTCAGATTCTGGGCCGTCCGGTGGACCTGGTGGAACGCCAGGCCGTAGAGCACAGCGAGAACTACATAAGACGCCGGCACATTCTCGCCACGGCGGAGACGATCTATGTGGCGGGATGACGCCTACGTCCTCGACATGCTGTTGGCAGCGCGAAAGGTGCTCGAGTTTACGAGAAACGTCGATTGGGTTCAGTTTAAGCGGGACGAACTGATCCAGAATGCGGTAATGCATCAGATCCAAATCATCGGGGAGGCCGCGAGCAAGGTATCGCCCGAATATCAGAGCGATCATCCGGACGTGCCCTGGAGGGACATGGTGGGCATGCGGAACCGGCTTGTGCACGAGTATTTCCGGATTCTCCCCGGCAGAGTCTGGGATGTCGTGGAGAAGCATATCCCGAAGTTGGTGGAACTACTGGAGCCTCTTGTGCCACCGGAGGATGAAGGCGGTACAATATGAAGAGGGGAGGGGATAGCGGCAGTAGCGGACACGGAGTAGACGCAGGAGGGACCTCGGTACAATTCCCGCCAGTGGAGTATTGGTCTATCTTTGTGAAGGGAGGTCATCATGATTCGAACACGTTGGATTCGGTGTGGGTGGGTCGCTCTGGCGGGTGTGGTGGTTCTGGCGGGAGTGCCGGGTGTGGCGGGCGCTGCGCCGGTGGAGGAATTGACGAAGCGGCTGCCGGATGGGGTCATCGGATTCGTCGCCACCAGCGGCGGCGACGCCCTGAAAGACGATTTTGCGAAGACCTCCCTGGGCCGGATCTGCAACGATCCGGGTGTGGTCAGCTTCGCCCAGGCGATCGAGACCCAACTGCTGGCCAAGCGCAGGAGAAAGGCGGCGGCCCGGACGTCAAGCAGATCCACATGGCTGCTGGGCATGGTCCAATCGGTCCTGGGCCGGCCCTTGGTTCTCGGGGTCGCGCCGTTGAAGGGGCCGGTCCAGAGCAAGGAGCAGCCGCCGATCTATGCCTTTGCGATTCTGGACGCCGGGACGCGCAAGGCCGAGTTCGAAGGCATGGTCAAAGACGTTGGAGACGTTGGCCGGGGCGGGGGCGATCGCCGACGTGAATGTCGGCTCGGCCAAGATGCGCGGCCCCAAGGGCTCGCCCGTGCCCGTGTACTGGGGCTGGTCGGGCGATTACCTCGTGGTGGCCGCCAATGACGCCGCCGGGGCTGCCCTGCAATACGTGCAGAAGCCGCGTGCCGCCGCTCCGGAGTACCTGAAGAAGGTTCCCGCCGGGGACGCTCTGGTGGTGCACGCCGAGGTCCAGAAGGCCCTGGCTCTCGTCGATGCCGTCGTCCGGCCGAAGGACGCGAAGGTGGCGGACACCGTCACGGCGGTGCTCAAGGACTTGGGCCTGTCCGGCGTGCGCACGTTCACCTCGCGGGTGGGATTTGCCGGCCCGGATCTCGTTAGCCGGCTGCTTCCTGGAGGTGCCGGGGCCGCGCACGGGGCTCCTGGCGACTTTCAAGCCGGCGGACTTGACCTTGATGGACATGGTCGATGCGCGGGCGGTGACGGCGGGGACTACCAATCTGGACATGGCCGCAGCCTATGACACGATCCTGGGAGCGGTCAAGGCGGCGGCCCCCGAAGCCGGCGCCAAGGTGGAGCAAGGGCTGGCCGCCCTCGAATCCCAGGCCAAGTTCAGCCTGCGCAAGGGCCTGCTGGACAGCCTGGCCGGCCCGGTCGTCTTCTACTCGCTGGGGATGGGCGCGGTATCCGAGGCGCCGCTGGGAGGGGCCGTCGTGCTCGTCAAACTGAAAGACGCCGATCTTTTTGAAAAGACGATGACCAGCCTCGGTGACTTCGTGACCGCCCAGAGCAAGGGCGCCTTCCAAGCCAGCGCCCAGAAGCGTGAGAATGGGCGAACCGTTCACACCTGGACGATCGCGCAGTTGGCCATGATGCAAGTGACGCCGACGTGGTCCGTGGCGAACGGCTACGCCGTGATCGGTTTGAATCCGGGGGTCTACGAGGCGGCGGTCAAACGGATGGCCGCGACCGGTGCGGAGCGCAAGTCGATCCGCGACACGCCGGGATATAAAGAAGTCACCGCCCGGCTGCCGGATAACGTCGTAGCCCTGAGCTATGCGGATTCCCAGACCCAATACACTCAGGCGATGGCGATGTTTCAGCAGTTCTGGCCGATGGCGGGACTGTTTGCCGCCCAGGCGAACATCAAGCTGCCCCCCGTGCTGCCCTCGCTCAGTGACATCATCAAGGACATGAAGCCGGCGTGCCGTTACCGGTGGGTGGCCCCGGACGGCATCTACGCGGCACTCGCAGGGCCCCGGCATCGAAGAGGCTCTTTCGGGCGTCGCCGGTGCGGCAATAGGGGCGGCCGTGGCGCTGCCGGCCATGGCGAAAGCCCGGGACCAGGCCAAGAACCAGCTCGTGATGGCGAACCTCAAGCAGATCGGGCTCGCGCTGCACATGTACGCCGAGGAGCATCAGGGCGAGTGGCCCGCGGATTTGGAGCAGGTCAAGTCCTATCTCGGTAGTAGCCCCCAAGTCCTCGAATCGCCCCACAAACCGAAGGGTTTTGCCGGGCCCAGCTATATTTACGTCCGCGGCCTGCCCAAGACGCCTGACCCCCAAAGTGTGATGGTCTACGAGAACCCGGAGTATTGCACGGACCGGATCGACGTTCTCTTTGCGGATGGCCGCGTCGAGGCCATGAAGCCGGACGCCTTCCGCCAGGCGTTGAAGGCGACCTACGAGCGCTGGGCAAGGAGATGCCGGCGGTCAAGTTCAAAGGCGAAACCGAGGTCAAGCCCAGCGCTCCGAAGTCTCCCAAGCCCGCCAAGGCCCCGGAGGCATAGGTTTCGGCCCGGAGCGAGAGTCCGGATGTCCACGATAGCGTGATCGAGTTCTCGAACGCGATTTTTCGCGTCCCGGGTTTCGGTTTGCTCCCTATTTGCTATGGAAGGGCCGGTACGGAGCGATGAGAAGCCACCGGGCTACACCTTTGCGAGTCTTGATGTCGGATCGCGCCGTGGTTGAGAAGAAGATGGAATCCATCTTGTACGTCGTGGTCACCTTTCTCTTGACGTACGTGTGCCGGTGTTCTTCGCAGTTCTCATGCGGGGTTATCAAAGGCAGTTGTGACGCTCATGCCCATGATCTCTCGGACGAGCGTCCTCCCGATCAGTTTGTTCGGCACGCTTCAATTCTGGACGGGTGTCTGTGTTGGCGTCGGCCAAGTCGTTCCGTCCGGCAACCGCCACCAGCGTGCGCGCCCAACCAAGGCCGGCGTGACCGCGGGATCGCTGACCTGGAAACGTTTGCCGGCGCGAATCTCCTCCGCGTGCCACGCGAGGAACTCCTTCCATTGCCGGCGCAGTTCGAGTCTTTCCGCGCGGGTCAGATCGGTGCGCCCGAGTTGCCGGCGGGTACTTCCAGAACGGTCTGCAACGAATC
Source organism: uncultured Planctomycetota bacterium (assembly GCA_963750205.1). Lineage (GTDB taxonomy): Bacteria > Planctomycetota > Phycisphaerae > Sedimentisphaerales > Anaerobacaceae > PLanc-01. The sequence continues at coordinate 88,424 of CAVVRJ010000017.1, forward strand.
CAGCGCCAGGTTGTAGAGGTGCTCTTCGGCGAGCCGATCGGCCCACACCTCCAGCAGGTCAAAGCCCGCGCCTGAACTCTGCGCCACACGTGTTGCCTCGCGCAAGAGCCATTGGTGGTGCTCGGTGGCGATGATTTCGAGCAGAGGCTTCAGGAATTCCCGGTTCCCGGATTTCCCGGCCACGATGCACGCGACGCGGCAGACGCCCAGATCGGAGTCGGCCAACCCCCGCATGATCAATCCCGTGCACTCGGCGGGTATGGGCTCTGGGATGGAGCGTAGCGCTGCTTCGCGAATGGGATACGGGCCTGCTCTGCCGAAAGCATCGAGCATCTGCCGCCAATCCGGCGGCCGGGGTGGCAGTTCGTTCCGCAACCACTCGAAATAGAGCAGAATCGGGGCATGGCCGGCGATACTCGGGGCGAATCCGCGCGAGTGTAACACCTGCATCGCACGCAACAATTCCCGGACCGGTTCAGGAAGGTCGAGAATATTGTCCTGCGGATCATTGCGAGGCCTGTGCAACGGTTCGAGCGCTCTATCGAGTGCCGCCAGAACGATAGACGCTTCCGCCGGCGTCCCGACGGCTTCCATCATGAACGCGCCGCAGGCGACCGCGGGGGTCTCGTGGCGTGTGAGGAACTTCGTTGCGAGGCTACGCACCTCCGGCGCGAACTTGTCGTCCCACGCCCGCGCCGCCAATCGGCGGCGCACCTCCAGGTTGTCAAAATGGAAGGAGTCCTGGTCGGGCGGATTCTTGTTGAACTCGGGATCGGGCAGTCGCCCCTCGAGCGTTTGAGCGGCGTTGAGCGTGAACGCCGAGTTGGGATCGCCCGCGAGTTGGATCGCGCACGCGTCGCGTCCGGCGTCGCGATCCGGCCCAGCCCTTCCAAGGCATATCGTTTGCCTGCCCGCGCCCGGCGTAGAAGCGGTTTCAGGTAAACCGGCTGCTGCAGACAAGCGAAATCTGCATAGTCCCGCGCACCTGCTCGGAATCACAGGGGAGTCGTCGGGCAGTCTTTCCATCTGAGAGACGATCCGCTCCGCCTGGGCCGCGTCGGGCATGCGAAAAGCGATCACGGCTTCGCCCACCGGTCGTTTTCGCTCGCCTTCTTTCCAGCCGTAGTCGTGGGTTGCGCGGATGGTGTAGCGGCCCGGCCTCTCGATCTGGCAGTAACGCAACAATGGCAGCGACACGGTGAATTTCTCGCCCGGTTGGAGTGTACACTTGTCGCTAAGGCCGCCGAACCAGATGGGCGCAGGATCGGGATCCTCCGCCAGGTTACCCTGTTCGTCTGTCGCCGTGACCTTGAACCGCAGATGGCGCTTGGCCCCTCGATAATCGGCGCCCCATAGAGCCTCGAAGGGTTTGTCGCCCGTGTTTTCGAGGACGAAGTGCAGGAGCATGTTTTCGCCCAGGAAGTATTCGGGGCGATCGAATTCGAGCGTCACTTTGGCGCCCTCGGGCACAGGCCGGGTGGCTTGGTCGACCCACATGGAGTCAAAGGCCGCACGAACGGATGGAATCCGGAAGGAGCCCGCGAGGAAAAGCGCAGTCAGAACGACGTGCAGCTTCACGAGATTTCGCCGAGATCTGTCAATACTGGCCTCTCTGATAAATGCTTCCTGTCCAGTATGCCCATTACAGTTCAATCTAGGGCCGGACCGTCGCCGCCCCCGCCAACTTCTCATTTAGGGATGGGTTGCTTAGGGTTCACGGCCAGGTAGTCGTTGATGAACTTGGACACCTGATCTTTGACCACCTCGCGCGCGGCGATGAGCCGGGCCCGGGGAATTCGCCACGCCGTGCTCGTATGCCAAGTGGCGGCGGAGCACCGCACGGTGGGGTCGCGCACGAGCCATACTTGCTGATCCAGACGAACCTCGACGCTCACGGCCAGGAACGGGATGACGTCCTCGGCCAGAGGCATCACGTTCACCTTGATGTAGAGATCCGGTGCGGTAGGAGTCGCCATCCACTCGTCCGAGTCAAGGACTTTGATGCCATACTGGCGCAGTTGCAGCTCTACATCCGTCCGCAAGGCGACGCGCGTCAAGCCCATCTGCTCAATCGCCTGGTCCAGCTTCTCCACGAGAACGTAGACGCTTGGCACGCCCCGCAACGTGTCCTGTTGCTTCTCGACGTACTTCACCTGGGGATTATTCCCCTGCGGTCTTTTCGGCCGCCCGCGCGACCGCCCACAGGGCGAGGATCAGGGTGGCTGACACCGCCAGTACGACGACGCATCTCTTCGCCTTCATCCGCATTTTCTCCTTCAAGACACTGCTTCCTTCCCCTCTTATTGTCTCCGCGACGCTCCCCGGCGTCAAGCGCCTGCACGCTTCACCCAGCCGGCCCAGGCCGCCACGAACATGACGGGATGCACGACAAAAGTGGTGACTCGCTTTGGGTGGCAGCGGCAAACGCAGTTTGCCGGTGGTTGGGGCATCTGCCCCCGCCAAAGCCTTCGGTCTTGCCGATGCCGCCCGGCCCCTCAGACCTGCCCCGAGCAGTTCTTCGACGAGAATAACGATTTTTCCTGGGGTAAAGCCGTCGCGGTTATCACACGGTATAATGGAACCACACCATGGTCTGCATCATCGTGGTGCCTGATGTTGGCTGTCCAGGGAGAGCGCAAATGATTACGTCGCTTCATCTCGGCTTGCTCGTGGCGTTGCTCGCGGCCGGTTCGTCGTCCGACCCGAGTCCATACATCTACATCAATCGGCTCTCGCCCCGGGTCGCTCTGGCCTACTGGCCGGGCCTCGACCGCCGGTGCAACCTCACGGTGATCCAGTCCCAGAAGGGCCTGGTCATCATCAATACGGAGGCCTCGCCGCGCGTGATGGCCCCGATCAAGAAGAAGATCGAGCAGACGTTCCACCGCACCGATTGGGCCTACGTCATCAACACGCACGCCCATGACAACCATTGCAGCGGCAACGCCCTGTTCCAAGGCGCTGTGATCGTTGGGCACGAGAACCTGGCCGAGGACATGCAGTGGCTGCATCCGCCGCCAGACCGAGCCGAACCGCAGCCGCGGAGCTCGATCGCTACAACGCGATTCTGCGCGACCTGCGGGCCGCTCTGCCCCGGTATGCCGCCAACCGCCCGTACACCCGGCTGATCCAGAGCGATCTGATCTTCTACGACCTTTTCGTGCAGGACCTCCAGCAGGGCTACCAGGTCGTCCCGCCGTCCCTCACATTTTCCGATAAATACACGCTGGATTTGGGCGACCTCACCCTGGAGCTGCTCTTCTTCGGCAAAGGCCACAGTAATTCCGACATCCTGATCTACGTTCCCCAGGAGCGGGTCCTGGTCACCGGTGCCATCGCCTACCAGCAGTACCGCATCCCGGAAATCGGCGAAGAGACGCATTTGGAAGACGTCCACCGTTTCCTCGCCGTGCTGGACCGTCTCTTGGCCGACGATGTGAAGATCGAGCACGTGGTCCCGGGACACAGCGTCCCGCTGACCCGCGCCGCCCTGCCCCCGATCCGCGATTACTACCAGAGAATGCTCACAGAAGTGGCCGCCGCCCGCCGGCAGGGTCTGACCTTGGACCAGACGACCAAGCTTCTGACCCTCCGCGCCAAGTTCCCCGCCTTCCGCAACCCGCCCCCGCACACGTATGGCTGGGACCACCAAGAGCGCAACGTGAGGAACCTCTGGCGTATTCTGGCCGAGGACCAGCCCGCGCCCAAACCCGAGCCCGCGCAGCCCTGACGCCGCGCCGCCGGCGTCAGGCGCGGCACACCCTCCGGGCTCACGGGAACCAGTGAGGGGCACGCCAGGAATGGCTTTACCGGACCGCCATTCGAGACACGGCACGTATTTCGGTCGGGTACTGAATATCCGTCCCCCGATAGCCGAGACAGGAGGGGAGGCCCGCCTCGGCTTGGGGGCAGATCCGCTCGGCCTCGGGCCTTCGGGGGATAAGACATGAACAAGCTCTGCATCTTTCTGGGTGTGACCATCCTGGGGTGGATTGGCTGGTGGATCGGGGCCCAAGTGGGACTCATGACCGGCTTCCTGCTCAGCAGCGTCGGCAGCGTGGCGGGCGTCTACGTGGGCTGGCGTATCAACCGCGATTACCTGAGCTGATACAAGGACTGCCTGATTTCCTCCGCGTTCCTCCGGGAAACCGGGGGCAGGGCATGAGAGCAAGAAGTGCCCGATTACCCTACCTCTGCCGACAACCCTGTCGATCTCTGTGGACTTTCCCGGGCCCCATCTCCACGATACAATGATGGAGTCGCAGGTGACGTGCAGAGAGACCTGTAGTTGTCGGAGTCGATACTATGAAGGAGGCGGCAAATGAGGAACAAACGACTGTTCGTTACCATCGTTCTCTGGTCCTGCGTGGCACTTTGGGGTGATGTGGCGCCAACGACCTATGACGGGTATACGCTCAGCCCGAAAGACAACAACGATATTCGCATGCAGAGCGAGGAGGTTGACATCTATTGTGGGGACCGCTGTCGCGTCGTCGCGAAGTTCGCGATCGAGAATGAAACGGACAAGGCGATAGCCGTGTTCGTCGGCTTTCCGGTGGAGAACGCACGATCCGAACCTGAGATGTACGACTTCACGGTGACGATCAATGAGAAGAACGCCCCGACGGAGATCAAGCAGATTCCCGTGAGAGGGCAATACAACATCCTTCGCTGGACGTGGTTTGGCTGGGATCAGTCGTTTCCTCCCGGTCCCACGACCATCCGCGTGAAGTACCACATCCGGCCGTCTGGCTCGTACAGCCAGCCGTGGCTTAATGTATACTACCGTTTGGATACAGGTGCCCTATGGAAGGGTACTATCGGTCGCGCGGATATCACCATCCACTTCGAAGAGCCGCTGGCAACCGAGCAGATTCGCGCGGGAACGGGACCCGCCGGTTTTCAGGTCGAAGGCAAGGAAGTACGCTGGCGGTTCACGGACATCGAGCCGCAGCTTCAGGACAATATCCAGATCGAGTACATGCCGTTCACCCTCTATCGTGAATTGGAGCGTTTGAGAAACCGTATCGAGGAGAATCCTCGGGACGAGTCGTGTGTCGTGGATTTGGCGCGGCGGTACTTTTCCCTGGGGCCATACAAAGGCGTCGGAGGCGACTACGTATGGGGCCCGATCACGCCCCAGGATTACGACGTCATTCTCGCCAAGACCACCGACCCCAATGACCGTGTAGCGTTCGAGGAGTACTGGAGGGACACGGAGAAGCGGCCTGTCTTCGACAGAAAGGCGTTCGCGTCCTGGTGGGGCCATTGGAGCCGGCCGCTGCCGGGGCAATCGGAGACGATCCACGTATCGTCTGGGCGCCAGCCGGTCTATCGGATCAACCATATCATGGGCGCGGCGGGCTATCTGCCGTACCAGGATGAGTACGTCATGAAGGCCAAGGAGATGCTGGAGCGTTTGTTGGAGAAGAACCCCAAGAACGCCGAGGCCTGGATGGTGTATATCGCGAATTGCTATCGGTTTGTGTGTGGGGCCTATGACTTGGGGACACGCTGGTGTCCGATTGGACCCAAACAGAGAGAGATTGTCGAGCACGCCTACTCGCATTGCCCGACTGACGAGGGAATCAAGGCATGGCACGAGTTCGTCACGAGCAAGGAAGTGAATGCCTACCCCATGCCCCAGACGCTGATAGATCAGTTGCAGGCCCGCCTGAAGGCGACGGGGGGGAACTAAAAGTACGCAGTACTTCTTGCGAGCAGGTCACAGGGACACAGCGGGAATCTGGTCCGAGACGACCCCGGCGGCTTGGCTTCCGGGAAGTCCGCCCGGGGCCTTCTTGCGGCCGGATAGGCAAAAGGCTCAGGCTCCCTGAGGGAAAAACTGGCTTCTACACGTTTGGGGGCTGACGTAGGCAACGGTGGGAAGGAAGGGAAGTGTAGTTGGGATTTGGGAAAGTGATTATCTCCGCCGGGATGAGGCGGCGTTGCGAGGTGGAATTATGAAAGAGCAACAGATAGTAGAAGTGATGGAAAAGAGCGAAGCGAAGAACTTCGAGAAGCCGGATGAGGTCCGCGAGTTCTCGAAGGGCCGGCTGGAATTGCTGAAAATCGGCGGCGTTACGGTCGGCCGGGCCAAGCTGGAACCCGGCTGGCACTGGTCGGAAGCGGTGGGGCCTGTGCTCCAGATGGACAGTTGTCCGGCGGGCCATTTCATGTATTTCATCGCGGGCACGATGAAGATCCACCTGGAGGACGGGAAGGAGTTCGAGTGCCATGCGGGCGACGTTTGCCTGATCCCGCCGGGACATGATGCCTGGGTCGTCGGCGATGAGCCCGTCGAAGTTGTGGATTTCCAGGGCATGAGCGCGTACTCCGAGGCGGAATAATGCAAAGGAGTTAAATAATCCACAGATTACGCAGATGTTCACAGATTCCAGAAGAAGGAAAGAGGGCCGCTGTGCTGCTAACCCGCAACAACTGAAAATCGTTTCGAGATAATTCAGACAGCAGGACGGAAGTCGTGAAGACCAAGAGGATTACGTCTCTCGCAAAGCCTGTCCTGAGCGGAAGTGAACGGGACGCAAAGATCGCCAAGGGTAAAGCGAGGCCTTTCTTGTTCTTCCTTTTCCTTTTCTTTACGCTCTTGGCGTGCTTGGCGAGAGGAACTCTTGGTTCCGGCGCAGCCCAGGCCGGGCTGGGAAAATCTGTGGTAAGCGTCGAACTCTGTGGAGGACTCTTTTGGATTGTGCGCCAGGGCCGCGCCGGGTCCTCCGCGGTCGGGACAGGTAGAATCCACGCGTGGGTTGAGAACCCACCCTACCAGTTCAGGCGGGCGGCGGGGCGGGGGCAGGAATCGAGGAAGGCCAGGGACTTCTCGACGAGGATCGCGCCGGTCATTTCACCCAGGCTCGCGCGGAGGCTATGCGGGGTTTTTTGAAAATATTTTGCGGTGGCTCGTTAGTGTTGGCGCGACAAGGAGTTACGGGCGGAGAAATTTTCGGGAAAATGCGCGTTGCTTTGGACATATGACCATAGTGCTGGTATAATATCTATCGAACTTAACCGTGCGTGACGGCGAAGAGTCAACTATTATTGGCCAGCATTTGGAGGGATCATCATGGCCAGCGTGGCCCAGGTTCTTGCCAATCGTTCCAATGCCCAGAAGTCCACGGGACCCCGCACCGCGGAAGGCAAAGCCCTCGTCGCCCAGAACGCCGTCAAGCACGGCCTCCTGGCGCAACGGGTGGTGGTCAAAGGAGAAGATCCGGAGGAGTTCGCCCTCTACCGGGAGGGGATGCTGGAGGACCTGGAGCCGGCAGGGTCGGTGGAAGCGCTCCTGGCGGAACGCGTCGTCAACCTCGCGTGGCGGCTGCGGCGGGCCGAAAGGCTCGAAGGTGCGGTGTTCGACGTGCTGGAGGCACAGCGGGTGGCCAAGGCGCGGGACCAGCCAGGGGCCAATGACGTTGCGGACGACGAGGAGGCGGTCCGCGCCCGAATGGTGGTGCAGGACTTCGGCAAGCACAAGCTGCTCGTTCAGTTGCTCGGATATGAGCGGCGGATCGAGAACAGCCTGTATCGCACGATGAACGAACTCCGCAAGCAGCGGCTGCTGCGCGAAGTCGAGAGTTCGGAGTACCGCCTTCAGGCGGGTCAAGAGTCCGTTCCTTCCGCTGTTCCAACACCGCCGAGTCCGCCGGTTTCTGGTGTCCCGGTTGGTGCTTCGGAGGAAACGCCTTACGGCGTCACTACGAACGGGGCTCCGGACGAGGACCAGTTATGTGAAACAAAGCCAATCGAAGTGACGAGCGACAAGTGGCCGGTGACAAATGAGGAGGCCCCAGCGTCGAGCGCCTCGGAGGTTCCGATTCCGAACGTCGCACTCCAGGCCGCAGACACGTTGTGCGAAACAAACCCAAACGAAGTTTCAAGTTCGGAGTACCGCCTTGAGGCGGGTGTAGGGGCAGGCCCCCGTGCCTGCCCTAATGGCACAGGGCAACCTTGGCAAGAAAGAGGGCGGCCACGGGGGGCCGCCCCTACGGCACCCCAAACGTCTTGCGGCGTTAATACAGACGAGCCCCAAAGGGAGGTGCCGTCGTGCGGAAAAAAGCCAGACGAAGTGACCGGTGAGAAGTCCGAAGCGACAAGCCAACCCGGCTGAAGAGCAGGTCCTCCGGCTCCGCCAACTTCAAACTTCACACCTCAAACTTCAAACTCTGATTCGCGGACTCCGTCGGCGAGTAAGCGCCGGTGCGCCCGTTGTGTCTATCTGCTTCATCCGACCCGGGTGCATCCCCTGCGGGCGACGATGGAGCCGCAACTGGTCTTGCCGCTGTGTCTGAACCACGCCGGGACGCCGGGCGAGGTGCGGGAGGTGCACCCGTGCGAGTGCTGCCGGAACTTCGAGGCCCGGCCCGAGCCCAGCCTGCCGCCGGTGCCGCCCGGTCCCGAGGTCAAGTACATCCCGCTGGGCCACCATAAATTCGCGATCGTTGATGCCGCCGATTACGAGTGGCTCAAGGAGTACACGTGGCGCTACCTCGGTGGGGATGGCCCCGTGGGTTATGCCTACCGTTGCGAGCACGGCAAGAGGATCTTCATGCATCGCGAGATCATGCAGACCCCGCCGGACATGGTGGCCCACCACGAGGACCACAATCCGCTCGACAACCGCCGCTGCAATCTGCACAACTGCACCCGTCAGCAGAATAGCTGCGATAGAAGCCCCAGACGCAACCAATCCGGCTTCGTGGGGGTTCAGCCTTATGGGAAGAGATGGCTGGCCAAGATCCGCAATGGCGGCAAGACCGTCTACTGGGAGGTCTTCGACGACAAGGTCGAGGCGGCCAAGGCCCGCGACCGCAAGGCGTATGAGCTCTTCGGCCCGTTTGCCTACTTGAACTTCCCGGACGAGATTCATGCCCCAGAGGCTGCCAATCAGGTGAAAACCGATCCCCGCGCCAAGACGCCAAGAACGCCGAGAAGAAATGAGCCGAGCGATGGACAGGCGATCTGAAAGGAGGTAGCCTTGAGGGTTCCAACATGGGAAGGACGCCCCGACGAGGTCGCTGAGAAACTCGAAGAACGGGAAGAACAACAGAAAAAGAGGAGAGTCAACAATGGATGAGAACGAAATCGGAAAGATCATTGTCGATGCGGCGATTACGGTACACCGGGAGCTTGGGCCCGGACTTCTGGAGAGCGTCTGTGAGGCGGTCCTCGCCCAAGAATTGCGGGATCGGGGTCTCCAAGTGGGGCGTCAGGTCTCCATTCCGATTGTGTGGCGGGGGATGCAGTGTGAGGAGGGATTCCGCGCCGATCTGGTCGTTGAGGGCAAGGTAATTGCGGAGTTGAAATCCGTGGAGTCGATCACCAAGTCCCACAAAAAGCAGATTCTGACTCACCTGAGACTTGCCCACAAGAAGCTCGGGTTCCTGTTGAATTTCGGTGCTGCGCTTATGGAAGAAGGGATTACCCGGACCGTCAATGGCTTGGAAGAAGGCGGGTGATTTCTGGCGCTCTTGGCGGCTTGGCGCGAGACATGATTCTCTGGGTTTCAGGTTCTTGTACGGAGGTATCTCGGAATTACGTGCAGGAGAACAGGATTCGAGCGGATATGGGTCCGAGCCATCCTGGCCTCGCTATGCCGCCGCTGACGGCCATCCACGTCGGCAGGGTGGCCGTAGTGCCATCGACGGGACGCTTGCCCTGCCCGACGGGACAAGCTACAATTGGGCGTGATAGTGGCTTGTCCTCATAGCTGATAAGGAGCAACCTCCGCCGACATCTCTTTAGCGATTATGATCAGAAAAGCTCTCATGATTTGGGCGTCTGGAATCTTGGAAGGGATAAACGCGATGCGAAGTAGCCAGAAGTTGTTGCCCGTATTGATTGTCGGCATAGTGGTGTCGGCGTTCATCTATGGGGCGGCGGGGACGACGGTCTGGGCGGCTGGTTCTGGGAACAGCGGGAACACCTCGGCGGTGAGTTCGTCCACCAACGGTCCCTACCAATACAGCGTCTGCGAATACTCCGAGACGATCAGTGGTGCGGCCCGGACCTATCGTATTGTTATTCCTACCGAGGTGACCACGATCCGGGGACTGCTGGTGGTCTCGAATGGCAGTGGCGGCGATTCCCGCGACTTTTATAAGGCGTCTTCGTACGAGGAGTTCCTGCATCTGCACGGGTTTGCGTTCCTCGGCGGCGTGGGGGCGGCGTCCTCCCATGCCGACAATGTCCAGATCTTTCAGCGGGCTCTGGCTCGGTTTGCGCAAGTCTGCGGACACCCGGAGTTGGTCAATGTGCCGTATGCCACCACGGGCTTTTCGGCCGGGGGAGGATTCTCCCGCGACCTGCTGAATTTTCTTCCCGAGCGGGTGATCGCGGCCGGCATGGTGGGAACGACCCTGAAATTCAGTACCACGGGCGAACCGCAGGAGCCCGCCGCGACGCGGGCCACGCCGCTGCTCCTGATCAACGGCGAACTGGAGAATATGGGGTCTCTCATCGCCCCGGTTTTGGCCGAGCATCGCCCTTTGGGCGCCGAGTGGGGCTATATGGAACTCCAGGGACGCGGACACGAGATGTGCGGACAGGAAGTCCTGACGATGCCTTACCTCGACGCCGCCGTCCGCTTGCGCTATCCCGCGAGTGGGAATGTGCTGAAGGGACCGCTCACGCTGAACCCGCTCGATCCCCTGAGCGGCTGGGTGGCCGATAACAGGACGTTGAAGACCAATTGGGTGAATATCTGCCCGGCCGCCCAATTCACCGGCGACATCCAGCAATCGAGCTGGCTGCTTTCGAAAGACATCGCGTACCCGTATCGGGCCTATGCGTCCTTCAATCGTCCGCTCACCATCACCTCGCCGACGATGAACGATTCGATGAATGCGCCGGTCCAGGGAGTGGGGTCCAGCGTGCCGATCGTTGTGGACGCCACCAAATTCCCCGGCTGGAAGAAGTTGGAGTTCTACGATGGGGCAACAAAGCTGGGGGAAATCACCCAGGGCTCGGCGCAATTTACGGCAACGAATCTGGCTCTCGGCTACCACGTGTTTTCCGTACTCGGCACAGACGCCGGGGGAGACCTCCGACCCTCCAACCCGGTCATGGTGATCGTGCGCAGCTCCCCCACGGGTGCCCCTCCCGCCCAGCGATGACTCTGCGATGCCCGAATCTGGGGCTACCAATCCGGCCCCGCCGGGTCCCCGGCACGTCGAGCTGAGCGGCTCGGCCCGGGCCCGGTGCCGCGCTCGTGCGGCGCTGACGGTCCTCCACGTCGGCAGGGTGGCGTAGTGCCATCGACAGGGTGCCAACCGGAAAGGTAGGATAATTAAGTATGCTGTCCCCGGAATTCCCCCTCGAGCTTCAGCGCCACCGTCACGACGAGCGAGGTCAAACGCACGGTCCGCGGCTCCGTCTTCGGAGGCATGCTGCTGCGGATCATTGAGATCGATGGGTTTCGCATTGAGATGACGCCGCAAGGTACCGTGATAGTGATCTTCAACGATGACCGGCCCGGCGTCATTGGCGCCGTCGGCACGGTTTTGGGCAATCACAGCATCAACATCGGCACGATGGGCGTCGGCCAGAAGCTCGAGCAGCAGAAGGCCGTCCTGGCCGTCAGCCTCGACAAAGAGCCCGATGCGGCTACGGTGGCGGAGCTGCGCAAGCTGGATTTCGTCAACGAATTGTACGTTTGCGGGCTGGATTGATCTCGATCGGTCTGGTATGCGCGGGGTCTGGGGATTCTCTCCCCGGACCCCTGGCATTTTGCGCCTTTCGCTCATAGCATGGCAGGAATTCGGCGGGTAGCATCGGCCCGTTGCCCACGGGGTGTGTTCGGACTGGCTGTCTCAAGGCCGACGTGGGCGTGTGAAGATGGCAGCACCGACGGAGAGAGCAAATGGCGGAGAACCTCATCATCAGCGTGAGCGGCATGCGGGGTGTCGTAGGCGAGAACCTGACTCCCATTGTTGCGGCGGAGTATGGGTGTGCGTTCGGGACCTTTCTGAGAAGCAGCATCGATACCGCGGGCCGGCCGTTTACCGTCTGTATTGGACGGGACTCCCGCGTCAGCGGGCCGATGCTGGTGTCGGCGCTGACCGCGGGTCTGTGCGCCGTTGGGATTGATGTGATCGACATCGGCCTGGTTCCTACGCCCAGCGTCGGGATCATGGTGCGTCACCTCGGCTGCCAGGGTGGCGTTATCATCACGGCCTCGCATAACCCCATTCCGTACAACGGAATCAAACTGCTGCTGGGCAACGGCATGGCGCCGCCCGTGGCGACGGCCCAGGAAATCCGCCGGACCTTCTGGGACCGGCATTTTCACTTTGTCGGCTCCGACCGCTGCGGCAAGGTGAGTTGCAACGCGGAAACGCAACGCATTCACGTCGAAAAAGTCCTGGCGCTGGTGAACGCCGAGCACATCGCCGGCCAGAAATACAAGGTCGTTCTGGACAGCGTCAACGGCGCCGGCGCGGAAATTACGAAGCTCTTGCTGGCCGAGCTGGGCTGTGACGTGGTGGCCATGAACGACGAGCCCACGGGGCTCTTTGCCCACGAGCCCGAGCCGACCGCGGCGAACCTGACGGGGCTGTGCTGGCGGGTCAAGAAGGAGCAGGCCGATCTCGGGTTCGCCCAAGACCCGGATGCCGACCGGCTGGCCATTGCCGACGAGAAGGGCACATACATCGGAGAGGAGTACACGCTGGCTCTGGCCGCCATGCAGGTTTTCTCGAAGCGGACGGGGGCCGCCGCCGCGAATCTCTCGACCTCCCGCATGATTGACGACGTCGCCCGGCGCGGGGGGCAGCGTGATTCGCACGCCGGTAGGGGAGGCCAACGTGGCCAACGCCATGATCGAGCATCACTGCATCATCGGCGGCGAAGGCAATGGCGGCGTGATCGACCTGCGGGTCGGGCCGATTCGCGACAGCTTGGTGGGAATTGCCCTGGTCCTGCAACTGATGGCTGAGACACGTAAAAGCATCGGTCAATTAGTGCAGGAGATCGGCGGCTACTTCATGCACAAGGACAAATTCATCGCCGATGAGCAGCAGGCCCGGCGGATTCAGGAATTGGCGGTGGCGCAATTCGAGGACGCCACGATGAACGTCTCCGACGGTCTGCGGCTCGATTTCCCCGACGGCTGGATTCACCTTCGCACCAGTAATACAGAGCCCGTGATGCGCGTGATCGTGGAAGCCAAGGACGAGCCTACCGCCCGCCGCTACCTGCGGGCCATCGCCGACATCCGCCAGTCCGTCCTGGAGCCCGGCAAACCCGCCAGAAAGTAGACGCGACTCCCTTTGTCCGTTGGGAATTCCCCCTTTCCACGGCCTTGAACCGCCGAAGAGCAGAACTCCAAACGGTGTTCCCCCGCCCCGGTTCTGGGTGCCATGCCTACGCCGCGCAGGCATGCTTGATCCATCGAGAGGAACCTGTCTACGCCAAGCTGTAGACAGGGCGCCACATCGGCACAGTCACAGCGCGTGAATCCACCGGGCCCTGCTCGGTCTGACGATGGCCAGAGTATTGCGAAAGTCGCGTTCTGCGTAGCGTTCGAGAAAGGCGGGGAGTACCTTCTCAATGTCGCGCGAGCCGGTGGGATGGACCTTGAGCCGAATGACGCCTGCGTGCGCGGTCAGCTTCGCCACCGTCCAATCGCCAAAATGCTCATCCAGAGTAACAAGAACGCGTTCCTGCTTCGTGCAATACTCCGGGATTTCCAGATCGTCCGCGCGTGCGAAACCCGCTTGGGCAGCGCATTCCACGTCATAGCCCGCTTGGCATAAAACGTCCGCTACACAGCGGTCGATCATCTGGTCCAGGAAAAGGCGCATTCCACCTCTTACGCCGCTTCGGGTTCGAGTTCCGTGCGATCAATCATGGCATGGCAGTATTCGCGGGCCGCTTTGACCTGGTCCCGGGAGAGTTCCGGATACCGCCGCAGCACTTCTTGCACGGACCCTGTCTCCGCAAGTTGATCCAGCACGACCGTGACCGGAATACGCGTGCCAGTGAGGACTGGTTTCCCATTGCAGACGCGCGGGTCGATAGTTACGAGATTGTCCATGGCGTATCTCCTGGCGGCGTCAAGAAACGCCCCCTTTACTATACTTGATCCCTGGGTCATGGGCAATCGCCTCTTGATTGATGTCATTTCCGGGTGTAGAATACCCTCCGTTCGGGAAGGATAGCGACGGCCTTGGCACCTTGCTGTTGTGCGGCGGGTGCGGCGGCTGGATCTGGAAGCGTGGTGGATGGATACAATGCGCGGGTAAAGTCTTGAATAGTCATTGGACAGAACAAAAACCGGTAGTCTTGGTGGTGGATGACGAGCGGGACCATGCCGACGGCATGGTGGAGGCCTTGGGCAAGCTGTCTGTGGAGGCCCTGGCGGTCTACACGGGCGAGCACGCCCTCGAGGTGCTGCGCCATCAGCGGATCGACGTGGTGGTCACGGATTTGAAGCTGGAGGGCCAGGTCGATGGCCTGGACGTGCTGCGCGAAGCACGGCAGCAGGGCGATCCGCCGGAGGTTATCCTGATTACGGCCTACGGGACGATCGAGAACTGCAAGGAGGCCATCCGGCAGGGGGCGTTCGATTATCTCGTCAAGCCCATCGACATCGACCAGTTGCGGACCCTGGTCGAACAGGCGTCGCGCAAGGCAACGGGCGGCTTCTCCCGCGCCCCGACGCGGACCGGGAGCCGGAATCCTTTCTGTTCGACGGCATCAAAGGCGTCAGCCCGGCGCTGCAGGGCATCTTCGAGGTGGTGCGGCGTGTGGCGCCGACGAATATCTCCGTGTTGATCGAAGGGCCCTCCGGCACCGGCAAAGAGCTGCTGGCGCGGGCGATCCACAGGAATTCGCTCCGCCGGGATAAGCCGTTCAAGCCGGTCAATTGTGCCGGGCTCACGGAGACGCTGCTGGAGAGCGAATTGTTCGGGCACGTCAAGGGGGCGTTCACGGGCGCCAACACGGATCGCAAAGGCATGTTCGAAGTCGCCGACAAGGGGACGCTGTTTCTCGACGAGATTGGGGATATGCCGTTGACGATGCAGGCGAAGCTGTTGCGTGTGCTCGAAGACGGCGTCGTCACGCCGGTCGGCTCCAACAAGGCGACCGTGGTGGACGTGCGCATCATCAGCGCCACGAACCACAATCTGACGAAGCTGATCGAACGAACCACGTTCCGCCAGGACCTCTATTTCCGCATTCGGGGCGTGAGCGTCACCCTGCCGTCGTTGCGGGAGAGGCCCGAGGATATCCCGATTCTGACGGAGCACTTCCTCCAGGAGGCGGCCCAGGAGACCGGCTCCAAGGTCACGGGTATCACGCCGGCAGCCCTGAGCGTGCTCGTCGGCTATGAGTGGCCGGGGAACGTCCGCCAACTGAAGAATGCCATTCGCACGATGATCGTGATGTGCGACCGGTCCCAGATCGACGTTCCGGACTTACCGCCCGAGATCTCCCCACGCCGGCAACTGCCGGGTACCAGCGCCGCCCCGGCCAGTCTGGCGGGCGTCTCCCTGAACGACTTGGAGAAGAAGGCGATCGCCGACACGTTGGCCCGCACGCAGGGCAATCGCGAGAAAGCCGCCAAGATCCTCGGTATCGGCGAACGGACCCTCTATCGCAAGATCCGCGAATACAACCTGTAGGATGGGCTTCAGCCCATGCGGATGGTTCGGCGTGGGGGCACAAGAGCAGCATGGGCTAAAGCCCATCCTACGGGGTCGCAGACCGATTGCTTCGAGGGTAGGGTGGGTTCTTAACCCACACGTTACGAATCTGCTGGCGGTGGACCCGCGTGGGTTAAGAACCCACCCTACGGAACGGCGTTGTAGACTTGGCAGATATTGGCTGGGGTCAGGGCGGCATCGAAGATCTGGACGTCGTCGAGGATGCCGCTGAAAGGCTGGCCCCCTGCGGAATCGTAGGGGCTGCCCATTCGGAGGCTTTCTGTTGTGACGCCGGCAATCTCCTGTTCCTTCAGATCGTAGACGGTCTGCGGCTGCGTATCGACGTAAAGCCGGATATCGCTGACGTGGGGGTGACTCGGGACGAGCGCGTCAAGGGCGACAGCGACGTGGTGCCATTGGGTGTCGCCGACCAGTCTCGTCGCCAAGGCGTAACCGGCGCCGCAAGCGAAGCGCAGGCGACGGTACGGATCGACTTGCAGCAGCCAATGCCGGCCGGACGTGGGTTCGCCCCAGGCTAAGATGGTCTTGGTGGTCGCGGGTTTCTCGCTGACTTTGACCCAAGCGGTGAGGGTGCGCGGGGCGCCGGCCGCCAGCGCGGGCAGGCCCGCGCTATCGACGTAGTCCTCGACGCCGTCGAAACGCAGTCCACCACCGCTGACGCCGACCACCCATTGGGAGTTGTCGTTGGGGAAGCCGTGGAGAACCCCGGGACACGGGCCCCGTTCGTCGGACGCTGTCAGCCCCGCCGTCTCGTCGAGCTTCCAGTAAGCGCGGGCGCGGGGAGCCCGCCCGGCTGACGCCACTGATGCGCGAGCGCTGCGAAATCCTGGAAATCGATCCGGTCGTCCGGCGGAGAGGATATGTCACACGCCGGCTGCCAGGTTGCGTCGCCGGGCCGCTGGAGCCAGGCGCGGGAAAGCAATGACAAATCGTTGAAGTCTACCGTGCTATCCCCGGTACCGTCCTGGAGGACAAACCCGTCGATGCGGAAGGTGTAAATGCGGCTGAACCGGGCTTCCGCACCGGGCGCCAGCGTGACCTGGAGGAACTGCTCCGGCGCGACTTGGTAATCCGTTGTCCAAATCCCGACGTAGGCCGTCGGGAAGGAGGTTTCGAGGCACACGCGCTGCCGCGTCTCTGCCTGCTCGATCGCGCACAACTCGGGGCCGTCGTAGCCCTGCGGCTTATAGATCCAGATCTTGGGCACGCTGGTCGCCTTGTCCATGAATTCGATGGCGTTGGCAATGCGGACCACGGTCGGGTTCGCGGTGGCGGCCAGCCCGCGGATCGCCGCCGGCGGCTGCCAGGGGGCGACATCAGGGCTTGTCGTGAAGTCGTAAGGAAATGAAAGCCGGACATTCGGCCCGACGGAGCGGCCGTTGAAACACAGGAAATCGTGCACGTACTGCTCCGTCGTAAACGACTTGGTGCCGGTATTGCGGAGCAGGTAGCTCAGGGTGAGGCGGTCGTTCTTGACGATCGCGTCCTCTTCCAGGTAGCAGCAGTAGCCGTTGGCGTTGCCGGTGAGGGTCTGCACGAAATGGACCCGGTCCGGTTGCCAGGTTGCGGTGACGCGGGCCGGCTCGATGATGGGGTAACTCGTGCTGAAATTGTAGGCGGCCGCGTCCCGCCGTAGGATCCCAACGCCGATTTTGAGGAAAGGATCGCCGCTCTTACCCTCATTGTAGCCGGGCGGGGCCGGCTGAAACACCTCCTGGCCGATATCGAATTCCATCGGGAGCCCGCCCAGATACGATAAGGCCCCGCCGCCGACCGGGGAGTACAGGAACTCCTGCTCGTGCAGTTGGACCCGCAGCACGTTTGCGACCGGCGAGAACCGCACGCCCTGGTTCCACTGGCATTCTTTGGATTCGGGATCGCCGATCTCTGCGACAAGGCTGCCGCTGCGCAGGAGGCGTGTTCCGGCATGGACCGGCTGTGGTTGTCCCGCGGCCCGGTCTGTCTCAAGGGCCAACAGGATCGATCCCGCGACGATCCACCTGGACACAACTCTCGACATGGAGTCTATTGTACCGGGAGAGTTCCCCGGCACCAAGCAAGAAAAAGTGGGCTCTCTTGACTGATTAGTGGGTGGGTGTGAGGGGATAAGGAGCTCGGCCTCACTCTGAAGGTCCAGGGTAGTCCCTTCCACTTCGCCGCTTCGTCGCCGTCCCGTTTTGGGTGAGGGCCGACGCCGAAACGACGAAGTTCCAGGGACAAGACCGTCGGACCATTTGGGTTTTATGGATGCATCCTGACGCCGAATCTGGTCGAACGATTGTTTTTGCCGAACGGTCGTCCGTCAGAAAGGAGCCAGGATGCAGTTGAAGAGCCTACTCAATCGGGTGCAGAAGCACCAGGGGTTTGTGTACACCGACATGGACTTGACTCAAGAGAAAGAGCAATTGGTTTTGAACGTTACGCTTCGTCCTCGCACGAATGGTCGTGCGCTCTGCTCGGGGTGTGGGCGGAAGCGTCCCGGTTACGATACGTTGCCCCCGCGTCGGTTCGAGTTCATCCCTTTCTGGGGCATCCTGGTGTACTTTGTCTATGCGATGCGGCGTGTGGAGTGCCCGACGTGCGGGATCAAGGTCGAGCGGGTTCCGTGGGCGGAGGGCAAACGCACGGTGACGACGGCGTATGCGTGGTTCCTGGCTCGCTGGGCGAAACATCTCAGTTGGGCGGAGGTGGCGGAGGCGTTTCGGACGAGTTGGTACACGGTCTATAGTTCGATCGAGATGGCGGTGGCCTGGGGCCGTGCGCATATGGATTTGGACGGGATTACGGCGATCGGGGTGGACGAGATGGCCTGGGGTCGAGGGCATCGGTATGTGACGGTGGTGTACCAGATCGACCAGGCGTGCAAACGGTTGTTATGGCTCGGCGAGCATCGCAAGGCCAAGACGCTGCTGCGCTTCTTCCGCTGGTTTGGCAAGAAGCGGACGGCGGGTCTACGATATGTGTGCAGCGACATGTGGCAGGCCTATTTGAAGGTGGTGGCGAAGAAGGCCTCGCAGGCGATCCACATTCTGGATCGGTTTCACATTATGAGTCATCTGAACAAGGCGATCGACGAAGTCCGTGCGGCGGAAGCGAAGGACTTGGTCCGCCAGGGGTATGAGCCGGTGTTGAAGAAGACCCGGTGGCTGCTCCTGAAGCGTCCGGAGAACCTGACGGCCGAGCAGGACCTGTCGCGGCGGCAACTGTTGCAGTACAACCTCAAGGCGGTTCGCAGCTACCTGCTGAAAGAGGAGTTTCAATTCTTCTGGGAGTATTGCAGTGCCCATTGGGCGGGGCGATTTATGGATCGCTGGTGCACGCGGGTGATGCGTTCTCGGATCGAGCCGATGCAGAAGGTGGCTCGGATGCTGCGGGGTCATCGCGAGCTGATCCTGAACTGGTTTCGGGCGAAGAAGGCGTTTTCCAGCGGCGTGGTGGAGGGCTTGAACGGCAAGGCGAAAGTGACCACCAGAAAAGCCTACGGCTTCAAGACCTTCCCAACGCTGGAATTGGCCCTGTATCACAATCTTGGGGCCTTGCCGGAGCCCGTAACGGCCCACAAATTTTTCTAACGAGGCTCTTAAATATCTGCGTGACGTTCTGGAGCGAATCAACACCCATCCGGCCAACCGGATCGATGAGTTGACTCCCCCGCAGTGGAAGGAGCTATTCCTACCCAAGATCTCTCTGCCACGCTTCCCCGCTCCGGCCGAGAGTCACGCCGAGTAACCGGCCCTCCCCATCCCACCATCCTCTCTCGTTCTGCCCTCGATCAACCACGCGTCTCCTGCAAATCTGATGCCGAAGCCCCGCACGGGCGGAATGGGGTTCGCCGGACGCTCACCTCCTTTTGGAGCTTCTGGGTGGTTCGGTCGGCCGAGCCGTTCTCCGCCCGGTCGAACGCGGCGGTTCCGTGGTCAAACAGATCCTTCTGCCACCGGTAGAAGACCGTGGGATTGAGCTGGTACTGCTCACAGATCTCCGAGATGGGTTTCTGCTCCAGCAGGTGAAGCCGGAGGACTTGGACTTTCTCCTGGGCCGAAAACTGTCGTCGTGCGGTCATGAACATTCCCTTTCAAAGACGCCCACGACAGAAGTCGAGTTCACGCGGCTTGGAGGAGAGCCAGGCGAGGAAGGAACCAACCGTGAGAAGCCCCAATGACCGCAGACGGGGCCGGCCGCGAGGTCTGGGAGGCGGGAACCGCCGTCCGGAGCCAGGCCCAGAGGCCAAAAACGGCCGCGCGGGCCTTGGTTTGCACCAGTTTCCGCATCGTCGCGCAGGCCGCGGCCCGCAGGATGTTCCATCCCGTAATCTTGAGGTAGAGCGCCTGGAACACCCGGGCCCGGCCCCGCACCCGCAGGCGGCCCAGGCCCGTGCGGCGTTTGAGGCCGCTGTTGGTGCTCTCAATCCCGCTGCGGCGGCGATACCGCTGGCGAAAGACCTCCGTCTGCTTGTTCCCGCCGGCGGCCCGCCGTCCGCCGCTGCTTGGCCGTATGCTCCAGATGATAGCCGTCGGGAGCCTCCTCGACCGGGCACTGATTCCGGTAGGCACAGCGGGCACAAGCCGAAGCCGGCATCGTGGTGCGGGTCTTGCCCGTAGCCGGATCGTGAACCGAGGTCAGCGGCGTCTGACCATCCGGACAGCACGTCACCTGCTCGGTGGCCTCGTCGACGACGAAGTCGTCGATACTCAGATCGTCCGGCCGCTCGGCCGGGGCCGCCCCCGGCACCGGGCCGACCAACTCCACGCCCAGACGCTCGGCCCGTTGGACATTCTCATCGCTGGGATACAGCGTATCCACCAGCAACTGCTCCGGCAGCAACTGCGCCGCCTGGAGGTCCTCCAGCACCGGCACCAACGCCTTCTCCTCCGTCACGGCCGCCGTCTGGGGCAGGGCACAGGTAATCAACTGGGCCTCATTGTCCGGATGGCAGGTCTCCGCGATCTGGACCTGATAGCCCGGCCCTTTATGGCCGTCCTAGGTCGCGTCCGGGTCCGAGGGATTCTGCATGACGTGGCTGCCGACCTGGGTCTTGAGGATCACCTTCTCTTGCTGGACCTCACATTGCTCCTGGAAGATCCGCTCCATCGCCTGGTAGCTGCTCCGCTGGGCCTGGGCGGACGGGGCGGCAAAGAGCCGCAGCACCTGGTACAGATCCTCGGCCACTTGCTGGCGCAGCCGCGACTGCGACTCGCGGTCCCGGGCGGTGTCGGCGAACAGACGCAGAGCGCTGGGCGCATACCGTTGCCGCAAGGCTTCCGGCAACGCCGCATACGCCGCCGGGTCATGGCGTTGGACCTGGGTCAAGAACCGTTTGAGCGCTACCCCCAGCAGCCGCGTGCGGCCGAAGTGGGCCATGTCGCTGAGCACGTGCGTCGAGTCCAGCCGCTGCTGGTCGATCTTCAGGCCCAGCACGGTGACCAGCCGCGTGGTCACGTCCTGCATCACCCGCTGGGCCAACTCGTCCTGCACGAAGAACGCCAGATACCGCTCCAGGGTCCGCACCGACAGATCGTGGCTCTGGGGCTCGAGGTTCAGGGCATACTGGACTTCCAGATGAAAGCGGTAGGCCTCCACCGCGTACTCTTGGGTCCAGTGGTGAAACTCCAGCAGCAGAATCAGACCGGCCAGGGAATAGAGTTCCTGGGTCGGCCGGCCCAGGTCGGGGTCAAAGTGCTGCCGCAGAATGTCCACGGGCATCAGTTCCAGGATGACATGGCGGAACACGCCGGGCCAGTTCTTCTCCAACCACTGGCGATTCGTGGCGGTCAGGACCGGCGTATAGGGGTCAAACAGGCGGGTTTGTCGGGGATCTACCATCCGTTGCATAAGGGCTCCAAGTCCTTGACTGATAACGAGTTACAGTATAATCCCCGAGAACCGCTTGTCCAGAGAAAAAGGAACATAAATCTATACAAAATAACAACTTAACGCGTTTTTCTGTGACAGCCGACTTTTGTCGTGGGCGTCAGGGAAGGCCAAAAACATGATACCGCTCCGATGATTCGGAGCAAGACCTTCGTGTTAAAGAGAGATTGACATGATTCCCTTCATGTCCCCGGAGAGCGTGCGTGCCCGTAAGACCCCAAACTCACGGCAGTGCCATTCGGGGCAGGTCCGTTCTTGCGTCGCTCCTGCGCTTTCCGGAGTTCCGCCTTATGAGTTTTGACGAGCAAGATCGGTAATAGCCGGGTGCCATGCCTACGGCTTTGCGTAGTACGACAGCGCAACTTTTTCTTCATAGATCACGCGGTATACAGGACTTCAATTGGCGGATATCGATGCCCAACGCGGTGAGCCGGCGGAGCGTCTTTTTCCAGTGGGCGATCCGCGCCTGTTGATTCCTGCGCTGGTCAGCGCCGGAGGCGGGCCGCCGCTCGTTCGTACAGGCGGGTTCGCGCGGCCGACGAAGACGCCTGGGCCGCCACCCACGCACAGGCCGCCAAGCGGACTTGTTCGACCGTCAGGTAGAGGTCCTGCGGAGTTTTTTTTCTCCCGGTAGTGCTGGTGCACCCGCGCAGAACAACTGGCTCACTTGCGTCAGGTACCAGTGCCGGTGAAGGCCCTGCCAGGAACGCATCTCGAAATGGTCCATCCCCAACTCGCTCTTGGCGATCTCAAAACAGCGTTCGATGGGCGCCCGGCAGAACCCCACCCACAGCAACCCTTCGAGCGTAACCGTCCGGCCGTCGGGAACCAGGTTGGACAGGAAGTACTTGATCTCCTTCGGATCCAGAACGTTGCGGGCGACCAGCAGCGTATCGGTCGGCCCCGGCAAGCCGGTCGAGCCTTGTTTGCGGTAGAACGACGCGTGTTTGACCTCCCACACGATCGGGCCCTTTTCCCCATCTTTGATCCGGAACTTCTGCCACTTCTGTTTCTGAAAGAGCGGCGAATACACCGCCAGATTCCGTACCTCGCTGGCCGGCAGGTTCTTGCGGGCCAGGCGGGGATACCGCCGGGCCGAACGGCCGCGCGGCTTAGGGCCCGGACCCGGGTGCTGCAGGACCTGCGGCGGCCGCAGCCAGCCGGTGGCATCACAGGGGACCTCGCCCACGAAGTTCTGACCTATCTCCCGCAAGCCGTCCAGGAAGTCCTGCCCCCGGCCATAGAACTCATCAAAGGTCCAGGCCGCCACCCGGACCCCGTTGCCCAACGCCCGCCGGATCTGGTCCAAGGCGATCGCCGGCTTGGTGCGAAAGACCACCTCGTCCGGGACCCCCACCTCTTGCCGACGCACCGGGTCTTCGGCCCAGGCGGGCGGCAGATACAGATCGCTATCGAGCAGGCACTGGAAATCGCCCGCCGCGTACGCCAGGTGGACCCCGACGACGCAGTTGTCCCGCTTGCCGGTGTTGCCGCACCATTGCCGCTGGACCCCGGCCGTATGCCGGCCCTTCTTGGGATTGCCGCTCTCGTCCACGATCCCGATGGCCTGCGGGTGGGCATGCTCCCGGGCCACGATCCACTGGACGTGGTCCCGCAGCCGCGGCCCGTCCCACCGCAATTGGGTCACGAAGTTCTGCAAGGTCCGCGGGGTGACGCCGGCCGCCAACGCCATCGGCTCGATGCTCTTGCGCGGCAGATCGGACAACTGGCCTTGCACGTACGTACGCAGATGCTCCCGCGGCTCACTCCGCCCAAAACAATCCGCGAACTTGTGCAAGAACTTCTTCAATTCCCGACCCAGCCCTTTGATCTGTTGGACATCCATGTCGATCCTCCTGGTAAGTTGATCTTTCCCAAGGAGTTATCGACGTGCTCCCGTCGTTTTCTTGAGCCTATATTGCGCTGTCGTAGTAGGCATGTCTTGCCACGGAGTCCGGCATGTCTACGAGGCGTAGACATGGCACCCAAGAGGTGGAGCCGGCCGTGCCGGAAGACTCTCACACCCGCCTGAAGGCGGAACTCCGAACCGCGCAACACCGATCACGCACTCCGGGGAATGTGGACACGAGGGGACTGACAGGTTACCATAATGTTGTCGAAAGGCAGTGAACGGAGCTCACGGTTGGAAAAGGAGTCACACCATGGACAAACTGTATGAGCAGTCCGAGACGGGGTGCTGCCCGCGCTTCAATCCCGGGCCGTGGGACCAGAAGGAGGTCACTTTTCAGGACAAGCTGTTCGTGAAAGACCGGGTGCACAGCTTCTTTCACATCCCGCTGAACTTCGGCCGGGTGATGGTCCGGTCCAGGAGATGAAGACATACGTTGTCTCCCAGAAGAAGGAGATCAAAAAGCTCTATCTCTTCTACACGACGTGTCCGAAATGTGCCAAATACTACGGCAAGAACTACGTCGTGCTGCTGGCGCAGATCTGATCTTGCCGGCGCCGAGTGGATGGAACCTTCACCGGCGGAGAAGAAGGCGTCCGAGCGCCTACCGACGCCCTGTTCCTGACTCTGTCATTCCTGCGGAGGCAGGAATCCAGAAGAGTTGCGGAGGGAAAAATCGCTGGTTTTTGTGATTCTTCGGACGGTGGGCGATTTCATGACTCCGCGCCGGCGTGGGTGGGCTCCGGGTGTTCCTGTTGCTGGTGCAGCCGCTGGGCGGTCTCGGGGTCCCACTCCGCATGCTCGTCGGGGACGATCTCGTGCCCGCAGCATTTGGCGTAGGCCTGCGTCAACTCGGCCCCCAGAAGGAGGATGAGCGACGAGTAGTAGGTCCAGAGCAGGAGAACGACCAGGGAGCCCGCCGCTCCGTACAGGGAAGTCAGCGCCGCTGGAGCGCAGGTACTTGCTGATCGCGTACTCTCCGACGACGAAGAGAACGCCGGAGATGAAGCCGCCCACCCAGGTGTCCTTCCAACTGATCTTCACGTCCGGCAGGACCCGGAACATGATCACGAAGATGATGGTGAAGACGACCACGGAAAGGATCAGGTCGATGATCTCCGCGGCAGGGCCGCTGCTCTGAAAGACTACGGCGATGGTCGAGCTGACGGCCACCGTGGCAAAGAGCACGATCCCCATGGCAACGACCATCAGCAGCGACAGGAACCGCTTGTAGAGCCAGCCGGCCAGAATCCCGCGCTTCCAGCGCACATTGAAGACGGTATTGAGCGAATACTGCAACTGCCCGAACACACTCGTCGCCGAGAGGATGAGAACAGCCAGTCCCAATCGCCGCCGAGGAGGTGGCCCCGATCCGCTGGGCCTTCGCGTTCTTGAGAATCAACTCCACACCCTGGCTGGCTTGGGGGCCGATCAGTTTCTCCGTCTGCTGGATGATCTGCTGCTGCGTCGACTCGCCCACGAGTCCGAAGACGGTGATCAGCAGGATCAGCAGGGGGGCGACGGACAGGATGGCATAGAACGCCAAGGCGGCGGCCAAGGTAAAGCCATTGTCCATAAAGAGGCCGTACACGGCGTTCTTCGGGGTCTGCCAGATCGCTCTCCACTTCATAGCCCTGCTCCGTCCTGGCAAGGTGCATAGATGGCCTTAGTGTAGCGAAGGCGGCCAGCCGGGCGCAGTTCGGCGAATTCCCTATTGCCGGCCAGGAATTTGCTGCCGGTCGGGGGCTTTCAGAAGGCGATCCGGAAGTCGGTGTACCGGGGATTGAAAGGGGCGTCTTCGATTTGGGTATCGCGGATGTAGCCTTCGAAGGAGTCCTGAACCTCCCGAAGGCAGTTGTCGATGTCCTGGGGTGGGCCTTGGAGGAGCATTTCCACCGTGCCGTCGGGCAGGTTCCGCACGAAGCCCGCGACGTGGTACTGCTGGGCGATCTCCTTGGCCGTATAGCGAAAACCCACGCCCTGGACATGGCCGCGGAAGACAACGTGCTTGGCCGTCTGGTCCGGGCGTGCTTCCTGGTTTTCCGTTGGCTTGTTCCGATTGATTTTCATCCTTTGGCCCCTATCTCTCAGCGCCACCATCGTAGCCGCGGCATCGACACGATGCAAGGGGGACATTGGGGTGCATGAGCGTCCTGGCAGCGGGCGTCCGCAGTCGTTCGGAGTTCCGCGTCTGCGCGGATCGGACTGGTTCATTCCCGCCTGAAGCGGAACTCCGAACGCATTACGATCCGGGCAACCGTTTGACGATGGACGGATGGCCTGTCCCCGTCTATAATGCCTCCCAACAGTGGCCCTATGAGAAGCATGAACCGACAAATGGAAATGGATGAGCAGATTTACCAGCTCAGCACGCTGGTCGCGGGCGATTTCTCGCTCCAGGAGGTGCTCGACAAGCTGGCCGAGGCGGCCGTCAAGATCATCGGCGCCAAAGCCTGCTCGATCCGCCTGCTGGATGAAGAGACCAACGACCTCAAGATGCGGAGCACCTACGGGCTCAGCGAGGAGTACCGCAACAAGGGCGTTGTCACCAAGGATGACCCGGTGATCACCGCCGCCTTCGCGGGGCAGGCCGTCCTGATCGACGACATGCGGGCGGATGACCGCATCCATTTCAAGGATGCGACAAACCGGGAGGGATTGGTCAGCCAACTCACGGTGGCGATGCAGTTCCGCAGCCGGCCCATCGGCGTGCTCCGGATGTATAGTCCGAGACCCCGCGATTTTACGGCCGCCGATATCGTCGTGGCCCGGGCGGTGGCTTCGCAGTGTGCCGTCGCGATCACCAACGCCAAGTTGTATACGGAAGCCATCGAGGCCCAGCGTTTCGCCGAGCAGATGCGCCTGGCCGGACTGATCCAGCGGCGGATGATCCCGGAGAAGCCGCCTCGCGTCGAAGGGTCTGGACATCGCCGCCACCTATATCCCCTGCTTCGACGTGGGGGGCGATTTCTATGATTTCCTGCCCCTCGATAAGAACCGCTTGGTGATTACGATTGCTGATGTGATCGGCAAAGGCGTCCCGGCGGCGATCATGATGAGCTGGTTCCGTGGGGCGCTCCAAGCTTATACGGAGAGCTATCGGAACACGTCGCCCGGCGCCGGTGCGGCTGCGGGCGACTCTCGACGGTGAATCGAGGGCTATGGTCCGCACGCGACATGCCATCGAGAACTTCAACAAGATGGCCTGCATGGAGTGCCGGGAGGGCGAGTTCATCACCTTGTACTACGCGACCATCGACGTCGCCGAGCGGACGATGACCTACTGCAACTGCGGCCATGAGCCGGCCGTGCTCATCCGGGACGGCCACCCCCTCGACCTGGAAAAAGGCGGGCTCGTCCTGGGCGTGGACCCGCGCGCCAAGTACGAGATTGAGACGGTCGAGCTGCGCGACGGCGACTGCCTGCTGTTCTACACGGACGGCCTGGTCGATGCGATGGATTTCAACAGCGAGCTTTGGGGCCGGGACCGCATGCTGGAGGCGACGATGCGCTTTGCGGATTGTCCCGCCGACCACTTGGTCCGCAACATCCTGGCTTATCGCCGGCGTTTCGCCGGACTGGCCCGGCAGGTGGACGATACGAGCATTATTGCCGTGAAGGTCGGTGCCTCGTGCGGCAGCGAAGCTTGCGGCGACTGCCTGGGCGTCCAGAGCAGTCGCGTCTCCGGCGAAGATGTGGAAGGACGCTCACATGCGTAGGAGGGCGTGCCAGATGCTGGCGTACTCCGGGTGGCAGCCTCAAGGCCGAAGGCCTTGGGGATGGTTGGCCCCTCGGCACAGGCAGATCCATGTTCACGAGGAAGGCCATCCCCAAGCTGCACTTGAGGCTGCCACCCAGACACGGTGTGAGTATCCGAGTCTTGCGGATTCGCAAGCCCGGTGACGCTATGGCAGAACTGATCGTCACGATTGATGGTCCGGCCGGCAGTGGCAAGAGCACCGTCGCACGTCTGCTGGCCGAGCGGCTCGGCGCCACCTTCCTCGACACCGGCGCCATGTATCGAGCGGTCACTCTGGCGGCGGTCCGGGACGGCATCGATTTGAGTGATGAGCGGCAGTTGGTTCAGACCATCGAGAAGCACCGCTTCGATTTCGAGGCGGCCCCGGGCAAGATGCTCGTGGCGATGGACGGCCAGGATGTCACGGAGGCGCATCCGGGACAGCGAGTTGACGGCGCAGGTCCGGTACGCTGCCGCGGCCGGGCAGGTACGGGAGCGGCTGGTGGCCATGCAGAGGGCCTTCGCGGCTCAGTACGCCAAGATTGTGACCGAGGGACGGGACCAGGGAACGGTCGTGTTCCCCGAGGCCCAGGCCAAGTTCTACCTGACGGCGGATGCGGCCGAGCGGGCCCGACGGCGCCAGGCCGAGTTGGCAGCCAAGGGCGAGCACGCGGATTTGGACCAGATTCGCCAAGCCATCGAGGCCCGGGATCGCAGTGATGAGAATCGCGCACGGTCGGCCCCCTGAAGCCGGCAGCGGATGCGATTACCGTCGACACGACTCGGTTGACCGTCGATGAGGTGGTCGAGCGACTCTACCACCACGCCCTGGAGCGAAGGGAAGACGGAGACGCATCGGCTGCGCTCTCACGTGGCGAGGGCATCTCGCCCTTGCCTCCCGGCGGTATCCGGCCGGCGGAGAAGGAGCAAGGGCAGGATGCCCTCGCCACGGGGAGCAAGGGCGGGACGCCCTCGCCACAGCGCCGCTCCACGACCGACGCCACCGACACGAGCAGCGCTACCGCAACCGATCTACGATCTTCTCCGGCCGACCCGCATGACGACCGCCGGTGGCACCGGCTGAAGGTGGCCTGGTACTGGGTCGCGTGGTCTCTCTGCAAGGTCTTTTGCGCGGCCTTCTTTCGCTTGCGGTTCCAGGGTCGGGAGAATGTCCCGCGCAGCGGGGCGTACATCCTGGCCGGCAACCACCAAAGCTATCTGGACCCGGTTTTCTGCGGGGTGGGAATCTGGCGGCGGCTGACGTTCGTGGCGCGAGACACTCTCTTCACACACCCCGTATTCGGACGGCTGATCCACTCCGTGAACGCGATTCCCATCGCGCGCGGCAAACCGGATATCTCCGCCATCAAGACGTTCATTGCCCGGCTCCGCCAGGGCGAGGCCGTCTGCCTGTACCCCGAAGCGACGCGGACCTGCGATGGCCGGATTGTCCCTTTCAAGGCCGGCTTTGGCCTTCTGTGCCGGCGGTCGAAAGCGGCGGTGGTCCCCGTCCTGGTCGATGGCGCTTTCGAGTGCTGGCCCCGGCACAAAAAGCTCTTCACCCCCGGCCGGGTCACGATCTGGTACGGCAAGACCCTGTACCCCGACCAGCTCCGCACCATGACCAACGAACAACTGGCCGAGCACCTCACCGCCACCTTGCGCCAAATGCAGCACGAGTGCCGTCTCCAGCAAGGCAAGCAGCCCTACGACTATAGCACGTTGCCCGCGACGGACGCCTGACGAACGCCGCGGGCGGACTGGCCTCTAATCAATCTCTGGCCCCGGAATCCACGTTTTCGTCGTCAGCGCTATCGGACCGTTCTCCCGGCTCTGCCCGTCGCCAGGGCCGAAAGAGGACTCCCACGAACAGGACGAGGGCGTAGAAGGCGATTAAGATCAGCCGCAGCCATCGTCCGGGAATGGTCACCTCGCGGGACCATATCTGCCGCCACGAGAAAAGCGAATCGTTCGGGTTCGAGGGCCTTACGCGTGAAGGCGCTTGCGCTGGTGCAAGTTTGCGGTCGCGGCAGATTCTTTTCATCCCCGAGTGCGCCCAAGGCCCATTTTGCCATAGTTCAGTCATGGAGCGAAAGTCAGCTCCAATGGTTCCAAGATCAGGCTTGTGGAAAGGAGAACGTATGAGAAGCACAATGTGGGTGGTCCTCGAGGGATTGGTGGTTCTGGCCGGCTGCCGGAGCGGCAAGAACGTGACGATTGTCACCAACCCCGACCAGGCCGAGGTGGTGGCAGGTGGGTCTTCTGTGGGCGTGACTCCGTACGTCGTCCAGAAGGTGAAGTACGACCGGGGGTTCGAGCTGCGCAAGGAGAACTACCAGCCGAGGTCCGTTACGATCAACTCCTCCTCGCCCGGCGAGGTACTGGTGCAGTTGACCCCCAAGCTGCCGGAGGCGGCCGTCAAGGTGACCCCGAAGCCGCCGGAGACGGCCGGCCAGTCGATTCCCGAAGTCACGGTGGGGGCTCAGGGATTTGAGGTCCGGCACACTCCCGTCTACGCGGAGGAAGAAGTGATCGAACGGTCTCCCAATGTGAAGTCCGTGCGCAGACTCACCGATATGGCCAATACGCGTTGGCTCGGCGCTTTTTGTCTTGCGCCGGACGATCGCACGGTCGTGATGGAAGTCCTGGATGAGGAGCAGGTCGAAGGCGGGGCGAAGAAGCAGTACTCGAATCTGTGGGCAGTGAGCACGGTGGGCGGCGGGGGCACGCAGCACGTCACCCAAGGCAAGTGCTTCGATAGGCGCCGTTCTTTTCGCCCGACGGGCAGTTCGTCTACTTCTCGTCCAGCCGGGTGGGGAAGAATAACATCTGGAAGATCGCGGCCAACGGCGTGGGGGGCTTGGGGCTGGTCACGTCTTTCACCACCGCCGATACCTGTCCGCAAGTGTCGCCGGACGACTATCCGACTTTCAGCCGCGACGGCAAGACCGTCTACTTCCGGTCGAACCGGGGCCTGAAATGGGACATCTGGGTCATGGAACTGGTGGGCCCCTCGTACGCCCAGGCGAAAAGCCGATAACGAGGATCGCCGAATCGGCGTCGGGGCCCTACGCTTCAGCGTCCGAAGATCGCTGTGGCAGTCGTGAAAGGGCAGGCGGGGATGGTGCACGACGCACCTCCCCGCCTGCCGTCGCCCGCGGTAGAACCGAAGCCGGCGGCCTGGTATTTTGACGACACCCGCCGACCAGGTTCTGGTACCACAGATTCTCGGACCTTGCGAGTCAACGGAAGATCATCGATCCCGATGAGCGCCGCGGCAGATGGGGTCACGTGGTGGGACATGTTACCGCGTCTGGTTCACCAGTTCGATCTCGTACAATCGCGGCCAGCATTTGCCGGTGACGAGGAGGTGCTTGGTTTGGGGGAGGTAGGCGATGCCGTTGAGGACGCAGTCTTCCCGCTCGGCGGCGGGCGGGGTCCAGAGGCCCGCCAGGTCGATCCAGCCGGGGACGCGGCCGGTTTGGGGGTCGATGATCGCAATGCGGTCGGTCTGCCAGACGTTGGCGTAGATCAAGCCCCTCCCTTGTGGCACCCCCGCCCTCGGGGGTGATTCCCCAGAGTTCACAGCCGAGGGCGGCTGTGCTACATATTCGAGCTCGTTGAGACGCTCCACCGGGCGGCCCTGGTCGCAGACCTCGATCCGGCCTGTCTCGGCGTAGGTGTTCGGGTCGAGGAAACGCAGGGTCGCGGTGCCGTCGCTGAGGATCAGACGCTTGTCGTCGTGGGTGAGGCCCCAGCCTTCGGTCGCGACCTTGAACTGGCCCAGCGGTGCGAAGGTGTCCTTCCGGTAGACGAAGCCCAGGTGAGATTGCCAGGTGAGCTCGATGAGCTTATCGTCCCAGAGCGTGATTCCTTCGCCAAAGTACTCCTCGGGCAGTCGCAGCATCTTGACTGGCTTGCCTGTCTGCAGGTCACGTTTGTAGATGGCCGATTGGCCGTAGAGGCCCGTCCCTTCGTAGAGGAAGCCGTCCTCATAGACGAGACCTTGAGTGAAGCACTGGCGATCGTGCGGGTAGGTCTTGACCACTTTGTACCCATAATGAGAGACGGGCGCTGGGCTCGCGGAGGATGTTGGGGGCTCGTTGGGCCGGGCAGCAGGGCAGGCAAGACACAACAGCCACACCAGGGCACTCACTCGCAAGAGCCTCAGCACCGCGGTTCGGGTCCCCAAACGCGAGGTATCGCGTTGGGGAGCCCTTTGCCACGGCCGCACGAGTTCATGATTGTTGGTACGACCCCATTGCTGCATTACGGCTCCAATCGACCTCACAGAAGTCACAAGAATTATACGGATTTCGCCGCCTGGAGGTCAATGTCATCTCTGGGGCTGAGCCGCACTGGGCGCAATTGAGCTTGAAGGCGGACGAGGATTCGTGATACTCTACGAAGATGTTGTCTGTGGGAGTGTTGATGGCCCGACGCCAGAAGAAAGAAGACAGAAGACCGAGGACAGAAGACAGAAGACGGAGAACCGAAGACAGAGCACAGACGACAGAAGACAGCGCCGTCCTCCGTCCTCGTCCTCTGTCCTGCGGAATCCGTCCTCCGACCTCCGTCCTCCGGCCCGGCCGGCGCGGGGCCTTGTCTTCTTCGTGCTGTTTTACGCGTACGCCGCCTGGGGAATCGACGTCCGTCTCCTGTATCACTGTGGCGGTCTGGTGGACAACTTTCCTTGTTTCTATTGGGGCCGGGACTTCCTCGCCGGTTTCCTCTCCGTTCCTGGAGGGACCGTCGAGTATGTTTCGGCGCTGCTGGCCCAGTCGTTCCATTACTCCTGGCTTGGTGCGGCGGTGGTGACGGGCCAGGCTTGGATGCTCTGCGCACGCACCGACTTTGTTGTGAAGACGCTCGCCGTCCCCCATCTGCGCGGCCTGCGGTTTCTCGGCCCGCTTCTCCTGCTTGCTGTCTATTGCCAATACGGATTCCCCTTTCTGACCACGATGGGCTTGCTGGCGGCCGTGCTGGGCCTGTGCCTCTACATGAAGCTCCGCACGGCGAGCATCGTTCGTGCCGCCGGTTTCTATCTGCCCCTCTGTTTGTTCCTGTACGTTGTCGCGGGCGGCAGCTCGTTGGTCTTCGTCGTCTTGGCTGGGTTGTACGAACTGCTGGTGCGACGGCGGCCGGGCCTCGGCTTGGCCGAGCTGGCATTCGGGGCAGCCGTGCCATATGGGCTTGGCGTGGTGGTGTATGGCACTCGTGTCTATGACGCCTACACCCGGTTGTCGCCACTATCCTGGGAACTCCTGAGCCACAATACGTTCCGGATCATGCTCCCAGCCATCCACATCCTCTACCTGTTTCTGCCTATTCTGGTCGTCGTCGTGGGGCTCTGGCGTGCCAGAAGACCGAGGACTGAGGACAGAGGACCGAAGACAGAAGACGGAGAACAGAAGACAGCGCCGTCCTCCGTCCTTCGCCCGCTGTCCTCCGGAATCTGTCCTCCGGGGTCTGGCGTCGGATGGGATCTTCCCACGTTAGTTCTGGTGGGCATCACGGCTGTGGTGGTGCTGCTCTGTCGCGCTCCGGCCAAGAAGAACCTCTTGCAGGCCGACTATTTTTCCCGCCAGGGGCGGTGGACGCAGGTGCTCAAGATCGGCCGGCGCAGCCCGTATCAGTACACCGTGTGCCACGCGGTAGACCGCGCCTTGTGCCGCCTGGAGCGACTGGGCGATGAGATGTTCGGCTTTCCCCAGCAACCTGAGGCCTTGCTCCTGACCGATCCCAGCGCGGAGCCGGTCTGGCAGAAGTTCGATGTCTGCCTGGACCTGGGCCTGATCAACCAGGCGGAGAATGCCCTGCTCCTGTGCACGGAGACCTACGGGGACCGGCCCTTGTTGCTGCACCGTCTGGCTACGGTCAACATGATCAAGGGCAACGTGGCGGCGGCCCGCGTCCTGCTCGGGGCGCTGGCCAAGGTCCCGTTCTGGGGATCCGCGGCGCACCGGGACCTGAAGCGTCTGGAGAACGATCCGAACCTGTCGGAGGACCCCGAGATAAAGCGCTGCGCAGCGTGATGCTCAAGACGGATTCCGTGCGCGACATCGACCCGTTGACCCAACTGCTGACGGAGAACCCTGCGAATCGAACCGCTTATCAGTACGGCATGGCCTCCTTGCTACTGGCCAGGAATCTGGACAATTTCGTGCGGATGTTCGATACGTACCACCAGCGCAACTTCACCAGGGTCCCCCGGCATTACGAGGAAGCGTTGCTTCTGGCCCAGACGCTGCGGAAGCAGCCGACGGAGGGGTCGGGACGGGCCATCTCCCCGGAGGTCAAGACGCAGCTCCAGGAGTTCCTCCAGATGTTCCGGCAGGCGGGCGGCGACCAGACGGCGTCCTGGTCGGCACTGCGGAAGAAATTCGGCTCCACGTACTTCTACTACTATTTTGTGGGCACGTAAGGGATTCCGTCGTGCGTAAACGCTCCATCATAGTCCTGCTCCTTCTTGCCGTGGCCGGCGTAAGTGTGGTCGCCATTCTGCTCTGCCGGTCCGTCTCCCGGGCGCCGATCCGGGACTTCGAGACGGTGGATCGGCCGGCTCGCATCCGGCCCGACTACAGCGGATCGGTCATCCCGCCGAACATTGCCCCATTGAATTTCGCGATTCAGGAGCCTGGCGTCGCTTTCTGTGCCCGGATCTCCTCCCGGCAGGGTGACGCTATCGAGGTCCGGAGCCGCGATGGCAGCATCAAGGTCCCGCCTCAACGCTGGCGGAGCCTGCTCCAGGACAACCGCGGCCAGACACTGTGCGTGGACGTGTTTATCCAAGGGCCCGACGGCGGATGGCGCCGGTTCCAAACGATCACGAATCTCATCGCTCAAGAGGATATTGATGCGTGCCTCGTCTACCGGAAGATGCACCTGACGCACGTGCGCGTGAGCAGCGAGATCGGCATCTATTGCCGCGATCTGGGCACTTTCCAGGAGTCTGTCGTGCTTCGCAACACCAGCTATGAGGGCGGGTGCATGAACTGCCACAGTTTCTGCCGGAACGACCCCGACAAGATGCTGTTAGGCGTCCGGTCGCAGAAATACGGCACCGCGACCCTGCTGGCGAGTGAGGGCGCGGTTCAGCGCCTCGAGGCCAAGTTCGGCTACACCTCCTGGCATCCGAGCGGACGCTTAGCCGTATATGCCGTGAACAACATCCCGATGTTCTTCCACACGGCCCGCAACGAAGTGCGCGACACGGTCAATGTGGATTCGATGCTGGCCATCTATCGTTGCGAGCAGGGCCGGGTCGAGGTGGAGCCCAAGCTGGCTCAGAAGGACCGCCTGGAGAACTGGCCCGTCTGGTCGGGCGACGGCAAGTATCTCTATTTCTGCACGGCCCCCAAGCTCTGGCCGACCAACACGAGCATCCCGCCTGTGCTGTACGATCGCGTCAAGTATGACCTGGTCCGCATCGCTTATGATGCCGCGACCGATACGTGGGGCGAGATCGAGACGGTGCTTTCCGCCCAGCGGACCGGCAAGAGCATCGGGATGCCGCACGTCAGCCCGGACGGGCGGTGGCTTTCTTTCTGCATGTTCGATCATGATTATTTCCCCACCTGGAAACAGGAGAGCGACCTGTACCTGATCGATCTCCAGGCCCCGCGGCAAGAGGGACAGTTCCCGTACCGGCGTCTCGAAATCAACAGCGACCAGAGCGAAGCCTGGCAGACATGGTCCAGCAACAGCCGGTGGCTTGTCTTCAGCAGCAAGCGCCTGCACGGCGTTTTCACACGGCTTTTCATCAGCTATGTGGACTCCGCCGGCCATGCCCACAAACCGTTCGTTCTGCCGCAGGAAGATCCCAATTTCTACGAATCCTGCATTTTGGTCTTCAATACACCTGAACTCGTCACCGGACGGCCCGCGCCGTTGGCGAGGCGCTGGCCAGTGTCTATCGACGTGGCCAGGGAGTATCGGTTTCGCTGCCACAAACCATGGCAACGCCACCCGCCGGCCGGGTCCCCCCAGGCTCCTCCTGGCAACTCCAGCGCGAGTAGACCTGGGGCTGCGATAAGGTGTGATCGGAACGCGGTGGCAGCCGGTACGGTCTTCGTGGTGCGGGCGTCCCCGCCCGCCCTCGAGTCGTGCGTCCCTTCGACAGGCTCAGGACGGGGCTTCGCACGACTCTCAAGGCGGCCGTCGGCCTCCAGATCAACGGGCGAGGACGCCCGTGCTACGAAGAGGCGCCAGTCCGCCACCGTATGGCGGCCGCAACCCCTTGCGATGGTGCTCGCGGAAATTGGCTTGACGGGGAAGGGCTGGGGGAATAACCTCGCGGCACGAGCTTGGACGGGTATTCTGCTGAGAGACCTATGGGATTCACAGCCGGGTAGACCAGAAATCGTAGTTCGCAAATCGCAAGGGGAATGGCTATGAGCAGGAACGAAGTCTCGCGTCGTGGTTTTCTCAAGGCATCGGCGGCATCGTTGGCGGCGGCTTCGACCTTCAACCCGCGGGCTTTCGCGGCGGGCAGCGACAAGATCCGCGTGGGTCTGATCGGCTGCGGCGGCCGGGGAACCTATGACACCGGTAATTGCCTCAAAGCCGCGGAGGGGGTCGATCTGGTGGCGATGGGAGACATGTTCAAGGACCGGCTGGACAGTTGCCGGGCGACCCTCACCAAGAACCAGCCCGACAAGGTGAAAGTCACGGACGACAAGTGCTTTGTCGGCTGGGATGCGCATAAGAAGGTCCTGGCGACGGACGTGAATTTGGTGATCCTGACGCAGCCGCCGCACTTCCGGGCTGCGCACCTGAGAGCGGCGGTCGAGGCGGGCAAGCACGTGTTCATGGAGAAGCCCGTGGCCGTGGACCCGGTGGGTGTGCGGTCGGTGATCCAGTCGTCAGAGCTGGCGGATAAGAAGAACCTGACGCTGGTGGCCGGCACGCAGATCGCGCCGGATGTCGCACCTGATGGAAGCGGCCCAGCGGATGCACGACGGGGCCGTGGGCGAGATCGTGGGCGGCCAGTGCGTCCGCCTGGGTGAAGGCATGACGACCTGGGGACCGAAAGAGCGCGATCCCGCCTGGTCCGACATGGAATGGCAACTGCGCCGCTGGTTGTTCATGACTTGGCTCAGCGGCGATTTCATCACGGAGATGCACATTCATAACCTGGACGTCATGAACTGGCTGATCGGCGCCCACCCGGTGCAGTGCATCGGCATGGGCGGCCGGCAGGTGCGGACCGCGCCCAGTTCGGCGACTCGTTCGACCACTTTGCCGTGGAGTACGAGTACCCGAACGGCTTGCGGATTGAGTACATGGGCTGGCAGATCGACAGGCGCGTACGATCGGCAGAATCAGAGACTGGTCGGCACGAAGGGTTTGATGTATACTGACTCCGGTCGCGTGGTGATCGAAGGCCAGGATAAGGCCGAGATCGCCTGGGACAAGAATGATCCGTGCGTGAAACAACACGCCGATCAGATAGAAGCGATTCGCCGGGATCAGCGACTAAATGAGGGCCGGCGAGTCGCTGAAAGCAGCCTGACCTCCATTATGGGTCGGATGAGCGCATATACGGGCCGGGCGTTGAAGTGGGACTGGGCCATGAACGCCTCGAAGCTGGATCTGACGCCACCGGCGTACCAATTCGGCACTCTGCCGATGCCGCCGGTGGCCGTGCCCGGCAAGACGGCTCTGATTTAGAGCGTCTAACAGAAGGAATGTGAGTATGTCATTGCGAGGAGCGCAGCGACGAAGCAATCTCAGTCTCACGCGTGGGTTTGAGATTGCTTCGCTGCGCTCGCAATGACATACAAGCCCTCGCTATTATTCGTTTCTTATCCTGTTAGACGCTCTTAGGACTCTGGACCGATAATTCGGGGGACGGCAGCATCAGATCCCGGTTTCGCCTTGGCACTGCCAGCCTGCTATGGACGCGTCCCTTTCTGGAGAATTTGTCACGCCGGGACGAACATGGGACACGGCTCTTCGTATGGTTCCGTGATGGTTGCCTGGCCAGGCATACACGACAATGGGGGGCAGCGCTATTGCCCGAGAGATTCTGGAATGCGTAAATACTGGTGGAGAAGTGACTTAAGGGAGGTATAGTATGATGGTGCAAAACGTTGGTGGAGGTCGTGTCAACCGGGGACAAATGATCGTCCTCACCCTCACATGCCTTTTCTGTCTGCCGTCCCTGGGATGGGGACAGGATCAGAAGCAGGCGGCCAGGGAGTTGTCGAAAGCGTTCTCTTCGGCGGCCAAGGCGGCGATGCCCGCCGTAGTGTCGATCAAAGTGGAGAAGACCATCTCGGGACCCGCCGCGGGTTTCGGCGGCCCGGATGCGTTCGACGATGAGTTCTTCCAGAGGTTCTTCGGGCGTCCGGGGCCCCGGATGCCGCAACGACGAACACCGCAAAAGTACCGCCAGGAAGGACTAGGATCGGGCTTTATCATCAGCGAAGACGGGTACATTCTGACCAATAATCACGTGGTTGGCGACGTGGACAAGATCACGGTGGAGCTGAAGGACGGTCGCACCTTCGCCAATGCCAAACTGATTGGCACAGACCCGGATACGGAAGTGGCCCTGATCAAGATTGAAGGCGAGAACTTCCCGGTGCTGCCGATGGGCGACTCCAGCAAGCTTGAGATTGGCGACTGGGTCATTGCTATCGGCAGCCCGTTTCAGTTGAGTGAGACCGTGACGGTCGGGGTCGTCAGTGCCGTCGGGCGGAACAAAATGGGCATCGCGGCGTATGAAGACTTCATTCAAACGGATGCGGCCATCAACCCCGGCAACTCCGGCGGCCCGCTGGTCGATCTGGACGGTCAGGTGATCGGAATCAACACGGCGATCGCCACCAGCAGCGGTGGCTACATGGGGATCGGCTTCGCCATTCCTATCAACATGGCACGGACCATCGGCGAGCAACTCAAGAAGAATGGCAAGATCACCCGTGGCTTCCTGGGCCTGCAGGCCGACGACGTGGATGCCGAAAAGGCCGAATTGCTGGGACTCAAGCAGGCGACGGGCGTAATTGTCGGGACGATCGTTAGCGGCGGGCCGGCCGACAAGGCAGGTCTCAAACTCAACGACGTCATCGTGGCGATCAATGGGGAGAAAGTCCAATCGTTTGAAGGGTTTCGCAAACAGGTGGCGCTGATGTCACCCGGCACCAAAGTCCGGCTGGAGATCCTGCGCGACGGCAAGACCCGCACGCTGACGGCTACGCTCGAAGACCGGCGTGCTGCCCTGGCGAAGGAGGGGCAGCCGGCCGAGGAGGAGTCCAAGGCCGTCTTGGGGCTTGAGGTCCAGAACTTGACGGAGGATTTGGCCGAGCAGTTGCAGCTCAAGGCCCGGGAGGGCGTCATCGTCACGGCGGTGGACCCGGACGGTCCGGCGGCCGAGAAGGGCATCCAGCCGCAGGACGTGATTGCCTCTGTTAACGGCCACGCGGTCCGCTCCGTGAGTGAATTCACCGCGGCGGTCCAGCGCTCGAGCAAGAGCGGCAAAGTGCTCTTGTTGGTGAAACGGGGCGATCGGTCGCAGTTCGTGACCGTAAACACCAAATGACGGACCGGACATCAGATTTCACTCAGTGGGACACCGCCGGCAATGGATCGTCGGCGGTGTCCCGGATTCCATCTCGCGGTAGGTGGCATCGCCCAGCCTGGGGCTGGGCGATGCCACAGTCTTAGCACACCTCCTTTCCTGCCCTCTGCACCAGGTTTTGGTGGATTCCTACACGTACTTGCTCTACAATTGTGGCGTAGGGAGTGTACGCCTGCGCCGGGCGTCGAACAGAAAGGGCGATCGAAGGATACTGTGCTCATGAAGATCCTGGTGGCCGAGAAATGCGGGTTTTGCCCGGGCGTGCGGAACGCGATTCGCACCGCCGAGAAGGTCTTGTCCGGGGCCAGCCCTCAGGAGCACGTCTACTGCCTCGGTCCGATCATCCACAATGAAGACGTGGTGGAGCGGCTGGCCAGCGCGGGGCTGCGGACAGTGGACGCGGTGGACGGGATCGACTCGGGCACGGTTCTGATCCGCTCGCACGGTGTGGCCCCCAGCGAGCTGGATCGGCTCCGGGGCAAGGGCCTGCAAATCGTCGATGCCACCTGCGTGCTGGTCAAGCGGGTCCAGCAGATTGCCAAGCAGCTTGAGGAAGAAGGTTATGCGGTCGTCATCATCGGCGAGGAGAACCACCCGGAAGTCCAGGGCGTCATGGGCTGCGTCCATCACGTGATGGTGGTGGCGGGGGAGGACGACCTGCACAAACTGCCGTCCGATGGCAAGCTGGGGATCGTCTGCCAGACGACCCAGAGCCCGGAGCACTTCGGCCGGATGCTCGGTGCGATCGGGCAAGGCAGCTTTCGCGAGCTGAAGGTGATCAACACCCTGTGCAAGGAAGCGATCAAGCGGCAGGAATCGGCCATTGCCCTGTGCCAGAAGGTGGACATCATGTTCGTCCTTGGGGGCCTGCACAGCGCCAATACCCGGCGGCTGGCGGAATTGTGCAAAAATCACAACAACGCGACCTTCCACTTGCAGAATTGGGACGAGCTTGATAAAAATATACTGACCGGCAGGCGGATTGCCGGGGTAACGGCGGGCGCATCGACGCCCAACTGGGTGATCGACGAATTCGTCAAGCATCTGGAGGCTTTCGACGACAAGGATGGTTGATGTTGATGTTTGATGTTGATGGTTGATTTGAGGAACACGGCTCTTCGCTCTTCAAAATCAACCATCAAATTTCGCGCGGAAATCGGCGTCCGTTGTGTAGACGGATGCTTAAGCGTTTGATGAACGTTTAGTTTAGGCAACACGCGGTACGGGCCTGTCGGTGTGTATGTGGGACGTCGGCAGGCTGAATTCAGAACTCCACAGGGGAACGAAAGTTTATGGTAGATCGCAACATTATCAACAAGCTGGGGTTGTCCAACGAGAAGCTGCAAGAGCAGATTGGCGAAATGTTCGGGGATGGGGAGACCCAATACCTCGAGCAGATCCTCCAGCGCAAGGTCGATTCCCGGCTGCCGGGCACCATTCTCAAGGGCACCATCGTCTCGCAGATCGGCAACGACGTGATTGTCGAGGTGGGCCTCAAGAGCGAAGGGCGTCGTCGATGCGGGGGAATTCGACAGCCCCGAGGATATCGCCCCGGGCCGGGAGATCGAAGTCCTGCTCGAAGACACGGACTCGGAAAGCGGCCTGATCCTGCTGAGCAAACGCAAGGCGGACATGATCCGAGGCTGGGAGCACATCATCAACACGAAGAAGGAAGGCGACGTCGTCACGGGCAAGGTCATCCGCCGGATCAAGGGCGGCTTGCTCGTCGATATCGGCGTGCCGGTCTTTCTGCCCGCTTCGCAAGTCGATATTCGCAAACCCGGCGACATCAGCCGGTTCATCGGCAAAGACGTCGAGTGCAAAGTTCTCAAGATCGACGTCGAGAACCGCAACATCGTGGTCTCGCGGCGCAAGCTCATCGAAGAGGAGCGCAAGGCGAGCAAAGAGAAGATTCTCAACGAGATCGAGGTCGGCCAACTTCGCAAGGGCATCGTCAAGAACATCGCGGACTTCGGCGTGTTCGTAGACCTCGGCGGTCTGGACGGCCTGCTGCACATCTCCGACCTGAGCTGGGGCCGGATTTCGCACCCGTCGGAAGTGGTCGGTCTCGACCAGGAGATCGAGTGCGTCGTCATCGGCGTGGACAAACAGAACGAGAAGATCTCGCTGGGCCTCAAGCAAAAGAGCGCCAGCCCGTGGGAGAACGTCGAGAACAAGTACCCGGTCGGCTCGCGCGTCAAGGGCCGCGTCGTCAACGTGATGAACTACGGCGTCTTCGTCCGGCTGGAAGACGGGATCGAAGGTCTCGTCCATATCAGCGAGATGAGCTGGACCCGGCGGCTGT
The DNA here is from genome assembly GCA_963750205.1 of uncultured Planctomycetota bacterium. Taxonomy (GTDB): domain Bacteria; phylum Planctomycetota; class Phycisphaerae; order Sedimentisphaerales; family Anaerobacaceae; genus PLanc-01. Next base: position 129,512 of record CAVVRJ010000017.1, read on the forward strand.
CGCACCCGAGCGAGATGGTCAACCTCGACGACGAGATCGAGGTGGTCGTGCTCAACATCAACAAGGAGAAGCAGGAAATCTCGCTGGGCATGAAGCAGATCGAGCCCAACCCGTGGGAATTGGCGGCCCGGAAGTATCCGCCGGGGACCATCGTCACGGCCGCACGTCCGCAGCATGACCAATTTCGGCGCTTTCGTCGAGATCGAGCCGGGCATCGACGGCATGATCCATATCTCGGACCTGAGCTGGACCCGCAAGTACGGCCATCCGAGCGAGGCTCTGCAAAAGGGCCAGGAAGTCAAGTGCGTCGTGCTCGAAGTCGAACCAGGAAAAGCAGCGGATTTCGCTGGGCATGAAGCAGATGACCGAGGACCCGTGGATTCACGCGATTCCCGAGAAGTACATCCCCGGCCAGATCATCAAAGGCAAGATTGCCAAGCTCACGAACTTCGGCGCCTTTGTCGAGCTGGAGCCCGAGCTGGAAGGCTTGCTGCACATCTCCGAGCTGGCCGATCACAAGATCGACAAGCCGCAGGATGTGGTCAAGCCGGGCGATGACGTCGAGGTCAAGATCCTCAAGGTCGATCCGGAAGCCCGCAAGATCGGTTTGAGTCTGCGGCGCGTCCAGTGGGCGGCGGCGGCCGCTCCGGCCGAGGAGCATGCGGCCCCGGCGCCGGCTCCCAAGAAGGCCTCGAAGTACCAGGTGTCGGTGCCTCAGGTCGACGCCGGCGGCGACACGCTCCGGGTGAAAGAGGCACTGCAACGCCGGGCCCAGGCCAAGGCGGTAGAAGAGTCGCAACCACCGCAGGAGCCGCAGCCGGCCCCTGAGCCGAAGCCCGAAGAGGGACAGGCCGGCGGTTGACCCCCTGGTTGGCGTGTGGCTAAGGTCTCGCGTCGCAATAACGGCAAGTCACGGGCCTCCCCAGCAGTGGGGAGGCCCGTTTTCTCATGTTCTCCCGCGTGACCCACCCATTTGGTCACACGCGCGTAATCATTGCCGCTCGCCACGCCGAAGGCTATAATGGAAGTCATCATATAGGTCATACGTCCGTCATTACTGGGAGGTCATCGCATGTTGCTTTGGCTGTTCAGGGGGATTTTCATCATCGTCGTCATCTCGGTGCTGGTGGTGAATGCCGCGTCGACGGTGCTCACCGACTCCGAGAACTCCGAAAGCTGGTGGGCCGTGGTCATCAGCGGCATGGGACTGATCGTCTTCTTTCTGCTCCTGGACGTTCTCACGCCGAAACGCAAGCTCACCGCCTTGGCGGGCGTGTTTTTCGGTCTGCTCGTGGGCATGCTGATCAGCGCCGTGTTCGCCCGGGCGGTGGACATGATCGGAGAGACCTACCGCATCCCGCTTGGTCGAGGCGGGTAAAGTGGCGATCAAGTGGATGATGGGCATCTGCATTTGCTATTTCACCATCAGCATCGTCATGCGAACCAAGGACGATTTCCGCTTCGTCGTGCCTTACGTGGAGTTCGCCAAGCAGACGAAAGGGTCGAGGCCGCTGGTGCTCGATACGTCGGCGATCGTGGATGGGCGGATCGCGGACCTGTGCGAAAGCCGGCTCTTCGATGCCCCGCTGATCGTGCCGCGGTTCGTGCTCAACGAGTTGCAGCTCATTGCCGACTCGGCGGACAAGCTCAAGCGCAACCGCGGCCGGCGCGGCTTGGATGTTCTCAAGAAGATGCAGGCGAGCTCGGCCATCGACGTGGAGATCGACGAAAGCACAGCGGCGGACATCGAGGAAGCCAAAGGCGTCGATCAAAAGCTGCTGATCTTCACCAAAATCCACAACGGCCGACTGGCCACGACCGACTACAACCTCACGAAGGTGGCCCAGGTGCGCAGTGTCGATGTCGTCAATATCAACGACTTGGCCAATTCGCTGAGGTGGTGGCGTTGCCGGGCGAGACGATGCAGGTCCGGATCGTGAAACACGGCGAGGAGGCGGACCAAGGCATCGGCTATCTGGATGATGGGACGATGATTGTGGTCGAGGGGGGGCGCGGCAAGATCGGCAAGGATGTCGTGCTGACCGTGACCAGCTCGTTGCAAACCTCGGCCGGCAAGATGATCTTTGGCCGGTTCGAGTCGTTCGGGGGACAGGAGGGAGATCGGGGCTCTCGTCGCCCGCTCAACGGTCCCAGTCCGCAGCCCGCCTAAAGAGATCGGAGCAGCTCGTAGGTCCCATAAAGCCTGCCCCCGCGGAGGTCGGGGGTCACATGGGTCCTATCCGTCCTATGAGGATGCCGCGATTACGAGCCTTGCCCCAAGCAGGGACTTGACGCAGATGGCGACGCCCAAGCCATAGCCGAGGGCGAACAGCGGCCAGTGAAAATAGGCCGCGTAGTTCGGCTCGGTCATGTGCGTCCCGCCAAGGCAGAACGCGACCACGATGACCAGCAGGGAGAGCCGACCAGCCGAGCCCATCCAGGCGGGTGACCATCAGCGGCCGCCCGTTGCGCAGCGGTGCAGGATCGCGACGGCGAATACGAACATGGCCAGCGATACGAGGACCGGGTACAGGACGGGGGACGCCCAAGCCACGGGGAATCAGGAAGAGGATGTCCCAGTCCATCAGCGTGGCGGGCCAGTCCAACAGGACTTTGAGCCAGACGTAATAGAAGATATCCCAGACGGCGAAGATGATCAGAAAGTAGGCGATTCGCTCTTGCGGGACGCCCCCGAAAAGCCACGCGGCCGTAAAGATCAGCACGAGCGTCGCCGCTTCGCGGCCGATCTCCGTCAGCACCAGGCGTTTGCCCTTCCGGAGTGGCATCGAACACCTCCATGGGGAAGGTGAAGCCGTTGGGGTGGAAGAGGGCCCGCAGGTACACCACGACGGCAGATTCGATGTAGCCGAAAGCCATGCTGAAAACCACTGCGATCAGGAGTCTCTTGAGCATCCGCCTGATCTCGCTTTCACAGCCGTAGGACCGGCTTTAGCCCACGCTGCTGCCGTTGACCTGCGGAATGATCCGCATGGGCTGAAGCCCATCCTACATTTCACAGGGACTCGGCCAGTGCTTCGAGCAGCCTCGGGATGATCTGGGCCTCCGGCACTGTGGCGATCTTCTGGCCCTGGCGATAGAAGTACGCCTTGTCCTTGGCCGCACAGATGGCGAAATCGGCGTCCGCCGCCTCGCCCGGGCCATTGACCACGCAGCCCATCACGGCGACTCGGCAGGGCTTCTCCACGTCGCGCAGGGCCTTCTCCACCTGACGGGCCAGTCCGACGACGTCAATCTCGGTGCGTCCGCACGTGGGGCAAACCACCAACTCGGGTCGGCGGCGCTTGCGCAGCCCCAGCGCGACCAGGATCTCCACCGCCATTTGCGTTTCAACGACCGGATCGCCAGCGGCGCTGACCCGGATCGTGTCGCCGATCCCTTCGGCCAGCAAGGTGCCCAATGCGATGGCCGAAGGGATTCTGGCGTCCTCCGGCAGGCCGGCATGCGTCAAGCCAAGGTGGATCGGATAACGGAACGTCTCCGCGATCCGCCGATTGACCTCGATGGTCCGCATCGCGTCGCTGGTCTTGGCACTGAGAACCAACTGGTCAAATCCCCGATCTTCAAAGAGCTGCACGTATTGCCGCATCTCGGCCAGCATCAGATCGACTCTTTCGTCGAGCGGAACCGGTTCCTGGGAGAGGTCCCGGATGCTTGCTTCATTGACGCCGATGCGAATCGCGACCTTGTGCAACTTGGCGGCGTCGATGATGCGGTGAATATCTTCACGGCTCTTGATATTGCCCGGATTCAGGCGGATCTTGGCGGCCCCGCCCTCAATCGCCTCGACGGCCCGGTCCGGGCTGAAGTGGATGTCGGCCGCCAGCGGGACGCGCACCTTCGGCACGATGTGAGCGAAGGCGGCCGTATCGGCCCGGCGCGGCACGGCCAGCCGGACCAGCTCGCACCCCGCCCGCACGAGGTCGTCGATTTGTTGCACGCAACGATCAACGTCCGTCGTGGGGACCTTCGTCATCGACTGGACGACGATGGGGGCTCCATTGCCAAGCGTTATAGGACCAACCTGGATGGCTGCCGTGGATCTTCTCTGGATCACGATTCAGATTGTAGCTTGTGCCGGAAACCCCGGCAAACTAAAATGCCGCTCGTGCCCCGCCGGTTGTCGCCAGGGATGGCCGTGAACTGTGGGGAGTCGTGAGTCCGGTGTGAGTCCTGCAAGAATGGTTGGGGATAGTCCTTTGCAACATCGTCCATCCCGGAATAGCTCGTTAGTGTTATATCTGGTCGAATCCGGGTTCTGATCTATGCGGTCTGGGGTTTGGGGCTGTTTTTCAGCCGAAGCTGCTGTATCGGCCGGTACGGGAAGTCAGCTTCACGCCCGCCCATTTGGGTCTGGAGTACGAGGAAGCTCGTATTTCAGACCAGCGACGGTGTCCGGCTGACGGGCTGGTACGTTCCTGCATCGAACGCCCGGTTCACGCTTCTCCTGTGCCACGGCAATGGCGGAAGCATCATGCATCTGCTCGACAGCCTCGACCTCTTTCACGGGCTGGGATTGGGCTGTTTCGTCTTCGACTACCGGGGCTATGGAAACAGTGCGGGCCGCCCACGGAGGCCGGGACGTACCTGGACGCCCAGGCTGCCTATGACTGGTTGACGGGCGTGAAGGGCATTCCGGCGGAGCAGATCATTCTGCTGGGCCGCTCTCTCGGGGGCAGCATCGCCGCCCACTTGGCGGGCCGAGTGCAGGCCGGCGGCCTGGTGCTCGAAAGTGCCTTCACCTCCTGTCGGGGACATCGCCGCCCGATTCCTTCCCTACTTGCCCGTCCGGTTGTTCACCCGGTTCTTCTTCCGTTACGACACGCTGGCCTATGTCAGAAGGGGTCCATTGCCCGGTAATGATCGTGCACAGCCGGGAGGATGAGCTCGTGCCTTTTGTGTTTGCCGCCCGATTTTCGAAGCGGCGCACGAGCCCAAGCAACTCGTGGAGATCTGCGGCAATCACAATGACGGTTTTCTACATTCGGGCGAGGCGTACAGAGGGCGTGGCTGCAAATGGCTGGAGCTGGTGAGCCGTGTCCGTATGTAGACATGCAGGATGTAGGATGGGCTTAGCCCATGTTGCTCTTATCAGCGACGTGGATTTCCGCATGGGCTAAAGCCCATCCTACACGTGCCGGTACAGGTGCGACCTCGACTCTACGGCCAGTGTCGCAGGTGGGTTTGTTCCGCCTGCCAATAGTCACCCATCTGGCCGCGATGGTCGAAAGAGACGTCCAGGCAACGCTGGCGATACAGAAACGGATGTTCGCGGCTCACTTTCTTGAGGGCGTCCAAATCCTCGAAGCGGTCCAAATACGAGCGTTCCACGACGTAGTAATAAGGCAGCATCCATTCCAACTCCCCATCCAGCCGGACCCTCCTCTGCCAGTTTATCGGCGATCTCAAGGGTTTCTCGGATCATCCCTTCGTCGAGGTCCTTGAGGCCCGTGATCAGTCGCGCGATCGAGCGATAGGCCCAAGCGAAATACAATAGCTCGCTTGAGTGCCTCCAAGTCACCTTCTCGGGCGAGGGCCACGTATTGCCCGAAGATGTTGCGCCACGCGGCGTAGAGCCGGTCTGCTCGTAGAGAACTTCCCTGTCTTTCACGAAGCTCCGCTGCTTGCTCAGCCACTGCTCCTCCTGCGTGGCAAGCTGCTCGATATTCATACTCAGGCCAACCTCCAACCTCCGATCGGCACGACTTCCTCCTTACCTCACTTGCCAATAGTATAGATTACCGGTGGAGAATGGATAAGATAAGGAAATTCCTTATTTTGCCATCGGGGAATCCCCGATGGTGCGTCGGCGACCTTGACAACAGGGGCCGCGGTCCTAAAATGATGGATGATGATTGGGCCCCAGGAACTCAAGAAAAAGAAGAAAAAAAACCGCATCCGATTCTCGACTGGGTGCTGTATGCGGCCGTGCGTGTCTTCATGATCTTCCTCTACCTCCTCCGTGTCGAGACGAGCTTGCAGATTGCCTGCTTCCTGGGCGACCTGCTGTGGAAGTACTACCACCGCGGCCGGCAGCGGGCGTTGGATAACCTGCGGGCCAGTTTTCCGGAGAAATCGGAGGAGTGGATTCAACAGACAGGCCGCAGGAGCTTCGAGCAGCTTGTCATGCTGACGGTCGATGTCCTGGTCACGCCCCGGGTGGTCCAGAAGCACAACTGGCGCCAATACGCACATTTCGAGAAGGCCGAATACCCGAAATGGCTGATCAAGGAGGGCAAGGGCACGATCATGGTGACGGCCCACTACGGCAATTTCGAGCTCATCGGGTACATGGCGGGTCTCTTCAATTTCGATATCGTGGGCATCGCCCGGCCGCTTAGACAACAGGTACCTCAACCGTTTCTTGTACCGCGTGCGGCAGCGGCACGGACTGAAGCTGATCGACAAGAAAGGCGCCGCCGAGATGATGCCCGAATTCATCAAGCGGGGCAGCACGATCGGTTTCATTGCCGATCAGGACGCCGGCCGCAAGGGCGTTTTCGTCGATTTCTTCGGCCGCAAGGCCAGCACCTACAAAAGCATCGGCCTGCTGGCAATCACGTACAACCTGCCGATTATCGTAGGCTGTACCCGGCGCGTCGGCAATCGGTTCTACTTCAACTACATTCTGAGCCGAATCATCTTTCCGCAGGAATGGGCCGACAAGGACGACCCGCTCACGTGGGTTAGTGCCGAGTACACCAAGGCTATCGAAGACTTCGTCCGCGAGGACCCGACGCAATACTGGTGGCTGCACCGCCGGTGGAAGACCCGCCCCAAAGAGGAGCGGCAAGCGGCCGAGAAAATGGCAGAAGCGTCGTCAGGGACCGGTGTGGTCGAAGCTCGTCTGACGGTTGCCGTCAGACGTCCTAGACGAGACGAGTCGCGCAACCGTTTGACGAAAGACGATCTGATTGAGAGGGGTGAAGACATGAGAACTACCGTGTTAGCCGCTGTGATGTTGATCTTGGGGAGTGCGATATCCCCGGCTCAAGCGAAGCTCGTGGCCTGCGTGGGGGACAGCATCACCTATGGCTCCGGCATTGCCAACCCGGCCCAGGACAGCTATCCGTCGCAGTTGCAGCGGATCTTGCAGCATTACGATCCGTCGTGGAAGGTTCAGAACTTCGGCGTCAGCGGGGCGACGCTCCTGACCAAAGGCGATTTGCCCTATGTGAATCAGACGGCGTACAGCAGCGCGCAACTGTGCAACCCCGATATCGTGGTCATCATGCTGGGGACCAACGACTCCAAGCCGCAGAATTGGCAATACAAAGGGGATTTCGTCTCAGATTATGAGACCATGATCGACGTCTTTCGCGGGCGGCCCGCGCGCCGGTGGTGTGGATCTGCAAGTGCGTCCCCGCGTTCTACGTGAATTACAGCATTCAGCCGGACATCATTCGTGATGAGATTCTGCCGCTGATCGATCAGATCGGGCAGGAGAAGAACGTCCCCGTGATCGACCTCTACACGGCCCTGGCGGATGGCAGCTTGTTTCCTGACGGAATTCATCCGAACGTTGCGGGGGCCGGGGTGATGGCCCAGACCATCGCTCCGTATCTGCTCGGGGTGCGGTTCTCGCTGGATTTCGATCACGACGGGATCGTCAATTTCACAGATTTCGCGCGTCTGGCCCTGCTGTGGCGGCAGAGCGACCCGTCCCTCGACGTCGCTCCTGTGCCCAGCGGCGACGGCGTCATCAATTGGCTGGACCTGGGCGGCTTGGCACGCTTCTGGGTGACGTATCCCGGCTTGGTTGGCTATTGGAAGCTCGACGAGAGCGAAGGGACCGTAGCCCACGATAGCCTGGGCCATATTGATGGGGTGGTGCACGGTGTCCCGCTCTGGCAATCCGCCGGAGGAGAAGTCGGGGGCGCGCTGGAGTTGGACGGCCTGGACGATTACATCAGCACGAGCAACATTCTGGATCCGGGCGCCGGCGCATTCACGGTATTGCTCTGGGTCCGAGGCGGCCGGCCCGGCCAGACGATTCTGTCCCAGTCCGACAAGACGGGCACGGGCGAAGTCTGGCTCGGCACGGACACCGCGACCGGCGCCCTGATTGACGCGGCTGACGGACGGGGGCCGCGTCACAACGCCGCTTGTTTCCAGTGCCGTTGTCACGGACGGCGCCTGGCACGGCCTGCGGCTCGTCTGGGACGGCTCGGCGCGGCGTCTCTACGTCGATGGCAAAGAAGCCGCCGCCGACACACGCAAGCTCAACGCTTTGAAGTCATCCACCGCCGATTTCTATTTCGGAGCAGGAAAAGGCCTCGAACCGGGCAGCTTCTGGTCGGGTCTGCTCGACGATATCCGCGTCTATAGCCAAGCCTTAATCCCGTGAGCCGGGGGATCTATGGTTGTCTCGCGGTCGAGGGAGAAAGACTCGGAGGCATGATCCGTCTCTGTCGACTCTGGAGGGCGCCAGAGGATAATGCTCCGAGGAGAAGTGTAGCCGATTAGAAGTGATGCACGAGACGCAGGACGAAGAGGTCGCCTTGAGGGCGATTGTGGACGAGCGTCTCGAAATAGGCGTTGAAGAACACGTGCGTGTTCTGCGAGAAGCTGAACAGCAGGCCGGGGCCTACGGCGAGGACCTGTTCCCGGCCTTGCTCGAGGGACGCGCCGCCGACGTCCAGTTTCGAGTCCGTGATTTCCTGCAGATCGTAGCCGTTGACGCCGACGCGCAACTGCTTCGGCAGGACCTCGTAATAGGTCGCGAAGTTGGCGTGGACCGCCTGGCCCGGCTCGACCTTGTCTGCGCCGAAGCCCACAAACGGATCGTCATTATCGGCATTCCACAGGTAATGCAAACGCCAGGAGGCGGTCCACTGGGGCGTGAAGAAGAACGTGCCGGCCCAGTACGGATCGAGGGAGAAATGGTTGCTGCCGGGGTTCAGCAGCCACTGGTCGGAATACAAGCCGGTCGGCCAGATGGTCTGGAGCTCGATGCGGTGCATGAAGATCGGGCCGTTCTCGCCCATGATCGGGTCCCATTGCAGGTAGGGGCCGACCAGGAGGTCGCCCAACCCGCCGTCGTCACTGGGCAATTAGCTGTCCCGGACTGCTGTCGATCCAAGCGAACGGCACGATGACATCCAGGCCCCACTTGCCGCCGAACAGGATCGGCGTGTCCGACTGATAGAGGAACTGGTTCAGGTTCGCCCATACGTCGACCCAGGGATTGGGGAGCGGGATGTCCGCCCGCTTATTGGCCGTGTAGTACGAGAGGTACTCGGCGATATAGAAGCCCGGGCCGGCCGGCGGGGCCCATCCATGAAGCTGGTGTGGCCGAGGTTGACCGACGGTTGGAAGTACGCCCACGCGGAGGACGTGAACAGCAGCGTGAGCACGAGGCATGTTGCCGTGGAAACACAAAGCGACATCTCATAATGGACCTCCAAAACCTCACTGATCGAACACAGGTCACACACACAGTTACACAGAAACCGATCCTAAATTGCCCCAACCGGGCCCGGCTCTGTCAAGCAGAAATCCGGTTTCTATGAGGGCCCGGCTTCGTCCTTGCTGGCGGATCTTCTGGAGCAGGGCCGCCATCTCCTTCACACGCTGCGGATATTGTGTCGCGACATTATTCTTTTCGCCTAGGTCGTCCTTGAGGTGGTACAGTTGGGGCTGGGGATCGTTGCCCATTTCCG
>CAVVRJ010000018.1:0-79816 GCA_963750205.1 uncultured Planctomycetota bacterium
GCCTCACACACATGAGAATGAGAGTGCCGATTCGCATTCTATTGCTGTGCCGCGGTCTTATCTTGTTCTCTGGGTTACCACGTGCTGGTGCCGCCACTTTCGAAGGTGCTGTCGCGGAATTCGGTTTCTTGCTTCAGAGTACTCGTAGTGGGGTGAGTGCCTCGGTGTCGCCGACCAACACGGGTCTGCTCTCGGGGAACGCCACGGGTGCGACTGCCTCTGAAGTCCGTACCGGCAGTTACGATCCGTTGATGGTAGGCACAGCGGTGCGGCTCTCGTCTCTGGAGGCAACGGTCCACGATGCCGCCCGCCGCCGGGACATTCCGCTGTGCGTCTATCTGCCCATGAGTACCGCTACGGCGCCAGTGGTTTTGTTCAGCCACGGTCTGGGAGGCGCGCGGACGGGCAGTGCCTATCTGGGCGCGCATTGGTCGGCGCGGGGGTACGTGGCCGTCTTTCTTCAACATCCGGGCAGTGATGACTCCGTATGGAAGGATGTGCCGGTGGGACAGCGGATGCAGGCGCTCAAACAAGCGGCTTCGCCGGCCAACTTTCTCCTCCGTGTGCAGGACGTGCCCACCGTGCTGAACCAGCTTGAGATCTGGAACGCGGACAGCACCAGCCCTCTCCGCGGCCGCCTGGATCTGAAGAAGGTCGGCATGTCCGGCCATTCCTTCGGCGCCGTGACGACGCAGGCCGTCAGCGGTGAAGTGCTGCCGGCCATCGGACAGAGGTTCACGGACTCTCGGATCCGGGCGGCGATTGTGCTTAGCCCGAGCGTGCCTTCAAGAGGAAATGCAGCTCAGGCCTGTGGCGCGGTACGCATTCCGTGGCTGCTCATGACCGGCACGAAGGACCTGTCACCCCTCGGCGGTGCGGACATGGAGTCGCGTCTGGCCGTGTACCCAGCGCTCCATGGGGTGCCCAAGTATGAGGTGGTGTTGTACAATGCGGAGCATTCCGCTTTCACCGAGCGTGCTCTGCCGGGTGACCACGAGCCGCGCAATCCGAACCATCATCGGGTGATTCTCGCCCTGTCCACCGCGTTTTGGGACGCCTGTCTGCGGGGCGATGCCCAGGCCCTCGCCTGGCTGAACGGTCCGGGCCCACGCGGCGTTCTGGAAGCCGAGGACCAGTGGCGATGCTTCACTCGTTGAGGAGTCTCACCAAGGCTGGAAATGGCGCGTCTAATCGGAATGCTCCGCCTCGGCGCATAGAGCCAGCACCAGCACGGCATACGCCGTTCCTGGTGGGGTGAGCAGATGCGTATTGTCCCGGTTCAAGGAACGCGTGAACCAGCGTCCGCTGGCGCTGATGGGTCTTGAGCCAGGCAATGCCTTTGCGAATCCGTGGGTCTTCCGCCGTCGTGCCCGCCGAGCGCAGGACATAGATGACAAAGCCCGTGCCATATCCATCGCTGGATTCGTAGTCTTGCTCTTTGCCGTCCGACCGTTTCCAGTGGCCCAGGGTGGCCAATCCCCAGCCTCCATCTGGCTTCTGCAGTGCCAGAAGCCCCGCCACCACCTGCCCGCGCTCGGCCTCGGTCATGATTCCGTCCACATGGAGCGATGCCAATAACATCATGGCCCGCTGATGCATATTGGCCGGAGGATTGTTTCGCAAGTACTGGCGGATCTTCTCCAGACCCTTCTGGGCGGCCGGGGTCTTACGGTAACCATCCGGTGCCAGGCCGACCCCGATCGCCGCCATCGTCACACCGTAATGATCGTCGACCTCGGACGGGGGCTCGTTATTCTTCATCCACGTCCAGCCCCCATCCTCGCGTTGCAATGTCCAGATTCGGTCCAGTGCCTTGCGGGTGGTCGGATGTAGCTTTCCGGTCGTCGCCGCATCATTCTGTGCCAGAATCGACGCCACCATCACCGCCTCGGTGCTCCCGTAGTCTGTCTGTCGTGGATTCTCCGCCAGGTGTTCGAGGGCTTGGCGAGTGGTCGTGGGGGCCGCGGTTTTGGGATTGACCGCCGGCCGAGCCAGCAGAAAGACATAATCAGAATGGCAGGCGAAGCAGTTGTGCTGCTTGTGCCAAGTGAGGGCCACGGCATCGAGGAACCGAACGGCGGCAGGCAAGGAGAACTTCTCTCGGAGCGGCTCGTCGGCCCGGTTGGGACCGGGATCGACGGCATTTTCCTCTGTCACTGCATCATTGGCACGGAGCAGTAAGCAAACCCCCAAGAGGAGGGCGGCACCGACCACCAGATCTTGTGTTCTGATTCTCATGTTCTCCTCTTCCAATCGCACCTGCACTATCGAACCTCGTGCTACCGTTGTCGGACTACTGGTACAGAGTACCGCGTGGGTCGAGGGCTCGCAATGGTTGCTCCTGCCCACGGTGTACCGTCAACAAATCTCGGTCATGCTGGCAACATGCACGATGGAGGAGCCTGCGAAAACAGTCGATACGACCGACCATTGCAGCTATAATAGCCCCACTCGATTCTCTGGATGGATGGTTCGAAGGCTGGAAGAGTCGTGATGAAAGTGAAACCGATGGGCATGCTCTTGATGATGCTGGCGGGATGGGTGAACCGGCATCAGCAGGACGTGATTGCGTACCTCAAGGAAGAGAACAAGGTTCTGAGGGAGAAACTCGGCACCAAGCGAATCCTCCTCAATGACAACCAACGGATGCGATTGGCCCGGCTGGCGAAACGATTGGGAAGGGCGGTCTTGGCTGATGCGTGTGGAGTCTTTTCCCCGGATACCTTGTTGAAATGGCGCCGGACCCTGGTCGCCCGGAAGTATGATGGGAGCAAGAAGCGGACCGGGGGCAGGAAGACAATCTCGGAGGAGTTGGAGCAGCTCATCATCCAGATCGCCCGCAAGAACAAGACCTGGGGCTCGCGCCGGATCAAGGGACAACTCAAGTATCTGGGGCACAACATCTCCCACACGACGATCGACAACGTGCTCAAGCGAAACGGCTACCCCTGCGGTCCCGACCGAGCCCGGCAGACCCGTTGGTCCGAATTCCTCCGGTCGCATTGGGAATCGCTGGCGGCGATCGATTTCTTTACCACGGAAATCTACACGTTGACCGGCCTGACCCGATACATGGTCCTGGTCAGCATCCACTATGCCACTCGGAAAGTGGAGGTCGTGGGGATCATCCGGCAGGCCCATACTGAGTGGATGAGCCAGATGGCTCGGAACCTGGTAGACCACTTCTCGGGTTTCCTCAAGGACAAGAAGTATCTGATCCACGACCGGGACCCGCTGTTCACAGAGAAGTTCCGGGAGATCCTGAAGTCTTCTGGGGTCAAATCCATCCGCACGACGCCCATGTCTCCCCATTTGAATTGTGTCATGGAGAGGTTTTGCCGAAGCATACAAGAAGAGTGCTTGGACCGGATGCTGATCTTCGGGGAGCGACACCTGGAATACGTGATCAAAGAGTCCATGGAGCACTATCACACCGAGCGGGCGCATCAGGGGCTCGGTAATGAGATCATTGAGCCACCGCCACCAGGGAAGGGTGAAGTCGTCTGCCGGGAACGGCTGGGCGGACTCCTGAACTTCTATCGGAGGGCCGCCTGATGGAGGGGATGAGAAAGTTTACGCTTCTGGCCGGCCCCGCAGGGGGCTGCGGGGGTGGGCCGGCAAGGAGGTGGGGCGGTGAAGCTAAGTAGGTAGCCAGAAGTTTTCACAAGAAAGCCTTGAGCCAGAAGTTGTCCGACAGGATGCCCGCTTTGCGCCGGGCTTCGGTCGGACTCAGGCCCAAGAGCCAGCGTTCCGCGTAGTCCGCTTCTTTGTCCACCGTTCGGAATTGGCGGTTGGCGGCGATCAAACGCTTCAACTCCTTCCAGAGATGGTCCTCGCCATTCAGTTCCGGGCACTGCTTGGAGACCATGCCCAAGCGGGCGGCCAATTGTTGGCTGCGGATCGCCTGGTGACAAGGAGCCTTGTCCAGCAACAACCAGATCGGCCGGCCCGGATAACGCCGCCGCAACTCCCGCAGAAAGGCTTGGAAGTCCTCCTGTCGTTGGCGGGGCCGACGCAGGACCACGCGATGTCCGGTCCGAGGATTGATCGTGCCGAACAGGACCCGTTTGGCATTCTGGCCGGTGATCTTGACTTGGGTTTGCTCGCCGCGGAATCCCCAGGCCTAGCGCAAGGGCGGGAACCAGCGGAGGATGGTCGCGTCGGAGAAGAGCAACACGGCTCGCGCCGGCATACGTTTCAAGCGGCAAATAAGCCCCCTTTTTTCTGGGCCCGGTTCGGGTCCTTGGTCGCGTAGACATACCGGGGACGTTTCCAACGCAGGTCCAAGTCCCGCAGGCGTCGCCGGAGCGTACGCGGCGAGATCGCCATGTCGTACTGGCGTTGCAGGTGCTCCGCGAACAGCACCACGGTCCAGCCGGTGGTGTTGTAGCCCAAACGCATCGGGTCCCGGCGGAACTCGCGGAGGAGACGGGCCGTGGTGAGCGTCTCGGCCACGCGCGGTCGTCCGGGCCGCGGGGCATCGCCCACACGGTCCGGGCAGTGCGTCTGGAGATAGACACGCACCCAGGCATAGATGCTCCACGGCTGGGCCCCGGCCATCTGGGCCACTTCCGCCACCGTCCGCCCCTCGGCCACCAGCAAGATCGCTTGGACACGGCGGTACGTACGGGCATCGGCGACTCGATGCAAGGCACGGGTAAGACGACGTTTATCATACCGATCGAAACCACGCTCTGAGGGACTCTTCGCTTTTCTCATACCTCCCATTCTACCGGCGAAGAGCACCATTCGTGTGAAGACTTTTGGCTACCTACTTAAGCCTGATGCGATCACGATTCAGTCGCTCTACGCGCAGATCCGCTACAGCCGCGTGATCCACGTGGCGTTCGGGGACAGTCCGGGCACGGCCAACGTCATTGAGACCATGACCGAGGTCAAAGGCAACTCCGCCAAGAGTCCCGTCGATCTGCCGGACCAACTGACAGTCGAGTGCCCCCTGTTCTACGGGGAAGGCAATCAGCAGATCTTGGTGGACCTGAAGGTGGACACCTCCACGGAGTGCCCCCGGATCCGCATCAGTTTGCGCGACGCCGACGCCAAACGGCTCGAAGCGATCCAGGCCATGATGGCCAAGGTCCAGAAGTTACTGCCCCCGGAAGTCACGGTTGCTATCGGCGTGTTGGACTATCAGCCGTGGCTCTATGCGGCCCCCGTCCTCGGAGCATACCCTGGCGCGGCCCCCCTCATCAGTAGTATCGGCCGGTAACGGCGGCCCCGCCGCCCGCCCCCTGGCTCCCTGCACGCAACCCCTTTCTTTTTGTGATTGGAATGGATTCCGATGTCGAATAACCCCTTTGTAGAAATCAGCGCCGAGCGGCTGGAGGACTGCAAGTTCCTGGAGAAGCTCAACGCCAAGCTCGCCGAGGCGGCCCAGTCGATCCACGACTACCGGAGCAAATACCGGGCCAACGCCAAGACGGCCCGGGCCGTCTTGACGGTGAAGATCGAGGTCATCGCGGAGCCGCGCGAGTGCCTGCCCGGTGACCTCACGAATTCCGCCAGTTGGCTGGTGCAGACCGACTTCGAGGTCAAGAAGCCCAAGGATCATCCGGGCCAGTCGGTGCCGGTGTGCGTCACCGACGACGAAGGACGGCCGAAGCTGTTGGTGCAGCGGTCCGGCGGCTTCGACGGGGACCCGCTGCAACTGCGGCTGGCTACCCAGGATGGGCGCGGGATCAATCCCGAGACCCACGAAATCTCTCCGGATCACACTCTGGAGATCACGACGACACCCGGCGTCGCCGGCCCGTAGTCACCGCGCCGAGGACGACCGCCGGTCGCGGCGGCCGTGAAACACGACACTCATTGGTCTTCATGGGAGTCCGGGGCTCCCGGCGGTGCAAGGATGCACGAAGCCGGGAGCCCCCCGCTGGGGGCGGGTTGGGGGAAACGACTATGGCCTGGCAACGCCGCCGACCCTTGAAATCGAAGCACGGATTGCGGAAGCGGAAGAAGGGTGAGTTGTCGAAGCTGGGCGGCCGACTGGACGGGCTCGTGTCCCAGGTGACGAAGCGCCGCGACGGCTGGCGGTGCCAGCGCTGCGGCAAGGAAGTCGCCGGCAGTGACGCCCACTGTGCCCACATCATGCCCAAGAGTTCCGGCATGATCCTGCGATGGGACACGAACAACACGATCACCTTGTGCTTTCACGATCATATCCAGTGGGCACACCTGAATCCGGTGGAGTTCCTGGAGTGGTTCCAAGCCAAGTTCCCGGAGCGGTTCGCCTACCTCCAGGCGAAGCGGCACTTCCGGGCGAAGTTCAATGAAGACGCCCGGCGGGCTATGATCGGCCGCCTGGAGGAGGAAGTGCGCAAGTTGGGGGGCTGCCCGTGAAACGCGCGTTCAAACGGCGTTTGTTCCCGGTGGACCTGGCGGCCGATGAGAAGACGTCGATCCTGCAATGCCAGATCCGGGACGCGATGGATGCGTTCGGCTGGGTCGTGGTTTACCACTTCTCCACTGGCAAGTTCATGACGGTCCAACCGCGCGAAGCCTTCGAGTTGTGCCGGTCTGGCGTGGCGAGCCTGGAGGATATTCCCCAGCAGGGTAACAGCGGCGAAGAAGACGAGGATATCCGGGAGCCGAATCGCTACCGGACGCTGTGCTACGACCACCTCTGTGACATAAAGCCAGGCGAATGCGCCGGGGCCGACACGGGAGGCGACGTCTAAGGGGCCGGGGGCGTCGTGGATGCCGTCTAAGAAGCAATGCAACACCACAAACAGGAGACCAAGATGCAAACCATACTGAGCAATCAGCGCCTGGTCGCATTCCATTTTGAAGTGGAGCACAAGGCCCAGGGTGAGCACCGGACCCGGTGCTTTATGACAGCAGGGCGGACCGACGATTCGGAGCCGGTCACGTCGGTCCTGACGGAAGCGCGGAGCCTGCCGGACCGCCGGTACAACAAGGCTTTGGACAAGGCTGTCGCCCTGGACAAGGCGTGTCACCTCCTGTTCCCCGGCCCGCATAACCGGCCCTGCCGCAAGAGGATCTGGGGCACGTTCTACCGGTGCCTCCGCACCCCGGATATCGCTGTTCTCTCCGGCGCGCCCCGGTACATCCCACCGTCCCCGCCGGCTGGCCCGGCCCCCCGCGTGGGCGAGGAATTACGGAAGATCAACGAAATCTTCACGTGCTCGGCCTTGGCCAGTAGACCTGTCCCTTTCTCCCCGGCCGTCCCGGCGGCCCTGATGGGGCTCTAAGCCGTGGCTGGAGAAGACCCTGTCGCTCCCGGTCCCCCTGCAATGGGCCAGGAGCGGATACCCGCGTATCGCTTTCGCAAGCCCTGTGGCTGCCGGGCGGTTGCCTTGACTGTGAGCAACAAATGGATGATTCACCTGTTAGCGTTGGGCGTCGAGATTCGCCTGTTCGTGAACGACCCGCCCCGCTGCACGAAGTGCGGCGGCTTATGGGAGAGGCTGGGCGTGGAAATACTCTGACTTGCGTCGTCTGCGGCGAGCCTTTGCTGGCGGGATGGACCCACGCCCGTAGCCCAGAGGCGATCCGCCGCTTCGAGGCGGAAGCCCGCCGGCGGGACCGCCAAGTGGAAGGGATAAACCCGCGCAGCCTGGTTACGACGAACAGTTGGCGGACGGCTTCGCCATGCTCGGAGAAGAATAATGAACTTAGAGGATATCAAGTGTCAAGTATGCAGGGCCGCCCCCATTCTGTTCCGGTGCACGTACTGTGGCCGCTGGGTCTGTGCCGCCTGTCTGCCGGACGTGGCGGAGCCCTGCCGGGGCTGCTTTGAACTCGATGACACCGTGGAGGCGGCCGGCCCGGACCGTCCGCGTCAACAGCCGCCGGCCCAGGCCCAAGCCAAGTCGGTCTGCGATGACCGGGCGGTGGTTTGTAACCCCCAGCGTAACGAGGCGGCCTACCCCCGCACCTTCGACCAAGTGCTCCGTCTTATCCACCAACAAGACGCGGCCGGCGACCCGCCCCGCCTGAATTAGTCACCCCTATTGGAAGGAGCGATTTTGATGTTGACCTATCGTTTTGGCAAAAACCCTGCGAAGAAGGACCCCCGCACGCTGCGGCTCCAGGCCTACCTGTCCCCCGCCCTGCCCGCGCCCCCGGCTTCCTGTACCGTCTGGCCCCGCGTCTACCGGAGCGTGCAGGAATCGAACCCCGCCGTGGTTTTCCCGATGGACGGCAATGACGCCCTGGGGGGACTGCACGATTGCGGTGCTGGCCCATGCCGTCACCGTCTACCGGGGCCTTGTCGGCCGCAAGACCATTATGGCCGCGTCGGCTGTTTGCCGGCTCTATCGCCGCCTCACGGGCGGGGATGACACCGGGTTAAACATGCTGGACGTACTGAAATATTGGCGCGGCCATGCGGTGTCCAGTGACAAGATACTCGCCTTTGTCAGTCTCGATCCCAAGAACCACACCCACGTGCAGCAAGCCATCTACCTCTTCGGGGGCGTCTACGTCGGATTCCAGGTGCAGCAGGATTGCCTGGCGGACTTCGAGGCCCGCCGGGCCTGGACGCCCGGTCCTTTGACCGACTCTGGCCACGCGGTCTTCGTCGCCGGCTATACCGCCGCCGGCGTGACGGTGCTGACGTGGGGCGATACCCAGCCGGCCACCTGGGCCTGGTGGGACGCGTGCGTGGACGAAGCCTATGTCCCCTTGCCCCCCGAGGCGAAGAAGCTGGTCTTCGCGCCAGGCTTCGATTTCGCGCAGCTCAAGGCTGATCTGGCGGCGCTCTCCCGGTGAAAGGCCATTCCATGCAGTACGAAACCCCCGACAAGTACCCTTGTCAACTCTGTGGTCATCCGGCCAAGCTCGCCGGCGTGGAGCTACCCACGCCGCAGGGTCGGCGGACGGTCTGGCTCTGCCGGGTCTGCCGGCGGGGCCTGCGCCAAAGGGCCGCCCGGCGGCTCCGGGCTATACTGGAAAGGACAGTCCATGCCCATGCAGAAGATCATCTGCGGCCAGCATCAGCAGAAGGATTGCGGCAACGGTTACCGGCCGATTCTGCGGCTGGCCCTGCCGGAGGTGAAGTGGAACGCGGACGCCATCCGCATCCCGTCCGCCCGGATGAAGAACGGCGACAAGCGCGCGGATCTGCGCGGCCGGGTGCCCGACGACGTGTGGGAGTTCCCCCGCGTCTGCGGCAACTATGCGGAGCGCCGCAAGTGGGCGGTGACCCAGCATCCGGAGGCTCTGGTGGAACGGGCGGTCCGGATGTCCTGCCGGCCGGGCGATCTGGTCATTGATATGTTCGCCCACAGTGGCACGGTCCACCGGGTCTGCCGGCGGCTGGGGCTGGACTGTATTGGCGTCGATCTGTCGCCGACGTACTGCCGGCAGATCGCCGCCGAGACCGGGGCGGAGGTTCTGGCGTGGGAAGCCGGGGTGCCGTTCGCCGTGCGGCCGTGAGGAAGAAATACAGTTGCCGCCCTTCCTTCTTTCTGGTAAACTCACTGTACTGCATTAGGTGCCCGCCGGGGAATGGCCCCGGCGGTCCGTGGAGTTTGGCCCGAGGAAGGATGGCTATGACGCTACCGAAAATGGCGATCTACGCGGTGATGATTTTACGCAAGCTGCGCCAAAGTGACGCTCCCGTGGCTTCCTCGAAGCTGGCGGAGCGGCTCGGCAAAGAGACGGCGGCGGTGCAGCAGTTGATGAAGCCCTTGTCCCACGCCGGCCTGGTGACCGGGACGATGGGACCGCACGGCGGCTGGAGCCTGGCGAACCCCAAACGCAAGGTAAACGCCCGCGAGGTCTTCGATGCCCTGCGGCTGGCGGGGGAGCGCGAGGACGGGGAGTTTGCGAAGGTGGAGAAGCAGATTTCTGACCACGTGGACGCGGCCCTCAGTAAGCTCCTGGTGGACGACCTGAAATAGCGCGACGGCCCCTGCCCCGGTGCCTGTCACCTGCCCCGGCCCGGCGCGACGGACGAAGCGACCGCCGGGGTGGGCTCTTTTTCTACAGCCCCCGCAGATTTTCTACAAAAAAGCCACAGAAAAGTGTTGACAATGGAGTAAACTTAGTATACCTTACGTAGGTATGGCAAGCAAGGCAAGAACCAGGCCAGGGGGAGGTAGGACCAGGATGAAACCCGAGGCGTGCCCGCGCCTATGCTACGTAGGGCCGGATGGATGGCACATAGGCGCCCCTGGTGTACGAGGACGCGACCGTGCCGGAGCCCTGGAACGTGCGGATCGAGACGAACAAACCCGTGAGCGCGAGCCTGGCGGTGCGCGTGGAGCGGACCGGCCGGGTGCCGAACCGGGACGGCTACTACCGCGGCAAAATTACCTTCGTGGGCGATGGGGAGCCGGACGTGGTAACGCGGGGCTGGACCGAGGACGGCAAGACCCTGGTCCCCCGCCGGGCCGGTCTGCCCCAAGTGGCTTGGATGCCCTATGAAACCGTGCAAAAGACCGGCGTGACGGCGCGGGTGTACGGGCCGGCCCCCGGCGAAGACATCGGAAAGGAATAGTCATGGCGATACCGGAGTTCCAAGGGGCCTTCGAGCATTGTTCCTGGTGTGGCGGCCGGGGCTGCAATCAATGCACCTACGAGCGCCAGAAGTGGATCGAGGCCAATTTCGGGCCGGACGGTCTGCCGCAGCCGATCTTCGAGGCCCAGACCGACAACCCGGAAGACAGGGAGTTACTGAAACACGTCGTCGGCCGGGAGGCCCTGGAACAGGCCTTCGGTCCGGACGGCGGCGGCGTTGAGGAAATCGAGCAGCGGGCGGCCCAAGCCTGCGTGCTCCAAGCACTACACCGATGTTTCCAGGAGACCGACGATGCCGGGATGCCCGCCGGCGAAGAGCAACGAGAAGGCCATGCCACAGAGGATGGACATGCTGGACCATCTCCCGCCTGACGAGTGCTTGGTGGCGGGCGCGATGCCGGCGGCCAGACCGCCATCGTAGTGGCGCTGCCGAGGGAGTTGTCCCCGGCGCTGGTGCAGATCCTCGCGGAGGGGTTCGCGAAGCTGCTGGCTATGGTCACGCCCAGTATGCACTTGAAGCCGCCCCTGGATCATGTCCGGGTCCACGTCCCGGACCTGGCGGCCTGCCGGGACGCCCGGCGCCATTGACGCAAAAAGAATAAACAAAAGATTACCAAAATCGTCTTTATGGCTTGACAAAAGAGTACATCAGCTATACTCTATAAAAGGTATGGCAATGATACCAGAAAGGGGCAACCGATGGCCGGGATCATGCAGCAAATCATTGAAGCGAACGTGGTGGAAATGGCGGCGTCCCGCGAGGCGGCGGCGCAGAAGGCCCTGGCGGGGCTGGTCCGGGTCCTGGGCGGCGCGGACGAGGACGACCTGGACCTGGGCGACCGGGCGGCCGTGGCGTCCTACTTATTGGACGCGGCCCGAGGCCTGGCCGAGAGGGGGGCCGTGCCGGCGGTGGCGCTGCCGGCCTGGTTCCGCCACAAAACCCGGCTGACGGTGACCGAGTGGCGCGGGCGGAAGTGGAGAAGGTCCTGGCGGCCGACTGAGACGAACCGGCGATAGGGCGGCGTCCGGGGGACGCGGCCCCGAAAGGAGAAGGGTATGAAGCTGTATGAAAAGTATCGACCGCAGAGCTTGAACGAAGTGATTGGCCACGACGAAGCCAAACGGCAGATCGCGTGTACGCTCCATAGTGGCTGGGGCGGGCAAGCCTATTGGATCAGCGGGGAGTCCGGGACGGGCAAGACGACGCTGGCCCGGATCATCGCGGCCGTGGGCGCGGACCCGTTCTTTGTGCAGGAGTATGACTGCGCCGACATGGTGACCGCCGAGGTGGCGAACGATATCGCGTACCATATGACCTTCGGCGCTACCGGCAAGGGCGGCCGGGCCTACATCATTATTGAACTTTGAATGGTTAAAGAAAATAAGTCGCTACCGGATAGTGTCTTGGTGAATAGGAAAGGCCGAGAAATAGGACGTTTTCCTCACGTGCATCAGGGTCCGACCATGAGACATTGCTTTATCCATTCAAAGTTCAATAACGAGGCCCACGCGCTGCGGGGGGCGGCGGTCCGCCGGCTGCTGGGTATTCTGGAGCCGATCCCGGCCCATGTGGTCTTTCTCTTTACGACGACCCAGCGCGGGCAAAAGCACCTGTTCGACCAGCAGATCGACGCGGGACCCCTGCTGAGCCGGTGCTTCCCGATCGAGTTGACGACCTTCGGCCTGACGGAGCCCTTCGCCCGGCGCTGCCGGGAGATTGCCGTGGCGGAGGGCCTGGACGGCTCGCCGCTGGCCGACTACGTCCGGCTGGTGCAGGCGTCCCAGCACAACTTTCGGGCCATGCTCCAGGCGGTCGAGGCCGGGAAGATGATGGCAAAAAAGTCATAAAATATCGCCCAAATTCCGCAAATGTCCTTGCCTATTGAGTACGATTATTATACTCTATAATATAGCAGGGCTGGCGTGAGCCGGCCGACACGAAACCACGGGCGGGTGAAGGAAAAAGACATGGCACACGAACTGGAAATCCAAGCGAACGGCGAAGCCAGGATGATGTATGCGGGCACGGCTCCCTGGCACGGGCTGGGCACGGCGGTCGAGAAGGAACTGACCTGGGAGGGAGCGATCCGCATGGCGGGCCTGGACCGCTGGAATGTCGTAGCGGTCCCCGTGGGGGCGCAGGGCCTCGATGGCACCTGGCAGGAAGTCGCCGGCCGGAAGGCCATTATGCGGGGCATGGACGGCCAGGTCTTCGGGATCGTGACCGGCGCCTATGAAGTGATTCAAAACGAAGAGGCCGGGTCCTTCCTGGAGGCTCTGGTGGGCGAGGGCTTGGCCATGTTCCACACGGCCGGGAGCCTCTTTGGCGGCCGGCGGGTGTTTGTGTGCTGCAAACTGCCCGACAGCCTGGAGATTGGCCCGGACAAGGTGGACAAGTACCTGGTGGCGATCTGGGGCCATGACGGCGCGATGGCCTTCCACGTTAAGTGGACGCCGATCCGCGTGGTGTGCTGGAACACCGCCAGTGCCGCCTTCGATATTCACGGCGGCAAGGTCCACGCCACGGATTGCGTGAGCATCGTGCACCGCTCCAACTGGAAGGACCGGGCGGCGGAGGCACGGGAAGCCCTGGAGTTGACGAATCTGTACTACGCCCGGGTCGAAGAGTGCTTCCAACGCCTGATCGCCCGACCCTACCGCGACAGCGATTTCAAGAAGCTGGCGGCCAAGCTGTACCCGGACAAGGAGAAGAAGGATGGCGGCAAGATCGACAAGTCGCCCGCCCGGGACAAGCTGATGCAGTTGTTCCATGAAGGATATCTGTTTAGCGACCCGACAGGTTAGCTGGCAGGCACGGGTAGGAGTTGACCGATGAAGCCAAAGCGTTCGGCGGCAGGTAAACAGATGAGGCGGGAGACCAACGACAGGACGTCCAATCCCCGCTTGGCCCAGGTGGCAAAGACGCTCCCCAGAACCTCCTGGGCATGTCCACCTGCGGACGTTCGATTTCCGCCGAAGACCTTGCGGTTGACTACCAGGGGGCGAAGGGCCTGTTCCGCCGGCCAATTCGTCGCCTCCAGATCCGGTTCGTAGAGAAACGTCAGGAGTTGGTCCCGATGGTTCCCCAGGTGCTTTTGAAATTGGCGGTTGCCGGGATGCGACAAGTTTCCTGCGAGCAGGCGGTCCCGCCGCTTCTCCCAGCGGCCGCGGGCGACCGCCAGCCCGTGCGGACTGATCGTTCCTTCGTCCCGCCGATCCCGCAGCGCCAAGGCATCCCCGAGAAACGCCGCAACCTGGCGTGGGAAGTGAACCGCCCCCCGTGTGGCCCGCTCCAACAACCCCTCGGCACGCCGCTGCAGGTGTTGCAGACACTGCTGGTGCGTGGCTTTCTGGAAGAAGTCATAGGGCGCCCAGCCGTCGTGGCCCATCCGTCCGTCGTAATCCGCTCCCAGAACCGCTTCGGGCACATCGTGGCCCCGGCTGGGGCGAATCACACACAGCACCGCGGTCGGCGTCACGAACACCCACAGCCACTGCGGCCAGCCGCCGATCCGCCAGCCGGTCTCGTCCGGATAGACCACGTCGCTGCGGCGGACGATCTGTTCCAGGGCCTGATAGGCGGGTTCGTGGCGTTCGGCCACCCGCAGCACCACTTGGGCCGCTCCGCCCCGGCGCACCGAGATCCCAAAGGCCTCGTCCAGCAGGCCCTGGATATCGCCGTAACTGAGCCCGTACTTGTCCTTCATCAGGGCGATCAGCGCTTGCAGGTCAGGCCCCAACTGCGAGGCGGCGGCCCCCGTCGCCTCCGAGGTTTGCCGCGGATGCCGGGGCCGGAAGCGCCGACCGCAACGGCGACAGCGCCCCACGTGGATATCGAACCGCCGGACCACCGGCTGCCGCGGGATCTCCACCTGGAATTGCTGCTCGACGTGATCTTCTTCGGTCAGCCCCCCGCAGTCAGGACAGGCGTCGGGCAACGGCACGTCGATGATCTCGTCGGGCTTTTGTTCGGGCAGCGGACGATGGGCTTTGGGGCCGTAGTCCTTGCCCGGTTTGCGGCCCGGCGTTTTCGGGTCCGCCTTGGGCGTTCCTTTCGAGAACGGAGCCGCCTGCCGCTTGCCGGTCCGCTGGGCCTGTTCCAACAACGCGGTGAGTTTCCGCACCTGGGCCTCCAGGGTCTGGACCCGCAGGCCCAGGTGCCGATTCTCTTCCCGCAGCCGCTGGTTCTCGTCGCGCAACTGGTGGTTCTCATCCCGCAGGTTCTGCTACGTGGGCGACGCTATGGTAATTACTTCTGTGGCTCGTTCCCTCACGACTTCTACGCACAGCGCCACCGAGTCGTTCGGCTAGAAGGGTCGAGCAAGATGCGTCTTCTACGGCAAAACCCGAAGGGTGAAGAGAATGTATCCAGCAGATGGCCGGCTGCGTTGGCCAGTCGACCCGCTAAACAGACATGAAGTCTTGAAGGAGTTCCTGGCGGAGTACGGGGCTCTGTGCTGCAAGTGGGGCCTCTACATCGACGCGTGTGGCTGTTGCGACGGCCCGTGGGTCAACCAGGTGGAGGACTTGGACAAGCACCTGCGACACTTGCGCAGTCAAGGGCTCACAGGACCCTACGTGCGGCCGGCCGCGCCGGTGCCCGCTGTGGCAGACAACACGGGCGGCGACTACCCGGACGTCCGGGGTTACCCGTTCCAGGTCCACATAGCCTGCCGGACGCTCGACGAGCTGCGCCAAAAGCTGCCGGGTCTGTGCCCCTTGACCTCGGAGGGCGCTGCTGTGAGTGATCCCACCTGCCGAACCGACAAGGAGACCTATGGGAGCCCGTAAAGACCAACTCCGGCAAAAGTACGATAGACGCCTCAAGCAGATCCGGGGACTGAGCAACGCGGATCTGCTCGCGGAGACCCTCTGTATGGCCGCCGCCGGCGACTATGACGGCGCGTTAATGCCGTTCGAAGTGTGGGAGTGCCGAACCCTCCAGGAAGAGCTACAGAACCGACTGGCGGACTGGCTCCTGGCGCTACCCCAGCCGGCCGGCCCGCCGGCCTGATGCCCCGCGGGCCTTCTCTATTGTTTCATTTGGTGTTGAGCGGTCCATTGCCTATACTATATGCGTAAAGTAACGATACTCTTTTAGGAGCCACCGATGGCGGGTCAGATCATTGCGATCAAGTGTGCGGGATCAAGGATGGCCCTCTTGGATTCTTTAGGGGTGATCCAGGGGGACCTGAAGGAACTGACCGAGGAAAACTACGCGAAGCTGCGCGGGCGGATCGAAACCAAGGGCTTCGACGCTCCGCTATTTGTCTGGCAAAATGCGATTCTGGACGGCACCCAGCGCTACCGGGTCCTGCACCGGATGCTGGCGGACGGCTGGGAGCTTCCGGACCATATGGTCCCGGTGTGCGACATCGAGGCGGCCAGTCTGGAAGAAGCCAAGGAGCGATTGCTCGGTTACGTGTCCCAATACGGCACGGTGACCGATGAGGGGCTCTATGAGTTCCTTAGGAGTTGTTCAAGAATAACTTAGCCATTTCGTTTTCGGGGACGAATGGTGTAGTTCCATTGGGGTAGGACCGTATGGCGCGACAGCCGCACACTGGCCTTGGTTGGTTCGGATACCTTGACTTTGGTCGGGTAGAACCTGGGATCCAACGAGGCGCGGCAGCGAAAACCAGTGGTCGACCGGGTTGTGCGAATGTGTTGGAGCATGACTTCGTAGCTGGTCAACGGTTCGCCGGCCCAATTGGCACTGATCAGGTTGAACATGCGGTGTTCGATGGGATTCCACTTGGAGGCTCCGGCGGGGTAATGTCCGACCGTGATCGTCAAGCCGAATTCGTCGGCCAACTCTTGCAGGCCCACCTTCCAGGCCCAAGAACGGTTGCCCTTGGCCCCGCCGCTATCAGCTTCGATAGCCAGCCGGGACACGCCGGGATACCGATGCCGTCCCACGTCCAGCCACCACGAGCGAATAGCGCCCACGGCAAAGGCCGCCGTCTGATGCGTCGTGCCGATCAGGACATAGCCGGCGTTGCGGTTTTCGTCATAGATGCCGTAGGGAAAGGCTCGCCCTTGGGCCAAGCTGGGAAAGTCGTGATCCCGCACATCGCGGTCCTCACACCGCCAAGTGCGCCCGTCATTCTTGAAGTTGCCCACCAACTCCTTCTTCTTCGTATCCACGCTGATTACAGGCCAATGGTGCTGCTGGAAACGCCGTCGCCGACGTCCCAACAGGCGAAACTGCTGGTCGCGGTGCGGGTCTTTCTTTCCCCCCAGCCGCTTGCGGTTGGAACGCAACGAGTACTTTTGCGCCGCAACAGGCGCGCCACCGTCACATGTCCCACCCGCACGCCACGGCGCCGCAAAGCCGCGGCCAATTTGCGCGTGGTCTTGTGGGTCCACCGCAGACCTCCCCGCGGATCGCCCGCCGTCGCGTCCCGCAACAACTCTTTCAACAACGACTCCACGCGCGGCACTTTTTTTCCACGCACTTTCGTCCGCCCCCGGGACGACGCACGCGGTCCGAAGACTCGACTTGCCCCCGTTCGCTCTCCCGCCATCCGCGCCGAATGGTCATGCGGTTCAGGCCGGTGATTCGTGTCACCTGTTGGATGCCCCCGTGCCCCCGCTGCCGGGCCAAAACCCCCGCGAACAACCGCCGACTTCGTTCGTCCAGTTCGGCCATCACACGATTGATGGCTCCATGCTGTGCAACCACCTCGGTATCGCGACGCGACCGACATTCTCGACAACGACACCGATGGATTCGCTTGCGTCCCGTGTCTGCCATGACCGTCTCTCCATCCTTGGAAGCGGCACACGCAGATTATACAAATGGCTAAGTTATTTTTGAACAGGTACTTACGGGCGCACTACAAACGAGCTTCGCCCCCGCAACCGTTCTACGAGCGTTGCTCGTCCGGGGCCTTGGGAATCCTGCCGGGACCGCCAATCTCCTGATTGGCTCTTCGGGCCCTCTCGCCCGAGAGACGGAAGGCTCGGAACTGGTCCAACGGCCAATCGGGAGATTGGCGGTCCCGGGGACCCGAGCCCTATCCTGATTGGCTCTCTTCTTCCTACCGCTCGGGAGCGGCGTTCTCAGGAGGCGACGTCCGCGCCACGAAACCTGCTCTCGGTCTGGCCAACGCTGCTACGGAGTGGTAGAATGATCTGTGGTTCGAGGCCGGCCAGATGGCAGAACCGGGCAGATCGAGGCATGCGTGCGACCGCGGAGATTCGCAGAGATGAAGGAGAAACCGATGGCGAGGCTGTGCAGCTCGAAAAGGGTGATGCGGAATGGGATCCTGATTGGCGCGCTCGGTGGTGTCGTGGCGGTGTCCGTGCTCCACGTGGCGTGGCGGCACACAAAATCCAGGACCGGTGGCCCAGAGATTGACTCGAACAGCCTCCAGCAGACGGTCGTAGTCGCGACACTGAATGACCCGCTGCCGGAGCATAAGAATGCGATCTGGTGCGCGACGTTCCAGATGGCCTGGGACAAGCTCAAGCAGGATATCGTCGGCGAGCCCATCCAGATCCCGGCGGCCCAAGAACTGGCCGACCGGTTGAACCGGTCCACATTCCCCACCGGGAGCATCGAAGAGGAATCCTATTACACGACCGCCGGCTTCGTGAAGAACGGCATCATCGAGCAAATCCAGACAGAGATGAAGCGTCGTTTCCCCTCCGAGCCTGTGCCCGTCTTCGATGGCAGGTACAAGACCCTGCCCGAAGTCATCGCCGCCTATGCTTACCTCAATGTCAACATCGAGTTCTTGCATCCCTATTACACTTACGCGGGCAAGTTCGAGTTTTCGAGTTCGAATGGCAAGCGGACACAGGTCAAGGCATTCGGTGACCGCATTACCAAGCCGGACGCCAATTGGGGGCTGGTACGAAGTCAGGTGGAGGTCCTGTACTACGAAGACGGCGACTCGTCGGCGGACAAGCAATTCGCCGTGGACCTGTCCAGGCTGACGCATCCGTATCAGATCATCTTGGCCCGCATGCCGCATTGCGGCACGTTCGGCGAGAGCGTGAGGATGCTGCGGGAGAGGATCGCAACCTTCGAGAAGAATCCAGACTACTACGAAGAGCTGCGCAAGCTCGGGCCTCGGGACAGCTTGATCGCACCGGACGTCCATTACCGTCTGACGCATCACTTTGACGACTTGCTCGGCAAGCATCTTGGCAATCCCCAGTGGACAGATACGTTCATCTTCGAGGCCATGCAGAAAATCGACTTCACCTTTAGCCGAACGGGTGTGGTATTGAAATCCGCGGCCCGCGGCGCGGCAGCAACAAGTGCGATCCCGATAACGCAACCTCGCCTCCTGTACTTCGACCGGCCGTTTCTGATCTGTGTTCAGAAGCGCGAGCCCAACGCCACGCCGTTCTTCCTCATGTGGGTGGACAATCCGGAACTGATGCAACACTATGAGAAAAACGCAAAGCCATGATAGCGTTGCCATTTCCCTGCTGGAGGCATGGTATAATGAGGGGAAAGCACGATAGGAGATGTTACTGATGACATTTCAACGAATCACGGTAGACCCCAAGATCTGTGGGGGTAAGCCCATCATTCGGGGGCTGCGGTTCCCGGTCTCGCGCCTGCTCGGGCTGCTGGCCGCGGGAGAGACACGCGAGTCCATTTTGAAAGCCTACCCCTACCTGGAGGCGGAAGATATTCAAGAGGCGCTGTACTACGCCGCCCTCCTCGCCGATGAAGAAGTCGTCGAGTTTGCCTCATGAGATTCTTGCTCGACATGCCCGTCTCTTTCCTACTGCTCGACGTGCTGGCCGCACATGGGCACGAAGGAGTCCACGCCTATCAGATCGGCAAAGACCGTGCTCCCGACGACGAGCTTCTGGACATAGCCCGCCGGGAAGGTCGGGTCATCATCACGGCAGACTTGTATTTCCCCCGGCTTATGGCGCTCAGCTTGGCGGAAGGACCTGGATTGGTCCTGTTTAGAGGAGGGAACTACTCGGATAGTGAGATGTGTGATTTGCTTACTCGGGTCCTGCAGAGAGTTCCAGTGGAGACTTTGGAAAAATTGATCTGCGTGGTGGACAGAAAACGGATACGCGTCACCCGCTTGCCATTCGAACGCAAGGCTTGACGCTCTTCTGCGCGAGGGACGATGCGGAACTGCTGAAGCAGGATGAGCAGGGCGGAAGGCCGTGACGGAGTTGGGATTCTCCGGCGCGGGAGTTTGACTGTGTGGGAGGCAAGAAATGGCGAAGCGGTGCAATTCCAAGGGGCTGACCCGCGCGTTGAGGTCGTGGTGGTTGTTCTGGCGGGTCTGACCCTCCTGGTTTGTGCCGTGCCGGTGTTCCACCACTTCCGGCAACATGCCTTCCAGGTCTCCTGCTGTAACAACCTGTCGGCCATTGGTAAGGCGATGCTCCTTTATGCCAACGACCATAACGGCGAGTTCCCCCGCGCGGGTGGGCGCACCACAAGCTGGGGGAGCGTCGCCAATTGGATGGCCCCGGAGCGTGCCCAAGCTGTCGGGACCGACGGCCTGGGCTGTGGCGGTGAGGCCACGATCAGCTCGTGCTTCTATCTCCTCGTTAAATACATGGGGCTGGCGCCGAAGTATTTCGCTTGTCCCGGGGATGTTGGGACGACCGAGTTCAAGCTGTCCGATCTGCGGACGCAGCTCCCGAGGGGAGTCGAGTTGGCGAATGCGTGGGATTTCGGGCCGGAAGCGCACCGTCATTGCAGCTACTCGTATCACTTCCCTTTCGGCCTATATCCCCTGACAGTCTCGGACGAGCCGGGTTTTCCCATAGCTGCCGACCGGAATCCGTTCCTGGACAGCCCCGCCGGGCGCGGGATTTCAGCACCTTCGTGCCGGACCTGAAGAGCGCAGGCTTCAGCGGAACCGCGGAGACTGCCAAGCAGGGCAATTGCCGCGCCCATGGACTGGAGGGGCAGAACGTGATGTTCCTCGATACTCACGTGACCTTCGAGAAACGTGCCTACTGTGGGCTGGAGGGCGACAACATTTACCTGGTCTCGCGGTTCCTGGACCGGGGCGATCCGCTGGGCGTCGTCCCCATGTGTCCAAGCGTGAATATTCAGAGCCGTAGGGACTCTGTCTTGGTCCATGATCCGCCGTATCTCAGTGGGGTGCCCGAGGTGACAACGACAATCCGTCAGGCACAAGAGGTCAATTCGAAGGACCTCAAGCGGACGGCCGTAGTTGCTACGCTCGATTGCCCGCTGCCGGAGCACAAGAACGCGATCTGGTGCGCCACGTTCCAAATGGCGTGGGACAAGTTCAAGCGGGACGTCGTCGGGGAGCCCATCCTACTGCGCGGAGCCGAAGAACTGGCGGGTCGATTGAATCGACGCGAATATCCCACCGCGGATATTGAGGCAGAATCGTACTATGCGGCCGCCGGCTTCGTGAAGAACGGCATCATCGAGCAGATCCAGAGAGATATGAAGCGACACTTCCCCGCAGAGCCCGTGCCCACGTTCGACATGAGTTACAGGACAATGCCCAAGGTTGCCACGGCGTATGCCTATCTGAATGTCAACGTCGGATTTGAGTACCCTTACTATACGTATCTGAGCGGATTTGACTTCGCGGATTCCACGGGCACGCGCGCCGCTGTCACGGCGTTCTGTGCCCACACCAGTGTGCACCAGGAGGAGACGAGACGAATACGCGAGCAGGTGGAGGTTCTGCACTATGATTTCGGCCCGTCGCCCGAGACTGTGGAGTTCGCCGTCGATCTGTCCAAGCAAACCCAGCCGTACGCAGTCGTGCTCGCCTGCGTGCCGCGCTGTAACACGCTGGGAGAAGCCGCAAAAGCGTTGCAGGGAAAGATCGCCGCCTTCAAGAACGACCCGGATTGCGAGGTCCTGCACAAGCTGCGGCCCATCGACACTCTGATCGTCCCGGACGTCCTCTACAAGCTGACGCATCACTTCGACGAACTCCTGGGCAAGTATCTGGGCAACGCAAAGTGGCAGGATTCCTACATCTTCGACGCCTGCAGAAGATCGACTTCACCCTGAGCCGGACGGGCGTCGTCGTGAAGTCCGAAGCCCGCACGAGCGCCCGCGCCATCAGGTCAGCGGCTCAGTTGGAAAAACCTCGGCACCTGCACTTCGACCGGCCGTTCCTGATCCGCGTCCAGAAGCGCGAGCCCAACGCCATGCCCTTCTTCCTCATGTGGGTGGATAATACGGAATTGATGCAGCCGTATGGGACAAATACAAAACGATAATGGAACCGGAATTCCTCGGCCGTAGAGGAGTTGTGATCGTGGAGGGAAGATATGAGACTGCCTGAGTTCACATTCGTGTCGTTGGCGTCGGTGGTCCTGGGGTTCGGCGCGAGCCGTGCGGCAGAAGCGGTGTCATCAACGGCGAATGAGATAGGGATGCTGATCGAGGGTAACACCTCGTTCGCTGTCGATTTCTATCGGCAACTGCGTCGTCGGAGGGTAACCTGTTCTTCTCGCCCTATAGCATTTCGACGGCCGTGGCCCTGGCCTACGGCGGCGCACGGGGCGAGACAGAGAAGCAGATGGCCAAGGTCCTCCATTTCCCCCTGGGCCAACATCCTCTTCACGCGGCGTGCGGCGCCTTGCAGACTCAATTGAACGACATGCAGCAGCGCGGCGGCTTCAAGTTGGTCGTGGCCAATTCGCTCTGGCCGCAGCAGGGTTATCCGTTCCTCGACACCTACTTGTCTCTGGCCAAGGAGCACTACGGCGTCTCCATCACGCCGGTGGATTACCAGCACGGGGCGGAGGCCGCGAGACAGCAGATCAACCTGTGAGTTGAAAACAGGACCGAACAAAAGATCAAAGACCTGATGCCGCAGGGGATCCTGAACGACTTGACACGGCTGGTGCTGGTCAACGCGATCTACTTCAACGGCACGTGGGCGAACAAGTTCGACCGGAACCTGACCAAGGAGCTTCCCTTCCTTGTAACCCCAGAGAGGAGCGTCCTTGCCCCCATGATGACCCACACCGCTAGAGCGGGCTATGCGGAATCGGAGACGATGCAGGTCCTCTCGATGCCCTACCTTGGTGGCGTGGCCTCGATGTTCCTGCTGTTGCCAAAGAAGACGGACGGCCTCAGACAGCTTGAAGAGGACCTATCCGGCGAAAACCTCAAGTCCTGGAGAGAGCAGGTGCGATCACGCACCGTCGAGATCTATCTCCCGAAGTTCAAGCTCACGAAACAGTCTGTGTTGAACACTGTGCTCCAGGGAATGGGAATGATCGATGCATTTCGTTCTCGCGGGGCTGATTTCTCTGGAATGGCTAATACCGACGAATTGTACATCACTGCCGTCATCCACAAGGCGTTTGTCGATGTGGATGAGAAAGGGACAGAAGCAGCGGCAGCAACTGCTGTGGCAATGGGGGGACGCGGACGAGGACCAGTGGAACCCCCGGGACCACCCCCGGTATTCCGGGCCGATCATCCGTTTCTGTTTCTCATTCAGGACAACATGACGGGCACGATCCTCTTCCTCGGGCGTCTGACCGATCCGACGCAGGGCGACTGACGAGGTCCCTGCCATTCGAGGTTCGGAGTACCGCGTTTACGCGGGTCGGACCGGTCTTTCCCGCCTGAAGGCGGAACTCCGAACGCGCTACTGGCCCGGCAGGGAATAGGCGTGCCAGGCGATGCCTTCGTAGGTCCAGAGGTGGGACGGGTCTTGGAGGAGCCTGGCCTTTTCGGATTCATCGGCCGTGTAGAAGTGGCTGGTGGTCACGCTCGACCAGAAGCGGTAGACCGGACATGTGCCGGGCGGCTGGCGGCCGTCGGGCCAGGCGTAGAAGGCGATGCCCTCGTAGGTCCAGACGCCGGCGGACTGACTCATCAGCTTGTTCTTCTCGGCCTCGTCGATCGTGTAGAAGTGGTCGGCGAGCTGGGCGGACCAGAAACGGTGGACCGGAGCGAGGTTCGGGTGGCAGGCTTTGGTCAGGGCCCAAAAGGCGATGCCCTCGTAGGTCCAAGTGCCCGGAAAGTCGCGCAGGAGCTTCGCCTTTTCCGCTTCGCTGCTCGTGTAGAAGTGCCCCAGCGTCACGGGGGACCAGAAGCGATATACGGCGTTCGGGTCGGCGGGCAGGTACGTCACGTCGCTGATGGTGAACTCGACCGGTTTGCCGTCACTGGGCGGCAGGTGGGCGAGCAGCCATAGACTGACGTGGAGGTTCTCCGAGCCGGCGGCCGGGAGGTTCGCGCCCTTGTAGGACCAGGAACTGACGAGCCGGCCCGCCGGCGGGTGCAGGGCGAACGCGCCGTAGTAGCTGCGAAAAGACACCTGGCCGGCGTCCCAGACGATCTCGTGCGTCGTCATGCCGTTGGGGTCGTGGGTGGGGTCCAGCTCGAACTGCTGCATGTTGCCCGTGTTGTACCACGGCTGGACCATGAAGCGCGTGTTGGGCGTGTTGGCGTCGCCCCAGCGCGAGAACTCCACGTCCATTTCGCCGTAGTTCTTGTCCGGCAAGGAGTCGTTCCAGGTAAAGAGATCCAGCACGGCGTTGCGATCCATTCCTTTGAGCCCGCCCGCAACCGTCATAGCGTAGCGGCCGTAGCCCAGCGATTGTTCGAGGAAGACTTCGCTGCAATACCATTGGCCACTGCGCTGGGTCATCTTCAGATGGAGCCGGCCGGCGTTGTCGAGCCAGAGGTTCTCCGGGTTATCGCTGAAGTAGTTCGGGCCCGGGCTGATCAGGTCGTGCACGCGCTTGACCATCCACTCGCAGTTAGCGAACTGGAGTCGCGGGTAGCGGATCGCCTCCGCGTGCGGGTGGTTGTACAAGTCGGCGGGCAACACCTCGGCCAGAGTGACCACAGGCGGCTGGTAGCTGGCGGGGATCAGGAACGCGATGATGCCGATGGCATACTGGCCGTTGTCGCTGGCCGCGATATTGCAGGTCCACGTCCCTTTGGCATCGATCTTCGTCACCGGGGCCGTGGTCGCCGGCCGATTCGACCAGCCGGCCGGCGGGACCTGGGCGTACACAGCCACGGCATAGCTGCTCGGATCGACGCCCGAGACGCTGCCTTGAAGTAGGCCGGAACCGCCGTACGGCGGCACGGAGCTCAGGGCAATCTGCGGCGTTTGCGGGGTGGGTGTGGCCAGCAAGACTGGGGGTTGATCGTCGGGGGACGACACGCTGTCGATCTGGGCGGGCCGGAGCGACGACGCCATGGCCAGGAGAAGCACCACTGCCGCCCGTGTGCCGACGGGGAACGAACGCATCGAGCCGCATAGGATTCCTTTCCGGGCGCGGCAGCACCTTCCGGGCAGCGACGCAACTCGGAGAGACTTTCCCTGCGATCCCGCACACCTGGGCAGGGTCCCCAACGCGATGCTCTGCGTTGGGGACCCCGGACTCATTCTCCCCTCACGTTGCCCTCGGCGTCGTGGTCCTTCCGGGTCCGGCCCCACCCCACTCCGTTGCGGCCGCCGGAGGACCACCAATGCGGCAGGAACATAACACGCGGCGGCCGACGGTCATTACGGGAATCGCCTATTTCGCTTAGGGATTCTCCCTAATGCCATCATTTGGACCGACCGAGAAGACGCGCGTAAGGGACCGACATGCCATGAGTCCGAGACATCGGGACCGGGAGACATGCCTACAAGGCGAAAGGCCACTAAGGGAGTTGCTTGACCCGGAGCAGCGAGCAACTCCCGACACGAGGAACCCGGCAATCGCCCGCTGTGGCCTCAAGAATTGCGAAATCGCCTCCGCCACGAAACGTAGTCTACCCACCGAACGGTTAGCGTCGGCATTTCGCTCTTCGCGTTTGGGCCTCCCGACTGTATACTGCACCGGCCCGCCGCGGGCGAAGGGACCTCAAACGCGATCCGCGTCGCGTTGGGGGACCCGAACAGGCCCCGGAGGCGGGCGTATGGAGGGGGGACCCGGGCCCCCAACGCGAAGCATCGCGATTGGGGACCCCGCCAAACGCGATGGATCGCGTTTGGGAACCCCGTTGGATGGACTGGTTCCTTGGGTAGTAAGAAGGCGGTAAGGTGGAAGATACCTACCATCTCACAGACGATCGGTATGATATTCTGACGCATCCGAAGCGGCGCGGCCAGATTCATGTTCTGACCATCGATCCCGTGCTGGCGACGGACGTGTGCGAGCGCATCGGAGCGGACACGCGACTCCAGCGGTATTCGTTGATCTGTCCGCGTGCGGCCAGCATTCGCAGCGGGCTCGAAGAGATCGAGCGGATGGCCCAGGAGACCATCGCGTCGCGTCTGATCATCTTCGACGTGCGGCGGGTGACGCTGCCGCGGCTCCGCAAGTACTTCAACGCCATCGTCGGCTACAACCGCCGGGACTTCAACAAGCTCTGCTACAGCATCTGCATCGGCGACGGCCCCGTGAACCTGTTCCAGGACGGCCATGCGGTGGACCTGTTCGTCCCCTATCTGGCCTCGCACCGCGTGGACTTCCATCCGGCGGTCTTCTTCTTCGACCCCTTCCTCCACTACGAGCCCAGCGAGATCCGGCTCCAGGCCCTCGACGACGAGTTCACGATCCCGGATGCCATTCCCCAGCGGCTGGTCCCGTACTTCCGCAGCGAGACGACGGGGCTCGGCCCGATTCGCCGGTTCTTCCGCGCGGTGGATAAGGACGACCAGACCCGCAAGAAACGCCAGCGCACGCTCCAGCACCTCTACAAAAAGAGGCTCGCCGAGCAATTCCCCGGCCACGAGGACCAATTCCGGGACTTGCTGACCCGCCGGGGCATCCAGTTGGCCAGCGAGAAGCTGAACCTCTACCCGCTCTACTTCGAGGATTGGGTCTACGACCTGATGCGCAAAGCCCGCCGCAACGCGTTGCCGAAGAGTTGACGCGGCCACCGGGCCCACGTCCGGAAGCGTGTGCGACGACGTCTTGGGGGAGGGCCGGTTGGCGGACGAGAGGACCCCTTCCAAACGCTGTTTGAAAAGTAGCACGGGCATCTTGCCCGTGAGTATTACAGGCGTCCCGCGCGTGAAGGCAGGGCCAGGATGGCTCTGCAACTCATGGGAAGACGCCCGATGCCACGAAGAGGCGCCCGCGGACTACGGATGGCGGCCGGGCAAGAAACGCTGCTGCCAGACTCTCAGCAGGTCCTGGAGGTCTTCGCGAGGCTTGCTCGTCCGGGGCGCGGTAGCGGGAGGCGGCGACGGCGGCGTCCGCGTCGAAATCGATCAGCACGAAGCCGTCTTTCTCCGTCAACGTGTTGACGATTTTCGCAAAGTCGAGCCGGTGGCCCGGCAGGCCGCGAAAATCGTGGAACGTCAGCACCACAGGCGAGCCGGCCGCCGTGCGAATCGAGTGGCGGCAATTGTCGATCACTTCGTCCTCGGTGATCAGCGGCAGGTAGTCTTTCGTCAGCTCGCCGCGCACGATGCGCCATTGGCCCTCCAGGGCCGGGGGAGGCTCTTCGGATCGTGCATGCGGGGCGACCGAAAGACCTTCGGCGGCGTGACCCCGGTCTCCCGGATCGCCTGGTCGCAGTCGAGAATCTCCCGCTCGATCTCGGCCGGGGGCAATCGATCCAGGTCGGGGTGATGCTGCGTGTGATTGGCGACGATGTGGCCCTCTTTGG
Organism: uncultured Planctomycetota bacterium; assembly: GCA_963750205.1. Classification (GTDB taxonomy): domain Bacteria; phylum Planctomycetota; class Phycisphaerae; order Sedimentisphaerales; family Anaerobacaceae; genus PLanc-01. The sequence goes on from CAVVRJ010000018.1 coordinate 27,080, forward strand.
CGATTTGGCGGACGAGGTCCGGGTGCGAGAGGACGCCGGGGTGGTGGTCGATTCCGTACTTGGGCTGCCAGATGTCGTGGTAGATCGTGCGGGACTTGTCCTGCCCGACGACGAAGAAACCGGCCTTCACGGGCGTCCCGTCCGCCTTCTTGATCTGGCGGAGCTGGTCGAGGATGTACGGCGTCGATTCCGTCGCGGGGCCGTCGTCGAACGTGATCATGAACTCCCGGGCCGTGACAGTGAGAGCCGAGGTCGCGGCGCCCACAGCGCCGGTGCGAGTCGGTGATCGTCAGCGTCACGGTATAGCGGCCCGGCTCGCTGTACGCATGGTTCCAGACCGCCGACGTCGTCCAGGTCCGGCTGTGGTCGCCGAAATCCCATTCGTAACTGGCGAGCGCGCCATCTTGGCCTTGGGAGGCGGACGCATCGAAGGCCACGCTGGTACCTGCCGTCAGTTTCTGGGGCCGGCACGTCCAGGACGCCGTCAGGGTACTGCGGCTATCGACCCGTGTCTCTGATGGGGCCGTAACGCCGGCCACGAGGAGGAATAAGGCGATGTAGGTCGTGTTCATCGTTATCCTCCATTCCGCCAGAAGGTCATTTCTTTCGGGCAAACGCAAAAATCATGCTTTTGAAGAGCCGGGGGGCGAAGCGCTGGTGCAGGACGCCGCAGAGGTACGCCCAGCGGGCGAAGCCCAGATGGTACGGCTCCGCCTCGTAGCCGTAGACGCAGTGCTCGAACCCGTGCCGGTCCAGCATCTGGCGGATCCGGCGGATCGTATTGCAGCGATGGACCGTGGGGAAGGTGTCCTCGGGCCTCTTCTCGGTGTAGAGCACCTTGTCGAGCACGCGGGCGTGGAGCCGATTGGGGATGAGCCGGGCGAACAGGCTGATGTAGTTGAGCGCGTTCGACGTGCGCAGGCACAAATACCCACCCGGCCGGAGCGTCCGCCGGCATTCGCAGAAGAACGGCTCCGGCTGGGCCACGTGCTCCAGGACGTAGTCGCAGACCGACACATCCACCGACTCATCCGGCACCGGCCAGCGGTCTCCCGTCCACGAGGCGAAATTCGTCCAGGAAAGGATTGTTCCGGGCCTGCGGGTCCACGTCGATGCCGATGACCTGCCGGCATTTGCCCTGGAAGGTTCGCAGTTGGGATCGGAGCCGGACCGGGTCCTCGGCCCAGGCCCCGCGTCCGCAGCCGATGTCGAGCACCACGGAGGACGGGTCCACCAGCGTTTGGACCCGGGTGTAGAAGGCGATGGTCGAATCGACGTCGGTGAAGCCCCCGAACCGGGTCTCCGGATAATACAAGCCCATGTACTCCTTCTTGGAGCGTTCCATGCCGTCAACCTACCCTTCCGGCCCGCCCATCGTCAACTGAACCCGGTGCGGTCGCGACAGCTGTGATTGACGGGGACAGCACGGGCTTATAATCCCGATGGTGACATTCGGACGGGTCAGGGCAAGGAGGGTCGCATCGTGTGCAACCGTGATCCGGATTCGGGGCCGGCATTTGATGGAGGTGAGGTATGAAGCGGTTTTCTCTGAGCGTGCTGCTGGCGCTGCTGCTGCCGTCTGCGGTCCCTTGCGCGCGGATGCCGGGCTTGGGGCGGCCGGCATCGCGGGACCGGGGGCTTCGGTCGTCGATTTCAATGGCGATCGGGTCGTGGATTTCCGGGACTTCGCCCGGCTGGCCCGATCCTGGCGGGGCGCGGACGCCGCCGTGGACGTGGCCCCGCCGGGGGGCGACGGCATCGTCAATTTCGACGACCTGTCGGTCCTGGCGACGTACTGGCTCCAGGAGCTTCCTCAGCCCATCTATATCACGTGGATCCGTCACGCCAGCGTGAAGATCGTCTGGAAGGACACGGTGGTCTACATCGATCCGCGCACGATCGACGGGACGCCCCAGGACGCGACGGTCGTCCTGGTCACGCACAGTCACAGCGACCATTACTCGCCCGCGGATATCGCCAAAGTGGTCAAGCCGGGCACCCGGTTCCTCGCGCCGGCGGATGTGATCGCGGCTTACGGCAGCGGCCAGGTCATCCTGCCGGGCCAGACAATGGACGTCAACGGCCTGCCCGTGACAGCAGTGGCCGCGTACAATCTCACCTCGTCCAATCACCCCAAGAGCATGAACTGGGTGGGGTACGTGATCCAGTTCGGCTCTAAACGCATTTATCTCGCCGGGGATACCGACCTGACGCCGGAGATGATGGCTCTGAAGGATATCGACGTGGCGTTTCTGCCGGCCGGCGGCGTCTACACGATGGACGCCGCCGGGGCGGCGGAAGCCACCAAGTACCTCAAGCCCGGGCTGGCCATTCCCTATCACTGGGGGGACATCGTCGGGACCCTCGCCGACGCCCAGCGGTTTGCCCGGCTGGCCGCGTGCAACGCCAAGGTCATGAGCAACGGCGAGGTCCTCAGCTCCGACGATTGGCAGAAGGACTTCTCGATCGTGGCCTACTGGAAGCTCGATGAGACGCAAGGCACGGTCGCGCACGACAGCGCCGGGACCAATGACGGCACGCTGGTCGGGGCGCCGGTCTGGCAGCCGGCCGGCGGCAAAGTGGCGGGCGCGATCCAGCTCGACGGCGTGGACGATTGCGTCAAGACGCCGTTTGTCCTGAATCCGTCCGATGGAGCTTTCAGCGTCTTCGCCTGGGTCCAGGGCGGCGGGCCGGGGCAGACGATCGTATCCCAGACCGGCGGCGCGAGCTGGCTCATGGCGGATAGTGCGGCCGGGCGCTGATGACGCAGCTCAAGGGAACCGGACGCAACAGCCGGGACTTGGTGTCGCCCAAGGTCATTACCGATGGTCAGTGGCACCACGTCGGCCTCACCTGGGACGGTACGAATCGCGTCCTCTACATGGATGACGCGGAAGTCGCGCAGGACACCCAGAGCACCCCGACGGGCGTCCACCGGCGGTCTCAACGATCGGCAGCGGCCCTGGCGCCCGGCACTTTCTGGTCCGGCCTGATCGACGACGTCCGCCTGTCGGACCGGCCGGTGCAGCCGTAGGGCCGCCCGGGTAGGGTGGGGTTTGCCCCACCGCGACTCGTGTGACAGGAAGAATCGGTGGGGCAAGCGGGACCCCAAACGCGAACGGTTCGCGTTTGGGAGCCCGACCCACCCTACAATTAAGGAGAAGGGTCATGACAGCGCTATCGTTGTCCGCCATCGTTCTGACGCTCCTCGGCACGGTCCCCGGCGACACCACCGGGTGGGGTACGGGCGCGGTTGACTTCCAAGCCTATGTGAGCACGAGCGAGCACCAGGAGATCTATCCTATCGGCGCGGGCCAGTACACAGTAGAAGTGGCCATCGCTCAGATTGTTGACGATCCCGCCGGAGTGCTGGACAACATCACCAGCGTGGATGTCTGTTACAACACGAAAATGAACCTGGTCGTCGGCAGCCTGGTCGAGGTGACGGGCACCTACTATGACGCGCCTGTCCCCTCCCTTACTGCGGCCGCGTGGAGGTTTCCTCGATCCACCAAATCGGCGAGCTGCAACAGCCGCCGGAGCAAGAGGAACAGCCGGATCTCTCGTCGCCCAGCGTGCTGACCGGCTCCGCCCAAGCCACGGAGACCACCGCGACACTGCAGGGCATCCTGACGGATGACGGTGGCACATCCTGCAAGGTCAGGTTCGTCTACAAGCGTTATGAAGACCCTTCCTGGCACACCGATTGGGTCGAGGATGTGGGCCGGGGGAGACCATCACCCAGAAGATCGCCGGTCTGATCCCGGGGACACGTTATTTCTACTACGCAGAAGCCGTAAACTCCGCCGGCGGAAGCACAGGCCGGCAGGGGTCCTTTGTCACGCTTCAGGAGATTATCCCTCCCATCCCCCATCCGGCCGTCTGGCTGGCCGCCCCTGACCAAGTCGATACGACCTCCCTCACGATGACGGCTGACGTCGAGCGGGACATCTCCGGACCCGTAGAGTATTTCTTTCGACTTCGTCGCCAGCCCCACCGGTGGGGCCGGGGGCACGGATTCCTTCTGGCAGCTCAGCCCCATCTACGTGGACGTGGGTTTGAACCCCAACCAACAGTACGGCTACCGCCTCAAGGCACGGGACGGCCTCGGCAACGAAACCGCCTACTCCCCGGTGGAATATGCGTACACCGGCATCGAGACCCCGGCGGGCCTCGCCTTCGGCGCGATCACCAGCAGCAGCATTCAGGTCAAGTCGAGCAGCGCCCTGTCGGGTCTGAACCGGGGCAAGTCCGGCCTGCTGCTGGAAAACGTCACCACCGGTGACATATCCGCTTGGCAGCAGCAGAACGTCGTGTGGACGAGCGACAAGCTCCTGCCCAACACCTCGTACACCTTCCGGGCCCGCGCCGCAACGGCGATGGCGACCTCACGCCGCTGAGCCCCGAGGCCCACGTCTGCACGCTGGCCAATGTGCCGGTCCCGGGCACCTTCACGGCCATTGCCGCCACGAGCATCCAGGTCCAATGGGGGGCCAACGGCAACCCCTCCGGCACTCTGTACTTCTGCGAAGACACGACCTCGGGCACGAATTCGGGCTGGACCCCCTGCACGACCTGGAATGACATCGGCCTGACGGCCAACACGTCCTGCTCGTACCGCGTCAAGGCCCGCAATACCGATGGCGTCGAGACCGCCTGGACATCCCTCGGCACGCAGTCCACCGACTACCGCTCCTTGACGATCAGCTCCACAGCGGGCGGCAAGGTGAGCACTCCCGCGCCAAGCGTTTTCCGGTGTGCCCCCGGGCGACAGTCAACCTCGTGGCCGTGCCGCTGCCGGGATATCACTTCCTGTGCTGGAGCGGCAGCGCCGTGGACGCTGGTCGCGTCGCCGACCCCCAGGCGGCCCAGACCACCGTTCTGGTGGATGGCCAGTACACGCTGGTGGCGAACTTCCTGCGCACGCAGATCTTTGTGGACCAGCGTGCGATCGGCGCCAAGGACGGGTCAAGCTGGACGAACGCCCACACCTCGTTGCAGGATGCGCTGGACGCGGCCCAGCCGGGCCATGAGATCTGGGTGGCCCAGGGCGTCTATAAGCCCGATGCGGGCAAGAATGTGCTGACGGGCGATCTTACGGCCACTTTCATGCTCAAGAGCGGTGTCGCCCTCAAAGGCGGCTATGCCGGTCTGGGAAAATCCGACCCCAATGCACGGGATATCACCGCCTACGAGACCGTCCTGAGCGGCGATCTCAAGGGTGACGACAAGCCGGCGGCGCAATCGTTCGATCTCTACAGCGAGGCCAGTCGCACCGACAACAGCCTCCACGTCGTCAGTGCCTTGAACGTAGACAACAAGGCCCTGTTGGAAGGTGTCACCATCACCGGCGGCAACGGTATTGATGGGGCCGGTTTGTGCCTGGTCCGCAGCAACCCGGTCATCTCGCAGTGCGTCCTCCGCACCAATCGCGCGGGCGAGCTCTCCGGCGACGGTCTGGAAGGCTGGGGCGAGGGCGCCGGCGTCTCCTGCTATCAATCGGAGCCAACCTTCCGCGGCTGTGTCTTTCTCAGCAACTGGGCCGGCGCAGGGAGGAGGTTTATACAGCATCGAAAGCAGCCCCACGCTGACCGACTGCGTGTTCCAGGATAACGAGGCGGGCCTGCAAGGTGGGGCTCTCTATGGCGAGGACGGCAACCAAGTGTGCCTCGGTTGTACGTTCCACGGCAACTGGGCGCAGGATGGCGGGGCCTTTTACAGTGATGAAGGTAGCGATACGCGAGTGACCAATTGCCGCTTCCTGGGCAACGCCGGCCACGGCTCGGGCGGAGCGGTCTTCGCAACGGGCCGGAGTCTGGCGATGACCAATTGTCTTTTCAGCGGAAACCTGGCGTTCGCGGACGGCGGGGCCGTCGTGTTGTGCAGGGCGCGGGCGTATGGACCAACTGCACGTTCAATCGCAACATCGCCCAAGGTAAGCAGACCGGACAAGCCCTCACCGTCCGCCAGACCACGGCTACACTCACCAACTGTATCCTTTGGGATCACGTGGATAGTACGCACGCACAGATCGCCTTGACCGGCGCAGCCGGGAACCCCGCTGTGGTGGTCGTGTCGTACAGTGACGTTCTGGGCGGCGCCGCCGCTGTTATACGCAACGGGACGGCCACCGTCACGTGGGGCGCGGGCAATCTGAATGCCGATCCACGCTTCCAGAATCCCGATGGTCCCGACCACGTGGGGGGCACCCTGGATGACGATCTGCACCTGAAGTCCGGCTCGCCCGGCATCGACGCCGGCGATGACCGCGCCGTCCCTATTGACGTGGACGATTTGGACGCCGACGGGAATCACAGCGAACGAATCCCGTTCGATCTGGACGGCCATCCCCGCTTTGTGGACGACCCCGCCACACCGAACACCGGCATCGCCGATGTCCCGCTCTACCCCCAGATCGTGGACCTCGGCGCCTACGAATTCCAAAAGCCGTAGAGGATGCGTGCGAAGCCAGCTTTCTCCGGGTGGCAGCGGCAAGTGCAGCTTGCCGATGGTTCGTAGAATAAGCGATCGCGCCATCGGCAAGCTCCGAAGACTCCACTTGCCGCTGCCACCCGGAGGATTGCCGGGAGTGGATGATCTCGAAGAGCAACGCGGATAATGGTAGCATACGGCCCAGTGCGATCGCTCGATTCCGGGGATCGGGAAGGACCGGAAAATCGACTTGAGGAATGCGAGAATGGATTTGACCACGAAGATCCTCATCAGCACGGCCGTCGCATGCCTTGGCAGCATCATTATTTGCGTCCCCTCTCCCGATCTTGTTTCTATGCTTGTTCTGGGTTGGATGACCGCTTTCCTTTCGCGCCGTCCCTTTGTTGATTCTCTCACGGTTCCAGTTCATGAAATCAGCATCGAGCCACAAGCAGACGTTGGTCTGCGTCTTCGTCTACTTGGCGACTATGTTGGTCACCCTTAGTTTCGTGGTTCTATCGAGGGCCCACAGACTGTAGGATGGGCTTTAGCCCATGCGGATGATCGGCGCAAAGCGAACACGGGTTGCATGGGCTGAAGCCCATCCTACCTGCTGTCGTTCCCCCTACCATAGGAGGCAGGTCGCAATCGATCACGGTCGCTATTCTGCCGGCGTGATCTTCACGGTGACGGTCGCCTGCGGCACGGGCGATTCTAAATGAATGGCGAGCCGGACCGGCAGCTTCTTGGTGTGGACGTGCTCGTTGATTTCGGTAGGCACGATCTTGAAAGCCGCGCCGCCCGTGTCGATCTGGACGTTGATGGCCGCCGAGCCCTCGTCAATGCGCAGCGTCTGGGGACCGGTTTGTTTCCACTGGCCGAGCGTGATCAGGGCCGTCTCGAAGCTCTCCGGCTGGGAGAACGCGACTTCGTCCGTCACGGTCAGGCAGCCGGCGCCCTGCGCGAGAAGACGTAGGTCCGTGTCAGCTTCTGCAGGTCCGGGACCGAATACGCCGAGCGGATGTCGAAGACGAGCGTGTCCTGGGCGTCGGTGAAATCCGTCTTGAGCGTGACGGCCTTGGCCTGCGCTCCGGCGTCCTGCATCTTGCCGGCCACCAGCGGCACGGAATGGCCGAACGAGTTGAGCACGTTGCTGTCGTAGCGGTGCGAGCCCGAACGTCCGGGCCGTGTACGTCTCGCCACCCGGGTCCACGATCAGGACCTGGCCGTTCAGGACCACGATATAGGAGCCGACGTCGTTGTGGTTGTGGTTGACGCCGTTGTCGTTGCCGATGATGGCGGTGGCCAGCTTGCACGAGGAGCCCTTGAGCGGCCGGCAAATCAGGACGCGGGCCTGTTCGAACCAGGAGCGCGGCCCTCCGACCTCCACCGGCTTGGCGGAGGTGGGCGCCTTTTGCGTCGCCGGGACCGGGAACAGGTACATCAGTCCCTCGGCGAGACTACCGCCGCCGAGGCTGATGCGCTCGCTCCGCGCCGGCGGCAAACCGAACCCGAGGCGCTCATTGAGGAAGTTCATGATGCGGCCCGAGGGCCGGTCGCCCGGCGAGCAGTCGGCGAAGGCCGGAAAAATGCCGTCCATGACTTCGAAGCGTGCCCCGAACGAGGCCGGTGCCAGGGCTTCCGGTCGGGACAAGAGATCGATCTGGCCGCCGGTCGCCAAGCGAATCTCTTCGGACAAGTAGATGTAGTGGCCGAAGCCGTAGTTCCAGTAGCCCGTGCCTTCGCCGCAATAGCCGTCGGGCGTGAAGCCCTTGAGGGCATACAGCGAATACTTCTCGGCCGCCAGGACATAGAAGGCCCGCTCCTCGCGCGAATCGATCAACGCCAGGGCGGCCCCCGTCACGCCGGCCAAGCACACCGAGTTCCAGTTGTGCTCGGCCGTGAGCCAATAGCGCGACTGCTTGCCCTCAACCATGCGGTGATACGTCTCGAAGATGCGCCACTGGATCTCCTTGCGAATCAACGCGCGGATCTCGGGACTGAGCTTGTTGCCCAGGAGATTGTCCGCCGTGGCCATGTGCCAGGCCAAGGCCGACGAATAGAGGTCGATCGTGATCTGCTTTTTGTTGAAGTTCGCCAGGTTGCCGTCATGGGCGACGCCGACCCAGGTCTTCTCCTCGCATAGGGAGCGAATCGTCTTTTCCAGCTCGGGAATGAACCGCCCCTTGTTTTCGAGCAATTCCGCCTCGGTCAGCGTGCCGATGCGGCCGCGGCGCTGATTGTTGACCCGGTCGCCCTCCGTGCGACTACCCGTCTTCGAGTAGATCAGGAAGATGTCATCCGTCATCTCCGGCATCGGGGTCTTGAGCAGTCGCTCCGCCGCGGCAATGGCGCCCTTGCCCTCGCTCGTGGCGGCCAGAGCATCCCACGCGGCCCGGTCCGTATTCGGCCGGCCGAAACAGGTGGGCTTCTCCGCCAGCATGGCGGCGACGCGGGCGATGTCGGCTTGAGTCGAAACCGCTCGCCGGCGCCGCTTTCTTTTCCTGGGCCTGGATGCTGGCGACCAGGGGCGAGACCGTCAAAAGGACGATGACTTGCAGGAGTTTCATGATGTCCACCTTTACCATTTACGACTTACCATTTACGGTTTAAGATTGCAGGTACATCCAACACATCGGCACAAATAGTAAATCGTAAACGGTGAATGGTAAATTGGAAAAAGGAGGGCGGACGTTATGCCGCTGGAATACAAGAACCTGGATGCCACGAAGGCTTACGGCAACCTCAAGAAGATAGATGCCAAGGCCATCTCTTTGAAGAAGCTGCTGACCGCCGGAGCGGATTGGCGCGTACTCGATTCCGGCCGGCGGCGGGCTCACGTACAACTACGCCGCGAAGAAGGTGACGCGAGGAAGTGGTCGCCGGCTTGCAGCAACTTGGCGGACGAGCAGCAACTTACACCCAAGTTCGAAGACCTCTACAATGGCGCGCATCGCCAATCCCGGCGAGAAGCGGATGGTGCTGCACCACTTGCTCCGCGGCCAACTGGGCAAGGACCGTGCTCAGCAAAGACAAGACCAGGAACTTCCGTGCCTTCTATCTCGAACAGCAGGAGAAAGATTACGGCCTTCTGCCGCAAAGTGCACACGGGCGAGCATCCGGGGCACGTCCGGCAAGCCGTTTGAAACGGTGGTCCAGATCGGCATCGGCGGTTCGGACCTCGGACCCCGCGCCTGTACCTGGCCCTGGAGCAGTACGCGCGCGAGCAGAACCTGCTGAAGCTGCGGGCGCGGTTCATCTCCAACGTGGACCCCGATGACGCGAACGGCGTTCTCGCCGGCCTGAACCTGGAAACTACCCTGTTCATCCTGGTCTCCAAGAGCGGCATCACGCAAGAGACCCTCGCCAATGAGCGACTGGTGCGAGCGAAGATGGTCGCCGCGGGCCTGGACCCGAACAAGCACATGGTCGCCGTGACGAGCGAGACCAGCCCGTTGGCCCAATCCAGCGAATACCTGGCCTCGTTCTTCATCGACGATTTCATCGGCGGCCGCTATTCGTCCACCAGCGCCGTGGGCGGCGCGATCCTGTCCCTGGCCTTTGGCCCGGAGGTGTTCGAGCTGATCCTGGCCGGCGCGCATGAGGCGGATCTCCTGGCCCGCAGCCCGAAGATCCGGGAGAACGCCGCCTTGATGGATGCCCTGATCGGCGTCTGGGAGCGGAACTTCCTCTTGTACCCGTATACCGCGATCCTGCCGTACTGCCAGGCGTTGCTGCGCTTCCCCGCGCACCTGCAACAGTTGGACATGGAGAGCAATGGCAAATCCGTGAACCGCAGCAACGAGCGGCTGGCGTACTCGACGGGCCCGGTTGTCTTCGGCGAACCCGGCACGAACGGCCAGCACTCCTTTTATCAACTGCTGCACCAGGGGACCGATATCGTCCCGCTCCAGTTCATCGGCTTTCGGAAAGCCCAGACCGCCTTCGATATCTATGTGGAAGGCTCGACGAGCGAGAAGAAGCTCAACGCCAACCTGACCGCCCAGATCGCGGCCTTCGCCCTGGGCCGGGAGAACAAGGACAACCCCAACAAGAACTTCGAAGGCGAGCGGCCCTCCAGCTTGATTTATGGTGACCTGCTGACGCCCCAGTCCTTGGGTGCATTGCTGGCCCACTTCGAGAATAAGGTCATGTTCCAGGGGTTCGCCTGGAATATCAACTCTTTCGACCAGGAAGGCGTTCAGCTCGGCAAGATTCTGACCAAAGAAGTCCTCGCGGGCACGGTGGACGAGCGTCTCGGTGCCTACGCCAAACTGTTGGGCGTATAGTCATCCTGCGCCGGCTTTGCAGGGGGCGGACCATAGCCTCTCCCGGCAGCAGATTCTCCGGTACGCACGGACTCTTCGTCTCCGCGTCAATCGATGCGGATGCGGGCGAAGCTGATAGTGGCGTGGGACCCTTGGCGGGTGCCGAGCAGTTCCAGAGTTTTCGAGGGCGGCGAGCCGGCGCGGACGGTGGCGGTGAAGAAATCGGTGAACGGCTTCTTGAGCGGGACCGACGACCGAGGTGCCGATAGAACCATCCGGCAGGATCTCCAGCAGACGATTCTCTGAGACGGACTTGCCGGCCGAGTTCGAGCCGCTGACGTAGAAGAAGACGAACAGACGGTTGTCCGGCGTGATCTGGAAGCGGCCCCGGCCGGGCTGCTCATTCGATTTGCCTTCCTCCGCCACCAGCAGTGTCCGGCGGGAGACAATCGCGCCCTTGCGCAGCACGGCGTAGTTCAGGGCGTAGCTCTGCTTCTCGCCCGGGAAGAACTTCTCGCGCAGACGCTCGTCCAGGGCCCTCTCCGTCCAGAGGATGTGCACGTCGCCGTTCGGAGCGACCCAAAGGTCGCCCGGATTGATCCAGCCGCAGGTCTTTTCCCGGCTGGCGATCTCCAGCCACGGCTCGAACTTGCCGGTGGTGATGTCGGGCGACCACGTGTAGAAGAGCCGCCGGAAGTCGTAGTCCCACTCTTGGCCGGTGAGCTGCTTCTTGAAGGCCCGCCACTCGGGATTCGGCTCGACGATGTCGCTGACGCCGCAGGAAGTGGACCTCGCGGTTTCTGAGGGCCACATCCGGATAGCACACGCGGATCGGCTCCGGCTTGGCGTAGTCCGCACCCCAGGGCCATTTGAGCTGGCCCTGCGCGCTCCAGTGGCCGTCCCGGTCGAGGAACGACCACTCGGCATGGGTGTAGCCGATGTTCTGAAACAGAATCAACTCGTGGTTGGGGCCGTCGGCGGCGAAGCTCCGGTAGGAGTGCTCGGCGAACTTGGGGTTTCCGGACCACTGAGGCAGCAGCGTTCGCTCGGGTTTGGCTGGATGGCCGGAGGCGAATTGAAGAATCTCGGGCCGGGCCGGGCCGGAGTAGGCGTTCGGATCGGTGTTCAGCGTGGGATTGACGGACAGAAACAGCCGGCCGTCGGGAAAGCCGACCAGTGGGCAGGGCTCCCGCGTTCGCCCGGAGGGATCGGACAGCACTTTCTGCCAGCTCTGCTCGCCCCGGCGGAACAGCATCCAGCGGCAGTTGTTCAGCGGCTTGACGCCTTTGATCGTCTCCAGGCCGCTGGCGAAAAGCTCACTGCCGGCACGCGCCAGGCACGTGGACCCCTGGCACCACAGGGCCCCGCGCCGTTGTCCGCCGGCTCGTAGCGGTAGAGGTCTTCCTCGACCTCGACGACCGGCCGCAGCGCCGGTCCGGTCGCGGCATGGACCGGGGGCACAAAGGCAAAACTCAAGCACAGCGTCACGAGCGAAGATGTTCTCATAGTAGAGTCACTCCTCTTGTCCTGGCAACACGATCCAGCGATACACCTGGGTCGTGTTGGCGCGGATCATTGTAGCTCGAATCTGGACACGGACAAGAGGCACGCCTGGTCAAACATCAAACGAGCTTGGGCGTGCCCTGCGACCAGGGGTCTTTTCGGAGGAGCGCTGTGCTACGGCGCCATGTCGAGGGAGAGGGACCTACCAGCGGTGGCCGTAATAGAAATGATAGTCGTGCGATCAGCAACATCTTTCTCATAGTCTTGCTCTTTGTGACTCACGACCTACATGCTGGAAACGGTGCGGTAGGATTTCTCCGATCAACGGTGGTGTTCCGGGACGACCACGATGACTTCGCGCGGCCTGGGGTGGTGTTCATGAACGACGCAACCGCCCAGAAAGATGGCCGCCAACGCCAGCAGAATGACGCGTCTCATATCCATAGCTGAATCTCCTTAACATATTACCAGTGTTTCTTGCCTTGTCAACATGTTAAGGCACAAAACCGGTAGAAGGTAACATCGGCCGGCCGATTCTTGTGCCTTTACCGAAACTGCGCTTAACTCGCCTTGCGCAGCACGGCCGGTTTGATCGTCCAGGCCTGCAGCTTGGCGAGTTCCATCATGCTGGGGGCGTTGAAATCCTTGGGGAAGATGACCCAGCCCCACAGCCGCGGCGCATCATCCGCGACGAATTTCTTGGCCTCCAATTCGCCCCGGCGCAGGGCGACGTCTCCCGTGCGCTGGTCCGACGCGACCACCGACGCCAGAGTGACGGCGAAGTCCTCCGGACGCACAGGCTGTCCGGCCACCCAAACCACGGTGGGCAGTTGCTTTGCCTGATGGGTGATATCGAGCAACTCCTGGGCGGCCTGCCGGAACGCGTCCCAGCGGAATGTGCCCTCCCGCGTAAATCGTTGCGCGGGCGAAGCGGGGCCGTAGGCGAATTCCACGTTCACTTGATCGGGCTGACGGTCCCCGTCAGTCCGGGCCACGAATTGCGCCAAGACCGACAAGCCTTCCGCCGCCGAGACGATCCGTGTGCCCAGATCGACGTACGTGAGGTGTTTCTGGAAAGCTTCGGCAATCGTCCGCACGTCGGCTTGGGTCAGGGGGTTGGAATAGACCCGGTCCGGGTACAAAGAAGGAATCTGCCGCGCGGTCACGAGGCGTACGCCGGCATGGTGGGCAATGTGATCGAGGTAGGCTTCGAAGGCTTTGAAGGCCTGCTCCTGCTCTTCGGGTGATTTCATGGGAGGCAGTTTCCATTCGGAGCGCGGTGGATTGGCGCCGTGTGCGAAGTTGACGCCATCCCAGAACTGCCGGTGCACGAACTCGCACGGGTGATAATAGATGCTGATGATGCCACCGCCCTCCTGGGCCAGCCTCTGCGAGACGCGGTCGAATTTGGCACACGCCTCCTTCACTTCATCGTCTGTCCAGCCGGTGCGCATGACGCAGTCGCCCAGTTCCAGGATGTTGAGCACGCCGCAATACCAGAAAGGACGGTTGTTCAGGTTGACCTGCGAAGTCTCGTCTAAGTACAGCGGAATGCCGAACGCACGAAGGGCGCCGTAGCTCTGCGGCGTCCACGACGATCCCGGCTGGCCGTAGCAAGAAGGATTGACGCCGAAAACGCGCCGCACGATCTCCAGCCCGACTCCCTCGCGACGGGTGAATTCCGCAACGCCTTCCTGCCAACCCAGGTCCCGGCAGTACTCGGCCGGTGTCGGGTGAACACTGTGGTAGGTGGAATGGTACGCGATGTCGTTCTTGGCCAGGGCCAGGATCACGTCGTCGCGCCCGCGTTCCAGCAGCACTTTCGCCTTCTCGCCGACGAGCTTGAACGTGCCTTGGACGCCGCGAGCGGGGAACATTTCCGCCAGGCGTTTGGCCGCATCGTCCGCCTGCGGCAGGATGTAGTCCTCCGTGTCGAACCAGAAGGTGACGTAAACGGTGGGTTGTTCCTTCGCCCGCAGGGGACTTGCCCAGGAGAGGAACGCCGAGAGGGATACGACCGCGCTAAGCCAGGATACTGTCTTCATGTGTCATCTCCGTAATTGAAATCCTCCATATCTAACCGAGATTCCCCGACGGCGTCAACAAGTCCGGTCGCCCGAACGCGGGCGGAAAGAGTTGAGATTTCATACGGGGCCGCTACCATATCAGCAACATGATTTCCAAGTGCCTTCAAATCGTCTCCGTCGTCATTGGCGCGACGCTCGTCGCACCCATTACCGGGGCGCGCGACATCAACCTCAACGAGGCACGCATCCTCATTGCGGAGAAGCCATCCTCTCAAGACAGACGCCGTGGCGGCCCGAATGTTTCAGGAGGAAGTGCAAAAGCGGACAGGTCTGAAGTGGGCGATCTCCAGCGAATACGACACCCATAAGCCTGCGATTGCTCTCGTCACAGCGAGCGTCAACGACCTTGCCGGCTTGAAGGTCCCGCCTTTGCCTGGCGTGAAAAGCGAAGGGTATCGGATCTGCGTGGCGCAAGGGCCCGGACCTATCGTCTGGGTGGTCGGGGTGGACGCCCGGGGCGTGCTGTTTGGTGTGGGACGCCTGCTGAGACTATTGGATTGGGGCCCCGGCCAGGCTTCGCTGGCGGACACGACGGATATCACCGCGTCGCCGGCCTTTCCCATTCGCGGCCATCAGTTGGGTTACCGCGCCCGGGCTAATTCCTACGACGCCTGGACCCCGGCCGTGTACGAGCAGTATATCCGCGATCTGATCCTCTTCGGGACCAATTGCATCGAGAACATTCCCTTCGAGGACGACCAGCCCAGCCCGCACATGACCGTCCCGCGCGACGAGATGAACGTCCGCCTCAGCGAAATCTGCGACCGGTATGACCTCGACTACTGGGTCTGGACGCCGGTGGTGTTCGACCTCCACGACCAGGCGAAGCGAGCGGCGGAGCTGGAGCGACATACGTCGCTTTACAAGGCGTGTCCGCCGGCTGAACGCCGTGTTCGTGCCGGGCGGCGATCCCGGCGCGAACCCGCCTGAGCTGCTGCTGCCTTTCCTCAAGGATATCGGCGAGCGATTGATGGCTCAGCACGCGCAGGCACGCGTATGGCTTTCGCTCCAATGGTTCAACAAGGCCCAGATCGACGAGGTCTACACGTACCTCGACAAGAACAAGCCGGACTGGCTGGGCGGATTGGTGGCGGGGCCGTCGAGCCCGCCGATTCCGGAAACGAGGAAGCGGCTGCCGAGCCGATACAGGCTGCGGCACTACCCCGACATCACGCACACCGTACGGTGCCAGTATCCCGGTCCCTTGGTGGGACCCCGCCTTGGCTTTGACGCTGGGCCGCGAGTGCCCGAATCCTCGGCCGGTGTACTATGCGTACTTGCACAACTGGCTGGCCCCGTACACGGATGGCTTCCTCACCTACTCCGACGGGATTCACGATGACGTGAACAAAGTGATTTGGAGTGCGCGCGGCTGGGACCCGGACGTGGATGTGCGCGAGATTCTGAAGGACTACGCGAAGGTCTTCTTCCAGCCCGATCTCGCCGACGCCGCGACTGACGGCATTTTGGCCCTGGAGAAGAATTGGGAGGGGCCTCTGTCGGAGAATGGCAGTGTCGAAGGCACGCTCTCCCTCTGGCAGGCCCTGGAGGCCAAAGCCCCGCAACTCAAGGACAATTGGCGTTGGCAACTGTGCCTGCTGCGCAGCACGTACGATGCCTACCTGCGACGGAAGCTCCTCTATGAGACGCGTCTTGAGGTGGAGGCCAACGGCGCCTTGGCCAGGGCCCCGGACATTGGCGCGGATGAGAGCCCTGGAGGATGCCGAGCAGGTTCTCCAGCGGGCAACCACGGAGCCAGCCGCGCCGGAGCTGCGCCGCCGCATCGTGGAGTTGTGCGACGCCTTGTTCAAGAGCATCGGGCTGCAAACCAGCGTGAAGAAGTATCAGGCCAGCGGGGCAGAACGCGGGGCCATTCTGGATTACGTCGATCATCCCCTCGAACAATCGCTGGTGGCTGGAGGATGAATTCGCGAAGGTCCGGGCGATGGGCTCGGAGCAAGCCAAGCTCAAGCGGTTGGAGGAAATTCGGACCTGGGAGAACCCCGGGCCGGGCAGTTTCTACGACAACCTGGGCCACCCTGGCGAAATCGCCGCACGTGGTGCGCGGGGAAGGCTGGAATACCGATCCTCTGATGGTCCGAAATCCCAATCCGGGCCACTGGTGGTGGGACAGCGGTTTCAGCCGGCGGCGCCTGTCCTGGCAGGTCAGCATGGATTGGCCCATTGCCGTGAGGTACGAGCATATCGACCCGAACGCCGGTTACGTGCTCCGCATGACCGGGCTATGGCGAGGCCCTGACGCGGATCAACGGCAAACGCGTCGCGCCGACAACCTACGGCAAGGGCATCGGTGAAATCAAGGAATTCCCCGTCCCCCGGGACGCCGTGCAGAGCGGCCAAATCGTTGTGACCTGGGACCAGCCCGATGAGGCCCATCTCAACTGGCGTGAGCAATCCCGGATCAGCGAAATCTGGCTTCTGAAGAAATGAGACCCAATGGACAACTGTGACTTCCTGAAGCACTTGAAGAGCGGCCGAAGGCTTTACGGCACGATGATCGTCTCTTCTTCGCCCTTGTGGCCGCCAGCGGTCAAGCGGGCCGGAGCGGACTTCGTCTTCATCGACACGGAGCACACGCCCATCGAACGTGCGACGTTGGCCCAGATGTGCGTGGCCTACAGGGCCCTCGAATTGCCGCCGCTGGTTCGGATCCCGTCTCCCGACCCCTGCGAGGCCTGCCAAGTCCTTGACGGCGGGGCGGCGGGGGTCCTCGCGCCATATATCGAGCACGCCGAGCAGGTACGAGACTTGGTCGGGGCGACGAAACTGCGTCCCTTGAAAGGGGAGCGGCTGGAGGAGGCATTGAACGACCGGGCTTGTCTCGGTTCTGAGTTGAACGATTACCTGGACCGCCGCAACGCGGGCAACTTCCTGCTCATCAATATCGAGAGCGTGCCGGCGCTGGAGCGGCTGGAGCAGATCCTGGCCGTGCCCGGACTCGATGGGGTCATCATCGGTCCCCACGATCTATCCGTAAGTCTCGGTGTGGCCGAGCAATACGGCCATCCGCGGTTTGAAGCGGCGGTGGACGAAATCATCTCCAAGGTGCGGGAAAGGGGCTTGGCCGTGGGAATTCACTTCCCCCAAGACGCCGACCCGCCAAATCAAATGGGCCCGGAAGGGCCTCAACATCATCCTGCACAGCTCCGATGTCCGCCTGTTCCAGCAGGGTTTACAACGCGACATCACAACAATCCGTCAGGCAATGGGTGAGTAGATAACGCAATTTGAGAATCCTGCCGCACGTCTTATAATGGTGGGCAGTCTGCTCGCAATGACATAATGTACAGAGTCCGACAAGTGTAACCCGAAGACTCCCCTCGGGCACTTTACTTGCAGCGGTACACTGCACGTTTAGGTATTCCGACGCCTGTTTGGGATGGCGAAAATATGGGGAAGACCGTAACGATTTCTGTCCTTGTTCTGTGGGCGACCCTCGTGGCAACGGCAGCGCCGGAGGGGACGCCGAGTCCCTTTGAGAGTTCCGCCGCACCGACGGTGCGCACCGAGATCGACAAACTGGTCTTGGGCAAATTGGAGCAGTTGCACATCCCGCCCGCGAACCTGTGCTCGGATGCCGCGTTTGTCCGACGGGCCTATCTGGACGTGATCGGCACGCTGCCCACGGCCCAGGAGGCCAAGACGTTTCTGGCCGACCAGGACCCGAACAAACGCAGCCTCTTGATCGACCGCCTGCTGGCGCGAGACGAATTCGCCGACTACTGGGCAATGAAGTGGAGCGACTTGCTGCGGGTCAAGTCGGAGTTCCCCATCAACTTGTGGCCCAACGCCGTGCAGGCGTACCATCGCTGGATTCGCACCTGCATTCGGGACAACATGCCCTATGACCAGTTCGTGCGGGAGATGCTTACGGCCAGCGGCAGCAACTTCCGCGTGCCCCAGGTCAATTTCTACCGTGCCGTCCAGAGCAAGGAGCCGCAAGCTCTGGCCCAGGCGGTGGGGCTGACGTTCATGGGCGTCCGGCCGGAGGGGTGGCCGAAGGAGAAATGGTCCCAAATGGCGGTCTTCTTCTCCCAAGTCGGCTACAAGTCCACGCTGGAATGGAAAGAGGAAATCGTCCTCTTCGACCCCAACAGCCGAAGGACAGCGGACAGAGGACAGAAGACAGAGGGCGGAGGGGAGAAAACGGCGCCGTCTTCCGTCCTCGTCCTTCGTCGTCAGGTCGACAGGCGGTCTTTCCGGATGGAACGACGGTCCAGCTATCCGAGGACCAGGACCCGCGCGAGGTCTTCGCCAACTGGCTGATCGACGCGAAGAACCCCTGGTTTGCCCGCAACATCGTCAACCGTATCTGGTTCTGGCTGGAAGGTCGCGGCATCATCCACGAGGCCGACGATATCCGGCCGGAGAACCCGCCCAGCAATCCTGAGCTGCTCGCCTACCTGGAGAAGGAACTGGTCGCGTCCCATTACGATCTCAAGCACATCTACCGGCTGATCCTCAACTCGCAGACCTATCAGCTTTCTTCCATCCCGCGCAGCCAGGATCCCAAGGCCGAGGTCAATTTTGCTTTCTATCCGCTCCGGCGGCTCGAAGCGGAGGTGCTGATCGACGCTCTGGACCAAATCACCGGCACGACGGAGCAGTATTCCAGCCCCATTCCGGAGCCGTTCACGTTCATCCCGGAGGACCAGCGGTCGATTGCCCTGGCGGATGCGAGCATCACGAGTTCCTTTCTCGAAACGTTCGGCCGCTCGCCACGCGATACCGGGCTGGAGTCGGAGCGCAACAATCGTCCCACGGCCGCCCAGCGACTGCACCTGCTGAACTCAAGCCACATCCAGCGCAAGATCGAGCAGAGCATCAAGCTGCAAGCGATCCTCCAGATGAAAGGTCAGCCGCGTGAAGTCATCGACGCGCTGTATCTGACGACTCTCTCGCGCTTTCCCACCGAGCAGGAATTGCAGGTCGTAGGGCCATATTTCAAGGCCAATGGCGGCAATCGGCGTGCGGCCGTGATGGACCTGATCTGGGCTTTGTTCAACAGCGCGGAGTTCCTTTACCGGCATTGATCCGGTGGAGAGTATTGCGAATATGACCAAAGTAATCTCTCGACGTGAGGCGATCCAGCGCGGCTTTCTTAGTGCGACCGGTTTGTTACTGGCCGATCACGTAGGATGGGCTTCAGCCCATGCGGACAGTTCGAGCGTGGCCGGATCGGAGCAGCATGGGCTGAAGCCCATCCTACCAGCGACGAAGGCAAAGGCCAAGTCGGTCATCCAGATCTGGATGTGGGGCGGGCCGTCGCAGTTGGACACGTTCGACCCCAAGCCGGCGGCGGGCTACGATTATTGCGGGCCGCTGGATAAGCCCATCCCGACTAACGTGGACGGGATCATGATCGGCGAGTTGCTGCCGCTCTTGGCGAAGCAGGCCGACAAGTACTCCATCATCCGCAGCATGACCCACGGCATCAACGCCCACGAGACCGCGTCCTACATGGTCCAGACCGGCCGGCCGCCCGGCGGCCGGGACGTGTACCCGAGCGTGGGGGCCGTGGTGTCGCTCTTCAAGGGGTACAACGCCGGCTACACCGGACTGATTCCGCCCTACATCGTCCTCACGCAGCCGCAGGGCCGGTTCTCCGAGGCCGGCTTTCTGGGGACGCGGTACAAACCCTTCGCCACCGGCGGCGACCCGGCGCAGGCCCGCTTCGCCGTCGAAGGGCGTCGTTGCGCAGGGCATCACCGACCAGCGGCAGCAGAATCGGCGCGAGTTGCTCCACAAGCTGGACACGCTCGGGCAGGCCGCGAAAGACACGGAGTCGTTGAAGGCGTTCGGCCAGGCGGAGGAGGGGGCCTATGAGCTGATCCTGGGCGACGCGGGCAAGGTGTTCGACCTGACGCAGGAGAAGAACGAGACTGCGCGACAGCTACGGCCGCACCACGTTCGGGCAGGCCTGCCTCGTGGCACGGCGGCTGGTCGAGCGCGGCGTGCCCGTACGTCACGATCAACTACGACGGCTGGGACACGCACAAGCAGCACTTCCCGACCATGCGTCGCAAGCTGCCGGAGATGGATAAGGGCATGGCGACCCTGCTCCAGGACTTGTCGGAGCGCGGCCTGCTCGACAGCACGATCGTCTGGTGGAGCGGCGAATTCGGCCGCACGCCGAGGGTGCAGTGGGAGCCGCCGTGGAACGGCGGCCGCGGTCACTGGGGCGACGTCTTCTCCGCCGTGGTCGCCGGCGGCGGATTCAAGGGCGGTCGCGTGGTGGGGGCCTCCGACGAGAAGGGCGAAGAGGTGAAGGACCGGCCGGTGTATCCCTGCGACCTGATCGCCAGCATGTACGAGCTGCTGGGCATCGACGGCGACGCGAAGCTGCCCCACCCGCAGGGCCTGGACGTCCGCGTGACGCCCACCGCCGCGGAAGGAGTGAAGACGAGGCGGACGCTTGAAGGAAATCATGTGATGAAGATACTCCACATTCCAAATCCCAAATCCCAAATCCCAAAGCAAATTCAAAATTCAAAACCCGCAATTTGAAACCAGGCCCGGCCCGGTGTCAGCGTTTTGTGCTTTGAATTTTGGATTTGTTTGGAATTTGGTGCTTGGAATTTGGAGCTTTCAGGCTCTGCCGTGCGCCCTATTGATCGTTCTTCTGGGGATGGTGCCGGCGGCGCGGGCCCAACAGGGTGCTCCGCACTTGGGTTACGTCTATCCCGCCGGGGGCCGGCAGGGGACGACGTTCCAAGTCAAGATCGGCGGGCGGTTCTTAGACGGCGTGACCGAGGTCGCGATTTCCGGCGGCGGCGTCGAGGCCAAGGTCGTCGGGCAGGACAAGCCCCTGGCGCAACCGCAGATTGCCGCCCTGCGAGAGAAGCTCCAGGAACTGCAAAAGAAAGAGCGGGACGCCGCGACCGTGAAGGAAATGATGGAGATCAGGGCCCAAATCTCCGCCTCCCTGAAGAGGAATGCGAACCCGGCACTCGCGGAAATCGTGATTCTGGAGGTGAAAATGGCCCCGGAGGCGGCCCCGGGGGACCGGGAGTTGAGGTTGGCGACGATGCTGGGCCTGTCGAATCTGCTGGTGTTCCGGGTCGGCCAGGTGCCGGAGGTCTGTGAGGACGAGTCCAAGCACAGCGAGACCATCCTCACATTGCCGGCCACCGTGAACGGTCGCATCGTCCCCAACGATCCCGGCCAGGTTTTGTTCCCGGCACGCCAGGCCCAGCAGTTCAAATACGCCGACGTGGATCGGTTTCGATTTCAGGCACGTCAAGGTCAGAATTTGGTCATCGTGGCCGGCGCGGGAGTTGATCCCGTACTTGGCCGACGCCGTTCCCGGCTGGTTCCAGGCCGTGGTGACATTGTACGACGTCCATGGCAAGGAGCTGGCCTACGACGACGACTACCGTTTCCATCCCGACCCGGTGCTCCACTACGTGATCCCCCAAGACGGCGACTATTTCGTTGAGATCAAAGACGCGATCTACCGCGGCCGGGAGGATTTCGTCTACCGCATCACCCTGGGCGAACTGCCGTTTGTGACGAGCATCTTCCCGCTGGGCGGTCCGGCCGGGGCCCAAACCGCCGTCGAGCTCAAGGGCTGGAATCTGCCTGTAGACAAGCTGACGATGGACGCCAAGGACAAAGCCCCGGGAATCTACCCGCTCTCTGTATCCAAGGGAGAGTTGGCCTCCAATCGTGTGCCGTTTGCGGTGGACACGCTGCCGGAGTGTCTGGAAAAGGAGTCGAACGACTCGATCCAGACCGCGCAAGCGGTCACGCTGCCGATCATCATCAACGGGCGGATCGACAAGCCGGGCGACTGGGATGTGTTCCGCTTTCAAGGGCACGCCGGCGAGCAGATCGTGGGGGAGGTGTACGCCCGCCGGCTCGATTCTCCGCTGGATTCCGTGCTGAAGCTGACGGACGCCTCCGGCCGCCAACTGGCGTTCAACGACGATTATGAGGATAAGGGCTCCGGGCTGGAAACACATCACGCGGACTCGTATATCCTTACCACTCTGCCCGCCGAGGGTGCTTACTATCTCCATATCGGCGATGCCCAGCATCAAGGCGGCGCCGAGTATGCCTACCGGCTGCGCCTCAGCGCCCGAGACCCGATTTCGAGCTGCGGGTCGTGCCGTCGGCCATCAACGGCGGGGCAGGGCAAGCCATCCCCGTCACGGTGTATGCCTTGCGCAAAGACGGCTTCTCCGGCGACATCGCCCTGGCCCTGGCCCGTGTCTCCGCGACCTTCGCCTTGAGCGGCGCCTTGGTGCCCGCTCACCAGGATCAGGTGCGGCTTACTCTGACAATCCCTCCTATCTCGGTGAACGAGCCTGTAAGTCTGCGTCTGGAAGGCCGCGCGACGATTGGGGAGCAGGCGGTCGTCCGGCAGGCCGTGCCGGCGGATGATATGATGCAGGCGTTTGCCTACCGCCATCTCGTCCCGGCCCAGGATCTCACGCTGACCGCGGTCCGGCGTGGAGCCCTGCGGGTGTCGCCGCGCCTCCTCAACAAGCTGCCCGTGAAGATCCCCGTCGGCGGGACGGCACAGATCCAGGCGCTGCTGATGCCCGGCGTCCGGACCTTCGAAAAGGTCCAGTTGGAATTGAGCGAGCCGCCGGAAGGAATCAGCGTGCGGGAGGTCTCGCTGGATCAGCAGAACGCCCAGATCGTGCTGCAAGCCGACGCCGCCAAAGTCAAACCCGGCCTGCGCGGAAACTTGATCGTCGAAATGTCCGGTGAGAGAACACCGCCGGCAGCCGCGACCAAGGCCAAGGCGAATCGCCAGCGCGTCCCCTTGGGCTTCTTGCCCGCGATTCCTTTCGAGATCGTCAAGTAAGGAAATTGAGGAAGCCCACAATTCGCGACAGGTGTTCTTTTCCGCTGATTAGTGGTAAGATGCCCCTGATCCGCTCGAAGACGATCGTCAAACGGTTGCGGTTGCGACGCTCGTATCGGTTGCGTTCGTCGTGAGGCCTCCGCGACGCCGGCCGATGGACGCCTGACGAAACGAGCCGCGCAACCCTTCCACGAAACACGAGTAGCACTGAGAAGGTACCGCCTTGGCTGAGCCCGCGCTGACAACTGGAATCAAGGAGATCGACAACCTGGTCGGGGGCGTTCTGCCCGGCGACAATATCGTCTGGGAGGTCGATTCCGGGGCGCCGGTGGACCAGTTCATCTCTGGATTCCTGGCCGCCGATGGGGCCCCTGGCTCGACTATCACTTACGTCAGCTTCAACCGGTCGCCGCAGACGATCACCCGCGCCTATGGCGAAGACGTGGCGCCGGGCGGCATTGCGGCTGATCGACTGCTTCTCCTCGGGCAAAGGGAACAACGACAAGGTGTTCCTCGACTTCTACGAGGGGCTCCCCAACGCAGAAGGGTCCCCAAACGCGACGAGTCGCGTTTGGGAACCCAATTCCGCGTTGGGGACCCCGCGTCGGCCGAGGAGCGGCCGGGCTCCCAAAACGCGAAAGAGCGCGTTTTGGGGACCCTGCGCAGCTCCGTCATCCACGTGGCCAATCCTTCCGATCCGGCGCAGTTGCAGAATGCCTTGACCGCTGCCACCACGGGAGCGGGGGCCGGCACGCGGTACGTCTTCGACAGCCTTACGGGCATGCTCGATCTCTGGGCCGACGAGGACGTGGTCCTGCGCTTCTTCGGCCACATCTGCCCGCTGCTCTTCGACCTGAGCACCGTCGCGTACTGGTTCCTGGAGACGGAGGCCCACTCGCAGCGGTTCCTCGCCAAGGTGCGCCACATCACGCAGGTAGTGCTGGAGATCGGCATCTCCCGCGGGATTCGCACCTTGACCTTGCGCAAAGCGGCCAATCGGCGCAGCACCGCTATCGGGGTGCCGCAGTGGTTCCGGGTGGTCGAGGGCAAGCTGGCCATCGCCGCCGAGTCGCGGGAGGATCGCGAGCTGAGCCTGCTGACGCGCATGGGCGAGGCCCTGGGCACGGCCCTGGTGCCGAATTCGTTCTTTGAGGAAACGATGAACGTGCTGGCGAGCGAATTGGGGATGATTCGCGGCACGGTGGTTCTCCTCGACCGCGTGACGAGCAAGCTGCGGATCGTGGCGGCCCACGGGCTCTCCAGCGCCGAGCGGGCCCGGGGCGAGTACGACGTCGGCGAGGGCATCACGGGCCACGTGGTCAAGACCGGGCAGCCCGAGGTGGTGCCGGACATCCGCAAGGACGCGCGTTTCCTCAACCGCACGACGGCCCGGCAGGTCGATTCCGCCTGGCCCATCGCCTTCATCTGCGTGCCGCTCAAGGTGGACAACGAGACCGTCGGCGCCCTGAGCGTGGACCGGCCGTTCGCGGTCGAGTCCACGCTCGACAAGGACCTGCGGCTGCTGTCCATCGTGGCGTCCCTGACCTCGCAAGTGCTCAAGATCAATCGCCTGCTCCAGGTGGACAAGGAAGAAATCCTCGTTCGGGACGAGCGGATGCTGCGCGAGCTGCGGAGCCGCTACCGCCTGGAGAACCTCATCGGCCAGAGCAAGGCGATCCAGCAGGTGCTGGTCACGGCCGCCACCGCCGCCATGTCGAATGCCCCGATCCTCATCAGCGGCGAGACCGGCACGGGCAAGGAGTTGGTCGCCAATGTGATTCATTACAACAGCCGCCGGTCCAAGGGGCCGCTGGTGAAGGTCAATTGCGGCGCCCTGCCGGAGACGCTGCTGGAATCGGAGCTGTTCGGCCACGTCAAAGGGCGCCTTCACCGGGGCCGTCCAGAATCGCAAGGGCCGGTTCGAGCTGGCCGACCAGGGCACGCTCTTTCTCGACGAAGTCTCCGAAATGAGCCCGCGGCTGCAAGTGAAGCTCTTGCGGGTGCTGCAGGAAGGCGAGTTCGAGCCGGTCGGCGGCACGCGGACGATCCGCGTGGACGTGCGGATCGTGGCGGCGACGAACACGAATCTGAAAGAGGCGGTGCGGCAGGGCCGGTTCCGCGAGGACCTCTTCTACCGGCTCAACGTCGTGCCGATCCATCTGCCGCCGCTGCGCGAGCGCCGCGAGGACATTCCGATGCTCGTGGACCACTTCCTGGAGAAGTACAACCGCGAGAACGGCAAGTCCGTGACGAAGATCTCGCGGGAGGTCCTGGATCGTCTGCTGGCCTACTCCTGGCCCGGCAACGTGCGCGAGCTGGAGAACTGCGTCGAGCACGCCGTCGTGATGAGCCCCGGCAACACGCTCTCGACGAGCCTGCTGCCGACCGAGATTCTCGACAACGCGCCCACCCTGGCCCCGGGCCGAAGCGCTCGGCCACCAACGGCATGGAAGGTGAGCTGGAAGCCATTCTGGAACGGCACTACAAGACGGCGGAGGACTCCGCCGGAGCCAGGGAGCAGCTCCACGACCTGATCGAGCGGCTCATCATCGCCCGGGCCCTGGCCGAAGGCATGAGCCAGCGGACCCTCGCCGCCAAGCTTTCCATCAGCCGCACCACCTTCCGCAAACGTCTCCAGGAATACGGCTTGGGCGAGTAGCCGCTCATAACGCCACGGTCGCCGCTGACGCTCGGGCGTTCCTCGCCGGCGGACTGACGCGGGACGGATCGCCCGCGGCCGCGAGCCGGACTGTTTCGCATCAGCGGCGGATTGCCCGGCGTCAGTCTATCGATGTGGATGTACTCGATCACGGGCAGGGTCTGCTTGAGATGGGCAATCGGTCTCGGGCCGGATCGGCTCATCGGTCACGATCCGCAGCGACCACAGCGAAGGCAAGGCCGGCAGCCGCGTCAAAGCCGCGTCCGTAATCCGCCCGCGGATGGTCAGGTCCCCGAGCCTCTTCAACCCGCCGAGTTGGGCCAGACCCTCGCCCGTCGGACAGGAGACATACTCGATGGTCCAGCAACTTCAACTCGGAGAGGTCTCTCAGATGCTGCAACGCCCCTTCCGTAAAGGTGCCCTCCAGGACCAGCCATTGCAGATGTCGCATGCCCGCCAGGGACGCCAAATCTTCGTCACGCAAAGACAGACCACGCAGGGACAGGGTCTTCAAGTCCGTCAGGCGCGGACAGTCTCAACGGGACCTCGTCGATTCCTCCGGCGCCCGTCCGGCCCCGGCATCACCTCGAGGGTCTGAAGATGCGTCAGACCATTCAACTGGTTGAGCCCACGCTTGCTCACGTCGGCCCACACGGTCAGCGACTCCAGTTCTTTCAACTTGCTGACAGGGGCGAGGCTGCGATCGGTCACCTCATCGCTCCCAAGGTGCAGACGCTTCAAATGGCCGAGGGACGCCAAGACCGGCCAGATTGTCGTCGGATAACCACACGCCTACGGTGTTGCCCGTGAAGCCGAGTTCCTCCAAGGAGGTCAGCGCGAACAGAGAAGGGACGGCGCCCGGGGCGGTTCGGTCCGGAAGAAAGACATCGAGCGCTTTGAGGTTCCGGAAGGAAGCGAGCGTTGGGGCGGTGGCGGCGGTCAACGGCAGGCCGCCGTTGAGAGTGGTCAGGCTGGGCATGGCCGCCAGGTGCCGCAGGCCGGCGTCGTCGAGACGCACAAACGAGAAATCTATCTTCTTGAGGTTCTTCAAGCTCTTGAGGTGCGCGATCCCGGCACTCGTGAATTTGGGCGCGGTTAAGATGAAGTACAGTTCCTCCAGGTTCTGGAGCTTGGCGATAGAGGCGAGGCTGGCGTCGGTGAGGGGGTCGGCCACGCCCCAGAGGGTCAGGCTCTTGAGGTGCGTCAGGCCTTCCAGGTAGTGGATGTGCCGGTCGGAGATCGGGCTGGTGCCCCAGAGACACAACCGCTCCAAGCCGGGGCAGGTGGGCCAATTCGGCCAGGCCGGGGCCCCAAATCCTGCCCGTTCTTATTCTGAGCCACCGCAGGCTGGACGCTTGTCCGACGTGCTGGAGGCCGGCGTCAGTGATGATGCCTACGTCCGTCCTGGTGGAGGCAAGATCCAGGTACACCAAGCGCGGGCAGGTCCTTGAGCACCGCCCAGCCCGCCTCGCCAATCCCCGCCTCCGAGAGTTCCAGGGACTGGAGCGACCGCAGGCGGCGGAGGTATTCCATCCCTTTGCTGGTCATTCCCGTCTGGCTCAGGCGGAGCATCTTCAGCCCCGTCAAGCGGGACAGCGGCTTGATCACCCGCTCGTCGGTGTAGGTCTTTTCCCCGAGGGCGCTGACGAAGAGCATGCCCAGGTCGTTCGGCTCGAGTCCGCCCAATCCGGTCAGGTCCTCCGGGTCGGCAAAGCACCGATCCCGCAATATGCCATGCATCAGTTCCGATGGCTTGGGTTTGAGCACGACGCGGAGCGCGATGTCCCGATCGGCCGGCACGGTCACATCGCCCCGGGCCACGCCGATGGTATGCCAGACCGTGTCCAGGTGCCAGTCGCTGCGCGTCCATTGCCCAGGGCAGGCATGGATCGAAGTTGCGTTGGAGGCATTCGCTTCCGCGCGTCCGATCCTCAATGGACAGTATCCCCAGAGACTGATCTTTCGGGAAGTGCAGGACCTTGGTGGCGGCTGGACAGGAGATGGGTGCCGACCTCCCATCGGCTCTCAGTTCGCCAGCCCAAACGCAGGTGGCAATGATCGCCGCCGCCATGGTTCGACCGTCTGCTCTCAGGTTCATCTCGATTTACCTCCGGCTCTTGGTTCTACCCCAAGGACGCAGCAGAACGAACCATGATTCAAGAAACTGGCCACGACCTGTTGCCCATCCCGAGGGTCACCGTGGACGCGGGGCCGGCTGGTTGCCTCGAAGAGCACCGCTGCGCATGGGGCCCGGCTGTCCCGAAGGCGGCTTGGCTCTCGACGGAATTATGTCCGGCAACGGACATAAGTGGATGTACTCGAGGGCGGGCAGGGTCTGTTTGAGATGGTCGATCGTCTCGGGGACGAATCGGCTCGTTGGTCCACGCCGAGATCGACCAGGCGGAGGTCACGCTCGCCAATTGGCTCAAAGCGCGGTCCGTGATCCGGCCGCGCAGCGTCAGATCGCGCAGCCGGTCAGTCCTGCCAGGCAGGCCAGGCCACTGCCGTCCGAGCACTGAAGCTGGGTTATGTCGAGGCGGCTCAGGGCGGGCAGGTCCTTCAGGTGCCGCAGGGCCGTCTCCGGGAGAGGCTTGTTCTGGAGCATCATCCGCTCCAGATGGTGGAGGCCGCTTAGTCCGGCGAAGTCGCCCTCGTCCAATGCGAATCCGGCTAAATCCAGGCCCTTGAGGTTCGCTAAGGACGAGAGGTTCAGCTTGATCTCGTCGATCGCGGGCGTGGCGTCCAGGTACATCCTGACAGAGAGAGTCTGCAGGTTCGTCAGGCCGCTGAGCTCGTTCAATCCTCGCTTGGACAGCCGCGCCGTCCGTGTGGAACGTCAGGTGCTCCAATCGGCGCAGCTTGCCGAGGGAGGCCATGCCCCGGTCGGTCACGCCATCGAATCCGACGAGCAGATTCCGCAGATTGCCCAGGGACTCCAGGTGGACCAGGTCGGCGTCGGACAGACACCCACTGCCGGTCAGGGCGAGGTCCTCCAGCTTGCTCAGCCCGGCCAGGTACGATACCCCGGTCGGGCCGTGGTAGTTTTGGAAGCGATCCTTCAGAGCGACGTGCACGCATTTGAGATTCCGCATGGTGGACAGCGTCTTCATGCCTTCGGCGGACAGATAGCCGATTCCCTCGATCGATTCGAGACCCGGCATGTCGGCCAACTAGCCGTACCACTTCATCGCCATACTTCGCGCCCGGGGGACCGCCCACGTGGCGGAGAAGTCCACCTTCCGGAAGTTCTTCAGGTTCTTCAGATGGACCAGGCCGGCAGGGGTGAACTGCGGGGCGGTAATGATGAAATACAGTTCCTCGAGATCCTTGAGCTTGCCGATGGAAGCCAGGCTGGCGTCGGTGAGAGGGTCGGCCACGCCCCACAGGGTCAGGCTCTTGAGATGCGTCAGGCCTTCCAGGTATTGGAGGTGCCGGTCGGAGATCGGGGTGGTGCCGTGGAGGCACAGCCGCTCCAGGCGGGGCAGGTGGGCCAATTCCGCCAAGCCGGGACCCCAAAATCTGCCGGTCCGCATGCTCAGCCACCGCAGATGAGGCAATTGCCCCAGGTATTTGAAGCCCGCGTCGGTGGCAGCGGTGTCCAGTTCCAGGTACTCCAGATTCGGCAGGTCCTTCAGCACGGCCAAGCCCTGGTTTCCGATGGAGGATTCTCCGCCGAATTCCAGCGCCCGGAGCGAATGCAGGTCCTTGAGGTACTCCATGCCTTTGTCGGTCACCCCTGTGCCGCGACAGCCTCAGAATCTTCAGACCCGTCAGATGGCGGATCGGCTGGAGGACGCGCTGGTCTGCATCGGCCTGGCCGACGAGGCTGCAGACATGGAGACAGTACAAGTCGTTCGGGTCCAGGGCCGACAATCCCGAGAGGTCCGGCGGGTCTGTGCGGCAGCGGTCCGTGCCGAACGTCTGGTACTGCGAGAGCCGGCAGGCGGGCCAGCCGCTGGCATCCTCCTTCCTGAGCCGGAGCATGATATTCAGCACGATGTTTCGGCCGGCGGGCACGACGGCGTCGCCTTGGGCGAAACCCAGGAAACTCCAGTCGTCGTCGAGCACCAGGAGCTTCGGGTCCAGCCCATAGGGCAAGGACGGATCGCGGTCCTGTCCCCAGTGGACGACTCACGAGACAGGGGTCCTCGAGGTACAGAGTTCCCACGTACTGGTCCCGGGGGAAGTGCAGGACCTTGGTTGCGGCCGGGCTGGTGACGGAGGCCGACAGCTCCGCCGACGAAGGCGCAGGCGACTGCCAGCGCCGCCGCCACGATTCGACCGTTCGCTCTCATGCTCATCTCAACTTACCTCCGGCTTTCGTTTGGAGTACCGCCTTGGCGGATGAGACTCGTCCTATCCGCTTCCTCGCCCCGAGCTCGGGATCTACCCGCGTAAACGCGGTATCCGAACGGAGGGCTCACCGCTGACGCAGGGGACCCCTGCGAACGGAGCCCTGCTGTCTTGGAGGTGGCTGGACTCCTCGGCTGTTCACCTCCGGCAGGGGCTCCAAGTGGATCGTACTCCAGGACGGGCAAGGTCTGTCTGAGGGAATCGACCGTCGCAGGCCGGATCGGTTCATTGGTCCACACCGAGAGGGAGCAGGCGGAAGTCACACCCGCCAACTGGCTCAAGGCCCGGTCTGTGATCCGGCCCCGGAGCGTCAGATCCGCAGGCCCGTCAGTCCCGCCAAGCTGGCCAGGCCGCTGCCGTCCGAGCAGGTGATTTGTTCTATCTGGAGATTCTTCAAGGCGGGCAAGTCCTTCAGGCTGCGCAAGGCCGTCTCGGGAATGGTCTTGTTCTGAAGCGTGAGCCACTCAAGCTGACGGAGGCCGCTCAAGCTCGCCAAGTCGCCCTCCTCCAGCGCGAATCCGGCCAGATCCAGGGTCTTGAGGCTCTTCAACGGCGCGAGGTTCAGCTTGATCTCGTCCATCTCAGGTTTTGCACTCCGGATGCAGCCACGGGTGGTTGTCCTTGACGCTGAGAGTCTGGAGGTTGGTCAGACCGTTCAGCTCGTTCAATCCTCTTTTGGACATCGCCGCCATCCGTGGAAACCGTCAAGTGCTCCAGCCGGTGGAGCTTGCTGAGGGAGCTCATGCCGCGGTCGGTCACGCCATCGAAACCGATCTGCAGGTCCCGCAAATTGCTCAGGGACTCCAAAGGGACCAGATCAGCATCGGACAAGCAATAATCGCCGCTCAAGGCGAGTTCCTCCAGCTTGCTGAGCCCGGCCAGGTAAGATGTCCCCGTTGGGCCGTGGTAGTTTTGGTAACCGACCTTTTAGACTGACGTGGAGGCATTTGAGACTCCGCAGGGTGCCCAACGTCTTCATGCCCTCGGGGGAGAGATAGCCGATTCCCTTGATCGATTCGAGATTGGGCATCTCGGCCAAGAGTCGTGCGACTTCGTCGCCATAGGCTGCGCCCTGGCGGACCGGCCCACGACAAGCCGAAGTCCAGCTTCTTGAGGTTCTTCAGGTTCTTCAGGCAGGCCACGCCTTTGGGGGTGAACTCCGCAGGTGCGCTCCAACCGACGAAGTGCAATTCCTCGAGACTCCTGAGTTTGCCGATGGAGGCCAAGCTGGCATCGGTGAGGAGAGCGGTGGCTTCACCCCAGAGGCTCAGGCTCTTGAGGTGCGTCAGTCCTTCGAGGTATTGGAGGTGCCGGTCGGAAAGCGGGCTGTTCCCGTGGATACACAACCGTTCCAGCCGGGGCAGGTGGGCGAGTTCCGCCAGGCCGGGACCCCAGATTCTGCCGGTTCGGATCCTGAGCCAGCGCAGACTTGGGAATTGCCCCAGGTGTTTGAAGCCTTCATCCGTCGCGCCGGTGTCAAGGTCCAGGTACTCCAAATGGGGCAGGTCCTTGAGCACGGCCAAGCCCTGATTTCCGATCAGCGGCTCCGAGAATTCAAGCGCCCGGAGGGAACGGAGCTCTCGGAGGTATTCCATGCCCTTATCGGTGACGCCTGTGCCATGCAGCCTCAGAATCTTAAGGCCCGTCAGATGGCGAATCGGTTCGAGCACGCTCCGGTCCGCATCGGCCCGGCGGACGAGGCTGTAGACCGCCAGACAGTACAGATCATTCGGCTCCAGGGCGGACAATCCCGAGAGATCCAGCGGGTCTTGGCGGCAGCGGTCGGCGACATAGAACTTGTACTCACGAGGGGGCAGGGCAGCCAGCCTGCCGGCATCTTCCTTCCTGAGACCGAGCCAGACCACTCAGTCGGATGTTTCGACCGGCGGGCACACGGACGTCGCCTTGGGCAAAACCCACGAAATCCCAGTCCCCGGCGAGCCCCACCTGCACCGGGTTCAGCCCGTAAGGCAGGGACAGATCGCGGCCGAGCTCCATGTACGTGCTCCCCAGGCACGGGTCCTCGGCGTAGAGACTCCCCACGTACCGGTCCCGAGGAAAGTGCAGGACTCTCGTTGGGGGCGTCGAACTGCGATCCGAGGCAAAGGCCCTGTCGGCCTGTACTCCAGCGACCAGGGCCAATATCATCAGCACAACTCTCCTCATATCCGTTACCTCCGCGAAACGGCATCATTGATCGAGCTTCAGGAGCTTCCAGAGACCGTCCACGCGCACCAGTTGAGAGCGCAGCGGCACGGATTCGCCGGGCTGACGCTCTTTCCCTTGTAGGAGAACGGGGTGCGGGCGGTGGCCTCCCACGAGACTTGGGCGGCGTCGCCGTCCTGTGCCACCTCGACGAGCCGGATGGGATAGCCCAGATAGCGGGGGAAGGGGCTGTCCGCCGGGACTTGGGCTCCTTCGGCGAGACATTCGCGCAGCTCGTCCGTCGCCCCTTGGTCGAGCAGGGTCAGGAAGCTGTAGACCACCGCCTCCGGCGTCGTCAGGTCGGCGGTGGGGACGCCACTGAACGGGTCTCCCACGGAGATGCCGCCCATACCTACAACCTCCGGTGCAGGCCCGAACGGGCGCAGGACAGATTCGAGCGTTGGTGTCTCATCGTTCGCCGGGGGCGTGGTGAACGGCGCCGCGACTGGCACTGTCAGTGTTGTATCTTATCGGTCGCGGCGGCGCGACCGGCGGGACGGCTGCTGTTTCTCCGTGCGGATGGCCGGACGATGCCGGCCGGGGCGGAGGGCATTGCGGGCGGCTCAGGCCCGCGTGCGCGATGAACATAAGCCAACGACTGATACGGTCGTCACAACGGGTGCCGCGGCAAGCACAACTTTGGCCGTATTGGCGCCGATGGCCACCGCTGCCTGGCCGCTCACACCCGCCGCTGTGCCGGGGTGCCGACCATAGCCATCTTGCTCAGTCGCGGCACCGACCGCGGCCGGGACGGCTTGCGAAGTGCTCTCCATCAGCATCGTGCCGAGTGCGGCGGCACCTACGAGCAATCCCTGCCGCCGAAGCATGCCTCGCAGTTGTTCCAGACCTTCATTGATCCGGCGGGAGACAGTCGCCTGAGAGATGCCATGCTCCCGGGCGATTTGTCGCCGTCGTCTTGCCGGCCAGAAAATGGTCCAGCAACAGGTGCCGCAAGGACTCGTCCAGCTTCTCCAGGGCTTCATCGACGCCGCTGGAAAGATCATGCCACGTTTGGACCTCCACGGGCCGGGTCTGGGCATAGGTTTGCTCTCGGTGCTTCCGGTGTGTCCGGCGGCGGATCACGTCGATGGATTTCTGCATGGCCACGCGGTGGAGCCAGCCGCTCAGCGGTCCCGCGATCCGGTCTGCCCGACGCGTCAACTCGAAGAAGGTCTCCTGAGTCACATCCGCCGCATCGGTTTCGTGTCTCAGCACGCGCCAGGAGGTGGAATAGACCAGTCTGGCGTACCGACGCACCAATTCGGTGAAGGCCTCGGCGTCGGCCCGACGCGAGAACCGCTCCAACAAGACGGCATCATTCTCAGGCATCGCGTATCTCCCCGGCTCTTGCGGATATGCCCACGATTCTATCAAAGAGCCGCAAGCGGCGGGGAATTATTCAAGAATTCGGTGGGTCACATGTGGTCCACTAAATGGTCCATTGGTCAATATGTGGACCATTTCGCGAGTCCTGCGGCTCCTATCGATCCTGGTGATGTAACTATATCGTAAGTCTCTATCACACAACAAGATAAGAGTTAATACGTATGGTGCGAGGGCTCCGGCATGGTTTTTGCACAATGGTTCGGTGCTCGTATCTGCAAGTGTTTGCTCGCCTGAACGACCGAACCTGTTGCAGCATGAAATCCACAGTGCGATGATCGCACTGGGTACAGATACCTGAGTCAGGGCGATGGACGGGAACGGGACCCCGATCGGCGGAACACCGCGATTGGACTGAGCAGAGGGGGAGCCACATGGCCTGAAATTCGCGCGTGATGGTCAGGGCTTCGAGGGTGACGAATCAAGAGACTGGGGTGCCGCGGCCAGTCAGCTAAAGCACTTTCAGAACGTGACCAACAGCGTCGTGCAGGACGCTTTGAACGTTTGGGCAGATCTCTGGGCCGAGCTCGAACATGACGTTGTGTGTGGCGTCGCGGTCAGTCCGGAGGATGAGAATGCAGCCGCAAGAATCGCGAGATCCGGATCGGCGACCCCGATGGCGAAAGATGGCGATCGGGGACCGTTCAAGCCATCGTGTGGATGGCCTGAGTTTCTGGAGAAGATGTGGGTTTTGCGGCAGAACCTGGACTTTCTGGCCCGGTTCAGCCGGCAGAGTATCGTGAGTTATGGTGGAACGAAACACAACAGTCCATCTTTTCTATTGTTCCAATAGCATGTCGGACAGCGAATTGGCGAGCCTGCAAGAGCGGTTTGGCGGCAACGGTTTGGCGATGCTCAGCCTGCCCTGTTCCGGCAAGATGACGATTCCGTATCTGCTCAAGGCGTTCGAGAAGGGTGCCGATGGTGTGGTCATCTGTGCCTGTCCCGAGGCCGAGTGCAAGCAGTTGGAGGGCAACCTCCGGGCCTCCAAACGGGCCCAAGCGGTGGAGGCGTTGGTCGAGGAGATTGGTCTCGGCCAGGGCCGAGTCGTGATGGTGACCAAGAAACAGGATCAGATCGAGAAGGTGATCGACGGCATTCAGCGGCTCCGCCGAAGTTGTCAGTTGACAGTTGGCAGTTCCCAGTAGGGCGCTAACTGTGACCTGAGAACTGCCAACTGGGAACTGACAATGGGAACTATGACATGAAACCGAACAGCAAGCTTGCCAGTGCGATTCAATCGTCCGGATTTATCGTGACGGCGGAATATCTGCCGCCGGCGGCGGCCGACGGCTCCGTCATCAAGGCGGGGGCCCAACTGCTGGGCGACAGCCTCGCCGCCGTCAGCATCGCGGACAACCACAGCGGCATTGGGATGTCGAGCATCGCCGCTTCCTCGGTGTTTCTTCAGCTCGGACGCGAGCCGATCTACCAGGTGGTGACCCGGGACCGGAACCGCATCGCGATCCAGTCCGATCTGCTGGGGGCCTGTGCCCTCGGCATCAAGAACGTCCTGTGCACGTCGGGCCATCATCAGACCCTCACCGGCTGCTCCGATTCGGCCAACGTCTACGATCTCGACGCGATCCAGGTCGTGGCCGCCGTGAAGCAGATGCGTGACAAGGGCACGCTCCTGGATGGGACGGCGATCGCGGGGAGCTTCTCCGTGCTCATCGGGACCGTGACGAACCCTTACCTGCGGCCGCTGGAGCTGAACCTGATCCAGCTTGCCAAGAAGATCGAGGCCGGGGCCGACTTCATCCTGACGCAACCGGTCTTCGATCTGGACGAATTCGGGGCATGGCTGACCGCGGCCAAGAAAGAGGGCCTGACGGATAAGACCGCGATTCTGGCCGGCGTGCTGCCGCTGAGCAGTGCCGAAGAGGCCGAGAAACTCCGCACGGAGCACACCGAGCTCCGCATCCCGGATGCCACTGGTCGCGAAGCTCAAGGCCGCCGGCAACGCGGAGGCCCAGGAGAAAGAGGGCCTAAAGCTCTGTGCCGAGATCATCGGCAAGCTCAAAGCCGCCAAGGGCATTCGCGGCGTTCACATCCTCTCCGGGGGCCGGGAGAAACTGGTACAGAAGCTGCGTGCGGCCGCCGGCCTTTGAGATAGAAAAGTAATAGTCAAAGGTTGACAAGTCCCCAGGTGCGGCAGATCCCGCATGGTCTTGGTATTCTGACTTTTAACTTGTCCCTTGATCTGAGAACTGCCTATGCCTGAGAAATATCACATTGAAACGAAGCCCGTGCCGCCGCGCGGGCCGCGCATCGGCAAGTTCGGCGTGGTCGATTGGCGCGAGGATTGTGCTCGCTGCCACAACTGCGTCAAGAAGGCGTGCGTCTACGACCGCTACCGGCAGGAGTACGAGTACATCCGCACGCTGGAGAGCGTCAATGCCCTGTTCTTCGAGTGCATGGGCTGCTTCTCCTGCGTGCAGAACTGCACCAAGGGCCTGCTGAAGCTGGTCGTCAACCCCGTTTTGCAGTCGCTGGGCAACAGCTACTGGACGCCGGACATTATCCACACGACCTGGACCCAGGCGGAGACGGCCAAGATTCCCGTCTCCGGCGCCGGCTACCGCGGCCCCTTCAGCGGGCCGGGCTTCGACGGCATGTGGACCGACATGTCCGAAATCGTTCGGCCCACGCGCGACGGCATTCACGGCCGCGAGTACATCAGCACGGCCGTGGACATCGGCCGCAAGCCCCCGTATCTGGCGTTTGAGCGTGGCATGGGCATCCCGCCCATGAGTGCTCGCGGGCATCCGGGCTCCCGAATGCGAGAGCAATGCGTTTGGCCCTCGCCACGGAAGCAGGGCCAAGATGGCCCTGCGACGCATCGGCAGGATGCCGATGCCACGCTTTCGTGCCTGTCGATCCAGATGCCGATGATCGTGGACTTGATGTCGCCCCGGCACACGCTGCCCAAGCTCGGTCCGGCGGTGCGCGAGGCGGCCGTCCGCACGGAGATCATCGCCCTGGCCAAGCCGTCCGACTGGCCCTTCACGGGGGAGAAGACCGACCGTCTGCTGCCTCATACGGCGTTCTACCTGAGCCCGGACCAGCCGGCCGTCCCGGCGGAGGCCTTGGCGAAAACGAAACTGGTCGAGATCAGTGACGGTCCGGACGTGATCGACCGCATCAAGAAGCTCAAAGACAAGCATCCCGCGTTGGTCATTTCGATCCGCGTGCCGCTGGATGCCAACGGGGTCCAGCGGGCCATTGAATTGGCCGGATGCGCCGAAGTCGAAGTGCTGCACGTCGTGGCCGACCTCAACGGCAACCAGATCGGCGTGGAAAAGCCCCTGTTTCTCAAGGAGATGGTCCGCCAAATTCATAAGGCGCTGATCGAGAAGGGCACGAGGGACGAAGTTACGCTGATCGCCGGCGGCGGGATCGCGCTGCCCGAGCACATGGCCAAGGCCATCATCTGCGGCGCGGACGTGGTCAGCATCGACCTGCCGCTGATGGTCGGCCTGGAATGCCACCTGTGCGACATTGCGAGCCGGGCATGGCCTGTCCGGCCAAGCTGGAAGATGTGCCTTTGGACTATGCCGTCGGCCGGATGGTCAATCTGATCGCCGCCTGGCACGACCAACTGATCGAGGTCATGGGTGCGATGGGCATGCGCGAGGTCCGGCGGCTCCGGGGCGACGTCGGCCGCGCCATGTTCTTCGAGGACCTCGAGGAGGATACGTTTGGCAAGCTTTTCGGTAAAAGAAAGTGATCTCCGGGACATCCTGCCGGCCAACACGCTGAAGACGCGTGTGCCGCAGGCCGAGGTCGAGCGCAAGATCGCGCCGGCCCCCTCGCGGTACCGGAACGAGATCGCGAAGTACATCATCCGGCGCAGCCACGACTGCGTCCAGTGCGGCAAGTGCGCCGAGCTTTGTCCCTACGGCGTGCACGTCCGCAAGGAAGGCTACAAGCTCTTCTGCGAGCCGAAGTCGCATCTGTGCATCGGTCCGGCGTGCGAGAAGACGAAGCATTATTGCGTGGCGGCCTGTCCGAAGAAGGCCCTGCAGATCATCGAGAACCCGATGATGAAGGTCCTCGGCGACTACCGCTGGACGGCGGACATGATTCTCGCCACCTGGCGGATGGCCGAGACGGGCGAGCTACCCCCGGCCGAGTACGGGTACGAATATCAATGCGGCAATTCCGGCGGCGGGTTCGATAAGCTGCGGTTCAAGTTCCCGGCCCAGCCGCCGGTGAACGTGCCGAAGGACCAGATCGATACGAGCCTCGAGCTCAACCGCCGCGGCGACGGCCGGCCGCAGATCCGCATCGACGTCCCCTGGTACGGCGGCGGCATGTCCTTCGGTTCCGTCAGCAACGTGACGCAGCTGTCCAAGGCCCGCGGCGCCGTGGCTTGGAACACCTTCACCTGCACGGGCGAAGGCGGCTACATGGAGCGGATGCGGCCCTACGACGACCACGTGATCACGCAGGTCGCCACGGGCCTCTTCGGCGTGCGCGAGGAGACGATCCAGCGCGTGCCCATCGTGGAGTTCAAATACGCCCAGGGAGCCAAGCCGGGTCTCGGCGGCCACCTGCTCGGCGATAAGAACACTCCCGCCGTGGCCCGGATGCGCGAGGCCGTGCTCGGGATTTCGCTGTTCTCGCCGTTCCCGTTCCACAGCGTCTACTCCATCGAGGACCACATGAAGCACCTCGACTGGATCAAGCACGTCAACCGGCGGGCCCTGCTCTCGACGAAGGTCTCGACGCCGACGGACGTGGACATGGTGGCGGTGGGCAGCTACGCCGCCGGCACGCACATCATCCATATCGACGGCGGCTACGGCGGCACCGGCGCCTCGCCCGACATCGCCAAGAAGAATATCGCGATGCCCATCGAGTACGCCATCGGCAGAGTGCACGGGTTCCTCAAGGCCGAGGGCGTCCGGGACAAGGTCACGCTGATGGCCAGCGGC
The DNA here is from genome assembly GCA_963750205.1 of uncultured Planctomycetota bacterium. Lineage (GTDB taxonomy): Bacteria > Planctomycetota > Phycisphaerae > Sedimentisphaerales > Anaerobacaceae > PLanc-01. The sequence continues at coordinate 65,746 of CAVVRJ010000018.1, forward strand.
GGCGTCCGGACGGCGCACGATATCGCCAAGGCGATTGCCCTCGGCGCCGATGGCGTCATCGTCGGGACGGCGGAGTTGGTCGCGCTGGGCTGCGTTCGGTGCAGCCGGTGCGAGAGCGGCCGCGGCTGTCCGCGCGGCATCGCCACGACCGACCCCGAGCTGTGCACCAAGATGACCATCGAATGGGGCACGCAGCGGCTGATCAATCTGTACAACGCCTGGCGCACCGAGCTGGTCGATATCCTCTGGCGGTTTGGCATGCGGAGCATCGCCGAGCTGCGCGGGCGGACGGACCTTCTGATGCATCTGGACTACACGAATAACGTGTAGGGTGGGGTCTTACCCCACGCGTCACGTGCGCATCAATGGGATCAACGCGTGGGTTAAGAACCCACCCTACAAAACGAGGTGGAACAACAGGCCGTGGATAAGCAACTGATAGAACGATTGGCGCATTCCCGCAAGACCTGGCCGAGACGACTGGCTATCCGCAGACCGTGCGCAAGGGTGAGGAAGAGGGCGGCTGCGGCGTGGTCGGCTTCTGCTGCACGAAGGCCGTGCCGGGCCGGCACATCTATGAGCCCTCCAAGCAGATGCACAACCGCGGCAACGGCAAGGGCGGCGGCATCGCGGCGGTGGGCCTCGTGCCCGAGCAGTTGGGCGTCAGCCGGCAGGTGCTCGATGAATACTACATGCTTCACATCGCCTTGCTGGACCCGAGCGTCCGGCCCGAGGTGGAGAAGGAATTCATCACGCCGCATTTCGAGGTGGCCGCGTCGGCCGAATTGGACAAAGTGGACGACTGGCAGATCGGTGGGCGACCTGGAGGTCAAGCCGCCGGACGTGTGGCGCTACTTCGTCCGCGTCAAGCCGAAGGTGCTCGATGAGTTCATCGCCAAGAACGAATTCGGCGGGATGGATCGGCGCGAGGCCGAGGATGAGTACGTCAGCCAGAACAGCTTCAAGCTGAACCAGAAGTTCTACGCCTCCCTGGGCAAGCAGCGGGCGTTCGTCCTGTCCCACGGCCGGAATATCATGATCCTCAAGGTCGTCGGCTACGCCGAGGCCATCGTCAAATACTACAAGATCGAGGACCTCTGTGCCCACGCGTGGATCGCGCACCAGCGCTATCCGACGAAGGGCCGCGTCTGGCATCCCGGCGGGGCGCACCCGTTCGCCGCGATGAACATGGCCCTGGTCCACAACGGCGACTTCGCCAACTACCACTCGGTCAGCGAGTACCTCAAGCAGCGGGACATTTACCCGCAGTTCCTGACCGACACCGAGGTCTCGGCCCTGCTGTTCGATCTGCTGGACCGGACCTACCATTATCCGCTCGAATACATCATCGAGGCCCTGGCCCCGACGACGGAGCTGGACTTCGACAAGCTGCCCAAAGACAAGCAGCCGAGTTTACAAAGCGATCCAGACGACGCACATCCACGGCTCGCCCGACGGCCCGTGGTTCTTCATCATCGCCCGCAACGTGGCCCGCGAAAACAAGTTCCAGCTCATCGGCATCACGGATACCGCGATGCTCCGGCCGCAGGTGTTCGCTTTCTCGGAAGGCGAGGTCCAGGTGGGCGTGATCGCCTCGGAGAAGCAGGCCATTGACGCGACGCTGCAGAGCCTGGCGAAAGAGGACAAGCGGATTTGCCCGGTCGCCGACCGTTATTGGAACGCCCGCGGCGGCAGTCACACCGACGGCGGCGCCTTCCTCTTCAACCTGGAAAAGGGCAAGGGCGGCGAGCTGCGCATGACCTGCACGGACAAGTTCGGCCGGCCGGTGCCCATGCCCAAGGCGAACCAGCCCTGCGACTTCGCAAAAGATGTGGCGCCGATGGAGGATGTAGGGTGGGGCTTGCCCCACCAAAAGGGTTCCGGTGGGGCAAGCCCGACCCTACCGCAGCGATGCGGCCGGCCTTTTCGAGTTCGTCCGCGACGGCGTTAAGACGCTGGTCCTTCGAGGCATTCCGCAACGTCTGCCGGGCTTTGTCGCAGCGCGGGGCGAGCCCGGAGAACACGGCCACGGCGATCGAGGTCTTCACGCTGCTCAACGACCGCAAGTACCCGACGGGCGGCAAGAAACGCAGCCATATTCTCCATATCATTCGCAGCGAGTTGTTCCGGCTTCTCCGGTCGCTGCCGAAAATCACGGCCGGCGATCCCAGTCTCGGGCCCTATCGACTGATCGATATCCAGACCGCCAAGGCCCTGCGCGAGCCGGCGCGCGGCGAGACCACGCTGGTCATCGACGCGGTGGGCTTCCCGGCGGAAGGCGACCACTCCGATGCGTCGCTGGTGTGCGATGCGTTCAACAAGGGCTGGAAGCGGTTCATCACCTTCGACCTGCACGGGCAGCGGTTCCACGGCTGCGGCCTGGGGCCCGACACCGACGACGTGACCATCGACCTCTACGGCAGCTCCGGCGATTATCTCGCCTCCGGCATCGACGGCCTGACCATCACCGTCCACGGCAACGCCCAGGACCAGTTGGGCCAGATCAGCAAGCGCGGCAAGCTCGTCGTCCACGGCGACGTCGGCCAGACCTTCATGTACGGGGCCAAGGGCGGCAGCGTCTTCATCCTGGGCAACGGGGCGGGCCGGCCCCTGATCAATTCCGTCGGCCGGCCGAAGGTCGTCATCAACGGCACGTGCCTCGACTTCCTCGCGGAGTCCTTCATGGCGGGCGATCCGCTCAACGGCGGCGGCTTCGTGATCCTCAACGGCATCGCCCTCGACGAGGACGGCAAGGTCATCCCGCTGGCCGAGCCCTATCCGGGCAGCAACCTGTTCTCGCTCGCCTCGGGCGGGGCCATCTACGTGCGCGATCCGCACCAGAAGGTCGTGAATCAGCAACTCAACGGCGGCAAATTCACCGCGCTGACGCAGGCGGACTGGGACTTGATTCTGCCCTTTCTCCAGGAGAACGAGCGGCTGTTCGGGATCAAGATCGACGACCTGTTGACGGTCGATGGCCGCGCTGTGCAAGCCGGAAGAAGTCTACCGCAAAGTGACGCCGGTCGCCCTCAAGGCGCTGGCCAAAGTGGCGGCCCTGCCCGGCAAAGAAAAGAAACAGGCGGCCAAGAGCTTGAAATGACATCGCGCAGTTGGGTATCTCGTATGCGAGAAGACATCCGGGTGGCATCGCAAATGACCTATTGAGCCATGACGATGGGATCTGGCCGCGCGGGAAAGTCGCCATCGTCAATCGTCGCTTGGCGATGCCATCCGATAGGGATGGCAGATCGGATTACGAATGTGAGTGAGCCACAGACATGGCGATAACAATCTCGAAAAACAAATCGGCGCGAGAGCCTCGCCCGGCGGGTGCAGGAGATCTCGGGCGTGGACCTGAGCGTGTGCTACCAGTGCAAGAAGTGCACGAGCGGCTGCCCGGTGTCGAGCATGGCGAAGTGCCCGCCGTCGGAGATCATGCGCCGGCTGCACCTCGGCGCGGGCGACGAGCTGCTCAATAGCGACATCCTCTGGATGTGCGTCTCGTGCGAGACCTGCTCGACGCGCTGCCCGATGGGGATCGACGTGGCGGCGGTGATGGACGCCCTGCGGAAGCTGGCGGTCGAGCGCAAGGCCGCCAAGCCCGAGGGCAACGTGCCGCTGTTCAACCGGGCGTTCCTCAAGACCGTCCAGGTCTTCGGGCGGACCTACGACATCGCCATGATCGCCGGCTACAAGCTCGGCAGCGGCAAGCTCATGGCGGACACCGAGAAATTCCCGACCATGCTCAAGAAACGCAAGATCGCACTGTTGCCGCCGCGTGGGGCGGACCGCAAGACGGTGCGCCGCATCTTCCAGAAGACCAAAGGGAACGGGGCGGGCCAATGAAATACGCGTATTTTCCAGGCTGTTCGGCGGAGTCCACGGCGCGGGACATGCACCAGTCCACGCTGGCCGTGGCCGAGGCGCTGGGCATCGAGCTGGTCGAGCCGACGGGCTGGACCTGCTGCGGGGCCACGGCCGGGCACCAGACCGACCGCATTCTGGCGGCGGCCCTGGCGGCGGCGACGCTGGTCAAGGTCAAGGACATGGGCCTCGATATGGTCGTCAACTGCGCCGCCTGTTACAACCGGATGAAGGTGGCCAACCACGAGGTCGCGACAAACAAGCAGGTGCGGGCGAAAGTGGCCGAGGCGGTGGGGCGGGATTATGACGGTTCCGTGAAGGTGCGGCATCTGCTTGAAGTCCTGCTGGACGATGTCGGGACCGATGCCATCACGGCGGCTCTGCAGCAAGTCGCTGGCCGGGATGAAGGTGGCCAGCTATTACGGCTGCCTCCTGGTCCGGCCCAGCGAAGTGACCGGCTTCGACGATCCGGAGAATCCGAGCTCGCTGGATCGGCTGGTGGCCGCGATGGGCGGCACGGCCCTGGAATGGCCGCACAAAGTCGAATGCTGCGGTGGCGGCCTGTCCATGTCGCGGACCGACGTGGTCGTGAACCTCACCGACTCGATTGTCGGGATGGCCAAGCTGGCCGGCGCCGAGTGCATCGCCGTCAGTTGCCCCATGTGCCAGATCAATCTCGACATGCGGCAGCTTGACATCGCCCAGAGCAAGGGCAACCGCTACGAGATGCCGGTCCTGTACATCACGCAGTTGCTCGGATTGTGCCTCGGCGTCGCGCCCGAGAAACTCGGTTTGAACAAGCTCATGATCTCGCCCGCCAAGGTGGTCCAGGCGGTCGCGGCCGCATAAGGTGCTTATGAGTGACAACGGTCAAAAGAAAGTCGGTGCGGTGCTCGTGCAGGGCGGCGGGATCGCCGGCGTGCAGGCGTCGCTGGATTTAGCCAACGCGGGCTTCAAGGTCTATCTCGTCGAGCGCGAGGCGGCCATCGGCGGCATGATGTCCCACCTCGACAAGACCTTCCCGACCGGCGACTGCGCCACGTGCATCGTGTCGCCCAAGCTTGTCGAGTGCGCCCGCAACCTCAACATCGAGATCCTGACGATGTCCGAGGTGACCGATCTGCAAGGGCGAGCCGGGCCATTTCAAGGCCACCGTCAAACGCTATCCGCGCTACGTGGACGAGACCAAGTGCAACGGCTGCAGCGAGTGCACCAATGCCTGTCCCGTGCAGATCGTCGATCATTTCGACCGCGAGCTCGGCAGACGCAAGGCCATCGCCAAGCATTATGCCCAGGCGACGCCGAACATCTTCGGCATCCTCAAGAACGGGCACTCGCCCTGCAAGATGACCTGCCCGGCCAACGTCAACGTTCAGGGCTACGTGCAGCTTATCAAAAAGAAGGAATACGCCAAGGCAGTGAACCTGATCCGCGAGCGTAACCCGCTGGCGGCGATCTGCGGCCGCATCTGCACTCACCCGTGCGAGACCAAGTGCACGCGCGGCAAAGCGGATGACCCCATCGCCATTCGGCTGCTCAAGCGCTTCGCTTCCGACCAAGAGAGTCCAGATGCTGGAGTCGGGCAAGTTGAGCCTGCCCCGGAAAAGAAGCCTGCTCCGGCGCGAAGAAGATCGCGGTCGTCGGCGCCGGCCCGGCGGGATTGACCGTGGCAAGCGATCTGGCCGACCGGGGCTTTGCGGTCACAGTGTACGAAGCCGAACCGGCGGCGGGCGGCATGCTCCGCTACGGCATCCCGGAGTACCGGCTGCCGAAGAAGGTTCTCGATCACGAGGTCGAGCTGATCCGGCGTAAGGGCGTTCGCTTCGTCTTCAATTGCCGCGTCGGCAAAGACGTCTCTCTGGACCAGTTGCGAAAGGACAACGACGCCGTGTTCATCGGTGCCGGCGTGCACCAAGGGCCGCCTGCTGGGCGTGGACGGCGAGAACAAGCCCGGCGTCCTGCAGGGCGTCGATTTCCTCCGGCAGGCCGCCCCGACGGGCAAGATGCCCGAGGTGAAGGCCAGCGTCGTCGTCATCGGGGGCGGCAACGTCGCCGTGGACGTGGCCCGCACCGCCCTGCGGCTTGGGGCCAAGAGCGTCGAAATGGTCTCGCTGGAACAGCGGCACGAGATGCCCGCCTATCCGGAAGAGGTCGAGGCGACGCTGCAGGAGGGCATCAGGTCACCAACGGCTGGGGACCGCGCCGATCCTCGGCAACGGCAGCGTCAGCGGCATCGAGCTGAAGAAATGCACGAGGGTCTTCGACGAGAACGGGCGGTTCAGCCCCGCCTACAACGAGAACGAGCGGATCTCCCTCGAGGCCGATCAGATCATCATGGCTATCGGGCAGACCAGCGGATGAGGAGTTCACTCAAGCACGTCGGTGCTGCCCGGGCCGGTACTTCCAGGCGGATCCCGTGACGCTCGAGACCTCGCTGGCCGGGCGTCTTCGCCGGGGGCGATGCGGTGAGCGGCCCCAAATCGGTGATCGAGGCGGTGGCGGCCGGCAAGCGCGCGGCGGAGTCCATCGAGCGCTACCTCAACGGCAAGGACCTCACTGCCGCAGCGGTTCGAGAGCACGATCAGGCCGGTGCCGGAAGAGCTGTTGCCTTCGACGGACGACGTCGAAGAGAAGCCTCGGGCCCAGGCCGGCGAACTCGCCGTGGCCCAGCGGGTTGGCAGCTTCAACGAAGTGGAGACGGGGCTCACGGAGGAGGCGGCCCTCGCCGAGGCGGAGCGATGCCTGAATTGCGGGCTGTGCTCCGAGTGCAAAGAATGCGTCGAAGCCTGCAAACAGAACGCGATCGACCATGCATGGGAGAGCGAACGGTCGAGCTGGAGGTCGGCTCGGTCGTGCTGACGCCCGGCTTCGAGGAATTCGACGCGAGCCGCAAGGGCGAGTTCGGCTGCGGGCGGTATCCGAACGTGGTGACCAGCGTCCAGTTCGAGCGGATGCTGTCGGCCGCCGGGCCGTTCGAGGGGCATGTCGTGCGGCTCTCCGACCGTCGCGAGGCGAAGAAGGTCGCCTGGATTCAGTGCGTCGGCTCGCGCGACTCCCAGTGCGGCAACGAATACTGCTCGTCCATCTGCTGCATGGCCTCGACGAAACAGGCGATGGTCGCCCAGGACCACACGCCGGGCCTGGAAGCGACGATCTTCTACATGGACATCCGCGCCCACGGCAAGGATTTCGATCAGTACTACGAGCGGGCCAAGAATCAAAACGGCGTCCGCTACATCAAGAGCATGCCGTCCCGCATCGTCCAGATGCCCGGGACGATGAACCCTCGCGTCCGGTTCGTCGGACGAGACGGGCAAGCTCTGCGAGGAGGAGTTCGATCTCGTCGTGCTGGCGGTCGGCCTGGAGCCTTCGCGCTCCGCCGTGGAATGCGCCGCCACGGCTCGGGATCGAGCTCAACGAGTACGGCTTCTGCGCGACCGATCGCGTTCGTCGCCGTTGTCCACGTCGCGGCCGGGCGTGTTTGTCGGCGGGGCGTTCCAGGAGCCGAAAGACATCCCCGAGACGGTGATGCAGGCCAGCGGCGCCGCGTCGATGGCGATGGAGCTGCTGGCCTCGGCCCGCAATACGCGGACGGTCAAGAAGAAGTACCCGGACGAGCACGATGTCACCGACGAAGAGCCGCGAATCGGCGTGTTCATCTGCCACTGCGGCCGGAACATCGGCTCGGTCGTCGATGTCGAGGCGTGGTCAAGAACATCGAGCACGAGCCCGGCGTGGTCTTCGCGACCCACACCATGTTCACCTGCGCGGACACGAGCCTGTCGAATATCCGCAACATGATCGTCGAGCACCGGCTCAACCGCATCGTCGTCGCCTCCTGCACGCCGCGGACGCACGAGCCGCTGTTCCGCGAGACGATGCGCGAGGCGGGGCTCAACCCGTACCTCTTCGAGATGGCCAACATCCGCGACCAGTGCTCGTGGGTGCACTCCGCGGTCGCCGGAGAGCGCCACGCAAAAGGCGACGAGCTGGTGAAGATGGCGATCGCCCGGGCGCACCGGCTGACGCCCCTGGAGGGCGGCACGCTCGACCGTCGATCAGAAAGGGCTGGTCATCGGCGGCGGCCTGAGCGGCATGACGGCGGCCCTGGCTCTGGCCAACCAGGGCTTCAAGGTCCATCTTAGTCGAACGGACGGACCGGCTGGGCGGTCATCTGCACGACATTCACTACACGCTGGAAAACAGCGACGTCGCCGGCCTGACGGCCGACTTGATCAAGCAGGTGCAGGAGACATCCGAACATCGACGTGTACTCGGGACGGAAGTCGACGACGTCACGGGCCATGTCGGCGAGTTCCACGTCACCTTGTCCGAGGCGGACAGAAGTCCGAGGTCACGGGCGGCGCCATCATCGTCGCCACCGGCGCCGAGCGGGCGGAAACATCGAAGTTCCTCGGCGGCTCCTCAGCCAACGTGGTCACCCAAGTCGAGCTGGAAAAGGCATCGCACGAGGGCCGGCTGCCCGCCGGCATGAAGAACGTGGTCATGATCCAGTGCGCCGGCTCGCGCGACAGCGAGCGGCCGTATTGCAGCCGCATCTGCTGCTCGATGGCGGTCAAGAACGCCCTGGCGATCAAGGCAAAATCGCCCGAGACGAACGTGTTCGTCCTTTATCGCGACATCCGCACCTATGGGTTCCGCGAGATCTACTACAAGAAGGCGCGCGAGGCCGGCGTCGTCTTTCATGCGATACACGCCGGAGAAGGAGCCGGTCGGTGTCGCGAGGACCGAGCGGCTTGATAGGTCGAGCCGTCAACAGCCCCGATTTCCCGGAGCCGATCGAGATCGAGGCGGACTAGGTCGTACTGAGCACGGGCGTGCGACGGACCGGACGAACAACAAGCGGGTCTGGCGGATATGCTCAAGGTGCCGCTCAATGCGGACGGCTTCTATGTCGAGGCCCACATGAAGCTGCGGCCGGTGGACTTCGCCACCGAAGGGATCTTCCTGTGCGGCCTGGCCCATTCGCCGAAGTTCATCGATGAGAACATCGCCCAGGCGCGGCGGCGGCGGCCCGGGCGGCGACGGTGCTCTCCAAGACGCAGCTCGACGTCAGCCCGCAGGTCTCCTACGTCGATCAGAGCAAGTGCATCTCGTGCATGACGTGCGTGCACGCCTGCCCGTACAGCGCCCCGTTCTGCAACACTGACGGCAAGGGCCAGATCGAGGCCGCCAAGTGCATGGGCTGCGGCATCTGCGCCTCGGAATGTCCGGCCCGGGCGATCCAACTGAACCACTTCGAGACGAACCAGTTCCGGGCGATGATTCGGCAGCTTGTTCGCCAGGCAACAGGTCAGAGTGAAGACATAACAGTCACAGTCATATCCAGTCAAGGTATGACAACTGAGATGACAATGGCAAGATATGAAAAACCGAGTTTGAACCGAGAGTGTTGGCCTTCTGCTGCCACTATTGTGCCTATGCGGCGGCGGACCTGGCGGGCACGATGCGGATTCAGTATCCGCCGAACGTGCGCATCATCCGCACGCCCTGCACGGGCCGGCTGGAGACCGAGTATTTCCTCAAGGCGTTCGAGTCCGGCGCCGACGGCGTTCTGTGGCCGGCTGCCTCGAAGGCGGCTGCCACTTCACCAGCGGCAACCTCTACGCCAAGCGGCGCGTCGAGTACATCCGCGAAATGCTGGCGGAGATCGGGTTCGAGAAGGAACGCCTCCGCATGGTCAACGTCTCAGCGGCCGGCGGCCGGCTCCTGGCGGACCACATCACCGACATGGTCGAGACGGTCCGCAAGCTGGGCCCCAAATCCCGATGGGCAGAAGCGGAGGGTGGCAGCGTCCAGGGCCGCCGCTCCAGGTCCGTGAAAACCAACGTCAAGCTGCGCTAGCGATGCCACCCGGCGTAATCCGAAATCCAGAAAGTGGAGAAGACCTCATGATCGTGGCCGAACGCAAGAAGATTCCGGAACTGTTGGACATCGTCAAGGGGCACAAGAAGATCCTCGTGCTGGGCTGCGGCACGTGCGTGACGGTCTGCCTGGCCGGCGGCGAGCGCGAGGTTGGGATTATCAGCTCGGCCCTGCGCATCGCTTGCGCGGCTGCAAAAAGTCGATCTGGCAGGTCGAGGAGCTGACCATCGAGCGCCAGTGCGACAACGTCTTTATCGAGCAGGCGGCCGAGGCGGTCGAGCGGAACGATGCGGTCCTTTCCCTCGGCTGCGGGGCCGGCGTCCAGGCCATCGCCGAGCGCTATCCACAACAAGCCCGTCTACGCGGGTCTGAACACCGCCTTCATCGGCATCCTGGAGGAGCAGGGGCGTCTGGACCGAGAAATGCGCCGCGTGCGGGGAGTGCGTTCTGCACGAGTACGGCGGCATCTGCCCCGTCACGCGCTGCGCCAAGCACATGCTCAACGGCCCCTGCGGCGGCTCGCGCGAGGACCGCTGCGAAGTCCGCCCGGACGTGCCGTGCGCCTGGCAGCTTATCTATACGCGGATGAAGGAGATCGGCCAACTCGACAAGCTCCGCCGGATCGCGCCGCCGAAGAACTGGGGCAAGAGCCTCGACGGCGGGCAGCGCTTGATCGTTCGCCAGGACCACCGAATCTGACCGTCCCTCGTTGTCGTGAAGGTAAGAAGATAAGGACGTGAGAAGGTAGGAACAAGCAGGAAGGGGGGAGTCTCTTCTCGGCATCCCCATTGTGCAAGAACAAAGCGGGGCGATGTCCAAAGGACAGACGCCCCGCTTTCATTTCTGGCGCCCCATGCGGCGACGCAGTTGCGGTCACATGAGTGCGAGCGTCCAGGAAGACACGGGCAGGATGCCCGTGCTACTGGAGCCGGATGCCCAAACCCGATGTCATCGATGAAGAGCATACCGGTGCCACCCGCCGCCGGGTTGTTCCGGTCGCCTACGCCGATGGTCAGCTTCTGGACCTTGGTCGTCTTGACCCCCGCCGCCGTCAGATCGCTCAGCGGGATCGTCCACTGCGTCCAAGCGGCCGCGTTCGTCGCTGCCGGGTCCGCATTCACCAGGAGCTTGCTCTTACCCGAGCTATCCTGGACCACCAGGTACAGACCCGCCGCATCGTTGTGCGCCGAGCTGTTGATCTGCGCCCCTTGCCAGGAGCCGGTCACATTGCCGGTCGTGGCGACGCTGTCGAACTGCATCGTCCGCTGCTCGCCCGCCTGGTGGGCGGTCACGCAGATGCCGATATCGACCGAACCGGTCATCGCGATGGTCTGGGGCGTGCCCTGCACGGTCCAGGTCTTGCCGTCGGCGGAGACCGAGCCGGTCAGCAGGTTGCCCTTCCGCTCCAGCTTGACCCAGTACGGAGGCTTGATCACTGCCGTCGCATCCGTATTGCCGCAGGCACCGGCCGCCGTCAGACGGTACTGGAAGCTGGAGCCGTTGCCGGCGGTCCCATCGGAGTTGGCCGTCAGGACCATATCCACGAAGGTCGAGCCGGCGGTCAGATCGCCCCGGATCATCACGCCGCCTTTGGCCCAGGTATTGGTCCCGGTGCCGACGCTGACGACCCGGGCGACGATGGTGCCATCGCCGGTGAGGCTCTTGTAGGCAAAGGTGAAGTCATCGGCGTTGTTCCAGATATCGGTGCCACCGCCGGTCAGGGTCAGCGCACCACCGGTCACAGTGACCGGCACGTTCAGAGCCGGATAGCCACGGAACCACAGGTCCATGTGGGTGGCTCCATTGCCCGTCCAATCCTGCGCCGTGCCCAGATCCCGCGTGGTCTCACTGTAGAACGGCGACTTGCTGTTGTCGTAGGCCAGCGGCATCGACTGCTTGCCGCCATGCACGACCGTTGTCTCGGCAAACGGAGCCTGCATGTAGCCGACGGTCGAGCCGCTCTTGCCGTCCGTCAAACCGTCGATCCAGGAGTCATAGATGCGGTTGTTGTCGTCATTGTAGCTCTCGAAGTCATCCACGGCCGCAAATTCCTGGGTCGTGAAGCTCCAGACGTCGCCCGGATAGGTGACGGTGTTGACTTCATCGACTCTCCAGTAGTAGGTCGTGCCGAACTGGAGCGAAGCCGGGCGTGTAGCTGTGGTCGGTGACGGTCTTGGCGGCGGCGGTGCCATTGGCGACGGCGTTCGGGTCGGTGCCGAAGAACACCTGATGCGAGCCTGCCTCGCGGCCGGGCCGCCAGTTCAGGGAGGTGCTGATGTCCACGCCCGTAGCCCCGTTGGCCGGTTGCGGCGCCCGGGCCTGGACGGGGACATAGGAGAACCGGACTTCGGCCAGGCCGGTGACGGCGCTCATGCCGCCCCAGGAGCTGTTGATCGTCAGCTTGACGTACTGGGCCATGACGCCGCCGAAGCTGACCGTCGTGTTGGCGGCGTAGCCCGGCCACGCCGGCGCCCGGGCGAACTGCGGCACGTTGTCCAGCGTCGTCCAGGTGGTGCCGTCGGTGGAGTATTCCACCGTGACATCCTTGGCGCCGAAGCCGAGGAAGCTCTCGATCAGTTGGTTGGAGTTCCAGACCTTCAGGTCCCACAGCTTGTAGGTCTTGTCGAACTGGTACTGAATCCAGTTCGGCTGCATGCCGGTGCTCAGCCACATCGTGGTTCCGTCGGTGCCGTGCAGGTCGCCGGTGAGGCCGGAGCCGTTGATCGTCTTCTCCGGGCCCATGTTGGGCTGCGCGCTGGAGGCGGTGGCGGTCACGCTCGTGATCGGATAGCCGTAAGGCTCGGCGGTGAAGGACCACACGTCGCCCTTGAAGATGGTGTTGTCGGGCGTCTTGTTGACCTCATCGATCCGCCAGTAGTAGGTCTGGCCATAGGCCAGCGAGCCGGGCGGATCGAAGGTGGTGTCGGTCTGGCCCTGGCTGGCCAGGACGCCGGCCGGCTTGGTCCTGGCTGGCGTTGTTGACATCAGCGAAAGTGGTGCCCAAGTACACGTCGTGAAGGGCCGCGAACTTCCCCGGCGTCCAAGCCGAGAGCGGCATCGGCCGGGACATCCGTCGCCTTATCCTTCGGGTTGGGATTGCTCGCCAACTCGGGGCCCTGGGCCCGCATGGCGTCCTGGACCTCTTTCAGCGTCAGGATGTGGTCGTAGATCCGCACATCATCCATCATGCCGATGCAGTACTGGTCCCAGTGATTGTGGCCGATCTCCACGTTCGCGGCGCCGGCGGGGATGCTGGTGCTGGCGATGGTGTCGGTGGCGACGCCGTTGATATAGAACACACAGCCTCCCGCCTTATTGGCCGTCACCGTGACCGCCACGTGTTGCCAGGTATTCAGCTTCAAGATGCTGTTATTGCCATCATAGTCGAGGACCGTGGGCGTAGTGAAACGCAGATGGGTGCTGGAGGACTTGAAGGCGTACCCGATGCCGGCGGCCGAACGGCCGGTAAAGGCATGGTCAACCCCGCTCGCCAGATCGCTCGGGTTGACCCAACAGGTGATGCTCACCGTTTGGGTGAGCGCCGCCTTCGCCGCGCTGCCACAGTTCACGCTATTGGCGCCGCTGAATTTCAGAGCGGTACCGATCACGCCGGTCACCCACTGCGGGCCGCCCTGGAGCGTGCCATCGTAGCCATTGCCACTGGAGTCGTGGGCCGTGGTGCCGCTGCCCTCGTCGAGTTTCCAGTATCCCACCAGGTTGGCCCACGCCCCGCTGGCCAGGCTCAAGACCAGGACCAGCACAATTGCATGTGAGAATCTCTTCGACATGGTATTCCTCCTTCAAAAAGATGGATCGTTATTTCATCTTGAGGTCAGGAACCTCCGATTCATCTGAAATGCCCTCGTCCTTTCTCCAACCGTCCGTCACTCAATGGAGATCACCCATCCACACGTCGCTCAGTACATTGTAGACTGGCGGCCGATCCCAAGTCAAGGGCTATCCTGAATCGACCTACATAAATCGGCCATTTGGCCTTGCCGCTTGATCCCTCAAGGGACAACGTCAGGTCCCCGGTCCGATCCGTCCGGCAGAAAGGCCCGTGACCCCAAAAGGCAAAGCGGGCCGATGTCCTCCGGACAGCGTCCGCTTTCATTTGCTGTCGCCCCGTGGGGGCGCGGTTATCTTTGGCACGCCCGCGAGCGGCCGTCGAGGGGATTCCCCAACGCGACATATCGCGTTGGGGGTCCCAGTCGCAGGGCCACCCCCTCGACTTTGCTCAAGGGCGGGCTTTGCCCCTGCCATCACGGGCGAGACGTCCGCTACGGAGCCGGATGCCCGAAGCCGATGTCATCGAGGAAGA
>CAVVRJ010000019.1:0-150360 GCA_963750205.1 uncultured Planctomycetota bacterium
CTCCGGACCTCCGGGTAGGGATACTTCTCCAGGGCGCCGAAGTGACGGAGTTTCTTGGCGTTCAGCTTGGTCAATGCGGGGGAGGAGATGCCACAAAGGAATTTCGTGATGCTCACCACGGAACCACGATCTCCGCCCACCCGAACGAATTCTTCCGTCAACCCGTGGAAGGGGAAGGCACTGAGAGGCCGGCGTTCCACCGTCTGAAGGATGGCCGCCCGGTCGGACCGGCAAAAGGAACAGTGTCCACAGCGGTCTTTTCCAGAGTCGTCGCCGAAGTAACGCGCCAGATTCCGGCTGATACAGGAATCGCTCTCGAAGAAATCCACCATAGCATGGATTCTCGGATCCCATGGTTCTCTTTCGCCGCGAAGAGCCCGCATATCTTTCCGCTCAGGGCGCCGACGTCGAAATCACGCGTCAGAATCTCATAACCTTCGACTTCCTGTTTGGCCTGTAGCTCGATCCACCCTTTTTCCGCAAAGTACTCCAGCGCCGTGATGACGCGCTGGCGATCGGCCCGACCATAGCTCTGGAGAATCTCCGGCATATCGACATAGGTCCAGGTCTTCTTGGTGCGGCACCCCTTCAGCAGTTCCTGGACGAACGCTCTTCTCTCGCCCTCAAACTGGTCCAGGATAGCAGCGGGCTCGGCCTGGTATTTGAAGGCATATTCTTCAAAACGCGTGTACTGGGGCCGGATGATGCCCTCCATGTCCAGGTACACCAGCAGGGTCTTCAGCGGCAGCACCCGGATATCGACTTCATAGGAGAGCCCCACCAGGCCGATTTCCCACGTGCGTTCCTTATGCTGCTGAATGGTGCGCAGCAGCTTGGCCACGGCCGGCTGGTCCGGCGTATCGCCATAGATGAAGTTCTCCAATACGCTCAGGTCGTCCCGGTTCCCCAACACTTCGCAGAAGGATGGCTGGCCGTCGCGGCCGGAGCGCCCGATTTCCTGGCTGTAGCTCTCAATGGATTTCGGCAGATCGTAATGAATCACTCGCCGAATATCCTTCTTGTCGATGCCCATGCCGAAAGCGATCGTTGCGACGATGCAATCGACCTGGCCCGCCAGAAATCGATTCTGAATGTCTTCCCGTTCCGGGGCGTCCATCCCCGCATGATACGGACAAGCGTTGATGCCGTGCGCTGCCAGGAAATCCGCGACCTGCTCGGCAGCCTTCTGCAGCGTCACATAGACGATAGTCGGGGCCGTCGGCGCTTTGCGCACGCGCTGGAGCAGGTGCGACTCCTTCTGAGATTCGGCGACGGGCGTCACCTGGAGGAAGAGATTGGGACGATAGAACCCGGTAACCGTCACATTGCCGCGGGGCACCTCGAATTTGGCGCACATGTCCTGGATGACCGGCTCGGTGGCGGTCGCCGTCAACAGCAGGACCTGGGGAATGCCGAATTCCTGGCGGTACGCCGGCAGTTTCAGGTATTCCGGCCGGAAATTGTGTCCCCACTCGGAGATGCAATGGGCCTCATCGACCACGAGCACCGAAGTCTTCATTTTCTGGAGATGGGAACGAAACCGCTCGTTCCGGAAACGCTCGACCGAGATCATCAGGATTTTCAGTTCCCCACTCTTTGCCTGGGCCAGGACGCGATTCGACTCCTCCGCGGTGAGGGTCGAATCGAGCCGGGCGGCGGGGATGTGATGGCCCACGAGGAAGTCAATCTGATCTTTCATCAGGGCCAGCAAGGGGGACACCACCAGCGTCAGGTGCGGCAGCAGCAGGGCCGGAAGCTGATAGCACAGCGATTTTCCGGCTCCCGTGGGAAAGATCGCCGCCGCCGACTGCCGCCCCACGATCCTCTCAATGACCTCCCGCTGCCCCGTGCGAAAAGAACGAAATCCCAAATGCCTCTCCAACTCCTGCTCAATCATATTCCCTCCGCTTTGATGGCGTGTCTTCGCCGTTGGCCGGCTATTCCACCGTGAATCGATCGCCGAAAACGCTCCTCTCCTGCTCAACTTCTCTCCAGCTCCTGTGCGATTTCCTTCTCGATATCCCCGATGGGGACCCGCGATTTATCGCGCGTCCGTCGGTCGAGAAACGATTGAAAACGTGCAGTTTGGCGCAGAGCTTCCACCTCAGCATCGAAGTCATCGGCCTCTGCCACGATAAACTCGTGCCCGTCTGGTGTAAGAACGAGCACGGCCTCGTCTTCCGCCATGTGAAGTAGTTGAGACAGGCTAAGGTTTTCGTTCCGCAAATCCACGCTCTTCACACCTTCACCTCGTCTACGATGCGCTTTCGCTCGTACACAGAAGACAAAGCCAGATCGCCCCTCGCGACCTGCGTAAGCTCGATACGATAGGTTGCCGTCTCCTCTTAATCCTATCACTCGTTGACGGGTGACACAAGATGATTCCCGCCCGCGCTTGCCTGCGTCACCGGCACGATTCCGTAGCAGAGTGCACCTGGTTCCGGGCAAGACGGCAGCTCCTATCCGCCTGCCGCAGAGCCCCGCTCGTCAGAGCCCCTGCACCGTGCCGTCACGATTAACAAGCACGATATGGATTCCGACGTCCCTCATCAATGGAGCTTCTGCCCACCGTTCCGCCAATTCTCTGAATTTGTCCGAATCAGGGATCGCAATCGCAAGCAAGCTGTCTGGCGCGGGTCGGTCTGAGACGGTCATCAATTGACCAATGGCCTCGTGCATCAGCCGGTATTCCTGGGAGCTCGGATTGCGTCTCAGCGGCCCCTTCTTCGATTCCGCGTGCAAAAGCTTCCCCTTCGACAAAGTCGCAACTACATCTCCACGCCCGGGTCTGGCCTGGACTTCTATGCGTCGATGGGCATCCTTCGTGTAAACGCCACGCCAGGAACTTGCACGCTCTGCATTCCAACCATTCTCCGACATGAAGCTCCGCAACGGAAAGATTATGCGCTCTTTGACTTGGACCTGAGCCCCGTCAATTGACACGCGAACCGGTTGCACATCATCGGTTCGCTCCTTCGCAAGGTATATCGCGAGACGTAGGCTGACCTCGGCCTCACTCATAACTACTTGCGAGAGATCCACCATCCTGACACCTCTGAATGGCCCTTCCGACCAGCCAAGCCGAACTCCTCATCTCAAAAGGAATACACCGGCATACACACTTCTCCGTCCGCTTTGCGCCGGCCTCGTATGCTCTCTTCAATCGTCTTGAGCACGTTAGCCGCGTAGTAGTGCGTCCCGCACTCTCGACACACACCGGCAGGCACATTCTCGATCAAAGCGTGGCCACCTTTGAGTTTACGGTGGAGGGTCACCCGTCTTTCGACGATCGGTCCTCCACAGTACTCGCATGTCTCGTTTTCCCAAAAACCCATCGTCTCTCCAGTTCTAAGTCAGAGGTCTGTCTTCGTAGACGGTTATGACACGCACATTTCCGGACATCGTGATCCGGCACACGATTCCGATAGGCCGCCCATCCAGAGCCGAACCAACGATCTCGTACTTTCCTTCCCGCTTCCAACGTTTTCGAATTCTTCCGGTCAAAACGCCGTGTTCTGTATCATAGATGTCGAAACCATCTTCGCCCGCTTCGACATAGGCATGTTCCGTGAGGTAATACAAACCATTACGAACGAGTGCCTGGATTTGTTTAACCGTGTTCAACGACGATGCCTTCAAAAGGGTTGGCACACAGCGAGTATCTCACGCATTGTACTTTCCCGAACGAAAGCCATTATACCGCCCGCGTGAGCCAGATCAAAGAGCCTCATGCACATCATTCGTGCAACGTCTTTTCGATGCGGCGGTCGGGGATGAGCCAGAGGATGGCTACCAGGACGTACAGGACGCAGGCGACCCAGGAGTACACGAAGGCCAGAGGGATGGCGGCGGCATACACCACGATCGAGATCTTGCCTTTGCGGTCCCGGCCGACGGCGGTGGCCAGCACCATGACGGTGATGATAATAGCGATTACGCCATCGCGGAACGCCTCCATGCGGTTCTTGCTCATCTCAGCCCCGGTCTTCGCTCGTGCGGCGTCCGATCCAGTCCAGCAGCAGGAAGGTGCAGGCGAAGAACGGGAAGACGCCGTAGAGCGTGTCGCTCACGGAATGAGAGTGCCGATCCACCGCCGTAAACACCGTGATACAGAGCACGATAGCCAGCAGGCAGAACACGGTGCCCGGAATGGAGGCGGGGACATAGAACCAACCTACACGTTTGAACCAGTGTGCTCTCATATAAGCCCTCCGATCTTCCCGGCTTTTGACGCAGACCCTTTCATTGAGCGGGCTTGATCACGTCCTCCCGCGCGATCTCGTAGTTCTTCCCGCGCCATGCGAGCGTCGTCGAGCCGAAGGCGTGGAAGATACGGATGCTCGCGGAGTCCTTCAGGTCCTTGTTGTCCGTCGGGCGGAGCGTGAACAGGGCCCCGTTGCCGTAGTCCTGGCCGTTCCAGGTGCGGGCATGGAAGGCAACGAAACGCGGGCGCTTCCACGAGGAAGCCCCAGGGCGGCAGAATCGTGCGGCCGCCGGTCTCCGAGGTGACCTCGGCGGGCGTTGGGCCGAAATTGACCGTCACTTTCACCGCCTGCGGGCCTTCGCCGTAGGTGGCCCGTCGGACGTTGCGGTCCTCCGTGAGGTACTCAAAGGTCGATGAGCCGATTGTAGGCCGTCAGCTCGTGCAGGGGGCCCAGAACTTCGTGCGTGTTCTTGACGAACACGTCCACCGGGTGCAGACCAGCCGCCCAGCCATTGTCGCTGCGGACATAGGCCGCACGGTCGGATGACCCCGTGCTTCCACCACGACGCTCGTTGGGCTTGTTCTGCCAATAGAGATGATCGGGGAAGGAATGATAGTACAGGGGCCGGGCACAGAGGACGTGGTGCGCCACGTGTTCGGCGGCATCCTCGGCGCGGTAGCCGTATTTGCCGTAGCAGATTTGGCAGTCGTGGTAGACCATTTCGAAGAACGGAATCACCTGGGCCCCCACCTCCTCGGGTAGCTTGGCATTGGCGTAATAGTGGCCGCTGACACCGACGAGGCCCTCGAAGAAATCGCTGTGGGGCAGCGCCCATTCCCGGCCACACTCGCTGCCGAAGATGCCGAACACGTTGCGGGCGTAGTCGCTCAGGCGAATCTTCCAGGCGATGTCCTCGTTGCGGCCGATGGGATGGTTCGGGTCGAAACACTCCCGCGGCCCGACCGCGTAGGTCGTGTCGATGAAGTAGCTCCAAGGCGAGAACAAGGCGTGAATCGCGCCGAGATTCTGCGGCCGCTGGGCCAACTCCAATTGCTTGGGTGCACAGACCATGTAGGCCCGGCCGCCGTTCCAGCGTCCGCCTTTGATCAGCGAGCCGTTCTTGTTCTTTTCGATGAAGCTCGGGCTGAAGCTCTTGGCGTCGCGGTACATGTCCTGGACGTTGTCGTGCAGGCACCCGACGTAGCCCAGCTTCTGGATGCGTTGGACGGCGTCGGCCAAGGCCTCGTTGCCGCCGCATTCCGGGTTGGCCGGCAGGTCATCGGGATGACGGACATCGTAGCCCCCTTCCGTCCAGCCGCCGACCATGAAGAAGCATCGCTCGATCTTCACATCGTTCTTCAGATGCTCCGCGACCCGGGCGGCTTCGTCGAACGTCCAGTGGACCCGGGTCGATTCCACGGTCGTGCTGTCCTCGCTCATCCGGCGGGTCAGGCACGACCACAGCTTGGCGTCCGGGGCGCCGACCATCAGCTCAACATGTGGATCGCGACGGATCTTCTCACGCAGCGTCACGGCGTATCCGCGTTTCTCCGCATACTGGCGGTACGCGCGGGCAATCGTATTCCAATCCCCTTTGCCCAATGGCATCAGCCGCAGCAACTGGGCCGGGCCGCGCAGCTCGAACGTGGTGGCCAGCCGATTCGAGCCGCCGGCCGAGACCGTCCGCTCCAACTCGGGAAAGACGTAGGCGTCGTCCCAGGTCACGAGCAGGGCCGAATCCTTCTTCACGAGGCCGAGCATGTTCATGTGGCAGCCTTCGTACTCGGAGGTCCCAAACTGCTCGCTTGAACGCCTTGTCGCCCTGGACCGGCACCAGCAGTCCCTCCCGGCTCGGCACGATCACGTAGCCGCCGTCCGCTTCGCCGATAGCCAGGGCGTCATTGAGAATGCGGATGGTCTCATTGCCGGGCTTCTCATAGCGAAGCTCCAGCGCCCGCCCGCCGTCAACCAGGGTAAAGACCACGCGCCCCGCCCTTCTCGCTCGTCAGCTTGATGGAGTCTCCGGCCTTCACTGCCGGATCGCGAGAAGCGGCCTTGCAGCCACGGTGCATTGCCGGGGCCGGCCGTGCCGCCGGAGGGCCACGACACGCCGGAACGATTGTCCAGCAGTCTCCAGGCGGCCGTGCCGTCATCTACCTCCAACGTGAGCGCCTCGCTCTGCAGGCGCACGATCTCGGCACGAGCCGTAACAGACGCTCGACAAGGCCATCATGCCCAGCAAGAGAATCCCACCCCGAACCGGACTGACGTGGTTTCGCGATCTCATGAGAACACCTCCCGTAGTTTTCCATCGGCCGCGCACGATACGCTCGTCGCCTGCCGTCTTGATAGGGTAGTCTATGAGAAGGTCGAAGACAAGGACCTCGCCGCGAACAACCGTCAACTACGGGCCATGAGGGTCCAGGGCGACGTCATCCGGTTTGAACAGGTGGAGTCTCTCGGGGTTGACGTAGACTCTGATCTCTTCATCGATCCTGATGGGGACGTGTGGCGGGACGGAGATGGTGCACTTCTCTCCGGAAGCGAGCACGACGTGCACATCGGTCCGTGAACCGAACGGCTCTAACTGACTCACCCGGCCTGTCAGCACAATGCCGTTTGGCTGTGACGGAGACTCCAAGGAAAGATCGTGCGGCCGGACTCCCACCAGGGCCGTCGTCTCGCCGCCATCGCCCTCATGCGCAGCCAGAGACACTCTGGTGCCGGCAAACTCCACCACGTTGGTCCCGTCCACCCGACGAATCCGTCCCTCCAGGAAGTTCATCGGCGGGGAGCCGAAGAAACCGGCGACGAAGCGATTGGCCGGCCGGTCGTAAACCTCTGCCGGAAGGCCCACCTGCTGGATTTGCCCCTCCCGCAGCACGCAGACACGCTCGCCCAGGGCCATCGCCTCCGACTGGTCGTGCGTGACGTACAGCGTCGTCGTGCGAAGTCTCTGGTGCAGGGCCTTGATCTCTTCCCGCAGCGTCCCGCGCAGGGCGACATCCAGGCTGCTGAGCGGCTCATCGAACAGGAACGCCGCCGGCTCGCGCACGATCGCCCGGCCCAGGGCCACGCGCTGCCGCTGGCCGCCGGACAAGGCCGCCGGCTTGCGGTGGACCAGGTCGGCGAGGCCCAGCATCTCGACCACCGCGCCCACGCGCCGCTGCACCTGGTCCCGAGGCTGCCCCCGCAGTCGCAGAGGGAACGCGAGATTGTCATAGACGGTCAGGTGAGGATAGAGGACGCCGTCCTGGAAAACCATGGCGACGTCGCGGTCTCGGGGAGGCACGCCGTTGACCGTTCGGTCCCCGATGCGAATCGTGCCGGAGGTCGGGGTCTCCAAGCCGGCGATCAGGCGCAGGATCGTCGTCTTGCCGCAGCCGCTCGGCCCCACGATGACCATGAACTCGCCGTCGCGCACTTCCAGAGTCAGATCGGACGACCGCGGTCGTGCGGCGGTCGAAGATTTTCGTGACATTCTCCAGTGTGATAGAAGCCATGAGTCTCTGCTTGAGTTATCAGTTCTCCGTTCCCAGTTGTCAGTTGGCATGCGCCGGTCCTCTTGCCGTCAGCCGAGAACTGCCCACTGACAACTCTTCGAGCCTGCTCAGAACGGATCGCGTCAAGTGCGCAGCGGCCAGCGCGAGGAAGGCCAGTCCCACCACCGCGTATATGGCGAAGGTCAGCGCGATCCAGCCGGTCGCATCGGCCGGGCTACCCATGCCGGCCTGCATCCATCCATAGGAGTCCAGCCCCCCGCGGTGGGCCGCCGCACTCATGATGACACCGGCTTGCGTGAACGGATTCAGGTCCATGTAGATCTTCACCGGCCAGTCCCCGCTCCTGGTCAGTCCCAAGCAGGAGGGCCAGGAACAGAGGGAAGAGCGCCCAGAGGCCCGCCGCCAGGGCCATGTTGGCGATCACCGCCGTGGTCGTATGGCGCAGCCGCGTGCTGAAGTACAGGCCCGTGCTCGTCAGGAACAGGACCACCCATCCCGCCACGAATCCCCAACTGGAGAAGCGCGACCGGATGGATGATTCCCGCGGCGACAAACACGATGAGGTGGGCCAACAACAAAAACCACGCCGGCACGCACCGCCGGACGGCGCCCGCGAGCTTGCTCCCGAGAATCTCCCACGTGCCGACGGTGGTCGTCAACAGCAGCGTCCAGGTCTGGGACTCCCGCTCCGTCGTGATGCACGTGGCCGGCAGCACCGTCGTAAAGAGCAGGCCGACTCCGAAGAAAACGACGGTGTAGGCTACGTGGGTTTCGTAGTCCTGGAGCATGTGCTCTCTCGCGCAAAGCCCGTAGGTCAGGGCCAGCAGGCCCAGGATCAGGATCGCGCCAATGGTCTGCGCGATCTTGCGTTTGCCGAGCAGCGGAATCCGCCGTTCCTTCCACAGCACGGGCGGCCCCACGACCCGGCGAATGGCCGAGGACCGAGAGCCGAAGACAGAGGACAGGAGATGACGCTGTCCTCCGTCCGTCTTCCGTCCTCCGCGTCTGGCCTGCACGGCCTGCCGCAGGGCGGCCCGGCGAACGAAGATCATCGCCAGCAGCAGCAACAACAGCGAGAGCCCCAAGCATGACGGCGCAGTGCAGCGGCCAGGAGACGAAGCACCGGCGGTGCTGGCCGAGTACAGCGACGTAGCTCGCGAGCCCCATCGTCATATAGGGATTGAGGTACAAGAGCACGGCCTCGACGCGCGATGGAGCGGGCGGCGCGCTTGGAAGAGACGCCAGCGTCGCCAGCAACCGGAGCATGCAGCGAACAGGAAAGCCGATCGCCAGGATGGTCTGGATGATCGCCGCATAGGCCCGGCGGGTGAAGATCGAGAAGAACAGGCTCAAGGACCCCACGAAGACGACCGCCGTCAGCGTCACGCACAAGCCGCACAGGAGGCAACTCCAGGGAACGCCGCCAAACACGCGGACCACCGCCAGCAGCGGCAGCGAGATCGCCAGCAGCAGCACGATTTGCAGCAGCCTGCTCGCCAGCTTGCCGATGACGATCTGGAAGCTGCCGATCGGCGTGGTCATGAGGGTGCCGAGGGTCCGCTTGTAGATCTCATCGCTGATCGACGTGCTGAGCATGACGATGGCGATGACCTGGGACGTGAGGAACTGAAACCACAGGACCGCCATGATGATCGTCTGGCCCACCGACGCCATGCGCGAGACCTGGTAGACGGAGGAGGAACCGGAGGGCACGGCATGCGCGACGTAATCGAGCCACAGAATGGTCATCACGAAGGTGAACAGGCCGATGTAGACGAAGCGCAGCACGTAGTTCCGCCGGCGCCGGCTGGAGACGCGCATCTCCTTGTCGAAGATCGGCCCCGTCAGCCATCGCACGGCGGATGCCGCCCGCCCTGCCCATTTCACGGTTGTGGTTTCCATGTTCGTCATCTTCCTGTGTCAGTATAGTTGGAAGATCGGAATATTGGAATGATGGAATACTGGAATGATGGGGAGGGGTTCCTGCTCTTGCCCAATATTCCAACATTCCATTATTCCATCGTTCCATTCACCCGAAGACCCTCCGCCGCAGGCAGCATTGGGCACGCCAGAAGAAGAGCCCTCCGACGAGGATGTACGCGGCCGCGACACTCGTCAGGACGCCTGTGACGGTGCCCAAGCCAAGCGTTTCCGTGGCCGGAGCGAGAGATGGCCACGGGGCGATAGTCGAGCGACCGCCACGGCGCAGTGCGCGCTTCTGCGAGCCTGCCGCGGCCCCCACGACGATCTCGGTCTGGACCGCCGGATGGGTCCACATGTACGCGGCGAACAGGTCGTTCTTACCGCCCATGACGCCGACCAGGCCCGCCAGCGTCGGTCCCACGACCCATAGACCGACGACCAAGGCGAACGTGGCCACCACGGCCGACGTCGTGCGGGCGAAGCGGGCGCTGAAATAGAGGCCCGCTCCCGTGAGGAAACACGTCAGCCAGGCCACCACCAGCAGCAGATGCAGGCTGGCCACGGGGTGAATATAGCCGGCCAGCGTGAACAAGATCATGTGCCCCGCGAGCAGTCCCCAGATCGGCAGGCACCGGCGGAACGCACTGATCGCCTTGCCCAACAGGATGTCCCGGTCGCTCAGCGGCGTGGTCAGCAGCAGCGACCACGATTGGGACTCTTTCTCCGAGGTGATTTGCGTGGCGGAGAAGACGATGTTGATCAGCCCGCCGAGGAAGATAAACAACAGAACGTACGTGACGTGCGTGAAATCCGCGTCCAGGCGTTCGCGCCCACGCCCCGGCGGCATAGGTGAGCACGAGCGCCATAATCGCCATCAACAAACCGATGTAGCTGTTGCGGTTGTCGATCCCCTGGATAAACGGGGCCCGCAACTCCTTCCAAACCACGGGCGGCCCTACGACCCGACGAATGGAGGGCGTTGGACGAAGAAGGTGAGACGGATAAGAACGGAAGAAGGTCGGAGGACCCTGCTTCCGACCTCTGAACTTCTGACCTTCTCTACCTTCGCTCCCGTCCTTGGCCTACCGCCTGCCGCAGGGCCACGCGGCGCACGACGGCCACCGACCGGGCGAGAACCAGGGCCGAAAGGCCCAGCATCAGGCCGCAGTGCAGAGGCAGCGAGAACACCCTGATGGGGCCGGGAGAGAGCATCTGCCCGGTGAGCGCCAGCATGGTGGAGAAGGGATTGAGACTGACGAGCACGGGGGCAATCCGCATCAGGGCCCCCGAAGATCGACTGCCGGTATACCCCAGCCACATCGCCACATAGGCTCCCACCACCCCGAGCAGCGACGGCAGGACAAAGTAGAGACAGGCCAGCACGAACATCGTGCGGATGATCACGCCGTAAGCATAGTGGTTCTTGATCGAGAACAGCAGGCTGACCGAGCCCGCAAAGATGGCGGCGGTCAACGTGATGCAGAGGCTCGAAAGCAGGTAGTCCCAGGGCACACCGCCCAGGACACGGACGATCGCCAGGATGGGCAGCGAGATCGCCAGCAGCAGGACCAATTGCAGCAGCCGGCTCAGCAGCTTGCCCAGAACGATCTGCAGGCTCGTGATCGGCGTGGTCATGAGGGTGCCCAGCGTGCGATGATAGAGCTCGTCGCTGATGGCGCTGCTGAGCATGACCACGGCCAGTACCTGCATGGCGCAGAACTGGAACAGCACGATCGTGGTGATGATCTGTTTGCCCGCCTCCGCCATGCGGGACTGCACGAACGAAGCGCTGCCCTGGTACTGGACCTGGCTGAGCCAGACGACGCCCGCGAAGACCGCCAGCACCAGGATGTAGACCGCCCGCAGGACAAACTGCCTCCGCCGCCGGCTGGCGACCCGCAGCTCCTTCCCGAAAATCGGCCCAGTCAGCCAATCCGTCCGGCACCACCGCCGGAGCCATCGCCCTTTGTCCCTCAATGCGAACATCCTCAGATCCCTCCATCAAAACACGTTGTGGCGGAGACGTCGGACCGATTCCCGCAGAGCAAACAGCCCCAAGCCGCCGCCGACACACCCAACAACAAGCTGACCCACCGGGGAACCCAGAGTGTCACCACCATTCCCCGGGGGCAGGACGTTGAACCCTCCCGCTGGCAACAGGCCCGCCAATAAGAGCAGGACGAGATAGATACCGAACAGCCACGCTACGCCCGTGGCGGTTGTCCTGCATCGCAGGCCCGTATACAAACCCGCGCCCGGTGAGAAACAAGGTCGTGCCGATGAGATGAACGAGCGGCGCAGCCCTCCAGGGGACCCAAGGAGACCCGGCGTGTTCGCCCGGCGGGCGGAGCAGAGACATCACTCCGTAGATCACGAGCAGAGGCATAAGCAAAGCCAGGTTTCTCCGCAGGGCCGCCAGGGCTTTGCCCTGGACAATTTCGCTGTCTTCCAGAGGGGTGGCCAGCAGCACCGCCCATGTGCCCGCCTCCTTCTCCCGGGTCACCGCGCCGGTCGCTACGACCCCCAGGCGGATGAAGAGCACCCATTGCAGGACCCAAGCCACCTCCGAGAGGAATCCGCGCAGGTTTGGATCGGCCAGGATGATCAGGGCCACGATGGGACCACCGATGGCGACCCACAATCCAAGGTGAAGCCACATCTGGCTCCGTGTCCAGAACAGGGGTGCCCGCAATTCCTTCCATACCACCGGGGGACCTTGGACCCGTTGCGTCATCCGTTCCGCCCACACCCGCTTCATGGCCTGCCAGGGATCTAACGGCGGAGCCGTCGGATGGGGCAGCGCCCCACCCTCGAGGCCGAGAGTCGGGTCGCGCGCGATTCCTCGTACCTGGCGCACGGCGGAGACCAGAACGATCACGGCGACTGTGAGTATGAGCAGACAGTGCCAGGCCAAGGGAGCAGGCGTCCATCCAGCGGTCGGACCAGTCAGCACCACTTGCGTTCGGGCCAACAGAGCGCTGAATGGGCTAATCAGAGAAAGGCCGGACAACGGCGTGTGAGCGCCGGCAGACCTCGCCCATCTCAGCAGATTGAGAATGTCCCCGCCGCACAGGATCACGTACCAGTATGCGACTTTCCAAAGGGCAAGATGGGCCTGTCGATAGCGAATCGAGTAATAGAGGCTGAGGGAGCCGGCCAAGAGAGTCACGCAGAACGTGATGCACAGGCCCGAGACCACGTAGTCCCAGGGCACGCCGCCAAAGGCGCGCGCCACACCGAGCACGGGCACGCTGATGGCCAAGAACAGGACGACGTGTAGCAGTCGGCCAAAGAGCTTGCCCAGCACGATCTGCACCGCGCCGGTGGGGGTGAGGAGGAGACCCTCCAGGGTCCGCTGCCGAACCTCGCTGCTGATCGCATCGCTGAGCAGCACAATCGCCAGGACCTGAGCGGTGAGGAATTGGAACCAGACGATCGTGACGATCACCCGCACGCCGGTCGCGCCCAGCCGGGCCACCTGGCCTACCCCCGAGCCTCCCCCACCGATCTGCACAATCATGTGCCAGAAATGAAAGATCACCGCGACCAGGAGACACACGTAGGCCAAACGCAGCCAATAGTATTTCCTCTGCCGGCTGGCGACGCGCAGCTCTTTGCCGAAGATCGGCCCCGTCCACCACTGCGGGTGGCACGCTTGCCGAAGCCATGACCATTTGTTTCCCAATGCGAAGATCACGAAATCCCTCGTCAGAACACGTTGCGACGCAGGTCGCGGGCCGACTCGATTAGGGCCAACACGCCGATGCAGGCAAACACAAAGCCAACAAGAACCAAACCTGCCACGGTGCCCAACACTGGGGTGCCGCTCGGCAGACGCCATGTGCCGAGCGCGCCCGTGGGTAGCAGGCTCGCCAAGAGCAGCACAACGAAATAGGTGCCGAACAGCGACGCGAGGGCCGCCTTCGTAGTCTTATGCCTCACGCCGGCATACAAGCCGTCGCCGATGAGAAACAGAACGGTGCCCAGTAGATTGGCCGTCGGCGCCCCGGCATAGAGGACCAGATGGGCCAGATCACGCTCCCCCGGCCGGCAGGACCAAAAGGAGAGCAGGTAGAGCCCCAGCAAAGCAATCATCAGCGGCAGATTCCGGCGAGGGCCCCGATGGCTTTGCCTTTAACGATCTCACCATCGTCCAGGGGCGTGGCCAATAGGATCGGCCAGGTGCGGGCCTCTTTCTCTCGCGTGACCGCGCTCGCCGCGGAAATGCCCAGGCGAAGGATGAGCACTCCTTGCACGATCAAAATGGGGTAGAAGAAGCTGCCGTACGTGGCAGGTTTGACCAAGGCCACTGCGCCCACCGCCAGGGCCCCGGCCAGAGGCCACAATCCCAGCTCGAGCAGGGCCTGGTTCCGCGCCCGGAGGAACAAGGGCGTCCCCAGATCCTTCCACACAATCGGTGAGCCCCGGACGCGCCGGATGGCCTGCTCTTCCCAGGATCGTCGGGCGGCCGTCCAGAGGTCTGCCGGGGAAGCAGCCGCATCTCCTGTCCCGGCGTCGGCCTGGCCTTGCGACGCCGTGAGGGTGACGCGGCGGACCCGGCGGCCGACAGCATCAGAAGGATCGCCGCCGCCAGGAGGATGGTCAGACAGTGCGCCGACAAGGAGGCATAGGGGTTCACAGGCATTGATCCCCCCAGTAACGCCTGGGTACGGACAAACAGCGCGTGCAACGGGCTGACCAACGACCAGAGAAATGCCCCGGGCGGATTGCCGACGAAGCTCGTGCGCGGCATGAGGATCAACATGATGGCATCGAGCCCCCAGAGCGCCACGTACCAGCCGGCGGCAATCAGAACGGCGTGGTAAGCGTGCCGATAAAGGATCGAGCACAGCAAGCTCAAGGCCCCGGCGAACACCGCGGCCGACAGAGTAATGCACAGTCCCGCGCTGATATAATCCCAGGGCACGCCGCCGAAGACACGGGTCACGGCCAGTACCGGCAGACTGATCGCCACCAGCAGCAAGACATGCAAGAGTCGGCTCAGGAGCTTGCCCAATACGACGTGAATGGCGTGAATGGGCGTAACGAGGAGGCTCTCCCAGGTCCGCTGCCGAACCTCACCGCTGATCGCATCGCTGAGCAGAACCGTGGCCAGAATCTGGCCGGCAATGAACTGGAACCAGACGATCGTAATGATGACGCGCTTGCCGGCCTCGCTCAGCCGGGACACCTGGGCGACCGCCGAAGCGCCCCCGCCCAGGCGTACGATGAAACTCCAGAAAAGAAATATCACGAGGGCCAGCAAGCCCACGTACGCACTGCGCAGCAGATAGTACTTCCCCTGCCGGCTGGCCACGCGCAGTTCCAGGTCAAAGACAGGTCCGGCCCACCACCGGGCGTGGGAAGCGATCTGCCATGCATCTGTGATCCAAGGAGCCATGCGTCCTCTTCTCGTGCCTCAATCAGAAGACATTGTCGCGGAGCCGTCGCGCGGCGGCCCGTGCAAAGAGCAATCCCGCGCTGGCAACGATCAACGCTGCCACCAGGGTGAACGCCGATGCCATCGGCCAAATCCGCGCATTGCCCATGCTGCACCGGCGCACCAGCGGAATGAGAGTAGAACACCCGGCCAGTATCAGACCCAAGCACAAGACCATCATGCAGGAAGTGGCCGCTGCGATGGTCTTAAGGCGCACACTGCAATAGAACCCCAGGCCAATGACAAACGGCACAACGCCCAACAGACCGACGAGACCGAGCCCCGCACCATACAGCATGGCCAACCCACCGACCCTTACCGAGGGCTTTACCGAAGGCTCCCTCACCAGCAGCAGGAGCAGGAGAAATGGGACCAGGCACGCCATCAGGAAGGGAAGCCCTCCCCGAACGACGGCGAGCGCTTTATCCCTCAGGATCTCACCATCTTCCAACGGCGTGGTCAGCAGGATTGGGAGAGTTCGGGCCTCGCGCTCCTGGGCGATCGCGCGTGCCGCCGTCATCGCGGCCGCGAACGTCAACCCGAGGGGAAGTCCTCCGGCACAACCTCCCAACATTCCCACGACCATGGGCCGCCACTCCGCGCCTCCCGTTATGACGGCAAATCCGATCATGAGTGCCATCATCACCAGCATGCCGACCGAAGAGGAGACGTAGGCCATGAGGGGACTCTTGTTCCTCCGCAGCGTGGACTTGTGCAACTCCCTCCACACGATAGGCGAGCCTTCCACACGCCGGATCGGCGTGGGGCGGCGGGAACGCCGGGCCGGAGATCCCTTGGCCCTGCTCGCCCTCCGGCCCACC
Organism: uncultured Planctomycetota bacterium; assembly: GCA_963750205.1. Classification (GTDB taxonomy): domain Bacteria; phylum Planctomycetota; class Phycisphaerae; order Sedimentisphaerales; family Anaerobacaceae; genus PLanc-01. The sequence continues at coordinate 15,893 of CAVVRJ010000019.1, forward strand.
CATAGGGCGAGCCGATACGCCCTGCTTTCCAGGATGCGCTGCGGACCATCGGCGGCGACAATGGTCCGAATGCGTCGCGCCGCCAGCCATAGAGCCGCGACGGAGCCGGCCAGCAGGAGCAGGCAATGCAGCGGCCACCAGGCGGACGAGCCCGTGCTCGGCCGGGCGGCGAGCAGGTCCTGTGTCCGCGCGTACAAGAGATCCGTCGGATTGACCACCAGCAGAATCGGCTTGCCGACCGCCGCCACCACTGGAAAGTAGTGAGCGAGCCAATCGACGAGTCCACCGAGGACGCCAGCGAGGACGCAAAACCAGAAGTTGGTGAACCCATTCCAGTGCCCACCTGGAGGGAGGAATTTAGGAGGAATCAGGGTCAAGGCGCCGATGAACACCGTCGCCGTGAAAGTGATGGCCACTCCCGAAATCACATACCCCAACGACACACCGCCGAAGACCCGCACGATGGCCAAGCCGGCAGGCTGGCGGCGAGCAGCATGATGATGGGAAGCAAGCCCCCGGCGAGCTTCCCGCCGGCAATTTGCAGGCCGGTGATCGGGGTAACCGCCAAGACATGCAGCGTGCGTTTGCGAATTTCGTCCGTGATAGCGGTGCCGAGCAACACCACGGCCAGAAGCTGCGCTGCGATGAACTGGAACCACACGATGGCCACGGCGATGTACCGGCCGGCGGCTGCCATGCGCGAGGCCTGATAGACGGCCGAGCCGGCGCTGCCGTCATCCGCCGAAGCGAACCAAGCCCCGGCCACGAAAGCAGTCAGCAATCCCACGTAGGCGAAGCGAAGGACGTAACTCTTGCGGCGCCGGCTGGCGATGCGCAGCTCTTTGTCGAAGACCGGCCCCGGCAGCCGACGCAGGTCCGTGAGGATCGAAGACAGGATGGAGAGAGCCGCCGCCATTTCTCGCCCCGCTCAGAAGACGTACTCTCTCACGTTGCGCCGGGCCCGCCGCCACAAGAGCAGACCCAGGACGATGTCGAGGACGAAACCGGCGCCCGCCGTGAACCAACCATAGAGTTGCAAGTAGTTGGAACGCGTGCTGATAGCTCCTGAGTTGCGCGTTGACATAGCCGGCGACGATCTTCGCCCACCACCAGGCCCACAGCGGATTAAGATGGCCGATGAGGAAGTAGTGGACGCACAGGAACACCAGCAGCGCGGCCGTCACCGCCGCCGTCGTCGTCCGCAAGCGTACGCCGAAGTACAGACCCGCCCCCAACACCAGGACCACCGCCGCCAGACGACCCAGCACATAGGCGGCCAGCGAGGGCAGGTCTTGGGAACGCATCTGAGAGAAGAGAAAACATGCCTCGACAGTGAGCAGCCCGAGCAACAGCACGCCATCCTGGCGTAGGACCGCTCTCAACTTGCCCCGCAGAATCTGCCCAGCCTCCAGGGGCGTCGTCAACAACACCGGCCAGGCGCCACTCTCCTTCTCACTGGCAATAGCCCCCGCCGTACCGAGCGCCAGACGCAGACACATCACAAGCCACAGTGCTCCGAGCCCATAGTATGGGTACATGGCGAGCGTGCCGCCGCGGGTCCCCTTCGTTACGATGGCCAAAACGCAAGCAGCCAGGGTCATAGCAACGATCGCCACGGACTTTCTACCGAGCAGATGGACGCAGGGACCTTCCTTCCAGGCTACCGGTGATCCCCGCAGCCGCTCAATGGTCCAGGGTCTTCTCCTGGGGCCCGAATCGTCCCCCGATGGCCACACGACGAATGCGCCGGACCGACAGGCACGCGATCCCTGCGGCCGCACCTGCCATGATCAGGCAATGGATCGGCCACGAGAAGAACCGGCCCGCGCCGGCCGCCGGACCCCACCCCACGCGGGGCATCACGGCGATCAACGCTCGAAAGGGATTCGTCAAATCGAGGACGGACAGGGTCACAGGTTGGTTCAGACGCCCGCCGCGGCCAGACACGCCGCCACAAACGGCAAACCCGCAAACAGAACCACGTACGCGACAGCGCCGGCCGAGATGGCCTGGAACGAATGGCGGTAATACGTGGACAGCAGCAGGCTCACGGCGCCCGCAAACAGGGCCGCGGTCAGCGTGACCCAGAAGGCCGCAAAGACCTCCGTCCAAGACAGGCCGCCCAACAGGGCAAAGCCGCCAGCGCCGGCAGGCCGACCCCCAGCAGCAGCACGATCTGCAACAGTCCGCTCAGCAGTTTGCCGGCGACGATGTGGACACTGGTGATCGGGGTCGTCAGGAGCACGCCCAGGGTCCCCCGGCGCATCTCGTCTCCGATGGAGGAACTGAGCGCCAAGGCGGCCACAAGCTGGGCCGCCGCAAATTGAAACAGGATCACCCGGTAGGCAACTTCGGTGCTCACCACAGAGGCCCGGGAAGTCCCAAAAGCCGCCCGGACGGCCTGCCGGCCCACAGTCTGGTACCAAGCCGACAGCATGAGGACGCACAACAGGACGAGGTAGCCGCTGCGTAAGGCATAGCTGCGTCCCCTCCGGCTGGCGACGCGCAATTCCTTATCGGATAGAGGCCCGACCAGCCGCCGGAAGGCGAAGTGCAACAGACTGATTGTCGGCATCGCTGGCATAAGTCATGTGGCACCCCCGCCCTCGGGGGTGGTCAATCGAATTCCCAGCCGGGCTCCCAAACGCGGTCCTCTGCGTTTGGGAGCCCGGCTGGGCTGCGAAGCGGGTAGGATGGGCTTCAGCCCATGCTGCTCTGATACCTATGTGACAGACGGTCCGCATGGGCTAAAGCCCATCCTACCCTCGCTTTCACTTCCTACGTTCTCACCTTCTCAAGTCCTTCCGGCGCTTCTGCCTAATGCACGATTCCCTTGGTCAGTTGCAGGAAGGCGTCGTCGAGCTTGAGCTGCTCCGGCTGGAGGTAGACCAGGTCCACGCCGCCCGTGACGAGCGTCCGGGCGATCAGGCCGTCCGAGTTCGCGCCCTCCTTGAAGGTCACGAGCAACGTGGCGCCGGCGGCCTCCGGGGTCAAGCCCGGAGGAAGCGGGCTGGGACGCCATCACCTCCACGCTCTGAATCTGCGGCAGGGCCGACAGCAGCTCCATCGCGCGGCTCTCCTCGCCGAGGACCTTCACGCGGACCTTGCTCTGGAGGCCCAGCCGCGGCCGGATCTCTTCCAGGGTCCCGCTGAAGACCAGCTGGCCGTGCTCGATGATCCCGATGCGGTCGCAAATCTCCTCCAGCTCGCTGAGGATGTGGCTGGAGATCATGATCGTCTTGCCCATCCGCTTGAGCTCGCGGAGCAGCTCGCGCATCTCGATGCGGGCGCGCGGGTCCAGGCCGCTGGCCGGCTCGTCCAGGATCAGGACCTTCGGGTCGTGGATCAGCACGCGGGCCAGTCCCAGCCGCTGCTGCATGCCGCGGGACAGGCTGTCCACGAGGGCGTCCTGCTTCGACGACCAGGTCCGTCAGCTCCAGCACGCCGTCGACGATGGCCTTGCGCTTGCGGTACTCGATGCCGAAGGCGGCCGCGAAGAACTCCAGGTACTCGAAGACCTTCAGGTCGTCGTAGACGCCCATGAAGTCGGGCATGTAGCCGACGCGCCGGCGGACCTCGTTGCCCTGCTTGCCGCACGTCCAGGCCGTCGATGAAGGCCGCGCCGCTGGTCGGCTCCAGCAGGGTCGCCAGGATGCGCATGGTCGTGGTCTTGCCGGCCCCGTTGGGCCCGATGAACCCGAAGATGTCGCCCGCACCGATCTGCAGATCGAGATTGCTCACCGCCACGAGATGGCCGAAAGTTCTTGTCAATTTCTTGATCTCAATCATTGCTTGTCCTCACGAGTTGGTAGGGTGGTATCGCCATCACTCCTGAACGATCAGTTGCGGTTGCCGATGCACACCCTACCTCCAATCTCTTCGGCAGCACAAGCTGTCGGGCAACCTGAAATGGTTCACAGCGTAGGTGCGGTCCTTGACGTTGATCGGGAGCGGGGCATTGTCGAAGACGACACAGACCAGGGCCGCCCCGGAGCTCAGACAAGCGTGCATGGCCAGCGTCCGGCTCAAACAGCCCTGGGCGAGAAAGGCATTCTGGGCCGGATTGCCGAGCTCGCCCGGATATTGCGGGTGCTCCTCCGCCAGACTTGACGCGAACCGGCTGGCGCCGGTTGGGCGGTTCACGGATACGTGCCCGGCTGCCAGGACCGGAAGGGCCGGGTCCGCACATCGAACCGCTTGGTCGCATGGGCCGGGACCGGTCCCAAGTCCGCGCAGGTATCCTCGAAGAGAACGACGCCCCGCTGGATCGCGCTATCGGAGGTATTCTTGATCTCGACCGATCGCTTCGCCCTGCTCGGTGCTCCACGGTCGCGGCAAACGGCAGGCGGTCCAGGGGCCACTCGCTCAACAGGGGCTGCACCGTCCAGATGTTGATGGGCAGCGACACCGGGAGATTGCCGCCATCGACCTGCACGCAGTGAATCTGCTGCATGCCGGTGTCCCGCTGAAAGGCCCACATTTCCTCGCGGGTCGGCGCGATGCCCGACCACCACTGATGCGGGCTCAGGCCGCCGAGCCGGTAATCGTCGCTGCGCGGGGCAAACAGGCCCGCATAGCACGTGGCCCAGGCGCAGTTGCTGTCGGCAATGCCATCGAGGACGGAGACGGCCCGCACTTCCATCGCGCCGCTGCGGAGCCATTGGACGCCGAAGTAGGCGCCGACGGTGAAGATCACGATCCAGCCCGTGCTCGTCAGCCACGTATAGGGCAGCTTATCCAGCCACTTGAGCACGAGGTAATCCACGGGGCCGAGCAGGACCGCCAGGGCCATCAGCGTCAGCACGATCCACCAGATGCTCAGCGGCCGCATCTGCTCGAGCTTGTACAGGTACTCCATCACCTGGTTGCTGGCATTCTGGGAGGCACTGATCCTGTAATAGTTGTTGCTCGGGTTGAAGCCCGCGCGGGCCGCCCGTCGCCTGGGGAGTACTCCTGCGTCAGAACGATGCGACGCCCGCCCGTCAGCGGCGGACCGCGAAACGGCCGAACTCGGCGGCACTGCGACAGGCCGCGATCAAGTCGCGTCCAGAACGCCGCACTGCGGCTGGCCTGCAGTCTCACCCAGTTGCGAGGGATTGAATCCCAGCACAGCCACCCGTCCGAATCCCGCATAGCCCGCCCCATAGAGGCCGGCCGCATCCATCGCTTCCGTCCCCTCGTCCAACCACGGCGTTCGGCTTCGGCGATAGCGTCCAGGCCGCCACCGTCTGCGGCCGGCCGGAATCCAGGCCCCAGGCCGGCAAAGCCTCCGCCGGAATCTGCACCTGCTTGGGTCCCTCGACCTGAAAGGGAAGAGACTGCGCCAGGGGACTATCCGCCGGCAACGGGTGCTGGCCCAGGATCAGCAGCACGGTGCCGCCGTTGGAGATCCACTCACAGATCGCCTTCGCCTGCTGCGGCTGCAAGAGCGACCAGTCCAGATCGCAGATCACCAGCAGGTCCAGGCTCGCGTAGCCCGTCCAGTCCCACGGCATCGAGCGCGGCACTTTGGACCCCACGTAGACCTTGCCCGGAGCCCGCGAGTCCGACATGCGCACGGCGTCTCCTGGGGAGCCGCAGCAGCCCGAAGGACGCCTGGCCGACCAGGCCGAGGAGCAGGTCCTGGTCCTGGACCACGCGGAGCACGCGGTTCTGCGTCGAGAAATCCCACATATTGATGGTCTGGCGCCATCGGGTCCGGCCCTTGTCATCCCGAATGGCCAGCGCGCACCGGTCCGTGGCAAAGGCGAATTTGGTCACCAGAGGCGCGGACAACGGGTGATCGGGCGTCAAGACGAAGGTGTGGACGACGTTCAGCGTGTTGATCCCGTCCTGGCGGGCCGTCATGGTGAACGACCCGGCGAACGGCTCTTTCACGTCGCTGGCGATGCTGAGCTCCACGGGCGTCCATTCCATGGGCCGGTAGTACCCGTCCCAGCCGCAGAAGAAATCCACGTTGAACTCGATGTCCCGGGCTCCCTGGACCGACGGAGAAGCACGCCAGCACAAGCCCGGCCGCGATCAGGATTCTGGACATTGGAAACTCCGCTTAGTAGTGGCGAGGGCGTCCCGCTCTCGAATCGCGGGCAGGATGCCCGCGACACGCAAGGCCAAGATGGCCTCGCCACGTCGCACTCAAATCCGCACCCGCAGATTATACGCCAGCCATTCGAGGCACACAAGCGCCAGGGCCGCCAGAACCAGCAGCGGCCAGAGAGGCACGTTGGCCCGCTGAACCATCTGCTCCTGGGCCGCGACGGTCACACTGGAGAACTTGATCTCGTCCTGGGGCTCGATGCGGCTCTCCTCGGCATCCAGCAGGTTGACCGCATAGAGACCGCTTCGGCTGGCCGGGTCCTTCCACCGTGTAAACGCCGACGTGATGGGTCCCCGGGAAACGGACCATGCCGCTGGGGTCGGGCGTCAATTCCACCGTCGTGCCATCCGGCCGCGTCAGCGTCAGGGTCGTCTCCGCGGGCACGCTCTCGATGGAGATCGGCTCGCCCACCGCCAGCTCATGCCGCCCGCCGGTGCCGACCTGGGCCCCCAGGAAGCTCATGGCGTTGTAGCAGAACAGGACAAAGCTCGGCTCGAACGGCCAGTTGCTCTGCAGGACGTCGAAGCCGGCCAGCAGATAGCGTGCTGCCCTGCCGCCGCACCAGGGCCAGCGCCGGCGACTCGTTGAACTCCGCCAGCACCTCGGCGTCGCGCGGCAGCTCCAGCTTGTGGCACTTGAGGGCAAAGAGATTCGTCAGATTCACGTACTGCAGCACCGGATGCTGGGACCGCCAATCGACGATCACCTGGTTGTCCAGCTCGCGCGGACTGTTGACGTCGATCTTGCCCGGCGGCGGCCCAAAGATGAGATAGCGGCACTGCGGCAGCCGCAGCCGGCACGTAATTGTCCAGCACGACCACGTCGTACCGCTGCTGCACGGTGAAGACCGCCGGGTCCAGGGCCTCGAAGCCCGCCGGCGTGCACGGGTCCAGCCGCGCCAAGGGACAGGCCTGCAGCGCCGACTCCAGCACGGGATTGCCGTTCGTGACCAGCAGAACCGAAAGCCGCTTGGGAGGCTCCAGAATGCTCCAGGCCGCATCGTCACGGGCCAGCGCATCGGCGCCCAACTGCCGCACTTCGAGCACGCCTGCCTCGCGCGTGGGACAGGGAGAAATTGACGGCCATCTGCCCCGGTTTGAAGCGGCACCTCGCCGGCCTGAGCCTGGCGGGCGGGAACCGTGACGGATCGGACGGCCTGGACGTTGCCGTCGATGGCAAGCTGGACATCGCGCGTCACCGGCTCCGCCCCGTAGTTCGCCAGAGAGGCGAAGACCTCCACCTGCTCCGGCTGCTCGTAGGACCTCCGCGCATTCATGGCGGTGACGGCGACGTTGTCCGGCGACTGCGCCGATCCGGTGGAACACCAGCTCGTCGGGCGCGACCACCACCGTGTCCAAGTCCTGAATGCGGCCGTCGCTGAACAGGACCAGCCGGGCGGGCGTCTCGGCGCTGCGAATGTTGCCCTCCGTGCTGGGCGACTGCGCAAAGGCCCGGGCGACCGTGACGACCTCGCCCAGCCGGGAGGGGCCGTCGCTCGGCTCGATGGCGTCCAGGGCCGCCAGAAGCTGACGCTTGTCCGAGGTGAAGTTGCACATCACCTTGGCGTGCTGGTCGAAGGCAATCACCATCGCGTGGTCGGACCCATCGCGCAGGGACAGCGCCGAGCCGCTTCGCATGGACTCGATGAAGACCTTGGCCTGCTCCTTGGCCGCGTCGAGCCGGCTCGGCTTGACGTCCGTGGCGTTCATGCTGGCCGAGCGGTCGATCAGCACGACGTAACGCTGCCCCGGCCCCTGCCGCCAAGCCAGCACCGGCCCGGCCAGCGCGACCAGGACAGCGGCCAGCGCGAGCAGTTGCAGCAAGAGCAGGAGGTTGCGCCGAAGCCGCTGGAAGGGCGCGTTGACCTGCAAATCCTGCACGGCCCGCTTCCAGAGCAGCGTGCTCGAAACGATCACCTCCCGCCGCTTGAGCTTGAGAAAATAGAGCAACAGCAGCAGCGGCACGGCCCCCGCCGCCGCATAAAGCCCAACGAGAGGTGATAACCATTCCATGAGCGTCTATCCTCAGATCACCGCAGCAATTGGACACGCCGCAGATAGTTCAACACCAGCGATTCGATCGAATCGGCGGAATTCGCCCGCACGTAGACCGCGCCCCGATGCGTGCAGAACTCGCTCAGCTCGTTGCAGTAGGCCGCCAGATTGCGCTTGTAGTACTTGATGAGGGCGGAGCTCACCGTGATCTCGGCCATATCGCGCGTCCTCGGCGTCGAGCAGCTTGAGGTCGCCCGTCAGTTCCGGCGCGATCTCCTGCGGCGAGAGCACCTGGATCACGTAGAGATCGTACCGCGACCCGAGGAGCCGCCGCAGGGCAGCTTCGTAGCCTTGCTTGAACAGGAAGTCCGAGATCACGATGGTCACGCCCGAGCCGAATCGACCCGCCGCCACGTCGCGACAAGCCTTCTCGAAATCCGAGAAGCCGTCGCATTCGGTCGTCAGGAGCATCTCGGCCAACTGCGGCAGATAGCTGCGTCCCCGCGCGTTCGGCAACTGCGACCCGCACGCCGTCGCCGAACAGGCTGACCGTCAGGCGGTTGTTGTTCACCAGACTGATGTAGCCGAGGGCGGCCGTGAGTCTCTTGGCGAACAGGTCCTTCGCAGGCTCGCCCACGCCCATCGACGCACTCGTGTCCGCCAGGACGTGTACCGTCAGGTCCTGCTCCTCCAGGAACAGCTTCAGGAAGAGCTGATCGAGCCGGCCGTAGATGTTCCAGTCCACGAAGCGCAGGTCGTCGCCCACGACGTAGGCCCGGTGGTCGGCGAATTCGACGCTCTGGCCCCGCCGCTTGGACCGCCGCTCGCCCTGCAGCTTGCCCTGCAGAATCTTGCGGCTGAGGACGTCGAGCGAGTCCAGCCGGGCCATGAACTTCGGGTCCAGCAGATCGGTTAGCTTGCGGGTTGTCGGTCATTCGAGCGTTGTCGATGGCTATGCGCTCGCATGCTACACGTGGTCCTATGGGACGAATAGCCGACCTATGTACTTCACACACTCAGCTTCTGGCCCAGGGTTCTGGGGACGTTCTTGAGAATATCGTTCAGGATGTCGTCCGGCCGGATGCCTTCGGCCTGGCCTTCGAAGTTCAGCAGGAGCCGGTGCCGCAGGGCGGGCAGGACCGATTGGGCGATGTCGTCGAAGCCCACGTGGTACCGCTCGTCGAGCATGGCGCGGACCTTGGCCGCCAGGACCAGGGCCTGCACGCCGCGGGGCGACGAGCCGAAGCGGACGAACCGGTTCGTCATCTCCGTGGCGAATTCGCCCTGCGGGTGCGTCGCCAGGACCAGGCGGATCGCGTAATCCTGCACGTGCTCGGCGATCACGACCCGCCGGACCAGCTTCTGGGCCCAGAGGATCTTCTCCGCATCGGCGACCGGCTCGGCCTGCGGCTCCTGCGCCGGTGGTCGTGCGGTCCAGGATCGCCTTGAGCTGCTCGCGGTTGCTGTAGCTGACCAGCAGCTTGAAGAAGAAGCGGTCCAACTGGGCCTCGGGCAGCGGATAGGTGCCCTCCTGCTCGATGGGGTTCTGCGTCGCCAGGACCATGAACGGCTCCGGCAGCTTGCGGACCTGCCCGCCGCTGGTGACGGAGTGCTCCTGCATCGCTTCGAGCATGGCCGACTGCGTCTTGGGCGTGGCCCGGTTGATCTCGTCGGCCAGGATGATCTGCCCGAAGATCGGCCCGTGCTGGAACTGGAACTCCCGCCGGCCGGTCGCCTGGTCCTCCATGACGATGTTCGTGCCGATGATGTCGGCGGGCATCAGGTCGGGCGTGAACTGGATCCGCCGGAACTCCAGCGACGAACGCCGAGCGAGCGTCCGCACCAGCAGCGTCTTGCCCAGGCCCGGGACGCCCTCCAGCAGCACGTGCCCGCCGCTGAACAGGCAGATCAGGACGTTGTCCACGATCTCCTCGTGGCCCACGATCACCTTGCCGACCTCGCGGCGCAGGGCCTCGAAAATCTCCCGAAACTCCCGGCACTGTTTCTCGACGTCTTTCTCGTTCATAGCCATCTTCGCGTTCTCCTGCTTCTCATCCATCGGTGGCCCCTTTGTCTTTGAACCGTCTGCTCAAGGACCAAGACCAGTCGTGGCAACATCGGGTGGCAGCCTCAAGTCCTCTGGACTTGGGGATGGCCAGCCCCAGGAACGGAGCCCAGCGTCCGATCGACGTCTCACCATCCCCAAGGCCTTCCGGCCTTGAGGTTGCCACCCACTTAACAGGTTCTTTAGCCATTGTGCGGATCACTATCGCCTTTATCGTGGCCGGCCTTCTTGCGTTTGGCCTGCAAGAGCTGGTCGATGTGCGTAGCTCTCCGCCTGCTTCTTGCCGGCTTCGGGCTTGCGGACTTCTTCCTTCGGCGGCTCGGGCTCGCGTTTCGGCTCGGCGGTCAGAAGCTCGCCCTCGATACTTCCCGGCTCCCTCATAATGCCTGCGAGAGCAACCGCCGTCCGCTTTGCGGGCGGACCATTGTTCGTGCAGCTTCTGCGTGCGGGCCCGCAGGCGGGAAATCGTTTGGTCCTCCTCGCGTCGCACCGCCCGCGTCAGCCAGCCTTTGACCCGGCGCAGCGTCGCCCGCACATCGACCACCACACGCCGGACCGCCACATCCAGCAGGAAGATAACGATCCATGCCAGCATCAGCGGCCGCAACAAGGGCAGCTGCGTCTGCGGGAAGGTCAGACCGGCGTAGTCGTACAGATTCGCGGCATTCGGGTCGGACGACAACGAGAGCACACGGCCGCCCGTGATCCGGCTGACTTCCCGCATCAGCGGAGCATTGTCGGACAAGTCGCGAAACTCCGGCGCGAAGGGCACGGTGACAATCGCATTCGCCAGGCGGGACGGTGCCTTCGAGCGCCCGGTCGTGCGATAGTGCAAGTTGACGATGTAGCTGCCGGAGGCCGGGGCCCGGAACCGCCCGGAGGTACTGGCCCGGCCCGGTCTGCGTCAAGGACAGCGGCTCGGACTTCATCTCCGGCGTGAGGACCTGCCCCTGGAGGGCCGCCAATTGCAGGGACTTGCCCTGGCTGTCCAGGGCCTGCACGCGGACCGTGGCCTCCTGGCCCTCCACGTCCGTCGCAATCTCGCACTCCGTGGATTGCGCGGGCTTGCCCGCCCAGCGAACCACCTGCTCCCAGAACCGCGCAAAGTCGCCCCACTGGAGCCACTGGCCGGCCCAGCGGCTGTCCGCCGAGCTGGTGAAGACGACACAGCGGCCGAGGCCCGACTGGCACGTCGCCAGCAGCGGGTCCGCCTGGTGGGTCGCCAGCACGAGTTGATTGAGGCCCCCTTTCGCCCCCGTCAGCACGTAGCCGTCGAGATTCGGCAGAGGCGGCGTCACGCCCTTGAGAATCTCGCTGAGCCCGAAGCTGATCTGCGGCGTGAAGGGCTCCTCGACGATCAGCGCACGACGAACGACCTGGGCCTCTTTGATGAAGATCTGCGGCAGGGCCGCCGGATCGGTGACGTCGTAGTACCGCCCGCCGGTGGACTGGGCCAGCACTTGCAGGTTTTGCTTGCTCGCCGGCGAGTGCGGCCAGATGCAGACGCCCGTGCACGTGATCTTGGCCGCCGCAAGCTGATCCAGCAGGGCCTGGGTCGGCGGGGCCGGATCGCCGTCGGTGATGACAATGACGTGCTTCTGAGCGGCGTCGCATTTGACGAGGGCATCATAGGCCTGCTGCAAGAGATCGTGCAGGCTGGGCATGTCCCCCATTTGCATCTGCTCGATCGCCGCGATGACCTCGTCCTTGTCGCCGACCGGCCCCAAAGCACGCACCCAATTGTTGCTTCCTCCCTGCCAGTCGTACGCCAGAATGCCGACGAGATCGAGCCGGCTCAGCGTGCCGACCGCCGAGGCGGCCACCTTCTTGCCCCAGTAATTGCCCTGGGGCATCTCGCAGGCGTGCATGATCAGGGCCAGGGCCCCTTTGGGAAGCTGCTTCTTCTGCGGCGGGTCCAGGTCGACCGGCAGAATCTGGGCCACCGGCGAGCCGATCCACCCCCCGGCCCCGAAGGTATTCGGCCCACCCGTCATGATCAGCCCGCCGCCCAGGTCGTTGACGTACCGGCACAGCATCTCCTGCTGCTGGAACGTCAGGCTCCCGCAATCGACGTTGGCCAGGATGATGGCGTCCGTGTCGAGCAGCACGGCCAGATCGTCCGGCAGGCTCACCGCCGCGAGGTATTGCACCTGCATGTCCGTGCTCTTGCAGCGCCTGCAACAAGCTCTGCGCGGAGGCGCCGTCCGCATCGACGACCAGGATGCGGCCGGGCCCGGCCACGTAGGTCATCGCGCTGGCACGGTTATTCTCGGCGATCCGGTCCTGCTTCGGGTCGTCCGGGATGAAGACCGCCTCGAAATTGTGGATGCCCCGCGTCCCGACGGGAATCGACACCGTCTGGACATTGGTGCCCGCCTTCAGCTCGACGGGAAGCGCGACTTCCGGCGAATCCGGGACCAGATCGACGGGCTGGCCGTTCAGCGTCAGCAGAATCTTGCCGCGCACGTCGGCCGTGCTGTTGAGGACGAACCGCAGCGAGATCGTCTGCCCGCTGCGGGCCCGCGGCGGAGCGACTACCCGCTTGAAGAGCACCTCGCTGTCGTAGCGGTACTCCAGCGGCAGCACGTCGATGGGGATTCCATTGGCCGCCGCGGTCTTGGCCGCTTCTTTCAGGTCCCCTTCCGTCTCGTTGCCCTCGCTGAGCAGAACGATGCGCGTCGCCGTATCCGGCGGGGCGATGGCCATCGCCATTTCGACCCCGGCGGCCAGCCGGCTCTGCCGGCCGGTGAGCGTCGTGTTCCTGCGGCGGATCGCGGTGTCGCCCGAGGGCAGCTTGGAGATGCTCGCCTCTTCCGCCACATCGACCACGGCAAGCTGGTTCGTCCCCCGACCGGCGGTCACGGCGTGGGACAGGTAATCCAGGGCCGCCTCGCCCAGCGGGGCCGGGATCGATTGGCTGCGATCCACCACGGCGATCACGGTCGCCTGACGATTCTCGCGCACCAGCATCGGCCGGGCCAAGCAGGACAACGAGGATCAGCACGGCCAAGATGCGCAACACGACCGCCGCCGTGCGGCGGCCGCCGCCCAGCGCCGCCAGGTTGCGGCGGGCGAGCCAGATCATCGGCACGATCACCAAGCCCGCCAGCAGCCACCAAGGCTGACCAAGATGGAAGCCGTAAGTACTCGTCATCTTCTCTTTAAGGCCTCTAACAGAATGAACGTCCCCATGTCATTGCGAGGAGCGCAGCAAAGCCTGCCCCTGCGGAGGCAGGGGAAGCAATCTCAATCTCACAAGTGGGCGGTTGAGATTGCTTCGCTCCGCTCGCAATGACATAGAGGTACTCCTCATTCTGTTAGACGCCCTTACAATTGCCACACCTGGATTCGATTATTCCCCGCATCGACCACAAAGGCCCGCCGGTGGGCATCGACCGCCACGGACCAGGGATAGGCGAGTTGGCCCAATTGCCGTCCGGCCTGGCCGTAAATGGCAAGGGACTTGCCTTCCGGGTTGAACAACTGGATGCGATTGTTGCCGTATTCGCACACCGCGATCGCCCCGTCGGCCGCTAATGACAGGCCGTAGGGATAGCGAAGCTGCCCCGGCTCCAGGCCCACCGAGCCGATGTAGCTTATGCAGATGCCCTTCGAGATCGTACACGCCGATCCGGTGATTGCAGGCATCCGCCACATAGAGCCGGCCCCGCGTTTCGTCCACACAAAGCGCCTCCGGTCGCGAAAACTGTCCCTCCTTGTCGCCGGGCGTGCCAAAACTGGACAGGAAGTTGCCGTCGCTCGTGAAGACGCTGATACGGTCGTTGCCGCCGTACTCGCTGACGAAGATTCTCCCGTCCGGCGCAAAGGCGACATCGGTGGGATAAATGAAGCAGCCGCCCTCCTGCCCATACTGGCCGAACTCGCCGATCTGCTTGCCCTCGCGCGAGAAGATCACGACGCGATGATAGTGCGTGTCGGCCACGAAGAGCCGGCCGTCCTTGTGCACGCTGATCCCCGTCGGCTTGCCGGCGTCGATCAGGGGCATCCGGATCGTGGCGAGGCACTGCCCATCTTGGCTGAACCGCTGGATGCGCCCGGTCTTGTCCGCCACGAGCACGGAGCCATCGCCGTCGAGAGCGATGGCTCTCGGATACAGGAACTCCCCCGGCCCGGCCCCGGTCTTGCCAAAGGACTCCACCACCTTTGGCGCCCCGCCCTTGTCGCTCCGGCCGCAGCCAGCGAGCAGGGCAACCAGCGACAACGCAACCGGCATCGAGCAGAGGTAGGGTGTGCACTGCACACCACCTTTCCGTCCCCCTGCGGAATTGGTGTGCTGTGCACACCCTACCTGCCTCCCCTTGTGCCCCGAGCTATGGTCACCGCCCCCCGCCATCCGCAGCAGCGCAACAATCACGCCCGCCAAGAGGAGAAACAGCAGAACGAGCACCAGGCAGGACGCGATCACCTGCTGATCCCGGGCATAGTGCATCTGATTCAGCAGTCTCTGGGCAAAGTTGGGCAGACCCGCCGGCAGCAGAATCATCGTCGCCGGAAGCTCCGTGAAGCTGAGCATCGTCACCAAGAGGAATGTCCCGACCAGCACGGGCCAGACCCGCGGCAGATGAACGTGCCGCCACGCCTGCAGCGAGCGTGGCCCCATCCAACGAGGCCATCTCCGCCAATTGCCGTCGATCCGCATAGCGCGTCAGCCGCAGCAGAACCAACGCCAGTCCCGCAAAGCGAGCCGCCTGCCCCACGGAGACGAGCAACCAGCTTTGCCGCAGGCTCGGCGTTAAACCACCGATGCTCGATAACTTCAGCAGGGAGACGGCCGGCAGAGCCGCCGGCAGAAACAGCACCAGCAGAATGGTGCCACCAATGACAAAGGACAGAATCGGTCGAGGCGAACCCCCGCCCTGGGCCAGCAAACACGCAAGGAGGGCCGCCAGACCCGCCGTCAGGAGCGACCACGCCAGATCGTCCACGTGCAGCGTCAGGAATTGCTGAAAAGGCTGCCATGTGGCGACATTGGCGACGAGCAGAATCACCGGCGCCAGCCACGAGACCGCCAACAGCAGGATCAGCACCGCCCAAGATCGAGAATTCGGAGCCAATCCTCGCAGTCTTCATGGTTACCGTCGTCGGCGTCCATTGCTGGGACGATCGCGTCAGCGCGATGGCGGCCCAGAGGGCGATCAGCATCATCGGCCAGGCCGCCTGCGCCACCGGGGCCGCGGCGCCCGTCAGTTCGTACAGCACCGCCAGTTCCGTTCCGATCGTCTTGACGCCGGCCAGATGAAACGTCGCGAATTCCGACAAAGACAGCACAAAGCACACGCCGAACGCCAAGGCGATGGATCGGGACAACAGCGGAAGCGTGACATGCCGAAAGAATCTGCGTCCCGGTTGCCTCCAGCGATGCCCCTTCCCAGATGCGACCATCAATACTCCGCCAGCCCTGCGCCAACACCAGAGCGGCCAAGGGCCAGTACCAGCCGATGAGCACTCCCGTCGAAGTCACCACGCCAATGAGCTGGGCCAATTCGGGCCGCGCTGCCAACATCCGGCCGAGGTGCGTAGTCGGGCTCAAGAGCAGTGTCCAGGCATAGTAGAGGACATATTGAGGCAGAACCAGCGGCATCAGAAGCAGCAGCAAGAGCAGCGCATGATGCCGACCCGAAGTCCCGAGCAGCCTTGCCCGGCAGCCAGCCTAACACAACCGCGACCGCCCCGATAATGCCCGCAAGAAAGCACGTCCGCAGCAGGGACGCCAGCACCGGACGGACCACATCAGGCAGCGGGGACGATGACACAGCCTCCACGGTCAAGGTCGTCAATGGCAGCGCGATGACGAGCAGCCAGAGCGTCAAGCAGACGGTTTTCATGAACCGGGTTGACGCCGTCTCGAAGCTCACTCAAGAATCTCCCGGGCCGTCTTGATCGCCTCCGGCAAAGAATCCGCCACCCGGCCGTAGTCGATCCGGAGCGGGTTTGGGATGGCGTACTGCGGATATTCTTTTCGCCACCTCGGCATGGATCGGGACTGTTGTGCGAGTCGCTCTCCACCAGCATCCGCTCCAGTTCCGGGCTGAGCAGGAACTGCATCAGCACCCGAGCGTTTTCCGGGTGCGGGCCGCCTTTGATCAGGGCGGCCGTATTCGGGATCGTCAGCACGCCATCACCGCCCTGGTCGAGATAATTCATGGCGACGGGCCAGCCATTTCGCTGGCCGGCGTAGATATCATCGGTATCGGTGAAGCAGATGTCCGCCTGGCCGGTCGCGACCATGCGGACCGCGATGCTGTTGCCGGAGACGAGCCGCACGCCGTTGTCTTTCAGCCGCCGCAGGATCTCCTCTGCGCGGTCCGGTCCATAGTGCGCGAACCAGCTCGCGACATCGCCGCCCGTCGTGCCGAATTCCGGCGACGCCATGACCAGCCGCCCCTTCCACTTCGCGTCCAAGGCATTCTCCAGGGATTTCGGTGCCTCGGCCGCCGGGACTCGATTCGTGTTGTACCCGATCACCCGGCCCCGCAGAGCAAAGCCATACCAGTAGCCCGTTCGGATCGGCAAACGTGGCGCGGGCATCTTGCCCGCCTCGTGCGAGGGCGTCTCGCCTGCTGGCATCCGGGCATTGCCCTCGCCTCGATGCATTCCCTGATCGGGCTGGAAGCCCATGCCACGGTACGGCGTCAGCAATCCTTCCCGTGCCAGCCGGATCGTGTGAAAGACCTCGCCCGACCAGAATACGTCCGCCGCCGGAGCCGCCGCCTCGGCCCGCATACGCTGGGCCAAGCCGACCGTCTTGTCTGCCTCGGTGTCGTACTTCGCGAGAACCTTGATCCCGCTTTGCTTCTCGAACGCGGCGACGATAGGCTCAGCGACCTCCTGGTCCACCGAGCAATAGAGGACCACCTGCGGCCGATCGGATCGGTCCCGGCACGAGAAGCCAATCAACGTCACGGCAAGTAGGACGATGATCCTTAAAGCCTCTAACCGAATGAACCGCGGGAAAGACCGTTCCCATGTCATTGCGAGCGCAGCGAAGCAATCTCCTACGCGCATGTTGAGATGGAGATTGCTTCGTCGCTGCGCTCCTCGCAATGACATACGGATGTTCATTCTGTGGGAGGCTCTCAGGGCTCGCCAAGCATGGAACGTATCTGGTCTCAAAGGCACACCTTACGGCTGCGGTTTGCGCTGCTCAAGCTGGCCGAAGTACTTCTTGACCGCGTCCTCGTACTTGCGCGGAATCTCGTTCTCGCTGATCGCCTCCGCGGCATTGGCCCGGCCCGCCTGGACCACCTCGGTGAAGTCCCGCCGGGCCTCGCCCTTGACCTGCGTGTCCTTGAAGTACCAACTCGCGATCACCGGCCCTTCGCCGGAGGCGTTCTTGAGCCGCGTGGTCTTGTTGGCCGTCTGGCCCTCTGTGTCGCTGTCCCTCGGACCAAAGCCCCTGCCGGGACCGCCCGTACCCGATCCCCAGCTTCTGGGTTCTCCTGGCTTGCCACGGCTTTCTGTCCGCCCGAACCATCGCACATCCCGTCGCCGAGGCACCCGACGCACTCGCGAGATCCTGTTGAGACTCGCCCGCAGGAGCACGGCTTGCTGCTGCAGGGATTCGAGAGCATTGAGCTGGTCCATCGCATTGGACAGCTCATCCGCCGAGAGTCCCCCGGCCCCCGAGCCGCTGGCCGCCATCGCCTGAGCCAATCCGGAGCACTTGCCGGACGCCGACTGGCAGGCCGCCATCTTCTGCATGAGCTGATCGATCTGCTCCGGCTTGAGTCCCTGCTGCTGCAAGGCTTGTTTCAGTTGCTGCTCGTTCATCTGGGCCAGCTTCTTGTCCAGCCCGAGCTTCTCCAACTCCTGTTCGAGGTCGCGTTTCTGCTCCGACAGCTTTTGCAGCTCTTTCGCCAACTGCTGCAACTGCTGGGCCATGTCTTTGCGCTGCTGATCGGTCAGCTTTCCGGCCGCCAAGTCCTTCTGCAACTGGCCGAGCATGTTGGCTGCTTGGGCAAAATCGCCCTTGGCCAGGGCCATGCGAAGCTGCTGCGAGAGGGGATCGGTCGAGCCGTGCAGCCTCTGGAGCGTCTGCTGCAACATATTGGCCGCATCGATCTGAGTGGTGCCCTGCATCTGCTTGAGCTTGTCCGACAGATCGCCGAGGGTCTTGATGGCCTCGCGTTTCACCTCCTGCGGCTGGCCGGCCTGCGCCAGGCCCTCCAGCTTCTTCAACTCCTCCTTCACGGCCGGATCGTCCAGCTTCTCCACGACGGCTTTGACCGCCTCCGCCGTCTGCCTGGACCTCGGCCTTGGCCTGCTCGACCTGCTTGGCTTGCTGCTCTTCCTGCTGCTTCTTCTTCAGCAGGCCCAGAAGGTCCTTCTGCGGCAGGAGAAAGACCAGGGCAATGACGATCAGCCACGTCCCCGCGCCGTAGTACCAACTCCGGGATAGCCCGATGGGAAAGTGCCCCCGCAAGCTCACGCGCTGGACGGCCGCCAACGACTCGGTCCGGGCCGCCTGCAGCAAACGGGATCGTCGGAATCGGCCAAAGCAAGGGTCGTGCTGAAACGTTCCCGCAGTCCCAGCCGCTCATCGAGCAGCAGGGAAGCCTGCATCCGGCTGGGCAGCCTGAGAAGCCAGAGAAGCAGTACAGCGCCGGCAGCGATACCCCAAAACACCCAGAGTGCCGTAGATGTCAGAATCACCACCGCCAAGAGCCGCTGCACCAGCACCGCCAGACCGGCGAGCCCCCCCGCGATAGCCAGAATCCTGCCGATCTGCTGAAGCAGCAGATTCAAACCGCACCGGACCCGAACGGCTCTGATCTTCCTATGAAACGTCTTCGCAAAGGACATGATATCCTCTCCTCGAAAGGCTCCTCACAAAGTCCTATGGCCACAAGCCCTGCACAGGCACACCGTCGCTCTCATTATAGACGTGCCGCACGCCAGAAGTGTTACCAACTTTCAAAGGTCTTTCCTCGAAAGCACGATTCCACTCGCCATTATACCGCCTTAGGGCGTCACTATGAGCGGTCGTTCCACCCGGAAGACGAGGTCGTAGGTCTCGCCCTGCTTTTTGCGGGGCTCTTCCTTGCCGCCGTCATCCTTGCCGTCCTCGCCCACGCTATAGACCACGAAGCCCTGCTCCACCCGCTTGTACCGCAGCGGCGCACCATCGAATGGGTCCTCCGGAACGGCGGGCAGATAATCGGGGACAAGCTGGCGGAGCGTCTCCGGAAGGCTTGCGCGGGCAAGATCGATATCGCTCCACGCGCCAGCGCGGTGGCGGCCAGCTCAATCGAGGCCATCTGCTGGGTTTCGCGAGGGATCAGGAACGACACGTAACCGAACTGGCGGAAGGAAGACCCCTCGCCGGGTGCGAGAACGTGCCTCCGCTGCTTTCATGGCGGCAGGACGTTGGAACGTGGGAAGTTGGACGATTCGAAGGCACTCGCCCATGTAGTCCAGGAAGACCATCCCCTCCCGGGCGGACAGGCCCAGGGCATCATAGACTTCCAGGATCGGGACGGGCGGAAGATGACCGAAGGACTGGCGATCGAGAGCTTGAGGCCGCTCGAAGACCTCCAGGTACATACAGCGGTTTCCCGCCAGCGCCCGCGCCAGCCCTTCGTCCGGCGCGAATGTCGAGGAACACCTTCTGCAGGCGGGCCAACTGCGGTTCTGTCGAGTCGGACCTGGTTCAGAGTACGTTCCAGCGCAATGGTGGCCACGACCCACCCCTGCCATCCGGACCAGATGAGAGATAGATCACGGGCTCCTGGTCGAGAGATCCGGCCACGTGCAGCAGCGCCTCCATAGCTTGGGCCGCCCCGTTGGGGTCCTCGTTCTCGGCGTGCAGGATCGCCTCCAGGCACAGCAGCCGGCAACCCTCCCGAACATCCGAGAGATGCGGCGATAAGACGGTAGCCGCACCTTTGGAGAAATCCACAGGATACCGGCATTCGGCAATCGCGGCGGCTTCGTGGAGCGATTCGAGAGCCTTGGAATTGTCCCTGACGTACTGCTCCAGCGCCTTCTTCAGGTCGGCGGAAAGGGGCTCGGCCGGACGCGGCCGTTCCCCCGGCCGACCCAGGAGCGACTCCAGGGGCTTCCACTGGTCCTGATCCAGTCTCCGCTGAAGCGTGGCGGCGCCGGTGATCCAAGTGGCCGCATTCGCGCCGGACTGCGGCCAGGGATACCAAGCATCGAGTTCCTTGCCCGTCACGGGAAAACCCGCCGCACGAATGGCCTCGATTCGCTGGTGGAACTCCGCTCGCCAGTGGTGCCGCAAGGTCGCCAGGTAGATGCCCCCCGCCAGCAGCAGAACCAGAACCACGCACCAGAACCACTTCGTCCAGCGCCGCGCGGAACGTCGGCCACGGTCCGGCAGGTCTGTTCCATCGTCACGATTTACCGCCATAAACCTCCCTTCGACTTCAGCGACGGATGGTATCGCCAATCGCCCCCTCCTGTCAACCGCAACGCCATCCTCCCAGGTGGGGCCGGAATGCGGTGGCCGCCCATGTACTTCTCGTGGTGCGGGCGTCCCCGCCCGCCCTTGAGTCGTGCGTCTTCGCACGACTCTCAAGTCCCAGCCATCCTCCCGATCAGCGGGCGAGGACGCCCGCACTACGAAGAGGCGCCAGTCCGCCACCTTGTGCCAGCTGCACCCCGTCCTTCCCGTGACCTCCTTTTTCCTTGCCCGAGGGACGCCCCTCGACTACAGTGACACTATGGATGCCAGCTTCGAAGCCAAAACCTATGCCAAGGTGGACCGCCGCCTGATCCCGTTCCTGTTTCTGTGCTACATTCTCGCTTATCTGGACCGGGTGAACATCGGCTTTGCGAAGCTGCAAATGCTCAAGGACCTGTCCCTGAGCGACGCGGCGTTCGGCCTCGGGCGCCGGCATCTTCTTCATCGGGTACTTCCTCTTCGAGGTCCCCAGCAACATCCTGCTGAAACGCTTCGGGGCCCGCACGTGGATCGCCCGGATCATGATCTCGTGGGGCATCATCTCCGCCGGGATGATGCTCGTCCACAAGGCGTGGAGCTTCTATCTCGTGCGTTTCCTTCTCGGCTTGGCCGAGGCGGGGTTCTTCCCGGGATCATCTTCTACCTGACGCTGTGGTATCCCTCGAGGCTGCGGTCGACGCGAACGGCCTTGTTCGTCTCGGCCATCGCCGTTTCCGGCGTGCTCGGCAACCCGATCTCCGGCCTGATCATGGACTCGCTGTCGGGCAGGATGGGACTGGCCGGCTGGCAGTGGCTGTTCCTGGCGGAAGGAATACCCTCCATTCTGGTCGGCATCGTGGTGTACTGCTACCTCGACAGCAGCATCGCCGAAGCCAAGTGGCTCAGTGCGGAGGAGAAGACGCTGCTGACGCAGAACATCGAAGCCGAGGACCGGCACAAGCGCGAAGTCCGGCTCGTCGATGCCTTCAAGAGCGGAAAAGTCTGGGTCCTGTGCGCGATCTACTTCACCCTGATGATCGGCTTGTACGGAATTTCCTTCTGGCTGCCGACGATCGTCAGAGCGTTCGGCGTCCGAACGAAGAGTACCTCCCGGTCGGCCTGATTACCGCCATTCCCTACGCCGTGGCGGTCGTCGGCATGATCCTCCTGAGCCGGCACTCCGACCGTACCGGCGAGCGGCGGCTGCACTACGTGCTGAACGTGACGGCGGGCGGCCTCGGGCTGATCTTGAGCGGCGTCTTCGCGGACCATCCGGTCCTCGCCATCGTCTTCCTCTCCGTGGGGACCCTCGGCGTCATCGGCTCGATGCCCCTCTTTTGGCCGATCCCCTCCGCTCTTTCTGGCCGGCACGGCGGCCGCGGCCGGCATCGGCATGGTCAATTCCATCGGCAATCTGGGCGGCGGCTACGTCGGACCGAACGTCCCCGTGTGGGTGAAGTAGTTCTCGACCGATCCTTCCGCCGCCCTCTACGTGATCGCGGCCGCGCTGTTTCTGAGTGCTCTGATCGCTCTTCGGTTCCTGCCGAAGGATCGCGCGTCTACCGTCGTGGCGGCGTCACCCCGCCGATCTCACGGCATCGGGGAAGAGGTGGCCGGAACGGGCGACTGACCCCAACCCTCACGATAAGCGGGGTCGAGCTTGTGGAGGAGCGCATTGCCTATTTGGTAGGAGCAGTAGGTCATGAAGAACGCGGCGAACACGTCGATACTGTAGTGGACGTGCATAGCCAGGGCCGAGAGCCCCATCACGATGGAGCCGACGAGATACACGTAGCGAAGGCGGTGGGGCCGGAACAGATAGAAGCCCAGGAAGGGCATCGCCGTGTGCCCGCGAGAAAAACATATCATTCTCGAAATAGAACCGGCCGAAGAAGCCCGGGAAGTGGACATGGACCGAGCCTGCCGGCGTACTCACGTGCATGAAAATCATGAACACCGACCGCAGGGTCAGAAGCAGGCTGAATTGGATGACCACCACGTGCAGCATCCTCACGCGGCAAAACAGCGGGTAGAGGAACATGCCCAGAATCAAGGCGATGTACCCGTAGGTGAAGAGGAAGCTCAGATCGATGGTAGGCAGCCGATCCAAAATCAAGTCCGGCACTATAACTGCCGGCCGGAGCGTGACATAGGCCCCACACAGGTAATCTGCCAGCAAAGCCACCCCCACGAAGGCCGACGACAGCAGCAGCAGACGCCGGTGCCGCAGCAGCTCACTGGTCCAGGTCCGCACGCCGAGGTCGGCGTCCGGTCGGGTCCGCGGCAGCACGCGGGCCCGCGGCGTCATTCTTAGACGTGGTCTTTGTCTGGTTATCGTGGATTTTTCTGCCACTACCGTCATGCTTACCCCTTTAGCACGTACTCCGCCCTTGGGCTGGGGGTCCCCAACGCCCAATTGGGTTCGGGTCCCCGCCGGCTCTGTTTCGCCGGTGAGAGCCCTTCCCAAACGCCAAAGGACGCGTTTGGAGGCCCCGTTTCATGGTCGGCGACCCCGTGTCCCCGTCCGGCACACCGCCCGGGGTCCGCTCGATCCGTCGAGCTTAGTCCCTTCATTATTAACTATAGTCGGTCCCGCCGTCAAGTATTGTGCGATTTTTGGGCACAAGAAGGCCGACTCGCTGCTTCCGGATGGCTGGAAACGGCGGCCCGTGGTACACTGGAACGTTTCCAACAGGAGATCGATGGATGTCGGATTCGATTTTATGGGATGATGTCCTGGAAAGTCGGGACAACGCCATATACGACGTCGCGACGCACGCGGCAGGGCCTGCGGGCGCCCTGCCGCTGGCCGGCAATTTCCTCGCCCACGCCCCCAGTGGCGATCTTTTTGGCCTGATTCAAGACGTCGGCATGGGCTGGCCGCCTTCCGACGCCCTGGCGGACGCCTTTCTGCTCTTGAGCCACCAGGGCGGAATCCGTGGGACCGACGGCAGGCCGGTGGCCCTCGGCTACCATGTCGGGCATTACGAGCTGGGCCTGCTCGTGGAGGCGGCGGCCCGGGAATTCCAGAAACTCGGCTGCATGCCGTTTGCCGCCTACTGCACCGATCCCTGTGACGGTCGCACACAGGGCACGCCGGGAATGATGGACAGTCTCGCCTATCGCAACGAAGCCGCCAGCATCTTCCGGCGGCTGATTCGCAGTCTCCCCGGCCGCAAGGGCGTCCTCGGCATCGCCACCTGCGACAAGTCCCTGCCCGCCATGATGATGGCCCTGGTGTCCATGCACGATCTACCGGTCGCCATCGCTCCGGGGGGCGTGACCCTGCCACCCAGCCAAGGCGAGGACCTGGGGACCATTCAATCCGTCGGGGCCCGCTTCGCCCGCGGGGAAGTGACGCTCGACTACGCCCGGCAGATGGCCTGTCGCGCCTGTGCCAGTGCGGGCGGAGCGTGCCAATTTCTCGGCACGGCGGCCACCGCGCAAGTCGTGGCAGAGGGACTGGGCCTGACTTTGCCGCACGCCGCTCTGGCCCCTTCCGGCCAGGAGATCTGGCTGGACATCGCCAGGCGTTCGGCCCGTGCCCTCCGGCGGCTCTCTCAGCAAGGCTTGACAGCCGGGCGGATCGTGACGAACGCCTCGATCCGCAATGCCATGACCGTGTTCGCCGCCTTCGGCGGATCGACCAACCTCCTGCTGCACATCCCTGCGATTGCCTTCGCTGCCGGTCTGGACCGCCCGACGGTGGCGGATTGGAATACGGTCAATCGGAAGACGCCCCGCCTCGTGGACGTCCTGCCGAATGGACCGGCCGGCCATCCGACGGTTCGAGCCTACCTCGCCGGGGGCGTGCCGGAGGTGATGCTCCATCTGCGTGAGCTGGATCTATTGGACCTGAACGTGCTCACGGTCACCGGCGGGTCGCTGGGACAGACGCTTGACTGGTGGGAGCAGTCGGATCGACGGAAGCGGCTGCGAGATGTTCTCTATCAGAAGGACGGAATCGATCCCGACGACGTGATTATGCCGCCGGATCGGGCCCGTGACGCGGGTCTGACGGGCACGATCACGCTCCCCCAGGGCAACCTGGCCCCGCAAGGCGCCGTGATTAAGAGCACGGCCATCGACCCGACGCTGGCCGATGCGGATGGCGTCTATCGCAAGACCGGGCCGGCGCGGGTCTTCATTGGGGAGCGGGCCGGCATCCAGGCCATTCGCGACGGCCTGGTCCAGCCGGGCGACATCATGGCAGTGATCTGTGCGGGGCCTCTGGGCAGCGGTATGGAAGAAACGCTCCAGGTCACGGGCGCACTGAAGAACCTCTCCTGGGGTAAGCACATCGCCGTCCTCACCGACGGCCGTTTCAGCGGTGTCAGCACCGGCGCCTGCATCGGCCACATCGGACCCGAGGCACTCGCCGGCGGTCCCATCGGCAAACTGCACGACGGCGACATCATCCAAATCGTAATCGACCGTAATCGTCTGGAGGGCAGCATTGACCTGATCGGAGAGGCCGATACGCCGCCGGAAGACGCAGCCCGGAGTTGGGCAGCCGGATTCTGGCCCAGCGTCCACCTCGGCCCGATCTCGCGCCGTACGCCGATATGCCGGACGATACCCGGTTGTGGGCGGCCCTCCAGGAAATCAGCGGCGGCACCTGGGCGGGGTGCGTCTTCGACACCCGGCAAATCCTACGCACCCTGGAGGCGGGCCGGCGTAAACCGAATTGTCGGAATAGTGGAATAATGGAATGATGGGTAGGCGATCCGCATGTTCCCCAATATTCCAGCATTCCAATATTCCATTATTCCCATGTTCCTATATTCCTGATGAGGACGAATGTATGGACCATAACAAGCAGAAGCTCTCCGGCGTCTTCGCCCCGGTGGTAACCCCGTTTCAGAACGATCAACCCGACCTCGACGCCTTGGCTTTCAACCTCCGCAAGCTCAACCAGACCGATCTGACCGGCTATCTCGCCCTGGGCTCCAACGGCGAGATCGAGAGCCTCACCGACGAGGAGCGGCTGCTGGTCCTGGAGGTCTTCGCCCAGGAAAAGGGCGACAAGGTCGTCATGGTGGGCACCGGCTGCGAGTCCACGAAAGAGACGATCGAAAAATCCCACGTGGCCGCCCAGATGGGCTTCGACTACGCCAGCGTCCTGACACCCCACTACCATGCTAAGCAGATGGACGGCCCGACGCTGCGCCGGTACTACGAGCGGATCGCCGAGGCCGTCTCCGCCGCACCCGTGCTGCTCTACAACGCCCCGCAGTTCGCCGGGGGCGTGCAAATCCCGCCGAAAGTAATTGCCGAGCTCTCGCGGCACGCCAACATCGTAGGAATGAAGGACTCCGCCGCCACCGGGCCGGGCCGGTTCCTGGCCGAGCTCGATCCGGACGAGGATTTCTCCGTCCTGGCCGGCGGCATCAACTTCTTCTACTCTTCGTTGCACGTGGGGGCTACCGGCGGTGTCTTGTCTTTGGCCAACGTGGTGCCCGATGCCTGCACAGAGTTGTACGATCTGTTCACGCGAGGCATGTACGACCGGGCCCGGGAGCTCAGCGCCGGCCTGATCCGGCTCAACCAGGCCATTTCGGGTGCCTGGGGCGTTGCCGGCGTCAAGGCGGCGATGGACCTCGTCGGCCTCCGCGGCGGCCGGCCGCGCGAGCCCCTGGCACCCGTCCCCGCCGATGCGGTCTCCCAGATCAAGGAGGCCCTGGTGAACGAGGGTTTCCTGGTCGCAAGTATGTAGCGATGATCGGCAGACGTCAGGCGGTTGCGCCACTCGTCTCGGTTACGTGAAGCGTCGGGCGGCACTGACGCCGGTCACCGCAACCGACAGACGAAACGAGCCGCGTAACCGCAACCGCTTTACGATCAGTTCAAGGTTGGGGCTATGTGGGTACTGGGCGTTGACATCGGCACGACGAGCATGAAGATGGGCGTCTTTCGCGTAGGGGCAGGTCCCTGTGCCTGCCCTGGGCAACCACAGGGTTGGGACCCCAAACGCGATACGATCGCGTTTGGGAACGCGGTTGCCCCTACAGACGGTCTTCATCCCATCCGCCAATTCTCCCAAGCTTACGAGATCAACGTCTATAATGGCGGCCTTTGCGCCGACATCGACCAATCCAAGTGGAAGGCGGCCTTCGCTGCCGGCTGCCAGGTGATGGCGGACGCCGTTGCCGATATTGACGTCATCTCCCTGAGCGGCACGACGCCCGGCCTGACCGCGATGGACCGCAACGGCGCGGCCCTCTACCCGGCCATTCTCATGCTCGACCAGCGCTCCCAC
Source organism: uncultured Planctomycetota bacterium (assembly GCA_963750205.1). Classification (GTDB taxonomy): domain Bacteria; phylum Planctomycetota; class Phycisphaerae; order Sedimentisphaerales; family Anaerobacaceae; genus PLanc-01. The sequence goes on from CAVVRJ010000019.1 coordinate 42,731, forward strand.
CAGCAGGCCCGCCGATCATCGACACGGTCGGCCTGGACCACCTGCTGGCCACCACGGCGAATATGCCCGTGGCCGGCGGTTGCTCGCTGGCCGGCATTCTGTGGCTGCGGGACAATGCCCCCGAGGTATTCCGCCAGACCTACAAATTCGGCCATTCCAACACTTATTTCGCCCATTGGCTCACGGGCGAGTACGCCATCGACCCGTCCTCCGCTTCGCTCACGGGCCTGTACAACACGGTTCGCAACGATTGCACCTGGAACGCCGATCTCGTCCGCACCTTCGGCCTGTCCCTCGACCAACTGCCGCCGCTTATCCCCGCCTACCGCAGCGTCGGCACGGTCCGCCCCGCGCTCGCCCGCGAGCTCGGTTTTGCGAAGGAGCCGCAGGTGCTCATCGGCGGCAACGACGCCGTGCTGGCCGCCTATTCCGTCGGCATCCGTGAGCCCGGCGCGATCATCAACGTCAACGGCACCTGCGAGATCACTCTCGTCTGCCTGCCCCAGTGCCTGCCGTCGCCCCACTACAACATTCGCGCCCACGTCCTGCCCGACCGCTGGCTGACCCTGCACGTGATGAACGCCGGCGGCAAGGCCCTCGAATGGTTCAAGAGCGTCTTCTGCTCCGAGATGACGAACGAGCAGTTCTACGACGACCTTCCTCCCGCGTGCCATCGACACTCGGATGGTCGACAGACGCAAAATCTTGCGTCTCTACAGAGCCCGGCGTGACCTACACCCCCTACCTGATGGGCTCCCGCTACTCGCTGGACCCGCTCCAAGCCGAGTTTCTCGGCCTGACCCAAACCACCAGTCGCGAAGAGATGTTAGCCGCTCTCGTTCGCGGCCTGTGCCAATACCAAGCCGACCACCTTCGCGAAATCCAGCCGCACGTCCCGCTCCAGAACGTTATTCACCTCACCGGCGGCGCTGTGAGCCCCGCCCTGATCCGCGCCAAGCAAAAATGGCTCCGCCTGGCCGACTACGTCTACGAAGAAGACTCCTCCGTCAAAGGCGCCGCAATGTTGGCCTTCAAAGCACGCTGACCGGCAACGTCGTGTTCTTTTCGTCGAGCGGGAGCATCTGGTCCGTCATGCAGACCACCGCCCCCGGTCCCACATTGAGCCGCAATCGCTCCAGCGAGGAGAAAGTCTGGATCGCATCCTTCTTGGGCGTCGTGGTCTTCTTGATCTCGATCGGATACAGGGTCCCGTCCTGCTCCAGGAGCAGGTCAATTTCCCGGCCGTCTTTGTCACGGTAGTAGTAACAGGCGGGTTGCCTGCCGCGATGCCAGTAGCTCTTGAGAATCTCGAGGAACACGTGGGTCTCGAAAATGGCCCCGGACATGGCGCCAGCCTCCAGTGTCCCGGGGCTGGACCATTCGGTCAGATAGCTGCACAAACCCGTGTCCAGGAAGTACAGCTTCGGCGTCTTGAGGAGCCGTTTGGTGACGTTGGTGCTGTACGGCGGCAAAAGATAGATCAGGAAGCTGGCCTGCAGGATCGAGAGCCAGTTCTTGGCCGTGGGCACGCTGATGCCCACGTCCCGGGCGATCTCTGAGAGGTTCAGCAATTGTCCCGTCCGCGCCGCACAAGCCACGATGAACTTGGAATAGGCGCTCTGATTCCCCACCTGGGTCAGATCCCGCACGTCGCGTTGGAGATAGGTCTGGACGTAGGAACTGTAGTAGAGGTTGCGATTGCGATTCCTGCCGCTGAGGATGGCGGGATAGCGACCCGTCCAGAGATCCAGGTAAAGGGACTTCAGCGCGGTCCGGCGTACCTGCCGCAGCCGCGGCGCCAGGGCCGTCGGCGTCGGCAGGAAAGGAGGCAGGGTCAAATCCCGGCGGCGTTTTTCCGGCGTGGAGAAACCGAGCATCTGAAGGATTCCCACCCGCCCGGCCAGAGATTCCGAAATGCCTTTCATCGCCAGAAACTGCTGCGAGCCGGTCAGCCAGAACTGCCCCGTCTTCGTCTGGGAGTCCACGGCCATCTTGAGGTACGGCAACAATCCCGGCGCATACTGAATCTCATCGATCAACAGGGGCGGCTCGAAGCGGCCCAGGAACAGACCCGGATCCTCGGCAGCCAGGGCGCGCGCATTGGGATCGTCCAACGTCACGTACGTCCGGTCTTTGCCACCGACGTGCCGGAGGAACGTCGTCTTGCCCACCTGGCGCGGCCCCGTCAGCAGCAGCACCGGGAACTGCCTCGAAGCCTCCAACCACACGTCTTTAAGCGATCTCTGGTAGTACATCGGTCTTCCTATGATCGGCTATTTTAAAGTCACACCTTAAATTAGCCGGTATCATCCGTGTTGTCAACAGCGACGACGGCAAAGGCACCGCCCTGCTGGGCCGGGTAGGGGCAATCCCCCGTGGTTGCCCTGAAATAGGGCAGGCACAGGGGCCTGCCCCTACAGACCCGAACCCGTCTCGCCCGTGAAGCCAAAGCGGCAGCGGTTGCGTGGCTCGTTTCCTCGGACGGTTACGTTCGGCACCGCTTACACCGCTGGACGTTCCACGCCACCGATATAAGCATCGCTGCCGGCCATCGTAAAGTCCGATCCTAAAGTAGCTGGTATGGTCCGTGCTATCAGCCGCACGCTGGGCCGCTCGCCATAGAGAGTGTATGGGAAGTAGGGATCTTCCGGGTGGCAGCCGCAAGACCGAAGGCCTTGGGGATGGTTGGACCGCCATCCCAGTCCGGTTTCGGCTCACGAGCTAAGCCATCCCCAAGCTGCGCTTGAGGCTGCCACCCTTTCTCACACATCCTCTTGGTGGCTCTTACGAAGCGACGCGGAGCACGGTCAGCCGGGCGACTGCGCGGCCGCACGCGTGGGCCGACCCGCTCAGATCGACGTACCGGAGAACCGGCGGCGCCGAGCTCGGGGCCGGCGCCAACCGAATCTCCTCCGGGAAGTTCAGATAGGCGACCGCGCCGAAGAGCTCATACGCCTTGCGATCGCGGGCCTTGGCCGCCTCGACCTTGTCGTCGAAGACCTCCTGGTAGACGATCTGGCCGCCGCTGTTGATTTGGGCCCGCCACCTCTTCCCATAAGGATGAACCCCCAGGTAGCCGGATCGGTTGCGACCGCGCCGACGGCTGCGATGGTGCTCCTGGTGCGTGCAGTTCCGCAGGTTGCCGCGCCGGTTATTGACCGGATTGTGGTCCTCGTGGTGGGCCACCTGGCCCGGCGGGGTCTGCATGATCTCGCGGTGCATGAAGATCCTCTTGCCGGGTTCCACACGGTAGGCGTAACCCGGGAGGCCATCCCCACCGAGGTAGCGCCATTCGTACCGATTGAGCCAATCGAAGTCCGCGGCATCGACAATGGCGAATTGGTTCCCGCCCAGCGGGATGTACTTGACTTCGGGACCAGGCGGCTCGGGCGGCACGGTCGGCACACTCGGCTGGCGCCGGGCCTGGAAGTTCCGGCAGCACTCGCCCGGCTGCACCTCCCGCACCTCGCCCGGCGTCTCGGCATGGTTCAGGCACAAGGGCAAGATCAGTTGCGGCTCCATCGTCGCCCGCAAGGAGTGCAGGCGGGTCGCTTGGAGCAGGTAGACGCATTGGCGCACTGTCGCTCGCCGCACTCCTGGGGCTCGCTCGCTCCAAGTTTGAAGTGTGAAGTGTGAAGTTTGAAGTGGGAAGACTCGCCATTCAGCCTGGCTGGCTCGTCACTTGCGCCTTCTCACTGGCCACTTCATTTGGCTTTGTTTCGCACGATTGCCCTTCGCCCTGGGCCCCGTTGGTAGTGACGCCGTTAGGCGTCTCTTCGTAGCTCGGGCGTCCCCGCCCGATTTCCTCCACGGTTGCGTCGCAAGAGCCCCGATCTTCACAGCTACTCACACCAATTGGCTTTGTTTCACAGGAATACCCTTCAGCTTCTGCGCCGTTCGTAGTGACGCCGTTAGGCGTTTCCCCGGTAGGGTGTGCACCGCACACCTTCTCGTCTGGAGGACTCGGCGGTGTTGGGACAGCGGAAGCTACGGATTCTTGACCCGCCTGAAGGCGGTACTCCGAACGTTCCACCTCCCGTAAGATCCGCTCCTTGCGGAGTTCGTTCATGGTGCGATACAGACTATTCTCGATCCGCCGCTCGTACCCGAGCAATTGATCGAGCAGTTTATGCTTGCCGAAGTCCTGCACCACCATGCGGGCGAGGACCGCCTCTTCCTCGTCCGGAATGTCGCTCTCCCCTGGCTGGTCCTTCATCTTGGCGACCCGCTGGGCCTCCAGCACGTCCCACGCCGCCCCTTCGAGCCTTTCGGCCCGGCGTAGCCGCCACGCGAGATGAACGACCCGCTCCGCGAGGATCGTCTCCACCGACCCGGCCGGCTCCAGGTCCTCCAGCATCCCCTCCCGGTAGAGGGCAAACTCGCCCGGATCTTCTCCTTTGACGACCCCCCGCTGCGCCAGGAGGCCATGCTTGACGGCATTCTGGGCGACGAGGGCTTTGCCTTCCGGCGTGCGGGGCCCCGTGGACTTTTGGGCATTGGAACGATTGGCAAGAACCTGTGCCACGCTGGCCATGATGATCCCTCCAAAGAATGATGTTCGATGGACAGTTACCTCTTCGCCGTCACGCCCGGCGAAGTTCGATAGCTATTATACAGTCTACATGGACAGATGTGTTACAAAAAGACAGTTTCTGAAAAAATTCCTTCGTCCGTAACCCCTTGTCCCGCCGGGACTAAGGCGCCGCCGCCAAATATTTTCGAGAAATTCCGGACGGGCCCCCGAGGTCCCAGCGCGGCCTCCGGCCGCAACCAAACCTGATCCTCGCGCCAAGACGCCAAGAACGCCAAGAAGAGAGGAGCAGCGCGATGGACAGGCCCACTACAAAGGGGTAACCTGGATATTCTTGCGGCGAGGAAGAAAGCAAAGAAGGGTCTCGCGCAGAGACGCAAAGAGCGCCAAGGTTTCGGGGGCATTTCACCGCCTGCTCTGGATCTTCCATCTTCCGTTCTTCCTTGGCGTTCTTGGCGATCTTGCGCGCGCGACACAATTCTTTTGGTCTCAACGACTTGCGTTTTGCCCCACCTGGAATCTCCGCGTGAAGACAAGATTTGAACAGGTAGTAGCCCAACGCAGCCTCCGGCCGCAACCGAACCCGATCCTCGCGCCAAGACGCGAAGAACGCCAAGAAGAGAGGAGCAGCGGGATGAACAGGCCCTCTGGAAGCGGGTAACGTTGGCGGTCCTGACGCGGAATAACATCAAGGCGAGTTCGCGCAAAGAGGCGAAGATCGCAAAGGCCAAAGAGAAAGAGGAATCAGAAATGGACGAGAACGAAATCGGCAGGATCATTGTCGATGCAGCGATTATGGTACACCGGGAACTGGGGCCGGGGCTCCTGGAGAGCGTTTACGAGGCGGTCCTCGCCCAGGAACTGCGGGACCGGGGCCTCCAGGTGCAGCGCCAGGTTCCCGTTCCGATTGTATGGCGGGGGATGCAGTTCGAGGAGGGGTTCCGCGCCAATCTGGTCGTCGAGGGCAAGGTGATTGCGGAGTTGAAATCCGTAGAGTCGGTCAGCAAGTCCCACAAGAAGCAGATCCTGACTCACCTGAGACTCTCTCACAAGAAGCTCGGATTCCTGTTGAATTTCGGTGCAGCGGTCATGAAGGAGGGTATTACCCGGACCGTCAATGGCCTGGAGGAAGGCAGATAATCTCTTGGCGCTCTTGGCGTCTTGCGCGAGACATGGTTCCTTGGTTTTAATGACTTACGCGTGGTCTCTCCTGGAAGGCGAGCATGGCATTTCAGCCGTCGGCACGTGAGACTGAAGTTTGACCGAAATGCGTAATATCGTAAATTGGTCTTGACCATTTTACGACATTACGTAAAACGGTCAGCATGGTTCCTGGTGGAAGTCAAATCCAGCGACGACCGCCTCAGCCCGGCCCTACAGCACTTCCAGGGTCAACTGCACGCGCCTTTTGCCTTCCAGGTTCTGTGGGGGGCGGACTTCATGGAAGCCGACTGCTTCGCGGCGAAGCGCCAGCCTATGATCGTCCCCGCACGGACGTTCCTCTCCCAGTTGTTGTAGGCGAGGCCGCCTTCGCTAATCCTCTCTGCGCGGTTGTTGTTCCACCAAGTTCCATCGCCTGTATTTGATCCAGGCTGTCAAGAGGAAGAACGCCCAGCCGCAAGCCAGTAACGCAGGCAGCAGAGCCGGACCCACGTGAAGAACCGAGATTTCTCGCCCCCCGAGAAATATCCCCGCAAGGAACGGAACAACAAGCAGGATCACAAGGGGTACGGCCGTGCGCAGTGCTGAGCAGGAGCAATGCAAGGACAAGCACCAGGACGGAAAACCACGGCACAGGCAGACACGCCAGCCAAACATTCCTCATACTGAAGGCCGTGTATTGCAGGTGGAATGTCCCCAGAGAGACCGGTGGCAAGAGCCGCCAAGACCCAGGATAAGAGGACGACACCCGCAGAGACACCCATCAGCAACAGTGTGGCCAGAGCGCCCGAGGCGATGGTGAGATAGCACTTCTCCCTGCGTCCTTCCGGCAGCGGCATGGTCGAGGAGGCCAGCCAGACACTGCCCGTCATGTACATCCCCAGAAGCACGAACGCCATACTCGCGAAGAACCGGTTCAGATAGCCCAGAACCAGGGCACCGACCAGAAGCGAGCCAACTATCCATTTCCACCGTGAGAGGATTGGGCCGAAGCCACGATAAAGCCAACCCCACAGTTGTCGCGCGGGGGCCATGGAGCCGCCCTTTCGCATTCGGCTCAGAAAGAACTCCTCCACCCAAGAGGAGACGGCCGTTCGGACCTCTGCCCCTCTGGCAACCTTGATCCTGTATAGGATGATCGCCCGATGGCCACTCTTGACCCACTCCCTATCTCCCAGACGGCGCCAGAGGTACGCACAGAGAAGGAGGCTCAGCGGAATGAGAACAGGCCAGATAGTAAAAGCATGCCTGGACGCCGGAGACCACGCGACATGTCCTATGGCGATCCCCATCCCCAGGAACAAGACTGCAAGCCACGTCCGCCAACACATAATGACCCCGCCACCGATCCAGAGCAGACAAATAGCCATGCCGGCCAGAAAGGCACCAACCACAGTCAGAGATAACTCGGGGATTGCCGCGCCCACCGCAAGAGAGGGTTGGGGCATACCCGGGGGCCAGTCGGCACGCAGGTACATGCGATGCCAGGCGTTCGAGAACAGGACCAGAGAGAAGGCCACCCCCACCCGCACCGCACGGCCCAGACTCGACCGCGCAGGGACTCCCGATACCCCGGGAGCGTGAAAGAGAACGGTGTCATCATGGCTTGCGCGTCCCCCGGCCCCCATTAGAATTACTCCGTTAAGGAGCAGATTGGCCCACAACCAGCTTGCCACCCAGATCCCGCCCCCGCCGTTCCACCCCGCCAGGGTCTGCCACACAAACAAGATCCCGTACACTCCGACAGCGCAAGCAAAGAGCGTCCAGATTGCCCACGGCTGGGACAGAGCCACTTTCAGATTTGCCCACGTTCTCTTCATTTTCCGCCTCAGTTTCTCACCGCCTCACCAGATCGCTTCGCATGGCCACTCGATATACGCCATAGGCACACAAGACCCACGATAGAAAAAAGGCCAGAGCGACATACCCTGCCGGAACTGCCGGCAGCCAGGCGGGGCGAAATGAGTTCAACCAGGCCACAGGAAAGACCGGAGTCATTTGCGCCATGCCCATCAGAAATCTTTTTCTGTGCAGCTTCACCTCCAGGAGACGGCTGAGGGGAAACAGCGCCAGCAGGAGAACAACGAGCCTGAGACTCATCGGCGTCTCCCGGTCCCGGAGGAATTCCGGAAGTCCTGGGGCCTCTGCATGGCGAGATTCCGCGAACGTGTGCACTCCCACCAGACCCACCATCTCGAACGCGAGCATGGCGCTGAGAGTCAGGATGGCGCCCAGTATCACAATGGACGCCATCGTCGTCAGGAACCGCTCGCGGCGGCCGCCGGCCACGAGCAGAGACGAGTGGAGAGGAGGGTGACCGAGGACCGCTCCCGGCAGCACCACCATGTAAGCTATGAGGAAAGGCCCACGATCCGGCATGTACCACGCCAAGGCAGCAGTTCCCACACCCAGGAGGAGCGTCCATCCCATGAAGAAGCGTCCCTTGGCCCCAGGCAACAGCCACGTGTAGAGCCAGCCCCAGAGGTACTGGGCCGCACCCCCCTCCCTGCATCTTGTCACGATGCCCAGGAGGAACCTATCGCCCCGTGAGACAGTCATAGGACGTCTCCGAGACGATCCATCAGGCCAGAGGTACTTCTCTCGCGTAGCCGGGTCCCACAGAAGCCAAGGCCGGCCGCAGCGGCGTCGAAACAGGTCCGTCCGCCCCAGCCATCGCCAGACGGCCACCGCACTTACCACCCCCAACAAAATGGCGGCACCGGCGGAAGCCGTGGTGGCCACGAACTCCTTCGATCCCCCCAGATTCAACATGGTGCCACCCGTGAGCAGCAAAAGAATGACACCCAGGGCGGTTCCTGGACCGAATCTGGATAGGCTGATACTCACACCGCCGAAATAGGCCGTAAGACTGACGCCAAAGAGACATGCCGGTGACAGGCTCGTGGGAGGGTTCTTGGCGAACTCAAGCGACAGAACCAGAAGACTAGGGACCAAACCCACGAGAAGGATAAGTCTCCGTAAGACGTTCCGATGATCCGGCAGACAGAAAGACAACGGTGCGGAGATGATTCCCATTTGCACAGTGCCCACCATCGCACCTACGGCCAGACTGCCAGCACAGATAACGCCCATCCAAGCGGAGGATACGCCGCCCGCGGCTCCAGCGCTGCCCCGAAGCGGATGCAGAACGAGACTCATGGCGCCTAAGATGAGCAGATTGAGAGCGAAAAAGACATAGAAGAGCCAGAGAGCACGGCACTGGTAGAAATGCTTCAGATTGACCAGCAGAACTCGCATAATCTCACCTTCGAGTCTCACTACACCGTCACTTCCCCTTCACCACCAGCCGGTAGATGTCCTCCAGGGGCAAGGGCTGCATTTCCGCTTCGCAGTCGATGGCGCGGGCTTGGTCCTTGATGCACTCGGGCGTTTGGTCGCGGACCGTGAGAATCGCTTCGGTGTCGTTCCGCTGGCAATTGAGGACGCCAGCGAAGGAGAGGCTCGCGGGTAACGGGCCGTGCAGAGCGGTCAGGCGAATGCGGTGATACTGCTCGCGCAACTCGTCGAAGTTGCGGTCGCAGATGATCCGGCCGTGGTCCATGATGACCACGTGGTCAATCACCTTCTCCACGTCACTGAGGATGTGCGAAGAGATCACGATTGTCCTGTTGGGAGTTCCGTCTTCGTTTGGAGTACCGCGGTTACGCGGGTCGGACTGGTCTTTTCCGCCTTGTAGGGGCGAAAGATTTTTCGCCCCTACGCCGAAGAAATCGAGGAGCAGGTCGAGGAACTTGGCGCGGGCGATGGGGTCGAGGGCGGAGGCGGGCTCGTCGAGGATCAATAGTTCCGGCTCGAAGCCGATGGCGATCAGGATCGCCACCTTCTGCCGCTCGCCGGGCGAGAGCGAGCCGACACGGGCGCCCGTGTGAATGTCGAAGTCGAGGATGTACCGCCGCTCCAGGTCCTCGTTCCAGTTCGGGTAATAGGCGCTGACGTAGCGAATGAGCTGGCCGACCGTCATCCAGTTGAGCAACTCGCCCTCCTGGTGGACGTAGCCGATGCGGGCCAGTTCTCTTGGGCCGAGGTCCCGGGCGATCGTGTCGAAGGTCGTGACCTGGCCGTCGTCGGGCAGGTACAGGCCGATGATCGTGCGCAGCAGTGTGCTCTTGCCGGCCCCGTTGGCCCCGAGCAGGCCGATGATCCGGCCCGGACAGATTGACAGATCGACCTCATCGAGGGCCTTCGTCCGGCCGAACCACTTCGAGACCTTGCGCACCGCAACGATAGGACTGGCATCATTCATGGGTTCTTCTCCGCATATTCGAGTTGTACTTCTCGTAGAGTCGGGCCAGCATATCCCTGGCTTGGTCCTCCGGTATGTCGAGCTGAATGGCCGTGACGACGGCTTTGGTCAACGCCTCCTCCAACATGTCGATCTTGGCTTGGCCGGCTTCGTCTTGGCGGGGAGAGACGACAAAAAGGCCTACTCCCCGCCGCCGGTCGAGTAGGCCTTCCATCTCCAGCAGGCTGTAGGCCTTGCTGATCGTCATCGGATTGACCCGCAGTTGGCCGGCGAGGTCCCGCACCGAAGGGAGCTGCTCCCCTTCGCGCAACTGCCCCGCCACCACCTGCCGGCGAATCTGGTCGATCACCTGCCGGTAGATGGGCTGGCCACTGTGATGGTCAATCTGTAAAAGCATCCGCTCACCATCGTCAGACGTCAGGCGGTTGCGCGGCTCGTCTCGATGGCGTCGAGCGTCAGTCGTCGCCCCGCTGTGTCTTTGTCCGCGTACTGTATCATTGTAGTAATACAGTATACAGGGCCGCAGACTATGTCAACAAGAATAAATGCACGAATCCTCACGCCGTGCGAAGTTCATGGCGAGGGCGTGCCGCCCATTGTTTTTAGACACGGACGGACACGGATTCACACGGATTCTTGAGAGGGGAGGGGAACGCCCCGCGAGAAGCCGGCCATCTTCTCCAAATCCGTGTTCATCCGTGTGAATCCGTGTCCTCCTCTCGGTTCTTTGCGTTGCGGCCCTCGGCCGGCATCAGCGACGCTCCACGCGTTTCGCAACCGATACGAGCATCGCAACCGCAACCGCTCGGCGGTCTTCGAGACTGCCTTGACGAGGCAACCATCAGCGGTGGACAATGCCGACAATAGAACCATGTGACGTCTATTGAGAGGGTCAGAACATGTGGGCACGAGTGATTTGTTTGATAGCCTTGGTCGGGGCGTTCGCGTCTGGCGGACGGGCCGAGGATTATCTGGCTACGGCCACGCTATGGCGAACTGCTGCCGGGATCGAGTGAGCAGGTCGGCTTGTGGTGGGCCTCCTCGGGCTGGAAGATCGGACGAGAGCGCGGGCTGCCGAAAGCCAAGGGCGAGGCGATCCTCATCCGGGCGGCGAAGAACGAAGCCGAGGCGGCGCAGTTGGTCGTGCGACCCGCCGCCGCCCTGAAGGGACTTGTCGTGGAGGCGGGAGCTCTCTGACGGGGCCGGCGGGGGCGACGATCTCCGCGGAGAACATCGACATTCTGGAAGTGCGGTACGTCAACGTCACGCGGCCGACGGACAAGAGCACGTACGGCCGGGCATTGGCCCGATCCGCTGCCACCCTTGACGAAGCCGATCAACTTGCTGGCGGGGATGAACCAGCCGTTTTGGATTCGCGTCAACGTGCCGCGTGACGCGCGGGCCGGCATGTATCAGGGCACGATCAGTCTGAAAGCGGAAAGCTTCAAGGCCCCCGTGCATCTCAAGGTCGAGGTCTACGATTTCGAGCTGCCGGACCGGATGACCTGCACGACGGCGTTCGGCTTCAGTCCGGGCAATGTCTTTCGCTACCAGGGAATCGACGACCCGCGACGCAAGCATGAAGTCCTGGAGAAGTACTGGGCCGACTACAGCGCCCACCATATTTCGCCCTACGATCCCGCCCCGCTGGACCGGATCGAAGTGACCTGGCCCGATATCAAGCCGCCCAAGTCCAAGTGGCGCGGCGGCGTGCCGGTCCGGAACGAAAAGCACAGCGGCGACCGCAGTCTGCTCATCTTCGACGACCGCAAGGATGAGAATGTGGAGGCCGTATACGAGCCGCTCGTGCCGATTCCTGAGGGCGGGCTGCGGCTGCGGTTCTGGTATCGCACGGCGGTCCCCGGGCAGACCTTCCTGGTGACGCTCAATCACTACGATGCCTCCGATCAGTGGATCTCCGGCGGCAACAATGACATCGGCCTGCAAGGCAACGGGCTGTGGCAGGAGTTCGACCGTGTCATCCGCAAGTTCCCCAATGGGGCCAAGTCCGTGCAGCTTCATCTGCGGGCGGCGAACTGGACCGAGAAGCGGCGAGGCAACGGGCTTGGCGTGGTTCGACGACGTCTCGCTGACGAACGCCGCGACGGGTGAGGAATTCATCGAAGGCGGCGCCTTCGAGCCGCCGCAATTGCCGGAGGTGGACGCAGGATTGCGAATCTCCAGGTGAAGCTCGATTTCACGGCCTGGGACAAGGCGATGGCACGGGCCCTGAACACGTACCATTTCAATTCGTTCCGCCTGAGCCATTGCCGGGATGGGCGGCGGGACCTTCCACTCGCGGCAGGAGCCGGAGTTGCTGGGCTTCACGGAGGACACGCCGCACTACAAGGCCCTTTTCAGCAGCTACTGCACCCAGATGCAAGAGCACCTGCGGCAGAAGGGCTGGCTCAACGAGGCCTTTGTCTACTGGTTCGACGAGCCGGACCCGAAGGATTACCCCTTCGTCAGCAACGGCTTCGCCAAACTCAAGGCGGCCGCCCCCGACCTCAACCGCATGTTGACCGAGAAGGTCGAGCCGGGCGCTGATCGGCGGGCCGAACATCTGGTGCCCCATCTCCAACAACTACCAGCCCGAGAGCCGCCGAGCCGCGACGGCAGCGCGGCGAGAAATTCTGGTGGTACGTCTGCACGGGACCGAAGGCCCCCTACTGCACGCTGTTCATCGACCACCCCGGGACCGAGCTGCGGGTCTGGCTCTGGCAGACGTGGCAACGCAAGATCGAAGGCGTGCTCGTCTGGGAGACGAACTACTGGACCAGCCCGGCGGCCTATCCCGACCGCGGGCATCCGCAGAACCCCTACGAGGACCCGATGGGCTGGCAGTCCGGCTACAGCACGCCCGACGGCCAGAAACGCCCCTGGGGCAACGGCGATGGACGCTTTGTCTATCCGCCCCTCGCGGCGGCCGACGCCCATCCGGATCAGCCGATCGTGGAAGGCCCGGTGGACAGCATCCGCTGGGAGATGCTCCGGGACGGGATCGAAGATTACGAGTACCTCGCGATCCTGAAACGTCTGATCCAGGCGGTAGGGGCGGGCCCCAGTGCCCGCCCATCCGCAGGGCAACCACAGGGCGGTTGCCCCTACCGCGGCCCAGATGGCTCAGTACGCCGCTCTGCTGGAAGTGCCGCCGGAGATCACCAAGGACATGACCACCTTCACGAAGGACCCGGCCCCGATCGAGCAGTACCGCGACCGCGTGGCCCGAGCCATCATGGCCCCGCGATACATCGCGTTGGGGACTTTCCCGTTGAAGGATCGAAGAAGAGTCACGATAATCGAGAGAATTCGAAAGGACGCAATCGTGCAAGCACGTAGGGTGGGGCTTGCCCCACCAGAATCCGTGGGACGGAAGAAATCGGTGGGGCAAGCCCCACCCTACACCTGGCTTCTTTTGGTCGCTTGCACGCTGGCCACACAGACGGGATGTTCGAGGCTCTCGGCTGATGCTCGAAAGCCCCGCAGACAATGGGGGTCGAGGCCGGCAACGTTGTCACGGAATCCGCTCGGCAGATCCCGGTCCTGTACGATGTTGACGTTCTGGTCGTAGGCGGCACGTCGGGAGCCGTTACGGCGGCGGTGGCCGCGGCCCAGAACGGGGCCACGGTGTTCCTGGCCGCCCCCCGGCCCTACCTCGGCGAGGACATCTGCGGGACCTACCGCCTTTGGCTGGAGCCGGGTGAAGAGCCGGCGTCGCCGTTGGCGCGGATCATGTTCGCCGAGCCGAGCACGGCGGCGCCCTTGCGCAATACGATACCGTTCACGTATGAAGCAGACCGCGCGTCCTCCGCACCACACAAGGACTCTTCGCCGCGTCCCTCCCTCCTCAGCGACGGCAAATGGCACAGCGCCCCGGCCCAGAGTGTTCAATATGATGGCGATGTTAATCTCGTGGCCGATCTCGGCCAAGAGCAGTTCGTCCATAAAGCTCATGTGATGGCGTACCAGCGAACGAACGACTTCGAGGTCGCGAGCGTCACGTCTCCGCGAGTGCGGACAAGCAGCAATGGCAGCAGGTGGCGGTGGTCGAGAACAAGCGACTGGCGGAAGGCGCGTTTGAGGAAGCGGCGATTCCCCTGTCCGCCACGATTGAGCAGAAGGCCCGCTACTTGAAGTTCGCGGTGAGAAAGACGCCGGGAGCCAAGCGCGTGCTGCTCGGCGAGATCGTCGTGGAGAAGCAAAACGCTGGCAAGATGCTCGCGACACGCAAGGGCGGGACGCGCTCGCCGCGACCCCGCGTGCCACCGACGCCTATGCAGGTCAAGCGGGCCCTCGATGAGGCGTTGGTCAACGCCGGCGTTCAATTCCTCTACGGCTGCTATCCCGACCGAGCTTCTGCGGGACAGCGCCGGCAAACCGGCCGGCATCGTCATGGCCGACCGCTCCGGCCGGCAGGCCGTCAAGGCCAAGGTGATTATCGATGCCACGCCGAGAGCGGCCGTCGCCCGAATGGCGGGAGCCCAGTTCGATCCTTATCCCAGGGGCATGCAGACGTTCAAGAGGATCGTCATCGGCGGGCAGCCCCGCGATGGCGGAGAACATGAAGGCCAGACAACTGCCCTCCCCCGTCTACGGGGACAACGGGCGAATCTACCAGGCGATCGAGTACACGCTGGAAATCCCGATGGAGGATGGCTCGTTCGCGTCGTTCGCCCGGGCGGAGCAGATCGCCCGCGACAAGACGTGGCATCCGGAGCAGGTGGACGCCTCGGAGACGCTGTTCCAGGTGCCGCCGGATGGCATGAAGGGCCAGGCCCAGCAGTGCTGCACGTGGCCCGGTGCGGCGAAGATCGATCTCGGCGTCTTTCGACCGCCGCGAATCGAGCGGATCTACGTCCTCGGCGGCTGCGCCGATCTGTCACGGAAAGCGGCGGAGCAATTGCTGCGGCCGCTGGAATTGATGGAGGCCGGGACGAAGGTCGGTGCGGCGGCAGCGGCCGAGGCCAAGAAGCTCGCGACGTCCAAGAAGGTCACGACTCGCCAGCGCAGGCAGGCACAGCTCGTCGTGACCGGCGATGTTCGCGAGGATCAGGCGTGGATGCGCGTCGGCCCGCAGACCCAATACATCAAGGCCGGCGAACAGGCTCTGCCCGTGCTCGGCCAGTATGACGTGGTCGTGGTCGGCGGCGGCACCGGCGGTGCGCCGGCCGGCATTGCGGCGGCCCGACAGGGCGCCGGACGCTCGTCGTGGAGTATCTCCACGGCCTCGGCGGCATCGGCACGATGGGCCTGATCGGGAAGTATTACTACGGCCACCGCGAGGGCTTCACAAAGGAAATGGACCAGGGCTTGGCCGAGTTGGGCGGCCCGGACGAAGGCAAGAGCGGCCAGGGCCAGGCGTGGAACAGCCAGATCAAGATCGAATGGTATCGGCGGGAATTGCGGAAGGCCGGGGCGGACCTGTGGTACGGCGTGCTCGGCTGCGGCGCGTTCGTCGAGGGCAATCGGCGTCAAAGGCGTCGTCGTGGCCACGCCGCAAGGCCGGGGCGTCGTCCTGGCAAAAGCCGTCGTGGACGCCACGGGCAATGCCACGATTGCCGCCGCGGCGGGCGCCTCGTGCGTGTATATCACGGGTGAGGACATCGCGGTCCAGGGCACGGGTCTGCCGCCCTGGAATCTGGAGGCTCGGTACACCAACACGGACTGGGCGTTCATCGACGACCTCGACGTGGTCGATTCCTCGCATGCCTTCTTCGTCGCCCGCAAGAAATTCGACAAGGCCTACGACGTGGGCCAACTGGTGGACTGCCGCGAGCGGCGGCAGATCGTCGGGGACTTCTGCCTTTCGCCGATGGACGCCTACCTGGGCCGGACCTTCCCCGATACCGTCGTGCAGGCGAGCAGCAACTTCGACTCGCACGGCTTCACGATCCATCCCATGTTCATGCTCCGGCCGCCGGACCGCAAGACCGTGCCTTGCTACGTCCCCTACCGCTGCCTGCTGCCCAAGGGAATCGACGGCGTCCTCGTCACCGGTCTGGCCGTCAGCGCCCATCGAGATGTCATGCCCGTGATCCGCATGCAAGCGGATATCCAGAACCAGGGCTACGCCGCCGGTATGGCGGCCGCGATGTCCGCCCAGTCGGGCAAGGCCTTGCGCGACATCGACATCCGTGCGCTGCAGAAGCACCTCGTGGAGAAGGGCAATCTGCCGGCCGAGGTCCTCGCCGAGAAGGATTCCTTCCCGCTGCCGAAGGAGCGAATCGAGCAGGCCGTCAAGACCGTCGTCAACGACTTCAACGGGATTGAGGTCATCTTCGCCCAGTCCGAGCAAGCTCTGCCGCTGCTGCGCGAAGCTTACGCAACGGCCGATTCCGACCAGGCGAAGCTGACTTACGCCCACATCCTCGGCATCCTGCACGATCCCACCGGGGCCGACACGCTGGTGGAGGCCGTCAAGGCCCGCGAGTGGGACAAAGGCTGGAAATACACGGGCATGGGCCAGTATGGACCCAGCATGAGCGTCTTGGACAGCTTGATTCTCGCTCTGGGCCGGACCGGCCGGGCCGAAGCCATCGAGCCCATCCTCGCCAAGGTCCGGCAACTGGGTCCGAACGATCCCCTGTCGCACCACCGGGCCGTGGCGATGGCCTTGGAGACCCTGGCCGACCCGTCGGCAGCCCAGCCCCTGGCCGAGCTGCTGCAAAAGCCCGGCATGATGGGCCATGCCTGTCCGAACCTCGACGTGGCCACCAGGAACATCCCGGTCAGCTCCGAGGATACTACCACGCGCGAGTGCTCGCTGCGCGAGCTGATTCTCGCCCGAGCCCTATATCGTTGCGGGGATCATGATGGACTTGGAGAGAAGATCTTGAGAGAATACGCTCAAGATCTTTGCGGCCACTACGCCCGTCACGCGTTGGCCGTACTGAAGGAGAAATAGGACTTCGTAAGGTGGGGCTTGCCCCACCAACAGCCGCATGGCGAAAAGAACCGGTGGGGCAAGCCCCACCCTACAGAAGAGAATTGGAGTCGCAACCGACTCAGGCAGAGTGATTGAGCCTTAAGGAGGATACACATGGCAGGAGAATATCGTTTTTCGTTCGGACCGTGGAATGTGCACGAGGGCGCCGATCCGTTCGGGCCGACGGTCCGGCGGCCCATCGCCTTCGCCAAGAAGCTCAAGCTGTATAAGACGCTCGGCTTCGACGGCGTGCAGTTCCACGATGACGACGCCGTGCCGGACCTGAACGACCTGGGTCCCAAGGACATCGCCAAGAGGGCCAAGGACGTCCGACAGATGCTCGCCGATGAGGGGCTAACGGCGGAGTTCGTCGCGCCCAGGCTGTGGGAGGACGAGCGGACGATTGACGGGGCCTATACCTCGAACGACAAGAAGGCCCGCGAGTACGCCAAGGAGCGCAGCCGACGCGCCATCGACATTGCCGTCGCCCTGGAGACGAAGCTGATCGTCCTGTGGCTCGCCCGGGAAGGCACGTACATCCGCGAGGCCAAGGACAGCAAAGTCGCGGTGGACCGGCTCGTCGCCGCCATCAACGACATGCTGGACTACGACTCGGATATCAAAATCGCCATCGAGCCCAAGCCGAACGAGCCGATGGATCAGGCCTATATCCCCACGACGGGGCACGCGCTGGCCCTGGCCTCCCTGACCCACAATCCCAAGCGGGTCGGCGTCAATATCGAGACGGCCCACGTGATCCTGGCCGGGCTGGACCCATCGGACGAGATGGGCTTTGCCCTCGCCCATGAGAAACTGTACACCGTCCACCTGAACGACCAGAGCGGCCTGAAGTTCGACGAGGACAAGAGCTTCGGCTCGGTCGATCTGCGCCGGGCCTTCAACCAGGTCCGCATGCTCGACAAATACAACTACGGCAAGAAAGGCGAATTCGTCGGCCTCGATGTCAAAGCCATGCGGACCCAGAAGCAGGACGTGGCCACCAAGCACCTGAGCAACAGCCGGACCATCTTCCTGCGGCTCGTGGAGCTGGTCCGCAGCCTCGACCAGCGCAAGGTCAACGAGCTGGTCGCCGAGCGTGACTACGAGGAGCTCGATCTGCTCATCATGAATCACCTGATGGGCAAATAGGCGTTCGTAGTGACGCGTGGGGCGTTGCCCTTCATGCCCTTACGGGCACACTACAAACGGCCCTGCGCCTCATCGCGATTGATGACATGACAGAAAGGATCAGTCAGCATAGCATGTTGACAAGTGACAAAGACCGTCTTGAGCCTCGGCGCCCATCCGGACGATGCGGAGTTCATGTGTACGGGGACGCTGGCCCTGCTGCGCCAGCGCGGCTGGCAGATTCACATCGCCACGGCCGCCCCCGGCGATTGCGGGACGGTGCAGTACACCCGGGAAGAAATCAGCCGGATTCGCAAAGGCGAGGCGGCCAAGTCCGTCGCCATGCTGGACGGCCAGTACCATTGCCTGGAATCCGGCGACATCTTCATCCTGTACGACCGGCCCACGCTGCTCAAGGCCATCGAGGTCGTGCGGAAGGTCCGGCCGCGGATCGTCTTTACGACGAGCCCCTCGGATTACATGGTCGATCACGAGATGGCCAGCCAGCTGGCCCAGACGGCGTGCTTCTGCTGCGGCGTGGTCAACGTCGAGACGCCGGGGGCCGAGCCGTTCGAGCCCATCCCGCACCTGTACTACATGGATCCCCGTCGAGGGCAAAGACAAGCTCGGCAACGCCGATCGAGCCGCGCATGATCGTCGATATCAGCAGCGTAATTGAGACCAAGGAGAAAATGCTGGCTGCCACGAGAGTCAGCGGGACTGGCTGCTCAAGCACCACGGCATGGACGAGTACACCAATATGATGAAGGCGTTCGGAGCCAAACGCGGCGGCCAGATCGGCCGGCCGTTCGGCGAGGGCTTCCGCCAGCACCTCGGCCACGCCTACCCGCAGGATAATATTCTCCAGAAAGAACTCGGTGACCTGGTTCACGTGATGTAAGGAGAAGCTTCATGGCCCGAAAGGTGAGCATCCTGGCGCCGGAGTGGTGGGACTACACCACGCTCGACGACGAAATCCTCAACGACGCCGCCAAGCTGACCGCGGAGGACATGGCGGCTCTGAGCCGGGAGGGATTCCGCGTCGTCTTCTACGACACGCTGGAGGATTTCTACCTGGCCGAGGCCCTGGAGTACATCACGGCCTGGAAACAGGCGACGTTGGCCAACCCGGCCGGCATCTGCGGCCCCATCGGTCCGACGGAGCAACTGCCGCTGGTCGCCCGGCTGGTCAACGAGCTGGAGCTCGACCTCGCCAACGCCCACTTCTGGGGCATGGACGAGTGGTACATGAACGGCCGCGAGGTCCCGCAGACGCATCCGCTGTCCTTCGCCCGGGCCGACCGCGAGCTGTGCTTCGACCGCATCCAGCCCGGCCTGAAGATGCCCGAGAGCAATCTCCACTTCCCCAAGGCCGATACCTCGGCGTACATCAAGAGCTGGGACGGCGTCCGTTGCGTGACCATGCAGGGCGGCCAGGGCGACATCAAGCACTGGGCGTTCAACGACCCGCGTCCGGCGGCAAGGCAAGTACAAGGACCGCCCGCCCACACCCGCAGGAGTTCCGCAAGCTCACGACGCGGGTCGTGGACCTGCACCCGGTGACGGTCATGCAGAACGCCCGCACCAGCGGGGGCGGCGTCGTGACGAGCGTGCCGACGCAGGCGATCACCGTCGGCCCGGTCGAGACCTGGAAGGCCGAGAAGGTCTCCATCTGGCAGGCCGGCACGCACGACAATCCCTTCGGCATGCGGCTGACGACGCTTGATGATCGGCAAGCGCATCCCCGATAGCGCCGTGCCCATGTCGCTGCTGGCGGACCACCCGAACGTGCAGTTCAATTTCTACCGCCCGGCCATCGGCACCTGCGAAGCGGAAATGCACTAACGACTATGGAATATTGGAACGATGGAATACTGGAATATTGGGGCGAACGCAGGTCCCCTACCCATCGTTCCACCATTCCAGGATTCCAGCATTCCGTGGAGATTTGACTGATGTCTGTCGATGTCCTGGTCCTGAATACGGCGGTGGTCGATTTGCGGCGGCCCGACTTCGAGTTCACCGACAGGCTCGTCGGCAAAGGCGGCCTGGCCAAGTGCCGCTTCGAGGATATGCCCGGGTTCTCCCAGGAACAGATCAAGCATTGGATCGACGAAGGCTTTGCCACCGCCGGCGGGCCCGGCAACATGGCCCCCCTGATCGCCCGGACCGGCCTGAAGGTCGCCGTCGGCGTCAATCTCGGTCAAGGCGACTACGACGGTCTGGACGCCCAGGGGCGGTACTTCCACGACATGATGACCGCCAACGACATCGACATGTCGGCGACCTTCATCCACCCGACGATGTGCACGGGAACGACTTTCATCCACAACACCTCCGGCGGGGACCGCGGCGGGATCGCCTACTTCCCGAACGCCAATAATGATTTCGATTTCGCCGTCTTCCGCAAGGCCGTCGAGCGGCTCCGGCCCCGGATCGTCTACTACATGTACTCGGGCCTCTCGGATCGCGGGCGACGCCCACGGCGGCCGGGACCTGGCCGATTTCATCCGCTGGTGCCAAAACCAGGGGGCGGTGACCATCGCCGACAGCCACACCCTGACGGGCAATCCGCACCAGCTCATCGCCGAGGGAAAGCCGGTCAGGGAATATCGGCTCTTGGAGCCCCTGCTGCCGGAGTTGGACCTGTTCTTCACGTCATCGGACGAGGCCAAGCTCATCGAGAACACGCTCGGTCGCAAGCCGGCGCGGGCCGATCTCGACGAGCAGGCGTACAACGCGCATTTTCTCGAATTCCTGACGCAGCGGTTCTGGCAGGACGATGGGCGAACCAAGCTGTTCGGCGTGACCGTCAGCGACGGCGCGTACATGAAATACATCGGGCCGGAGGGCCAGACGGGCGGGCCGGTAAAAGTCACCTCCCGATTCATGGCGGGCGAGGTGGTGGACCTGGTCGGGGCGGGCGATTCGTTCCGGGCGGGCCTGATCACGTACCTCGCCAGCAACCTCGACGGCTTTCGAAAAGGGACGATCGACTTCGAGCGGGCCGTCCAGGCGGGCAATCTCTTCGCCTCGCTCTACATCAAGGCCCCGCTCGGCGACCGCTATGGCCACATCCGACCGTACGCGAAAATGCTGCAAGTGCTTCAGACCAAGGGCGGCTTCGAGAGCTTCGAGGCCTTGCGGAAGGCATTGGATTAGAAGCGCAAGAACACGTATTTTCGGGTGCCATGCCTACGGCTTTGCGTAGGCATGTCTACGAGGCGTAGACATGGCACCCAGTGGAGTTTGTTTGCTATAGTAGGAGACGGAGCACATAATGGCTACGAAGAAGACACAATTCGATTGGCAAGGCAAGGTGATCAATCCCGCCCAGATCGGCGGCATCGAGACTTCGGTGCTGGACAATGGGCCGGGCCGAGGGACCCGCATCGCCTGGGTCAATACCGGCGCGGGGCTGCGGTACAAGGTCGTGATCGATCGCGGGCTCGACATCGTCGATGCCTTCTACCATCAGCACAGCCTGGCTTGGCTCAGCCACGCCGGCGTCACGGCACCGCGTCCGGACGCAAACCGGGGTTTGGAATGGCTCTGGGCTTTCGCCGGCGGCCTGGTGACCACCTGCGGCCTGACGCATGTCGGCGGGCCGGAGACGGACGCCTCCGGCGAGCGTGGCCTGCACGGGCGATTCAGCAATCTGCCCGCCGAGGTGGAATCCATCATTCAGCCGAATCTCAGCATGGGCAATCTGGAGATGAGCATCACGGCCGTGGTGAAGGAGTCCCGCGTCTTCGGGCCCAATCTCGAACTGCGGCGGACAATTTCCGGCACGCTCGGGGAGCCCGCGATCCGGATTCATGACGTGGTGACCAACGTCGGCAACTAGCCGGACGCCGCACATGCTTCTCTATCACTGCAACTATGGCTGGCCCCTCGTGGACCGAGGCACGAAGATCGTCTGGAAAGGTCAGTGCGTATCACGCGGCTTGGACATGGACAACGCCATCTTCAATGACGCGCACGATTTCCGCACCGCCCAACCGCCGCTGGAGCGACATCGGGGCACGGGGGAAGCCTGCGGGTTCATCGACGTCACGCCGGACCAGGACGGCATGTGCACCATCGGTCTGTACAACGAGAAGCTCGGATTGGCGGTCGCTACGCGATACAAGAAGAGGCAACTGCCTTCGTTGGCCAATTGGCAGCACTGGGGCCCGGGCGAGTACGTCACGGGCCTGGAGCCCGGGACCAATCCCCCCATCGGCCAGGCCAAGGCCCGGGAGCAAAAGCAGCTTCTGCAGCTGGACCCCGGCCAGAGCCGAACCTACGAGCTCGAAATCAGCGTCCTGACCCGACAGCAGGACATCCGGCAATTCCTCAAGACGGCGGGTCGGTAGCATGAGCGGAGCATACTTTTGTCGGTTTCGGTTTCGGGCCGATCCAAGCGGGCCTCTTCGCCAAGGAAGCCTTCCAGAGCGGCAACTTCCGCCGGATCGTCGTGGCGGAGATCGACCAGCGGCTCGTGGAGGCCGTGCGGTCGAACCGCGGCACCTACTGCGTCAACGTCGCCAGAAGCGATCGGATCGAGACGGTGAGAATCGACGGGGTCGAGTTGCTCAATCCGACCAACCCCGAGGAAGCACAGACCCTTCGGTCGGCACTTTCCGAAGCCACCGAGATAACCACCTGCCTGCCTTCGGTCAAGTTCTACGATGCGGCCCAAGACAACACGGTGGCCGCCCTGATCGCCGCTGGCTTGCGAGCGTCGCAAGGCCGATGCAACGATCGTCTACGCCGCCGAGAATCACAACCACGCGGCCGAGATCCTTGAACAGGCAGTCACGCAGAGGCTCCGTAGCACGGGCATCCTGCCCGTGAGTGGCATGGGCAAGATGCCCATGCCACGTGTTCAATTCCTCAACACCGTCATCGGCAAGATGAGCCAGGTCGTGACCGATCCCCGGGAGATCGCGAGCGGGGCCTCGCACCGATCGCACCGGGCCTCGACCGGGCTTTTCTCGTGGAGGAGTTCAACCGCATTCTCGTCAGCAAGAC
This sequence comes from uncultured Planctomycetota bacterium, assembly GCA_963750205.1. Classification (GTDB taxonomy): domain Bacteria; phylum Planctomycetota; class Phycisphaerae; order Sedimentisphaerales; family Anaerobacaceae; genus PLanc-01. The sequence continues at coordinate 65,756 of CAVVRJ010000019.1, forward strand.
AACGATCCCAGGTTTCGCGCCGGGCATCAAGGTCTTCATCGAGAAGGACGATCTGCTGCCGTTCGAGGAGGCCAAGCTCTATGGCCACAACGCGATCCACGCCCTGCTCGGTTTCGTCGGCATGCTCAAGGGATACACGAAGATGACCGAGCTCAAAGCCGATGCGTCTCTGATGAACGTGGCCCGCGCGGCGTTCCTGCAGGAGTCCGGCGGGGCCCTGATCCGCAAGTACGCTCGCCTCGGTGACGAGCTATTCGCGCGGTCGGGATATCGTTCTTATGCTGAGGACCTGCTGCTTCGGATAACCAACCCGTATCTTGCCGACACCACGGCCCGGGCCAGTCGCGACGTTGTCGCAAGCTGGGAAGCACCGACCGCATCTTCGGCACGATGGCCCTGGCCTTGGAATATGGCATCGAGCCAAGCAATATGGCCATCGGGGCGCTGGCCGGCATCGCCCTGCTGCTGGCAAATGCCGACGAGTATCGCGTGCCCGCAGAGATGAGAACGCTGGACTGGCGGCATATGGACGCTAACGGCCTCGCACGAGTGCTGGCCTGGCTCTGGCAAAGTCCGGCGTCGCCCGCTCTGCACCGACTCGCCGAGAGCACCTGTGCCGCCCGTGCGCCGCTCGTAAATCTGCTGGCCCGGTGACCTGCCGATGAACGGGAGCGACAGACAACACAAGCTGGCTTACCTTTATGCGCTGGCAGCCGTGGCGTTCTGGGCCACCTCGGCCACCGCCTTCAAATTGTCCCTCCGCCACATGGGCCAACTGCCGCTCTTGCTCGTTGCGACGGTAAGCTCGACCGCCGTCTTCCTTGCCTATTTGACCGCGACGAACAGGCTGAAGCTGCTGCGCACGTTCTCCAGCAGAGACTATCTTTGGTCCGCCGGATTGGGGCTGTTGAACCCGTTCCTCTACTATGTGATCCTGTTCCAGGCGTATTCGCTTTTGCCCGCCCAGGAGGCACAGCCTATCAACTTCGTCTGGCCGCTGACGCTTGTGCTTCTTTCAATTCCACTGCTGGGCCAGCACATTCGGCTCACGAGCATTCTCGCAATTTTGATCAGCTTTCTCGGCGTGGTGGTGATCGCCACGCACCCGGCCAAGCCGGCAGACATTCTGGCCTTTCGCTTCAGCAGCGGGCCGGGCGTTCTGTTGGCCCTGAGCAGCACGATCGTTTGGGCTCTCTTCTGGATCCTCAACACCAAGGACCGTCAGGACGAAGCCGTGCGTCTCTTTGTGAACTTCCTCTTTGCCTCAGCCTATATCCTCCTCTTGACATTCCTGCTCAGGCAGACCCAGGTAACCGACTGGCGCGGGCTGCTCGGCGGCATCTACATCGGCCTGTTCGAAATGGGGATCACCTTCTTAGTCTGGCTCAAGGCCCTGCGCAGCGCCAAGACGACGGCCCACGTGGTCAATCTGATCTACCTCGTCCCCTTTCTCTCGCTGCTGGTCATCGCGCTGGTGCTGGGCGAGAGGATCCTGCCGTCCACGATCGTCGGGCTGGTCTTTATCGTCGCGGGCATCATCCTGCAAAAGGCGTGGGGATAATCCCAGTGGGCAGTTGACAGTTCACGGTTGACAGTAAGAAAGCGACCGAGCAAATGATAACTGGCGATCTCTGGGGTCAGAGCTTGATTAGTGATTAGCGATTGAGCAGGTTGGCGAGACACGCATCACAAAGTGGTGCGCGACCGGTCGAGTCGCCCAGGCAGAAGGAGAGCTTAATCACTAATCAAGCTCTGACCCCAAGTCCTGCTGCGCTCCTCGCAATGGCATGCGACTGTTTGTTCCGTTGGAGGATCTCAGAAAGACGAAGGGCATCCAGCCCTGTGACTGGATGCCCTGTTGGAGTCAGTGCCCATGCTGCCCCGGGGGGGTTCTACACTTGTTCGGGGACGGCGAACGGCTTGCGATAGGAACGCGTCAGCAGTTGGTTTGCCCGGGCGTTGCCCACGAACTTCTCCGTCTTCGGATCGAACGTCAACATCGGCCCAAGCTGGAAGGTGCCCTTGGAGACATCGAGACCGATCGCACCTTTGACGGTCTCCAGGACCGTCTCCCACGATTTGCCGATAACCTCGTGCTTGCCGAGGACGTCCGGTTTCGTTGAGCCGGCAACCTGCGAGCCCAGGCGGTAGGAGATGTTGCCCAACTGGCAGCACGTAGCGGACAGATAGCCGACGCCGATGTCCGCGTTGAGGTCCTCGATCTTGCGTGTCCGCATGGCGTGGATGAAGTTCTCGAAGTGGCCGCCCTCGCCGATTTCAACGTCGCCAGCTTCCAGGTCCTCGGCCTTGTCGGAGCCTTTGGCGTAGAACTTGCCACCTCGGATGACCCCGCCCTCCAGGTAGAACTCGTTGCCTACATTCTTCGGATACTTCTTGCCGTCCAGACCCGCTCTCTCCACCAAGCCAATGACTTCGAACACCAGCAGCGGCCCGCCGAAATCCATGATGGTCAACTGGCAATTGGGCGTCTGGGCCTGGTCGGTGTAGGCCGGATGGCCCTCCGTCGAATTGACCCAGCGGCCGCCCAGGCTGATCACGCTCTTAGGCAGGGTCGCCCCCGGAATCGCCCAGCGGGCCTTGTCCATTTCGTGCACGCCCTGGTTGCCGATCTCCCCGTTGCCGAAATCCCAGAACCAGTGCCAATTGTAATGAACGAGATTCTTGTGGAAAGGCTGCTGGGGCGCCGGACCCAGCCAGATGTCGTAGTCCAGGTCCTTCGGCGGCTCCTCGATCGGCTTAAAGCCGAGGCTCCAGCGACCCTGCCCGTCTTTGGAGGCCGCCCCTTTGGAGACCAGCAGCTTGCCGTACTTGCCACTGGCGATCGCCGCCACCTGCTTCGCCCACCTCTTGTCGGACCGGCTCTGCGTACCGTGCTGCACGATCCGGTTGTACTTGCGGGCCGCCTCCATGCACTTGCGCCCTTCGAAAGGGTTATGGCTGCACGGCTTCTCCACGTAGACGTCTTTGCCCGCCTGGCAGGCCCAGATGGTCGCCAGCGAGTGCCAGTGGTTGGGCGTCGCGATGGAGATGGCGTCGATGTTCTTGTTCTCCAGGAGCTTACGGATATCGACATAGGTCTCCACTTGTCGCTCGTATTTCTTCTCGAAGGCTTTGGCCTTGTTGCCCAGGACTTTCTGATCGACGTCGCACAAGGCCACCAGCCGGACGCCTTTCATATCGCCGAACTGTTTTGATGTGCTCGCCGCCCCGCCCGTTGATGCCGACGACCGCTATTCGAATCTCGTCATTGGCCCCCAGTACCCGCGACGCGGGGCCGGCAAAGGCCAGGCCCAGCCCAGCGGCGAGCGATCCTCTCACAAACTGTCTGCGCGTGATGTGCGTCATTTTCTGTCTCCTTTGGATTGTGTACTCAGGGAAGGTCTGCCCGCGTTCACGATACGAACACTGTTTTCTGCTGCGACAACCATGAGGAGGTATTCTACCCGGCCGCCGGCCGTCGATTCAATAGACCGTTCCCATTTGACGGTCCGGATCTGCCACGGCTTGACAGGGCAAGCGTGTTCGTCACGGCGCCGAACTCGTGACCGGCCAGATCGACCTCCGTCACCGTGCCGGCCCAGGGGACCGTCGAGCATCGCCGTGCCACCCGTGCCCCGATAGTCATGCACGCGGACGTACGTCTTGCCCCCGCGGCGGTACAGGGCCGAGACCACCGCGTCGCTCGACCGAACGTCGACCGGCTGAAAAGTCCCGGCCAGATTGCCGTTGGCAGGCGGCGCCGCCACGGCTACCGGCGGGAAGTTGTACTCCAGGGCGTGCCGATGCAGGTCGGCGTCCGCCCACTGGCCCGTGAAGGGATAGAGGGCAAATTCATACTCGAAGTCCCCGCTGAGCATCCGCGTGCCCCAGATGTAGTAGGCGGCATACGCCAGCGGAATCGAGAAGCCGCCGTCCTTTTCCCGCACGGCCCCCATCGTCCCTCGGTTGAACACGGCAATACCCTTGTCCCCATCAGCCACGGCTGTCCAATACAGCCCATTGACATAGGGGTCCGTCGTTTCGCTGACCGCAAACGGCAGGTCGCGCACGCCCACCGCACCTTCTTTCAAAGCCGGAAAGAGCTTGAACCGCAATTTGTCCTCGTGAATGAACCCGGACGCGCCGTCGCGCACGTCGCGCGTGACGCGCCCGATCTTCTCCCCCGAGAAACGAAACCGCATCCAGCAGTCGATCCGGGGATTCTCGCGGTAGAACTTCATCTCCAGAGTGTAAGGGATCGTGCCGATCAATCCGCTTTGGCGGGCCGTCGCCCAAGTCCCATCGGCGTGCGGGGATTCCAGAGACCAATGTCCCCGTGAGGTCATGTCCTGGCCGTTGACCTTTCCGGCCAAATGGCCCCCCACCCCGCTGGACCGCAGGAATTCCTGTCCGCTGCGCCGGTCTTTGATCGACGAGATGCCTCCCTCCGGATGAAGGCGGACCTCCCAGAACGGAGTCGCGACCATCAGATTGTCGCTATCGACGTGCATCACGCCAGGGCCGCTTGCCAGCGGGCCTGCCGTCGCTGGGTGCAATTCAAACGCTCCCACGCTCAGCCCATCGAGGTCCGCGAGGACCGCCAGCTTGGCCTCGCGCAAGCTGCCGTCGGAATACGAATCGGCCGAGAGAACAGCGGCAGGGACAACCTTACCCTCGTGACGAACCTCCAGGCTTTTGGTGTAGCCTCGCTCGAAGGCCACCGTTACTTCGATCCACGCCTGTCGCCGCCAGGAGACCGGGTTGAATACGACCAACTGCTGGAAAGCCCCCCGTCGCCATCCGGGAGCCAAGATACTGCAACGACTTCGTGGTGACGTCCTGTGACACGCGAATCGATTCCGACAAGAACTTGCGCATCCGGCAACAGCCCGCAGATTTGCACGTCGTGATGCTGGCCCACGAGCAGATTCTTCCAGGCCTTGTCCAATTCGGTCTCGCCACCGTCGCCACCTGCCAGCGCCGCCAGCGCGGCGATTCGTTCCGCCGTGAGAACGCTCACCTCAGCCCGGCGGGACTGGTTCCAAATCTCGTTGCCGCAATAGCCCCAGGGCATGCGCACGACAAAATCGTTGGACTGCCGTCCGGAGTTCCTCCTGCGGGGCGGGAAACGCAGGCAGGATCTCTTCGAGCAGGACCCATTTGAAGCCGGGCTTTCCCTCGTAGCTCTTTGACGAGTTCCTCCTTTCGCAGACCGGCATCGTCGGCCCGGCTGGCCAACAGCGGCTGGATGCGACCGAACTCCTTGCGAAAATCGGCCGGTGACTTCTGGGCATCCGGGCTCGGGTAGCGGGTCAAGAACCAATTGTCCACCGTGGTCTTCCCGAACTGGGCTCCCTCTCCTTTGTACGTGGGTACCGTCGCGAGGCGCGACCCATCCAATCCCACCCACCAGCCGATGGGCACGTCGAAGGTGGGATTGTACCCGTACATCATGAAGTGCGTCCGCATGATCGCACCGTGGAAACCGAAGCCCTTGATCAGTTGCGGAATCTGGGCGTGCAGCGCAGTGCTCGCTCATCAAGTACACGTCCGGCGCGACGCCGAAGTATTTGCGGTCGGCGGCCAGGGCATACTCGATCTGCCGGATATTGGACTCCTCGTTAATGAAGACGGACAGCGGCTGCCCGTAGGTGCACGTCCCGATGCCAAACCGGCCCTGATACTTGCTCAGATACCCGCGCATCTCCTCGATCACGCTCGGGTCTTGCTCCGCGAGCCGGTCGTAGGTGTACGCCTCATTGTCCAGCCCGATCTTGAAGCTCGGATACCGATCCAGCCAGTCCACGGCGCTGTGCAGGTACTTGACAAAATGATCCCGCCCCCACAGCACCATCCCGCCGTGGTCGTAGGTCAGCAGGTATAGCGGCGACTCCACTGAAGCTGGCGTCCTTTCGGCCTGTGCATCGCCAGCAGACAAGGTATTACCTACAAAAAGGAGTGCGAAAGCGGTAAGAACATGCAAATGACGGCTCATACGGATCACCTTTGAGGATTTCGCAAGGAGCGGGTAACAGGCTTAGGCGCAGCTTGGGAATGATGCCGCATACCGGCAGTCCCACCATCCCCAAGGCCTTCAGCCTTGAGGCTGCCACCCCAAAATGGGCAGACTCGCGTGGACGTTTCCATCATAGTAGGGATGATAGCGTCCCTGGCGACAAGTACGCAAGCCCTGTCTACCAATCGAGCCCGGCGGCGCGCTTGGCTGCGGCCACGGTGTTGTAGAGAAGCATGGTGATAGTCATCGGGCCGACACCGCCGGGGACGGGGGTGATGAGCGAGGCTTTTTCCTTCACGGCGTCGAAATCCACGTCGCCGACGAGGCGGAAGCCCGCCTTCTTCGTCGCATCGTCCACGCGGCTGACGCCAACGTCGATCACGACGGCGCCGTCCTTGACCATGTCGGCGGTGATCGTGCCGGGCCGGCCGATGGCGGCGACGAGAATGTCGGCCTGCCGGGTGTAGTAGGCAAGGTCCTTGGTCCGCGTGTGACAAACCGTGACCGTCGCATTGCCCGTGGGACTCTTCTGGATCAGCATGTTGGCCAGGGGTTTCCCCACGAGGTTACTGCGGCCCACGACCACCGCGTGGGCCCCGTCGATGGTCACTCCGCTGCGCAGGAGCAGTTGCAGCACACCATGCGGCGTGCAGGACAGAAAAGCCTTTTCCCCCAGCACCATCTTCCCGATGTTGACAGGGTGGAGGCCATCGGCGTCCTTGTCCGGATGGATCGCACGCAGCACTTCGGATTCATTGAGATGCGCGGGCAGCGGCAATTGCACCAGGATGCCGTGGATGCGGGGATTGTGATTCATCCGCTCGATCAGAGCGATCAGCTCACTCTGGGACGTCTGCGCGGGCAGGCGGTTATCGTCGGAGTAGATGCCGATCTCTTCGCAGGCGCGTTCCTTGCCGGTGACATAAGACTGTGAGGCCGGATCGTCGCCTACGAGAATGACGCCCAACCCCGGCACGATCCCGTGCGTTTTGAGTCTGGCGATCTCTTCCTTGAGCTCGGCCCGTATGTCGGCCGCGACCTGCTTGCCATCGATGATCCGTGCCGTCATGCCTTCCCCTTCCAACCTTTCACCTTTGCTGGAACAATGGAACGTTGGAATACTGGAATAATGGAAGAGTGAGGGGCACAACCCACCCTTCCATCATTCCATCGTTCCATTATTCCAGTCAGAACAGTCCTTTGACCTTCCCGGTGTTGACATCGACGTCGATGCGCCGAAACGCGGGATCGGAGCCGGTGCCCGGCATCAGCTTGATCTCCCCGGCCACGGGGACGACAAAACCTGCCCCTTTATACACGAGAATGTCATTGATCGGAAGCGTCCAGCCGCGCGGCCGGCCCTTGAGCTCCGGATCGTGCGAAAGACTCTGCTGCGTCTTGGCCATGCAGGTGCCCAGGTGGGTGCCAAGGGACTCGGCCTCCAAGGCCTTGGCCTTGGCCAACGCGCTATCCGTATAGGTCACGCCCGCGGCGCCGTAGACCTCCTTCGCGATCAACTCGATCCGCTGCCGCAGCGGCAGCGTCAGGTCGTAGAGGAAGTGGAAATCGTTCTTCTCGCGGCAGGTCTCGATCACCGCTTGGGCCAGTTCGATGGCGCCGGCGCCGCCCTTGAGCCAGTGGGCGGATGTGACGGCCCTGGCGCCCTTGTCCTCGGCGATCCGGCGAATGGTCCGGATCTCCGCCTCGGTGTCGGTCTTGAACTCATTGATACAGACGATCGGCCGCACGCCGCTCTTGCGGACGATTTCGATATGGGCGGCGAGGTTCTCGCATCCCTTTTCGACCAGAGCGACGTTTTCGCTGGTGTACTCCGGGCCGAGCGGCATGCCGGGCTTGACGGCCGGCCCGCCGCCGTGCATCTTCAAGGCCCGGATCGTGGCGACGATCACCACGGCATCGGGTCTCAGACCCGACATGCGGCACTTGAGATTCCAGAACTTCTCGAAGCCGATGTCGGAGGCAAAGCCGCTCTCGGTGACATGATACTCCGCCAGCTTCGTGCCGAGCCGGTCGGCAATGATCGAGCTCTGGCCGATGGCGATATTCGCAAACGGCCCGGCGTGAACGAACACCGGCTGCCCTTCGATGGTCTGCACCAAGGTTGGGATTGATCGCATCGACCATCCACGCCGTCATGGCGCCATCGACGCCCAGATCGGCCGTCGTCACTTCCCGGCCGCTACGGCTGTAAGCGACGACCATCCGGCCGATCCGCTCCCGCAGGTCCTTCAGGTCCCGCGCGACGGCGAGGATCGCCATCACTTCGCTGGCGACGGTCATCTGGAAGCCCGAGTCCATCTCGAAGCCATCCATCTTGCCGCCGAGGCCGATGTGGATCTTCCGCAGCGATTGGGCGCAGAAGTCGATGGCCCAGCCAATCTGCACCCGGCTCGGGTCGATGTCCAGGCGTTTCAGATTGCTCTTCGCCAGCCGGGCGTCGTCGTAGTTGCGCTCGTGCTGGAGCCGCGCCGTCAACGCCACCATGGCCAGGTTGTGCGCGTTGGTGACACAGTCGATGTCGCCGGTCAGACGGATGGAAATGGGCGTCAGCGGGTATGCACTGGGCCAGACCGCCCCCGGCCGCCGAGCCCTTGATATTGAAGGTCGGTCCGCTGCTCGGCTGGCGAATGGCCCCGCACACTCGTTTGCCCAGCTTGCCCAGCCCCTCGATCAGGCCGATCGTGGTCGTCGTCTTGCCTTCGCCGAGAGGCGTCGGCGTGATGGCGGTCACGTCGATGTACTTGCCCGTGGGTGCCTTCGGCAGCCGGGCGAGCACCTTCTGGTAATCGACTTTGGCCAGTTTGTTCCCGTAAGGAATCAGTTCATCGCCCCGCAGCCCGAGCTCGGCGGCGAGTTGTTGAATCGGTTTGACACGCTCCTCTGCCGCCTCCGCAATCTCCCAGTCCTGCATGATTCGTGGATCAAGACCCATAATGAAGGCAAACGTTATAAAAGAACTCAGAACCGCCGAAGATCGCCGCCGAAAGCGGCAAGGGGCCCCCACACGCGAACGGATGCGTTGAGGGGCCCCGATCTGGTCGAATGGGCTGAAATCCCTGCCACCTTGCCACGGCGCGATCTGTCCTGCGCGCCACTACCCATCATTATCTGCCAACACCGCCGGAGTCGGTAATCGCTGAGGGCTGATTTTTGACACTATCTTGCTATTCAGGCCCTTTTCGGCCCCGCCCTGCACGATACCAGACCCCGGTGCCTTTAGGGGAGACCCTCGCCCCCGTCTGTCCTCGTAGGATGGGCTTTAGCCCATGCTGGATAAGTCCCAGTCGTGCGGACCATCAGCATGGGCTAAAGCCCATCCTATGATTATCGTCTACTTTCGGCCAATCAGAGCCGACGCATTAGGCGTCAGGTCGGTCGGCCCTCCTGGGGCCGGCTTCGCATTTCATTGACCGCCTGCCAAAGTCGCCCGATCTCCTTCTTGATCTCCTCCATGCTGCGTTTCAAATCGTCCTTGAGCTGCGGACCGGGCTGTTTGGGCCCCTGCCCTTGCTCACGCAACTGCTGCTCCAGACGATCCGCCTCCTTCCACATCCGGTCGGCGTCTTCGAACCGGCCCTGCTCTTTGGCCTTCTGCGCCTCGTCGCGCAGGCGTCCGATCTTCTCCTTGATCGCCGGGCGTTCGTCCCCGCGTGGCCCCATCGGCTGATTGCCCTGGCCCCTCTGCTGCTGTTCCCATTGCCGTGCGACGGCCTCGGCCTTCTCACGCTGCTTGCGGGCATCTTCCATCCGGCCTTCGCGCTCGGCCTGCTCGGCGGCCCTGAGGATGTCCTGGACCGGGGGCGGCACCGGTTTGCCAAAACCACCTTTTTGCCCCGGCCCTTGCCCGCGCAGTTGCTGCTCCATGCGATCCGCTTCCTTCCAGATGCGCTGGGAGTCCTCGATGCGACCTTCTTGTTTGGCCCGCGCCGCCTCGTCACGCAGGCGTTCAATCTGCCTCTTCATCTCCTCCGGCCCAACCATGCCCGGCCCGGGTTGTGCGGCCTGGGGACTCCTCTTCAACTGGTCGGCACGCTGTCGCAGCTCGGCCGCGTCCTGCCAACGTCCTTCTTGTTCCGCCCGGCCGATCGCCCCTTGGAGATCGCCCAACTCACGCTGGATCGGTTCCATGTTCTGCCTTGGGCCGCGGGCCACGGTTCATCTGCCGCATGGCCATCAGGTCCAGCTCATCCGCCTGGCGGCGCAGCCGGTCGGCCAACTCCTGGGCCTCCCGCGCTGAGACGCAACTGCTCGGCGTATTCCCTCAGTCGCTGCGCCGGCATCGGACCCGGGCCGCCCGGCGGGACAGCCACGGGCCGTGGCCCTGTCGACACCTGGTAGGTGAAGCCGGGATTGCCGGGCGGCTGCGGCATTGCAGATCCGGGCCTCGGGCCCATCATCACTTGATAGCTGGGACCGGGGCCGGCCGGCGGTTGCGGCTGGGCCTGCACCACCACAATCCGCTGCTGCGGACCTCCATCTCCCGGCACGTTCATCTGGGCCACGGCTACGACGGCCGGAACTATCGCCAGACTGCACAATCAACAAGATGCTTCGATGATCCATAGTGATGGTCTCCTTAATCTGTGTGCAAGAACTCTTCTGAGAGCCTCTGACGCAATGAGCAACGAATAGCCGAGAGACGCTAGTATGTCATTGCGAGCGTAGCGAAGCAATCTCAAACCCACGCTTGAGACTGAGATTGCTTCGTCGCTGCGCTCCTCGCAATGACATGGTTAAGCCCATTCTATCGGAAGCTCTACAGCACGATCTGCTCTTTGTCAGAATCAAACCTCGCGGTCTTGCCCGCCCGCAGGCCGAGCATGCCCATTTGCAGGGCGGTCTGGACGCGGTACGCCAACTCCATGGTGCTGGCGGTCTCTTTCTTGCCGGACCGGCAGCACGCCAGGAAGTCCCGCCAGTAGTTGGTCATGTCCTCGCCATGCTCGATGGCGAAGCGCTGCGGCTTCTTCTTCGAGCCGTCGGCCGGGATGAAAACGATCTCATTGCCCTGGATCGTCAGAGTCCCGTCCCAGCCGCGAATCACGGGCATCCGCCCGGGGGCCCCGCGACCGCCGGTCCCCTGGTAGTCGTTGCCCTGCGTCCCCAGGACCGCCACCGTGATGCCCTCCGGGTAGTCGATGAGCGTGTTGAACGTGTCCGGGATCTCGCGCTCCTGGTAGCGGAACTTGCCGCCCGTGGCGACGACCATGCTGGGCATCTTGACGCCCAGGATATGCAGCACGGGCGTCAGGCTGTGCGGGAACAGGTCGGTGGAAGGCCCGCCGGAATAGTCCTCGTACATCCGCCACCGGAAGAACCGGCTGACATCGAACGGCCTCTTCGGAGCATCGCCCAGGAAGGCCTCCCAGTTCAGGTCCGGCCCCGGCTTGGCGTTGGGGTCGTCGATCGGCATGCCGCGCTCGCCCCAGTCGCCGACACGGAAATAGCCGCACTCGGCGTGGATCGGCTTGCCGATCAGCCCATCCTGCACGAGCTTGCGCATCTGATGATACGCCGAGTCGGACATCCCCTGCGAGCCAAGTTGGAAGGCCCGATCCGACTCCCGGACCGTCTGGGCCAGCTTCTTCGTCAGCTCGAACTGCTTCCAGTGGGTCACCGGCTTCTCGCAGTAGACGTGCTTGCCCGCCTTGATCGCATCGATGGCCTGGTAGCCGTGAAGGTGGTCCGGCGTGGCAATGCAAACCACGTCCACGTTCGGATCGGCCAGCAGCTCGTGGTAGTCCATGTACTGTTTGCCGCCGTAACGCTCGGCCCGCTGCTTCATCCGCGGCCGGTACACATCGCAGCAGGCAACCATCTCGACCGGCTCCTTCCCTTGGGTCTTGAGCCAGTACAGAGTCTCGAAATGGGCCCCGCTGCGTCCGCCGCAGCCGATGAACCCGATGCCGATCCGGTCATTGGCCCCCAGCACCTTGCCGACGAGCGGCTTCTGCGCCACGCCCACCAATGCCGCCCCGGCGATGGTTCCTTGCATGAATCCACGCCGGCTGATCTGTCGCTCCGTCTCTCTCTGTTTTCGTTCATGGCTGTTTTCCTAAAAATGCTCGTGCACCGTACTCTCGGGAACGCCCAACAACATGAGAATCACTGGTCATTGTATGCTGCCGGCCATAGTGGGCCTTCCGTCTTCACCCATTCTTTATAGACCTCATCGATCTGACCCGTTTCCGGGCGGCCATCCCACAAGGGCAACGCCGTACCGCAACGTCAGGGGCTTGCCGGCGAGACACCTTCAGCGGCTCCTCATGCAATCTCAACGTGGCCGACATATAGGCAAACGGCTTGGCCATCGTGAACCAGGTCGCCGGATACCGTGGGTTGTCCGGGTGGTCGAACATCGCGGCCGTCACGGTCTTGCCGTCGGCTTGTGCCGTGTAGGCACACCACCTCGAACGCGTCAGCCGCTCCTCCCCTCGGAAGATGACGCCGGGATCGTTGTCCGGATTGCGAAACTCGCCCGTGGCATCCATCGACCGGACGAAGCGCAGGCCGAGCCCATGATAGTGCGAGCCGCTCAGCACAACGGGACTTCCTTTCAGCGGGCCGCCAATAGGCGAGATTCCCACGTCAGGACCGTGACCTCCGGCTCACCGATCCGGCCGACGCGAATTGTGCGCCGCTCGAACAAGCGCGGCTCGCTGTTCCCGTCTGGGAGACCCACCGCAGGTCTTCGGCGAAGCAAGTCCGAACGATGGCCCCTGTCTGTCCAGTGACAGCCTCGTCACTCGAAGCGCTGGTGCTGCTGCTTGCCCGGCGGCGGCTCAAAATGGCCCTCGGCCGACCCGACGGCTTCGCCCCAGAAGTCCACGTTGTTCACGGCACAGGCGAACATCAAGCCATGATGATGCAGGTGATCCGGCGGAGCATCGAGCAGCACGTTGACGCCGCCGGGCGTGAAAAGCTCCTTGACATACGGCTTGAACGGGACGTCGGCGTAGCGATATTGCAGGACGGGCGTGTTGCCCATCCGCACAACCAGACTGTTTGCGTCCATCACAATCTGCTGCGCCCGACAATTGGGACAGCAGCAGACGGCAAGAAGTACACCCACCAGGGCGAACACACGGCTGCCACGCATTCAGTCGTCTCCTTCCGGTCTTAAATGCAACCCGTTCGTAGTGACGCCGTCAGGCGTTTCTTCTCAATTATGCCCTTACGGGCACACTACGAACCGAGGCCTTCGGCCTTGAGGCTGCTGCCCGTTGGCACACACCTCACACGAACTGCTTCAGATGCTTGATGCTCCGCTCGGCTTGCTCGACCGTGCCGCACTCGACGCTCATGACGATGTCCCGCGGGGCACTCTGCAAGACTTCCACGACTCTCTTCCAATCGACCACGCCGTCGCCGCAGGCGCAGCCGACCGCCGTGCCAGTCACCTTGCCCCGCTCGGCATCCGATTGCTCGACCGTGATGTCCTTGGCGTGCAGGTGGACCAGCCGCGTGCGAACGTGACGCAGCCATTTGACCGGGTCCTGGCCCGCGAGGTAGCTGTTGCCCGTGTCGAAGTTGATCCCGATCGCCTTCGAGCGGACGAGCTTCTGGATGCGGTCCAGCCCTTCCGGCGTCTGGCTGTACTGCTGGTGCGGCTCGATGCCGATCAGGATGTCCCGCGGCTCCGCGACCGCGGCAACTTCCTTGAGGACATAGCGCATCAGAACAAAATCCTCGTCCTCGGTCGTCCACGGCCTGCTTCGGGCCTTCGTCCGTATTGACCACCGGGGCCCCGCACTCGGCGGCGAAGCGAACCGCCTGTTTGAGGTACTCGGTCCCGATCTCCGGCTTGCACAGCGGCGTGTGGGCGGACAGGCCCGACAGCTTGATGCCCGCCTTCTCGCAGGCCCGCTTGATCCGGTACGGGTCGTCCAGCATCGAGACGCTGTGGAAATAGCCCGCCTCGCTGAGCAGCTCCCGGCCCCAGTGGACCATCGGCTCCACGTACTCGTAGCCCAGGTCCGCCGCCTTCTCGACGCCCCACTCGAAGGACTTGTCCTCATGCCGCACGAATTCCATGTTCACGCCAATTCCGACTTTCCCCATCGCCGCACTCCTTCATAACAAATCGTCAATCGTCAAACGGTTGCGCGGCTGGTATCGGTTGCGTCGAGCGTCCACCGGCACCGATTCAACGCAGCCGCCAGACAAAACGCCGTGCAACCGCAACCGCGCCACGATCCAGGCAACTATTGGAATATCGCCCGCAGGTGGTCCATCGTCACGAACGCCAACGACAGCAGCGCGATAACCCACATCGTGGGCTTCACTTCCCTGCCTTGCCCGCCACCAGCTTGATCAGCACGAAAGAGATGAACCCGAAGGCCAGACCCGTGCTGATGCTGTAACTCAGCGCGATCATCACGAGGATGATGAACGCCGGCAGGGCCTCTTCCATATCGGTGAAGTTGATCCGCTTGACCTCCCGCATCATGAACAGGCCCACCATCACGAGCGCCGGCGCCGTCGCGTAGGTCGGCACGATGCCGACCACGGGCACGAAGAGCAAGGCCAGGACGAAGCACAGGGCCGTGACGAGGGCGGTCAGGCCGGTCCGGCCGCCCTGCTCGATCCCGGCGGCCGATTCGATGTAGGCGGTCACGCTGGAGGTGCCGAAGAGGGCCCCGATCATGCTGGCGGCGGCGTCGAGGGTCAGCAACCGGCCGAGCCCCTGGATCTTGCCCTGCTCGTCCACCATCCCGGCCTCGTGGCAGCAGGCGACCAGCGTGCCGATCCCGTCAAACATGTCCATGAACATCAGCGTGAAGACGCTCCCGAAGAGGCTCCATTTCAGGGCGCCGAGGATGTCCAGTTGCAGGGCCACCGGCCGGATGTCGAAGCTGAAGGAGATCAGCGACGCCGGCTTCTCGACGTAGCCGAAGACCACGGCCAGCAACGTCGAGAAGAGGATGCCGATCAGCAAGGACCCCTTGATCTTGCGGATCTCCAGGAACGCAATCATCAGCAGACCGGCCAGGCCGATCGCCACCGTCCCCGTGATCGATCCGGCCGAGACGAGCGTCGCCTCGTTCTTGACGATCACGCCCATGTTGACCAGGCCGATGAAGGTGATGAACAGGCCGATGCCCACGGAGATCGCCGTGACCAAGCTGACGGGGATCGCCTCGACCAGCCGTTTCCGCAGGCCCACGAGGGTCAGTATGACGCCCAGCAGGCCCGAGAGAAACACGACGCCGAGGGCCGTCTGCCAGGTGATCTGGCCGGCTTTGACGAGACTGTACGAAAGGAAGGCGTTCAGCCCCATTCCCGGGGCCATCGCGATGGGGGCTTTGCCGATCAAGCCCATGATGGCCGTCGTAACGGCGCTCGCGATGCAGGTGACGATCACCAAAGCCTGCTTGTCCATGCCGGCCGCACTGAGGATCGTCGGGTTGACGAAGATGATGTACGCCATCGTCAGGAAGGTCGTAATGCCGGCCACCACTTCCGTCTTCGCTGTTGTCCCCTGCCGCTCGACCACGAGGTACTCACTCCGTTCCACGCGTTTGCCCCTCACTGATGATCTTCACGACCAGGCCCGCCGAATTCTTCGCGGCCATCGTATAGAACAGTTGCTTGTCCATCACGGCGCTCTGGTCCGCTTTATCGCTGATGCTGCGGATAACCAGGCACCCGATCTGGCGCTGGTAGCAGAGCTGCGCCACGGCGGCCCCTTCCATCTCCACGGCGCAGGCGCCCAGTTGTTTCGCCAGCTCCGCGCTCTTGGCCTTCGAGGCCACGAACACATCGCCCGTGACGATCGTCCCGACCACCACCTTCGGCGGCCGCTCGCCGGTCCGCAATCCCACGGACCCAAAGGCCATGTCCTTGGCTGCCTGCTGTGCCGCCGTCAAGAGGAGAGGATCGGCCGGAAAGAAGACGGGATTCGGCTCCCCGGTCATCCGGTTCTTGACGCCGCCGTAGTCGATGCCTCCCGGCCCCAGGGTCCCCATGTCATGATAAGCCGTCTGCTTGGCGATGACGATGTCGCCCGGCTCGAGGTTCGGATCGACGCCGCCGGCGATCCCGGTGAAGATGACGTGCGTGGGTTTGAAATGCTCCAGCAGCAGCGTCGTCGTCATCGCCGCATTGACCTTGCCGACCCCTGTCCATGCCAAGACAACCGGCTCGGCCCCGATGCGTCCCGAGATGAACTCAATCCCCTCGATCTGCTGCGATTGGACACTCGGCCATCATGTTCCGCAGCAGCGTGATCTCCTGGTCGAATGCCCCCAGCACGGCCAACGGATGCGATGGCGGAATCGCAGCGGCCGGCGCCGCAGGGGGCCGCACCGACCGCGTGGTGCAGGAAGCGAGCGGGAAAGCCAACGCGAGGCAAAGCACCACGGCCAGGCAATGTCGTTTCATGGCTTCTCCCACGCAAAAAAGGACTCAGATCCATCCTGGACGGTCCGCCGGTTGCGGTTGCGAGGCTCGTAAAGGTCGCCTCGTGCTTGTGGCGCTGCACGCCGCACTTGACACCACCGCCCGCTGAAACAAGCGGTGCAACCGATCCACGGAACACCGGTGTCGTGAACTGCGAGCGAGAGGAGTCGAACCTCCACGTCCTCAACGGACACCAGGTCCTAAGCCTGGCGCGTCTGCCGATTCCGCCACGCTCGCAACAGGACCGGTCCCCACGCCGCAGCCGAGGGGACCGAGTATCCTGGCAGCGCAGACCATTATCCTCGGTTTCGGGCCTCGCATCAACCGAAAACCAACCATAAACGGCACGAACGGCTAAAGGCAACGCCCGCCCGGCAACACGGTATGGCCGAGGGCAGGGAGTGTTGCGTCCCAACTTGCCGTTCTGAGAGGATCGAGGTC
Source organism: uncultured Planctomycetota bacterium (assembly GCA_963750205.1). Lineage (GTDB taxonomy): Bacteria > Planctomycetota > Phycisphaerae > Sedimentisphaerales > Anaerobacaceae > PLanc-01. The sequence continues at coordinate 82,635 of CAVVRJ010000019.1, forward strand.
ATTGGTGCACCGTGACCTCGACGTACGGCTGTCCGTCGCTGAGACGGCCGTCGTGGGCCGACCTGTCGGTGAGGCTCCTCACAACCGGCGATCCAAGAACCGATGACGATCAGCAGGCACAAGAGCAATCGTCTCATATGTCCCCTCCGTAGCTGGAATAAGGTTCCCACTCTTTTGCCATTCTCCTGCCAGCGCCGGGGCGAGAGGATAATGCAGGCCTCCCACGGGCGGCCCGAACCACGTGGAGGCTCAGCGCGTGCGAGCCAGCCAGCCGCCGTGCTCGCCTTTCGGGCCTTTGACGGCGAATCGCGTCCGCCGTTACGGCTCGACCGTACTCTCGACCTGCAAGATCCCGTCATTCTGCGTGGTCTGGTTCAGGAGATGAAATTCGTGGTCCCGGAACCCGTCCTCGTGGAACTCTCTCCCGTGAAAGCCGTGGTGTCCGTGCTCCTCTTCCTCACAGCCGACCACGACAAAACCCAGCAGAATCAACAGACAAGCAAGCATTCGTTTCATGGGTCCGCACTCCATTGCATCGGTTCAACTTCCTGCTTCACCTGCCGATAACTACCCATGATCTATCCTCGAATATGTTGCTGGGTTCCTGCCCTCTCCATCAGGGGATTGCTCAATCGACGGCTCGCTTTCCCCGCACGCCGCCCAAGAAGGCTATTGACGTTCGCGTCCCGGCGGGCACAATGAGGGGAGCGACGGTGCCGCAGCCGCGTATGAATCGGGTCCAAGCTCTTCGAGGGCCGAGGAACGGCGCCAACGGTCGCTGATGAACCGATCGATGGAGGTGCGGGAATGGCTGAACGGGTGACCTATCACGTCGTGCGGGGCGAGCACGGCGTGTGGAACGTCGAGCAGGAGAATACGGGCCAGGTGGTCAGCAGCCACCGGACCCGGATCGAGGCTATTCTGCGCGGCCGGGACCTGGCGCAGGGCCATGCGTACAGCCTGCTCGTCGTGCACGACCGCGAGGGCCATGTCGAGAAGCAGTACAACTACGGCCGGCTCCCCCCCAAGAGCCCGGAAAGCCCGTCCGACGACCAAGCCAAGGCCAATCCTTGAGAAGTCATAGATCTCGTTAGGCCCCCGGTCCGACGGTCCTCGACCACCAATCACGAGAGCGGGCAAGTCCCGCCGGGGCAACCGCCGCCGCACGTGGGGCCATTAAAGCAGGAGTCGCACGCCGGTGCGGCCGCCGCCTTTCCCACCGCGAAGCCCGACAAAAGTTTCTTCAGATCGGTGCCGCCGCACTTCTCGCAGACGGGCGTTTCGCCCGTGCGGCTCTTCTGCAGCACCTCCATCACATGTCCGCACTTGCGCACTTGAATTCGAATATCGGCATACCCAACTTTCCTTCTGTCGAATCGGTCCCCGCGCGGGCCATTTCTGCCGGCGTTTCGTCTACTACTCTATGCCCCGGCGTTCGGTTCGTCCGGCCCGGGCCACACATAGATAATACAAAGCTAACATAGATTCGTCGGGAATTCCATCTACATTGGCCTGGCAAGAATCGCCTTATAACAAGTAAGGGGGCCTTCCGGCATCAATCGGACTTGGCGCCCGGAGAAAGAGAGACGCAATGAGCAAGAGAGAAAAGCGGCGGGAAGCACGGTCCGGTCGGGCGAGGTCGGGCTTGCCTGACTGGGCCTGTCTATATGGAGAACTGTACGTAGAGGTCAGGTCCTGGCTTGTCGCCAGGGTCGCGAACGACACGGATGCCGAAGACCTGGCGCAGCAGGTCTTCGCGGAGTTGACGCGCGCAGGATACGCCCGAAGACCCCAAAACGTACGCCGCCGCTATCGCCTCAAGAGTGCTGGCACGATACCGGCGTCGGAAGGCGAAAGAGCGGGCGGCCCTCCACAAGCTCCTCGCAGAGGCAGTCATGGCTGGTGCTGCCGAACAGATAGCTGGAGCCGGGGAGGCATCAAACGAGGAGGGATACAACGCGGAGGCTCACGCGAAGATGAAGGAGGCGATGGCCGGATTGCCGCAGGCGGATTTGGAGTTGCTCCGATTGAGGTTTGGGCAGGGCTTGCGCGTCAGGCAGATAGCGGTGAAGGTGGGCTGCTCCACAGAGGCGGCCAAGAAGAGGCTCCAGCGGATCATCCAGTCGGCTTCGACGCCAGTGCGGCGTTACGCCGGAGGAGCCGAAAAAACCGCACGAATGAAGGAATTCTGTCGCGTGCGTAAGTCCTTTGTACGAAAGATTTTAGGTACTCAAGAGCATCACCCCCCCCCCTGGCAAAACATCCATTTTCTTTGTCCCCTTTTGGCCTCTGCGAGGCACTATATTATAGAGAGACCTTTCGCAAGACAGACGGGCAAAGGGAATGAAACCAATGGTCACAGGATGGATCAAGGTGCTTGAGCGGCGGGATTCAGGGCCTTGGGGCAACCCGCCAGAGGAGAACCGCGAGCAAGGCGAGTTCGGGCCGGGTGGTTTCTTCCTGACGGTAGCAGCCGCCACTTTCCTGCTGCTGGCGCCAATCGCGCCAGCGGCGGCGTCGGAGCCGACAGACTCCATTGGAAGAGACCCTGGGTGCCGTTCGCGACTACATGGCCAAGCTGCCTCCCCCTTGGCCGCAGGCTTGGCAGGCCGAGTATGTTGACACCATTCGCGGATTGATTGTATCGCACCAGAACGCTCCCCAATATGCGGCCCGCTTGCAGATCATATGCCAAGGGTTTCCGCCGTATTGGGAGGCGCCTCCAAAAGGGCAAGGAGCGGTCCCTCTTCGAAGTCCACCAGGCCGAGATCCGCTGGTACGTCGAAAGTCTGATGGCGGGCGAGCTTGCCGGTGAGGCCGAAAAGCAGAAGCTGCGGGAACAATGGCGGAGCTTGATGGACGAGGCCGCGGCGTCGTTGGTGACCCAATTCCCCTTCCTCGATCCCAACATGGTGCAGAAGCCGCCAAGGCGGATTATCTGACAAGATGTTATCGCGATATCGAGGCACCTCTGTTGCCGACCCTCCGGCATCGCCTTCTCTGAAGAGCAGATCGGCCAACTCAAGGAGCGCTGGCACGCCCTGCGCTACTCCCGCGTCGATCTCTGGCGGCAGCTTGGGGGCGGCGCCGACCGCGGTCAAGAAGGCACAGGCCTCGTCCGGCAAAACGCATCCGGATTATCTGCTGGCGCAGCGGAGCTTGGACCAGTTGCGCGGACAGACTTGGTCCCTGATTGGCGTCTTTCCCGATTACTATCGAGACGCGGCGGCCAGGGAGACCGCCGCCCGGAAGCAGCGTCTGCAATCACAGTCCGAGATGCACGCGCTCAAGAATCGCGGCTGGGAGTCGCGGTCTGGCAGACGGAGTACCTCAGTTTTCTGCTGTCCGCTCTATTGGAGACGGCAGGGACTGCGGAAGATGTCACTCATCGATCGGGTGAGGGCAGGGGCGATGGATTGTAGGGGGAGATCCATGAGGGGCGCTGAGACCCATCGGGGTGGCGCGAATCGATCGTGGCGGCTTGTCGCCCGGAGGCGGCAGCCACGCACTCGCTCCGAAGCCTTTACCCTGATCGAGCTGCTCGTAGTGATCGCCATTATCGTACTGCTGATGGGCGTTCTGCTGCCGGCGCTGAGCGCGGCCCGAAAGTACGCCAGGAGCGTCGTCTGCCAAGCGAACCTCAAGCAGTGGGGCACGACGCTCGCCTTGTACACGGAGGATAGCCAAGGGCGCTTTCCCACCGATGGGGCCGGACTGAGCGGCATTTGGCTTCTCCGGGGGGTATTTCTGCCCAAAGACGATCCGAATGCAAATACCAGCGCATTGCACCACTTTGGGACGCGCGATGTCGCCCTGTGTCCAATGGCCGTCAGACCCCAGTCGCTATCGAGCCAAATGAGCGTCAACCTCACGGTATTCGGTTCGGCCCAGGGGGGAGCATCCAAGGGACAATGGGCGAAGAGTTTGCACCCTGGGAGATCCTTACGCCCGCGCCCGCGTTTCGGTGCAGCTATGGGTTCAATCAGTACATGCTCAAGGGGCTTACTCTGTCTCCGCAGCGGACGGGACAGAATACTTACGTCGAGCTGAACGTCTTCTCTTTGAAGGGCAGGGGCGCGATCCCCGTCTTGCTGGATTCGAGGATGCCCCAGTCTCAGCCCATGAACGGCGAGGGTCCACCCATGCGCGAGGAGGGCGGACTGGCCGGCATGGGCAACTTTTGCATGAACCGCCACAGCGGGCACACCAATTGCCTTTTCCTCGATTGGTCTGCGCGACCGGTCGGATTGAAAGAACTCTGGACGTTGAAGTGGTACGACAAGTTCGACACAAACGGACACTGGACGAACGCGGGCGGCGTGAAGCCGCAGCAGTGGCCGGAGTGGATGCGCAGCCTCAAAGACTATTGATAAGCGCGGAGGCAATCCTCTCGCTCACTGAACGGTCGGCGGCTCCGATCCTCGACATGAACTACAAGGTGCCTCGCACCTGATCTTCGTGACGTGCATTCAAGGCGGGCGCGGGAAGTGCGCGCGTTTGGCGTGGGAGCTATCCAAGATTCTCCTTATCTCTCCGCGGCGAACACAAGGAGGTGATGCCTATGAACTGAGTCACAGGGGTCCCAGCAGAAGATGGACGTTCGACATGAGTACATCAAATTGGAAGGAGCATGACCATGAAATCGTACGTTGGGTATGTCTTGCTTTATGCAATCCTGATGCTTGTCATTTCGCCGGTGGTGCTGGCGAACACCTGGACGGTTGACGACGGCAGTGGCAGCGAGTCGTATTACTTCGGCAATGCGAGCGCGTGGGGATGGGGGGCCTCATCCTTCGCGTGCGCCAACGCCGACGGGGACTGCCAGGATTGTTCCTGCGGGATGGCCTGGGGATCCAGGACCGTCTATACGGATCAGGCAGGGTATTTCACTTGCTCATACAACTGCTCCGCCGACGCCACGGCCAGCTACTCGGACTTTGACGGTTCCGGCGCCAGCGGCAGCGGCGGGTCCTCGGCAAGCACCCCGGGCGGCGGTGCGGACGCCGGCATAACCAAGTCGAGCGAGGGTCCCTGGACGGGCGACGCTGGTGAAGATTACGACCCCGGCTGCGCTGGGCAAGTGTACCTCTATCTTCGCGCGTTCGATAGCGTCAGCGCCTCGTGCAACGCTGGGGCCGGGGCGCAAGTCGGCGACTCGAACATGGCGAGCGGCTCCTCCTACAGCAACGCGGATGTGAGTCTTTAGTACCCGAGGGGCCGTCACTCCATCTTTAGTCGTGTGGTCTGTGAAAGGACAGTGACCTATGCCGGGAAAACGTTCTCCCCTTGGATCGACATCGATGGCGGTCCCGCCGACGCGCCGGGCGGCGCGAGGCAAGCGGATAATGTCTGGCGGGGTCACTGTCCTGCTCTTTCTTCTGGCGGCCTGCACCACGCTCTACGCCCAGCCGAGCGGCGGGCGCGGCCTCGCCGTGTACGAGTTTCGGTGTGATTTTCGGACACCGATCGCTGCGGGGCGCGTGGACGGATTGATCGCCACCGAGGCGGGACGCCGACGCGTCGCCATCTATTGGATCGAACCGGCCCTGTTCCGTGAGGCGGCGTCATTTCTCCGCTACTGTGACCTGATCTTCGATCGTGAAGCGGCTCAATATTGGATTCAGGGCATGTCTCACCCAGGAACGTTTCATCTGTCCGCGGGTGAAAAGGACCCACTGCTGCCGGCGCAGAGGTCGGCAGAGTCCGTCCTCCGCTCGGCCCTGGCCATTGTAAGTCAGATGCACCGTCCGTCTGACGCGACGGTACCCTCCTTGGAAGTCGGCGCGTTTTTCGAGGAGAGCCGAGGCCAGGCTGAGTATAGGCATGAGGTCCTGCCCTATGACGCGCGTCCACCTCTGGCGGTTACCGGCAGCACCCCGTCGGCACGGCTTCTCAATGCACTGCCTTTCGGGAGAGAGTACTCCAAGGACACGCGGGCGGACGGGTCCACCGTGTGGCGCGTGGAGAAGGCGTCCGGTGGGCCACCGGTTGCCACCGTGACGATACAGCGCGTGCACGAATTGGGACTAGGCGATTCACGAGAAGCATTCAACGAGCAAACACTGGGACAATGGACCCTCATACCGGACGCCTATCGCGTCTACTGGTCCTTGGACTGCGCGCTCGTGGAGGTGAACGCCTCGGCGCAACCGCGTGCTGCCGCCGGCGAGCTCTACGCCAGATTGGACTCGTATCTCGCCCGGAAGAAGGCGCCCTGCGCGGTGGCGCGGGCTCTGGATCGACTGCTTTTAAAAGCGGCTCTGCTGACGGCCGACAGCAATTGTGTCTGGCAGGCCGCACAGGCAGTGGTGACGCGGCTCTGCCAGGATGACAACGTTCCAAGGTACCAATGCCTCGTGGACGCGGCCAGCATGTCCGCGCAAATTCAAAAGGAATATCCCGAACGGCTGGAAGAACGGTTGCGTCCCCTCGTTGCACGCGTGGTCTGGCATGTCGGGCAGGAAGCCCGCGCGGATTTGGATCGCCTCATTGCTGACATCACGAACAACGGCTTGTTCACCTATGGAGAACTGCTTCTGGACGAGATGCGTCAGCAAGGTCTCGTCGAAGCCCGCGAGGCGGACACACGGATAGCCAAGCTCCAAGCGTCTCGATTGGCGAAAGGCACTGCGACGCCCGATTCGTCCGAGGTACCGCCCAGCGTGGCACGCCACCTCGCGCAATTGGATTCCCCTCCTGCCCAAGGGACAGTGGACGTGAACGATCTCCGGCACATCCTGAGTGAGGGTCTCGCCAAACGGTTTACCGCGGAGCGGTCTGAGGCCAAACGCCAGATGGTGGAAAGCGCGATTCGGTCGCTTCGTCTGATCGTCGGAGAAGGACCTTTCTCCGGCGACTCCGAGAAGCTCATAGCCTCGATCGATCGCTTCTCTCACTGCTGCCTCGAAGTGGACAGATCGGCAGGGTCCTTTGGCACGGTCTTGGCGACATTCCTGGCCCTGTCGTTCTGCGATACGTCCACGCCCGAAGATCATCAGCGTCTGTTCTCTCAATTGCAGCATTGCACTCGCGATCTTCAGGCACGCGTCAACGGCATGCTGGGTGCTCGCGGACTGGGCTGCGCTTGTCACCCCCGACAACGTGGAGCGAGCATTCCTGGTATACGAGCGTCTCTTCCGACGGTATATCGACGATCCGCTGTCGGCGCCCTTCAAATTCGCCTGGACACCTGACGAGGAAAGCCGGCTTGCCGGCGCAATGCGGTTGCGGCTTATGCAACTGGAGCCTGTCTTCGAGGAAATGTCCCTCAAAGTCAAGTACGGAGGGGCCAGCACAGAACTGAGAGACAGAACGGTCCGTGCGATCTCCGCGGCCGCCCAGGACGTTCTGGCGCAGGCGGCGTTCCTGCGGATTCCACCTTACCCGGGCATCTCGTGCTACTACCATGGCGGAAAGGGGTTTTCGGTTGGGATCAAGGCACCGTTATACCAGGAGGGTGGTCGGCCCAAGGAACGATTCCGCGCGATGAGGTACTTTCACCTCGGGCGCAGGCTGGAGGAGCTTGTAATACGCGAACGCGAGTTGGCAAGGCCCTCCCAGAGAAAGGAGACGAACCATGAAGGAGCGACGTCGAAGCAAATTGAATTACTGTTACAAAGCAACTGACCCGACCGTCTCTCGGCGTTCAGCCCTGAGGTCGTCCGGCTTGGTCTTGTTGGGATTGCTCTCGGGTTCCGCACTGGGCCAAACCGAGAGCAGCGAGGCCGAGGCTAAGAAACCGGCGTTTCAGCCCTCCAAGGGATTCCAGGAGAGGGTGGAGAAGCAAAAAGCTTTCATGGAGCGGATGCGGAACGCCGGTAGCGACGAAGAACGCCAACAGATCATGCATGAACAGATAGCGTGGCAACACCAAATGGCCATCGATAGCCTGAGGAACCAGTTGCGGATCTCCGACCAAGAATGGGCGGTGATCAGGCCGAGACTTCAAGCCGTCTACAATCTGGTGCATCCCGCACCCCAGATGCTGGCCCGGAACGAGCCGCCGAAGACCGAATTGGAGCAAAGGAGCCGGGAATTGCGGGAGTTTGCTCCGCGATGAGAAGCCGGACGCGGAGCAAATCAAAGCCAAGCTGGCGGCCTACCGGGCGGCGAAGGAAAGAACCACGCGGGAACTGGCCGGCAGCCCGGCAAAACCTGCGTCAGATCATGAGCCTGCGGCAGGAGGCCGTGCTGGTTTTGAACGGGCTATTGGACTGAGCTACCACCGATGGGCCAGCCACAGGTCGGCCAGGTTCACCAGATCGTCGAAACCCAGGGTGATCCGAGGCTACGTAGTTGGCGCTCGACCAGAAACCGGTGTCAACTTCGCGCCAGTGCTTCGCCAGGACGGCGTAATCCCGCAGGTCCACGCGGCCGTCGCCGTTGAAATCGACCAGGTCCGGCTCCCAAGCGAGCCGCGGGATAGCCCCGGGGACTGTGGCAGGCACCACAAATCATTCGTGCCGTTGATCTTTCCCGCCGACAAAATCCCAGCCGGCGTTCGTGTACGTGGCGAGGCTGGCCATTTGCGCGAAAGTCTTGCCCGGCGCCGCCGTCGCTGGTCGAGCAGCCGGTGGCCTTGACATCCCAAAAGGAGTTTTCCACATAGCTGTAGTGGTTCAGGACGTTATGATCCAGGGCAATGAGGCCGCCCGGCTGACCGCCTTTGACCGGTCCGGCCGCATAGCAGCGGGTGATCGAGCTCAATCGATAGCTCGTCGGCGCAGTCGCAGGAAGGGGCATTGTACCCCACTAAGCCGCCGGCGTACGTGACCGCGGTCACAGCGGCCACGGCATAGCAATCGGTGGTTGTCCCCGCCGTATTCTGTCCGATGAGCCCTCCCACGTTGCTGGTCCCCCGCACCGTGCCTGCGGCACAGCAGCAGTCAGTCAGACCGATGATATTCTCCCCGACGAGCCCGCCCACCCGGTCGCCGCCCTGCACCTGGCAGCAGGCCCGGCCCCGCCCACCGGTCCGCCCTGGTTCTCGCCGATCAGACCACCGATGGTCCAGGAGGACGCATCGCCTTGGACCTGGCCCACCGCTTGGCACCGGGTGATGTTCCCGAAGAGATTCTGGCCCAGCAACCCTCCCACGCGTGAGCCTCCGGTCACCGTGGCCATCACCGTGCAATCCGTGATGGCGTCGTCCGTGTTTTCGCCGGCCAGACAGCCCACCAGGCCGCCCACGAGGCTCAGGCCGCGAATATTGCCGCCGCGGACGTGGCAGTTGGTGATGGTCCCCTTCTGTAGAAGTCCCACGAAGGCGCCCACGTAGCGGGCGCTCTCATCGGCGATGTTGGGATCCAGCAGGCTCACATTCATGATCTGGGCCGTCGTGGTATCGACGAGGCCAAACAGCCCCAGATAACTGCTGCCGTCGGAGGCCAGCCGAAGATTCGATATGGTCTTATAATTGCCGTCAAAGACCCCCACGAACGACACCACATGGATCGTCCCGATCGGGTTGAACGGCGCTGGTCCCAGGTCGCGTAGATCGATATTGGCCATCAATTTGAAGCACTTGTCCCAATCGCTCGGCGTCGCACCAACGGCATTCAACTGGGCGGCCGTGAAAATCAAGTAGGGTTGCGCGGCTGTGCCCAGACCTCCCCCATAGCTCGCCGCGCATGGCCACATGGGAACCAGCAGACCGACAACCAGCCATGACACAAACGCCCGCAGCAGCACCCCACCTCCGGTTCTTGTGAACATCAAACCATCCTCCGACCCTGTGCCGGGCAAAACCCAATACTGCCAGCGAGCCGCCCACCGGCAGCACAAGGTTTATTGTACCAAACACCGGGGACGAAATCAAGCCCACGGCGTTCGTCGGTGATGCTACCGCCGTCCCCTGGCACCGGCTTCGTGTCGCTCCTGTGACGCTCGGACTCCAACTTGACCTCGCAGGACAGGTTGACAGGGGAAGGCCCATGTGCTATAGAAGATAATGTTGCAAACACCATTCTTTGTTTGGAGGTACGGATCATGAAATGTCACACGTCTCTCACCGTCACCCTGTTGGTCGCCGCCACCGCCCTTGTCCTGCTCGCCGGGCCGGCATCGGCACAGCAAGCCCGCCAGAACGCCTTGAACGGCGACTGGAACGTCAAGACCGAATTCAACGGCCGAACGATGGAATCGATCCTGTCATTGGCCCGTGACCAGGACGGGAACCTGACGGGCCAATGGATCAGCTTCATGGGCGTCAGCGCCCTGAAGGACCTCAAGTTCGAAGAGGGCAAGCTCAGCTTCACCCGGGTCATGCAGACGCGGGACGGCCAGTCGAGCACCTCGACCTTCAAGGGGACCATCGCGGACGGCAAACTCTCCGGCACCGTTTCGAGCGAGCGGGGCGATTCCACCCTGACCGGCACGCGGGCCCCGCGCATGCCCCGGGGCGCGGGCCTCTGGGACCTCAAGACCAAGAGGGGCGACCAGGAATCCACAGCCACCCTCGCCCTCACCGCGGACAAAGAGGGCAAGCTCACGGGCCAATGGAAGAGCGAGCGGGGCGAGCTCGCGCTTTCGGACGTGCAATTCGCCCAGAACAAGCTGACCTTCAAGGCCAAGAGCACCAATCCGGATCGGGCGTTTGAAGCCACCTTCGAAGGGACCATCCAGCGGAACGCCCTGACCGGCACGCTCAAGTCCGAACGAGGGGAGACGACGGTGGAAGGGACGCGTAAGGGCACAGCCCTCGTCGGCACGTGGAACCTGGAGGTGGTCTCCGACCGCGGCACGCGGACGCAGCGGCTCGGTGGTCTACCCCGACCTGACCGGCCTGTACGGGGCCCTGCCGATCAAGAAGATCAATCTCCAGGACGATGCGGTCGATTTCCAGATGACGATGCAGTTCGGCGACCAGTCCTTCGAGATGAGCTTCAAGGGCAAGCTGGAGGGCAGGAACCTGGCCGGGGAGTTGACGACCTCCCAAGGCAGCCAGAAGGTGACGGGCACCAAGGTAGCCAGCACCGCCGCCCGCCGGGGCAATAAGAAGAAACAGTAGCCGCCCAGATCATTCCGAGCCTGCCGGGACCACTTCCCGGCAGGCTCTTCTACACGCCAGAGGACCATTGCCGGTGCAAACTTCCGACCGGCAATTACTCTCGCTGCCTCTTTCTCCCTGACTATCGGCAACGAGTCTCTCACGGCGCACGCGTGTGGCCCCGCCACTTCATGCCATCTCTCCTTTGTGCCGGGTCCTTCGCGCATTTCGCCGTTGCGTTTTGTCGCTTAGTGCAGATATCATGTGTGTATCTGAGTCGAACATGGGAGATTTTGTCGATGGCGGCTAAAGATCGGACGAAAGAGGGTTTCACGCTCATCGAGCTGCTGGTGGTCATCGCCGTCATTGCCATTTTGATGGCGGTCCTGATGCCGGCATTGCAGCGGGTGCGGGTGCAGGCGCGGCAGAAGGTCTGTGCCAGCCAGGTGCGTCAGCACGTGCTGGGCTTCACCATGTGGGCGGACCAGAACAACAGCATCCTTCCCCTGCCGGCGTACCAAGGCAACTGGCTGTGGGATCTGGACATCCAGACGGTCAACTTCATGCTTGGCTCCGGCATGGTCAAAAAGATGTTCTACTGCCCGTGCAACGCCAATATGACCAAGTACATCGACCACTTCTGGACCTACGCGTGTACCTGGGACAGCCAGACCCAGAGGCTCACCGGCAGTTCCACAGCCTTCATCGTCTCCGGCTACTGCTATGTTCTCGACGACCAGAGCGGGGAGCGGGCCAAGAATAAGCCGATCCGCAACGACCACAATAAGACGGGTCCCAAGAAATGGCTGCGGACTACGATGGACAAGAACGCCGCCAATCTGGAGCTTTGCATCGACGCGACCCTGGGCCAGCAGGATTCGACCCGCAAGTACGGCTACAACTTCGGCTCGATTACCGTCGGCGGCACGTGGTCGGCCGAGAAGATCTTCGACTCCACCAATCACGTCAAGACCGACGAGGAGCCCTACGGCGGCAACCTCGGCATGCTGGACGGCCACGTCGAGTGGCGGCCCTTCTCGGACATGGAGGAACGCTACAACACCAACCCCTGCTTCTTCTGGTAAACCGTTCGGAGTTCCGCCTTCAGGCGGGTCAAAGAGTCTTCCGGGCAGCCGGCTCCACGTCGAGATTGGACTGTCTGACCCGCCCAATGAGTTCAAGTTCGGCAATGATTGGGTGCCATGCCTACGGCTTTGCGTAGGCATGTCTTGCCGCCGAATCGGGCATGTCTACGAGGCGTAGACATGGCACCCAGCAACCGGGGAGTCTCGGTTACCGACCTTGGTCGTCAAGACTCATAAGGCGGAACGCCGAACAGGGCTGTGAGCGCGCAATTGACCTGCTTATCGGCGGCGCTTGGTCATGCGCGGCGGCGCGTCACCCCCAGAGCGGCCAGGGAGAAATCGGCGATATGGCGGGCGATCTCCTCCGGCTTGCGCTCGTCCCCGGCGAGAATCGGGTGCAGTCGCGCCGTGATCCCGCGGTCGTGCAAGTAGACCAGGCACTGCCCCATGATGCTCAGCGTCACGCGGCGCGACCTTCTCCTCGGAGGCCCGCGGGCCCAGAATACTCCGCACGATGTCGCACTGGTGCCGGCTGCGCGGGGCGATCAGCTCCTCCATGACGGCATCCAGAGCCGCCGTGGGCTGGGCCAACTCGTGGTTGATGATGGCGGCGCGCCACGACGGCCGGGCGGGATCGAGGATCTCCCGGATGACGTGCAAGATCCACGCCCGCAGGCGGGCTTCCGGCGTCCCGGTCGAGTCCTGCACCGGGCAGGGATCGGAGAAGCTCAGACAGTACCGGACGACAGCGGCATACAGTTCGAATTTGTCCCGGAAGTGGTAGTTGACGGCCGCTTTGTTCACCCCGGCCCGAGCGGTGATCTCCTGGAGCGTGGCGGCGTGCAGGCCGCGTTCGGCAAAGACCTGTCCCGCGGCGTCAATCAACTTGCGCCGGGTTTCCTGTGCCGCCGCATTGTCCTTCACATTCGCCATACGTACATCCGTTCTCCACGTCCTCTACTTCCTTTAGCGTACCGCCTCCCGCGCAATTATTCAACCGGAGATTTGAATTATTGCTTGCTTTTTTCCGGCACGATATTTAAATTATCCGTTTGAATAATGTCGCGTTCCGTAGCTGAGTGATTGGAGGTTTCTGATGCAACGGCGTGTCCGACCGATGATAGGAGTGACCGCTCTGTCGGCGATTGTCTGCGGCGTTCTGGGAGCCGGCGGGTGCCAGCGTCAGGCGCCGGCGCCGCCCCCGCCGCCAACACCGGAAGTGGTGGCGGCGACCATCCAGCCGCAGCAGGTGGTCTTGACCACGGAATTGCCGGGCCGCACCTCCCCTTATCTGGTGGCGGAGATCCGGCCCCAGGTCAACGGGCTGATCCAGAAACGCTTGTTCACGGAAGGCGCCGATGTCAAAGCGGGCGACGTGCTCTATCAGATCGATCCCGCCCCGTTCCAGGCGGCGCTGGACACGGCGGAGGCAGCCCTGGGCCGGTCCCAGGCCACCCTGCCGTCGATCCAGTGCGCGGGCCGAACGCTACAAGGGTCTGCTGGCCGACAAAGCGGTCAGCCAGCAGGATTGCGACGACGCGACCAGTGCCCTGAATCAGGCCCAGGCCGACATTCAGTATTGGAAAGCGTCGGTGGAGACGGCCCGCATCAACCTGCGCGTACACCCGGGTTACCGCGCCGATTTCCGGGCGGATCGGCCGGTCCACCGTGACGGATGGCGCGCTGGTGACGGCGTATCAGCCGGTGGCCCTGGCGACCATCCAGCAACTGGACCCCATTTACGTCGATGTGCCGCAATCGACCGCCGAGCTGCTTGCGGCTGAATCGACGGTTGCAGGAGGGCCACCTCAATCAGGAAGGGACGAACCAGAACAAGGTCAAGCTCCTCCTCGAAGACGGCTCGACGTATTCCCAGGAGGGGACGCTGCAATTCCGCGAGGTCACCGTGGACCCGACGACCGGGTCGTCCATTCTGCGCATCATTTTCCCCAATCCGCAGCGCGTCCTGCTGCCCGGCATGTTCGTGCGGGCGGTGGTCAAAGAAGGGGTGCATGACCAGGCGATCTTAGTGCCGCAGCAGGCCGTGTCGCGCGACGTCAAGGGCAATCCCATGACGCTGGTCGTGGGGGCCGAGGAGAAGGTGCAAGTGCGGCCGCTGACGCTCGACCGCGCCCTGGGCGACAAATGGCTCGTCACCGCAGGTCTGAACGCCGGCGATCGGGTAATCCTCGAAGGGATGCAGAAAGTCCGGCCGGGCGCTGCGGTCAAGGTGGCGGCTCCCGAGTGCCGCTCCCAACGCCGCTCTCAGGCGGCTCCAAAGAGGGGCCCAACCCGCGGACGCCAAGTCGAAGTGACGGAGATTCATCATGTTGTCGAGATTCTTCCTGGAGCGTCCGGTCTTTGCCTGGGTCATCGCCATCATCCTGATGGTCGCGGGCGGTTTGGCCATCTTTAGTCTGCCCATCTCGCAGTATCCGCCCATCGCGCCGCCGTCCATCGCCGATCACGGCCACCTATCCGGGGGCCTCGGCCGAGACGGTGGAAAACAGCGTCACGCAAATCATCGAGCAGAACGATGACCGGCTTGGACAAGATGCTGTACCTGGCCTCGACCAGCGATTCGTCGGGCTCGTCCCGCATCGAGCTGACCTTCGCCCCGGGGACCGACCCGGACCTCGCCTGGGCCCAGGTGCAGAACAAGCTCCAACTGGCGATGGCCACTCCTGCCGCAAGAGGTGCAAATGGCCGGCGTCATGGTGTCCAAGTCCACGCGGAATTACCTGTTGATCGTGGGCCTGATCTCCGAAGACGGGAGCCAGGACGGCGACGACCTGCGGGACTACGCGCAATCCAGCCTGCAACAGGTGCTGTCGCGGGTGCCGGGCGTGGGCGAGGTGCAGGTCTTCGGTAGCCAGTACGCCATGCGGATCTGGCTGAATCCCGAGAAACTGACCGATTACCAGATGACGGTTCAGGACGTAATCGCGGGCCTGCAAGCGTATAACGTGGAGGTCTCGGCGGGCCAGTTCGGCGGGGCGCCGGCGATGCCGGGCCAGCGGCTCAACGCCGCCATCATCGTCCAGAGCCTGCTCAAGACGCCCGAGCAATTCGGGTCGATTCCCCTGCGCACGAACCCGGACGGGTCCATCGTGCGGATTCGCGACGTGGGGCGGACGGAGCTCGGGACGGAAATTTACGATATGCAGATCTACTATAACGGCAAGCCGTCCGCCGGCATGGCCGTGCGGCAGGCGGCCGGCGCCAACGCCCTGCAGACCGCCACCAACATCCGGACGCCGGCTCGAGGAAATGAGCCCGTTCTTCCCGCCCGGCATGAAGGTCGTGTATCCCTACGACACCACGCCCTTCGTCAAGGTGGCGATCGAAGAAGTGGTCAAGACCCTGTTGGAAGCGATCGTGCTGGTGTTCCTGGTGATGTATGTGTTCCTCGGGAACATGCGGGCCACGCTGATCCCGACCATCGCGGTGCCGGTGGTGATCCTGGGGACGTTCGCCGCGCTGGGGCTGTTCGGGTTTTCCATCAACATGCTGACCATGTTCGCCATGGTGCTGGCCATCGGTCTGCTGGTCGATGACGCCATCGTGGTAGTCGAAAACGTGGAACGCATCATGAGCGAGGAAGGCATCCCGCCCAAGGAGGCCACGCGCAAATCCATGGACCAGATCACCAGCGCCCTGATCGGCGTCGGGCTGGTGCTCTCGGCGGTGTTCGGCCCGATGGCGTTCTTCACCGGGTCCACGGGCGTCATCTACCGCCAGTTCTCCGTGACGATCGTCGCCTCGATGCTGCTGTCGGTGCTGGTGGCCTTGATTCTGACGCCGGTGCTGTGTGCCTCGCTGCTCAAGGCCGTGCCCAAGGGACACGAGCCGGCGGAGGGCGGCATCTGGTTCCTGCGGCCCTTCTTCCGCGGGTTTGATCGCCTGTTCTTCTGGTCGCGCGACCGCTATCTGGGGGTTGTAGGCCATTCGCTCGGCCATAAACTCCGCTACGTGTTCGTCTTCGTCCTGATCGTCGGCGCGATGGGGTACCTCTTTCGCCGGATGCCGGCGGCGTACCTGCCGGATGAAGATCAGGGCACGCTGATGGTCCAGGCCATGCTGCCGGCCAACTCGACCCTGGAGCAGACCGACGCGATCATGCGGCAGATCAGGGACTATTTCCTCGTGGACGAGCAAGAGGCCGTGCGGTCGTGCATGACGATCTCCGGCATCGGCCTTCGCCGGCCGCGGACAGAACACCGGCATGGCGTTCGTCATGCTCAAGGACTGGAAGCTCCGGGAGCGGCCGGACTTGAAGGTGTGGGCGGTCGCGGGCCGGGCCATGATGGAGTTCTCCCAGATCCGCAATGCGATGGTCTTCGCCTTTCCGCCGCCGGCCATCATCGAGTTGGGCACGGCCAAGGGGTTCGATTTTGAGTTGCTCGACCGCAGCGGTTTGGGCCACGATGCCCTGATGGCGGCCCGCAACCAACTCCTCGGCATGGCGGCGCAGGACGCGGCCGGGAAGAACCCGGTTCTGACCCGCGTCCGGCCCAACGGCTTCGAAGACGTGCCGGAGTATCGCGTCGACGTCGATTGGGACAAGGCCGGCGCTTTGGGGGTGCCGATCACCGCGATTCACACCACCATCTCCGCCGCCTTCGGCAGCGCCTACGTCAACGACTTCATCCAGGGCGGACGGGTCAAGCGAGTGTATGTCCAGGCCGACGCCCCCTACCGCATGTTGCCCAGCGACCTGGAAAAGCTGTACGTGCGCAATAGTGCGGGCAAGATGGTTCCCTTCTCCTCCTTTGCGTCCGGGCACTGGACCAGCGGCTCGCCCAAGCTGGAGCGGTTCAACGGCTTTCCGTCGCTCGAAATCCAGGGCGAGGCGGCGCCGGGTCGCAGCTCCGGCGAGGCCATGAAGGCAATGGAAGATTTCGTCAGAAGAAGCTGCCGCAGGGCATCGGCTATGACTGGACCGGGCTGTCCTACCAGGAGCGGCAGGCCGGTACGCAGACCGCCCCGCTGTACGCCTTCTCCGTCCTGGTGATCTTCCTGTGCCTGGCGGCCCTATACGAGAGCTGGCCCATCCCCCTGGCGATCCTGCTGACACTGCCTCTCGGGATTATCGGCGGCGTGATCGGCTCGACGCTCCGGCATTTCCCGAACGACGTGTATTTCCAGATCGGACTGCTGACCACTCTGGGTTTGACCACCAAAAACGCGATCCTGATCGTCCAGTTCGCCAAGGCCCGCGTGGAGCAGGGGATGGGGCTGGTCGAGGCGACGCTGGAAGGAGCCAAACTGCGGCTGCGGCCCATCGTCATGACCTCGCTGGCCTTCGGCTTCGGCGTGCTGCCGCTGACGTTTGCCAACGGGGCCGGCGCCGGGGCCCAAAAGGCCATCGGCACCGCCGTGCTGGGCGGCGTTGTGACCTCCACCTTCCTGGTGACGATCTTTGCCCCGCTCTTCTACGTGATGATCCAGAAGACCCTCGGCAAACGACACCTGCAACCCGCGGCTCCAAGCGCCGAGCCACATCCCTCTGGGAATCGATAAGATGAACGAGAGTACTGGTTTCGATGGCATGACGAGACACTGGCGTCGCCCGGCTCTGGCCCTGGGGATGGCCATAGTGCTGTCCGGCTGCAACTTCACGCCGAAATACACCCGGCCGGAAGCACCGGTCGCCGGCCGAGTGGCCGAGCGGTCCGGCCTATGCGCCGGCCCGGCCGGCGACCACCGCGTCCGCAAGCTCCGGACCTGAAATGGCAGGAATTCTTCTCCGACGAGAAGCTGCAGAAGCTCATCGCGACGGCCCTGACGAACAACCGCGACCTGCGGGTGGCGGCGTTGAACGTCGAACGGGCCCGAGGCTTTGTACGGCATCCAACGAGCCGAGCTGCTGCCCACCGTCACGGCCACGGCCAGCGGCAACCTGCAACGGGTCCCCGCCGACCTGTCGCTGACGGGCCAAGCCGGGACGTTCGAGCAGTACCACGCCCATCTGGGCGTCTTGGCCTGGGAGCCCGACTTCTTCGGACGCATCCGCAGCCTCAACGAGGAGGCCTTGCAGGAGTACTTCGCCACGGAGCAGGCCCGCCGCAGTGCCCAGATCCTGTTGGTGTCCTCCGTAGCCAACGCGTATCTGGCCCTGGCCGCGGACCGCGAGAGCCTGGCCCTGGCCCAGACCACGCTGGCCAGACGCAGCAGGACGCCATACGATCTGATCCAGCCGGCGCTACGACCGCGGTCTGTCGCCCGAGCTGGACGTGTACCGCGCCCAGACGCAGGTGGATGCCGCACGCGGGGAGGTTGTCCGCTTCACCCAACAGGTGGCGCAAGATCGAGAATGCCCTGACGCTTCTGCTCGGCGTCCACGACACCGGCCGAGCTGCTCGCCGGCGGACTTGAGCAATATCGACTCCGCCGAAGGAGATCTCCGCCGGCGTGTCGTCCGAGGTGCTTGCTGCGCCGGCCGGACGTGCTCCAGGCCGAGGAGCCTGCTGAAAGCGGCCGAAGCCGACATCGGGGCAGCCCGGGCCGCCTTCTTCCCACGCATCACCCTGACCGGCACGGCCGGCGTCGCCAGCAGCGAGTTTTCCGGACTTGTTCAATGCCGGCTCGGGCACCTGGACCTTCGCGCCGCAAGTGACGCTGCCGATCTTCGATCCCCGCACGTGGTCCGGGCTGAAGATCACGAAAGTGCAGCGGGAAATCGCGGTGACCGAATACGAGCGGGCCATTCAGACGTGCGTTCCGGGAGGTGGCCGACGCCCTGGCCGTCCAAGGCACGGTGGATCAGCAGGTCGCGGCGCAGCAATCCCTGGTCCACGCCGTGGCGGAGACCTACCGCTTGTCCAACATCCGGTATGATAAGGGCATCGACAACTACCTGAGCGTCTTGGACGCGCAGCGGTCCCTCTATGCGGCCCAGCAGGGCTTGGTCGGGCTCCACTTGGCGAAGCTCGCCAATCAGGTGCGGCTCTACGCCGTCCTCGGCGGCGGCAGCGACATGACGGCCGAGCCCGCCCGGCCAGTCAGAGCCTCACGACCGGGAACGACCTTCGGTACGTCATTGCGCAGTCGCAAGGCGGCCGCGGTAGGAGAAACGGATCCACCTGCATCCAGGGTGCCATGCCTACGCCTCGTGGCGCATGTCTCTCTCGACGATTCAGCCATGTTTCTTACGCAAAGCCGAGAGCAGCTGCGCACCCCAAACCATCAGGCTTGTCTTGGGAGAGCATGGTCACGGCGGCACGTGACATCTCCTCTCATTGCGATTGAGACTTGCTCGGCAAACCTCGCTTTTTTCTAACGCTTCCGAAATCGCACTAAGATAGCGGGCAAATGAACAAGGTGACATTTCCTGGATGAAGGAGCAGAAATGAACTTGGAATTCTCTTACTACATGCCAACGCGGATTCTGTTCGGGTGCGGCCGGCTCAAGGAGCTGAGCACAACGCCGTTTCTGCCGGGCCGCAAGGCCCTGGTCGTCATCGGGGCCTCCGGGGCTATGCGCCGGCAGGGCTATCTGGATCGAGTCCTCGGGTATCTCAAGGATAATGGGGCCGAGGCGGTCGTGTACGACAAGATCCAGCCGAACCCGCTGGTCGAGCACGTGGAGGAAGGAGCCGACGTCGCCCGAAAGAACCGGTGTGACTTCGTCCTGGGCCTGGGCGGCGGCAGCACGATCGACTCGGCCAAGAGCATCGCCGTGATGGCGAAGAACCCCGGCCGGTACTGGGACTACATCCTCGCCGGCAGCGGCGGCGGCAAGACGCCCACCAAGGGTGCCCTGCCCATCGTCGCCATCCCGACCACCGCCGGCACCGGCACGGAAGCCGACCCTTGGACCGTCATCACCAAGCCGGACACGCACGAGAAGATCGGTTTCGGGAACCGATTCACTTTCCCGACGCTGTCCATCGTCGATCCCGAGCTGATGCTGAGCGTGCCGCCCCAACAGACGGCCTATACCGGCATGGACGCCTTCTTCCATTCGGTCGAGACGTATCTGGCCACGATAAACCAGCCGACCAGCGACCATCTGGCCCTGGAAGCGGTCGGCCTGATCACAAAGTACCTGCCGCGTGGCCGTCCAGGATGGCGGCAACCGTGGAAGCCCGCACCAAGCTCGCCTGGGCCAATACGGAGGCGGGCATCTGCGAGTCCCTCTCCTGCTGCATCTCGCACCACTCGATGGAGCACGCGGTCAGCGCGTGTTTCCCGGAGGTCCCGCACGGTGCCGGACTGACCATGCTGTCGGTCGCCTACTTCAGCTACCTGGCCGAGCGAAACCCTGCCCGGTTCCCCGACCTCGCGCGAGCGATGGGCGAGCGGATCGAGGGTCTGTCCGAGAAGGACCAGGCGCTGGCGTTCATCACGGGCCTCAAGAAGCTCATCAAGAATGTCGGCCTCGACCAGCACAAACTCAGCGACTTCGGCATCCAGCGCACCGACCTGCGGCGGCTGGCGGAGAACGCCTTCCACACGATGGGCAAGCTCTTCGCGATCACGCCCGTGAAGCTGACGCGTCGATGACGCCACGGCAATCTATGAGCGGGCCTACGCGTGAGCTAGCTCGAAGTCCCAAGTTTGAAGTGTGAAGACAGGACCGCATGGGCTGAAGTTTCGCAGGGCCGACGACGTTTGCGCTGAGCAAGCGCATCTCGCCAACGGCCGGAGCCGGCAATGTTCCCATCGCCCGCCCAGATCCTCGCTCCTCGGATGCAAGGCGATGCCGCAAGTCGTATCGCGACTTTCACCGGTACGCCTGCACGTCAGGCGGCTTCAGGCGGTCACAGGCTGGTTGATGCGATAGCCGTCGGGGTCCTTGCCGCGGACACGCCGCCACCAGACTTGGAACGTGGGGATGTTGACGGTGACGATGAAGAGCTTGCGCAGAATGTCGGGCGTGGGCGATTCCAGAGGGCGCACGGCGTGCCACGAGTGTTCGGTCCGCTGGAACAGCAGGCTGGCGTTGCCGCGGGCCTCCAGCTCTTGCGCGACCTTGAATTGATCGAGCTTCG
Organism: uncultured Planctomycetota bacterium; assembly: GCA_963750205.1. Classification (GTDB taxonomy): domain Bacteria; phylum Planctomycetota; class Phycisphaerae; order Sedimentisphaerales; family Anaerobacaceae; genus PLanc-01. The sequence continues at coordinate 103,703 of CAVVRJ010000019.1, forward strand.
GTCCCGAATGGGCCTTGAACCGCCGCTGGTCGTCGAGAATGAGAATGCGGCCTCCCCACTCGGCCTGCCAGTCCTGCTCGCTGCTGAAATAGAAGATGTGGGTGGCCAGCTTGCGGCGGGCGTCACAATGGGGCGAGACCGCGCAGCCTTGCCAGGCGTAGTACCACTCCATGCTCAGAATGAGCTCGTTTCCCGGCCGGGACACCCAGCATCCGATGCAGAAAGGACAGGTAGTACGGTTCGTTGAGCTCGGCGATAAAATCCTTCCAGGGCTGCGCCAACGTCATCCCCGGCAAGTAGTGCAGGATCGATCGATCATGAGGCGCTTGGCCGTAACTGCGTCTGACACCGACCATGCGCCGAAACTCCGCGATGTCAGGCATGTTCGCCCGGAGTTGTTCGATCCCTTCCGGCGTCAGCGTGTTTTGCAGGGCAACCCAGGGGTAAGGCTGTTGCTTCTGGAACGCCTCTCCCGACGCTTGATCCATGACGTCATGATTCAAGTATTGCATGATTCCTCCCTGTCTCCTCGAATCCCACCGGAACCTCGCCGCCCAACCGTCAGTCCGGCGGACCATCCACCGGTGACTTAGGGGCTGGTATTATACGGGGATCTGGTGACAGCACAATAAGGAACTTCCGTAAGTGATGGCCGGTTGGAGATCATCGTGGGGTCTCTCGCCGGGTATGTCTATGCGTGGCGTGCGACGGCCGCCTGTTGGAGGGATGGCCACAGAAGATGCAACCGGGCATCACGAGCAGCCCGGCTGTGGGTGACCTCGATGGTGACGGTTACCTGGAAGTCGTCTGTGCCGGCCATGCTTGGCGACACGATGGAACACCGATGAAAGGCTGGCCGCAACCGGCGGATCCGTTCTGCACGCCGGCCCTGGCCGACATCGACCTGGATGGGCGGCTGGAAGTCATCTTTGGCAACAGCCGACAACGGCATTGACGTCCGCCGCTATGATGGCAGCCTCGTGGCCGGCGGTAGGGCCTTTGTCCCCCATCGAGAGCAGCTTGGCCAACGGCGATTTCGCCGCCGCCATCACCGGCTATCGGAACATCATGACGGGCCGGTCGCCCTCCCGGAACGAGCAGGCCGAAGCCCTCCTTTCCATTGGCGCATCTACAACTGGCGGCTCCAGGATGACGACAAGGCTTTCCAGCAATACGAAACGTTCCTCCAGAATTACCCGCAATCGCCGTGGCTGACCGACGCCTTCCAGGAGACGAGCGATCTCTATCGCTATCGGCTCTTCGGCAAGATTCCGTCGAGCCGATTTGCCGCTGCGGCGGGTCTTTTCCGCCAAGCGATCCAGGCCCGCGCGGACCAGTCCACGGCAGCCCGGGAGTGGTTCCTCATCGCCGACGCCAGCGAAGTTCTGGACGATGGCGAGCTGACGGACCTCCTCCAGAAGGTGATCCACGACTACGGCGATTCGGATTGGGCCCGAATCGCTGGGCTTTATCTCAAGTATGACGGCGTGCCGCACCAGATCACCCTGACGTACACGGAGAGCGGCAGCTTCCAAACCGGCCAGCAGAGCATCGCGCTGGGCGATCTCATTACGGCCCAATTCGCCAAGTCCCTGACACTCAACTCGTTCGCCCCCGCCAAGCAACCCTTCCCCTGCCAGGTCAGCATCACCACGCGGCAGAAGTTCGACAAGGTCCAGGGGCCGCAGTATCCCTTCCCGCGCGACCCGAATCTTCTGGTCAGTTGGGACAAGATCTCCGATGCAATCGGCCCCGTGACACGGCAGGACCAGCCCGACGGCAGCACCCTTTTCAATTGGACCGGCGTCATCCGCAGCGATCAACTGCACACCGGCATTCTGAGCGGGGGCGGCTTCACCGCGACTTCCCTGTCGGCCCCCTGCACCAGCGACATTGCGGTCGAACGCACATGGACCAAGCTGACCTCGGACCGACAGTTATGCACCGTCAGCGTCACGTCCCCCTGGGAGCCGGGCGTGCAGATCCAGGCGGGTGGGCAGTGTGGGACCGTGGACACAACCACGCCGACCCCCAAACCCTCCTGGGCCCTCGGGGACATGATCTATTTCGGGCAGGGCTATCGCACCAAGCCGGAGGGCGTCCCGGAAACGATCACCTTCACGTTCGTCGTGACATTAGGGCCGGGCGTCGATCACTCCTGTCCCGCCGTGCGGGTTTCCGCGCCGAGCCCCAGGAAAGCAGTCACGCAGGCCGACTTGGTGCGCCCCTGCGGCAATTCCAGTGCCCCTTTGGCACGGAGACCTATCAAATCGTCTCGCCCAGGCGTTTCGAAGTTACCTCCATGATCTCCAGCGTCAGCCGAGATTACCAATTCGATTCGATTGTCGTCCGGACAAACTAATCTGAATCCGTATTATCCCGCCCGCTGCTCCAGGAACCGGCGGATATTCTGGATGCGAATTTCGGCGGCGGGGTGCGTGGAGAAATACTCGCCCAAACTCGACGGCTCGGTGGAGCGCTTCAGGTCGGCCAGCCGGGAGAGCAGCCGGACGGCGCCGGAAGGCTCGAAGCCGGCCGCCTGGGCCAAGCGGACGCCCAGCCGGTCCGCCTCCAGTTCCTGGTCCCGCGAATAAGCGGTCTGGAGGTACTGGAGACCCACGGTCTTGAGCCAGCCGCCGAGGACGCCCCGGAGCGGCGCCGCGCGGGAGGCGGCAGCTACCGCCGTATTGGCGACGATCCGGTCGATGGCGTGGCCCCGAATGACGTGGCCCATCTCGTGCCCGAGGATGAAAGCGATCTCGCTCGGGTCCCATTGGCACAGATCGAGGATCGAGCGGCTGACGAAGATGAAGCCTCCGGGCAAAGCGAAGGCGTTCGGCTCGCCCGCCGCGAAGGCGTCGAAATGAAAGGAACGCCGCTGGTTCGCCGACGCGGGCCGCCAAGCTCCGGCCGATCTCGTCGAGGACCTGCCGGGTCCGCGGGTCGAGGTCCAGCGTAAGCTGCTTGCCGGCCTCCTCGGCCAAATCCACCCCGACGGCGTGCTCCAGGCGCAGCGCCTCCGCCTCGGTGCCCGTGAACGAGGCCCACATCCATTGGGCCTTCCGCACCTTCGGCCCCATCATCCGGCCCAGATTGTAGAACAAGCTGCCCAGCATCACCTATTCAAGATTCCAGATGATGAATGCCGGAATCAGGTCCCCCGTCCCCCAATTCCAGTCTCCACGTTCAAGTCCTGCTACCGTGCCCTTGACAAACGCCCGACCGTCTGATAACATGTTACTATAAGAGTTGGTTCCTGCAAGTGTTAGAGTAGTGCGTATCTCGAATCTCGTGTCTCGGGCGGGATACGGCGGATGGGATTCGAGATACGAAAGGGACTCCGACGCGCCCCGACGCGTGGGGGAGCCCAGATCGGAGTTCGCAGGCGTATGAGCCCTGAACAGCCGCTGGACGCGCATCAGACGCTTGAGAAAGAGCCCCAACTACACAAGTACTTCAAAGCCGCGATCAAGACCCACGCGAACGATCTGCACCTGAAGGTGGGCCAGCCGCCCAAGCTGCGCTTGCAGGGCGAGTTGAAGAACACCACGGGCGAAATCCTGACCGCCGAACGCATGGAGGAGCTCGTCTTCGAGATCTTGAGTCCGGCCCAGAAAGAGGCCTTCCTCAAGCACGGGACGCTGGACTTCGCCCACGAAGTGGGCCGGGAGAACCGGTTCCGCATCAACGTCTTTCGCCAGCGGGGCATGATCAGCCTGGCGGCCCGGCGGGTGAGCGCCCACGTGCCGTCGTTCGAGGCCTTGCACCTGCCGCCGATTTTGGAGACCATCGCGCAATCCCGACAGGGGCTGGTGCTGGTCGTCGGCCCGACCGGCTGCGGCAAGACGACGACCATCGCCTCGATGATCGACTACATCGCCCGGACGCGGTCGTGCCACATCGTGACCATCGAAGACCCCATCGAGTACTTGTACACCGACAGCAAAGCCATCGTCTCGCAGAGAGAGATCGGCATCGACGTGGCGAGCTTCGAAGACGCGCTGGTCTATCTGATGCGGCAGGACCCGGACGTGGTCTTCGTCGGCGAGATGCGGGATTCCCAGACCGTGACGGCCGGGATGCGGGCCGCCGAGACGGGGCACCTGGTGCTGGGAACGTTGCACTCGGCCAATGCCTCGCAGGCCGTACACCGGCTGCTGGACCTGTTCCCGGTGAACGAGCGGGAGTTGGTCCGCCAGGCGCTGGCGATTTCCATCCGTGCCATCATCAGCCAGGTCCTGCTGCCCTCGATTCGCGAGGAGGTGGACCGCATGCCGGCGGTGGAGGTGCTGCTGGCCAACCCCTCCGTGCACAAGCTGATCGCCGAAGGACGCGAGGCGGACCTGCCCAGCGTCATTCGAGGCTCCCAGCGGGAAGGGATGCTGGACCTGACGGACAACCTGGTGAAGATGGTGCAGGAGGGCTGGATCGACCCGAAGGACGCCTACAAGTACGCGCCGAACATCGACGAATTGAAGATGGCCCTCAAGGGCATTCGGACGACCGCCGAAGGAATTCTATGACAGGCTGGAATGATGGAATAATGGAATGGTGGAATGCATGGGAACGAGCGGGCGTGCTCCCCAGTATTCCAATATTCCAGTATTCCAATATTCCATTTTTCCTCGGAGTATTGAATGACGCAGTCGCTGCTGATGGCTGTCGAGTACGGCGGCTATATTTCCATCGTGAAGCTGGCGGTTTTTCTCGGCCTGTTTCTCCTGTGGCGGTTGTTCGTCGGCTGGGCCCACAAAGATGCCAAGGCGGTGGACACGAACGTGCCCCTGTGGATCGGGGTCGCGCTGGGCGCGGGGGCGGTGGGCATCCTGGTCTGGTGGCTGATTCCCATCTTCATCGCCGGATTGCTGGCCTACCTGGCGGCCCTGGGCGGCGTCGCGCTGGTCTACGTGAAGCACCGCAACACGCGGGTGCTGGACTTCGACCGCATCCTGACGCGTCGATCACCTCAAGAGTCTCGTCGCCCGGTCGGATAAGCTGGAGGCGATGGAGGACTTCATGTTCATCACGGCTCGGAACAACGAGGTCCCGAAGCCGGAGCCGCGCACGCCGACGTTCTTCGGCTTTCGGACCGCCTACGACGTCGTCACCGACGCCGCGTGGCGCCGGGCCAGCACGGTCACCTTCACTCCCAAGGGCGACACCTATGACGTGACGTACAGCATCGACGGCGCGGCCACGCCCCAGCCGGCCTTGGCGCGGGACCAGATGGAGTACCTGCTGCACTTCCTCAAAGAGGTGGCCGGCCTCGATTCCAAGGAGAAGCGCAAGCCGCAGAAAGGCAAGTTCCGCTCCCGCCAGAACAAGGAGAACACGGATTGGGAAGTCGCCACGGCCGGCTCGACCGCCGGCGAGCAGGTGCGGCTCACCCCGTCACGAAGGAAAGCGCCCTGAAGATCGCCGAACTCGGGTTGACGCCGGATCAGGTCGAGCAGATGGAGAAGTTCCGGCACATCGAGCAGGGGCTGTTCCTCGTCACCGGACCCAGGAAGAGCGGCGCGACGACGACCATGTACGCCTTGGTGCGCAACCACGACGCCTTCCTCAACAGCATCAACACGATCGAGAAGCAACCCTCGGCGCCGCTGTTGAACGTGACCCAGACGGTCTACAGCCTTGACCGACACGGGCACCACCACCTACGCCAAGCGGCTGCAAACCATCGTCCGCATGGGGCCGAACGTCGTCGGGATCGGCGAGTGCGAAGACGCCGAGACGGCCAAGGTGGCCAGTGCGGCCGCGAACGACGGCAAGATCGTCTACGTCGTCATGGAAGCCGACAGCGTCCTGCAGGCGCTGGCCAAATGGCTCAAGCTGGTGGAGGACCGCAAGCTCGTGTCGGAGACCCTCCTGGGGATCAGCAACCAAAGGCTGTTCCGCAAGCTCTGTCGAGACGTGCAAGCAGGGGTACGCCCCGAACAAAGAGATCCTGCAAGAAGTTCAACCTGCCGGCCGACAAGGCCAAAGTCCTCTACCGGCCGGGCAAGGAGGTCTACGACAAACGCGGCAAGCCCTCCACCTGCGAGACCTGCCAGGGGACGGGGTTCGTCGGCCGGACCGGCGTCTTCGAGACGATCTTCCTCGACGACGAGCTGCGGAAAGCCGTCCGGACCGTCAAGCAGTTGCCGGAGCTCGGCATGCAGTTCCGGCGGGCCAAGATGCTCTACCTGCAGGAGCAGGCGATCCGTAAGACCATCGCCGGCACCACGGCGATCAATGAGGTCCTCCGGGTCCTGGCCTCCGGCAAAAAGCAAGGCGCGCCCGCCTCGCAGTAAGAGAGACACTGGAATGATGGAATACTGGAACAATGGAATAATGGGAATGATACACGACAGACCCAACATTCCATCATCCCGAGTCATTCCATCATTCCAATATTCCAAGCCGTTTGGAGAACGTGAAATGATCAGTTTGGCAATGCTCGCGATCATGGCCGGATGTGCGGTGGGCCTCTACCTCAAAGGAACCCTGGCGCAAGGGATCGGCATGATCTTCAACGCTCTCGTGGCCGGCTTTGTCGCCTTTGGCTTCTTCGAGATCGCGGCGAAATACCTGGTCGACTACGCGCCGGGGATGGCCCCCTGGGCGCCGATGGCCTGCTTTCTGCTTCTTCTGATCCTCGTGTTTGCGATCCTGCAGGCGGTCGAGCTGCAGATCTCCAAAGAAAAGATCGACCTGGGGGTGATGCCGGAGCGCATCGGGCGGCCCCTGGCCGGCGTCGTCCTCGGCTATCTGGCCACGGGCTATCTGCTCGTCGCCGCGGCGATGGCCCCCCTGCCCAGCGCCTATCCTTATCCGCGTTTTGAGGCCCGCAATCCCAATCCCGCCAGTCCGAAAAAAGCGCTGCTGAGCCCCGATGGCTTCGTCACGGGCCTGTTCAGCACGGTCAGCAAAGGCAGCTTCTGCCCCCTGCGGGAGCCCAAGAGCTTCGCCATGTACCATGCGGGATATCTGGATCAGCTTTATCTAAATCGCCAAAAGGGCAAGGACGTGCCGCTGATGACGAGCACGATGCCGGCGCTCGAAGTGCCCCGCAAGGCCGGGGTCTGGAATGCCCCGGACAGCCTGCGGGATTCCGAAGGCAAGCCGCTGACGGGACCGGCCGGCACGAGCTTGATGCTCGTGCGCGTCGGGATCAAGAAAGCCGCCTTGAAGGATGCGGCGAAGTTCACGCTGTCCCAGATGCGTTTGGTCTGCGGCCTCAAGGGCAGCGCCGGCCAATCCGCTGGCGGGCCAGGGCCAGGCCGTGTACCCCCTGGGTTACGTCGGCTCCGGCGGGACCCTCGAACGCAAGAGCCTCGACGAGATCATCGACATCTCCAAGGCCCAGGGCGACCCCATCTCCCTGGACCTGGGGTTTCCGGTCCCGACGAACCTGACGCCCGTGCTGCTGGAGTTCAAACGCAACAACGTCGTGCAGGTCTCGGCGCCCGCGACCGCCGAAGACGCGCCGCAGCCGATTGCGTTCAGCGTGGCCGCCCCGACGACCGCGGCGAACGAGTCCGCCGGGGCTCAAGCCGGCTCCGGGCCTCGGCGGGAAAGTCCGCGCCCTGCCTCGGCTCCGATGCAAAAGGCAAAGGCCGCAGCGGGGTGGTAAGGGAAGAAAGGGGCTCAGTGACATCAGCAAGAGCGTGACGGGTCCCCAGGTTCCAGACAATTGACGGAGAGTATCGCCGGTGGGCAGGTCCCTCCTGAGGCATGTCCCCGGCCGGCCATCGCGGCCGGGCACGCGAGAGTCGAGCACGCCGCGGTCAATCCGCGACTGCTGCCTCCTCCTCGACATCCGCCTCCATCAGATGATCCAGGTACGCCCGCAGTTCCTCCGTGGAGAACGAGGCGAGGAATTCCGGCGTGGCGCTTTGATTGATCTCCCGGATGCCTTCGATCAGCTCTTTCTTGTCCATACTTCAACACCCCTTCACGAATCAGATTTGCTTTCCCAACGACGTGACGCATATCGGCTCCCCCGGGGGGCTTCCTTTAGTCACCTCCTACCTGCCGGCCCAACGCCCCATAAATGGACACACCACATACAATACCGGCGGGTGCGCCGGGCCACTATATATAGTCCCGCCGCCGCGAGAGCCGAGCGCCGTCCAATAAAACGAAATGGGACGAATTGTGGTACACTGTGGCCAAGAATTCGCAAAATCGCACGATCAGAAGCGCTTTTCTTTCCGTGGCAGCGTCAAGGCCGAAGGCCTTGGCGGTGGTTTGGCCTGCACGTGCCTGGAGCCATCGCCAAGCTGCGGGTGAGGCCCCCCAACGCGATGCCTCGCCTTGGGCACGCCTGGACACCGCCAAATTCACAAAAAAAGCTCTTGAGTGAACCTCTTGCGGCGTAGTAACATAGGGAGTTTTTGAAGCTCTGTGAATCCGTGGAAACGTTGTTGGAGGTATACCAGTGACCGCAACGGGCGACATTCGAAACGTGATTTTCTTAGGACATGGCGGCAGCGGCAAGACCTCGATCACCGAGGCGATCCTGCACACGACCGGCGCCATCAACCGGCTGGGGAGCGTCGACGACAAGACGACGGTCAGCGACTACTACGACGAAGAGAAGGAGCATCAGCACTCCATTCTCACGTCGGTCGTTCATACGCAGCATAACGGCAAGCAGATCAACGTGATCGATACGCCCGGCTATCCCGATTTCATCGGTCCGGCCATCGTTTCCATCCCGGCGGCGGAGACCGCGCTCCTCGTCATCGGGGCCGCCTCCGGCATCGAAACCAACACGCCGCAAGTTCTTCCACCTCACCACCGAGGCGAACAAGCCGCGGCTGATCGTGGTCAACAAGATCGATGCCGAGAATGTCGAATTCCCAGAGCTGATAGCGGCCATCCAGGAGACCTTCGGCTCGCAATGCCGCTGCGCCAATCTGCCCGCCACGGACAAGAATTCCGTCATCGACTGTATTGAAAACGGCGCCGGCAGCTCGCCCGTCATGGACGTGGCGGAGGCCCACACGCAACTGATCGAGAGCGTGATCGAGGCGGACGACGCCCTGATGGAGCGCTACCTCGGCGGCGAGGAGATCAAGCCGGAGCAGATCACGGCGGTGTTCGTCAAGGCCCTCAAGGCCGGCACGCTCATCCCGATCGTTTTCACGGACGCCCGGCGGGAAATCGGCATCAAAGAGCTGCTCAACCTGATCGTCAAATACACGCCGTCGCCCGTCGAGGCCGAGCCGACCAAGCTCGTGGACGGCGAAAAAGTGACCGAGCTGAAGGCCGATCCCAGCGGACCGCTGGCGGGCCTGGTCTTCCGCGTCGCGTTCGACCCGCGCTCCAACATGAAATACTCGAGCATCCGCGTCTTCAGCGGCACGCTCAAGTCCGATACCAACCTGATACGCAACGATGAGAAGAAGGGCGTCCGGCCGGGGCACATTCTGCAGGCCCCAGGGCGGCGAGATCCAGGAAATCGACGTCGGCATCGCCGGCGATATCGTTACCCTGGCCAAGGTCGAAGAGCTCCGGATCGGCGACCTCGTGCACGACGGCCGGGTCTCCGGCAAGTTTGTGATGCCCACGCTGCCCGAGCCGATGTTCGCCCTGGCGCTGGAGCCGGCCACCCGCGGCGATGAGCAGAAGATCGGCGGCGCCCTCGACCGGCTCCGCGAAGAGGACCCCTGCTTCCACACCACCCGCGACACCCAGACCAAGGAATTGGTGGCCCAGGGCCTCGGCGATCTGCACCTGCGGGTCATGATCGAGAAGATGCAGAACCGCTTCAAGCTGTCCGTGAACACGAAAGAGCCGAAGATTCCGTACAAGGAAACGATCACGGTCAAGGCGGAAGGCCACTATCGCCACAAGAAGCAGACCGGCGGCGCCGGCCAGTTCGGCGAGGTGTACCTGAACGTCGAGCCCGCCGAACGCGGCAGCCAGCCGCCCCTGCAATTCAGTTGGGATATCTACGGCGGCACCATCCCCGGCCAGTACGAGCCGGCCGTCTTCAAGGGCATCAACGACGTCATGCAGAGCGGCCCCATCGCGGGCTTCCCGATGCAGGACGTCAAGGTCTCGGTCACCGACGGCAAGTATCACCCCGTGGACTCGAAGGAAGTCGCCTTCCGGACCGCCGGCAAGGGCGCGTTCATCGACGCGGTGAAGAAGGCCAAGCCCGTGCTGCTGGAGCCCATCGTGAATATCGAGATCACGATCCCCGCCGAGAACGTCGGCGACATCGCGGGCGACCTGTCCTCCAAGCGCGGCCGGGTCGTCGGCCAGGACATGCTGCCCGGCAACTTCATCATCATCAAGGCCCAGGTCCCGCTGGCGGAAGTCTCGCAGTACACCAGCCAGCTCAAGAGCGTCACCGGCGGCCGCGGCAGCTACTCCATGACCCTGAGCCACTACGAGCCCGTGCCCCCGAACGTCCAGCAGCAGATCGTCGCCGTCTACGGCAAGAAGAAGGAGGAAGAGGAAGAGTAGCCAGCCTCTTTTCGAAATCCCTGACGGGCTCCCCACCAGCCACGGTGGGGAGCCCGTTCTGTTGCGCATTAGTTCCCCTGACCACTTTAGTCGCCCTGTCTTGTCCTTTTTCCTCTTGACCCCACCTCTGTCCCGTGGTATCCTTGGCATATAAGCAGGCTAGGAGACACTGCTTGCGGAGATACAGGGACAATCTCAACATATTGATTTGGAGGGTCGGTCACATGAAGGCGAATGGCTCTGTGCCGAAGTGTTGGGCGTGGGGACTGGCGGTCGGACTTTTGGTGTTCGTGGTGGCGCGGTGCGGCCCAGACGCCGTCCGGGCCGGACCACTCCTATCAGCTTAGCGACTTGGAAGGCCAATGGACCTGGACACAGGATCCCTGGTTTGGAGACTTCGCCATCGCCAAGGACGCCAATTCGTACGCGGGCACACTCAATGACGTCTATGAAGGGACCTACGGCGACAAAATGGTGGATATCGCCCTCTCGAACAACCATATCAGCTTCACCCGGGATGGGAAATATGGCATTCAGTATTGGGACGGCACTTTGATAGAGGAGGAGGGGGTGCTGAAAATCGTGGACGGCTTCTGGATCAAGACCAGCGGAGAGGGAGGGTCGTTCAGTGCCGAGAAGATATACAGCAGCCCTGTGAATCTGGGACCGAATGTCAACGCCGACGGCGATGAGGGCTCCCCGGACATTTCCAGCGATGGTCTGACCCTCTACTATGATAGCTTCCTGGCAGGAAGGGACCTGTGGGTCACGAGGCGGGCTGACCCGAACGCTGACTGGCAGCAGCCCATCCATCTCGGAGTGCCTTTCAACACCACCGGCACCGACACCGATCCGAGCCTCTCCGCGGATGGCTCCTGGCTCTATTTCGTTTCCGACCGCTCCGGCGGTCGAGGAGGCTTCGACATCTGGGTGCTGCCTATGAAGAAGCAGGAGTAACCCCCTTCGCTCTTTCCCAAGCGTACCCCGGGCCCGGCCTCCGACAAATGCCGGGCCCGTTCTTTGTTAGGCGCGTGCGGCGGTTGCGGTTGCGCGACTCGTGTCTCCGTTGGGAGTTCCGCCTTCAGGCGGGTGGGAGAGTCTTCCGGCGTAGCCGGCTCGAAACCCTGCAAACGTGGAGCGAAGGAGGTTCATACTGTCAATCCGCCTAAAGGCGGGACTACAGAGTTATCCCTCTCGGCCCCGCAACCGCCGTCCATCATCGACAATATCTTCCGAGGAACCATTTTTTCTGTTGACAATTACTCCGTAGCGGAGTACTTTGCATCGGAGTAACAATGAATCGCGCTGAAGCTGGAGGTATCGGGCATGGAACGCAAGGCGTGGGACAACCTGGGGGAACTGCAACGGACGGTCCTGGAGACGGTCTGGGAGATGGGCGAGGCCGGCGTGCACCAGGTGCGGGAGCGGCTCAATCGCAAGAAGAAGAAACTGGCCTACACGACCGTGCTCTCGGCGATGCAGAAGCTCGAAAAGGCCGGCTGGTCTGGCGCATCGGGCCGCGGGTCGCAGCTACGTGTATACGGCAACCCGGACGCGCGAGGAGGCCGGGGCGGGGTCAGTCCGCCGCTTTCTGCAACGGGTCTTTGCGGGCGATGCCGTCGCCCTGTTTCAGCACCTGATCCGCGAGAGCGATCTGAGCGCCGACGAACTGGCAGAGTTAAAGCGAGCCCTCGAGGAGAAAGAGAAGTTGGAGAGCAAACCATGATGAGCGAGATCTTTGCACACCATCCGTGGCTCTGGCCGCTTGCGTGGCAGAGCACGCTTTGTCTGACCGCGGGGCTCGGAGGCAGTTTCCTGCTGCGGCGACACGCGGTTCGTGCCCATCAAGTCCTGCTCTTGGCACTGGTCGCGGCCGTGCTGATCCCCGCGCTGAGTCAGGTCGTCAAATGGAATCAATGGGGACTGCTCGTGGCGGAGCGGGCAGTCGCCATACCGCAGCGCCAAGCGGTTGCCGCACCAATCGACTTTGCGATTCCGGACCGACCGATAGCCGGCGAGCGAACCGGCGCACCGGCCCCTATCGAAATCCCGGTAGTACCCCCGGCACCAGCCGCCACGAGGTTCGATTGGCGCGGGCCATCATACCGGCCTGGCTTGTGGTCAGTTCGATCTTGCTGGCGCGCTTGGCGCTTCAGTTCGTGCTTGGCTGGCGACTGGCCCGGCGGTCGCAAGTCATCCAAGATCGCCCAATCCTCGACTTGATCGAGGCCGCGAAAGACAAGCTCGGCGTCCGGGCCGAGGTCGCAGTCCTGCGCCAGCGCGAGCACTGCGCAGTCCTGTCATCTGGTGCTGGGGCCGGCGTCCGGTCCTGCTGCTCCCGGCGGCCCCCCGCCGAGACTGCGGGCAATTGGATTGGCTGAGCATCCTCTGCCATGAGTTGGCCCATGCCAAGCGACACGACCACATCAGCGGACTCTTCGCCGAATTGATGACCTGCATCCTGCCCTGGCAACCGCTCCTATGGTGGGCGAGACACCGTCTGGCGGCCTTGAGCGAGGAAGCCTGCGACGATTGGGTGATTGCCTCCGGACAACGGGCCACGGGCTATGCGCACAGCTTGCTCGGCCTGATCCCGCAGGGCCAAGCGGCCCTTCTGCCGGGCGTCGTCACCAGCCGCCGGGGTCTGGCCGGACGGGTCCGCCGCATTCTCGAAGACGGCTGTGCCAATCCGCACCCGGGCGTATGGTGGAGTCTGGCCGCCGTTGTTCTGGCCGGCAGTATGGCAGTCGGCGTCGCTTTCGCGCAGACGCGACCGGCATCCCCCCTTCCCACCGAGGTCAAGCCGTCAACCACGGTGCCAAGTGGACAGTTGGGCAAGATCCTCGACGCGATGTCGTACCACGACCACGCCGTACTACCTATCGCTCTGCACCTGGAGAGCGACCAATACAACCTCGATGCCCCGGCCGACTCACAGCGCTATGCGACCAACGTCATAGACCAACGGTTGGATGGGAAGAGATTCGATTCCAGTATGACCGTGCACGTGGTACGGGATGGCGAATCCCAACTCGGGCAGGTGAACCGCAGCGTCTTTAATGGCGAGCAGTACCTGTATCGCCAGCAAGCCGGGGTATTCCTGGCATCCCTGCAGTCCAAGGATGAAGCCAACAGAACAAGGGCTCTCTATTCCGTGGCGGGCAGTACGCTCTTCGGATACCTGCTGGGCGACGAGAAACCGGTCGCTATCCTCTTGAAGAACGCCAGCGACATTGTGCTCTACGACCACCCAGAGGAGGTGGACGGCTTTGCCTGTCAGGTGATCGAGGGCAAAACCGACCACGGCGTGTACAAGCTCTGGGTCGATCCGGAGCACGACTACCGCATCCGCCGTGCGATCATCGATAAAGGACCCGGCGATTGGTTCTATGGCAGACGGGTCTCCACGGAAGCCCCGGAGGGTTGGCAGGACCGAACAACCGCGTCATGCCACACGGAAATCTCGGGTGTGAAGCTGGAAAAGATCGACGGCCATTTCATAGCCACGTCCGAGAGCGAGACTATGACCATGAAATGGCTCAGTGGCAGGGAAAGCCATTCGAAAATCATCGTCAAACGCTCCCAGATCAATCTGAGGCCCGACTTCGAGAAACTTGGCGCGTTCGTCATGGACGGAATCCCGGAGGGAACGGTGGTGTTCAACTCCGACCCGAACGACCACACGTACGCTTACGAGTGGCATAACGGCCAAGCGGTCTCGGTCGCCCCGGACGGTGGGGTCGTCGCGGGGCGTATCCGGTTCTCCGGCTCCAAGGATCTCAGCACGATTCTCATCGGCAAGCGGCGCTTCCAGGCCCAGTTCATACCAGAAGGGCTCGGAGATAGGAACTCCCACACGTTGACCTTGACGCCGGAAAGAAACGGAGCCTTCTATGTCAAGGACGTGCCTCCCGGCCGCTATCGCCTGAAGTTGACGCTCACCGACCTTGTCATGGTAGCCGTCCCCAACGGTGGCCCCGCGCCGGGCATCAGGACAAGCGAGGGGACGGTGCAATTCGGTCCCATCGTCAAGGGCCCGACGGGAAGCTTCATGGTGAACACCAGGACAATCGCGGAGACCGAGCGGGAGTTCTCGATCCCCGAAAGCAAAGAGGCAGCGCAAAAGACCGTCGATCTCGGCGTGATCGAAATGGCGCTCCCCGACACGGCGGAATCTCCTGGAGGCGCGGACAAGCATGAGGGGGTGGACGCTACCCCTTCTGAAGTGGGCGATCGGTGGCGCCAGGAATCGGCCTCAGCAACCTGGCGGCAGCGCTTCGAGGAGGTCTATCGTCTGGCCGACGGCGAGGTCCTCAAACGAATCGCCCCGCCTTTCATCGAGGAGCGCGGGGAGTACTACCGCGAGGCGATGGGCGGCCGCACCATGCCCAGCAGTTTTGACCAGAGACGGGAGCTGATCTTCTTCTGCGACGATCGGTTGACTCTGTGGGGTGAGAGTAGCGCCGGCTTTGAGTCTCTGGGCTCCCTTCTCCACTCGGTGCTCCGGCTCCAAGGCTACGAGTACGAGGGACCGCCTTGGTTGCTGCTGGACATGCGTTTGCCGCCCGGCGACTGGATCGTGCGCGACAAAGCGTCCCAGGAAGTCAAATTGCGAGCCCTCGAGGAACTCGTCGTGCGCGAGCTGGGACGCAAGATTCGCTTTGAGAAGCGTTCCGTGGAACAGGAGGTGCTGGTCGCTACGGGCCGGTTCCAGCTCCATCCCCTGACCCAGATGGCCGCGACACGCGAAGCCAAGTTCGTCCACGTCTATACGCTGGATGCCGCCACCGAGCCGCACCTCGGCGCCGGGACGGCCCGCTCCGTGGAGGAGTTCCTGCGCATACTCGGGGATGATACCCATATCCCCGTTGTGGATCGCACCGAGCCCAGTGAATCCTTCGATATCCCCTACGTTCTCTATCGTTCATCCCGCCTGCAAGACATCCCGGACCAGCAGGAGCGGGCCAGGCAATTGCAGGTCCTGCTGGACCACGTGACCGCGCAGACGGAATTGCATTTCGAAGCCCGCACGGAGCCCGTCGAAGTCTGGTTCGTAACGGAATAGACCGGCCTGCAACGGTGTCCCCAATCCCACCTTAGAAAAATTTTCGACCATAGCCATTTCTTTGTTGACACCTACTATAGTCTATAGTACGATTGCCCATCGTAGATGTGACGCGATAGGTCGAACCGGAGAACGTGGGTATGGACAGACAGTCCCTCGATAACCTGGGAGAGTTGCAACGGGCCGTGATGGAAGTGGTTTGGAGGCTGGGCCAGGCCAGCGTGCATGATGTCCTCAAGGAGCTGGGCCGCCGGAAGAAACCGGCTTATACGACCGTGCTGACGGTCATGCAAAAGCTCGAAAAAGCCGGCTGGCTGGAGCATCGGGCCGAAGGCAAGAGCTATGTGTATACGCCCGCACGGAGCCGCGACGAGGCGGGGGCGGGCTCCGTGCGCGGATTCCTCAAACGCGTCTTCGAAGGCGACGCCGTCGCCATGTTCCAGCATTTGATCCGCGAGAGCGACCTGAGCGATGAGGATCTGGGCGAGCTCCGCGTCATGATCGACGAGAAGCGCAAGGAGAGAAGACCATGATCCACGGATTGTTCACGAGCGACCTGTGGCTCCTTCTACTCATCCAAGGCACCGCTTGCCTGGCAGCAGGTCTGGCGGCCAGTTACGCGCTGCGGCGTCGGCCGGCTCGCGCTCATCAAGTCTTGTGCATGGCTCTCTTGGCCGCCGTGCTCATGCCGGGCCTGTACCTGTCAGCGCGGCGCTTCGGGCTTGGGGTCCTCGCGGCACCCGGTGCTCCCTCGTGTAGCACCCCCGCCCCCGGGGGTGTCTTTTCCCCAGCCGAGGGCATCGGGCTCCCAAACGCGTTCTTTCGCGTTTGGGGTCCCGGCTGGGATACAAGTGCCCCACTGTCCACCATTGAGATCACGGACGAATCGGCACCAGTCAGCGAGGAGCCTGTCACAGAGACTCCCGCGTGGGGAACCACAGCGGCGTGTGTGCCCTGGGCCCTGATGGGCGCCGCCTGCTGGCTGGCAGCCACCGCCGTGCTGTTGGGGCGACTGTTCCTGCGTTTCGCCCTGGGCTTCCACTTGCTGCGCGCCGCCGACCCCGTAGAAACCACGCAGGTCAACGCTGCCATCGAGAAAGCCAAGAGCCGGCTCGGAATCGACGCGCCGATCCGGATTCGCCGCAGCCACAAGGTAAGGAGCCCGGTCATCTGGTGCTGGGTCCGGGACCCGGTCTTGCTGGTGCATCAGGATGCCGAAAATAGCAGAGAAGCGGCGGATTGGGTGGGCGTCTTCTGTCACGAACTGGCCCACTGGCGGCGCCGGGATCATCTGACCGGCCTCTTCGCGGAGTTGCTCGTGGCTATGCTTCCCTGGCATCCGCTCCTGTGGTGGGCCAAGGGCCGGCTGCTGAAACTCAGCGAAGCAGGCGTGTGACGATTGGGTCCTGGCGACCGGACAAAATGGCGTCGATTATGCGGAAGTATTACTGGGCCTCGCTGCAGAGAGGCAGATGGCGTTTTTACCTACTGTGATCGGCAAGGAAAGGACCATGAAGATGAGAATTCGGAGAATGATTCAAGGCCCCGGCAGCGACCCACACATCGGGACACGGTGGGCGCTCGCCGTGGGGGCAGCCGCCCTGTGCCTGACCGTCGGCGTCGCCGTCGCGCAGCAGCGTCCCGCCGGACCGGAGCCGATGGACCCGCCGCCGGGGCCGGGCTTCAAGGTGGAGCACAAAGCGAGCGTGCGGGAGGTACGTGAGCAACCGGGAATCGACCGGCAGCGCATCGCCATGAAACGTCTGATCGAGCAACTCTCTCAGCAGGCCGCAGAGAAAAAGGCGATGCTGGGCGAGAGCCGCGATCTATCCCCGGAAGAAAGGCAGATCCGGGAAATCGAGTTCCAGTTGCTGACGCAGCAGATCGCGCAGATGGAGTCCCATCTGGAAGCACTCGGCCGCGAGCCGCCGGAGCCACGCAAGTCAGCCTTGATAATAGAAAAAAGAACGGCAGAGCCAGATTTCGGGCCGAGGTTTGATTCCCTGCGGCAGAAGCATGACGAACTGGTCCAGCGAGCCCAGAAGCTGGAGCGCGAGCTCGCCGAGCTCAAGGATGACCAGAATCCGGATGCCGACGAGCTGAAGATGCATCTGAAGGAAGTCCACGGCCAGATGGTCGACGTCGAGAAGAGAATGGACGAGCAGAAACGCGGCTCAAGCGGAAGCTCAGGCGCACCATGGCGGAACAGAGAATGACGCAGGCCCGCCGCAATGTCGAGAAGCCTGCACGGGATGCCGAGCAACTGGCGGCGTTAAGGCGGCAAGAGTTGAGAGTACAACTCGCTCAGAGCGAGCAACTGCTCCGAGAACGTAAAGAACGCGGCGAGGGTGATACCCCGGAAAGCCGCAAGCTTCTGGACCGGGTGCGCGAGCTCCAGGAGGCCCTACGCGCCACCGAGGACATGCGGACTCCACAAGAACGACCCGCCGCGACACCGGGTGAGCCATGGAGTCCGGAAGGACCCGCGCGGAGAACCGAGGTCCGAGTCTACCATCTGCAGCAAATCGCCCCCGAGCGCGTGCGGGACGCCCTCCAGCCGGTGGTGGGCCGGTCCGGCCAGATCGCCGTCGATGAACGCACAAACTCCGTGATCGTCCACACGACACCTGAGAACCACGCGCGTGCAGAAGAGGTGGTCCGTCAGCTCGACGCCCCGGCGGGCCATCGCAACCTCGACGCGGAGGTGGAAGATCTCCACGTCCAAATGAAGCAAATGCGTGACCAGATGCAGCAGATGCAAAAGCTGCTGGAGCAGGCCGTGGAACGGGGCCAGATGGAGAAGCCCGCCCCGAAGTAGCCGCGCAAAGGCCGGTATTGCATCATCAAGGCGCTTCGTGTCATCGGCACGACGGGAATCTCAGAGCCTCCGCGATGAATGACGTTGCGGAGGCTCGTTTTCGGAGGATTCGTAAGACTTTAGTCTCATGAGGCAGATTGTGACTTTGCGCAAGCCAGAAAATGTTGCAATGACAAACTGGGCTATTGCGCTCGCCTTCAGGGCGGTGTATGTTCCGCGTAATGAATGCAAAGACCGCGGAACCATTGGAGATTCACGGAATCCAGTTAGGGCCGGAGCTGACCGCAGAACAAGCCAAGGCCATTTTCGCCTTGGGCGAGCAAGCCGTGGTCTTTGCCTTGCTCGCGCAAGCCAAGATCCTCGCCGACCGTAATGGAGACCGATCTCCCCCGAGCCGTCGGGACGACCCGTCCTGTCCTTCCGGCCAGAAAGCTCCCTACGAGAAGCCGGAGAAGAAGGGCCGGAAGAAGAAGCCGGGCTGCAAGCCGGGGCACGAAGGCCACTGTCGCGCGAAACCCGATCACATTGACCGCGCGGTACAGCACCGGGAATCCCACTGCCCGGAGTGCGGCGGCCAGCTCACGAAGTGCCACGTCTCCCGCCAACGGTATATCGAGGACATCCCGCACGATGTCCACGTCGAAGTCACCGAGCACACGATCCATCGGGACTGGTGTCCGCGTTGCCGCCAGATGGTGGAGCCCAAAGTGCCGGAGGCGTTACCGAACGCCACCATCGGTAACCGCTTGCTGGTGATGAGTGCCTGGCTGCACTATGCTCTCGGCAATACGATCTCCCAGATCCTGTCCGTCTTCAACTTTCACCTGCAGTTTGTCCTCACGCCGGGCGGTCTGGTACAGATGTGGCATCGCTTGGCCGAGATCCTCCAGTCTTGGTACGAGGAGATCGGCGCAGGAGATCATCCGGGCCGGCGTCCTGCACGCCGATGAGACCGGCTGGCGCATCAACGGCCTGCTCGGCTGGCTGTGGTGTTTTACTACCCCCGCGGCAACCCTCTTTGCCATCGAGCGTTCGCGCCAGTCCGGTGGTCTTGAAATTCATCACCGAGCAGTTTGCCGGGGTCCTGGTCAGTGACTTCTGGGCGGCGTACAGCATCCTGGTCTGCGTGAAGCAGAAATGCCTGGTCCACCTGCTGCGGGATTTGGAGCGGGTCGAACGGTACAAGGACACGAGTGAGGACTGGGCCCGCTTTGCCAAGAAACTCCGACGCCTGATTCGGGACGCGATCCGTCTACGCCAACGACGGGACGAGATGGCTCCGGCCACCTATGAACGGCGGCATCACCGGATTCAGCAACGTCTGCAAGTGATGATCGAGATGGAGTGGACCAACCGCGAAGCCCGGCGTTTGGTCAAGCGTCTGCGACGCTATCAGCAAGAACTGTTCACCTTTGTGCGGGAGCACCAAGTACCCTTCGAAAACAATTTTGCCGAGCGGATCATCCGGCTGGCGGTGATCATGCGAAAGAACAGCTTCAATAACCGCAGCGACCAAGGAGCGTCAACCCAAGCCATCCTCATGAGCGTCTTCACCACGCTCAAACAACGCGGCCTCAATCCGATCACAATCGTCGAGCAAGCCCTGCGGATATACATCACAACAGGAAAACTGCCCGCTCTCAGGGACTTCACTCCCGCACAACCCTAAAGTCTTACGAGGATTCGACAATGAACGTTGCACTGTGGAGCAGACTGCTGGGCGCGCTTTGTGCCGCCGCCCTTCCGAACAACTCGCAGGAACAGCATGGGCTAAAGCCCATCCTACAAGATACCCCGAGCGCACCGACAAAGGTCGGGCCGGCCCAAATCGTGGACTACACCGATCCGACTTACGGCGGGAAGATTCGGCAACTCCGCAAGGACGATGGGCACGAGCACGATCTCTATTACTATCGCGATGTCTGGAACGCCGACGGCTCCCGCATGCTCGGCATCCAGTCGGACCTCCAGCAGGAGAACTGGCACGTTTGTCTTTATGACGGCGATGAGGTCTTCCTGAAAGACTTGTTCTCCATTTCGGAATATGATTGGCGGCTGTGCTGGGACCGCAACGACCCGGACCTCCTGTACACCTGGAAAGGCTCGGACCTCTACCGCTTTCACGTCGCGGCGGGCAAGGCGGAGCTGCTCAAGTCGTTCGCGCCCTGACGCTCCAGCCCAACGGCCCCTCCTGCAATCAAGCCGGCGACCGCATCCTCGTTGTCACCAGCGACCGCACGTTCCATTCGTACCATTTGCCCGACATGACCGACGAGCGGACGTTCCAGATTACCCTCCCGCCCGGCTGTTTCATGGGTTGGGACAAACCCCATTACACCGGCTACGGCAATCGCATCGACACCGCGTACAACAACGCTGACTCTTCCCAGCAGGCCATCGTGGTTTGCGACGATACCGGCGCGGTCGTGCACACGTTTGACACCATCGGGGGCGGCGGACATTACGACTGGTCGCCCGACGGCAAGCTGGCCTATTTCCGACTGCCCACCGGCGGCCGGGGCAAACCCGCAACGCCCTTCGAGATTCATGTCGTCAACCTCGACGGCAGCGACGATCGCGTGCTCTTCACCGTCCCGCAGGCGCAATCGCACTTCAGCAATCTGCACCTATCGTGGCCCAGCAAAGTTAACGACTGGTTCGTGGCGGGCTTCTTCCCCATGTCCGGCAGTACATCGGAGAACACGCCGGGCAGGATTCAGGCCGCGGCGCGAGCCGACAATGCCAAACAAGCCGCCGGTCCGGGGGAGACGCCATCCGCCACGCCTCGCAGACCCCAAAGGCCCCGAGTGACAGCTCAAGCCGAGCCCACCTATCAGCCGCCATTCGACGAGATCCTGCTGGTCCGGCTGGACGGAACCACCAAGTACCTGGCCCGCACAGGCACCGTCTACTCCCGTGCGGCGGGACGCGGCGAGACAGGCGACATGTTCTGGGGCCAACCCCTGCCCAGCCCCAGGGCCGATGGCCAACGCATCTGCTTCAACTCCGATCGCTCGGGGACCGTCGACCTGTACATCCTCTCTCTTGACGCCGGTAACTGAGGGATTTCTTCGAGGCGGCGGATCAGCCGGTAGGATGGGCTTCAGCCCATGCTGCCCTTGTCCGTCCAGATGTGAATGACCCGCATGGGCCAAAGCCCATCCTACCTGTTTCGCTCAGCCCGGCCGATGATAGGTCCCGCCCTGGCGCCGCTGCTCGGCCTTCTGGCTGATGACGGTGCCTTCGCGCACGTCGAGGCCGATCCGCGCAATCAGAGTCTTGAGGTAGGCCAGATGCGGACAGGGCGGGGCGTGGTAGTTGTCGTTCGTGATGCAGGAGGAGAGCTGCACGACGATCCGGTCCTTGCCGATCCCCTCTTTCTTCAGGATCGTCCGGACCAAGTTCGTGAGCTTGCGATGGGTCGCCCGGCCGCAGCAACCGCCGCAGGTCATGCTCAGGTACCGGTAGGCCTTGTCCTTGGGATATTCGGCGAAGCCGCCGGTCCGCTCGTGCCAGGCCCGCTCGCACTGATACCCCGGGCACCGCTCCTTCACGATGTGGCACTGCAAGATCACAATGTATTGTTTGTCTGCGAGTTCGATCTCACACCTCTCTCAAAATCCGTGTCAATCCGCGTGAATCCGTGTCTATAACCCGAACCTTTCCGTCGCGATCCGGTCGATGTGGTCCCCGATGGCCAGCGACGCCGTGGCGGCGGGCGACGGGGCATTGAGAACGTGAATCGCGTTACCCCGGGCCTCGATCAGGAAGTCATCCGCCAAGGCTCCGGTCGGGCCGAGCACTGGGCTCGAACGCCCGCCGACCCGGGGTGAAAGTCGTCGAGAGTCAGCGACGGGATCAGCCGCTGCAACTCGGCCAGCAAGCGTTTCTTGGACAGCGCCCGCAGGTACTCGCCCAGGCCGTACTTCCAATGCCTGGCGAAGAGCACCCAAGTCCCCAAATACGAGAGCGACTCCCAGGCATCGCGAAGGTCGAAATCGATCTTGCCATAGCCTTCCCGCTTGAACGAGAACACGGCGTTGGGCCCGCACTCGACCGTGCCGTCGATCGTCCGGGTGAAGTGCACGCCCAGGAACGGAAACGCCGGGTTGGGCACCGGATAAACGAGGCTCCGTACCTTGCCCGCAGCGGCAGTGCTCAGGTCGCAGTAATCCCCCCGAAACGGGATGACCCGGATCGGCGGCTCGACGCCGTCCATGCGGGCGACCCGGTCGCATTGCAGGCCGGCACAATTGACCACGAAGCGTGTGGTGAACGTCCGCTTCTTGGTCCGCACGTTGATATAGAAATCGTGCTTGTCGAAGCCCGTCACCTCATGCGCGACGAGCACCCGGTTGTCTTTGCTGGTCCGCTCGATCAGCTCGACGAGCTTGGCCGCAACTTTGCGAAAGTCGATGATCCCGGCCGAGGGCACGTGCAGGGCCGCAATCCCCGTGACGAACGGCTCGATTTCCGTGATGCGCTGGGGCCCAATCTGTTCGAGCCCCTCGACCCCGTTCTGCCGCCCGTTCTCGAGGATCTTCTTCCATGGCGGGCAGTTCCATCTCGTCGGTCGCCACGATGATCTTGCCGCAGATGGCATGGGGAATATTGTGCGTCCGGGCGAACTCGATGAGTTCCTGCCGTCCGGCCATGCACGTAGCGGCCTTGGCCGAGCCGGGCTGGTAGTAGAGCCCGGAATGGATCACGCCGGAGTTGTGCCCGGTCTGGTGTGCGGCGACCCGCTCCTCCTTCTCCAGCACGCCGACCCGCAGCCCGGGATGCCCCACAGCGATCTTGTACGCCGAAGCCAGCCCAACAATCCCCCCTCCCACCACGATTATGTCAAAATCCGTCTTGGCCTGCATGGACGATCCATCCTTGAATTCCAACGACCTCCAAACGGTAGGATACCGGGCGACCCCCCAAACCGTCAATGCTGCAACCGCGGATGAACGCCGATGAACGCAGATAGGACAAAGGGAGGACAATTCAAAGGATAGATAGCGGAAGTGACAACACGGGCCGGCGTG
This sequence comes from uncultured Planctomycetota bacterium, assembly GCA_963750205.1. Lineage (GTDB taxonomy): Bacteria > Planctomycetota > Phycisphaerae > Sedimentisphaerales > Anaerobacaceae > PLanc-01. The sequence goes on from CAVVRJ010000019.1 coordinate 127,080, forward strand.
CTCCATCAGCGTTTATCCGCGTTCATCTGCGGTTTGCGGTTCGGTTTCAGCGGTATCCGTTTGACGAGCCGCTCCCCATCTGGTATACTACCCTATTGAGATAAGGCCGTCGCAGTACTGGACGGCATCGGGCAATCGGAACGCGGGGGACGGAGGACAGAAAATGATGGTTTGGATGCATGCCTCAATCGTGCGGACAATCTCTTTCCTGACCGCGGTTCTTCTCTGCCTCTCTCCCACCCAGGCTCAATACAGCGGCGGCCGCGGCACGGCGACCGACCCGTACCAGATCGCCACGGCCGCCGATCTGATTGCCCTCGGCGAGACCACGACCGACTACGATAAGCACTTCATCCTGACAGCCGACATCGATCTGGATCCCAACCTCCCCGGCCGCAAGGTCTTCGACAACGCCGTCATTGCAGGGGCTTGGAAGCCCCCCTTTACCGGTGTCTTTGACGGCAAGGGTCATATGATCTCGCATCTCACCATTGTGGGTGAATTCTCCTTGGGCCTTTTCGGTCAACTGGGATCGGATTACCAGAGACAGTCCTACGCCGAACCCACGTGTCTGGTCACGAATCTGGCGGTGGAAGATGTCAACGTAGTCGGTTCAGTGATCTCTGCCGGTGCGCTGGCAGCGTATGTTGAGTGGGCGGTTGTGAGCCACTCACGTAGCACCGGCAAGGTCAGCGGGAAAGATACGGTGGGTGGATTGGTGGGCTACAACCAATATGCGGTGATGAACTGCCATAGTGCCTGTACAGTCTCCGGCAGTTCAGATGTCGGCGGGTTGCTGGGAAACAACAATGGTTCTGTCACGGATTGCTACACGACCGGTACAGTTAGCGGCGGTTCAGCGGTGGGCGGATTAGTGGGATGGCACCGCGGTTCCATAACTCAGAGTTTCAGCACCGGCGGGGTCAGCGGCGAAGAAGCAGTCGGCGGGCTGGTGGGATACAACGGAAACGGCAGCGTGCTGCACAGGACAACAATTCAGCCTGGGGACATTGACAGAAGCTTTTCCACCGCCGCTGTCAAAGGAGAAACGTGTGTCGGCGGACTTATAGGAGAGGATATGTACGGCTCTGTCCGCCAGTGCTACAGCACAGGCGCCGTTGCCGGGAGCACCCAGGTCGGCGGACTCGTTAGTGGGCCAGCACCGGCCTTGGATGTGAATCCATCTTTCGATGTAACTGCATCTTTCTGGGATGTCGAGACCAGTGGATTGACCGCCAGCAGCGGCGGACAAGCCAAGACCACGGCCGAGATGAAGACGGCCAAGACGTTCCTCGACGCCGGCTGGGACTTCGTGGGCGAGACGAAAAACGGCACGGACGATATTTGGAGGATCGCCGAGGGATTGGATTATCCTCGCCTTGCTTGGGAGAAATACAGCGGAGGTAACGGCACGGCCCAGGCCCCCTACCAGATCGCCACGGCCGCCGATCTGATCGCCCTCGGTGAGACTCCAGCCGATTACGACAAGCACTTCATCCTGACGGCCGACATCGACCTGGACCCCAATTTGTCCGGCCGCCGGGCCTTCGACAAGGCGGTCATTGCGCCGGATACGGATGCGGCCCAAGCGGACTTCCAGGGCGCTCCTTTCACCGGTGTCTTCGACGGCGGTGGTCATACGATCCGGCATCTGGCCGTCAAAGGCGGGTCATGCCTCGGGCTGTTCGGCCAGTCGCAAGGCGAGATCAGGAACCTGGGAGTCGCGGGGGTCGAGATCACCGGCTCCGGCGACGCTGTCGGCGGGCTGGTCGGATGGAACCAGGGCATCGTGACGCAATGCTACAGCGCGGGTGCGGTCGCGGGCGAAGCGGCGGTAGGTGGGCTCGTGGGGCAGAACGAGGGCCGTGTCACTCAGTGCCACAGCAGCGGGTCCGCTGATGGCAACGACCTCGTGGGTGGGCTCGTGGGATCGAATGGCTTCGATTCGAGCCCGGGCCTCATCGGCCAGTGCTACAGTGCCAGTGTCGTCATCGGCAAAGGATTGAACGTCGGCGGGCTCGTAGGACGTCAGCCGCGCGGGGGCAGCGCCGCCCTCTGTTTCTGGGATACCGAGGCCTCGGGGCGGACCACCAGTGCCGGTGGTGTCGGCAAGACCACGGTCGAGATGCATACGGCCAAGATCTTCCTCGATGTGGGTTGGGACTTCGTGGGCGAAACCAAGAACGGCACGGAGGACGTCTGGTGGATCCTCGAAGGGAAGGACTATCCGCGTTTCCAGTGGGAGCAGGCCGTCAAGTATGGCGGCGGGACGGGGGAGCCAAACGATCCCTATTTGATCTACACGGCCCAGCAGATGAACACGATCGGGACCGAGCCGAACGACTGGGGCAAGCACTTCAAAGTCATGGCGGATATCGATCTGTCCGCCTGCGACGGCAAGAACGGCAGACCGGCGTTCAATATCATCGCCCCGGATACGTTGCCCGACTTGGACTATTTCCAAGGGATAGCGTTCACCGGCGTCTTTGACGGCGGCGGGCATAAGCTCTCACACCTGACGATCAAAGGCGTCAGTTACCTGGGCCTGTTTAGCGAGTTGGGCAGCGGGGCACAGGTCAAGGGAGTGTGGATCGAGGACGCGAACGTGACCGGCTCGGGCGATGGCGTCGGCGCTCTGGCGGCGACCAATCGGGGCTCGATTATCGACTGCTCCAGCACCGGCGTAGTCAGCGTCACACAGCGCCAGGACGGTCCCTATCTTGCGGGCGGCCTTCTGGGGTCCAATCTCGGCGACGTGCAATCCTGCCACAGCAGCGCCACCGTCAATGGCGGCGCCTACGTCGGGGGATTGATGGGAGACAATTGGGGCACGATCTCCCAATGCTACGCCGGCGGCTCGGTTCTCGGGGCCAAGTCCGTTGGCGGGTTGGTGGGGGAGAATTATGGCGCTGTGACCCGCTGCTACAGCCTGGGGCCGGTCACGGGCGACTCTAACGTCGGCGGCCTGGCCGGGGAGAACTACCAGGGTCGAGTGACCGACAGTTACAGCACGGGCGCCGTCAGTGGAAGCTGGTACGTCGGCGGCCTGATCGGGACCAATGGCGGCCTAACGAGCGACGGGAAGCTGGCGGCCGCGACCAGGTGTTACAGCGCCGGCGCGGTGAAGGGACAGAGCTACGTCGGAGGGTTGGTGGGATCGAATCTGGCCGCTGTGACCTACTCCTTCTGGGACCGCCAAGTTTCGGGCCAAGCTACCAGTGCCGGCGGGACGGCCAAGAGCACCGCCGAGATGCGGACCGCCGCCACGTTCCTGACCGCCGGCTGGGACTTCGTCGGCGAGATCGCCAACGGCACCGAAGACATCTGGCAGATCCAGGAAGGCAAAGACTACCCGCGTCTGCGGTGGCAACAAGAAAACGCGGGGCCGTAATATTGCGGCCACGCTCATGTGATGAACAGCACGCCCAAACGACCTGGGTGCCATGCCTACGCCGCGTAGGCATGTCCTTCATGCACGTTCAGCATGTCTACGCGAACGTAGACATGGCACCCGGCCGTGCAAGTACGGGCGAATAATCATTCGCCCCTACATCTCCGGGACAGCTTCGGCGTAGAACTGGCCGGCGGGGGTGATCTTGAAGACGTAGATCAGGCCGGGGCGGACTTGGCGATAGATCGCGTTGCCGTTGATGGCCTTGATGCCGTATTGGTGGAGCTTCTCCGGGTCGTTGGCGAGGTCCCAGATACTGGACCAGAAAAGCTGCTGATGGGCGAGGGGCAGGGCCTGGAGCAGGCCGCGGTAACGCTTGGGCTCGCAGCCGGGCTCCTCGAGCAGGCAACCCTCCTGGGGCGGCATGGTCTCGCCGTAGATGCGCCGCCACAGGTACAAGGCCCGGGCCTTGCCGTCCATCACCATCTTGTCCTCGAACTTGACGATCAGGGCGTCGAAATGGATGACGTCCCCCTCGACCGTGCACTCCTTTTGGAGGATGACCTTGGTCTTGTCGTCGCGGGCGGTCTCGACGAAGCGGATGGTGGTCAAGTGGCGGCCGTTCTCGTCCCGCTGCGAGAGGACCTTGGCGTAGCCGATCTGGTCTTCCTCCGTCAAGTTGCTGATGGCCTGCTTGAGTTGCTTGTTCTCGGTGAGCAGCTCGTGGATGGTCATGGCATGGCGATAGAGTCCCGGCCCGACGTAATAGGCCGCGGCCGCGAGCAGCAACGCCACTACGCCGTAAGAGAAGAACCGTATTTTGCCGCGCCCGTCAGCCATCGAATCCCCCTTTGCCGGCCGTTCGTCGTAAGCCAACGGCAAAGAGTTTCAAGTTTGAAGTCGCAAGTGTCAAGTGGCAATCCTCCGCACTTCAAACTTCACACTGGAAACTTGCCACTTTCCTATCTTTCATCGGCCACCGGACCGCGTTTGGTGCATTTTTCACCTCCGCCGCGGTCCCCTGTTGCATTGCGTACGGGGCGTGCTTATACTGCAACGCTGATTTCTGGGATTCTGGTTGGACTGCGGTTGAAGGAAGGTCGCCTATGGATAGGGAACGGTCGGTTGTCGCACGAATCGGTTTATTGGCTACGCTGCTGTTGGGACTGGCCGGCTGCTATGAGGCGGAGCCGAAGCCGCGCATCACCGGCGAGCAGCAGCGGGTGGTGCTGCCGCCCGCCAGGATGGTGCCGAAACAAGTCACGATCGGCCGCACGGTGCAAGACCGGCCGATCCTGATCCAGGTCGTCGGTCAGGGCTCGGATACCGCGCTGATCATGGGGGCGATCCACGGCGACGAGCCGGCCGGCACCACGCTGGTAGAGCGGCTGGGCAAGCACCTGCGGGACAATCCGCAATTACTGGAGGGCCGGCGGGTCGTGCTGCTGCCGACCACCAATCCGGACGGGGTCGCCGCACACACCCGCGTCAACGCCCACGGCGTGGACCTCAACCGCAATTTCGACACCTCCAACCGTGTGGACAACGGCACCAACGGGCTCAAAGCCCTGACGGAGCCCGGAGTCCCAGGCCTTGCAGTCGCTCATCAAGGAGTACGCTCCCAGCCGGATCGTCAGCATCCATTCGCCGCTGAACTGCATCGATTATGACGGCCCCGGGCAAGCCCTCGCGGCCCGCATGGCCCAGGACTGCGACCTGGAGGTCAAGAAGCTCGGCGCCCGCCCCGGCTCGCTCGGCTCCTACACGGGCGAGACGCTCGGCATTCCCACGATCACGCTGGAGCTGTCCTCTGCGGCGGAGAAGATGAGCGACGACGCCCTGTGGCAGAAGTACGGCAAAGCCCTGGTCGCGGCTGTCATGTACCCGGACCGCGCCCCGTAAGCAAGGCTGTGAGACTCGATGGCGCCGGCATCTTGCCGATGTAGTTTTCGTGGTGCGGGCGTCCCCGCCCGCCCTTGAGGCGTGCGTCTTCGCACGACTCTCAAGGCGGCCGTCGGCCTCCCAATCAACGGGCGAGGACGTCCGTGCTACGAAGAGAGTGAATCCGCCACCCTATGCCGGCCGCATCCGTCAGAAGTGTGGGTCTGCGTTTTTGCTTGCCCTCCCGTCCGACGGCTCGCATAATGCTCCGAGTGGAACATCCCAACTGGTTTTGAGGCCCAAAACTTAGGAGAAAAGAAAGATGAAGATGGCATTTACCACGCTGATGCTGCTGGTCCTGGCCGTCGGTCCGCTCTATGCGGACCCCACGGACCAGCCGCCGCCGATACCGGCCGAAGAGCAGCCGGAGGTCCTGACAAGCGGCCCGGTGCACGAGGCGTTTGCCGAGCCGGTGAACTTGCAGGTGCAGGCGGGCTTGGTGGCCCCGGAAGAGCCGCCGGCCAGGATCGAGGAAGTCCCGCCAGCCGAGAAGCCGCAAGGCGACCAGTTCGTCTGGGTGCCGGGCTACTGGGCCTGGGACACGGAGCAGCACGGCTTCATTTGGGTCAGTGCCTGCTGGCGCGCCGCGCCGCCCAAGATGAGCTGGGTGCCGGGCTACTGGGTCCGCGTGCCCGAAGGATGGGAGTGGGTGCCCGGTTTCTGGACCCCGGCCGGGTCGCAGAAGATCGAGTACCTGCCGGCCCCGCCGGCCCTGGAGAACGTGGACCCGCCGGGCGACGCCCCCTCGGCGGACGTCATCTGGGTGCCGCCCTGCCAATACTGGCAAAAGGACCACTACCTCCTGCGGGCGGGCTACTGGCTCAGCGCGCAGGCGGGCTGGCTCTGGGTGCCCTCGCATTACATGTGGACGCCGCGCGGCTATGTCTTCGTCGAAGGCCACTGGGACTACACGCTGCCCCGTCGCGGCGTGCTGTTCGCCCCGCTCCACTTCCCGCGGCCCATTTACACGCGGCCGGGCTTCTCCTACTCGCTGAGCATCGCCGTCGACATCGGCGCGCTGAAGCTGAGCCTGTTCACCTGCCCGCGCTACAGCCACTACTACTTCGGCGATTATTACGACGACGCCTATCTCAGCCTCGGCATCTACCCGCGCTGCGACAACGAGCGGAACCACACGTGGTACGACCCGATCTATCAGCACGATCGCTGGCGGAATCTCAAGACCCAGCCGCAGTGGGTAGAGCAGCAGCGTCATGAGTATGACGCCCGCCGGGTCGACAAGGACTCTGCGCCCGCCGCGGACCTATCACGAGATGGAGGTCCGCCAGGCCAAGCTGCCCGAGGCGCAGCGTAGGAACCTGCAAATGGCCCAGCCGATGAGTGCGGCCGCCGCCAAGACGGCCGAGCTGAAGTTCAACCGCATGAAGAGCAGCGAGCAGAAGAAGGTCACGCGTCAGGCGACGGACGTACGCAACTTCAGCAACCAGCGCACCAAGTGGGAATCTCCGGCAGTCAGCAAAAAGGAGATCCAACCGCTGCCGCCGCCAAGCGGGCTGTGGCGCCCGCCCCGGAACGCCAGCAGACGGAGCGTGCGACCGTGGAGCGCAAGGCCCCGGCCACCGCGCCGGCGAAACCGGCCCCCACGGAGCGCAAGGAGGTCGCCGCCCCGACGGCGCCCCCGTCTGCGGAGCGTAAGGCTCCTACGGCGTCGGTGACGGGGCACACCGCCGGCTTCGTGGCGCCCCGCGAGGTCAAGGTGACCAAGCCGGAGACCGTCAAGATCCCCAAGCCGCCGATCGTGGGCAAGCCGGCGACGGACAGTAAGCGGGAGGCCCCCGCCCCGGCCAGGCCCACCGAGGAGCGCCAGACCCAGCGCGACACCAAAGGCAAGGACACCGACAAGAGCAAATCCAAGTAGCTCCCTGGGACCGCCGATCTCCTGATCGGCTGTTGAAGCAACTCCGAGCCTTCCGCTTTTTTGCGAGCGGCAGGTCCTGAAGAGCCAATCGGGAGATTGGCGGTCCCGGCACGATTCCCAAGGCTCCATCCATTTTCGGAACTGGCGGGCGGGGACGCCCGCACCACGAGGAGGGGCCAATCCGCAACCGCATGCCGGCCACACCGCTAACGGGCAGGCCCCCGCCCTTCCGTCTTGACTTTCCACGACGAATATCCTATCCTCGACCACCGGATTACGAGTGTCATTCTGTAAGGACGATTCATGAAACGGTTGCCCAGAATATCGGATGCCGAGTGGGTGGTGATGAAGGTGCTGTGGTCGAGGCCGGGCCTGACGGCGGATGAGGTCATCACGGCCCTGAAAGGCAAGGTCACGTGGAACATGCGCAGCAATCCGCACCCTGATCAACCGCCTGCTCCAAAAGAAGGCCCTGAAATACAAGACGGAAGGCCGCCGGTATCGCTACTGGCCGGCCGTCCGGGAACAAGACTGCGTCCGGGCGGAGAGACGCTCCTTCATCGAGCGCGTCTATGGCGGCACGATCCGGCCCATGCTGGCCGCCTTCATCGAAGACGCTCGGCTTTCGCGTGACGACATCAAGGAGCTCAAACGCATGCTCGAGGCGCAAGGAAAAGACGAAGTGATCGACTCTCTCGCCCTGCACCTGGAGCCGTTCCTCGCCTGGCTGTTGCGCACGACCTGGCAAGCCAGCCTGTTGGTCGGCTTGATCCTGCTGCTCCAGAAGGTCCTGGGCCGACGGTTCGGGGTCCGCGGACGCCACTGCCTGTGGCTGCTGGTCTTGCTGCGCCTGGCGCTTCCCTGGACGCTTCCGAGCCGGGTGAGCGTATACAACCTGCTTCCCTCCGCGCCGCTGCGAGGATACCAGACGTCTGGGGCTCCGGCCCAGAGGGCTTCGACTCCCGCGCTGACGCTGGAGGGTTATCCTGACCCGTCGCCCGCGTGGGCCGGTTCCGGGGTCTTCGTCCCCCTCGTGGAGCGCAGTCCGCCCATCGTGGGCCGTGGCCCCGGCCTCCCGCCCGAGCCGTGCTTCTTCTATCCCTGGTCTGGCTCGCCGGCGCCGGCTTTCTGGCCGGTTGCATCCTGGCAAACCACCTTCGCTTACGCCGCGTCGTGCGGCGGGGCCGGCCCGTCACCGACCAGTGGATTCTGGACCTGTTGGCCGAGTGTAAACATCTGCTCCGCGTCGCGCCGCCCTCCGCGTGATGGCGACGGACCAAGTGGAGAGTCCGGCACTATGTGGACTCCTGCGGCCCTGTCTCCTGCTGCCTCAGGAGGCGCCGGCCGGAACAGATCCGGCCCAATTCCGCCACATCTTCCTCCATGAGCTCGCTCATCTCAAGCATCGCGACATCCTGCTGGGTCACGTCGCCAGTGTCCTCCACGTTCTGCACTGGTTCAATCCGCTGCTCGCGCTGGGTTTTCGACGGATGTGGGCCGACCGCGAATTGGCATGCGACGCTCTGGCCTTGTCGGTCCTCGCCCCCGGCGAGACCGTCGCCTATGGCCATACCATCATCCATCAGATCGAGCAGCAGGACATCCCGCGTCTGCCTTGGACGCTGGCCGCGTTCTCGGGGCACAAAGCCAGGCTCCGGAGCGCATCGGCATGATCTCCCGCTTCCGGAAGGACAGCTTGCGGTGGTCCCCCCTGATGGTCGTGCTCGCCGGATGCCTGGCCTGCGTCGGGCTGACCGAGGGATTCACCGCTACGCCGACCTGGGACAATTACGTGCGCCAGAACTTTCGTACGACCCACCAGGACCGGCACGCGAACATTCTGCGCGTCTCCATTCGCCATACCCAAACGGACAGGTTTCTGGTGGCACGAGGGGACCGCGTCGCCTGTGACGCCCGGGAGCCGGGCGCCGCCGGCCTGTGGGAGGTCCGGTTCGAGGACGGCTCCGGGAACGATCGGGACCGGATCGTCTACTTCTACTCGGTCGCTGCGCACCGATACCTGACATGGGACAAGCAGGGAAACGTCGCCGCGGATGGACTGGAGCCGGACGAAAGGGCACGCTGGGCGGTGTGGCACGAGGGGGGTGCCGGCGAGGTGCTCGTGCCCTACCCGTTCGCGTACATATATCTCCGCGTGATGGAACAGAGCCAGGTGAAGGCGCTCTACGGCACGCACCCGGGAAGGTTCTGGGATCTCTCGCAGGTCTGGAGAGTCAAGACCTCCGGCACGCCGGAGTCGAAACCACGCTGGTGCTGGCAGCGCGTGCCGGGACCGGATTGGCAAGGCACCTGGCCCAACTGGCGCCCGCCGCAACAGACGAGCCCTTCCCCTCCCGCCGGAAAGTAGGCCAGCCGGCCCGGACGCCTCGGCAGCGCAGCGGATTTTCCCGGTTCTTTCCTTGACGCTCAATTACGGATGTGATATTATCCATAGCATTACGCCTGTAATCGTGCGAAGACAGCGCGTCGCCCGGAGAAGAAGGCAGGGGAACGGAGCAGGAGATCACGAACATTGACAGGTGTGCCGTGGGATGCCTATTGTTCGCCAATGATGGAGCCGAGATGACCGGGGCCCTGGCCGCGCTGCTGGGGGAATGGGGCATCGGTCTGACCGCGTGTACGGAGCAAGGCAAGTGCCCGGACCTGCTCCGTACCCGGCATTGGCGGTTCTTGGTCATCGACGCCGGTGCCGACCCCGCCTGTCCGCTGAATGTGCTCTCCCAATCCCGGCGCGTCCGCCCCGACGTCCCGGTGCTGGTCCTCGTGCAACAGGGTGACACGCAGACGGCGGTCCGGGCGATCAAGGCGGGTGCGGCCGATTGCCTCGAGATCCCGATCCGACCGGCAGCCCTGCACACGGCCGTGGCGGCCCTGGAGGCACAGGCCAACTGCCCAGCGCACCATCTGTGGATGCGTCTGACGCCGGTGGAACAAATCATCCTCCGGCATATTCTGGACAGCCACACGAATCGCCAGATCGCGGACTTGCTCTCGCGCTCGCCGCGAACGATCGAGGTGCACCGGCGTCACATCATGGCGAAGCTGGAGGCCGCCAACTTCGTCGAACTGGTGAAGCAGGCCCTCCGGGCCGGCCTGGTGGATCTCACCGGAGCCGCCTGCGGACAGATGGAGGACACACCCGATCCTTATCACGTTTGCGTATGAGTCGAATGACGGCTTGGCGGTACGCCGCATGATTTTTGGCGCAGAGGCACCAAGACGGCGCTGCCTGAGCGTGTTGACGGGGCCCCACGGTCGGCGGTCCCTTGCATGTGCCGTCCGCCCTCCGAAAAACGCGTCTTTGGTGTGGTTAGCGGTCAGGAGGCAGTTATTCCTGATCAGCAGATGGTGGGCCATTGACACGGCGTCCTCAGTTCTCGGCTTCTGGCCGTGCAACCCGAAGAGCTTCGGAGCGTTCCGGTGTGTACGTAGGTGTGGCTCACGTGATTCGGTTTTCGACAGGAGAGAATGCGGTGCGGATTCACCGAGATTTGCTCCACGAGCAACCGATGACGGGGCTGTAGAGCCTCTACCATTGCTTGCCGGAGAGGGCCTGGATCATCTGGCCGTGAAGGACCCCAATGACACGGCTCCGGAGAATAGGCATGGGCCGGCATAGATGCTCATGGCGTTGCTTGAGACGAGCGCTCCGGGGGATCGGCCTTTGGGTCGTTGGGGTCCTTGAGGTCGTTTCCCTTCTTTTCCGGCTCCGTGCGGCCTTCGAGGGGCGTGTTGGCCCACTGCTGCCAGAGGACAGCCTCCCGGGTGGCGCCACCGTTGGCACAGTAGAGGTTGACACCGGTGCGGGTGGGATCGACGGCGTGGAGGTCGGCGGTGAGGACGTAGCGCAGACCGACGCCACCGGCATTCATGAGGGTTAGGGTGGCGGATCGGCGGTCTGGGGCAAGCTTAGCCGATACGGCGGGCTGGTACGTCGCGAGCGTGATGATGCGGTACTGCTCTTGGGCCCGACGAACGATTCGCAGGTAGACTGTTTCACAATCAGCCGGCACCTCAAAGGAGGCTGCCCGGTAGGGATCTTCCCGCAGGTCTCTGATGCTCGTCGCCCCGCCGCAGCCGCCCAGCCAGAACGACACCAGGACGGCTGTTATTGTCCATCGGATGAAAGCTCGAGAGAAGGTCGTGCTCATAGATGTCGATAGTCGCCCGGCTGGGGCCGGCGGTGCGGCCGGTGTCGCCTTCCCCGGGCAAGCCTGATCTCCATTCTGCAAAAGGTCTACGTTCGTGCCGGCTGCTCCGGCCGGGCGTATTGTGGGCGAAATCGCCCGCGGAGTAAAGGAAAAGCAGAGGATTGCAGGGGGAAAACCTGCGTCAGCGGCTCTTGCCGCCCTTCCAGCCTGCCAGCCCAGGCAATCGCAGAGCTACGCCACCATGTTTTTTTCGTGTCTGTAAGCTCCTCGCTCGGCAAGACCCACCGTCACTTGAGGACCACTCGGTCTAACTCGCTTGTGGCGATACCCAAAAGACCACAGACGAACAGACTGTCTCCACAACCATTGTTATCGAAAGACTCGAACAGACAAAAAGCAGAACCCCACAAAGAGTAAAAGACAGAGACTGTGAGCAATGACAAACGCGTTGTCCTTCTCCGATTCCCCGGGGAGAAAGCGGGTGGCGGGAATCGAACCCGCGTAGCCAGCTTGGAAGGCTGGTGCTTTACCACTAAGCGACACCCGCATAGTGATTGATAATCGTCCGCGGAAACGTATAATTCTTGGTTTCTGCTATTAAATGAGATTAAGTGGCGCAGGTGGAAATGTCAAGGAAAATGATAGTCTCAGAGCGGGCGGCGGCGGCGAAGGCGGCCTCGATTCGGTTGGGGGCGGTGAAGACGGAGGCGAAGAACACCGCGTTGACCGAGATCGCGAAGGCGTTGCAGGAACACGGAGCAAAGATCATCGAGGCGAACCAGCAGGACCTGGAGGCGGCCCAGACGAGCGGTCTGGCCGCCCCGCTGCTCAAGCGGCTCAAGTTCGACGAAGTCAAGCTCGCCGACGTCTGTGCCGGCATTCACAGCCTCATCAAGCTGCCCGACCCGGTCGGCAAGACGCTCTCCGCCATCGAAATGGACGAGGGCCTGGAGCTCTACCGCGTCAGTTGCCCCATCGGCGTGATCGGCGTGGTCTTCGAGTCCCGCCCCGACGCCCTGGTGCAAATCTCGACCCTCTGCCTCAAGAGCGGCAACGCCGTCCTGCTCAAGGGCGGCAGCGAAGCGGCCCACACCAACCACATCCTCGCCGAGATCATCGCCCAGGCCGCCGAAGGGGCCGGCATGCCCGCCGGCTGGATTCACCTGCTCGAAACCCGCCAGGACGTCGCCGAGATGCTCGCCCTCGACGACCAGATCAACCTCATCATCCCGCGCGGCTCGAACGCCTTCGTCCGCCACATCATGCACAACACGAGCATCCCGGTCCTCGGCCACGCCGACGGCATCTGCCACGTCTACGTGGACGCCGCCGCCGACCTCGACATGGCCGTGCGGGTCACGGTCGATTCCAAGTGCCAGTACGTCGCCGTCTGCAACGCCGCCGAGACGCTGCTGGTGGACGAGAAGATCGCCCCCGCCTTCCTGCCCCAGGTCAAGACCGCCCTGGAAGCCTGCGGCTGCCGGCTCAAGGGCTGCGAGCAGACGCGGGCGATCATCGCCATCGAGCCCGCCACCGAGCAGGACTGGGCCACCGAGTACCTCGACTACATCCTCTCGATCAAGGTCGTGGACGGCCTGGACGCCGCGATCGACCACATCAACCGCTACGGCTCCGGCCACACCGACGCCATCGTCACCGCCGACCGCGAGAAGGCCGAGCGCTTCATGAACCTCGTCGATTCCGCCGACGTCTTCTGGAACGCCAGCACGCGTTTCAGCGACGGCTACCGTTACGGCCTCGGCGCCGAAGTCGGCATCAGCACCAACAAAATCCACGCCCGCGGCCCCGTCGGCCTCGACGGCCTGGTGATCTACAAGTGGAAGCTCCTCGGCAAAGGCCAAATCGTCGCCGACTACACCGGCCCCAACGCCCGCAAGTTCACGCACAAGAAACTGCGCTGACGCCGCCGCCAATGAACACCGACGCGCCAAAGCAGGAGATGTTCAAACGTCGTTGCGGGCAACGCTCTGGCGTGGTACAATAGGGCCAAAATGGCTACGGGACCTTGGTACAGCCTGATAGGCGCCGAATGAAGCGATTTCGCGTATATGCTGATACTTCCGTCTATGGCGGCTGCTTCGACGAGGAATTCGTTCGAGAGAGCCGAGCCTTTCTTCGATGCCGTCCAAAGCGGGAGATTCACACTCGTCGTATCGCCGACCGTGCTGGCAGAGTTGCAGCATACGCCTGAGCAAGTCCGGAGGGTTCTGGCTGAACTCCCGCCGCAGGCGATCGAGATGATGGATTTCACCGACGAGATCCGCGATCTGCGTGACGCTTATCTCAACGCCAAGGTCTTGGGAGCCGAGCATCAGCCGGACGCCGAACACATCGCGTCCGCCTCCGTGGCCGAGGTCGATTTTGTGGTCAGTTGGAACTTCAAGCACATCGTGCAGTTTGAGAAGATAGCCGGGTATCAGGCCGTGAACCTTCTGAACGGCTATCGAGAGATACGCATCTATTCGCCGAAAGAGGTGGTGGCGAATGACGAAGAATAAGAAATTCGATTGTGTCAAGATGAAATGGGAGATCCAGCAGCAGATCCGCCAGGAGTTTGCGGGAGTCCCAGAGGATCAGGCCCGCGAAGTCCAGATGCGACAGGTGGCCGAGGACCCAATCCTGGGACCTCTCTACCGGCGGTTGGCCTCGGAGAAGACTTCCGGCGCCAGGAAGTAAACCCGCGTTTCAGCGGCAGATATTCGGTAACCGTCCGGTAGAGTACATGGCGGGCGGGAATTCAGCGTCCTGGTACTTTGGTTATGGAGGGATGCTCCGGCAAGCAGAAGGAGGTGTCCTTTACGGGCGGGAGGGCTTCCAGTTCCTCGGAATCAATTCGGCGATCCGGCTGGCGGGGTGAGTGCTGATCCTCTCCAGAACATCCCGGAAGTAGGCGAACGGATCAATCCCGCAGAGCTTGCAACTGGCCACCAAGCTGTAGATGATCGCCGCCCGATGCCCGCCATTGTCGTGTCCCACGAACAGCCAGTTCTTGCGCCCGATCGCCACCATCCGCAGGGTGCGTTCGGCCAGGTTGTTATCTATGGCAAGGATGCCGTCGTCGAGGTAGCGGTTCAGAGCCGCCCACTGCTTCTGGGTATAGGCGATGGCCTGACCGATAGGACTCTTCGGCAGCACCTGCGGCACCCACAACGCCAGTCGCTCCTCGATGACCCCCAGGATCGGTTTGCTCTGCTCCTGCCGAAGGGCCTTGATCTGATCCCGAGCTAAGCCTTCGTCTTTGGCGTGCTGCTCAATCTTATAGAGGTCGCCGATCAACACCAGCATCTCGACGGCCCGCGCCGGATCGCTGCCCTGGGCGTCGAAGAACTTGCGCCGCGCGTGCGCCCAACAGGCCACCTCCCAAGCGAGGCGTTTGGCAAAGAAGGCATCGTAGCCGTTGTACGCATCCGCTTGCAGATACCCCGCATAGTCGCCCAGGAAGGCCAGCGGTCCCTCGCGGCTGTGGCCGGGGGTATAGTCGAACACCACGTTGTTGAGGATGTCGATGTACGCCCACAAGTAGCCTTGGTGCACCTCCGGGCCAGAGCCGTTGCGGGCCTTCACCGGAGTGTCATCCGTGTGGACCTTCGGCGACAGCAGGATCTGGCGATGCATCTCCTGGACCAGCGGCGTGGCCAACAGCGCACACTCGCCCACCCAGTCGCACATCGTCGAACGATGGATCTCGACCCCATGCCGCCGATAGATCGCTTCCTGACGGTGCAGCGGGGTGTGATCGCAATACTTGCTCGTCAGCACCTGCGCCAGTAGTCCCTCGCCCGGCCGGCCCTTTTCAATTGGCTGCGCCGGCAGATCCGCGATCACCACCCCCTCCTGACACTGCTTGCAGGCGTATTTCACCCGCACGTGCTGGCGGACGACAAAACTGGCCGGGACGTAATCAAGCTGTTCGGTGATCTCCTCACCCATCCGCTCTTTGGCCCCGCCGCACTGGGGACACACCAGCGCCTCCTGCGGCGGATGATGCTCGATCCGTTCCCGCGGCAGGTGTGCGGGCAAGGGCACCCGCCCGTTGCGACGGGAGGGTTTCGCGGAGGGCTTGACGACCGGGGCGGCCGGAGGCGCCGGAGCGACCTGACCGGGCAGATCAAAGAGCACCGCCTGGTTCGGATCCAGCTTCTCCGACCGGCGGCCAAATAGATGTCGCTGGTACCAGGCCAACTCCTGCTGGAGGCTCTCGACATTCCCCAACAGTTGCAGCACCATCTGCCGCAGCACCCGCGTGTCCTCGGGCAGTTGCTCGGCCGGCGTGTGCACGTCGATGACCTGCGCTCCATCGGGTTGGGTCGGTCGATCCGTAACCACAACGCGAGAATACCGGCGGGGTCCTGCTATGTCAACAATTATCTACCCAGAACAATGATAATTATTCATGATTCTATGCGTGGCCGGCAGAACCGCTTCTGCTGTCGGGCCCCCGACAGGTCCAGCCCTTCCAGAATCAAGGTCAAGCGGGGTACGTCGATCTCCCCGCCGCCCGCGTCCGGGGGCGGCAGGTGAAACACCCCTTCCTCCAGACGCTTGTAGAACAGGGCAAAGCCGCTGCGATCCCAGAACAGGATCTTCATTCGATCCCCCCGGCGGTTGACGAACACAAACAGATGTCCCGAGAAAGGATCCTGGTGCAGGATCTCCTGGACCATCCACGCCAGACGGTCGAAGCTGCGGCGCATGTCCGTCGGCGTCGTATGGACAAAGACGCGAACCGCCGGCGGCCAGCTCAGCATGGGGCCTCCAGCAGGGCCAGCAGTTGTCGGACCCGCTCGGGTTCAAAGCGGCTCCCCAACCGCAACTGCCGGTGCTCGGACAAGACGATCTCATAGACAACCTCCCTCGCGGGGGCTCGATCACTGCCACCGGTGACCGTCAGTTCCACGAAGGAACCACCCCGGCCCTCGATCGGATGCGGGGTGGATACCGGCTCGGGGGAGGTCCGCGTCCGGGACAGCCGCCCCTTCCACCAGCCAAAGGCTGCCACCGAAAGCCGCTGCTGACGGCAGTACTGAGCCTGGGACAGACCCGACCGTTGCCATCGTTCCAGATGCCCCCGCCAGAACCGACCGCGTTCGCTCAAAGGCCGTTGCAGTTTGCCTGCTGCCATCGACGCAATCCTTTCAATCTCATGGCAGCATTATCCCTACTTCCTCGAAAACAGAAAAGATGCTGTTGGCCGGACGGTTACGAAGAAATTGGGGTGAGGAGTCCATCTTGGGCTTTGACTCCTGTATACGTTGAGCATCTCAGGCTGGACCGTGAATCCATCACTGGCTGACGACAAAATACAGCATCCCTCGGAAATGACATCATCTCGTACCAATAACACCACCCTCTTCTGATGATCCACTGTAAGCTTGGTAGACTGCGGGAGGAACGAGACGGGCTCTTTGGGCGGTAAGGGCACGTCAGTTTCTCCGCCCTGGCCTGTCCCTGCTCTCTCTGTTATTTCCTGGAAGTACTTGTTGACCTGTGCAGGGCTTCATCAATGTGCCTGCGGGTCTCTTTGGAGAGTTCGCCACTATCTCGTTGTTCGAGACGCTTTCGCTCTCGCTCGTAGCAGGGTCGAAGCTCTTTGGCGAGGAAATCTAGACAGAGCAGCCCACTGAACTCATGGTCGCGGTTGAACCCGTCCCGGTCGATGCGCAATGGCGAGGTGGTGAATCGGGCGAGTTGAAGATGTGCCTCCAACACATTCCGTAGTCCATTCACACGCACAATACCGAACACGTGTCGGAGGAACTCGGCTCGCTCGTAATCTCGATATGCAAAAGTCCAGATCATACACTGCATCAAGTTCATCCACAATGATCAAGCCGTTTTCACGTCCATCCCGATAGGGCCCGCACCATCCAGTTTCCTCTCCGAGCGGGCTACCAGGAATTCGATAGTGAGAGGGTCAATACCTTCACCTGGGTCGAATGTACGAGAGAACGACTCGATGATTTGGCCCACCGGAAAATCATATGTCACAGGTTCAACTTGAACGCCAGCAGTCCTGTACTGGTTTAGGATGAGTTCCACATTTGGGTCGCTTGCGATCAGACGCAGCATATAGAAGTTGGCTAGTCGCCCCACAATGTAGGGCGGATCCCGGTATGTGAAACTTCTTGTTCTTGACTATGAAACGCACGGCAGTTCCAGTTGTGGAAGGCTCCAGGAACGAGCCCTCGAACTGCTTGCGTGATGGCTTTGCAGTATCCGTCAAAGCAATTGTCCAACCCTCGCTCCTCCACTCACCCTCTGCCATCGTCAACTGTTTGTTGTCAAACGTCCAGACAACGGGTTCCTCGTGAGCCCGCATGACATCTGACAGTCCACGACCAAAGAGATTGCGGCCAACCATCCCTCCCGCAAGGTCCTTTCGGTCGCCACCAATTCCTCAAGGGCTGTTCTGAGGCCTTGGTGCTCATTCCCTCAGCCTCATCAGCAACGACGATTTCATTCTTGGGGTCGTCCGTGGGCTTGAGAGGTGACCACATCGATACGGTTCCTGCTTTTGGCAGCCTTTCCACACAATTGCGTCTTCAAAGAAGACGTGTCGAGTGTGCACCTTTCGGGAAGGCAAGCATGTCAAGATCGACCAGCCCGCTACTCTGTGGTAAGGAGTGCTTTCGTTTCGCACTCGAATCACTGTTAGTTATGAGTTCCGCCAGTGTTTTACAGAAGCTTCGGCCTAATGCCTCATTTGCCTGTCGCTTTTCCTCTCGCGTTGCCGTGCGTGGACGAAATTCACACTTGCCCATGGAAGTCTCCCTCATTTAGACTCAGTTCTGTTAAGGTACGCACTAAAGCGTTCCCAGACTATTTCCAAGAAATGGAGGAATTCTGTGTCGGCTACTACCTCGGCATCTGCTTTCAATTGGCGAAAAGCCTTTCGAATCTCCGGACGCAGGACTATGGTCATAGAGTCCGATAAGCCCCAAGAAGTGAACAACGTCAGTCTCCTCAAATTTCCCCTCTCTGTAACGACGATAGAGCAGTCTCGACTTGCAGTCTGAAATAATCTTGGCTGGACTCCTCGTGCGTTCTTGGTCTTTCGCGGACCTGATCTCCACCATGTCGGCCTCATCAACAGGTTTGCCTTCAAGTGTGGGAGGGCCAAGAACCTCCGAGATCCTCGCGGCCGCGTCACGTCCCTTCTCAGTCAAGTAGACACCCCGCCGGGGTATCGATGTAGCAAGCCCTCGGTACTTCGGGCGCATCGGGAGTAGTGTGCGATTTGTACGCATTGCGTCAGGGAACTCAGGAAATCCCACAAGAGCGAACTCCTCGGGAAACAGTCGCGCATTTAGAACGATTATGTTCTCATAGGTTGTTGGTATCTCCCAGACTGTGAGCCAATGAACAGAGTAGGCTGCAAGATATGGAAGAGAGAATTGGTGCTGTGCATACAGGGATTTGGATTTGGGATCAACGAGAAGCAAATCGCGAGCCTCTTTAGGTTGCATATTCATCTGCATTCCAAATGAATAGTTGGTTATTCTTGCTTAGATGACCTATTCACCCGGGGCGTATAGTTTCATTTCAGCATTCAAAGAACACGCTGTAAGGCAGACCATGTCGCCATAGAAGAACATTCTCCTTCATACTCCCTGTTGTCGGTCTAAGGGCATCCAAACTTCTTCCTGCGACATTCTACCATAAACTTCGGCCAGTTAGCAGATGGTATTTTGGGGAATTTCGTGCTACGTGTCAAGGACCTGTCAACGTGCGCAAAAGTGATCGGTGGGGCGAGTCCCCACCCTACGAGTTTCGTACGCGTGGTTCGCGTGCCGCACGCTCACGAAGGTGTCGGAGCCCTCCGGGCGTTGCGTTTGTCTTCCTCGTCGTCCGCTTCGCCTTGGGGCTCGGACGTTTACGGGCTTTGCGTGCCGGCGCTTTAACGCGAGGCGCGGTGCTTTTCCCTTTTGCCTTTTTACTTCTTCCCTTTTCCCCTTTTCCCTTTCCCGCCTTGGCCTGGGTCAGGGCGTCCGCAGCGGCTGTGCGAGAATCTGGAATGGGTTGAGCCGGGGTAGGTGAATTGACACAAACCGAGTTGACTGATAAATCGTAGCCTCTGAAGCTCCGGGCAATTGACCAAGTCGAGGAGCCAGGAATGCTTGTCACGGTCGATGGAGATGTAGTCGTAGAGCGGATCGCGGAACAGCTTTTGGGCCATGCCTCTCCCTACATCAGGCGGACCGTTTGAACCTCCTTGCCAGTTCAACCGCCTGTCTCAGCTTCTTGTCATTCTGCCGGACCTTCTTGAACGTGGCGGTCTGTTTCTGCGCCTTGTCCCAATCGCCTTCATGGTAGAAGGCAGCCGTCGCTGCCAACTCCAATATCCAGGGGTCCTGGTTGTTCAGATTCCTGAACTGCTCGATGAAAGGCTCGATCTTGGCACGGAGTTGACGCCCCTTGTCCGTGCGTTCAAACTCGTCCAGTGCTTTCTTACCGCTTTCCTTAACGACAGACCTGTACCGAACCATGCCGGAGGTAAGAGGCTCGGGGGTCTCCTCGATAATCCCGGCGCCATTCAGTTGATCGATCAGCGAAGCCAACTCGAAGGAATAGGGGCCGTAGTAGTGCAGTATGTAGTCGCAAGCCAAGGCGAGCCGGACAGTTGAAGCAGATAGACTGATTTCTGCAACCGTTTCCGTGAGTCAACCGCGTCCACGCAACTGATCAGCTTGGCAAGCCAATAATCCTTCATGATTCCTCCCGAAGAAAGCCTGAACGCAGGAATTATCGACCAAGCACTCCCGGTCACTCCAGTCAAAACGAGGATACGCTACGGCACCCCTCATGTCAACACGAATTGCGGTAGCCGATCGCGGAAGCTCTCCGCACCTGCGGTGTTGACACACACCATGTAGGGAAATGCTCACACGGCACGTCCTATGTCCCGAAATCCTTGTCAGGCAAACGCTCAGTCGACCCCTTGATAGCGCCACGTCGACAGGCGAGAGCAGCCAGAGAAGGAGCTGAGTGACCGTAGTGTCTCGCTGGACTTCTGGTCGGCGGGATCAGAGTCACGGTTCTTCCAAGGAGCCGCACGGGGTCCAACCCCGAGTTAAGCGTTGGTGACGCCATACCACACTGGAGTTCCGAGTAGTTGATCCGCTGTTCCACCCGGTTCAACATAATCATTACCTTCGTGGAGGGGAGACAATCGAACGATGAGCTACGAGATCGTGAAGGCGATTGCGGAAGGCCGCGGCGATCTTGCCCTGGTCACCGTGGTGGAAGCGGAGGGCTCCGCCCCGGCGGTACGCCCGCTCGAAGATGCTCGGCGCGCCGGGGCCGTGAGCCACCCGTTCCTCGGCACCGTGGGCGGCGGCAAGGGAGAGGCCCGCGCCATCGCAGAGGCCCTGGAGGCAATCCAGCAGAAGAAGCCCCGGGAGGTCACGCTGGAGTTCCACGGCGTGGAGATCGAGGGTCAGGACATGATCTGCGGGGGGACAAGCCGCCTTCTTATCGAGCCGATCCTCAACCGGACGCCCTACCGCATCGCCTCCGCCGGGATCGGTACGGGCGAGCGCGTCCTGGCGGGCCGAAGAATCCCGGGCGCGGAGGCTTCACTCGTCGTCCCCGTGCTGGACGAGCAGGGCGCGCCCCTGCACGGATCACTGCCCGCGCCGCTGCAGGCCGACTGCCGAGCGCGCCCTGACTCCGGCTCCCCGTCGTACCGCGCGGAAGAAGACGCATTCCTGGATCCGCTGGTCCCCGACGAGAAGCTCCTCGTGCTCGGCGGGGGGTACGTCTGGGCGAGGCCGTGGCGTGGCACGCCGCCCGGCTGGATTTCAAGGTCGCGGTGGGCGATGACCGCAAGGAAAGCCCCCCGTCTCGCTCGGCCGGTTCCCCGCCGGGAACCGAGACCCTGAACGAAGGCTATGCCGAGATCGTGCAGCGGTTCGCCTTTGACTCCTCCACCTACGTCGTCATGGTTACCCGCGGCCACCTCACCGACCTCGAGTGCGTACGGGAGGTGCTGAAGCGTCCCTACCGCTACGCGGCATCATCTGAAAGCGCGCGCAAGGCCCGCCTCCTGCGCGAGCAGCTTGCCGCCCGATGGCTTCGACCGGCAAGATTCGAGCGCCTGCATGCCCCATCGGCCTCGACGTGGGGGCGGAGACCCCGGATGAGCTGGCGCGTGGCGCGCACCTCGCCGAACAATGGCGGCCGTGCGCAGAAACGCGGAGGCGCGGATCGCCGCGAATCAGAAATAGCACCTCCGCGTGAAGGTGCTCGCGGGGATCCCTCCGTCGCGGAGGATCGAAGAAGGCCTCGTAGAAATCCACGTCGCTGTTGCCGCAGAGGTAGCACCGCCAGGACGGGTCCACCGTGTGGCGCAGCCACCGGGGTTACCTGACCCTGGAGCCTCCCTCGCCGCGGAGACGACGCTACACCCGGAAGGATCGAAGCTCTCGTACTCCCAGCGTTCCTGCAGTGACCTCACCCCGTGGAGAGCAAGAAGCTCCATCGAGGGATAGCTCCGAAGGAGGCAGTGGAACGGGGCGATGCCGGTGCCGAGCTGAACGCACAAGTAACGCGCTGATTCCCGCTCGCCGGGTCCGTGAGAAACAGGCCGTGAGGCCCTTCCAGGAGCTCG
This sequence comes from uncultured Planctomycetota bacterium, assembly GCA_963750205.1. Taxonomy (GTDB): domain Bacteria; phylum Planctomycetota; class Phycisphaerae; order Sedimentisphaerales; family Anaerobacaceae; genus PLanc-01. The sequence goes on from CAVVRJ010000019.1 coordinate 149,093, forward strand.
TCGCCGGGCTGGCATTGTCCCAGCGCGGGTGACACCAGTCCCTCCTTGGATCTCCCGGTCAGCACTTCGAGGAAATCGTCGGCAGCGCCCGAATAGATGGAGTATTCGCGCATGGCCAGGGAGCCCCGAAGCCCCAGGGCCACGTACTTGCCCTTTTCTCACGGGAGGCCATGCCGGTGGAAGCGGAGCACGAACGCGGCGCTGACCGATACGCTGGAAGCCGCCTGGACGCGACGAACTGGCGTGTTCCCCATCCGCCACCTGGCGCCCGAGACTACCGCGTGCACGGCGCCGCGTAAAGAGCACGGTCCGTTGACCGCACGATATCGAATGCGTATGTTTCCATGCTTGAGTGACATCCGCAACGAGGCGCCGGTGGTGGGCGGGCTCGGCCGTCCTCTCCACGACCTGCGCATCTCCGTCATCGATTCGTGCAACTCCCGCTGCCCTTACTGCATGCCGGCCGAGGTCGATGGGGCCGCCTACCAGTTCCTGAAGCTGGAAGTTCTCCTGACATTCGAGGAAATCGCCAGGGTTCGCCGGCCTCCTTGCCGCGCACGGCGTGCGCAAGGTCAAGTTCACCGGCGGCGAGCCGCTCCTGCGGCCCTGGCTTCCTGACCTGGTGGGCCGCCTGGCGGCCATCCCCGGCTCTTTGACGACGTCGCCCTCATCACCAACGGAGCCCACCTGGCGCGGATGGCCTCGCCGCTTCGCCGCCACACGGTGAGCCTCGATTCCCTCGACGCGTCGACGTTCTCCCGGAAATCGCACACCGGCTGCGTGCATCTTGTAGCTCGCCCCGTCCTGGAAACGATCCTGGCCGGGAAGCGGCGGGATTCCGCCAGATCAAGCTGAACACGGTGGTCATCCGCGGCACCAACGATCACCAGGCGCTGGGACTCGTGCGCCGGTTTCAGGCACGGGGCACATCGTGAGGTTCATCGAGTTCATGAACGTTGGCACCAGGAACGGGTGGCTGCCGGAGCTGGTCCGAACCTCCCGGCAATCCTGGCGCGCATCGAGGCGGAGTTCCCCGTTCAGCCCGTCGAGCCGGGCGACCGCGGCGAGGTCGCCTCCCGCTACCGGTACACCGACGGCGAGGGCGAGATCGGCTTCATCTCTTCGGTGAGTCAGCCCTTCTGCCGCGACTGCACGAGGCTGCGGCTCTCCGCGGACGGCCGGTTGTACACCTGCCTGTTCGCGGCGCGGGGGTTCGACCTGGCGTTCGCTCCTTCGCGGGAGCTGGCGGAGGCGGAGCTCTCCGAGCA
>CAVVRJ010000020.1:0-13302 GCA_963750205.1 uncultured Planctomycetota bacterium
ACGGCAACGGAGCCCTGTTCACACTCCGCCCGACGGACAACAAGGACCTGAAGGACTCCGCGAGCATCCGTATCTTCCACGCCTTCGGCTCGACGACGCTCGCATGGCGCGGGAAGAACTACGAGATCGCGCGCGAGGACGTGATCAAGCTCGCTCGAATGAAAGGGTGGCTGCAACAGATATCCGGGAAGATTGGAGGGCTTATATGAGAGCACACTGGTTCAAACGTGTAGGTTGGTTCTATGTCCCCGTCTCCATTCCGGGCACCGTGTTCTGCCTGCTGGCTATCGTGCTCTGTATCACGGTGTTTACGGCGGTGGATCGGCACTCTCATTCTGTGAGCGACACGCTCTACGGCGTCTTCCCGTTCTTCGCCTGCACCTTCCTGCTGCTCAACTCGATCGGACGCCGCACGAGCGAAGACCGGGGCTGAGATGAGCAAGAACCGCATGGAGGCGTTCCGCGATGGCGTAATCGCTATTATCATCACCGTCATGGTGCTGGCCACCGCCGTCGGCCGGGACCGCAAAGGCAAGATCTCGATCGTGGTGTATGCCGCCGCCATCCTCTGGCCTTTGTGTACTCCTGGGTCGCCTGCGTCTGTAGTTGGTAGCACCTCTGGCTCATCCCCGACCGCCGCATCGAAAAGACGTTGCACGAATGATGTGCATGAGGCTCTTTGATCTGGCTCACGCGGGCGGTATAATGGCTTTCGTTCGGGAAAGTACAATGCGTGAGATACTCGCTGTGTGCCAACCCTTTTGAAGGCATCGTCGTTGAACACGGTTAAACAAATCCAGGCACTCGTTCGTAATGGTTTGTATTACCTCACGGAACATGCCTATGTCGAAGCGGGCGAAGATGGTTTCGACATCTATGATACAGAACACGGCGTTTTGACCGGAAGAATTCGAAAACGTTGGAAGCGGGAAGGAAAGTACGAGATCGTTGGTTCGGCTCTGGATGGGCGGCCTATCGGAATCGTGTGCCGGATCACGATGTCCGGAAAAGTGCGTGTCATAACCGTCTACGAAGACAGACCTCTGACTTAGAACTGGAGAGACGATGGGTTTTTGGGAAAACGAGACATGCGAGTACTGTGGAGGACCGATCGTCGAAAGACGGGTGACCCTCCACCGTAAACTCAAAGGTGGCCACGCTTTGATCGAGAATGTGCCTGCCGGAGTGTGCCGAGAGTGCGGGACGCACTACTACGCGGCTAACGTGCTCAAGACGATTGAAGAGAGCATACGAGGCCGGCGCAAAGCGGACGGAGAAGTGTGTATGCCGGTGTATTCCTTTTGAGATGAGGAGTTCGGCTTGGCTGGTCGGAAGGGCCATTCAGAGGTGTCAGGATGGTGGATCTCTCGCAAGTAGTTATGAGTGAGGCCGAGGTCAGCCTACGTCTCGCGATATACCTTGCGAAGGAGCGAACCGATGATGTGCAACCGGTTCGCGTGTCAATTGACGGGGCTCAGGTCCAAGTCAAAGAGCACATAATCTTTCCGTTGCGGAGCTTCATGTCGGAGAATGGTTGGAATGCAGAGCGTGCAAGTTCCTGGCGTGGCGTTTACACGAAGGATGCCCATCGACGCATAGAAGTCCAGGCCAGACCCGGGCGTGGAGATGTAGTTGCGACTTTGTCGAAGGGGAAGCTTTTGCACGCGGAATCGAAGAAGGGGCCGCTGAGACGCAATCCGAGCTCCCAGGAATACCGGCTGATGCACGAGGCCATTGGTCAATTGATGACCGTCTCAGACCGACCCGCACAGACAGCTTGCTTGCGATTGCGATCCCTGATTCGGACAAATTCAGAGAATTGGCGGAACGGTGGGCAGAAGCTCCATTGATGAGGGACGTCGGAATCCATATCGTGCTTGTTAATCATGACGGCACGGTGCAGGGGCTCTGACGAGCGGGGCTCTGCGGCAGGCGGATAGGAGCTGCCGTCTTGCCCGGAACCAGGTGCACTCTGCTACGGAATCGTGCCGGTGACGCAGGCAAGCGCGGGCGGGAATCATCTTGTGTCACCCGTCAACGAGTGATAGGATTAAGAGGAGACGGCAACCTATCGTATCGAGCTTACGCAGGTCGCGAGGGGCGATCTGGCTTTGTCTTCTGTGTACGAGCGAAAGCGCATCGTAGACGAGGTGAAGGTGTGAAGAGCGTGGATTTGCGGAACGAAAACCTTAGCCTGTCTCAACTACTTCACATGGCGGAAGACGAGGCCGTGCTCGTTCTTACACCAGACGGGCACGAGTTTATCGTGGCAGAGGCCGATGACTTCGATGCTGAGGTGGAAGCTCTGCGCAAAAGCGCACGTTTTCAATCGTTTCTCGACCGACGGACGCGCGATAAATCGCGGGTCCCCATCGGGGATATCGAGAAGGAAATCGCACAGGAGCTGGAGAGAAGTTGAGCAGGAGAGGAGCGTTTTCGGCGATCAATTCACGGTGGAATAGCCGGCCAACGGCGAAGACACGCCATCAAAGCGGAGGGAATATGATTGAGCAGGAGTTGGAGAGGTACTTTGGCTTTCGTTCTTTTCGCACGGGGCAGCGGGAGGTTATCGAGCGAATCGTGGCGCGGCAGTCGGCGGCGGCGATCTTTCCCACGGGAGCCGGCAAATCGCTGTGCTATCAGCTTCCGGCCCTGATGCTGCCGCACCTGACGCTGGTGGTGTCGCCGCTGTTGGCCCTGATGAAAGATCAAATCAATTTCCTGGTGGGCCATCACATCCCCGCCGCCCGGCTCGATTCGACCCTCAGCGTGGAGGAGTCGAATCGTGTGCTGGCCCAGGCAAAGAGCGGGGAACTGAAGATCCTGATGATCTCGGTCGAGCGCTTCCGCAACGAGCGGTTTCGTTCCCATCTCCAGAAAATGAACACTTCGGTGCTCGTGGTCGATGAGGCCCATTGCATCTCCGAATGGGGGCACAATTTCCGGCCGGAATACCTGAAACTGCCGGCGTACCGCCGGGAATTCGGCATTCCCCAGGTCCTGCTGTTGACGGCGACTGCCACCGAGCCGGTCATCCAGGACATGTGCGCCAAATTCGAGGTGCCCCGCGGCAATGTGACGGTTACCGGGTTCTATCGTCCCAATCTCTTCCTCCAGGTGACGCCCGTCGCCGAATCTCAGAAGGAGCCGCACCTGCTCCAGCGCATGCGCAAAGCGCCGACGGCCCCGACTATCGTCTATGTGACGCTGCAGAAGGCTGCCGAGCAGGTCGCGGATTTCCTGGCAGCGCACGGCATCAACGCTTGTCCCTATCATGCGGGGATGGACGCCCCGGAACGGGAAGACATTCAGAATCAATTTCTGGCGGGCCAGGTCGATTGCATCGTCGCAACGATCGCTTTCGGCATGGGCATCGACAAGAAGGATATTCGGCGAGTGATTCATTACGATCTGCCGAAATCCATTGAGAGCTACAGCCAGGAGATCGGGCGCTCCGGCCGGGACGGCCAGCCGTCCTTCTGCGAAGTGCTGGGCAGCCGGGACAATCTGAGCGTATTGGAGAACTTCATCTATGGCGATACGCCGGACCCGCCGGCCGTCGCCAAGCTGCTGCGCGTCATTCAGCAGCATAAGGAGCGCACGTGGGAGATCGGCCTGGTGGGGCTCTCCTATGAAGTCGATATCCGGGTGCTGCCGCTGAAGACCTTGCTGGTGTACCTGGACATGGAAGGCATTATCCGGCCCCAGTACACGCGTTTTGAAGAATATGCCTTCAAATACCAGGCCGAGCCGGCAGCCATTCTGGACCAATTCGAGGGCGAGAGAAGAGCGTTCGTCGAGGAGTTGCTGAAGGGATGCTGCACCAAGAAGACCTGGACCTATGTCGATATGCCGGAGATTCTCCGGAGCTATGGTCGGGCCGATCGCCCGCGCGTCATCACGGCGCTGGAGTACTTCGCGGAGAAAGGATGGATCGAGCTACAGGCCAAACAGGAGGTGGAAGGTTACGAGATTCTGACGCGCGATTTCGACGTTGGCGCCCTGAGCGGAAAGATATGCGGGCTCTTCGAGGTGAAGGAGAACCAAGGGATCCAGAGAATCCGTGCCATGGTGGATTTCTTCGAGAGCGATTCCTGTATCAGCCGGAATCTGGCGCGTTACTTCGGCGACGACTCTGGAAAAGACCGCTGTGGACACTGTTCCTTTTGCCGGTCCGACCGGGCGGCCATCCTTCAGACGGTGGAACGCCGGCCTCTCAGTGCCTTCCCCTTCCACGGGTTGACGGAAGAATTCATTCGGGTGGGCGGAGATCGTGGTTCCGTGGTGAACATCACGAAATTCCTTTGCGGCATTTCCTCCCCCGCATTGACCAAGCTGAACGCCAAGAAACTCCGTCACTTCGGCGCCCTGGAGAAGTATCCCTACCCGGAGGTCCGGAGGTGGGTCGGGGAGCACCGTAACGCGCGGCCGTGAGAAGCTCTTCGTCGCCCGCTGGGCATATGGTACGAGACAGCCGAGAGCCGAGAAACCTTTCGCGATTTTTCTTGTATCCTTGACGGGTCTGGTGTAGACTTTATCCATATCAGGCTGTATCCGCTGACGTGGGTCTGCTCAGGATTTCGGGTCCCGCTCTCACGATGGCGACGACGCCCGAGGGCGGGGAGTCGGCCACGCAGGAGCCCGGGAATTGAGCGAAACGATTATCGGACGGTCTGGAGAGGTGGCCGAGTGGCTTAAGGCGACGGTTTGCTAAACCGTTGTAGGGGGTTAACTCCTACCCCGGGTTCGAATCCCGGCCTCTCCGTTGCATGTGTGAAGCGAGAACACACATTTTTCTTTCAGGGCTGTGGCTCTGTCTGTGGGGCATTGCGCTGCCCGTATGCCTTTCCCGAAATTGATCAACGACCGGGCCTGCCACGCGGGCTCCGCGCAAACCAGGGCTTGCTCCATAGCGACACGGACTCGGTGCATTGACGAAGGTCCGAGGTCCGGGCGGGGCGACTGGCGGACCGCCCGGACCTCCTCAGATGCAACGTTACTTCGTTTCCAGCACCAGCACAGAATCTATCTTGTCTGGGGCACTGGCGGGCAGGGAGACCGACCACTTCTGGCCGTTCTGCTTGACCGTCAGAGGCTTCTTCTGCGGGTCGGCGAGCAGGTACGCCTTCGTCACGTTACCTTTAACCACCGGAGTCTCGAACGACCCCGAGGGCCACTTGAAGAAATGAATATACAGCTTGCCCGGCTTGGCCGTGCAGCGCCATTCGGTCTTGACATTGAAAGCCGGGAAGCCTCTCTTATCTTTTTTGCCCGAGGGGTCCGGTGTGCCCAGTTCCTCGCCGAAGGGCGTCGGGCTGGCCCCGTAGATCGCTTCGCCGTTGATCTTCAGCCAGCGGCCCACGGCCCGCAGGTTGTCCTGGCTGGGCTGCGGAATCAGGCCCTCGGCGGTGGGGCCGACGTTCAGGAGGTAGTTGCCGCCTTTGCTGACGATGTCCACCAGTTTGAATGTCAGATCTGCGGGGGTCTTCCAGTTGTTGTCGTAGCTCTTGTAGCCCCAGGTGTTATTGAGTGTGGCGGGCACTTCCCAATCCTCATTGACCACTTGGGGGGGAATCGCGTTGTCGCCCATCGAGCGGTAGTCGCCCCTGGTCCCGAGCCGGCCGTCGATCAGGCAGGCGGGCTGGAGCGTGTGGCAGATCTCCAGGAACCGCTGCGCGCGGTTGTTGGTGTCCATCATGCGGGCCGTGTCGAACCAGATCAGGCAGACGGGGCCGTAGTTGGTCAGCAGTTCTTTGACCTGCGGCTCGGCTTTCTCACGCAGGTACTGGTCGTAGGCGCCGCTTTGATCCTTTTCCTTGTCGGCCGGGAAGTCCCACGTGTTACCGGCGCCACCCGGCTCATGCCAGTCCTGCGACTGGGAATAATAGAACCCGAAGCGAATGTGGTGTTTGGCACAGGCGGCGGCCAACTCCTTCAGTGGGTCGCGATGGAAGGGCGTGGCGTCCACGATATTGTATTTGGTGACCTTCGAGCCGTACATCGCGAAGCCGTCGTGATGCTTGCTCGTGATGACGATGTACTTCATGCCGGCGTCCTCGGCCATCTGTACCCACTCCTCGGCGTTGAACTTCACCGGGTTGAACTGGCCGGCCAGTTGCTCATATTCCTTCACCGGGATCTTGGCGCGGTTCATAATCCACTCGCCGATGCCCTGGATCTGCTGCCCCTTCCACGTCCCGGCGGGCACGGCGTAGAGTCCCCAATGGATAAAGAGCCCAAATTTTGCCTCCCGGAACCACTTCATCTTCTCGTCTTGCGACAAGGGTTGGGACGCTGTCGGCTGGGCGGCCGCGGGGTGGAATGAGGCCGCCAGACATAGGCACAGGGCGGCGACAGTCAGTCTCGCGTTGTGCATCGGTGTTACTTTCATTTCGGAGTCTCCTTTAGAAGAACCTTGTAGTTTCAAGTATGACTCGATCACGTCAGGCACCAGGGGCTTCGCATCGGACGGTATAGCAGGCGATTGGCCGTGTCATCGTTGGTGAACCGTTCCGCTTGCGGGTCCCATTGGAGCTTATGGCCCACTTGAATCGCGATGTGCCCGATCTGGCACAGGGACGTCGTTCGGTGGCCCACCTCGGCGTCCGCCAGGGTCTGGCCGCGCGTCTTGACGGCGTCGATGAAATCCCTCTTCTCGTCCTTGAGCGGCAGATGGACGTCACTCGGTTTCAACGGGGAGGTCAGGATCGATTCCGGCTGGGCTTTGATGGTTCGTTTGTCGTAGTCGGCCTCGATCCATCCTTCGCTGCCTTCGAAGCGGACGTAGGGCCGGCTCGTGTTGTAGAAGAGCTGGACGCTGTTGGCGTACTTGTACCGGATCTCGAAGCCCAGGAGCACCTCCCAGAGTCCATCCCGGGGATACTTGCCGGTGCCCTCGACCTCGACCGGCCCTGTGCGGTCGGTGCCGTTGCCCCACTGGGCGATGTCGTTCAGATGGGCGCCCCAGTTGGTCACCATGCCCTCGCAGTAGTCCCGGACACGCATCCAGCCGGGACGCTCGTAACTGTGCGGCGGGTGCACGCGGTTGACGGTGTAAGGGGCCACCGGGGCCGGGCCGAGCCACATCTCGTAATCGAGCTCCGGGGGCACCGGCATCGTCGGCTCCGGCGGCCCGGCGACGTCGCCCACCGGCACGCCGGTGCGGATCGTGTGTACTTTGCCGATCCGGCCGCTGAGCACCAACTCGCACGTGTGCTGGAAACAGGCGAGCGACCGGAATTCGCTGTCGGTCCGAAAGACCCGGTTGTATCGCCGGACGGTATCACTGAGGACTCGGCCCTCGTGGATACTCAGCGTCAGCGGTTTCTCGCAGGAGATGTCCTTACCGGTCTGAGCCGCGGCAATCGCGATCGGCACGTGCCAGTGGTCCGGCGTGGAAATCATCACCGCGTCGATTTCCGGCCGCGCCAAAAGCTCGCGGAAGTCATGGAACGTGGCACAGCCCTTGAAAGTCCCCGAGGAGCGGTCTTTGGCATAATGCTCCTCGACGGCCTTGCGGCCGCTCTCCAGCCGCCAGGCGTCCACGTCGCAGACCGCCACCACCTGCACGTCGGGAAAACTGAAGAAGGTCTTCACATTGGAATAGTACGCCTGCCGGCCCATGCCGATCATGCCGACGGTGACGCGATTGCTCGGGGCGTTGGCCCCGAAGACCGAGGACGGGACAATCGTCGGCGACAATAACGCTGCCCCCGCGATCGCGCCGACCGAATCTCTCAAAAAGGTCCGTCGATTCAGATTCCCGGTGTATCCCTGTGTTCAGTCATACCCATGTCTCCTGCAAGGCATGTAGGGTGGGTTCTTAACCCACACGTCGAAGTCCGTCTCAAACCGTTGAACACGTGGGTTGAGAAGGGCTCCCAAACGCGAAGTGTCGCGTTTGGGGACCCGAACCCACCCTACGTAACGCTCTTGGACAGAATGTACTCCTTTGTTTTCAGGACCATCTGCGGTCTGCCTCGAAGGGCAGACAGCCGGTGCCGATGCAGATCTCGGTGCTGTCCCCGGCCAAGGCGATCACGCGATCCACCTCGTTCTTGATGCCGTCGAAGTCGTTGGCCGTGATCGGACGCGGGTCCATGTTGATGCGGACCTTCACCTCGGGATGGGACTTCATCTTGTCCATGAAGCCCCGCTGATCGGTCTCGGCGGGGCAGCAGACGTAGCCGGTGCCCGTCGCGAGCAGAGAGTCGAGGATGGGCAGCGTGTCGCCGCCCATGATGCAGGGGACCGGATGGTTGACCAGGACCGAAGTCTTCGCCATGATCGCCCGGAGTGCGGGCAGCTCGATATCCCGGAAGTTTGCCGGCGAGAGCAGGGGCGGGGCGGCGGCCGACTCGAAAAAGGCGATGCCCAGACCGTGGCGAACGATCTCCCGACAGAACGCTACTTGTCCCGCCACGAGCGACATCAGGGCCTTTGCGACCAGGTCCGGCACGTCTGGACCTCGGACAAAAGGTTCTCGAATCCCACGAGATTGGTCGCGATGGAGAAGGGACCGCCCAAGGGCACACGGACGTCGGCTCCGGGACACGCCGCGGCCACCCGCCGGGCTGCTTCGATGACCATCGGAATCCGGCCGGCCGACCTGGGGTCGAAGGGCTCAGGTCGATCAGCTCGCGGGCGGTGGACAGAGGGTGCCGCTGAATGGCAGGAATACCGTTGCCCGAGGCCCGGCGGACAACGGCTCCGTAAGCTTCGGCCTCCAGGTTGTAGATGTCGATGCCGACCACGATGGGGCGGTGTTGATACAGACGGTAGGCTTCCGCATGAGCCCGGGCCAGCAGGCGAACATCCCGCGAGACGTCCCAGGGACTTTCCCCGATGACTCTGGCCGCGTGCTCGTATACCGAAGGTGCAAACTGTATGCTCTTCACGGCCTTTTCTCGTATATCTTGGGCATTGCCCGTATGTGTTTCTCCAGGAGCACGGCCATGATCGCGATTGCCTGCACGGTGTAAAGCGGCACGAGCGGTAAGTATCACGGGCGTCTCGCCCGTGGAGGCAGGGCCAAGATGCCCTGCAACTCACGGGCAGGATGCCCATGCTACTTGGGGTTGCGTTGGCCGTGCGGCTCGGTACAATGCCGGTTTCTCGGGAATGGGTGCAGTACAGGAGTAAAACATGGGGTCGCAGATTGCGTTTGATCTCACGCCGCGGCGCGTTCCGCACGTGCAGACGAAGTATCGTCGTATCGTCACAGACATTCCGGCCCCCGAATCCGTCCCGATCCTGGAGCGGTTGCGGCAGTTCGAGCCCCGCTCGATGAGCGGCCAGCCGCCTATCGTGTGGGATCGGGCCGACGGCTTTCAGGTCTATGACCGCTGGGGCAATATGTGGCTCGACTGGTCCTCCGGCGTGGTCGTGACCAACGCCGGCCACGGCCATCCGGCGATCCGTCAAGCCATGATGGACCGGATCGAGCACGGGCTGATCCACAACTATTGTTTCCCGTCGGAGGTCCGCGGCGAACTGGCGGCCGAGTTGGCGCGGGTCGCGCCGGAAGGGCTCAAGAAGGTCTTCCTGCTGACGACCGGGTCGGAAGCCTGCGAGTGCGCGATCAAGCTGGCCCGCACGCACGGCAAGACCATCAGCAACAAGAAAATCACGGTAGTGACCTATCACAACGCCTTCCACGGGCGGACGATGGGCTCGCAAATGGCGGGCGGCATTCCGGCCCTCAAGGACTGGATCGTCAACCTCGACCCCAACATGGTCCAAGTGCCATTTCCGGACGGTTTTCGCGGGCCGGACACGAGCTTCGAAGGTTTCCTCAAGGTGCTGGACCAGGCCGGCGTGAAGCCCGAGCAGGTCGCTGGCGTGATGAGCGAAACCTACCAGGGCGGCAACGCGAGCTTCGCCCCGCCCGAGTACATCCAGAAGCTCCGTGCGTGGTGTGACAAGAACCGAGTCCTGCTGATCTTCGACGAGATTCAGGCCGGGTTCGGCCGGACCGGCACATACTGGGGATTCGAGCATTATGGCGTCGTGCCCGACCTGATCTGCTGCGGCAAAGGCATCAGCAGCGGCATGCCGCTGTCGGCGGTGATCGGGCGGGGCGAGATCATGGACCTCTATCCGCCCGGCTCGATGACCTCGACCCACACGGGCAATCCCGTCTGTGCCGCGGCGGCCCTGGCGAACCTCAAGGTAATCGAGGACCAGAACCTGGTCGAGAACTCCCGGCAGATGGGCGAGATCATGCAGCCGCTGCTGCGGGAAGTCGGCGCACGGTTCCCCAAGCACGTCGGCGTCGTGCATGGCAAAGGGCTGGTCGCGGCCCTGCACATGGTCAAGCCGGGCGGCATCGAGCCGGATGCGGCGCTGGCCGCCGATATCGTCCGTCGCTGCATGGAAAAAGGGCTCCTGATGTTCGCGCCGGTGGGTTACGCCGGGGCGTCGGTCAAGATCGCCCCGCCGCTGGTGACGCCGGAGGATGCCATTCGCGAAGGCGTCGCCGTGCTCGAAGAAGCCATGCGGCGAGGCAATTCCGATAGCAGGGGCGTAGCGCCCATGTCAAGACAGAGGCCAAGGGATGGCCCTGTGACTGCATGGGCAAGATGCCCATGCCACGATCGGAGGGCAATGCCGTGAAAGAACAGGACGGAAAGCTCGAGGTCGTCATCGTCGGCGGCGGGATGATTACTCACGACCAGATCCTGCCGTCGCTATACCATTTGCAGCGGCAGGGTGTCATCGGACCGATCAGGATTTGCGCCCTGAACTCTGTGCCATTGCGGGCCTTGGCGGAAGCGCCGCGATTCGCCGAGGCGTTTCCGGGCCAGAGCTTCGAGGCCTTCCCAGCGCTCGATACCCCGCCCGAGGCGATGCACCCGGACCTGTTCCAAGAGGTGATCGCGAAGCTGCCGCCGGGCAATCTCGTCGTGGTGGCCGTGCCGGACCATTTGCACGCCGGGGTCATTCGCGTCGCTCTGGAGCACGACCAGCACGTGCTGACCGTCAAGCCGCTGGTGACCACGTATGCCGAGGCGGTCGAGATTCATAAGCTGGCGACAGCCAAAGGACTCTTCGTCGGCGTGGAGTATCACAAACGCTTCGACCGTCGGGCGCTGGACGCACGCGGCCTCTATCGGGCCGGGCGTTTCGGCCGGTTCCGCTGCGGCGAGGCCAAGATGATCGAGCCGTACTATTATCGCCACTCCAATTTCCAGAACTGGTTCACCAAGGACCACAGCGATCCGTTCACCTACGTGGGCTGTCACTACGTGGACCTGGTGCACTTCATCACGGGGCTGCGGCCGGTCGAGGTCTCCGTTCGCGGCGTCGAGGGCACATTCCCGAACGGCAACGTCGGCTATATGTGGGCCCAGGGCCAGGTCGTCTGGGAGAACGGGGCGTTGCTGAGCGTCACGGATGGCTTGGGCTATCCGGACGAGGCCGCCGGCACGAACGACCAGGGCTTGGTGATGTACTGCGAAGGCGAGAATTGCTCCGCCATCATCAAGCACGACGATCAATATCGCGGCGTGCAGCACGGCTACATCGACCGCCTGGCGGGCACGATGTTTCGTTTCGTCAGCCCGGACTATTTCCGCTTGGTGCCCTGGGACGGCGAGGGCCTCAAGCCGGTCGGCTACGGCTTCGAATCCATTGAAGCCCTGGTCTTGGCGGCCCAACGGGTCAACGCGGCGGCGCGGCCGTAGGGGCAACCCCCCGTGGTTGCCCACCGTCAGGGCAGGCACAGGGGTCTGAAAGGCGAAAGGCCCTGGCGGCCCGCCGACGCGTGCTGGCCGAAATCGACAAGCGCGGCGTACTCGCCACGCCGGGCGATAGTTGGATCAACGAGTTGGTGACCGAAGCGGCCCGCCTCTCCATCGCCCACGGCGGCCGATCCGCCCTGATCGAGTACGAACCCACCCCGAAAGTGCGTCTGAGAACGTGGATGGCCCAGGAAGGTGCCAAATTGTCGTCTGGTCTTGGGACGGTCTCTCGCTATCTTCTCTAACACATGAAGGCGGCAGACTATTACAATCCGGCTCGACAAGGACCTTGATGACCTCCTGACGAAGGCCAGTCGCGAGTCCGGCCGGAGCCGAACCGAGATCGCCAAAGAGGCTTTGCGACGTTACCTTCGCGGGCGCAAACTGGACCGCTCGACGGAAGGCCACGCCTCCGACGAAGGCCGGGGGTTACTTGACCGCTGAGGACGTGGCCGACGAGGTCTGATGAAACGGCACCCGCGGTTCCGCATTGGCGACCCAGAGGGCGAAGTAGGGCTGCGTGGCATCCGTCCGTTGGATCAGAACCAGGAAGGGCTTGTCAAAGATGAGGTCCTCTCTGGTCTTGCCTAGGAGACGGCCAACGCTTCGGACTTCAGTACGGCGCCTAGTTCGTTGAGCTTGAACGAATCTGCTGCACAGCTATCGCGAAGGGCGACCCTGGGCTCGTTATTTCGTTGTAGGGTCGCAGCACATCGAAGTCGATCACCGGAATAAACAAGTCGGCACACTTCTGCATGGACCCGGGTTGGCTTTGCTGGATGCGTTTGTCTACGGCTGCCACGGTTCCCGCGAGTGTCTGACCGGGGTGGATCTTGGCAAGAATCAGCCGGTCCGATTTGGATCGTGTCTTCAACTCGATGATGAAGTCATCATTGTCTTGATAGTCGTAGACGAGCACCTGGCTTGCCGCTCGGCTTTCATCTCTTCTACCTCTTCCAGAAATTGCCAGATGCCGAAGTTCTCCACTTCGCGGCCGGCAAATTCCAGCCCTCTACGCATCCGTTTGAAAGCCCATTCGAACGGTAGTTCCTCGAACAAGTACGCGTAGGCAGCCCACACGCCGGTGCCGACAGAGTCCAACAGATGCAGAAGCTCCGGGCTGGCGGCACCTTTGAACTTGCGATCCAACTCACAGGGCGATCTTCTGGCGAATGTCATTGGCATCCCGCGTGATGTAGCCGGCCACGGCCACGTAGCTGGCCTCATCGAGGTCCGCGCACGTCACGGCCTTTTTATTGAGGGTGCGGACGATCGGGGGCATCGTTCCATTGGATGGGGCCACCCAAAGGGTCACAGGCTTCATTCCAGGCGATCTGAAAGGTGGCGACCACAGAACGTTCTTGCCGGGTGCGATCTCGCACTTCCAGATGAGGTGTCACCACGGTTCCCGGGAGCTGATCGGCATTGGCTTTGACTGCGGCCGGGCCGGCAATATCCGCGTGAGGCCGCCGGCACTGGTCAGGCACAGTTGGCCGCTGTGTACCCGGCCCAAAGGACGATCATTACGAGCACTACGGCTGCCAGAATGTACTTCCGCTGA
>CAVVRJ010000021.1:0-16257 GCA_963750205.1 uncultured Planctomycetota bacterium
GACGGTTTGCTAAACCGTTGTAGGGGGTTAACTCCTACCCCGGGTTCGAATCCCGGCCTCTCCGTTGCATGTGTGAAGCGAGAACACACATTTTTCTTTCAGGGCTGTGGCTCTGTCTGTGGGGCATTGCGCTGCCCGTATGCCTTTCCCGAAATTGATCAACGACCGGGCCTGCCACGCGGGCTCCGCGCAAACCAGGGCTTGCTCCATAGCGACACGGACTCGGTGCATTGACGAAGGTCCGAGGTCCGGGCGGGGCGACTGGCGGACCGCCCGGACCTCCTCAGATGCAACGTTACTTCGTTTCCAGCACCAGCACAGAATCTATCTTGTCTGGGGCACTGGCGGGCAGGGAGACCGACCACTTCTGGCCGTTCTGCTTGACCGTCAGAGGCTTCTTCTGCGGGTCGGCGAGCAGGTACGCCTTCGTCACGTTACCTTTAACCACCGGAGTCTCGAACGACCCCGAGGGCCACTTGAAGAAATGAATATACAGCTTGCCCGGCTTGGCCGTGCAGCGCCATTCGGTCTTGACATTGAAAGCCGGGAAGCCTCTCTTATCTTTTTTGCCCGAGGGGTCCGGCGTGCCCAGTTCCTCGCCGAAGGGCGTCGGGCTGGCCCCGTAGATCGCTTCGCCGTTGATCTTCAGCCAGCGGCCCACGGCCCGCAGGTTGTCCTGGCTGGGCTGCGGAATCAGGCCCTCGGCGGTGGGGCCGACGTTCAGGAGGTAGTTGCCGCCTTTGCTGACGATGTCCACCAGTTTGAACGTCAGATCTGCGGGGGTCTTCCAGTTGTTGTCGTAGCTCTTGTAGCCCCAGGTGTTATTGAGCGTGGCGGGCACTTCCCAATCCTCATTGACCACTTGAGGGGGAATCGCGTTGTCGCCCATCGAGCGGTAGTCGCCCCTGGTGCCGAGCCGGCCGTCGATCAGGCACGCGGGCTGGAGCGTGTGGCAGATCTCCAGGAACCGCTGGGCGCGGTTGTTGGTGCCCATCATGCGGGCCGTGTCGAACCAGATCAGGCAGACGGGGCCATAGTTGGTCAGCAGTTCTTTGACCTGCGGCTCGGCTTTCTCACGCAGGTACTGGTCGTAGGCGCCGCTTTGATCCTTTTCCTTGTCGGCCGGGAAGTCCCACGTGTTACCGGCGCCACCCGGCTCATGCCAGTCCTGCGACTGGGAATAATAGAACCCGAAGCGAATGTGGTGTTTGGCACAGGCGGCGGCCAACTCCTTCAGTGGGTCGCGATGGAAGGGCGTGGCGTCCACGATATTGTATTTGGTGACCTTCGAGCCGTACATCGCGAAGCCGTCGTGATGCTTGCTCGTGATGACGATGTACTTCATGCCGGCGTCCTCGGCCATCTGTACCCACTCCTCGGCGTTGAACTTCACCGGGTTGAACTGGCCGGCCAGTTGCTCATATTCCTTCACCGGGATCTTGGCGCGGTTCATAATCCACTCGCCGATGCCCTGGATCTGCTGCCCCTTCCACGTCCCGGCGGGCACGGCGTAGAGTCCCCAATGGATAAAGAGCCCAAATTTTGCCTCCCGGAACCACTTCATCTTCTCGTCTTGCGACAAGGGTTGGGACGCTGTCGGCTGGGCGGCCGCGGGGTGGAATGAGGCCGCCAGACATAGGCACAGGGCGGCGACAGTCAGTCTCGCGTTGTGCATCGGTGTTACTTTCATTTCGGAGTCTCCTTTAGAAGAACCTTGTAGTTTCAAGTATGACTCGATCACGTCAGGCACCAGGGGCTTCGCATCGGACGGTATAGCAGGCGATTGGCCGTGTCATCGTTGGTGAACCGTTCCGCTTGCGGGTCCCATTGGAGCTTATGGCCCACTTGAATCGCGATGTGCCCGATCTGGCACAGGGACGTCGTTCGGTGGCCCACCTCGGCGTCCGCCAGGGTCTGGCCGCGCGTCTTGACGGCGTCGATGAAATCCCTCTTCTCGTCCTTGAGCGGCAGATGGACGTCACTCGGTTTCAACGGGGAGGTCAGGATCGATTCCGGCTGGGCTTTGATGGTTCGTTTGTCGTAGTCGGCCTCGATCCATCCTTCGCTGCCTTCGAAGCGGACGTAGGGCCGGCTCGTGTTGTAGAAGAGCTGGACGCTGTTGGCGTACTTGTACCGGATCTCGAAGCCCAGGAGCACCTCCCAGAGTCCATCCCGGGGATACTTGCCGGTGCCCTCGACCTCGACCGGCCCTGTGCGGTCGGTGCCGTTGCCCCACTGGGCGATGTCGTTCAGATGGGCGCCCCAGTTGGTCACCATGCCCTCGCAGTAGTCCCGGACACGCATCCAGCCGGGACGCTCGTAACTGTGCGGCGGGTGCACGCGGTTGACGGTGTAAGGGGCCACCGGGGCCGGGCCGAGCCACATCTCGTAATCGAGCTCCGGGGGCACCGGCATCGTCGGCTCCGGCGGCCCGGCGACGTCGCCCACCGGCACGCCGGTGCGGATCGTGTGTACTTTGCCGATCCGGCCGCTGAGCACCAACTCGCACGTGTGCTGGAAACAGGCGAGCGACCGGAATTCGCTGTCGGTCCGAAAGACCCGGTTGTATCGCCGGACGGTATCACTGAGGACTCGGCCCTCGTGGATACTCAGCGTCACCGGTTTCTCGCAGGAGATGTCCTTACCGGTCTGAGCCGCGGCAATCGCGATCGGCACGTGCCAGTGGTCCGGCGTGGAAATCATCACCGCGTCGATTTCCGGCCGCGCCAAAAGCTCGCGGAAGTCATGGAACGTGGCACAGCCCTTGAAAGTCCCCGAGGAGCGGTCTTTGGCATAATGCTCCTCGACGGCCTTGCGGCCGCTCTCCAGCCGCCAGGCGTCCACGTCGCAGACCGCCACCACCTGCACGTCGGGAAAACTGAAGAAGGTCTTCACATTGGAATAGTACGCCTGCCGGCCCATGCCGATCATGCCGACGGTGACGCGGTTGCTCGGGGCGTTGGCCCCGAAGACCGAGGATGGGACGAGCGCCGGCGACGACAACGCTGCCCCCGCCATCGCACCGGCCGAGCCTCTCAAGAAGGTGCGTCGATTCATGCTTCCCGGTGTATCCCTGTGTTCAGTCATACCCATGTCTCCTGCAAGGCATGTAGGGTGGGTTCTTAACCCACACGTCGAAGTCCGTCTCAAACCGTTGAACACGTGGGTTGAGAAGGGCTCCCAAACGCGAAGTGTCGCGTTTGGGGACCCGAACCCACCCTACGTATCGCTCTTGGACAGAATGTGCTCCTTTGTTTTCAGGACCATCTGCGGATCTGCCTCGAAGGGCAGACAGCCGGTGCCGATGCAGATCTCGGCGCTGTCCCCGGCCAACGCGATCACGCGCTCCACCTCGTTCTTGATGCCGTCAAAGTCGTTGGCTGTGATCGGACGCGGGTCCATGTTGATGCGGACCTTCACCTCGGGATGGGACTTCATCTTGCCCATGAAACCCCGCTGATCGGTCTCGGCGGGGCAGCAGACGTAGCCGGTGCCCGTCGCGAGCAGAGAGTCGAGGATGGGCAGCGTGTCGCCGCCCATAATGCAAGGGACCGGATGGTTGACCAGGACCGAAGTCTGCGCCATGATCGTCCGGAGTGCGGGCAGCTCAAGATCCCGGAAGTTTGCGGGCGAGAGTAGAGGCGGGGCAGCGGCCGACTCGAAGAAGGCGATGCCCAGACCGTGGCGGGCAATCTCCTGGCAGAACATCACCTGCCCCGCCACGAGCGACATCAGGGCCTTTGCTACCAGATCCGGCACCGTGTGGACCTCGGACAGGAGATTCTCGAATCCCATGAGATTGGCCGCGATGGAGAACGGCCCGCCCAAAGGCACACGGACGTCGGCGCTGGGACAGGCCGCCGCCACCCGCCGGGCGGCTTCGATGACCATTGGAATCCGGCGGGCCGACCTGGGGTCGAAGGGTCTCAGGTCGATCAACTCGCGGGCGGTGGACAGAGGGTGCCGCTGAATGGCAGGAATGCCGTTGCCCGAGGCCCGGCTGACAACGGCTCCGTACGCTTCCGCCTCCAGGTTATAGATATCCATGCCGACCACGACGGGACGGTGTTGATACAGACGGTAGGCTTCCGCATGAGCCCGGGCCAGCAGACGGACACTGCGCGAGACGTCCCAGGGACTTTGCGCGATGACTCTGGCCGCATGCTCATACACCGAAGGTGCGAACTGAATACTCCTCACGGCCTTTTCCCGTACGTTTGGGGCATTGCCCGTATGTGTTTCTCCAAGAGCCCGGCCATGATACGCGCTGGCGTGCCCGGTGTAAAGCGTCGCGAGCGGTAAGTATCACGGGCGTCTCGCCCGTGGAGGCAGGGCCAAGATGGCCCTGCAACTCATGGGCGGGACGCCCATGCTACTTGGGGTTGCGTTGCTCGTGCGGCTGGGTACAATGCGGCTTTCTCGGGAATGGGTGTAGCACAGGAGTAAAACATGGGATCGCAGATTGCCTTTGATCTCACGCCGCGACGCGTTCCGCGGGTGCAGACAAAGTATCGTCGTATCGTCACTGACATTCCGGCCCCGGAATCCGTCCCGATCCTGGAGCGGCTGCGGCAGTTCGAGCCGCGTTCGATGAGCGGACAGCCGCCCATCGTGTGGGATCGGGCCGGCGGGTGCCAGGTATATGACCGCTGGGGCAATATGTGGCTCGACTGGTCCTCCGGCGTCGTTGTGACCAATGCGGGCCATGGCCATCCGGCGATTCGCCAGGCCATGATGGACCGGATCGAGCATGGGCTGATCCATAACTACTGCTTCCCCTCGGAGGTTCGCGCCGAACTGATAGCAGAGCTGGCCCGGGTCGCGCCGGAAGGGCTCAAGAAGGTCTTCTTGCTGACCACCGGGTCGGAAGCCTGCGAGTGCGCGATCAAGCTGGCCCGCACGCACGGCAAGACCATCAGCAACAAGAAAATCACCGTCGTGACGTATCATAACGCCTTTCACGGGCGGACCCTGGGCTCGCAAATGGCAGGCGGCATCCCGGCCCTCAAGAACTGGATCGTCAATCTCGACCCTAACATGGTCCAAGTGCCGTTTCCGGACGGTTTTCGCGGGCCGGACACGAGCTTCGAAGGCTTTCTCAAGGCGCTGGACAAGGCCGGCGTAAAGGCCGATCAGGTCGCCGGCGTGATGAGCGAGACTTACCAGGGCGGCAATGCGAGCTTTGCCCCGCCTGAGTACATCCAGAAACTCCGCGCCTGGTGCGACAAGAACCGGGCCCTGCTGATCTTCGACGAGATTCAGGCGGGGTTCGGCCGGACCGGCACTTATTGGGGATTCGAGCACTATGGTGTTGTGCCCGACCTGATCTGTTGCGGCAAAGGTATCAGCAGCGGTATGCCGCTGTCGGCGGTAATCGGACGGGGCGAGATCATGGACCTCTATCCGCCCGGTTCGATGACCTCGACCCACACGGGCAACCCCATCTGCGCCGCGGCGGCCCTGGCGAACCTCAAGGTGATCGAGGAACAGAAGCTGGTCGAGAACTCCCGGCGGATGGGCGAGATCATGCAGCCGCTGCTGCGAGAGGTCGGCGCACGGTTCCCCCAACACGTCGGCGTTGTGCACGGCAAGGGGCTCGTGGCGGCCCTGCACATGGTCAAGCCGGGCGGCATCGAGCCGGATTCTGCGCTGGCCACCGATATCGTCCGCCGCTGCATGGAAAAAGGACTTTTGATGTTCGCGCCGGTGGGCTACGCCGGAGCCTCGGTCAAGATCGCGCCGCCGCTGGTGACGCCGGAGGATGCGATTCGCGAAGGTGTCGTGGTGCTGGAAGAAGCCATGGGCGAGGCAATTCCGTAGCACGGGCGCAAGCGCCCATGAAGACAGGGCCAAGATGGCCCTGTGACTCATGGGCAAGATGCCCATGCTACGAGAGGGCAATTCCGTGAACGCACAGAATGGAAAACTCGAAATCGTCGTAGTTGGCGGCGGGATGATTACGCAGGACCAGATCCTGCCGTCGCTATACCATTTGCAGCGGCAGGGCGTCATCGGACCGATCAGAATTTGCGCCCTGAACTCGGCGCCATTGCGGGCTCTGGCGGAAGCGCCGCGGTTCGCCGAGGCGTTTCCGGGCCAGACCTTCGAGGCCTTCCCAGCGCTCGATACCCCGCCTGAGGCGATGCACCCGGACCTGTTCCAAGAGGTAATCGCGAAGCTGCCGCCGGGCAATCTGGTTGTAGTGGCTGTGCCGGACCATTTGCACGCAGGGGTCATTCGCATTGCTCTGGAGCACGACCAGCATGTGCTGACCGTCAAGCCGCTGGTGACCACGTACGCCGAGGCGGTCGAGATTCACAGGCTGGCGACAGCCCAAGGGCTTTTCGTCGGTGTGGAGTACCACAAGCGTTTCGACCGCCGGGCGCTGGACGCCCGCGGCCTCTATCGGGCCGGGCGTTTCGGCCGGTTCCGCTGCGGCGAGGCCAAGATGATCGAGCCGTACTACTACCGCCACTCCAATTTCCAGAACTGGTTCACCAAGGACCATAGCGACCCCTTCACCTACGTGGGCTGTCACTATGTGGACCTGGTGCACTTCATCACGGGGCTGCGGCCGGTCGAGGTCTCCGTCCGCGGCGTCGAAGGCACATTTCCGAACGGCAACGTCGGTTATATGTGGGCCCAGGGCCAGGTTGTCTGGGAGAACGGGGCCTTGCTAAGCATCACGGATGGCTTAGGCTATCCGGACGAGGCCGCCGGCACGAACGACCAGGGTTTGGTGATGTACTGCGAGGGCGAGAATTGCTCCGCCATCATCAAGCACGATGACCAATACCGCGGCGTCCAGCACGGCTACATCGACCACCTGGCCGGCACGATGTTTCGCTTCGTCAGCCCGGATTATTTTCGCTTGGTGCCCTGGGACGGCGAAGGTCTCAAGCCGGTCGGCTACGGTTTCGAATCGATTGAAGCCCTGGTCTTGGCCGCCCAACGGGTCAACGCGGCCGGCGCCGCCGTAGGGGCAACCCCCCGTGGTTGCCCTCCGTCAGGGCAGGCACAGGGGCCTGCCCCTACAGACGAGGAGGCCCTTGCGGCTCGCCAACGCGTGCTGGCCGAGATCGATAATCGCGGCGTCCTTGCCACGCCGGGCGATAGCTGGATCAACGAGTTGGTGACCGAAGCCGCGCGTCTCTCGATTGCTCAAAACGGCCGAGCTGCCTTGATCGATTACGAGCCCACCCCGAAGGTGCGGCTGAGGACGTAGGGTGGGGTCTTACCCCACGCGCTGGACGCGCGTCGAAGCCGTACGCGTGGGTTGAGAACCCACCCTACACTCTGGGCTTGATCGCTGCCATGGACAGAAAGAGTATCCCTCTTACAATTCGGCTGGACAAAGACCTTGATGACCTCTTGACGGAGGTGAGCCGTCGGTCTGGAAAGAGTCGAAGCGAGATCGTGCGGGAGGCACTGCGGCGTCAACTCCGCAGGAGCGAATTCGACGCCCTGCGTCAGAAAATGACGCCTTACGCAGAATCGCGGGGCTATTTGACGGACGAGGATGTATTCGACGAGGTCTCGTGAAACGGCACCAGCAGTTCCGCGTTGGCGACCCACAGGGCGAAGTAGGGCTGACTCGCGTCGGTACGCTGGATCATGACCAGAAAGGGCTTGTCGAAAACGAGGTCCTGGCGGGCGAGCCCTTTAGCGATCAGTGCTTCGGATTTGAGCACAGCCCCTCTTTCATTCAGTTTGAAGCGGATCTGTTGCAGAGCGACCGCGCAGGGCGACCCACCGCCAGTCACTTCGTCATAGCTGCGCAGCACATCGAAATCGATCACGGGAATAAACAAATTGGCGCAATTCTGCATCGAACCGGGTTTACTCTGTTGGATGCGTCTCTGGACGGTGGCCACGGTCTCAGCGAGTGTCCGCCCGGGCGGGATCTTCGCGAGGACCAACCGGTCTGCTTTGGATCGTGTCTTCAGTTCGATGATGAAGTCATCGTTGTCCCGGTAATCGTAGATCAATACCTGGCTGGCTGCTCGGCGTTCATTCTTCTGCTCTTCCAGAAATTGGGAGATACCGAAATTATCAACTTGACGGCCGGCGAATTCCAGTCCTCTGTGCATCCGTGTGAAGGCCCAATTAAAGGGTAGTTCCTCAAACAAGTACGCATACGCGGCCCACATGCCGGCGGGGACCGAGTCCAACAGGTGCAGAAGCTCCGGGCTGGCGGTGCCCTTGAATTTGCGATCCAACTCATGGGTGATCGTCTGGCGAATGTCGTCCGAGTCTTGCGTGACGTAACCTGCCACCGCCACATAGCTGGTCTCGTCAAGGTCCCGGCGCGTCACGATCCTCTTGTTGAGGACGCTGACCATTTCGGGGGCATCGGTCCATTGGATCGGACCACCCAATAGGTCACAGGCTTCGTTCCAGGCAATCTGGAACGTGGCGCACCAAAGGACGTTCTTGCCTGGCGTGATCTCGCATTCGAGATGGGGCGTCACCACGGTTCCCCCGAGCTGATCGGCATTGGCTTTGACTGCGGCCGGGCCAGCAATATCCGCATGAGGCCGGCGCTGGTAGGCGCGTTTAGCCGCAGTGTACCCGGCCCAAAGAGCGACCACTACGAGCGCTACGGCTGCCAGAGTGTACTTGCGCTGAGAGGCTGTGAAGAATTTCAGATTTTGCTCTATTTTTACCTTTGGGCATTGGATGAATTCCGGGAGGGCGCTATAACAGGGGTTATGGATACGCAAGAGCCCATTCCGCCCTCATCCCCGCAGAAGAAGGAGCCCACCCTGTTTGTGCTGCCGCCGTCGGAGCCCTCGGAACCGGAGCCGCCGGGCCGACCACGGTTGCGGCGGGCGGAGCGGCAACAGGTGGTGCTGCACGTCGCGTCTCTGGACAGCCTGCTGCCGGAGGATCACCGGGCCCGCTTGGTCTGGGAGTATGTGCAGGGGCTGGACCTGGGGGCGTTGTACGAGCCGATTCGAGCCGTGGAGGGCACGGCCGGACGCAACGCGATCGACCCGAGGATTCTGTTGGCCCTGTGGCTGTATGCGACCTTGGACGGCGTCGGCTCGGCCCGGCAACTGGCGCGGCTGTGTGAGGACCACGTCGCCTATCGGTGGATTTGCGGGGGCGTGTCGGTGAATTACCACACGCTGTCGGACTTCCGTACGGCCCATCCGGTGTTCCTGGAGGAGTTGCTGACCCAGAGCGTGGCGACGCTGATGCATGAGGGCTTGGTGACGCTGCAGCGGGTGGCCCAGGATGGGATGCGGGTGCGGGCCAGCGCGGGGGCGGCGTCGTTCCGGCGTCGCGCGACGCTGGAGGAATGCCAAACGCAGGCCCGCCAGCAGGTGGAGACGTTGCGTCAGGAACTGGAGGCGGACCCGGCCGCGTGCACACGGCGCCAGCAGGCGGCCCGGCAGCGTGCGGCCCGGGAACGGTCGGAGCGGGTGGCCCGGGCTTTGGGGGAACTGGCCGAGGTCGAGGCGAAGAAACAGGGCCAGAAGAAGGAGAAGGCGCGGGCCTCGACGACGGACCCGGAGGCACGGGTGATGAAGATGGGCGACGGGGGCTTTCGTCCGGCGCACAACGTGCAGTTCGCCACGGACACCGCCAGCCAGGTGATCACGGGGGTGGACGTGGTCAACGCCGGCAGCGATACGGGGCAGATGCCGCCGATGATCGAGCAGCACCAGCAGCGGTACGGCAAAACCCCGGAAGAGACGCTGGTCGACGGCGGTTTCGCCAAGCAGGAAGACATTGAGGAAGTATCCTCTCCGGAAGTGGGGACGACGGTGTACGCCCCGGTGCAGAAGCCGCGGAAGGAAGGCCGTGATCCGTACCAGCCCCTGCCGGGCGACAGTGTGACGATTGCCGCGTGGCGGCAGCGGATGGGCACGCCCGAGGCGAAGGAGATCTATAAGGAACGGGCGGCGACGGCCGAGTGCGTCAATGCGATCAGCCGCAACCGGGGGCTGCGGCAGTTCCTGGTGCGGGGATTACAGAAGGTACGGGCGGTCGATTTTGTGGTTTGCGATAGCTCACAATCTGATGCGGGCAGTGGCCCTGTGCGCTCAGGCGGCGGTAGCCGTGGCGGAAGGCTGAAAAAAGGAGGCTCCCAGAGGCTGCCGGCGGTCTCCGGAGCCCGCCCCCAGACCCCAAACCGGTCGCCACTGCCCCGGAACAATACGTGAGGCGATGAGGTGCCGGTTTCGATCGCCCTTCGATCTCGCGACAGACTTCCAATCGGGTTGTCGCCTGCAACGTAATTTCTTCACGGCCTCTGAGCGGAGCGAAATGGTACGCTGGTGTCACTGCTTACATGTGGCTGGTCTTGGCGATCGGCTCGCTGGGTTGGGTGTTCGATACCTTCGAAGGGCAGATCTTCGTGGCGAGCATGAAGGAGGCGATGCCGGCCCTGTTGCCGGCGGGGACGCCGGCCGGCAGCGTGGATCTCTACAACAACATCGCCATGGCCGCCCTGCTGGTGGGCGGCGCCCTGGGCGGGGTGGTCTTTGGCATGGTCAGCGATCGTATCGGCCGGACCACGACAATGATCCTGACCATTCTGGTCTATTCCTTGTTCACCTGCGTGACGGCCTTCGCGCAGACGTGGTGGCAGATTGTCATCTTTCGCTTCCTCGTCGCGCTGGGCACCGGCGGCGAATGGGCCGTGGCCAGTGCGATGGTCGCAGAAGTGTTCCCGCAGCAGGCGGGCCCGGTCGCTGGGGATCTTTCACGCGTCCAGTGTTCTGGGCACCTGCCTGGCAGCGCTGGCCGGGGCCTTGATCGTGGGCAATCCCGCCTTGGGCAAGAACGCTTGGCGTTGGGCCTTCGTCCTCGGCGCCGCGCCGGCCCTTTTGACCTTGGCCATCCGCTGGAAGCTCCGGGAGCCCGAGCAATGGCGGGAGGCACGCCAGCGCTCGAAAGCGGACCTTACCCAGCGGGCCGGCCGGATCGTGGACCTATTTGTGCCGAGCTTGCGGCGGAATACCCTGGTCGGACTGTCCCTGGCTACGGTCGGCTTGGCGACATTCTGGGGAGTACACGTCTACGGCCAAAGCCTGCTGCGCGCCGTCGTGGAACGGTCCTATGTGGCCCAGGCCGCCGCGGCGGGGAACCAGGCGCCCGCGCAAGAGATACTGAGTGCCGTGTCCGCCTCGATCAAACACTGGGAGATGCTGGGCATGTTTCTTGTGACCATAGGCGGCGGCTTGGGTGGGCTTTGCTTCGGCCCCATCAGCGAGCGGCTCGGCCGGCGCGCGACGTTTTTGCTCTTTCAAGTCGGCGGACTGATCGCGGCCCTGGTCGTCTTCCAGGGGATGTGCCACGCGTCCGCCGGAGCGGTCTGCTGGCGCTGCCGGTCTTCGGCTACCTGACGTTGGGGCAGCATGCCGGCTACGCGATCTACTTTCCGGAGCTGTTTCCCACGCGGCTGCGGGGTACGGGCGGCGGGTTCTGCTTCAACGGTGCGCGGATTCTGGCCGCGTCGATCCTGATCCTCCGGGGCTGGATGCGCAGCGAACGGGGGCTGGGATTGTCCCTGGAGAGTACGGTCTCGATCTTGAGTCTTCTATTTATAGTAGGAATTCTGCTTCTGCTGGCGGCGCCCGAAACCAAAGGGCGGGCCCTGCCGGAGTGATGGAGTCAACGATAAGGAGAGAGATATGTCCGAGGTACAACCTGTTATTAGGCCGGCCAATCTGCTGCGGGCCGACGCGTGGCAATTCGAATACCGGCAAAAGTCCAATCCGGCCACGTCGAATCTGGACCTGCTGACCTACGGCGTCTACCGGATCGCACCGGGGGCGTCCTCGGACGAGCTGTTTCATCGCAGTGCGGAAGCCCTGCTGTTCAGTCTCGTTAGTGCCCCCGTGGCGGTTGAGGTCGCGGGGCAGGAGTACTCCCTGGCCCACTACGATACGCTGTATGTCCCGGTCGGAACCCCATATTATCTCCACAATCCGACGAGCGAAATCCAAACGCTGGTCGTCTGCCGGGCCCCGGCGGCGCACCGCCACGTGGTGGTACACACCCGCTGGGATGAGGTCTCCCAGAACGAAGCCCGGATTCGCCATCTGGAAAGCAAGGACGTCTTTCTCATGTTCGACGTCACGGAGGCGGCGGACAAGCTGATGGCCGGCTACACGATCTACCGGCCGTTCACCCGGGCCTGGCCACCCCACAATCACACCGATCAGGAGGAAATCTACCTGTTCACGAAGGGGCGGGGGGCCATGGAGGTCTACGCCGACGAGAAATCGAAAACGTTTGTTCACAGCATGGGGACTCTGGATGCCGCCACGATCCCTCTGCTGAATTACCACCCGGTCTTCAGCCAGGAGGAGGAGCTCCACTTCATCTGGTGTATCGCCGGCAACCGTTACTGGGTCGGCGACAAGCACAAGGAGTTCCTCAATGCTTCCGTGGACAAGCTCACGACATGAACGGCAAGAAGCTGATCGAAGAGCCGGGCCCGATCGACTGGCCCGCGGCGTTCCGCGACTTCCGCCAAATCGGCTATGCGGGCTGGTACGTGTACGAGACCGCCCACGACAGCACCGAGCAGTGCATTCAGGATACGAAGAAGAACAATGAGTTTCTGCGGAGACAAATCCAACCATGAAGATGTTCTTAGATAGTGCCAAGACCGACGAGATTCGTCACGCCCTCGAAATGTGGGACGTGGACGGCGTCACGACCAATCCCCGTCACGTGAAAGACTCCGGCAAGCCGTTCCGAACGGTCATCAAGGAGATTGCGGGACTGTTCGCCGGGACCGACAAACCAGTGAGCGTCGAGGTCGATCCGCATCTGACCGACTGGAAGAAGATCGTGGCCCAGGGCTTGGAATTGTTGCGGCTCTCGCCCAACTTCGTCATCAAAGTGAGTGTCAGCGAATCGGGGTTCAAGGCGATTCGCGAGCTGTCGCGCCAGGGCGTTCGAGTCAATGCCACCGTGATCTTCACCGTCCCGCAAGCCTGGCAGGCCGCGCGGGCCGGCGCCGCATTCGTCAGTCCCTTCGTCGGCTGGAAGGAGCAGTACGGCGATTCGGCCTCCTCGTTGATCCCCGAGATCGCCGCCATGCTGAAGAATTATGGCTATCGCGCCGAAATCATCGCCGCGGGTATTCGCAACGGCCGCCAGATCGCCGAGGCCGCCCTCGCGGGAGCCCATTGCATCACCGCCGGCATGGCCGTCTACCAGGACAGCTTTTGCAACCCCTATACCACGATGGGTGAACAGGTTTTCCAGAAGGCCTGGGATGCCACGCCGGAATCGTAGGAGCGGTTGAGAAGAAGAGAACGTGGAAAAGAACCTTTGCGTGTCATTATTGCGAGCGCAGCGAAGCCATCTCACACTCGGCCGGTTGAGATTGCTTCGTCGCTGCGCTCCTCGCAATGACATGACGGGTGCCATGTCTACGGCTTGGCATAGACATACGGGATCTGCGCGAAAGACATGCCTACGAGGCGTAGGCATGGCACCCACCACAGGGGCCGTTTCCTTCGCCTGCCCGCCGCGCCGGGGCTTCGCGATTCGCACTGACATAGCTGTGCTCAGTCCGTTAGGCGTTCTGAGGGCAAGGTCGAGCGGTTAAGGAGTAAGGTATCATGACCGGAAAGGGCGAGATTCGTCGTTTGTATTTGAACGGCCAGTGGGTCGAACCGCGGGACCCGCTGCCGGTGGTCAATCCAGCCACCACCGAAGTCTTCGCACACGTGGGCACGGTGCCGCGGGAGAGAGTGGCTCAGGCTATTCGCGACGCCGCTGCTGCCTGGCCCACCTGGCGGAACACGCCCGGGCGTGAGCGCGGGCGACTTCTTTGCAGCATAGCCGACGTGCTCCAACGCCGCAGCGAAGAGATTGCTCGCACGATCACGCTGGAGAACGGCAAGCCGCTGGCGCAAAGCCGCGGCGAGGTGGCGATGACGGTCGATCATCTGCGGTGGTTCGCGGGCGAGGCCCCGCGGGCGTACGGCCGGGTGGTGCCGCCGCAGGCGGATGGGAAGCGTCACTTGGTGATCCGGTCGCCGGTCGGTGTCGTCGGCGCCATCGCCCCGTGGAACTTCCCGCTGGTCCTGGCCATCCGCAAAGTCGGCGCGGCGCTGGCCGCCGGATGCCCGGTGGTGCTCAAGCCCGCCAGCGCGACGCCACTCTCCGGGGTGATGCTGGCCGAGGCCGTCGCCGAGGTGGGATTGCGCCGGGCGTGTTTCAACTGGTGCTGGGGCGGTCAACCGACATCGGTGCCGAGATGCTGGAAAACCCCCTATGCCGCAAGATCACGTTCACCGGTTCCACCGCGGTGGGCAAGCAGTTGATCCGCGGGGCAGCCGAATCGATCACCAAGCTCTCACTGGAGTTGGGCGGCCACGCGCCGGTGCTGGTCTTCGAGGACGCCGACCTGGACCAAGCGGTCCGGGGGACGGTGATCGCCAAGTTCCGCAACACGGGTCAGTCCTGTATCGCCGCCAACCGCGTCTACGTCCAGCGTTCCATCGCCGACCGATTCATTCCCGCGCTGGTCGAGGCCACGCGCAAGCTGAAGGTGGGCAATGGGTTGGAGGAGGGCGTGGAGATTGGGCCGCTGATCAACGAGGCCGGTCTCCGGCAAGCATTGGAGCACATCGAGGAAGCCAAATCACTGGGTGCACGAGTGCTGTGCGGCGGCAAGCGCTGGACCGGTGGCCGCGGGTACTTCCTGGAACCGACGATCCTGATGGACGTGTCGCCCGATGCGCGGTGCATGCAGGAGGAGACGTTTGCCCCGGTGGCGCCGGTGTGCGTATTCGATGACGAGGCCGAAGCGATCCGCCAGGCCAATGCCACCGAGTACGGTTTGGCCGCGTATGCCTTCACGCGGGACCTGTCCCGGATGTGGCGGTTGGCCGAGTCACTGGAGGCGGGGACGATCGGCATCAATGACACCGTGCCAGCCACCAGCCAGTGTCCCTTCGGGGGCTGCAAGCAAAGCGGTTGGGGCCGCGAGCTGGGACTGGAAGGGCTGGACGCTTTCCTGGAAACCAAGCACATCTCTCTGGGAGTGCAGGCATGAGTGAAACGCTGCCGGAATATCTGGGTATTCTGCCCGAGAAGCTGGGCGCGGGCGGGCCGGTCAAATTCCGCACGTGCGGGGACATGGCGGGCGTGGCCGACGACATGGCCCGCGCGATGCTGGAGCAGATCGAGGCCGCACGGTCGGAAGGGCGCGGGGCGACGCTGATCGTGCCGGTCGGCCCCGTGGATCAGTTCCCGGTCTTGGCCCAGCGGATCAACGAGCGGCGGTGTCACTGCCGGGACGTGATGCTGATCAACATGGACGAGTATTTGACTGGGGACGATCGGTGGGTCCCGCTCGACCATCCCTTGAGTTTCCGCGGGTTCATGAACCGCAAGTTCTACGATCTGATCGACCCTGCCTTGGTCCCGCGTCCGGAGAATCGCGTCTTTCCCGATCCAGGGACCGCGGGAGGATCAGAGGTTGATCGACCAACGCGGCGGCGTGGACGCTTGTTTCGGCGGCATCGGCATCAACGGCCATATCGCCTTCAACGAGCCGCCCGAGCCGGGGGAGTCGATGTCGGTGGAGGACTTCGCGGCCCTGCCTACGCGGGTGCTGAGCCTCAGCCGGGAGACGCGGACGATCAATTCGGTGACGGTGGGCGGCGAGATCGCGATCGTTCCCGCGCGGGCGATCACCGTCGGGATGAAGGAAATCCTGGGGTCGCGGCGGCTGCGGTTCTACTGCAACCGTCCGTGGCAGCGGGCCGTGGTGCGGCGAGTGCTGCATGGTCCGCTGACGTCGGCCTGTCCCGCGTCGCTCTTGCGAACGCACGCCGACGCGGAGTTGGCCGTGGCCGACTACGTGGCCGAACCGCCCGACATCCAACTCAGGTGACCCCGTATTGTGCTGGAAGAACTATGACTGGACTTTTCAGGTGAGCGGGTATTGGCGGTGGTCGCCCATCCGGACGACGCGGAATATCTCTGTGCCGGGACACTGCGCGGGCCCAACGCGACGGCGCGGCGATCGGGATCTGCGTGCTGTGCCGGGGCGACCGGGGCCAGCCGGCGAGCCGATTGCCAATCTGGGCGTCGTGCGGCGGGCGGAAATGGTGGCGGCGGCGAAGCTGCTGGGTGCCGTGCTGTTGCGGGGCGAGTTCGGGGACGGGCAACTCGTGGACGGCCCCGCCCAGCGGAAAGGGTTGCTCGGAATCTACCGCCGCTTCCGGCCGACGCTGGTGCTCGCCCACTGGAAGGAGGATTACCATTCGGACC
>CAVVRJ010000022.1:0-124786 GCA_963750205.1 uncultured Planctomycetota bacterium
TAACACTCACGGTGGTGACCGCCAGACTTTCGAGCCCTTTTTCGCACACCAGACCAACGTTCCATCGGCCCGCGTGTTCTTCGAGTATTCCCTCCCGAAGGGCAGCGCACGAGAACCCGCGCAACGGAATTGGCCCCGGCCACCGGCCAGCTTCCTACTGTCGCATCGGAGAAGGCGTCGTAATTGTACTGAGGTTGATCGCGGCTCCTTACAAAGAAGGTATCAACCTCCAAGGGGATATCCCCGTTTCTGGGCACTCCGCGGAGGCGGCTCACGACGCCTAAGGCTGAACGAACAACAGACTCGGGCGTCTCTTGCTCGGGTAAGGACAGGTCGCCTTGCGCATCCCGCAAACCGAAAAGCGCAGGTCGCGTCATCCCGTGAATCCAGTAATTGACTGCTTCCCCGTCGAAGATGAAGTCACTGTAACGAACGAAGGCCTCGGCCTCACAGAACATGGTGGGTTCAATCCAGTAAATGGCGATGCGCCGGCGGGCACCTTCCGAGGCCATCAACCCATCGATATGGCCTGACCCTACCGGGAGGTTAAATCCGCATCTGAATTCGAAAACCCGAAAATCGGGCCACTATCTTCGTGGGCCCATCGGCCCGGATGCCCATCAGGAGAAAAAGGAGGAGGACAGTGCCCCTGCCCGCGCCGGGGAAAACGCGCGGTGCCGACGAAGCGGCGAATTGACCCGTGCAAACGACCAACATGCGTCACTGCCCTCCGGATGCATCCTCAAGCGAGATATCCACGACTTTCGGTTATATCTCCATGCCGCAACTGCCGCTGCCGCTCCCATTGGCAGTGGCGACGCCGCCAGCAGGCGTTGAGGCCCCTGCTCCGGCGTAGGCGTTATGGCCGGCACCCACTCCCGAATAAGAACCGAACCAGGCGGCCCCGCCCATCCAGATCCCTGGCGGGTCGTCCACTCCATTGTAGTCACCAGAATCTCCATAAAGCCCCAGGCCTGCCCGAGCCGCGACCCCGTTGCTGCCAAAAACGTCAGATGTTATGCCTGCCGTTCCACCGGCTGCAGCCCAAAGCGCCGCAGCAGGTGGGGAAAAGGAAAGAGCCACGTGGCCGCTGGCAGACCCAGAACAGCTCCAGCTAAAGTAGCCCGCCTCTGTGGTTACCCAGCTTCCATGCCCCGCCCCAAAGGCCGTAGAATAGGGCTGCTCACCGCTTCCCGTAGCTGACACATCGTGACTCCAAGCGTCGCCACTGAAGCTCGCATCACCGGTACAATCATTGGCGTCAATAGCGGTTTCAGGGATAAGTTCAGCCAACGCGCCATTTGGAACAAGTAGCAGCCCTGCAATGAACACGCACCAGATTGAAAGTCTCATTTTCAAAACCTCTCTTCGTCTCGGTGGATTAGGCATTCCTTTCCATTCCTCGCTCGACATTCCTCATCTCATAGGCCTCACCTCCTTTGGTGGCGAAACCACCCCCTGCTCGAATCCCGCCTCCTCCGGCCTGCCCGATGGGGTTTCCTCAAGACATCCCGCCGTCTCCAAAGAGGGCCCCGAGCAGAAAGCTGAGGTATTCCGTCTGCCAGAGGGATAACCCCAGCCGTCGTTCTTGCTCGCGTGCGTCAGCTTCCTCCTGTAAACGCCACTTCTGAGCGGCGACTTCCTTCGCCACCGCGTCTCGGTAGAAGTCCGGCGGCGGAGCGACGATCGCCCACAATTGTCCGCGCAACTGCTCCAGAGACCGCTGCGTCAGCAGATGATCCGGGCGGGTTTTGCCAACCGAGGCCTGTGCCTTTTTGGCTGTGGCGGCACTACCTGCGAGCTGCTGCCAGAGATCCACGCGGGCATAGCGTAGGGAGTGCCATCCTTCTTTGAGTTGGCCTATGTGGTCTTTGGAGACGGCGTGCCGGAAGATCGGCAGCAGCGGCATTTCAATATCCCGAAGACATTTCCCGAGATAATCTGTCTTGGCCCTCTGCACCACATTGGGGTCGAGGAAGGGGAATTGGGTCATCAACGCCTCTGCGGCCCCATCAATCAACGTCCGCCACTGGTCTCGCAGCTTCTGCTTTTCGGTCTCACCGGCAAGCTCGCCCGCCATCAGGCCTTCGACATACCAGCGGATCTCGGCGCAGTGTACCTCGAAGAGGGATCGCGCCGGGCCCTTCTTGAGGCTCTCCCAATACGGCGGGAATCCTTGGCGTATGATCTGCAAGCGTGCCCCAGATTGGGGAGCGTTCTGGTGCGATACAACCAACTGGCGAATGGTCTCAACGTATTCGGCCTGCCAAGCTCGTGGCCAAGGCGGGGGCAGTTTGGCCATGCAGTCGCGCACGGCCGTGAGCATCTGTTCTCTCGGATCTGGCCCCACCGCGCCCGCCGCAAGGGCAGGCCCCGCCAACGTCGCGAGAACCAGAAAGCCGCCCAATGCAGCGAAGGCGACGCCTCCAGGGGTGGCGGCCGGCAAAATCACCAAGCCCGCCTTGCGCCCCTCGCAACGCTTCCGACCGCTTCCGCTTTGGAACTCCAGGGACCGCACCAATTCCACTCCACGATTCTTCTGCCTGTTCGGTTAACGCGATCCTCAAACGCCAAATGCCGACAGAACTTCCCGGCGAATCGTGAGATTTTGGTGTCTCTATCCGTAGTTGCATCATCCAGACGGCGATTCCCAAGCCGGCCCCCGGCAGAAATGTGACTCGCCGCAAATCTCAAGGATCAGTATGACACTGGGCCCTAATTTGTCAAGAGGAGAATTGCCAGTTTTTTAGCTGGGGGGGGGGGCGTCTGAGTCACGTAAACCGTTCTGAAATAATAGGTTAGGTGTAGCAAGAATTCTGCATATTTCGTCAGATTTCTTCGGCGGCGTGGCCAGAAGCCAAGAAGGAAGAACGCCGCCGCGCTCAAACGGGGCGTGAAGAAGACACGGGGGCGTGTCTTCAACAGAGCAATTGCATGTGGCCGCGGATCTAACATGTCGAGGGCTCCAGCGCCCCCGGATCGCGAGCAAGCCTGTCCCGAGCGCGGCGAACGGGATGCCCGCGACACAGGCGTAGCGCATGACTTGGCTTAGATCCAATTGCCCAGTTCAAACGGGCATCATCTTGACCGGGCGGAGTATTCTTTGTTAGAATCAGGTTAAAGCTGGGTTCGGATTCAGTTCGTTTTCCGCCGAGGAGGTGTTAGATCCCGCTGCGCCCGGGACCAGATTATGTCCAATTCACTCAAAATCCAAAGCGTTGTGTGGATGTCGTTGGCCTCTCTGTTGCTCTCGGGACCAGGGTTCTGTCCGGTGGCCGGGGCGAGTGTGCCCGTGGCGATCAATGAGTTCCTGGCGTCCAACAAGACGGTTCTGGCGGACCCTCAAGGCCAATTCGACGACTGGATCGAGTTCTACAACACGGGCAGCACGGCCGTGGATGTCGCGGGGCTGTACGTCACCGATGACCTGGGCAATCCGACCAAATGGCGGTTCCCCTCGGGCCACCCGGAGCTGACCACGATCGCGTCCCACGGGTATCTGCTGCTCTGGGCGGACGGCCAGACGGCGGACACAGGGCTGCACGCGAATTTCAACCTCAGTTCGGGCGGCGAAGAGATCGGCCTGTATGACCGCGACGGCGTCACCCGGATCGACAGCATCGTATTCGGCCGGCAGACGGTAGACGTGTCCTACGGCCGCTATCCGGATGGGGCCGACAACTGGGAGTTCATGGCCTGGCCCACGCCGGGAGAGAAGAACGTCCACACCTACGCCGGGGCGGTCGAAGACCCGCTCTTCTCCCAGGACCGGGGCTTCTGCGACGCCCCCTTCACGCTGACCCTGACGACGCCTACCGACGGCGCGACGATCTACTACACGCTGGACGGCAGCGACCCCCTCGTGAACACCGGCCGCGGCTTGGGCGGGGTCAAGTACACCGAGCCCCCTCTCGATTACGCGCACGACGTGTGTCCGCGCGGGGGCCATTAAGACCAACTGGAAATCCTCGGCGACAGTCACGAGCACGTATATCTTCTTGGACGACGTCATCCATCAGACGGCCAATCCCTCGGGATTCCCCACCAGTTGGGGCGCGACCAAGGTGGATTACGGGATGGATTCCCGCGTCGTCGATAGTCCCACCTACGCCCCTACGATCAAGAACGACCTCAAGACGATCCCCTCGGTGTGCGTGGTGCTCAGCAACGACGATTTCTTCGGGGCCCAGAAGGGCATCTACGCGAATACCCAGGCTCACGGCGATCGCCTGGGAAAGGGCGGCCTCCATCGAATGGATCGATCCGGTCGAGAAGACCAACTTCCAGGTGAACGCCGGCCTGCGCATCCACGGCAGCGTGTACGGCCGAACCGCGAGCGTCGCGAAACACGCGCTGCGGATTCTCTTCAAGAGCGAGTACGGCCCCAGCCAACTGGTCTATCCGTTGTTCAAGGACAGCAAAGTGACCACGTTCGACAAGCTGGTGCTGCGGGCCATCTGGAACTACTCGTGGTTCGGGGATAGCACCGCGTGCAGCGGCCTGGGGACCAGCCACGCGGACTACCTGCGCGACCTCTTTTCGCGGGACACGGTGCGCGATCTGAATTGGCTGAGTCCGCGCGGCCGGCCCGTCCACGTCTACATCAATGGGCTCTACTGGGGCCTCTACATCCTGTCCGAGAGGCCGGACGAAGGCTTCGCGGCCATCCAGCTCGGGGGCGAAAAGGAAGACTACGACGTTCTCTACGCCGATACCGTGCATGAACGTGGTCGCCGGGGACCTGACGGCGTGGAATAGCCTGATGACCCTGGCGGCGGGCGACCTGAGCACGGCCAAGGACTTATCAGGCGATTCAAAAGCTCCTGAATATCCCCGAGATGATCGACTATCTGCTGATGATCTACTACACCGGCAGCCGGGATACCCCGGTGTTCCTGTGCAACGACCAGTCGCCCCACAACTTCTATGCGGTGCGCAGCCGCAATCCGGCGGGGCCTTTCATCTTCCTGCCCTGGGACCTGGAATGGGTCCTGGAACAGCCGACCGTCAATCGCGTGACGATCGTCGGCCAGTCCAACCCGCACTACTTCCTGAGTCGGCTCAACGACCAATCCGGACTTCCGCATGCTGCTGGCCGACCAGATCTATCAGCGGTACTTCAACAACGGCGTCCTGACGTCGGCGCCGTGCACCGCCCGCTATATGGCCCGCGCCAACGAGATCGACCGCGCCATCATCGGCGAGTCCGCCCGCTGGGGCGACAGCCTGCGGCCCAGCGCCCCCTACACCCGGACCGACTGGCTCGCCGAGCGCGACCGGCTCGTCAATCAGTACTTCTCCGTCCGGACGGACAACGTCATCACTCAGCTCCGCAGCGCGGGCTTCTACCCGTCGGTGGCCCCGCCTACTGTCTCCGTGAACGGCAAAGCCCAGCGCGGCGGCCACATCGCGAAGACCGACTCCATCACTCTCAGCGCCGGCAGCGGGACGATCTGGTACACCCTGGACGGCAGCGACCCGCGCGTGGGCGCCGCCGCCGCGGCCGGCGCCACGCTCGCTTTGGTGACGGAGAATGCCGCCCAAGAAAGGTGCTGGTGCCCACCGGACCGATCAGCGACGCCTGGCGCGGCGGGGCCAGCTTCGACGACAGCACGTGGACCAGCGGCACCGGCGGCGTCGGGTACGAGCGGAGCACCGGGTACGAGTCCTACTTCCACATCGACGTGGGCAACCAGATGTACGGACGCAACGGGAGCTGCTATATCCGCATTCCGTTCGACGTCCCGGCGGCGAGCTTGGGCCAGATCTCGAGCCTCGTGCTGAACGTCCGGTACGATGACGGGTTCGTAGCGTACCTGAACGGCCAAGAGGTCCAGCGGGCCCTGTTTACGGGCACCCCCATGTGGAATTCCGCCAATGCGTCCAACCATGATGATGCCGCCGCGGTCCAGTTCGAGGCTTTCGACATCTCCGCCTTTATCAGCCAACTCCGGCCGGGCGCAAACATCCTCGCGATCCAGGGGATCAACGCGGGAACTACCAGCTCGGATTTCCTGATCTCGGTCGAATTAACGGCCAGCCAGGCGGCGACCACCACCACCACACCCGGCGGCGTAGCGTCGACCGCGTTGCGGTACACGGGGCCGATCACGCTCAGTGCCAGTGCCGACCTCAAGACCCGGCTCCTGAGCGGCACCACCTGGAGTGCCCTGAATGAGATGATCTTCGCCGTCGGGCCCGTGGCGGACAGTCTGCGGATCAGCGAACTCATGTACCACCCGGCGAACACGGGTGACGTGAACGACCCCAATACCGAGTACATCGAGCTGACGAACATCGGCAAGCAGACGATCAACCTCAATCTGGTCCGCTTCACGGACGGCGTGGATTTCACGTTCCCCAGCTTCGATCTGGCCCCGGCCGGCTACTGCCTGGCGGTCAAGGACCTCACCGCGTTCCGGCACAAATACGGGACGGGCCTGCCGGTGGCGGGCCAGTATGCGGGCAGTCTGAGCAACGCGGGTGAACAGGTCGAGCTGCGGGACGCCGCCGGGACGATCATTTGCCGATTCGAGTACAAGGACAGTTGGTTCCCCAAGACCGACGGCGGGGGCTACTCGCTGACGGTCAAGGACCCAGTCACGACCGATCCCAACAGCCTCTCCAACGCCGGCGCCTGGCGTGCCAGCAGCGTCGCGGGCGGCACACCGGGTCGTGCGGACCTGCCGTGACCCTCCGCAATCGCTGAATCCGTCCCTCGTCAAAGGGTGACGCGGCTCGTTTTCGCTCGCTAAGCGAGGCCGCATGGCGTTTCTTGACCAAGGCGGGAGGCCCGCAGCGTTTAGAGACTATCTCAAAACCGCCGCGCAGCATGTCATTGCGAGCGAAGCGAAGCAATCTCTCTCCCACGCGTGGGCTTGAGATTGTTTCGTCGCTGCGCTCCTCGCAATGACATTCGCGGTTTTGAGATAGTTTCTTAGTGATGCCCTTATGGGCACACTACAAACAAGCGCCGCAACTGTTCCGCGCGTATGTCATCCTACGCCGCATTGTCCCTGGTGCCGAACCGGGGCTCCCCCAAAAAAAGCGATGAGTGGCCCGGGGGCCACTCATCTATGACGACGCATGGGCGTCTGGTTGCGGGGTACGTCCACCACATTGCAGCGCACCGAGTCCCGGGTGCAACTGGGTTAGTTCGGACCCTCTTTATCTCCAGGAGCGGCGGCACTCGCCCGAATCCTGGGACGGAGCACATCCCTCAAGTACTGACTGTGCTCTTCGACAGACTCAAGCATGGCCGCCGCGTTAAATCGTAAAGATAGACGATGTCGCCCCGGCCGCTATTGCAAAAATCAGGCAAAATTTTGCGGTCCCGCAGGGACCTGGGCGGAGCCCCCGGCCGGCCGAGCCTTGCGGACATCCGTGAGCAAGTAGATGACGAGACCGACGACCAGCGTCGTGGCCATGATGAGGAGGAAGGCCTTCTTGTTCAAGGCGGCGTAATTAAGGCCTGGTACACCAGAAACGCACAGACGGCGCTGAAAATCAGGGAAGTCACGGGGTAGCCGGTCACCTTATAGGGACGCTCCGTCTGGGGCTCCTTCCAACGAAGCACGATCACGGAGAACGATGTGCCCAGATAGAAGGTGTAGACGGCGGCCGCGGTGTAGAGGAGGGCGTCGATGTAGCTCGCCGAAGATCAAAATCAGGGCCAGGGCGATGAGTCCCTGCAAGGCGAGGGCCGGGACCGGCGTGCCGGTGCGGGGGCTCCAATAGCCCAGGCTTCCGGAATACCGGTGGTTCTCGCCCAGGGCGTAGGAGATGCGGGCCCCGGTGAAGATCAGCCCATTGACGGCCCCCAGGGCGGAGATGCAGATCAGGGCGCTGACCAGCCGGGACGCCGAGCGACGGGAAAGACGGTCGCCACGATGCTTCACTGGCCACGGCGTCGGAGGTCGCCAGGCGGTCGTAGCCCAGCGTATAGAGGAACGCGCCGTTGACCAGCAAGTAGAGGGCGATGACGGCGGCCGTGCCGGTCACGAGGGCCCGCACGATGTTCCGGCGCGGGTTCTTCACCTCCGCCGCCACGTAGGCCATCTCGTTCCAGCCGCCGTAGACGAACAGGACGAAGATGAACGCCAGGCTCAGCGGGAGACCCGCCGACTTGCGGTCACCTGCCTGGTCCCGCCGGGCGATCAGAGCGCCACCCCGACAATCGCCAGCAGACCCAGGGCCTTGGCGGCCGTCAGGAGATTCTGCGTCCATTTGCCCTGCGTGACGCCGAGGATGTTGATGATCGTCAGCACCAGCACGGCTGCTCCGGCGAAGAGACGCTGACTGAGCTCCCGGGTGGCCCGCCAGGGGGTCGTAAATCGCCCGGGCATAGGTGGCGAAGGCAAAGGCCATGACAACGATATCGCCCGGCCGGACAACCGTCAGTTGGGCCCAGCCGAACAGAAAGCCCGCCCAACGGCCATAGGCCTTGCTCAGATAGACATAGTCACCGCCGGAGACGGGATAGGCAGTCGCCAACTCGGCGTAACTCAACGCTCCGCAGAGCGAGAGCAGCCCACCGATGACCCAGATCGCCATGACGCCCCAGGACGACCCGGCGCCCTGGGCGATAGCCGGCGCCATCTGGTAAATCCCGGCGCCGATGATGATGCCGACGATGATGGACGTGGAATCGAACAGCGACAGCTCTCGTTTCGGGGTTGCACTCATGGGTTGCCTTCCAAATCATGTCCCTGCAATAGGCCGAAGTCCTTCTCCCGGGTCAGGACGACCCAGGCCCGCCAATCCTGCTTGGCGATCCGGATCGGGTCGATCCGCCGCACGTCGCTCAGCCACACCAAAAAGCCGGAGCGGCGGTCCATCAGGCTCTCCCAGATGGCGTCATCGCCCCGGATCTGGTCGTTGTACTGCCGCTGGATCTGCCCGATCCCTTCCGGCGTCAGGCCCTCATAATACTGCACGTTCTGCACGGTGGCCAGTCCGCAGACGGGGCCGCCGCTTTGTTTGAGAAAAAGCCGGTCCCGAGCCAGCACCCGCCGGCCAGCCGGCCGTTTGGCTCTCGTCAGCCGCAACTCGATCGTCTTCTCCCCGGCGAGGATCAGATCCAGGTAAGGCTTCTTCAGGATGACCAGATGGTAGTTCATAGAGAAACTGAGAGGGTGTGTGGGAAGCCGGCTCGTCGTGACATGGGCTTGGGTTCCCAAACGCGATCCATCGCGTTTGGGGTCCCCTTCCAGCCCATGCAGCATCGGCACGAGCTTGCCCCCGCGCAGGCGGGGGATGCCGATGCCACTTGTCGCACACCTTCTGACGCCGGTCACAAGTCCAGGAGCCGCTCATGCACTGCCCGGATATGCTCCGGCGTCGTTCCGCAGCAGCCGCCTACGATCTGGGCCCCGGCCCGGACGCATTCGAGGATGCCCTCGGCAAAAGCCGCGGGTCCCATGTCGAAAACCGTCTTCTCCTCGATCAATCGCGGCTTACCCGCATTGGGCTGGGCTGCAATGGGCAAATCCGTCGCACCCCGGAGTAGCGCGACTACACGGGACATCTGCCTCGGGTCCAGGTCGCCGCAATTGGCGCCAATCACATCCGCTCCGCCGTCGGTCAACTGCCGGCGCACTGCTCGGCCGTATCGCCCATCATCGTTCGGCCGCCGTTCTTTTCCGTCTGGAAGGCAAGTGAGACCATGACAGGAAGGGACTGGCTATCCTTGCACGCGCAAGGCGCACAATGCCTCGCGGAGATCGAATACGGTCTCGACAATAAGCCCGTCCACGCCAGCCTGCGCCAGAACCTCCGCTTGCTCGCGGAACGCCTCGTAGAATTGGGATTCCTGGTAGGCGCCGTAGGGTTCCAGGAGTTGTCCCGTCGAGCTCATATCGCCCAGGACACACAACCGGTCGCCGGCCGCCTCGCGGGCCAGTTCCACGCCCGCACGATTCACATCCGCCACGGATACGCCCACATTGTGGGTCTCGATGTAGATGCGGTTCATCGTCAGGGTATTGGCGATCAGGGCGTCGCACCCGCTGTGGGCATACGCCCGATGGACCTCCAACACGGCTTGGGCGCCTCGAGATTGACGCTGCCGCGGCCCATCAGGCCTTTCTTGTCCAGTTGCGTCCCCATCGCCCCATCGAGCAGGACAACGCCTTTGTCTCTCAGCAATCGCAAGAAGTCCAACGATCACCCCTCGAAATCACGTGCCAACAATCTGTAGGATGGGCTTTAGCCCATGCGGAAACTTCGACCGGAGCAGCATGGGCTGAAGCCCATCCTACACCTGTACTTCCACACCCAGCGCAGCCAATTCCCTCTTCGCCTGCGGCAGGCTCTCGTACACGATCCCCTTCATCCCCGCCTGGCGGGCACCCTCGACGAAGTCAAGCCGATCGTCGAGGAGCACGCATTGGGCCGGCGTCAAACCGAGCTTCCGCGCCGCGATCTCGTAGATCTCCTGCTGGGGCTTGGCCACGCCCTCGGCACAGGAGAAGGTCAACGCGTCGAACATGTCATAGCCCAGCTCGAGAAAGAACTGCATCGCCGGGACTCTCAGTGTTCGAAAGCAGGCCCGTCCGGTAACCCTTCGCACGCAGCCGCCCGGGCCAGCGCGAAGACTTCCTCCCGTGGGCTGTAGACGGCCCGGAAAGCCTCACGCCACGAAGGCGATTGTCGCGGCAGAGGGCGATTCAGATCGCCGCAGACCCGTTGCCAGAAGGCTCTTCCGGCGATCAGGCCCTTTCTGAAACGCCTCCCCGTGCACATTGTGCACACGGACGTAGTCCTCCACGGACACCCCCAGGGCCTTGGCGCAATACTCCATCAGCCCCGGCGCCGGATTCTCGATCAGGACGCCGCCCCAGTCGAACAGAACCGCCTCGATTCTCGTTTCCATCGTTCTACTTCCGTGGTTTGGAGTGGTCCCAATCGCGTTTGGGAGCCCAGTTCCGCGTTTACGCGGTCTCCGGAGCATCTGCCCCGGCGGGATTATCACCCCACAAGCTGAGCACCGCAACCGCAATCCCAACAGCCTGCGGCCGAGTGTGAAGTGTGAAGCCTCGATCACGGCCTTGCCTGCCTTCACACTTGACACTTCCAACTTGAAACTCCTTCTCCAATTGGGTTTGTTTCGCGCAAATCTTCACCACCGAGACACCGAGGGCACGGAGAATGAAATCGAGCCATATCTGTCGGTAGATCGGCGATCACCTCCGTGAACTCTGTGCCTCTGTGGTGAGGCTTCCGGGTTTTGGCAAATTGGGTTTGTTTCGCACAATCGGTCCTCCATCCGCCTACCGACTACCGCCTTTTGGCTTCGTTTTGCACAATCGACCGTGCCGGCCCTTGCCCACTCCCTGCCCGGCGGGGAATTGGCTTCGTTCTTCCATCGCCTCTTGCAG
This sequence comes from uncultured Planctomycetota bacterium, assembly GCA_963750205.1. Lineage (GTDB taxonomy): Bacteria > Planctomycetota > Phycisphaerae > Sedimentisphaerales > Anaerobacaceae > PLanc-01. The sequence continues at coordinate 11,379 of CAVVRJ010000022.1, forward strand.
GTCCGATTGGTCATAACTCCTTTCCCACAAACCATTTGCCTTTCGCGGCGCCGTGGCCCCAATTGGGTTTGTTTGGCGCGGAAGCCCTGTTCGTAGTGACGCCGTAAGGCGTTCCGTGGCATGGGCATCCTTTCGGCTTCGCTCAGGGTAGGCTTTGCCCATGAGTGGGTTCCCAAACGCGATCTATCGCGTTTGGGGTCCCAGTACCACGGCCGTCCCGGCCGTGACCCGGAAATTGGCTTTGTTTTTCTGGGGCCTCTGGTTGGCCAGGTTCGTCATAATTTCTTTTCTCAAGGTCACTTGCACGTCGTTCCACTCGCGGAGAATTTGGGTTTGGTTCGCACGACTGGTCCTCCAACCGGCTACCGACTACTGACTACCGCCCTTTGGCCTTGTCGTGCCCGGCGTCCACCGCCGGCGGCCGCACTTCCATAAAAAGACGCTTTGCGACGCCTGTATGTTGCATAAAAATCAACATTCAGCCGCGAAATATGCGACCGACGCGAAGAAGACACCGCCATGCCATTGGCGAAGATAACTGGGAACCGGGAACTGAGAACTCCTGTTCAACCGCTAAATACGCGAACCACGCGAAAAAGGCGGGAGCCGGGAGGCCGTAGGCCGGAGGGGCTTTATCTTGCTGACAACTGCAGACTGCTTCCGCGAAACGGATTCACACAGGATGAACACGGATTTCTGCCGGAAAATGTACTTGACACCGTCACGTTCCCTTCTGCTATCGTCAAAATGTCAGATCAAGTCTTAGCTGTCTCAACGAAGACTTCCCCGAATCTTCCCACGCCCCTACAATCACAGCCTGCGCAAGTGGTCGAAGAAAGCATCGAAGAATGCCTTCATCGCTCTGTCATACAGCCCCCACAGCAAGTTCCGTAGCCAACCCAGAAGCAGCGATGCCCTTTCACGCCGAGTCTTCGACTCTGACAGTCGGTCTGCTCCCTTCTTCTTGGACCGCACGGCGGCCCCGGATTGCTGCTTCTGCGGGCGCATTCGCTCCACTTCCCGCTTGATCAGTTCCAAGGCGCCTTCGTCGTAGACGCGATAGTGTCGGACCCGCATTGCAGGCTTGATCCGCGCGAGGCTAGGATGTACCGCGCCCGGTGAAACTCGCTCCCTGCCGCCTTGGCCAGTTCGGGGAGCGTCATTGCATTTCCCATTTCTGGACTACTGCTTTCCCTTGTCGTACGCCCGACTGAATACCGCAGCAGGCGATCAACTCCACATAGTGTAGGCAATTGAGTCGTCATACGAGCCACCGTAGAACGCGCACTAATGGCTCGCAATAGGGCGATGTCTGCTTGGGTCGAGTTCGGTCGGCTTGGGTAGGCTTCGGTTGGCTTTCTCAGACGCGTTCAAGCTCTTTGACGATGTTGGGAGGAAGGCCGTCCAACCGGATCATCCAGCTTTTGTCGCCGAGCTTCTTCAGTCGATCCTTGTAGACCGACTTCACCTTACGGGATTTCTTTGAGTCTTTGAGAATTCGGTCGGCGATGTCGGTGAGTGGCATAGGTCGCGACCACTGCTCGCCTGTCTGCTTTGCGGTTGGCGACTCGCCCAATGGTCCCTGCCCAGCCCCGTTCCCCACGTCCTCCTTTTCCGCGAAGTAGCTCTCCCAAACAGGGTGGGCCTTCTTGCACCATTGCTCAACGAGAGTGAGCGCAGCCCAACCGTTCTTCCAGGATTCACGGGGGTCAGGCCATGGCGGCTCAGGTAGGTACGGGCAGATCAGGCTGAGGTGACGTGCACATTTGTTGGCGTCGTGAATCACTCTGCAATCAACTGGCGACCCCAAAGGGCCGCCGCAATTACGGAGAAACAACTCGATTGCGTTGAAGAGTTCTCTCGGGCTTTGTACCCACCAGCCGATGAATTTCGTCCTTGGCGGGCTCGTTTTCGGGTTCCCGTTTTCGACCATGGCTGCTCCCGAACATCAGATGAGCTATACCGGGGAGTATCCAGCGTCCTTTATATGAGCCACAAAGGGAACACTGGGGAGTCGATGAGGTTCTGTAGAAGCCCGGCCGGCCTTGCGGCTTGACCTTACCCCGGCCGGATACCCGCAACGATGACACAAGAATTGACCCTACAGACTTCATCGGCTGTGATTATCCCAAAACCCGACGGGATTTCAAGGACTTACCTTGACAATGCCTTTTCTCGCATGGTACACTTTTCTTTGGAGTAGCGGCAGACCCCAGGGAGGGGGGCCAGACGGATCGCCAGTCGGTCCGGCTGCGGCCGTTACAATCCCGGAGGCCAAACCGTTGGAACGTAGGACCGCTTGATGCGTTTGCCGCTTTGCGGGTGCCAGCGGAAGAAGGGAGAATAATGAAGCTGCGATTTGAGCTATTGCTTCTCTGTGCGATCCTCACTGCTTTTCTCGGCTGCCAAACCCGGCGCAGAACGGCCCAAAGAATCCTGGACCGCGGAACAGCGACAATCTGAATGCCTATGACCGGGAACTGCAGCGATGGGAAGAGGAATCAGCCGGCAGATTTCGACAGGCTTCGGCTGGCCTTTCGCCCAGGGCCAGGGATCTTCTGGAAATTCAGTACAACAAGAATTACCCGATATGGCGTGACCAGGTTGTCACCAAGCTTCGGCAGATGGAAAAGGAAGATCTGACTGAGAAGGCTCTTCCGCGGCTCGTGACGGCCGCAGAGAAGAGGCATGCGCAATCGTTGAGGGGTCCCCCCGGTGCTTTACTGCCGTGGAATCCCTGGAAATGAAACATAAGATCTCCTTTGTCTGTGCGCAGTCGGCCGTCGAACGGATGGCCCAAGAAAAAGGTTGGAGCGCATGCCGCACAACTCATCAATGACCCGGAATTCCAGCGGGCGATGGGCTTGACGCTGGACCAGGCCGCGAAACTCAGACAAGACGTAGCAGTTTTCGATCAGAAATCCGAAGCCACCGATCAAGAATCGCACGCCCCACCGGAGGCCCCAAAGAAATAGACTCCCCCAACGGGCGCTCTTGTGGGTGCCAGCAGGGGGGCACGGGGTTGACAATGTCTTTCAAAGAAGCCCTCAAATTAAAATTAGCGCATAGATGTGAGGTGGGCAAGTTCCAATTCTCTCGCGTAACGCGAGCCCTGGCGGGCGGTGCTGGTGCCTGCCACGGTGGCCTTTCGTTCTGCGGCCTCGGCCCTCAAGTTTCTGCGTGGTCTGGGAAGAAGACACGGATTCACACCGATGAATACGGATTCTGAGAAAACCGCCGGAGGCGCCAGAGACACCTCGCACCGCTCGTAAAATCTGTGTCAATCCGTGTGAATCCGTGTCGCAGAATGCGTGCCAAAAGTGTCCTCCGTTCTCCACCTTCCTTGGCGCTCTCTGCGTCTTGGCGCGAGAATACAATTCCTCATTTTCTCTGTGACCTCTGAGCCCTCTGCGGCCACCGTCGCCGGCTGGTCTTGGAGTTGACTTTGACGAGGCCGGGGCCGGTTTCTATAATCCAGCCATTCAGTAGCGAAGGATCGCCTATGTTGCAGATGCTCGTTGTCGTCGGCCTCGTCTTGGTTCTGGCCGGGCTGGGGGCTTTGGTGGTTTGGCTCATCTCGTCCAATCTGGCTACCCGCCGGGAGATCGCGGGGCAGGGGGCGGGGATCGGGCTGCTCCAGCAGCAGCTCGAAGCCCTCAAAGCCGCCCAGGACCGGACCTCCCAGGGCCTCCAAAGCTCTTTGCAGGTCGGCCAGAGCGCTTTGGTCCAGAACCTCCAGGCGAACCAGCAGACCCTCCATCAGCTCAACCGCCAGATCGGCGAGCTCCAGGGCACCAATAAGCAGATGCTCCAGCTTGGCACCGACGTCAAGCGGCTCCAGGATATCCTCAGCAGTCCCAAGCTCCGCGGCCAGATGGGCGAGTGGTCGCTGGAGAACATCTTAGCCCAGGCCCTGCCCAAGGGCAGCTACACGCTCCAGCACACGTTCAAAGATGGGCGGATCGTCGATGCCCTGGTCCAGATGACGAATTTCACCGTCGGGATCGACGCCAAGTTCCCCTTGCCGAGCTTCGAGCGGATCGTTGCCAACACCAGCGACGACGAGAAGCCCAAGCTCCGGCGGCAGTTCGCCCGCAACGTGGCCGGCCACGTGGACAAGATCGCCTCCGCCTATATCCAGCCGACGGAAGGCACGCTCGATTTTGCCCTGATGTACATCCCGGCGGAAAACATCTACTACGAGACGATCATTCAATGCGCCGACGACACCGAGGACCTCCTGCACTACTGCCTCGAAAAGAAGGTGATCCCGGTCTCGCCGAACCTGCTATACGCGTACCTGATGACGGTCGCGATGGGCCTGCACGGCCTGCAAATCGAGAAGCAAGCCGCCGAGATCCGCCAGAATCTGCGGAAGTTGAATAGCTCCTTCGCCGAGTTCGTCTGTGCCTGGGACACCCTCGGCACCCACCTCCGCAACGCCTACGCCAAATACGACGACGGCCAGAAACGCTTGGACCGCCTCGGCCTGCAACTGACCCAGACTCAAGCCGACGGCGCTGAGCAGACGCAACTGACGGAAGGGAAGCCATGACCTGCCATATCTGCGGGGGCCGGTTTGAAAACCTTGTCACGAGTCTGCCGTTCAAGGTCGGGCTCGACTCCATCGTCATCCTCAAGGGTCTCCCCGTTCTGCAATGCCGCAACTGCCCCGAGTATCTGATCGAGGACGCGGTGATGGAAAGAATCGATGCCATCCTGAGCCGCGTCGATGCGGTCGCCGAGCTCGAGATCCTGCGTTATGTTGCATGATCACATAACCGTCGATCCGTGTATCTGCAACGGGAAGCCCGTTATCTCCGGCACCCGCATTCCAGTCACCGTGGTGTTGGATCAACTCGCAGAGACCGGGTCTGTGCAGGAAGTGTTGCGGCGGTATCCGGAGCTTTCGTCGGAACAGATCAGAGCCGCCCTGGAATACTGCCATGCCATGATCGATCACACGGAACTCGAACCCGAAGCGTCATAGAAGATCTGCTTGCGGCCCGAGCGACGTCCCGGCGGCTACACGGCGGAACGGACATGGCTGCGCCGGGCCCGTTCCCTTGTTACTGCGGGGAGCCGTGGGTGGCAAGAAATTATTATCTTGAGAATTATTCTTCGAATAATAATAATGGATGCATGAAATTCATCGATCGTCAAGCCGAGATGCAGCGATTGGACGCCCTCGCCGGCAGGAGGGAGGGCGGGTTGGCCGTTGTTTGGGGACGGCGTCGGATTGGCAAGACCCGCTTGCTTTTGGAGTGGTGCCGCACGCACGAAGGCCTGTACGCCGTGGCGGATCAGTCCGCGCCGGCAGTGCAAAGGGCCTATTTGGCACAGGCCCTGAGCGTTCGGTTCCCCACGTTGGGCGAGGCCACTTATCCCGATTGGCCTTCGCTCCTGCGACGGATCGCCCACGAGGCCAAAGCGGCTGCTTGGCAAGGCCCTCTGGTTTTTGATGAGTTTCCTTATTGGGCAGGCGCCAGTGCGGGGCTCGCCAGCCAGTTGCAGCACTGGGTTGATGGCGAGGCCCGGCAGGCGCACCTGTGCATCGCGATTGCCGGCTCCAGTCAACGGATGATGCAAGGCTTGGTGCTGGATGCCTCCGCGCCTCTGTATGGTCGGGCGACCGAACTCCTGGAGATCGGTCCCCTGGGGGCAGGTTTTCTGCGGGAGGGTTTGAAGATCAAGGACCCGGTGTCCTGTGTTCGCTCTTATGCCATCTGGGGTGGTGTGCCCCGGTATTGGGAGCTGGCCGAGCCCTATGGCGCGGATTTGGACAAGGCCGTAGATCAATGTCTCCTTGACCCGTTGGGACCCTTGCACCGAGAACCGGACCGGTTGCTGCTGGAAGAGCTGCCTCCCGCCGCCGCCTGCCGTCCCATTCTGGATGTGATCGGCATGGGCGCCCACCGCCTCAGTGAGATCGCCGGACGTTTGGGGAAACCCGCCACCTCCCTGACTCATCCCCTCTCGCGCTTGGTTGATCTGGGGCTGGTCGCACGCGAGCAACCCTACGGCGAATCAGAAAAATCCGGCAAACGATCCCTATATAAGATCGCCGATCCTTTGTTTCGCTGTTGGTTCCGCGTGGTGGCACCGCATCGTGGCCTGCTGGCTCAGGCTTCTGAGGCCACGCGTCTCGGTCTTTGGCACGAAGTCAAATCCTCCCTATTTGCCGAGGCCTGGGAGGAGCTTTGCCGCCAGGGTGTGACCCGCATTCACGAGGGGCGCTCTTCCTTGGCCCGTTATGGTCCCTGGAAGCCGGCGGCACGATACTGGCATGGGAATGAGCCGGAGTGGGACATCGTGGCAGAATCCCTCGATGGCAAGCGGTTGCTCCTCGGAGAGACCAAGTGGACTGACACGACAGCCTCGGACAAGACCATCCACCAAGCGGTGGAGGAGCTGAAAGCCAAGGGAATTCCCGCGGATCTGAAAGGGAACAGATACGAGATTGTTCACGCCCTGTTTGTGCCGCGCGCCTCCTCCAAACACAGGCGCCGCGAAGATGCCCATGTCATCGAGGCCCGAGAGATCATGTCGTGCCTGAGATGAATTGCAGGAGGGCGGGCCATCCTCTATAATCATCGGTCTAATGAAATCCTAAGGAGCCCGTGGCATGGCGAAAAGTGTAGTGGCGTATCAGAAGTGCATCAATCCGGCGTGCGGGGCCGAGTTCGACTGCGGCCAGTCGATCTTCAAGTGCCCGCAGTGCAGCGATTTGCTCGATATTCAATATTACTGGGACAAGGTGAAGGTGCCGGAGAAGCTCGGCGCGTTCGGCAGACGCTGGGGCAAGAGAGATAAGCCGCTGGATTTCTCCGGGGTGTGGCGGTTCCGCGAGTTGCTCAACTTCTGCCCGGATAAGAACAAGGTCACCATCGGCGAAGGGCAGACGATCCTCCAGCAGAATCGAGCCATTGCCGAGCATCTCGGGATGAAGCCGGAGAGCCTGTTCCTGCAATATGAGGGGCTGAATCCCTCCGGGTCGTTCAAGGATAACGGCATGGCGGCGGCCTTCAGCCACGCCACGATGGTGGGGGCCAAGTCCTGTGCCTGTGCCTCGACCGGCAACACGTCCGCCTCGGTTGCCCTCTACGCCCATGCTTGCGGCCTCAAGTGTACCGTCTTTATCGGCTCCGGCCGGATCGCCTTTGGCAAGCTCAGCCAGGCGATGGATTACGGGGCTCAGACTATTCAGATTCAGGGCGATTTCGACGACTGCATGCGGCAGGTCCAGGCCGTGTGCGTCGAGCTGGGGCTGTACCTGCTCAACTCACTCAACCCCTTCCGGCTCGAAGGCCAGAAGACCATCATGTACCGCATTATTGAGGCCCTCGGCTGGGACGTGCCGGACTGGATCGTCGTCCCCGGCGGCAACCTCGGCAACTCCAGCGCCTTCGGTAAGGCATTCCTGGAGCTCAAACAGCTCGGCTTGATCGACCGCGTCCCGCGCCTGGCGATCATCAACGCCACCGGCGCCGATACCCTCACAGATCTGGTCAACAACAAGAAGCTTGTCTGGAACGGCGGGCAAGTCGACCAGAAGATCATCGACGACTATTACGCCGACCTGACGGCCCGGCACTTCTCGCCGCACACCTGCGCCTCGGCCATCGAAATCTCCCGGCCGGTCAATCTGAAGAAGTGCCTTCGCGCCATCGACGTCTGCAACGGTGTCGTGCGGGCGGTGACGGACGCGGAAATCCTCGACGCCAAGGCTCTGATCGGCAAGCACGGCCTCGGTTGCGAGCCGGCCTCCGCCGCCACTATCGCCGGCCTCAAGCACCTGTTGGCCGAAGGCATCGTCGCGAAGGATGCACGCGTCGCTTGCGTGCTGACAGGCCACACGCTCAAGGACGCCAACGCCACGGTCAACTATCACAAGGAAAAGCAGGGCCAGTTCAGCAACCCGCCGGTCGAAGCTCCGAACGACCTCCAGGCGATCATTAAGCTGATCCGATAGTGGCTATGGACTGGCTTCTACGAGCATCTAACAGAATGAGGAGCACCTCCATGTTATTGCGAGCGGAGCGAAGCAATCTCAATTCTCCATTCGTGGGCCTCAGATTGCTTCGTCGCTGCGCTCCTCGCAATGACATATCGAAAGCCATTCTGTTAGAGGCTCTAAGCAGCCTCGTTCTTCTCGTGACCGTGCCGGCTTGGGCCGCACCGGGGACACGGGTAGAGTCTCTCTTCGCGGACACGCACTTTCGCCAGGGATTTCTCTTGAGCTATCCGGATTCGTCGAAGGGCCGTTCTGTGGAGAAGGTCCTGGATTTCGGCGATGGAAATAACGTCCCGGTCTGGCGGTTGTGCCAGTGGGCAACGAAGTACAGTCTGGCCTCGGCACTGTGTTTACGTGGAGCCGACGGCGCGCTGTCTTATGAGAACGAGACAAAGCGGGTGACAGTCTGCCTTTCGGATTCCCCAGGCAGAGGGCTCACTCTGGAAATCCGAGGCAGTGCAGAATACGGCGCGAGGGCGCGACAAGCTGGCGAGAGCTGGCCGCATCTGCTGGTCGAGCAGGATGCTGTCCGGCTCCGGGCGCTGGACGAGCTCGACGAAGTCCGGTTGCGGATTCGTGTCCGGTTGCTCCACAGCGAGAACAAAATGTCCGCCGCCGAGTACAATCCCAACCTGCACGCCGCCCAGTTCCAGATGTTCTTCATCGTTAAGAACATCCAGCCGAAGTCCGCGGACCGGGGCAGTTACTACTGGTTCGGCGTGCCCTTCTACGACAGCCGGCATGATATTCCGCCCGCCTACATGGCCCCCGATACCGGCAAGAAAGACGCCACCGGCAAGTTCATCTACACCGTGGCCGGCGCGGCGATGGGGGAGGCTTCCCTCAAGGCAGGTCAATGGGTCGGTCTGGACGTAGACCTATTGCCTCACATCGTAAAGGGCTTGCAAGAAGCCACGAAGAGAGGGTATCTCCAAAGCTCCGATCCGCACGACTACGCTGTGGCCAATATGAATCTCGGGTGGGAAATCCCCGGCACGTTCGATACGGCGGTGCAGGTTCAGGACCTGAAAATCCTGGCGGTTTCAAAAGCAGGCACCGTGACGGCCGGCCGGTGACGTCCAGGGAAGAGAACACCGCTGATTCACGAGTCCGGCCACGCCCGTTCATCTTCCCAGACATCGGATTCGCCTTCCTGTGGCGGGTTCTGCTCATATCCTTGTTTGTGCTTCTGCTCCAGTCTGCCTATCGCGACATGGCGTAACCGGCGCAAATGGTCAACGACTTCTGTGTTTCCCTTGATCTGGCACAGAGGCTCCAACTGGTCGAAGATGTAGTCCCAGCCTAAGCGTGCTTGTTGGCGGGCAATAATCGTCTCGACATCGCCCCAGTCTCTGGGGCGGCCGGCGAAAGCCTTGAGGACGACCAGGTCTTCGGCCGAGCACGTCAGAAGAGATACGCCGGGCAGGAATTCATAGCGGGTCGCCCGCGACACCACCTGCTCTTCGAAGGCGATCCCACCCAGCGCCACATCGATCGGGATTCCTTCCGGCGACTGAAGCAGGAGCACGCGATGGTTTATGGCAAACTCGCGGCCGTCGGGAATCCGTGCTTGGTAGCGCCCGAGCAGGGCATCCACATAGGCGGCCTCATTCCCGAAGCCGGTCAGAAGTGTCAGATCGACATCATTGGTGAGCCGCGGCTGGCCCCATCGTTGCAGCGCGATACCACCGATAAAGCAATACCGCCAGCCCTGCTTGACGAGGAACGCCTCCAGTTCCGCGGCTGCGAGGAAGAGCGATTTCATGGCCGCAGCCTCGCAAACAATCGCTGCTGTTCGACGAGGCCGGAGGTTGTCGGCGGTGACCAGTGAAGGCGGGCGGATTCGAAGGCATCGGAGAGTTGCTCGATGGCTGCCGCGGTATCGCTGTTGCGTATGGCCTCGTCGCGGAGCCGCTCCAGCACAGGTGCCGCCTCCTCCCAGTTCCGGACCCACTGCCGGACACGTTGTTCTTCCGAGTCATCCATAGCCATATTCTACCACAAGCCTCGCCTTTTGGGTAGTACGCCATCCCGAGGATTCGCCGCTTGACGTGCGGTCCTTTCAGGCGACGAAACCGGGCACCAGGAGCCCGATCGGCGACGGTCAGACTGCCGACGTTGTGCAGGAGGATTGTGAGCTGGTTGGCCCGATACAGGCCGGGGGTGGCCAGGTCGTGCGGATTGGCGGAGCGCATCGCGAAGATGGCCAAGGGCAGCGTCAAGAGGTAGAAGAAGCCGCCGAAGAAGGTGGTTCCGTGTAGAAGCATGGCGCCCGCGAGGAGATAGCTGGCCGCCAGCGTCGTGCGATAAATCAGGACGCAGGCCGGAATGCCGAGGACCACGATCATCGTTCTCTTGTCCACTTGGCGGTCGGCGGGCAGGTCGGGGAACTCGTTCACGAGGATCACTAAGAAGATCAGAATGGCCACGATCAGCGCCGGCAGCAGCGGCAGCAAATCGATGGATTGGGCCTGAAGGAAGTACGAGCCATAGACCGGCAGGATGCCGAACAGGGCACCGATGACGATCTCGCCGATACCGCGGTACCCGAGCCGGAAGGGCCCGGCCGTATAGAAAAAGGCCCCGAGCACGCCGGCCAAGCCGATGCCCAGGACGAAGACGCTCCCCGACAGGGCCACGATGACCAGCCCAATGCCCGCGCCGATGGCCAGATAGCCCAGTCCTATCAGCAGCGTCGCTTTGGGCGAAAGAATGCCTCTCTGGATGAACTGCCGGCCGCCGGAGAACGGGGTCGGGTGCTCGTTCACCCAATCATTACGCGACTGGCTGTCGAAGTAGTCATTGACCACGTTAGCGCCGGCGTGCAGGGCCATCATAGCAAGGACCGCCAGGAGGAAAAGGCCTACGTCGAACCGCCCGGCCACGGCGTAGCCCAGCGCGGAGCCTACCAGGACCGGGGCCACGCTGGCCCCCAGGTACTGAGGCCGCGACGCCAACAGGATGATGCTCAATTCCGAAGGCAAAGCATGAGTTCTCATAGCGATTCTCTCTGGATACGGGTTCGGTCGCCGCCCAAAACCGGATTCTAATCTTTCGCGCAGGCGTGTCAACCCAGTGGTTCCAGCCGCCGATCCAACTGCCAGCGTGGCAGAGCCGCCGGGGCAACCTGCAATTTTGCCAGATGGACGCCCATAGCTTCTCAGCCATAAATCCCTTCCGGACAGGGCTTTACGGCTGATTCGGCAGAACCCTTATCCTTGGCACGGCATTTGCTCGTGAATAAGACACGGTATTACTATGGTTGCGCAGTGGTCACAATTCGACCGAGTGAACGTACTGGCCAGTGTGGCGGACTGGGCTTGGCCGGACGCCGTGCGCGACATTTTCAGGCCACGGGGCGTCAACCTTCTGATGGCCGAGAAGCCCGGCGAGTTCATGAGCATCATCGCCAGCATGCGGATCCATACGGCGATTGTCGACGTGGACTCCGAGCGGTCCGGTAGCCTCCTGACCACGGTCAAGATCATCCGGCTGGGCTACCCGCAGGTGCCCTGCATCCTGCTGACTGGACGGGCGGATGAGGAGATCCTGGGCCGGGCGTGCAGCTCGACGTCTTCGGCGTCGTCGGCAAGCCCGTGAACATGGACATCCTGCGGGAGCTGCTCAATCGGCTCTTTTTGAAGAAGTACAACAGTAACCTTTTTGCCAGGTGAATAAATCGGATTTGGTTATCTTACACGGAAAGGAGCAAGGACAAATGAAGATTCGACCATTGGGAGATAAGGTGCTCGTGGAGCGCGTCGAGGCAGAATCGAAGACGGCCGGTGGCATCGTCCTGCCGGATACGGCCAAGGAGAAGCCGCAGCGCGGCCGGGTCGTCAGCGTGGGCGAGGGCAAAACGCTCGAGAACGGCACCCGCAAAGAAGTCCAGGTCAAGAAGGGCGACCTCGTGCTCTTCACCAGCTATGCCGGCACGGAGATCAAGATCGACGGCAAGGAATACCTGATCATGGATGAGTCGGACATCATGGCGGTGATCGAGAAGTGAGAAGTGTGAAGTCTGATTGTTGATTCCTGAAATCAGAAATCAAAAATCATAAATCAACAATCTCCTTAAGGAGTGAGCAGAACATGGCAGCGAAAAAGATAGCTTTTGGAACTGAGGCACGGGCGGCCATCCGTGACGGCGTGAAGAAGCTCGCCAAGGCCGTCAAAGTGACGCTGGGGCCCGCCGGCAAGGTCGTCATCCTGGAAAAGTCGTTCGGCTCGCCGACCGTCACGAAGGACGGCGTGACCGTCGCCAAGGAAATCGAGCTGGACGACCCCTTTGAGAATATGGGGGCCCAGATGGTCAAGGAAGTCGCCTCGAAGACCTCGACCGTGGCCGGCGACGGCACCACGACCGCGACGATCCTGGCCGAGAGCATTTTCGAGGAGGGGCTCAAGAATATCACCGCCGGCGCCAACCCGATGCAGGTCAAGAAGGGCATCGATATGGCGGTCGAGGCGATCGTGGCAGAGCTCAAGAACATGAGCACCACGGTCGAGTCCAGCAAGCAGATCGAGCAGGTGGCTGTCTGCTCCGCGAACCAGGACTTCGAGGTTGGCAAGCGGCTGGCGGAGGCGATGGACAAGGTCGGCAAAGACGGCGTGATTACCGTCGCCGAAGGCCAATCCCTCGAAACGACGGTCGATCTGGTCGAGGGCATGCAGTTTGACAAAGGGCTACCTGAGCCCGCATTTCGTCAACAATCTCGAAACGATGTCCGTCGTGCTCGACAAGCCCTACATCCTCGTGCACGAGAAGAAGATCAGCTCCGTCAAGTCGATGGTGCCCCTGCTGGAGAAAGTGGCCAAGCAGGGCAAGCCTCTGCTGATCATCGCCGAGGACGTCGAGGGCGAGGCCCTGGCGACCCTCGTGGTGAACAAGCTGCGCGGCGTGCTCCAAGTGGCGGCGGTGAAGGCCCCCGGCTTCGGCGACCGGCGCAAGGCCCTGCTCAGCGATATCGCCGTGCTGACCGGCGCCGAGCCCATCTTCGAGGACCTGGGCCTGCAACTGGAGAACATCGAGCTCAAGCAGCTCGGCCGGGCCAAGCAGATCACGGTCGATAAGGACACCACGACGATCATCGAAGGCGGCGGCAGCACCGAGGCCATCAAGGGCCGCATCGAACAGATCAAGACCGAGATCGACAAGTCCACCAGCGATTACGATATCGAGAAGCTGCAAGAGCGGCTGGCCAAGCTCGCCGGCGGCGTCGCCCAGATCAACGTCGGGGCCGCCACCGAGGCCGAGATGAAAGAGAAGAAGGCCCGCGTCGAGGACGCCCTGCACGCCTGCCGGGCCGCCGTGGAAGAGGGCATCCTGCCCGGTGGCGGCGTGGCCATGCTCCGGTGCCTGCCCGGTCTCAGCAAGCTCAAGACCAAAGGCGATGAGCAGATCGGTGTCGATATCGTCTGCCGGGCGGTCGTCGCGCCCATCAAACAGATCGCCCAGAACGCCGGGCTCGACGGCTCGATCGTCGCCCAAAAAGTGATCGAGAGCAAAGAGAAGAACTTCGGCTACGACGTGATCCGCAAGGAATACGGCGATATGATCAAGTTCGGTGTGATCGTGCCGACGAAGGTCGAACGCACGGCCCTCCAGAACGGGGCCTCAATCGCCTCGCTGCTGCTGACCACCGATGCTATCGTCAGCGAGATTCCCGAGAAGAAGGATAAGGCCCCCGCGATGCCCCCGGGCGGCGGGATGTATTAAAGAAGTTGCAGGTGGGAAGTGCGAAGTTGGAAGGGCGCGTGAGCGTCTTTCCGTGGAACATTCTCGTAAGTCAGCAGGCGGGTCCCAAATCGAACGGGACCCGCCTGTGTTTCGTAGAGAGCCCGGCGTTGTTGGGAGCCCGCAACAGAATGCGGGTGCAGGCGGATTCTCGTTTGTGCGAGAATAACGTAGGTGGCAGCCTTCTGCCGGACTATCATCAGTTGAGAGGCTCATAAGGAGTGCCGAATGCCTTTTCGCTTTTACACGAATGTTTTGTCTCAGGCGTCCAGGACGATGGCCTCCGGAATCTTGGTCGTGGGTCTGCTGCTGATCGGTTTCGGCGTGGTGATCGTGGCCCTACCGGAGTTGTTCGCCTACCTGGCGGCGACGATCTTCTTCCTCGCCGGGGCGGGCTGTGCGGCCACGGCGCTCAAGATCTTCTGGGCCCAGCGGCGGATCGACCGCTTCAACGCCGACGACCTGGACGTCTACCGCAAAAACGTCCGCATCCACACCGGCGAGCACTACGAGGCTTGAGCCGCATGTAGTGACGCCGTAAGGCGTTTCTTTTTCCGTGGCATAAGCGTGAGCACCCCTGCTCTTGAATCCATGAGCAAAGCCTGCCCTGAGCGTAGCGAAGGGATGCCCATGCCATTGACGGGACTTCGAGAAGGCCATCGTCAAAGCCGTAGTCTCCTGCCAGCAATCAGGTAACGATCCCGAACATCCATCATTTCGCGCCCGCGCAACATGATCGCCTTGGGCAAAAGTGGACAGCGGTAGGGTGGGCTCCGCCCACCAATAGGCTAATCCTGCCTTTGCGGTGTTCCAGCCACGCACGTGTAGATCTGGTAGTGCAGTTGCGCCTGGAAGCCGGACGGCGTGAGTTCGAACACGTCGTCCATATTGCCGAATTCGAGCGCCATGGCGTCGCGTATGCGCTGGATGTCCCGTGGGTCCAGGGCATACCGTTCGCCCAGGTCCTCCGAAGTCAGCAGCAAGGCAGGCGCCGCCCTTGTGACAGTGGTATGCCAGCCGGCCTGTGCCAAGCGTCGCCGCAACTCGTTCACCGTGGGGTACCATTTGTGTGTGTGTGCATGTGCCGGTAGAGGGCGTTGAGGCAAGCTGCTTCTTGTTCGTCATCGAAGGACGCGCTTTGATGAAGGAAGAACTCGCCCTCCACGGTTTGGTCACGCAGGTGTTGTAGCACAGGCGACAAACCGTCTTGCCCGAAGTAGTGTAGGACGGAGCGCATGAGGTAGAAGAACCGCTTGCCCAGGCCGGCGAGATGAGCGCGTTGGAACTCCCCGATTGACGCATGGACATGGCGAATGCCTTTTCCCCCCGCCAGGGCCAGTTGTGCTGCGGAGCAGTCCACGTTCACGAGCGTCGCGCCGCCGACCGCTCCGCACGCCGCCAACTGCGACAGCAGAAACCCCGTCCCGCCTCCCAAGTCCACTACCACGTCCGCCGGGCGCTTTGGCCAAAACGTCCCGCGCCGTTTCGACCAAGGGCCGCGCCACAGCGGGGTCGGAGAAATATCCCCCATGCAGCGCATCCCACGCCCGCCCATGAACCGCTTCTTCTCTTCCGAGATAATCGTCCACGCCGTGTTGCCTCATCATTCCATGATTGGGGTCCGGAGGGCGATCCCCATCGGCCCCGAGCCGACCGCCGCTTCTCCGGAGGACCAGCACGCCCAGTGTGGCCGCAACAGGGATGAGGATACAAGTCGCCGCGTTCGTAGCGGCGCGCTGCCCGAGCCGAGTCCCCTCACGACGAACCCGGTGTGATCGTGCTGCACGGGAGCCCGGCGCTCTTGAGTTTTCCTGGAGAAGGACTACAATGATTCATGAGGAGGGCGGCGCTGTTGCCGGGCGAAGGTCACAGGGGAAATGTCGGATGAGTGGGTGAGTGAGGATCTCACGAAGGCGGACCGAACCTTCGCCACGAGCAGGAGACAAGCGATGAAACGGCCATGTCAAAACCTGCCGACCAAACACGATAGAACAGCCAAGTCGATCGTCTCCCGACGTTCGGCCCTCTGCTGTTCCGGTGTGGCCCTGCTGGGACTCCTGTCACCTTCAGCCCTGGGTCAGACCGAAGATGGGGAGGTGAGCCCGAAGAAGAAGCGGACGGCCAAGCCTCCCAAGGACGCGTCAGAGGGGACGGAGAAACCCAAAGCCCAGACAAAGCGGATGCGCAGCGCCGGGAGCGACGCAGAACGGCGCAGATCATGGATCAGCAAGTAGCCCGGAAGGCCCAGATTGCCCTCGAGAAACTGAAGGATCAGTTGCGCTTCTCCGACAAGGAATGGCCCGTGGTCCAGCCGAGGCTCCAGGCGGTCTACGATTTGGTACACCCGACCTCCCGGATGACGGGAAAGAACACACCGGCCCGGATCGAGCTGGAGCAAAGAAGCCGCGAGTTGCGCGAACTCGTGCGTGAGGACACGGCGGGTTCGGAGCAATTCAAGGCGAAGCTGGCGGCCTACCGCGCCGCGAAGGACCGCGTGGCCCAGGAACTCGGCGGCGCCCGCCAGTCGCTGCGCCACATCCTGACCCTGCGGCAGGAGGCGATTCTGATCTTGAACGGCCTGCTGGACTGAACTCCGCGGGCTCGTCTGAATTGGGTCATGCCAACACGGTGGGATCGCGTCCATCACAGTCTATCGCTGTTCCTCTCCAGCTCGCTCCAACGAGAAAATGTGAAAGTGTATGCCTGAACCCCCATATCCATGATAGCCACGGGAGAATCGGTGTATCCACCGTTGCTCCCATTGGAGGAGGAGAAGCCTATGAACACACGACGAGTTTTCTCAGCCCAAGACAAGATTCGAATGCTTCAGTCTCACTTGCTTGAGAAGAGGCCGGTCTCTGAGATTTGTGCACGCCACATGCTCAATCCGACCGTTCTTTATCGCTGGAAGACGCAGTTGCTGAAACGCGGGGGCGTGGTCTTTGAACGGAAGCATCGTGATCTGGCTGTGAGAGGTCGTGACACGCCACTCAAGGAACCGGCAAAGACCACGGGAGAGCAAGCCGCTCATGCGTGGATGCTGAAGCTCATGCAGGGCAAGGTGGACCAGGCGGACTTCCAGGCCGGTTCGTTCGGAGAGTCTGAAGCAGGGTGTCTGCGCGAGCTTTTGAAATCTGCGGTGGATGGTCCACTGCGCTATCGGAATCGCGCTATATGTGTTCTCTCCTTTCTGAAAGGGATTCCGTTAGTCATGATCTCCCGATCCCTGTTCAAGCCGCGAAGCACCATCTATAACTGGGTGCGGATCTTTCGTGTCTCCGGTTGCGAGAGACTTCTAAATCCTGCACGGAAGGACCGCAAGAAGTATGAGGATATGGCCTACATCGAGGGTGTATTCGCCACAATACACGCCCCGCCAAGGTCGCACGGCATCAATCGTACGAGTTGGCGACAAGAAGACATTCAGGCTGTCCTCAGAAAAAGAGGGCTTACTATTGGGCGTGCCTGCATTGGACGCATCATAAAGGATGCGGGATACCGCTATCGCAAAGCAAAAAAAGTACTCACCAGCACCGATCCAGAATACCGAGTCAAGCTTGAGGCGATAACGAATATTCTCTCACATCTCGGACCGAACGAGAAGTTCTTTTCTATCGACGAATTCGGACCCTTTGCCGTCAGAACACAGGGCGGCAAGATGCTCGTGAAGCGCGGACAAGCCAGGACAATCCCCCAGTATGAGAAGAGCAAAGGCAGCCTGATCATCACGGGTGCACTGGAACTGTCAACAAACCAGATGACTCATTTCTACTCCGAAAGGAAGGACACCCAGGAGATGATCAAACTGCTGGACTTGCTTCTGCTGAAGTGTGGGTCTGAAGAGGTTATCTATCTGTCCTGGGACGCAGGATCTTGGCACATGTCGAGAGCGTTGTATAAGCGCGTCGAGGAGGTTAACAGATCTGGCGTGGGCAAACCTCAGGTCAGGCTTGCGCCCTTGCCCTCGTCGGCGCAGTTCCTCAATGTAATAGAATCGGTGTTCAGCGGAATGGCCAGAGCAATTATCCACAATAGTAACTACGGTTCGGTGGAAGCGTGCATGGAGGCCATCGACCTACACTTTGCAGAGAGAAATCGGTACTTCAGAGAGAATCCTAGGCGCGCCGGGGACAAGATATGGGGAGGAGAGCGAGTACCGCCTCGGTTTCGCGAGAGCAATAACTGTAAGGATCCTCGGTATCAAGGCAGATGACACGCGCAGCACGGCCATAGGGTGAGAAGGGCACCGGCGGGTTTTAGATTCAGACCTACGAGTTTCACATTCCGTTTTCCCCCTTTGGGTTATTAGTTGAGTCCGTCTCCCTTGGTGGGCATTCCAGAGCTTCGGGTCGTTTGTGTCTCTTGGACTCCAGTTTCTTGATGTTCTCGGCGGGCGGAAGGTTCTCAGGCATGGTTCGGCCGAGTTCCTGAATCGTCTTGCGAACCTTGGCCCCGACTTCGAAGTGAGTGCGGTTGGCGCGTCCTTTCCCGGTGATCCTGTTGCGCCGGAGCTTCTCCTCCGTCTGCGTGGCCCGGAAGAGGTTGGCGGCGAGTTCCGTGCTTCCCATGTGATCAAGGTCATTTCGGTGACCTCACCGAAATGATCTTCGACTCGCTGGCCGCTGTTGAAAGAGGCGGTCTTCGCCCTCTTCATTGCCTGTTCGAAATTGAGGTAGTCTGAGTACCCGAGGACTTGGGCGGAGTCGCGGATTGACCAGTATTCCGCCCCAGCCGCATTGGTATGGCGGATTCGCTCGAACGGTGAGACGCCATTGGGAGCCGGGAGTCTTTCCTCTGTATCCATAAAGCCTCCTGTTACTACGGTCATTGTAATGCCAGTCCGCGCAGAAGGCAAATCCGAATCTTGAACATAGGCGGAGCGTCCGGGGTCAGCGGAGCTTGGCCGTGACCAAAGCAAAGGCGGATGGTAGGCGATGGATGAGCCCTCGTCTCCTTCAGCCGGCCTTACAGAGTCATCTTCTCGAACGTGAAGCTGCTTCGCCAAGCCGGGTTGCCGTCGCGAAAGGCTGTGAATGCCTTCACCACCTGAGCGAGCGTGATCTTCTTATCCGTGGCTCTGAAGTGGGCGTCAATGTCGCCCTCTTGATACTCGAGCTCGAAGCCTACCCGTGCGTCACCCGCGGCCTGGATGTAGGTCAGATCCGTGGCGCCGAGGATCGCGAAGGAATCGCCGTCCTCGTCTCGGAGACGCGCCAGCTCATTCAGGATCTGGTCGTCGGAGGGGTTCGGGATCCACTTGGCGGCGTTGATCTGAAGGGTCATCACGCCTTCGGGAATGTCCGGCCTCTGCGGCGCAACGCGGAAACCTTCCACTATTGCCTTCAGGAATGCCAGTATCCTCATGATGCCATGGCTCCGGGACATTTCTCTCACGCCCTGCGCGATTCTCACTTGCTCAAGGCCGGGATCGTAGCACGGTTGGTCCGGCAGGTCAAGCACGCGCAGGTTCGCCGGGATGATGAAGACGGCACGTGATACGCACGGCTTGATCTGCCCCTGCTCGCCGATGACGAGCGCGGTAAGTGTGTGCTTGACTCCTATTCGACCGTGGTTACCCGTGGGGACGCACGACCCGCGAGCGAGATGGTTCGCTCTTCCTTCCCCGTGCGGCTCCCGTATTCCCGACTCTTGGCCGGCTTCGGAGGATGCTCCCGCGGTGTCGGTGGGATCCACAAGGCACCAAACTCGACAATTGCTTGCGGAGTTCTGTCTTGACCGCCTCATCGACTTGCGTAACGGGAATTGCGACGTAATGGACGCCACGATGCCCCCGAGTACCCGCGTGGGTGAGCCATGCGTAGTACAATCGGTTCTGCTTCACGTCCACGACCAACAAGCAGCGTTGGAGTATTTGAATGAACCAGACGCTCATAGGACGTCGTCCGCATCAGAAACCGGGATGGGACGGGCCGCTCCGTCGCCTTGACCTGGACGGCATAGTTGTTGATGCCCCCGCTGGAATTTGGAAATGCGACAAGGAAATCGTAGCCGAGATCACCTGTCGGTTTGGCGACCAAGGACGGCTCCAAATCTTGAAGAAAGAGCTCGGCTATTAGTTCCGCTCTGCGTCCGATCGTATCTGGTTGAGACTGTCTGATAGTCATGCGAATACCGATGATGTAGGTTTGTGGCCCCTCGTAGACCAATACTTGCGAACCTCGTCATGCAATCTCCGGAGATTCTCACTGGTGAGTTCGTACGCCAAAGGGATTCGAGTAATTGCTTTCACCGGAATGCCGGTATGGACAGATCGGACAAACACCCTTCTCGATGGTTCATGAATCCCAAGAATGTACGTCGGTCCCGGAATCCTCAGGAGTCGATCAATGTCCTCCTTCTTCGTTGAGATCCGAAGATCTCTCGACGTTCCCGATAACGGGGAAGTGGTAGCTTTCGCTTGTCCGAAAAAATACGGTCGTCTTCCGCGAACGGTCGTCAATTCACCGTAGAAATCAATGGCCGGCCATTTGTCCCCGAGAAACCTGGGACGAAAGAGCGGCTTGGGAAACGCCTGATAGTCCGTCAGGCAGAACTCGACAATCTTCTCCCCGCGAAAGCCCGTGACTTCCTTCAGTCCAGCCTCATTGAGTTTCCCATGCGCCCCAACATTCAAACCTCACTTACTCACGAGTAGAAGCGTAGCACGAACAGTCGGGCAGGTCAAGGCAGGGGGAGGAAAAGAAGGGGGAATCGAATTTGTGGTCGTTAACGCGGGGTAAGCCGCTGGTGCGGCTCCTGCGAGGCCGTATCTGCCCACCCTCATGCTGTTGCCCCAGATTCTACGCGTGTGCGGGGAGCACGAGATGCTGGGGCCGGGGGCGGAGCACCCAGGGGTTAGCGGAGCTTGATCGTGGCCAAGGCCAGGGCCGCGAAGGCGGCGGCCATCAGCCAGAAACGGACTACCACCTGCGGCTCGCTCCAGCCGGCGAGGTGGAAATGGTGGTGCAGGGGGGCGCAGCGAAAGAGACGCTTGCCGTGCGTGTATTTGAAGTAACCGACCTGGAGGACCACGCTCATCATCTCGATCACGAAGACGCCGCCGATGATGAGCAGGAGGATTTCATTGCGGGTGACCAGGGCGCCGTAGCCCATCGCGGCGCCGAGGGGCAGCGAGCCGGTGTCGCCCATGAAGGTCTGGGCGGGGTAGCAGTTGAACCAGAGGAAGCCGAGGACCGCACCCAAGATCGAGGAGTAGAAGATGCTCAGCTCACCGGCCTCGGAGATGTGCGGCAAGAGGAGGTAGCTGGACCAAGTCACGGGCGTCGGCCGGAGCATCGTCTCGGAGGCCACGTAGCAGAGGATCACGAGCACGAGGCTCACCATCGCAATGCAGCCGCCGGCCAGGCCGTCCATGCCGTCGGCGAGGTTCACCGCGTTGCTGGTCATCGTGATGTAGAAGATCGCGATCAGGATGAAGGTCCAGTTGGCCAGGGGCAGGCCGCTTTTGTAGAAGGGGACCCAGAGGAGCTTGCCGTCGAGGATGTTGTGAAAGTCGAAGAACACGAACGAGGCGATGAGCACCGCCCCGGCGATCTGGAAGACGAGTTTCTCCCAGGCGAGCAGGCCGTTGCGCCGCGCTGGCGGGCCGCGGCGGTGAGCTTGAGCCAGTCGTCCACACTGCCCAAGGCGCCGTACCACAGGAGGACGAAGATCGCTTTCTGGACGAACGGGTTATTGAGCTTGGCCCACAGTAGCGTCGTCAGGATCGTCGAGGACAGGATGATCAGGCCGCCCATCGTAGGGGTGTTGGCCTTGTCCTTGGTCAGCTCGTTCAAGGCGGCGTGGTAGAACTCCGGCCGGTCGCCGATCTTTTTCCGCATCAGCCAGCGAATAATTCTCGGACCTATCAACAGTGAGATCGCCAAGCTGGTCAGGATGGCTACGACGGAGCGGAACAGGACATGCTGATACGCGTAGAAATGCAGCGTGTCGGAGAAAAAGCCGCTGAAGTGTCGAAGCAGATGGTAGATCATCCCGTGTCCAATGGATGAACGATCATCCAAAATCCTTAACCAATGCCTCCACCACCCGCTCCAACCGAGCCGTCCGGGAACCCTTGACCAATAGTATATCGTCTTTGCGGAGGAATTCCTGCATATGGTTGCAGACGGAAAGAGTATCTTCGAGACTCTTCGTTTGCAGATCGTGGCGGGCCGTCTCCCGGGCGGCTTGGGCTGTGGTTTGGGGCAGCTTGCCGACCGTCACGAGCAGATCGACACCGGCCTCGGCCACCGCTCGGCCCAACTCCGCGTGCAGAGCCTGACTCTGGGGTCCCAGCTCGGCCATTTCGCCGCAGATGAAGACCAACCGGCGGTTGGGACTCGCAGCACCGGCCGGGCGAAGATTGTGCAGCATGGCCAGGGCGTTTTTCATGGAAGCCGGGTTGGCGTTATAGCAGTCGTTGAGCACCGTCAGGCCGCCGATCTGCATGGTCTCGGCCCGCATGGAGACGCCGGAGAGGTCGTCGAGGGCCTGGACGAAGGCGCCGATCGTCACGCCGAACTGGTCGCAGACGGCCCAGGCGGCCAACGCGTTCTCGACGTTGCCCGGGCCCGGCAGCGGCAAGCGGATTCTGGTGCCACCGACGGTGAACGTGCTGTGCAGGGCCTCGCAGGTAATGTGGTCGGCCCGATAATCCACGGGGTCCGATTGGCCGAACGTGCGGAACGGCCTGCCCTGCCGGCGACAGGTCGCAACCAGCGGCTCGATATCGCCGTTGACGATCAGAACGCCGCCCGCCGATAGCCCTTCGGCAATCGAGAGCTTCTCACGAACGATCGTGGCGAGATCGCCGAAGCCCTCCAGGTGGGCGGGATGGGCGTTGGTCACGAGTGCCACGTCGGGCTGGGCGATCCGGGTCAGGCAGGCAATCTCGCCGGGATGGTTGGCTCCGAGCTCGGCGACGACAATCTGAATATCCGGCTCGGCCCCGAGCAACGTCAAAGGCAGCCCGATGTTGTTATTGAAGCTCTTGCTCGCCTGGTGCACGCGGAAGTGCTGGCTGAGAACGTGGTGGACGATCTGTCGCGTGGTGGTTTTGCCGACCGAGCCGGTGATGGCCACGACCTTGGAGGAGCTCATCCGCCGGTACGCGCGGGCAAGGTCCCCCAGGGCCCGGATCGTATCCGGCACTGTCAGCACCGGCCCGTCGCTCGCTCCGAGGCCCTCGACCGCGCGCTCCACGACCGCACACGCCGCTCCCTTGGCGAAGGCCTCGCGCACATAATTGTGGCCGTCAAAGTTCCCGCCGGCGATGGCAAAAAAGCAGTCGCCGTCTTTGATCGTTCGGGTATCGGTGCTTACGCCTGCAACGGGGACCCCGCCACGGATGTCAAAGCCGTCGGTTGGCCCGGACCCCACGATCCGGGCCAAAACGCTCAGGGGCAGACTCTTCATTCGTTATTCTTCAGCAATTCGTAACGCGTGACCGGCACGCAGTTTAGGACACATCCAACACCAGGGCGACAGTATACGTAGGCCGCGCGGGCAAATCAAGCCTGCGATGCACTCCTTCTTGCAAGGACCTCCAGAATCGGGTATCATCTGACGGATGAAGGTGAGGGCGGTCACAAGAATGATAGAAGACGACGGTCGGTTCATCATCAGGACAAAAGGCAGCCACCGCCAATTCAAGCACAAGGTGAAGTCTGGTTTGGTCACAATCGCGGGCAAACCAAACGATGATCTCGCCCGGGGACCTTGAACAGCGTGCTTAGACAGGCAGGCCTGAAATGACATGGGCGTAACTTGCTGCCCGCTACCCTGTTTTCCTGTATAGACGATGTATAAAGGAACGATAGGGATACAGTTGCCGCGTGGCGGTGTCGATGCGGTAGCACTGAAAAGTATCCCAATCGTCATTGAGATGGATCGCCCGCAGGTGGAGCATCGATTGGGCCCCGGAGATACACCAGTGCATGCCGGTTCCTTCCATCCGGTCCTTGACCAGATGCCGGCAGGCGCCCTCGACCACGCCGCTGCCGATCGGATAGCCCTGGGCCAGGCACTCGTCGTACCGCATATACGACCGGTTGTTCTCCAGGTACGCGATCACCTTCGCCAAGCGTCGGCGTTGGGAACTCTTCAACGGGTGCTTGGTCCCCATCTGTTTGAGGCCGCCAATCACGTACCCCACCTCGCCTTCCAACCGCCGCCGTAATCGTTCTGCCACGAAGGCTTGGGCCTCCGCACTGCCTTCCGGATGGAAACAATGCGCGGCCAGCCACAGCCGCTCCAGCACATGAAAGAGGTCCAGCACACAGAGAAGGGGCAAACCCACCGTCTGCATCAGCGCTCTGACCTTCTCCCACAAGGCCCGATCCCCGTCACACACGGCGATGATCGGCTTGTCCCCTTCGGCGTTGCGGGCGCGAATCTGTTCGGCGAACCAACCGAAGATCCGATCCTTGCCGCGGGTCTCCTGGCCCTCGATCACGCGCGTCAGTTCGGCGTGCAGCTTCTTGTTCTGCGGCCGCGGCCGCTCTGCTTTCCGCTCGTTCCGCAGGATCTCCTCCACCACGTCCTCGGCGCGACGCACGAAGGGCGCAATCGTATACACGCCTCCCACACAGGCCTCCCGTTTGGGGTCGGCCTTCTGGCCCTTCTTCCGACGCACCGGCTGGGCCCCGCCATCTTCGCGACGCATCGGCACCCCCTTGCCGTCGGCCGTCAGGACCAGAATCGGCCCTTCCGGTTCGGCCGCTGTCGGTGGTTGGGCCCAGAACGGCTCGACCGCCGTGGCCATCTGGCTGTTCCTCTGCTCCAAACTCAAAACCGACTGTCCCAGCCGCAGAATCCGCTGGATCGTCGCACGCGATTCCCCGTAGGAATTCTGCACACACAAGCCCTGATCCCAGTCCTGCAAGACGTAGGAGAACTCGCTGTCCGGCAACGCCAAGAGCGCATCGAGCGGAATCACCTCGTGCTTCTGCGTCTCCCGCGTGCCATACACGTACCGCGCCATCTCGAGCGGCCCGAAGATCGACACATACCGCCGAACATGCGGCTGCGCCAGCCGGCGCAGGACCCGGCCGTCCTGCTCGAGCGTCGGCCCCA
Source organism: uncultured Planctomycetota bacterium (assembly GCA_963750205.1). Taxonomy (GTDB): domain Bacteria; phylum Planctomycetota; class Phycisphaerae; order Sedimentisphaerales; family Anaerobacaceae; genus PLanc-01. The sequence continues at coordinate 36,206 of CAVVRJ010000022.1, forward strand.
CGTCCCCTTGTTGATACCCGGCGACATAGCCTTCCAGCAACTGCCGACCCAATCGTAACAGCTGCCCCCACAGGTCCAACTCGACTTGGTCAATCCGCCGACCCGCGCCGCCCGCCTGTCGCAGGAAGTCCTGGATCTGGGCAAATTGTTCTTGGGCCTTGAGAATCGCTTGCTCCTGTGCCATAATCATGATCGGGCCTCCGAAAAAGCGTGAACATCTTGTTCTGACCCGAATGTTCTACCCATCGAGGCCCATAATATGAAGCCGATATCACCGTAAGCGCCTTGGTTATAAGATGTTATGTTAGCGCGCTCGGCAAGTTACGCCCAATTGAAATACTTGGTTCTTCTCGAAAAGACAGAGACGGGTTTCTCCGCTTTCTCGCCCGATTTGCCGGGCTGCATTGCCACCGGCGCCACAAGAGAAGAGACGGAGAAGAACATGCGGGACGCCATCGCTTTCCACGTGGAAGGTATGCATCAGGAAGGGCTGGAGCTGCCGCCGCCGCACAGTTCTTCAACATACCTGGAAGTATCCGTCTAAACGACATGAGCGTTCCGTAACACCGGCCCGTCGGACTTGTTGGGCGCACACGGCTCGATCTGGTGGCTTGGTCAGAACCGGTCGATGACCGTGATGCCGACGGCGCCGAAGTGGCCCATGCTCGTCAATTCGACCGGGGCTTGCTCCAGCGGGATGGTTTTGCCGAGCATCGCTTTGGGATTCAGTTTGCCTGAGACGATCATGGCCAGCATGTCGGCGTACTTGCTCGCCTGCATGCCGTGGCTGCCGCAGAGTTCCAGTTCCCGGCCGATGACCTGATGCATCGGGATACGCGGCAGGTAGTCATCGCCCGCCAAGAGGCCCACCTGCACATGCCGGCCGCGCTTACGCAGGCAGGAGATGGAGTTGGCACAAGTCACGGCACTGCCCAGGGCATCGAGGGATACATCCGCCCCGCGGCCGGTCAACTCGCGAATCAGGCCGGGGACGTCGCGGTTTTCACGGGCGTCGATGGCAACCGTGGCGCCGAGTTGTTTGGCGAGCTTCAGCACTTTCTCATCGATATCGACGGCGATGACTTGCGCCCCCAGGGCGCGGGCGATCATGAGAGCGGATAGGCCGACGCCACCACAACCATGGACGGCTACCCATTGGCCGGACTCCACGCGGCCCTGGGCGACGATGGCGCGGAAGGAGGTGGCGAACCGGCAGCCGAGGCTGGCGGCGGTGACGAAATCGACCTCCGGCGGCAGACGCACAAGGTTCCCATCAGCGTACTTGATGGCGACGTACTGGGCGAACGAGCCCCAGGCCGTGAAGCCCGGCTGGAATTGGTGGTCGCAGACCTGCTGATTGCCGCTGAGGCATTCCGGGCACGTCCCGCACGCACACACGAACGGCAGCGTAACGCGCTGGCCCCGTTTCCAGCGGTGGACGCCCTTGCCCACCTCGGCGACGACGCCCGCCAGCTCGTGGCCGGGCACGTGCGGCAGGCGGGTGATATCCGGATCATGGCCCAACCAGCCGTGCCAGTCGCTCCGGCAGATCCCGCTGGCCTTGACTTCGATCACTACGCCGTCGTCGGCCGGAACCGGGTCGGTCACTTGTGCCACACTCACGGGCCCGCCAAACCGCTCGAAGATCACTGCTCTCACATTGCATCTCCATCGTTCCGCGTTTGTCGAATCTGGATCGAGTCCCAACGGTAGGCTGGCCGGCAGCACCTTGTCAAGTCTCAGGTTTTGCAGGGCGTGCTGTGTATACCTTCTTGCTGGCGGCTTGCCGGGGGTCAGGATATCATGGGCAGCGTTCTTCAGAGTCCGGAGATCATCTTTGCTGATGGAAAGGGCGGTGCTTATGAGACCAAGCTACAAATCCGTCGGGGTACTTGCGGTTGGTGTATTCCTGCTGGGGACTCTGGAGGTCTGCCGGGCGGAGGATTGGGTCCAGGCCAAGTTCGATGGCTGCCGTTCGGGCAACGTCCCGGAGCGGAGTGTGAACCTGCCGCTGGGGCTGGTCGGGGCCGTACCCCTGACCGACGCCGTCTTCACCGCACCGGTTGTGTCCCACGGGCGCGTGTTCGCGGTCGACGGCTCCGGCGTGGCTTTCGGCATCGACGCAACGAGCGGCCAGGTCCTGTGGAAGTTCGCGACGCGAGGCGGCCCTGCCAACTGCAACAACGTATCCTCGCCGGTCGTTGGCGGGCTCGTATCTCCACTTCGGCACGACCGCCGGAACGTACTATGTCCTGAACACGCAGGATGGCAAACTCGTCAAGGAAATCGCCTGCGGCGAGCCGATCTTCAGCTCACCCGTCGCAGCGAACGGCCGGGTGTACTTCGCCACGCTCGGCTCGAAAGTGTACGCGCTGGAGCCGGATGGCAAGGTCTGCTGGACGTGGGACTTCGTGGCGGAGAAGCTCGGCTTCCAAGGCGACCGCTGGAGCGGCCAGGATTGGCTTCGGCGCAAGGAGACGCGTGTCACGCCCAACGAGCTTTTCGCCTGCACACGGGACCTCGCCGCGCAAGGCAAGACGATCGTGGTCCCTGCGGGGGGCTACGTCGTCTGGCTTCAAGACGCCGGCGCGAAAGCCGAGGTTCAGAATGCCATCACGCCACGCAATGTCACTCTGGGCCTGAGTATCGGCGAGGACGGGACTGTCTATCGGCAGTGGACGCTGCTTGACAACGGCGGACGCGTCGATGTGCTGCGGCCCGGCGCCGCTTTCGAGGCCGGCCGCAAGGCGCAGATTCCTTTCGTCGGGGGTTCCGAGACCAATACCGACAGTGGACTCGTGAGCTTCGCCTCCGTAAGCCTGCGCGGCAAGGATATCTACCGCTGCCGGCCGGAGGAGGGCTTCGGGCTGTGCCGCCATCATGTCGGCACGGGCGGACCCGAGCCCCTGGCGCCCTATCCGGCGCTGGCGGCGCCGGTGCTGGTCGGCGACAAGGCTGTCTATGGCGGCCTCGATGGCAATCTCTACATCGTGTCGCTGACAGGCGTGGGTCAGCCGTGGTCGTTCAAGACGGCGTTTGGCAAGGCCATCACGGCCCCGGTAGCGGTCGCCGACGGACGGGTCCATTTCGGCTGCGACGATGGCTACCTGTACATCCTGGGTCCGGGCGGGACGGTCGCCCTGCCGGCGAAGGACCTGGAACTGGCGAAGATCCGCAGTCCGCTGACGAGCAAGCTCGCGGACGCCCAATACGATCGGTTCACCAGCTTCGGGAACTGGTCCAACACGAACAGGGACGGCCAGGGCGTCCAACCGCCGCTGAACATCAAGTGGCTCCGCCGCTTCGACGGGACGGCCAAGCACTTCCCCACGTTCGGCGGCGGACGGATGTACACGCACACGTCGGAAGGCCAGATCTTCGCCGTCGAGCAGGAAACAGGCCGGCTGCTGTGGCGCCGCTACTTTCCGGGCGTCCACATCAGCTATACGTCGCCCCTGTATTACCACGAGAAGCTGCTCGTCCCGCAGGCGGGCGAGGAACAGTGCCGCCTGCGCTGCTTGGATGCCGCGACGGGGAAGCTCCTGTGGGAGGCCCCCTTCTCCGGGTCGCCCAGTTGGAACCGGCAACTGCCGCCAGTCGTGTACAAGAATCTGGCGATCTACATGTTCGGGACAGGCCGCTACGGCAAGTATGCGCCTCGGGGTCGCGGCGCATCCGTCCCCTGGCTGTTTGGCCACCAGGAGAACCTGAACTTCCCCAAGAGCCACGAGCCGCTGCTCCGTGCGTATGATCTCGACACCGGCAAGGAGGTGTGGACCGTGAACTTCTCCACGTTCGGCGCCGGCGGTGACGATGCCGGCGTCTGCCTGATGGACGGCGCGCTCTACTACTCCTGCTACTTCGGCCTTGCCGCCAAGAACAAGCGTGATCTTCCCAGCGCCCGGGGCCTGACGGCAGCCCTCGAGCCCGAGACCGGCCGGGTCATCTGGCGGACCACCCAGGCCTTCATCCACGGCGGCTGCACGATCTCCGGCGAAAACGGCCGCCTGTATCTGGGCGGATACAACAAGCTGGAGAACGGCAACAGCCTCGTCTGGTGCGTTGACGCGCGCAACGGCTCCGTGATCTGGAAATCCGAGCCCGTCCGCGAGGCGATCCAGGTAACGACGATCGGCTCGAAGTTCCTGTTCGTGCACGCGCAATACCAGAACGGCTTCCTCCTTGATAAGGAGACGGGCAAAATCCTGAAGACCCTGACTCAGGGCTACAAATGCACGCGTTTCACGCTGTCGGAGCCCTATCTCCTCGGCTCGAATCTCGATGTCTACGACCTGTCGGACATCAACAACATCAAGCTGATCTCGACCGGGCCCAGGCTTGACCCGAGCGAGTGCATCGGCGCTTTGGTCTCGAACGGGCGGGTTTTCTACTCTTGCCACGCCGGCAGCCTGCAAGCCTGTGCCGTCTGGGCGCCGAAGCCGGAAAACAGATGGCCGCGGCCCGATGACGGAGAGTAGGGCGAGCGTCCCCGCTCGCCAACGAGCACGGTCAAACGAGTTTGGCCGTGCCACCCAAACATGTCGTTATGGGTGAACGTTGCCGGCCACGTGGGCGGCGTTCTCAGGAATGCGCGGGGCTGTACCCAAGAGGTTATTGACGATCATGTTGCCCGCGCCGCCGGTGAGAACGAGAGATGTCGATTTGGCGTCTTCGCGGTCGTCGCGGATCAGGCAGTCGGAGACGCGACTGTTCGTCACGTCCTTGAGCAGCAGACCGACGTTGTCGCAGTCGAGGATCGTGCAATTCGTGATATTCATCCGTTGGCAGCCTTCGATCAGCAGCCCGGCGGGCTCGCGCCAGGCGTTTGTGATGTGCAGGCCCGAGAGCGTGCAATCTTCGCAGCGGCGGAAGACGAGGCTGTTCCGCGCCTCCAGGCTATTGCCGTAGTCGTAGAGAGGATTGCGGTCGAAATTGTTCGGGCCCACGATGATGTTGGAGCAATCCTCGATCAGCAAGTTGTGAGTAAAGCCCATCCAGCAGGTGTTGCCGGTGAAGGTCACGCCCCGGCAGTCCCGCAGATGGACATTCACCTGGACGTCGCTCAGGACGTTGCCGGTGATCGTCACGTGGCCCTGGCGCACCAGAGCGAGCTTGGGGGTGGGCTGGCTGCGACCGAGGATGCGAATGTTCGCCGAGTCCGGGGAATCGTTGTTGTGCTGGATCGTGCAGCCGGTAATCGCGACCTCGCCCGTGCCTTCGACGCTGCCGGAACAATCGATCAGCACATTGGCGGTAGGCGGTGTCCGCCGGCTCATATTGCTCTCCAGGTCGCAGCCGACAATCTGGATGTTGCGGACGTTGCCCGCGGGACACGAGGCCGCCGCCTTCGTTGTAGCTGATGTGGCAGCCGATGATATTGGACTGGTGCAGGCTCACGTTGTCGTAGAAGATGCCCACGCCGCGATTCTCGTAGAGGTGGCAGTCGGAAATGATGATATTGCGGTTGCTGCCGACCAGATGGATGCCGTGCAGGGTGCCGCGGATGTGGAGGCGTGTCAAGGTCAATTGCATCGTGCCGGTGGCCTCGATGCCGACTGCTTCCGGATGGGCGCCTTGGATGGCCAGCCCGTCCACCAGGGGCATCCGTTGCCGCTCCCAGACCTCCTTCGCGAAGCCCGGCGGATCGGCCGACTTGAAGTGCGTGCCCACGAACTTGAGCGCCGGACCGGGACCGGCCATGACGATCCGCGCCACCCCGTCACCGCAGATCGATGTGTAACCGACCTTGTCCAGCTCGATCACAATCGGCTTCGTGACGCGGAAGGTCCCCTTGGGCAGGCGGACGACCCCGGCGCCCGCATCGACCGCTTTCTGCAATGCGGCGGTGTCGTCCGCCTTGCCATCGCCGACCGCGCCGAATTGACGGACATCGCGGTCTGCGGGATTTGCCGCTCGATTCTCCTGGGACCACGCGCGTCCACAGATCAGCAATGTGGTCCCTGCCAAAATGACTGCCCATCGTCGCCCATTCATAGCCAATCTCCCGATCTCGTAGCGACTGTGTTAAGAGTCAAGCGAGTTTTGGATTCCACGGCTGATTATTTTGAGTTCGTGCGTTCGTGCCCACTTTGGTGGCTCTTGGGGGCTCTGCCCCCAGACCCCCGGCATTTTCCGCTTTGGGCCAATAGCATGGTAGGCGGAAGAGACCAGAGGGCCCGCCCGCATCGCGTCGGAACTGCCCGTCAGGTGATTTGGGGATTCCATAGTTGATCCTTTTTGATCAGGGTATTGAGGATGGTTAGCAGCTTGCGCATGGCGGCGACCAAGGCGGTCATCTTGGGTTTGCCGTTGTCCAGGAGCCGCTGGTAGAAGCGGCGCAGCGTCGGATTGCAGCGGATGACCGTCAGCATGGGCATGTACAAGGCGGTGCGGAGGCGGACCCGTCCGCCGCCGGTGGTGCGTTTGCCACGGAACTGGCCGCTGTTGCGGTTCATCGGCGCCAGTCCCACCAAGGCGGCAATCTCCCGCCGGTTGACGCGGCCGAGTTCCGGCAGTTCGGTGACGAGAGCCACGGCCGTGGCCCGGGCGATCCCGGGAGTGGAATCGAGGATTTCCGCCTTGCGTTGCAGGTGCGGATCGGCCGCGACGGCGGCGGCGAGTTGCTTATTGATTTTGGCGATCTCCTTTTCTATTACGGTGAGAACCCGGCGGACACTCTGGACAATGGAGTTTTCGGTGGCGTGCTCCAGATGATTGCGTTCAGCCACATGCATTTCGACCAGTTGCCGCTTACGGGCCAGCCAGGCGAGCCGCTGGTGGGCTTCGACCGTGGGCAACTCCCGGGGCTGCACCCGCGGGCTCAGCGCGAACTCGGCGAGGACCCGCGCGTCGATTCGGTCGGTCTTGGCCAGTCGGCCCTGCGAGCGGGCGTAGTCCCGCACCCGCCGGGGATTGACCACGATGACCGGCAGACCGGCCGTCTGCAGGTCCAGGGTCAAGGCCCACTCGTAGCCGCCGGTGGCTTCCAGGACGACTCGTTCGGGGCGAACCTGGAGCAGCCATTGGCGGCACTGGGCGATGCCTTCGGCGTCGTTGGCATAGTGGGCGGTTTGGCCTTCGGGCAGGAGATGCAGATCGAAATAGTGCTTACTGATGTCGATTCCCACCACTTTCATAAAATTCCCCTTCCTTGCGTATACGAGCTCATGGGATACAATGGCTCCGGCGACTGTTCGGGGTAGTAGCAACGGTGCGACGACGGATCCGGCTACACACGGGCTCTCAGCCCCAGGATGGGACGACCTCGTCGCCGCCGCGGTTCGGTGGGTGGCCACCCACCGAACCGCCCGAACATCTCCTGCCAAAGCACAGAATATCTGGTTACCCGTAACATACAAGGATGGGCTTCAGCCCAGGCGGATAAGTCGCGCACGGTCAGAACCCAGCAGCAGGGGCTAAAGCCCATCCTACAAGACTGTCCAGGTTGTTAGATTCTCCCGTCATCTGGGCCTGTAACGAGCCTCCTCAATTCGCCAGATTCCATCAACCAAGTGCGGTGCCTCCGAAGGACATTCCCTATCCCATCGTGCCTTGAACTCGCCTGCTTTCTCCCTACTCGGGAACAGAAGGTATTCGTTGAGCTCTCGCGCCAACTCAGAGAGGTCTTGGGCTTCTGCCTCGCCCAAAAATATGCCGATATCATGCTCGCAGAGTACGCGCTTGTCACATCGTAGCCAACAAGTACCCCATCATTTTGTATGCTATCCGGATTCGCCTCTGGCTCGTACGGCCACGGGTATAGACCCCTATCCCACGATTCCTGTTGCAGATCTCGCGTGCGAATTGTTATCGCAACTACCCAGTATGGCTTCCCTCCTGCGGAGCAGTATGGCTTCAGGTAGTTCTGCAGACTTGTCAGATGGCCCCAGAGGGGATAGTTCACGCCGACAAGCGGCATGGGCGGCAGGTCAATCGTCGGACACGCGAACTTCTCACGAGCTCTTCGGACGAGCTCTGATCCACTTCGGGAGTTGAATATCGAAAGCCACAGTTCCTCGCTGGCGGACAACACTTTTGCAAGCCTGCTACCCATGCAAAAGTCGTAGTCGAACGTATCTTCACGCCCCATTTCACGCACATCATATCCAATGATCTTCTCTTCCATCGAGCATATCCTCATCTATTTGGATCAACAGCGTGCCTTCGTCGATTTCGGTCCTCACGCCGATAGCAAACGCAGCGGATGTTTGCGGTTACTCAGCGGCAGGGGGGCCGGGGCGTTCTGGCGGTGGGATTCGTAGATGGCCAGGATCATCTCCAGGGCCGCACGGCCGTCGTACATACTGCCTTGGGGCTGGCTATTGGTCTCGATGGCCCGAATCAGATCGAGCGCGATCAGACGATTGCCGTGCCGGTGGTTGGGGTCGCTTACGGGTTCCGGCTTGTCGGTCCCCTCGCTCGATATCCGCTTCCACAGGGCCTTGCTGCTGCCGGGTTGCCAGGAGGGGTTTTCCACGAACCAAGCTTCGGGAAACGCGCCCATCGTGGTCGTGAGAATGCCCTTGCTGCCGCGAATCTCCAGCCCATACCGGGCCGCCGCTCCGTGCCGGGCGCGATGCGTGGAGAAATAGCCCATCGTCGGCGTGCCAAATCGGTACATCGCGTGAATCTCATCGCCGGCCAGAAGACCGATGCCCTCGGCCCCATCGCGCACATCGCGCTTGGTGGCAGGATGTCCGCTCGCTCGGACCTGGGCGAAGCACCACTGTGGATCGCCGGCGAAGAACCGCATCAGGTCCATGACGTGGGTGCCCAGCACCATGAGGTCCTCACCGCCGCCCCGGCCGTCTTCCTTGCCCCGCCCGCGCAACTCCAGGATGTCCCCAAGCAGACCATCCGCTATCGCCTTCTTTGCGTGAGCCAGGGCCGGACTGTAGCGGGTTTGATGAGCGATCGCCAGCTTCAGGTTCCGCTTTTCGAAGGCGGCGATCATCTCATCCGCCTGTTCGAGGTCCTGGCACATCGGCTTTTCGAGGAACACGTGGCAGCCGTGCTCCCGCATGCCAGCACCATATCCTGATGGCAGTCCAGCCACGCGGCGCCACGCTGACGATCTGGGGATGTTCTTTTTCCAGCATCTGGCGGTGGTCGGCGTAGGTCCTCGGGGCCTTCACACGTTTGGCGGCGGCAGCGCATCCTTTCGGGTCCGCGTCAGCCACGGCGACGACCTCGGCCTGCTCGATGTCGTTCCACACGATGTCTAATCCGTGGCCGTAATCGCCCCGGCTGGTCCGACCAACGATGGCGACTCGGTACTTTGCACCTTTCACGCCGGCTCTTGCCCGGCGGCCCACGGAGGTCACCGCCAAACTCAAGGTCGCACCTGCAAGGAAATCCCGTCGTCTCATAGCTCAAGGCGCCAGGGACGTTGTCGGTTCTGGGCCCGGGCGACCGCGTCCCGGGCGATGATCGCATCCTCGCGAATCTGGAAGTCGAACATGCCCACACAGATGAAGTCCGCCCCGTTGTCGAAGGCGAACTTGAAGCCGTCGCGCGGGTGAATGGCCCCGGCAGCCAGGACCTTGTACGCGATCCACGGCCGGGCCACCGTTCGCATGAACTCGATGTCCTTCTCCGGCGCGAGGCACCAGATGTTGTCGTGGTCCTGCGGCCCGTTGCTATCGACGATGAACTCGGCTCGTTGCTCCTTCGGCGTGGCGGACCAGTATTGGTCGTGATGGAAGGTCTTCATGTAAAAGTCGGGCACAATCCCGGCCTTCTCCACGGCCTTGGGCACCTCCAGCGAATGTCCGCCGATCCCCGCGGGCACGTGGTTACTCTTGATGAACTCGACCGCCTGCCCGAGCAGATCGACCCGCCCGCCTTGGACGAAGCTGTCCCCGATACCGCCGTGGACGTAGGCCGCGACGGCCCCCGCGTCGATGGCCCGCCTGATGTTGGTCGTCATGTCGTCGGTTCGGGGATGGACCTGAGCGATCCACTGCATCCGTCCGCCCCAGTCCTTCCAGTACTTGGTCAGATAGCTGCCGTCGCCGGAGATGATCGTGTTGATGCCGTTCTCCTCCGCCAGGCGCAGCGTCTGCAGGATATTCTTCTCCGTGGCGTAGGCTTTGAACAGGTCCCGCAGGTACTTGAGGTCCCGGCTGTGCGACCATCCGCTGAACTGGTTGCCGCCGATGATCAACCGGCTGACCGTGAGATTCCCGATCTTCCCCACAGGCATGACGTTATCCGACATTCGTCACCTCCATCGAGCACAGACGCGATTCGCGGCGACGGCGTAAGACGTTCTTCTTCTCACGCCCTCACGGGTCCATTACAGACCGGCGTCGCGGCGTGCCACATTCTACCGCCGGATCAGCGCCGCCGCGCGGCAAAAATCACGCCTTCAGAACACCGTCAAGAGCTCGTGATGCCCGCGCGGACAGGCTGCGAGCCGGCCCCGTCCCTCGGCGGTCGCCCCAGGAAATCCCGTGTGTCGTTTGCTCCAATTCCTCATGATTGCGCGTTGACTTTCAGGCGCCTACCGGTACGCTGGAGGGCACATCTTGCGTGCGACACCTTCGGAAGTCGCCAACACGGACCCGACGGCGCCGGCCGGCATGAGGGCCGGCGACCGGTTGAACGTTGCCTCCTATGGGGACTGGCGCTTCGTCGCCTTGGACCAATGGCTGCTCGGCCCCTCGGAGGTCATGGTCCTGGCGAACCAGTCGGCCCTCGAAGCCGCCGCTCGCGGATCATAGCCGTCTCCGGAACGGCCGCTAAGCAAAGCAGCGTTTTCCCGATCTGACGCTCCCGCAACGACCTGGGGCGCGGCTGATCTCCGCGTCATCCGCGCCCTACTCTATCCTGGCGTGTCGCACGCGCCCCGGCTTTTCCCGTTTCGTCGCTTGTCGAGAGGGTCGATTCGCATTACACTGGCGTGGGGTGAGAATCGTGGTACTAACGGGGTACGCACCGGTTCTCGGGGTCGCCCCAAGATGAGAATGAACCCTTGAAAACAAGGGTTGGGCCGAGTGGCGGAATGGGCAGACGCTGGGGACTTAAAATCCCCTGCCCGCAAGGGCGTATGGGTTCAACTCCCATCTCGGCCAGTCTGTAAGTCCCAGGAAGATCGAGCACTTACGGAAGCGAGCGAAAACCAGCCTTCACCCGCCGGCGGGAATTGATGCGGTTGACAGCGCCGGCGCCGTGCGAAGGAATTGGTGGCCGTGGTTGAACACCAGCCCCCCCATTCCCTGCGCTCTCAGTTGGCGTCTTTCTGCTTCTCGGCTTCGCGCAATGATCTGAAGCTGGCATCATCTACGGCAATCTCGCCACGTTCCAAGGCGTATTCAACTGCCGACTCCGCATTCCGCATAAGGACCGGGAGGAGACCGGCCAGTATCTCGCGTCCCTGCGTATGGCAACCACAGGGGCCGTCGCAGCACTGGCAGTCGCCGAGAAGCGTCGCCGTCAATGCCTGGTAGTCGAGCCGTTCCACCGTGCGGCCGCGTGGCCTGACCGTGTGATGGCCTATCGTCACGTCCCAGTCGCGACGAGCGTCGAAACCAGGGCCGGCTTCTATCGCCAGATCGAAGCCCGCTTCTGTGACTGCCTCACGGACGGCGGACATCCAGATCTGCTGGGACTTGCTCTGGCTCAACCTGCCGCTCTTGGCCATGCGTTCAGTCTGGCAGGGATCAACCCAAATCGTGATCTTCACTCTCATAGTTGTTCCTCATCCAGGTCCACATCAGAGCCCATGCACAGATCGCACTTCCAGACGGGGTCAAGTATTGACTGCCCCTCGCCGGCCTCACTCACAACTTCCGCATCCGGCTCCTGGCCGCCGCGCCCGCGAGCCTTCCCGCAGGCTGGAATGATCATCTGCCGCAAGAAGCGGATTGCCCTCGCATATCCTCTATCGATCGGCTCAAGGGCATTGGCCCACTCGCACAATCGGTTAAGCGAACCGCTTGTCGCAGTCGGACATGATGAATTCCAACATAGCGGCTGTCAATCACGGCCCTGAGAAATAGGGGACTCGCCGGAATGGCACTGCCGTCGGCAACTCCTTTATGGGTATGGGGTTATGTTTTCCCGAGTTCCGCTTGCAGTTGCGCACGTGGTCGTTGCATAAGCGGGTAGCGATGCCGGCGGCGTTTCAAGACACGCGGTTCAATCCGCCCGGGCCGGTTCGCCACTTCGTTGGCCGCGAGGCGGGCCAACATCAGGTCGTACAGCAGGGGAGTTTCGGCAAGCCCCGGTCGCGAGCAACATCCAGGACGTCAAGAGGCTTTGACAGGCCAAAGTGAAGCCCAATTGGCGTGGCTGCTTTTTATGAACCGCCGCCGCCGTGGCGATCACCTTGCGGATCAGATTGTAGGCCAATAAGGTCACCCACAATTCCCGCCGGACCATCTCCGCCGTCTTGCAGCGGACGTGGTCCAGGTGCAGCGTTTGTTTGATCGAGCGGATATCCAGTTCCGCGTTCCAGCGGAAACCATACAAATCAGCGATGTCTTCTCGGGCATAGACCGCCGGGTCGGTCAGGGTGGTGATGACGGTGAGCGTTTCCACCCGGCAGCCGGGGACGGTCACCTGAAACTGCACCTCACGCAGCGTGAGGGTCTCGGGGATTGAGTCGTACTGTTCTTGCGTCATCCACGCCGGCTTCTTCGGACGTGTCCAGGTGATCAGGTGGTCCCCGGGACCCAACCGGCGGCCCCGCCGGAAGTCGCTGCGCCGCCGTTGGTGCAGGCGGACGCACACGTGGAGGCCCCGCTGGGACAGCAGGGCCAGCATCAAGAAGGAACCATAGCACCGGTCGAAGACGACCACGTCGTTCGGGGCAAACGTCTCCAGCAGCCCGCGGAGCAAGGCGATTTCGCCCGTCTCCTTGCCTTCGCAAGGCCCGACCGCCAAGTCACACACGCCGGCCGTGGCCAGCGAGAGCACCACGCAGGCCCGCGCGATGGGCAACCCCACCCCCGGCCGCTGTTCGCCGATCTGCGGGAACGCGGCTTGGTTCTCAGGGGTATCGGGCATCGTAAAGGTGAAGCCATCGACGAGTTTGGCATGCAAGCCCTTCCATAGCCAGGCGGGAGCCACGGTCTCCTCCAAGTGGCGGGACGACTCCCGGACCAGACGCTGTAACGCCGTCAGCTTCAACTTCGCCCGGGCGCAACAATAAGCGCCCGTGTCCCCGGACGGGGGCTGCCGACCCGTCTGCAGCAGATAGGTGGCGATGTCGGCCACGGCGGACGCGCAGGCGACCCCTTTGCCGTCCCGCAGCATCTGAGCCAGAAAGGCCCACAGCACGATCTCGGTGGAGAAAATGTCGTCCTGCCCGAAGAGCGCCTCTTCCTCGCGGAAGACCCGCTGGATCGCGGCGGCGTCCAACACGGAAGCAAAGGGCAGACCGGGATCATGGAGAAAAGAATCGGCAATGACGGCAAAGGTATTCTTGCCTTCTGTTCGTGGTGTGGATAGGCTCGTCATGAGAAAGCCCTCCTTGGTTTCTATGGGAAGACACGCAAGGAGGGCTATCAACAATATCGGCTAAGGAAGGCCGAAAACATGATACCGCTCCGACCGCCCGGAGCAAGATTCTCGTGCAGGACGGAGAGCAACAAGATTCTCTTCCTGTCCCGTGGGTAGTCTGTGCGTTGGCACGCCTGAAACTCACGGCAGTGCCATTCGGGACTCGCCGGCAAAAATACGTACTTGTACGGATACTTTCTCAGAGCTGCGGCATCGACGCATCGAACCGACCATCGAAACATTTGAAAAACCCCCTTCCCTGTGGTAACGTACTCGTTTGGCCGGATGGTCCGACCGCAACACGTCAGAGCCGCCTGTTCGGATATGACTGGGGTGTCTTCGGATTCCTCTCGGTTCCAGGACCGGATGCGGAAAGTGACAGCCGCCGCCGGACTGGAAATTCGGAATCTTGGTGCCATGGAGAATTCTATGCCAAACGTCAGCCTTCGGGTGGTCGAGGTCGAGAAGCCCAACCTGTATCGTGAGACTTTTCCCTACACGGAATTTCCCAAGGCGGTGTTCGACCACCAGCCCGTGCCCTACGAGATCCCCCAGGACATCTGGATCACGGACACGACGTTCCGCGACGGCCAGCAGGCGCGGCCGCCCTACACGCCGGAGCAGATTCTCCGCATCTACGACCTGTTGCACCAGATCGACGGCGGCACCGGGCTGATCCGCCAGTGCGAGTTCTTCGTCTATTCCGACAAGGACCGCAAGGCCATCGAGCTGTGCCAGCAGCGCGGGTACAAGTACCCCGAGATCACCGGCTGGATTCGGGCCGTGGCGGCCGATTTCAAGCTCGTCGCCAACATCGGGCTGCAGGAGACCGGAATTCTGACCTCGGCCAGCGATTACCATGTCTTCCTGAAGCTCGGCAAGACGCGGACCCAGGCACTGGCCAGCTACCTGGACATCGTCAAGGCCGCCTTCGATACCGGCGTGCTGCCGCGCTGCCATTTCGAAGACGTGACGCGGGCCGATTACGACGGCTTCATCCTGCCGTTCGCGACGGAGCTGCTGAAGATGTCGGAGCAGTACGGCCGGCCGGTCAAGATCCGGCTCTGCGACACGCTGGGCTTCGGTCTGCCCTGGCCGGAGACGAGTCTGCCGCGCAGCGTGCCGAAGCTGGTTCACGGCCTGCGCCGGATCGGCGTGCCTGCCGACGCAACTGGAATGGCACGGCCACAATGACTTCCACAAGGGCCTGATCAACGCGACGACCGCCTGGCTGTACGGGTGCAGCGCGATCAACACGGCCATCTTCGGCAGCGGCGAGCGGACGGGCAACACGCCGCTCGAAGCGATGATTATCGAGCACGCCCAGCTCAAGGGCATGGTCCCCGGCGTCAACTACGCCGCGATTACCGAGCTGGCGGACTACGCCCGCAAGGAACTGGGATTCGAGATTCCGCGGAACTACCCGCTGGTCGGCAACGATTTCAACGTGACCCGGGCCGGCATCCACGCCGACGGCCTGCTCAAGAACGAGGAAATCTACAACTGCTTCGACACCCAGAGGCTGCTGAACCGGCCGATTGGCGTGGCCATTGCGGATAAGACCGGAGCGGCGGGGATCAAGCACTGGGTCGAGAGCCATTACAACATCCAGATTCCCAAGCACGACCCCCGCATCACGTGGATCAAGGACAAGATCGACGCCGAGTACGCGGCCGACCGGATCTCGGTCATCTCCGACGAGGAAATGCACCTGTGGGTGCGCCAAGCCTTCGAGGGCCGCGTGCCGCCGCAGAAAAAGATTTGAGCAGTGTCGATTGCTGATTTTTGATGGTCTGGCGCAGGAGGCCGGAGTTGTCGCCAATCGAAAATCGAAGATCGAGAAGCACGAGGAGATCAAGGCGGTTCTATTCGACCTCGGCGATACGATTCTGGAATTCGGCAAGGTCGAGACGACCAAGGCCTTTCTGGAAGGCGCCCGAGCGACTCATGTCTTTCTGAAGGATCACGACCAGCCGGTCGCCTGCTTCCCCTGGTATTTCCTCCGCAACCTGGTGCGGCTGCGGATCAAGTATCTGGTGGCCGACATCCTGCGCCGGGACTTCGACTCCCTCGTCGTGCTGCAGGAGGTCGGCGCCAAGCTGGGCGTGCGGCTCTCCCAGCAGCAGTGGGAGCAATTTGCCTGGCTCTGGTACGAGCCGCTGAGCCGCCGCGCGCAGGATCGAGGAGAACTTGCCGGCAGACCCTGGCCTGCCTGCGGGGCATGGGCCTGAAGCTGGGGATCGTGTCGAACACGTTCGTGACCCGCACCTCGCTGGCGCAGCACCTGCGCCTGCTGGGCCTGCTGGAATTCTTCCCGGTGCAGCTCTATTCGTACGAATTTCACGTGCGCAAGCCGAGCACGGAGATCTTCCGTATCGCGGCGACCAAGATCGGCGAGCCGGCCCCGAACATCCTGTTCGTCGGCGACCGGATCGATAACGACATCGCGCCCGCCCTGGCCAGCGGCATGCACGCGGCCCTGAAGGAGGCGCACACGAACCGCGGCAAGAAGATCCCGCCGGCGGCCTTGAGAATCTCGCCGCCTGGCCGAGTTGCCGGCCCTAATCGAGCAGATCAACGCGGCCCAAGTGCAGAGCACCCCTGCATAAGCCCAATGTCCCTTTTGCCCAAGTCCGGACATAAGATCAGCCCTCCCGCGGAGAAACCCGATTGACATGAAGCACCGCGCTCCATACTATCGGCACCCAGGTTCTCTCGTCGTGGGTATTCAAGGAAAGGAGAACAAGGATGGCCATAGGAAAAACCGTCGAAGTGACCGACGACAGCTTCGAGAGCGAAGTGCTCGGATCGGAGATTCCCGTACTGGTGGATTACTGGGCGCCGTGGTGTGGGCCGTGCCGGATGGCGGCCCCGGTCCTGGAGAAGCTCGCGGATGAATATGAGGGCCGGCTGAAAGTCTGCAAGATGAACGTGGATGAGAATCGCGAGGTCGCCAGCGGCTACCGCATCATGAGCATTCCGACGATGCACGTCTTCAAGAACGGCGAGCTGGTGGACCAGATCACGGGCGTGACGCCGAATTTCGAAAGCGATTTGAAAAGAAAGGTGGAGCCGCACCTGGAGTGAAGGCGATTTCGGATCTGTCGGTTGCGGATTGCGGATTCGCATCGGGGCGCTGATCCGCGGATCCGAAATCGGCAGTCCGCAATCTGCGCGGATAGGACTGTGTGATGGCCTGAAACGGTTTATGACGTGATCGTCGTGGGGGCCGGGCCGGCGGGTCTGGGGGCTGCTCTCTACACGGCCCGGGCCCGCTTCCGAACGCTCGTGCTGGAAAGGCTGATTCCGGGCGGCCAAATCTACAACACCGATCGTATCGAGAACTACCCCGGGATCCCGCGCATCGACGGGCCCAGCCTGATCGACCAAATGCAAAAGCAGGCCGAGAGCTTCGGGGCCGAGTTGAAGACGACCGCGGAAGTGATGGACCTGGCCCGCTTACCTAACGGGCACATCGCGGTCTATCTCGGCGGGCGCCGGCCGGGACACGAAGAGCACCAGATAGGCCCCGTAGGACAGATGCCCGCTTCTCTGGACCCTCCGGCCGCCACGGTCCACTCTCCGGCCGCGGTCTTCGTGGGACGGGCCGTCGTCCTGGCCGTGGGCAGCCACTACCGCAAGCTGGGCGTGCCCGGCGAGGACGAGTTCCGCAACGCCGGGGCGGGCGTCAGCTACTGCGGCACCTGCGACGCCCCCGTTCTTCCGGGACAAGGAAGTGGTCTCCATCGGCGGCGGCAACACGGCGATCGAAGAGACGCTGCATCTGCTCCGCTACGCCAAGAAGGCGACGCTCATCCACCGGCGCGACCAGTTCCGCGCCGAGAAGGTCCTCGTGGAGGAGCTCCTGGCCAAGGCCAATGAGCCCAATTCGAATCTCGTCATTAAGTACAACACCGTCGCGACGGCCATTCAAGGTCATGGCAAAGTCCAGTCCGTCCGGCTGAAAAACGTCAAGACAGGCGAACAAGAGGACTATCCCTGCGACGGCGCCTTTATCTTCGTCGGCATGACGCCCAATACCGGAGTTTCTCAAAGGCATTCTCGAATTGACGGATCAAGGCTTCATCGCCTGCGATTGTGCCTATTTGCGAACCCCGATTCCGGGGGTCTTCGCGGCCGGCGATTGCCGGGTCGGGGCGGCGATGCAACTGGCCACCGCCATCGGCGACGGCGTCAACGCCGCCATGATGATCAAGCAGTACTTTCGCGACCCAAGCTGGTGGAAGAAGCCCGTCAGCGACGTCTGCCAGTCGTTCGGCTGGTAAACGGGCAAGGTCAAGTCGCTGGAAAGCAGCTTTGTGCGGCACACCTCGCGTTTACCTCTTGGCGTTGGCGACCTTTATCCCTGTTCCGGCTCTTCTCGTTCCGCGCCCGGCTTGAGAATCGACCTGCGGAGAACCTCCTTCACAAAGTCTGGCAATCGCTTCTTTTCCCCATCCGCCCTGTGTTTGAGGCAGTCGTATTCCCGAGCCTCATCACCCAACCATGTGATATCTACCCGCCGCATGTCACAAAGCGAGATATGCTCATACTGCTCCGGGTTCGCCCAATAGCATGTCCTGCACCGGGTCGGATCTTTCCCTCCGGTCCAATTCTCGCAATGCTCGCAAGACCAGGATTTGGCCCTATTGCAGGAACCGCACAGAGGCATGTAGTCAGCGATATCGAGGCCGCCTGCCTCACCCGCAACTTCGTAAGGGATGCGATGATCGAGTTGAAGATACCGAGATTCATAGGGGGTCAAGCAAACGGCGCAACAAGAACTGTGGGCATCGCAAACCCGTTTGTGGAAACTTTTGGAGAAGACGGCGCACCCGCCGAGTCTGTCCCGGCGGATACTCTGCAGATCACCGAACCGATAACCGGCGATCCGTCAGCCATCGCTGCTGACGGTCCAGAACATCTCGAGCGGAAGACCTTGCTCTCGCACATCTCGAACGGCCCTCGGCGGATGCTTGTAGCCATATTTCTCCAGGTCCTCAGTCGTAATGCTCCCGTGGCGCAGTATATGATCGACCACGATCCTCGACCGCTTCCCTTTGATGGTCTTGGCCGCAGCGAGAATCGCTTTTGAGAATCTCTGTGCCTTCATCGAACCGCAAACAGGGGCAACTCGGGGTCATTGCGAACAGCACCGGGGATCCTACCGAGGCGCTGGAGGAGGGATGGCGAAAGGTAGAGCGACTCAATAGTGACTTCATTTCTACCGAGAAGTGTCGCTTGGGTGGATCGACCGACTTCGATCTCGAACCGGTGCAGTTTCAGCGATTTGGGGAGGAGGCGGCCGTGCAGCTTATCGCCCGTGCGACCATCATAGCTTACGATAAAAGGCACCTCAGCCTCGTTCAGGATCGCCAACGAGGCGGCAAATTCATCGAAGTCAACGCCATGAACATAGCGGTGGTTATGCTTATCACAAACCCCTTGATAGGGTGGATCCATGTATACAACGTCGTCCGATGTTAGAGAACGAAGAACCGCTTTGTAGTCTTCGCAGAGGACTTCCACCCTTCCCCGGAGCAGTTCAGAAGCCGATTCAAGATTCAGCCGCATCGTGTCTGGATGCATTCCGCGCCGTCGGTTGTCGGGGCTGTTGTTAAATTCGCCGTCGCGATTATAGCGCACGGCAGCCTTTACACATCGTGCGAGTAGGTAGAGGAAATAGTGCGGCTCGTTAGTCCTGTTAAAAGATTCCCGAATCTGATCATAGTAGGCCCGCTCGCGCCCGTCTTGGTCAGCCCACAACCGCTCATAGCTCCGAGCAAGCCCCCGCGGATCGTTGACAATTGCTCGCCAAAGGTTCACCACGGGCTCGTGCGCATCATTGATCACGAACCTCTCGGCCTTATGTAACCGTGCGCTCGCCAGCGTGACCGCGCCGGACCCGACGAAGGGTTCGACGAGGCGTTTCGTCTTCGGCGGAATACATGAGACAATCTCCCGGGCAAGTTGTCTCTTGCTTCCTTGGTACGGAAATGGATGTGGTACACCAGGGACTCGGCTCATGAAAATACACCTGCAACTCATGCCATCATGCTTTACAGAATAGCC
The DNA here is from genome assembly GCA_963750205.1 of uncultured Planctomycetota bacterium. GTDB lineage: Bacteria > Planctomycetota > Phycisphaerae > Sedimentisphaerales > Anaerobacaceae > PLanc-01. The sequence goes on from CAVVRJ010000022.1 coordinate 55,784, forward strand.
ATGGCCGGACAGATTGTCAAGACTTGCCCTGAAAGCTCGTTTCGGATACAAGGAAAGCCCTGATCGTCCGTGAAATAATGACACCAAGAAGAGGTGCACGCATGTCTAATGAGTTTAGCTGTAGGGTAACCAGACGACGATTCCTCGGTTTCTCACTGGCAGCCGTCGGCGGCGTTGTTACGTTGATGCCGCGTGGTGGCGCGGCCCAGGACGAGAAGAAAGGGGACTCCGTGCCGGCCGCTGGGGCAGGTCGCTGGGCGTTCCTGTCGGACGTGCACATCGCCGCCGATCCGGAGAACAAATACCGGGGCTTCTATCCTTATCAGAATTTGCAAAAGGCCTTCGACCAAATCGCCGTTGACCTGCCGGAAGGCCTGGTCCTTACCGGCGACGTCGTGCGCTTGACCGGCCAGAAAGGCGATTACGAGAACTTCAAGAAGCTGCTGACCCCCGCTCTCAACCAGCGGCCGCTCTACCTGGCTTTGGGCAATCACGACAACCGCCGCAACTTCCTGGAAGCGTTCGAGAATCCTGCCGGCCAGAGGCAGACGGTCAAAGACCGGCATGTCGTGACGGTGGACGCCGGTCCCGCCCGGTTCGTCCTTCTCGACTCGCTCTTCTTGACCAATGAGACGCCCGGATTCCTGGGCAAAGCCCAGCGCACCTGGCTCCAACGCTACCTGCAGACCGGCGACGACAAGCCGGTGATTCTGTTTCTGCACCATCCCCTGCGCGACAACGACGGCGATCTGCTGGACGCTCCCCGGCTCTTCGATATCGTCAAGCCCAGCGCCAAGGTCAAGGCGATCGTGTACGGGCACTCCCACGAATACGCCTTCTCGGAGGAGGCCGGCATTCATCTGATCAATCTGCCTGCCGTGGGATACAATTTCGCGGACAAGGAGCCCGTGGGCTGGGTGGAGGTCCGCTTGGCCCGCGACGGTGGCACGTTCGTCCTGCACGCCCTCGGCGGCAACACCAAGCTGGACGGGGACAGCAAACAGCTTCGCTGGCGCTCGTAGCTCGCCCAGGATCGGGAAAATGCCAATTCCCGGACGTTCGGGGAAGGGAATATCATTTCTGATGACAGCCGCGCAGAACGCCGAAAGAGTACGTAAAGTTTCACGGGGGATTTGCGTCCGTAAGAGGACGGTCCTCCGGTGCACGGAGTGAATGGGCGTGGAAGAACGGAGTGTTATGTCCGGCGTTCGCCGGTCGGGTCTGAGTCGACGGCAGCTTCTCCGAGGCGGTCTGGCTTTAACGGCCTGCGCCGGGGCATTGCGGCCGACCTCGCTATTGGCGGCCGGCTTGTCCCACGGGCCATCACCATCCAGCAATGCGGATTGTGCGCGCTGGCGCTATTGTCCGACACGCATATCGCCCCGCATCCCGAGGATCACCGCGGAGGCTTTCATCCTTACCAGAACTTGCGGGAAGTGATCGCCCAGGTCGCGGATGCTCCGCCGGACGGGGTGGTCATCACCGGCGATCTCGCGCGCCTCAAGGGCGACGCCCTGGCGTATGAGAACTTCAGAGCCCTGTTGGCGCCGCTCGCGCAACATCCGGTGTACCTGGGCCTGGGGAATCACGACGATCGCGAGGACTTCTATCAGGTCTTCGGACGCTCGGCCAGCGGCGACAAGGCCGTGACGAACAAGCACCTCATCCTGGCCGAGACGGGCCCGGTCCGGATGATCGTTCTCGACAGCCTTCTATACGTCAACGCCCTCTCGGGGAAGCTCGGCGAGTTGCAGTGCCTCTGGCTCGAGACGATCTTGCACCTGTGCGACAACAAGCCAACGATCCTGTTTGTCCACCACCCTCCCAACGGCGAGCTGCTCGACACGCGGCGACTGCTGGAGATCATCAAGCCCCAGAGCAAGATCAAGGCCGTCATCTGTGGGCATTTGCACAAATACGAGTACGAGCAGGTCGCCGGCATTCACCTGATCCACCTGCCCGCGACAGCTTACCCGATCATCGGCAACCCGCCGGTCGGCTGGGTGGAGGCCAAGCTGACCCCACGCGGTGGCGCGTTCACCCTGCACGCCGTCGCCGGCAACCGCAAGAGCGACGGCCGCACCGAAACGCTTCTCTGGCGCGCATAACCCGATTAGTTTTGAGGAGCAACTTGGGTAATGACTGGGTGCCATGCTTACGCCTCGTAAGCATGTCTTGCCCATCGTCGGATTGAGCATGTCTACGAGGCGCGAGTCTGGCACCCCGCCATGGGTGGTTTGGATCACCGGTTTGGCTCGTCGAGACTCATTAGCGGCCAGGGCCAACCACCCGCGCTCGTGATGCGACCCTCGTGCGCAGGGAATGGGCCACCTGGATACAATGCCAAGTGGCCCCTGGGTTCCACGCAGCGAAGGGATGTCTATCCTTTGACTTTGACCTTGGTGGCCTTGTTCTTCTCCGCCTTGGGCAGCGTGATCGACAGGACGCCCTCCTGGCAAACCGCCTCGATCCTGCCCTCATCGACGTCCGTCGGCAGCGTGACCTCACGCCGGAAGGAGCCGTAGCAGCTCTCGACGTGATAGAAGCCGTCGCTCTCGTCCTCCTTGGCCTCTTTCTTCTCGCCGCTGATCGTCAGCGTGTTGCCGTACACGGAGATGTCAATCTCCTCCGGCTTCATGCCGGGGACCTCCGCCCGGACCAGGACGGAATCCTCCCTCTCCGCGACATCGATCGCCGGCCAGGCCCTGTGCTCGAGGAGCGACAGCGGCCGGTCCAGCCCGCGGAAGAAGTTCTCGAACCACTCATCCATGCCGCCCCGCAGGGCCGCCAACTCGTTCGGATTTCTTTTTCTCCACGTCACGATTGCCATAATCTTAACCCCCTTTCAACCAGTGCCACGTCGCATTCACATGGCTCTAACATTAACACCTTCATCAAGGGAATATGCAAATCGCGTGCCAGACTTCCGGACCGATGAATTGCCGCAATCCGGTTAAGAAAAAGGCTGTTCCGGTCCCGCCGGGGGCCGTTTTGACTGTCAAAATGGCACTTTCCTGACCTTCGATAGGTGCAGCCGTGACATGACCCATTGTTATTCGGACAGACGGCGGTACAATAATAACAAACGGTTGCGGTTGCGAAGCTCGTATCGGTTGCGTCGCGCGGGGGCGACGCAAGCACGCCCGACGCAACCGTTCGACGAAACGAGCCGCGCAACCGCTTGACGTCTGACGACCCTCTCAAAGAAGGGGTATGCAAAATGACTGAGACTCGTACTGCTCCACGAGTGGACGGGGTTCGCGCGGAGATCCGGGAGGCGCTGCGGCTCCTGGCCGACCGTCTGGAAGCAGCGCTGGGGGACAACCTCAAGAGCATTAGCGTCGTCGGTAGCGCTCTGACGCAGGACTTCGCACCGAAGAGCAGCGACGTCAATACGGTTGTGCTGCTGGAAGCCCACGACATCCCGGCGCTGAACGGCGTGGCCCTGCTGGCCCCACGGATGAGCCGGTACAGGATTTCGCCGCCGCTATTGATGACGCCCTTTTACATCGAGCGGTCCTGCGACGTCTTCGGGGTGGAGTTCCTCGACTTTCAACTGGTCCACGAAACGATCCTCGGCGCAGGACCCGTTCGCCCCCCTGCAGTTTCAAGAAGCAGGACGTCCGGCTCCAGTGCGAGCGGGAGCTCAAGGCGATGCTGGTCCGGCTGCGGCAGGGCTACCTCGCCGCGGCGGGCACCAAGCGGATGGTCCGCGACATTCTCATCTCGACCGCGAAGGGACTGGCCCCGGTGCTGCGGGCGGTGCTGTGGCTGGTGGACGCAGACCGGCCCAAGACGATGGACCTGACGTTCCGCAAGGCCGCCGGCGAGTTCGAGGTCGATCTGGGCGCGCCCTGGCGGTCCATCATTGGCGTCACGAGAGGCCGAGATTGACCGACGCCGAGATCGAGAGCACTTTCGTGGCCATCCTGGACGCCGTGGAGCGTCTGACGACGATTGTGGATGGACTGGAGGTGTAGACGCGTTGTCCCCGTACCTTCCATTCCGCCGGCTCAGAGTCCTGCCGCTCCTGATCGTCTTGACGCTTCTACCGTCGGCCCGGGGCGCCAAGCAGTACGCGCGGCCTAATCTGTCGATACCGACCCAGTACGTGGACGATCTCGCCCATGTGATCGACGCCCAGCACACGCACGCCCTCAACGGCCTCCTCCAGGAATTGGAGCAGAAGACCGGCGTGCAATACATCATCCTCACGATCGACACCACCGGCGGCCTGCCCATCGAGCAATTCTCGATCGAGCTGCTGGACAAATGGAAGCTCGGCAAGAAAGGCAAGGACACCGGCCTGCTCTTTACATTCGCCTTGAAGGACCGTGCCGCCCGGTTCGAGGTCGGCTACGGACTGGAAGGGTTCATTACGGACGCCTTCACGGCACAGGTCCAGCGGGAGGCGCTGGTGCCCTATGCCAAGAAGGGCCAGTATAGTCAAGGCATCTACGAGGCCAATCTGCAAGTCATCCGACGGATCGCGGACCACTACAAAGTGACCCTCACGGGCATGCCGACACTACCCCACCAAATCGTCAACTCCGGCCCGGCGTACGGCGGCCGAAATCCGGGCCCCTGCTGCGCGTGCCCCTGCTGCGGGTTTCTGCTATTCTTACTCCTGCTGATGTTCATATTTGGCAGGTTCCGTGGGGGCCGGTTCTGGCCCTGGTTGCTCTTGCCGTTTCTGTTCCGGGGCTTCGGCGGCTATGGCGGTCACGGCCGCAGTGGTCCCTTCGGCGGCGGACCCTTCGGCGGTGGTTTCGGCGGCTTCGGCGGCGGACTGCCCAGCGGCTTCGGCCATTTCGGCGGCGGCTCCTCCGGGGGCTTCGGCAGTTCGGTGGCGGTGGCGGCGGCAGTTTCGGCGGTGGCGGCGCCAGCAGTCACTGGTAAGCACTCCATGCGATGAGGACCAAGGTCCAGAATTCGAAACGCGCCACTAGGTAGGTGTCCGCGTTTCGGCCCGTGGAGCTTTGGGCTTTGGATTTGTTTCGCCCCTGCCTCCGCAGGGGGTCATTCCCGCGAAGGCGGGAATTGAGTTCCGTGCTTCGAGTTTCCGCCCTCGGGCGGTGATGGAGGTCAACATGCTTCGGACAACAACTGTGCGAAAGAACACGGCTCAGGCAAGCCCATTGCTCGTGCTCTTCATCGGGCTCCTGCTTGTCGTCATCCTCCTCGGCCTGGCCATCGGGGGCATCTACATCAGCGGGTACAACCGCGTCGTCCGGCTGGAACAGGCGGCCAACGAGGCCTGGGCCAATGTCGATGCGCAGCTTCAGCGCCGGCTCGATCTGATCCCGAACCTCGTCGCCACGGTCCAAGGCTACGCCACGCACGAGAAGGAGATCTTCGAGAACATCGCCCAAGCCCGCACGAAATACTTCCAGGCCGACAACGTCGCCGGCAAGATCCAGGCGTCGAACGAGCTATCTGGGCTACTCTCTCGACTATTGGTGCTCCAGGAGCAGTACCCGCAGCTCAAGGCGAACCAGAACTTCCTCTCGCTGCAGGATCAGCTTGAAGGAACGGAGAACCGGATTGCGGTGGCCCGCACGCGGTACAATCAAGCGGTCAACGAGCTGAACACCTATATCAAGGGCTTCCCGGGCTCGATTTTCGCGGCCCGGGCCGGTGTCCAGCCGAAGCCTTACTTCGAGACTACGGAAGCAGCCCGCACGGCTCCGCCGAAGGTGGACTTCTCCCGCGCGCCCCTGAACCGGTGCCGCCACCGAAGCCGTAGTACTCCGGCTACGCCAATTGGGTGGGTACGGGTGGCAGCGGCAAGGCCGGAGGCTCTGCGGAGGTCTTGCCGGTGGTTCGTTGGCACACCTGCACCCATCGGCAAGCTCCGAAGACTCCGCTTGGCGCTGGTGGCCAACCGTTGCGGGGTGGGACTTGCACCCACGAGGTTTCATGCAGGTTTCACGCCGCTGGCCTCGGCGTTTCTCCCGGCGCCCAGCTTTGCTGGCGCCATTGAGAGCTGAACCCGCGAAGCGGCCCTTCAGAAGGTGTTTGAGAAGTCGGTCTACTGTGGCATGGGCATCCTGCCCATGCGTCGCACCCTGGCTTCACGGGCAGGACGCCCGTGCCACTTCTTAAACACCCTCTCAGACCTGGCTTCGACGGGAGCCGGTGGGGCGGCGGGGTTCCCAAATGCGATCCTTCGCGTTTGGAGGCCCCGCTCCGCCCGCCGTTTCTGCCTTATAGAAGCGTGTTGGTCCTCAATCAACGATTCATCTCTTGGAAACGGCTTGCCCGCCTCGGCGAGTGGTCAATCGGGCGCCGCGTAGGTGCTCATTCCCTGGAAATCCACGACCACGACCGGCTCGTCCCCTACGACCCAGGCATCATGGCCGGAAGCGATCAAGGAAACGTCGCCCGGGCGACAGTCGAATTCCGTTCCGTCCTCCATACGGACCCGGATCACGCCCGACACGTGGTACTGGAAATGGGCGGCCTCGCAACTTTCCGTCTTGACGATGGGCTGAATCGACTCCGACCAGCGCCAGCCTGGTTCGAGAGTGGCACGGCCGATGACGGCCCCGCCGATTCTCATCAGTTCCAGGCGACCGTGTGGAAACTCGCGAATTTCGTCCGGCTGCGCGAAGTTCCTTACTTCGCTCTTTTCCAAAACCTCTGCCATGTGTTGCGCTCTCATAGTTCCACCTCGAAAGCGCCGCTCTTTCGCGGCGTCAATCACTCCAGAAAACCCCAAAACTGCTTCACATCACCAATAGGAAATACGTTCGTGCAGGACTGAGGGGAGAGCGGTTTTTTCCTGAATTATGTATAGGCAAATTGCCTACCCGGCGCCGAAGGTGTATTATAGAGGCCCGGATGACACGAACGATGCGAAATCTGGGCGTGCTGATCTTGACTTGCGGGGTCCTTGGTCTTCCTGCCGGGGCGTGTCAGGGTGCTGGTTATGCGCCGCGCGTGGGCCGGCCGCACCCGGATTTCACCCTGCCCAACATCGCGGATGGCCGGCCCGTGTCGCTCTCCCAGTTTCGCGGGCGCAAAGTCCTCCTGATCCACCTGGCCTCCTGGTGAGTGGGCTGCCGACAGGCCGTGCCGGCCTGGGATACGAAGACGAGAGAATGGGTCCGCCAAGGCAAGCTCGTAGTGGTGGGGATCACCCAGGAGCAACATGCCGACCGCTGCCGGCTCTTGGCCCAGTGGCGCCAAGTGGGTTGGCCGATCCTGCACGACCCGATCGACGTCATGCAGGTCACCGGCGTGCCCATCGAAGTGGCCATCGACGAATACGGCATCGTGCGGAGCCTGCGGCCCAACCTTGACACATTGGAGCAGGACTTTCTCAATCACACGTTCGCCTCCGACGGTGCCACGCCGCCCGAGAAACCCAGGGAGCCGGCCCAGCCCGATTTGGCCGCCCTGCGCCGCCTCGCCGAGCAAAGCGGATCCTACCAAGCGTGGCGGGACTTGGGCGATGCCTTGACACTGTGGGCCGGGCCCGGCGGCGTGGACGAAGCCATCCACGTCTACACCCAAGCGCTGCAAACCAAGCCGGACGATGGTGACGCCCATTTTCGCCTCGGCGTCTGCTATCGCACTCGCTGCGAATCCGAGCACCCGATGCCGGGCGACTTCCAGGCGGCGGTAGACCACTGGATGACGGCCCGCTCGCTCGGGCCCAACGAGTACATCTGGCGGCGGCGCATCGAGCAGTACGGCCCACGGCTGACCAAGCCGTACCCGTTTTACGATTGGGTCCAAACGGCCAACCGCGAGATTCGGGCCCGCGGCGCGCAACCGATCGAGCTGAAGGTTGGGCTGACCGACTCGGAAAGGGCCGCTCCCCTCCGCGCAGGGCCAACCGAGCCCGCCGCCGTGCCGCCGCCGGACCCTGAAGGCCGTATCGCCCGGGACGCGCAGGATTTGATCTTGGCAGAAGTGACGGTCGTTCCCCCGCGGCGTGAAGCCCGGAGAGGCCGTCCGGATCTACCTTACACTGTGTCCGAACGAGGCCCGCAAAGCACGCTGGAGCGCCGAGGGCGAGCCGCTGCGCGTGTGGGTCGATCTGCCCCCCGGCTGGCGGGCCCAGCCGCAACTGCTCGTCGCCGCGCCGACCAATGGACCGGACAGGTCACAGCCGCAGCGCGTCGAGTGTGATATAGCCACGCCGACGGATGCGAACGGAGCATCGAGACTGATCGCTACCGCCCTGTACCGCGTCCGTGCCGATGCCGATGGCACGTCTCGCCTTCTCCGCCAGGACATTCCCATCACCATCACGGCCGCCAAATGACCCGGAGAACGGTGCCTTGCCACCAATCCTGGGGATGCGCGAGACAAACCCCCGATTCCTCCACGCGGTAGTTAGAGGCTGCCCCGACCTGATCTTCGTCATGGAGGACTACATGGCCCGGGAGTTGGAGACCCGCTACGGCCAAGACCCCGCCAAGATCGTCTGCTTGGACAGCCCAGACCTCTACATGCGTGACGATCCTCTCTTGGTGCATGTCTTGAGAGAGGCCCTCGCGCACTTCGTCCCACAGAAGCAACCGGCGCAATAGACCTGCGGCCCATCTTCTTGTGAAATCGGATTTGCACACGGGGGCAACGCAAAGTCGTTTCGGACGGATGCGAGGATCGCAACGATGTAGGGGCAGGCCCCCGTGCCTGCCCTAGGGCAACCACGGGGGGTTGCCCCTACAGGAGACATGCCGGGAGGTATTACCGAACGACTTTGCGTTCACCCTGGATTTGGACGACGGATTCTTGCAGACTGCCCACGAAGAGCCTAAACTGGCACCTATGAGCGCGCATGTGAAAAAGGCATTTGATGCGGTTTCCTGGATGCGCCAGCGCCGCACGCAGATTGACGAGGAAGACGCAACGCTGACGTGGGCACAGAAGCGGGAGAAGACCCACGCGCAGGTCCTGCAAGACCCGATTTTGTCCCAACTCTCCGAAAAGACGCCTGCCCCCTTTGTGCCCCAGAAGCAAGGCATGAAAGAGCTCTTCTTGCCCGCCCGCGCCAGCCGCGCAGGCGCAGAGAACAACTATCAATTCCGCTCTGTGCCTTCTCAGCCGCCAACCCGCCACCGTCACGAAGAAATGCGAACAGGTCCAATTCCGGCAGAACTATCTCACGCAGAGGCGCGGGGATGCTGAGTGGAAAAGACGGCTATTGCTCTTTGATCTCTTCGCGAGTCAGTCTCGGCTACGGCCTAAGGCCGCGCTATTGCCAGGCGCCCCAGGAGGTTTTGCGGCTGCCGCCGAAGGGGGTGATTGTAAAGCCGTGTTTGTCGCCCCAGGCTTTCGCGGCGGCGCGGAGGTCCTCGTGGCCGCAGTTGAGATAGGTCTCGGCCATCTTTTCATCTCCTTGGGCCTCCAGAATCCGCTTCAAGTCGGGGATCGTGTCGGCCCAGCCCAGGCTCAGGAGAGCAAAGACTGCATAGTCGATCCGGCGTTTGTCCTTCGATCTCACGTCCTCCAGCAGGATTTGGCAGGTCTGCTGGCGTGCTTGGGCCAGGGCTACGCCGTTGCTTTGACAGATCCAGAGATAGACCTGCTCGCGCGGTGTGGCGGGTTGCCAGTGCGCCGCCGCCAAACCCTGGCCCACGGCGGTCCGCAATTCCCAGTTGAGGATCTCACCCACAAGCACGTCGAGGGCGCGCGGGTCTTTCATCAGGCCCAACCCCTCCGCCGCCGGACTGCGCATGCCGACCTCATCGCCCCGGAAGACCGCCGCCAGCGGCTCCAGGGCCCGGGTGTCACCGAGCCGGCCCAGGGCCCGGGCGGCTTGGGCGGTGGTGCGGTCGCGCAGGGCCGCGAGCAGAGCATCCACCACCGAGGCGTCGCCCATCTCCCCCAACGCCCGCGCCGCGTCCTCCCGGACCAGCCGATTGTCGTCCCGCAGGGCGCCGGTCAGTCCCTCCAGGGCCCTGCGGTCGCCGATTCGCCCGAGGGACTCCGCCGCCGCCTGCCGCACGAGCCAATCGCTGCTGTGCAACTGCTTGAGCAAGGGTTCCACGAGCCGGCGATCCTTCACTTCGTGCTGTTTCAGGTGGGTGATCAGGGCCTTGCTGACCTGGGCATCTCCGTCCGACAGGGCGGCCAAAATCGGGTCCAGGGCCGGAGCACCCAGAGCGACCAAGCCTTCGGCGGCACTCCAACGCGTCGCCGCCCGGCGCAAGGCTGCCGCCAAGGGCGCGATGGCGCGGGGGTCGCCAATCTGGCCCAAGGCGAGCGCCGCCGCATTGGCGACGCTTTCGTCCTGGTCTTGCAGGGCGGCGTTCAATGGCCCCACCGCGCGCGGCTCTTTCAGGGTGCCCAGTTCCTTGGCGGCGGCCGCGCGCTGCTCCACCGGGCCGCGCCGCAGCGCCCGCATCTTCTGCTTCACCGGGTCCTGCGAGCAGCCCGACAGCGAGACCGCGACGATCAGAGTCGCCGGAACCCATCGAGACCGGAAGTTCTTGAGCATGGACCGAGACTATCGCCCACAGACGAGAACCGTCAAACAGGAATAGTCGTAATCCGAGTCGCCAATTCTGCGGACACGATCCGGGAGCCAACGCTTCGTCAATTTCGACGGCCTCGGCTGAGGGTCCAGCCCAGGTGTGGACGCCGCCCGCATCTCGAACTGACCCAGCCGACAAGTTCCTGCAACGATTTGCGCCGATCGACGAGATCATCAAGGCCAAGAACTACCATCTGGACGCCGACAATGCCGCGCACCTCAGGCAGGCCGGCTACAGCTTCACCTTGGACGAGCTCATCAAGCTGCAAAACTATCACGTGCCGACCGACGTCATCGCGCAGCGCCACAATGCCGACTATGAGAACTTCACCGCAGACGAGCTGATCGACTTCCACCAGAAGCACTTCAGCGCCGACACTATCAACAAGATCCGCACAGCCAAGCGACACGCCCAGCCGTAGGCGCACGGCTTGGCGCGGGCTCAGAATAGATGATGGGACCCGCGCTGAGTTGCTATCTGTGTGTTGACTTGTCACCCAGCATCGTGGCACTATGGTCCCCATGACCATCGATCAAGCCAAGACACCAAGTGAGAGTGCGGTAGAAACGCGGTACCTTGTGATGCCCCAGCAGGCGAACCCGCAGGGAACCGCTTTTGGCGGCGCCATCGTCAGTTGGATCGACATGGTGGCGGCCATGGCAGGTCAGCGGCATTGCGGCTGCGAGGTCGTCACGGCCGAGATTGACACCCTCGTCTTCCGCCACCCGGTCCATATTGGCGACCATGTCGTTCTGCGGGCCGCCGTCAATTACGTCGGACATTCGTCCATGGAGGTAGGCGTCCAGGTGACCCGCGAGGACCCCTACACCGGGGCGCAAATCGTCGCCACCACCGCTCATCTGACCTTGGTCGCCTTGGACGAGAACAAGAAGCCCACGACGGTGCCGCCGTTGTTGCCGCAGACGCCGGAGGAGAAGAGGAGATACGAAAACGCAAGGCGGCGGGTACAGGAGAGAAAGGAACGACTCAAGGCGATGGAGGGCGAGGGCCAAATTCCAAATCCCAAATCTCAAATCCCAAACAAATTCCAATGACCAAAGAAGAAAATCCCAAACAGTACGACTTGGAGGCGCGGACCTTCGCCTTCGCCCAGCGCGTGAGAGCCTTCGTTCGCACCCTCAAGAGGACCATCTGCAATATCGAGGACGGCAGACAACTGGTGAAAGCATCCGGGTCCGTGGGAGCCAACTACATCGAGGCGAACGAGGCCCTGAGCAAGAAGGACTTCCGAATGCGCATCAAGATCTCGCGCAAGGAGGCGAAAGAGAGCAGGTACTGGCTGCGGCTCCTGGACACGAGCGGGGACGATGGCCGTGAGCGGGAACGGCAATGGCTGATTGGGGAGGCAACCGAGCTCGCGAGGATCTTCTCGTCGATCCTCCAAAGGAGCGAGTGACGCCCCGGAGCACCGGCACGCGCGTTTTGGTCATTAGGATTTGGAAGTTTGGATTTGTTTGGGATTTGGGATTTGGTGCTTGGGATTTACCTCCCGGATGTCGTGACTCTGGTGCCCCGACGGCGGCGTGGTTCTGCGCAGCAGGTCCCTCTTTTGGTAGCACTGTTCCTGGAAGACCGCGATCTCGGCGGCGATGTTGGCGTTGGGCGAGTCGCCGAAGAAGGCGTGGATGATCGGGAAGACGAGGTCGGGCTTGGTCTTGCCGGAGCTCCTTGACCATGGCTTCGATCTTGGCCGTCGCGACGCCTTCCTGCATGCACGTGAACGGGCCGATGTGGAAGATGCCCGAGATGTACGGGGTCTGGCCAACGCCCAAGTCCGCGTTGGGGGCCCCGGCATCGCCGTGCGGGTGGATCATGTCGTGCATGAGATAGTAAGCAATGCCGGTGCTCAGGGGCGACTCGCCTTCGATGGCGCCGTGGAGTCTCGTGGGCGCGTTCGAGCGTTTCGATGATTTCCATCGGGTGTGGCAGGACGTGCCGGCCGGCGAGGACCTCGTGGAACGGCTCGGCGAGCTTCTCGGCCACGTGCGCCATGTACGCGCCTTTGAGGATCGTGTTGCCCAGCTTGCGGGCGGATGACCACATGCGGCCGAAGTCGCGCTCCTGCCAGCCCAGGCTCGTGTCGCGTTTGGCGTTGCGGCGATTCATCTTGTTGACGTAGAGCAGCCAGTCGGTGACCGGGTCGCGGACGACTTCCAGCTTCGCTTCCTCCAGCCGGTGAATGACGAAATCCGTGTACGGATCGTGCTGGCGCATGTAGATCTCGCCGATATAGAGGACCAGCGGGAAGCGCTCGTGGCAGCGGAGCGGGGCGGCTTGGAACGCCGCGACGGTCTGCGCGACCCCAATGCTGCAAGTCGGCGGTCTTGCCGCCGCCAGCGATGATCCGGCCCAGGATCTCCAAGCGCGGTCTGCTTGAGGGCGTCGAGCGCGGGCTTGTCCTCGGCGTACGGACGGAAGCGACGTAGCACGTCTTCCAGCAGGTCGGCGGCGTTGATCCCCTTGAACAGGAGCTGCTGCATCTTGACCTTGCTGGAGGAGCTGAAGCTGCTGGGCATGGGGATATCGACGTAATCGGCTCTCGGCGGACGGGCCCACCACGGGGACCTTCTCCAGGCCTTCCAGCTTCATGAAGTGCTGCAGGACCTCGCCGTACTTGCCGAACCGGCACGGGCCGCTCGCCGTCGGGAGCATGACCAAGTAGTTGTTCTCGACGAAGTCGCGCCCGGCCCGCTCGATCTCTTCCTGCAAAAAGCCGATGGCGTCGCCCACCACGCCTTTGAGCGGGTGGCAGACTTCCGTCGAGACGTGCTTGCGGGCGACCTCGTAGCCGCGCGGCGTGTTCGTGGGCAGGACCCGGCCCTCGATGCCGAAGTACTTCAGGCCCGCGGCCCCGACGTGGCTGGCGTCGCCCATGTAGGGCAGCAGCCAGATGCGCTTTTCCTGCGTATTGCCGGCGTGGATCTTGAGCTTCTCGATATCCAGGGGCACGGGCCGGCTCTGGCTGACGACCCGCTCGTGGGCCTCCGTCCGCGTGACGAAGGGGGCGTTGTTCGTCTGGGCGTCCGTCAGCAGGACCAGCAAGCGGCTTGTTCACCGCCTGCTGGATCAGCTCCTCCTGGTAGATCTTCAGGCTGTCCGGGCCGCAGGCGAAGTTGACCATGCGAATCGCGAACAGGTTCGGGTGGTTGGCCACGAAGAGATTGGCCTGCAAGATCCGCACGCTCTGGGTCCAGAATTCGTTCGCCACGAATTCGCCGAGCGGGATGTCCTGGAACCGGTGCTCCAGGAACTGCTGCGGGATGTAGTCGAGGCCGCGCACCTGGGAGAACATGGCGCCGGAGCTGGAGCTGGCCTCCGGGTCGAGCATGACGTAATCGCGTGCCGATGCCGACGTAGGCCCGCACGTTCTCGTACTTGATCCGCTCGAGGAACTTGTCGCCCTCCTCGCTGAGCTCGGCCTGGAACTGCTTTTCGGCCTCGTCCGCCGTCGGCGATGGCGTCCCGCATCTGCTCGTCGCGTGTACGCGAAGCCGACGCCGGTGGAACTCCCGCCGCAGCTCGCGGACCAGCAGGGGCAGATCGCCGAAGTGCAGGATCGGGTTGATCTGGCGGTGCTTGTCGAGCGACAGAACATCGTTGAGAATATAGCCTTCGCTCTCCGTGTAGATGCAGTATTTGAGGTCCGGCGGGTCGGGTTTTCTCTGCTCGATGAAGCTGGGATTGAACAGGTACTCGATCGCCGAGATGGTTGTTCAGGAGGGCCGCATGGCCGGTCGCGAGCTTGCGGGCGATGCAGAACTCGGTCCGCGAATTGTCCACGCCGATCTTGGCGATGTCCTTGTCGCTCCGCGGCGAGACCACCGGGTGGAAACCGAGCTTCCGGAAGAGAGCGGCGCTCCAGATGCCCTTGCTGCCCAGCGTGGCCATGCTCCGCTTGATGCCGACCGTGGGACCCGTGGTTTTGACGGAGCCCAGCTCGCTCAGCAGGCAGCCCTGTTTCTGGAAATGCTTGTCGTAAATCTTGTGGTAGCGGTCCACGTAGTTGATCTTGGGCTTCCGGGCGGACTCGGAGTTGCCGCGCGGGCAGAAGCCGCCGGTGATGATCTCGTCGTCCTCGATGCTGGAAGACTTCGAGCTGGCAGTCGCGGACGCCGCAGGACTTCGCGCCGAACAGCTCGCGGCACGGGACCTTGCGCTTCTGGAAGGCCATATCGACGATCTGCCAGCCGCGAAAGGCGGTGCCGAAGGGCTTGCCCTCGCGCTGGAGCTGCTGGATGTTCTCGATGATATCGAGCGCCTGGCCCCAGGCGCCGAACATCTCGCGATGCGGATAGGCCTCGATCTCCTTCTCCGTCACCTGGGCCAGGGCGGCCAGAAACGCCTTCCCCAGCGCCGGGCCGCCCTGGGCGGAGCATTTGTTGCCGGAGTGCTGGGCGCCGCCGACGAATTTGTAGTAATAGCTGGCGGCGGTGCCCCGGGTGATCGCCGCGGCGATCTCGTCCCGGCTGAAGCCCTCCGCGATGAGCCGGTTCTCGTCCATCTCCATGAACACGCCGCAGGTCGAGTCAATGATCGGCACGCGCTCGGCCCGCAAGCGCCGCCTCCTGGAGCGTGCTCTCGACATTGAGGTTGATCACGTCGGCCATGTTTTCGAGGGTCTGGCCGGAGCCGGCCTGGCAGCTATAGTTCATCTTCGCTTCTTTGACGGTGCCGTCTTTGGCGAAGCAGGTGAACTTCATGTCCTGGCCGCCGACCTCGAAGATCGTATCGACGTCGGGGTTGTTGTGCTTGACGCCGAGGGCGTGACAGGTGATCTCGTCGGTGATCCGATCGGTCAGCGTCACACCCTGCTGGGCGAGCTGCTGGGCCTTGCTCTTGCTCAACAGGATCTTCTCATAGAGCTTGCGGGCCGAGCCGGTGGCGCCGACGCCCTGGATGATGACATTGTCCTTGTGCCTGGACAGGTAGCGCAGGACGCGCTTGAGCGACTCCTCCGGGTTGCCGTGGGTCTTGATGTAGAGCTTGTCCAGGAGCTTGCCGGTCGCGATCTCGACGAGCGAGCCCTTGGTGGTCGTGCTGCCGCCGTCGATGCCGAGCACGACCTCCGTGCCCGGCGGGATCTCGCGGATGCAGGGTCTCGCTGCTCTCGTGCACCCGGGGCAGAGCTGGCCGACAGGGGCGGTGCGAACTTCCGCCGCTCGCGGCTGTACTCGGCGACGCTGCGGAGCTGCTCCACGTTCAAAACGAAGGTATTCTTGTCCTCAATGGCTTTGAGGGCGGCGCCGATGGCGGCGATGTTGTGATGGTGTTCCGGCCGGACCACGGTCGTGCCGAAGCAGCTCGGACAGGTTCTGGCGGACGAGATCGTTGGAGAAGACGCCGCCGGTGGAGATCGCCTCGCCCGCGCTGCAGGCCGAGGCGAAGCTCCGCGAGCCGAGCACGTCGATCACGTAGTTTCGCGCGACGGTCCGGAACAGGCCCGCGAGGTTATCCACGCGCGTGGCGCCTTCATTTTGCTTGTGGATGAGGTCGGACTGCACGACGACGCCGCAACGGGCGAGGAACTCGCTCGGCTCCTTGGACCTGCGCCGCCTCTTCCTCGGCCCGGCGAAACATCTCTTCCAGCCGCGCCTGGAGTTTCGCGCGGTTGCGGGCCACGAGCTGCTGCTTGTCCGGCTCCGTCGCTTGCGTCGCCGGGTCCTCCAATTGGGGCGCGGGGACCTCGCCCTGAAAGAGCCTGCCGGCACTGCTTTTCGACAAGCATGCCGGAGCCGCCGCCGCATTTGGTGCCGGTGCGCCATTCGACGATGATCTTGCGGCCGGCCGCGGTGCCGAGGCTGAAGAAGTAAGAATCCTTGGCGCCGATGTGAAACAGGTACTTGGCCGTCGGGGCGATCGCCTGGGCGCCCTTCGGAATTGCGACGCTATCATAGACGTAGAGGGCGCCGTGCATCACGCGCGGGAAGGACTCGGCCGCACTGCCGGTCAGCGCGGTGCTGACGATAGAGGACGGGTCGAACCGGCTGGTGATGTCCCGCCAGACCTCCGCGATGGCACCCAGCGGGTTGGCGAAATGCATGATCGGGTCGGGGGAATACACGACCGACCCGTCCTCAGCCAGGACCACGCCATGAACAAAGCTGCTGCCGACGTCCAGGCCGACAAAGAGCCGACTGCCGCTTGCCTTTACTCCCTGTTCCTTCGTCGCTGCCATCGTCCCCTACCTGTCCCGAGAACCACTGTTGCGGACGTACCCACGAAGACGGACCGTCGTCGTGACGAGCATGCGGTGCTGATCGTCTTATAAACCAACCACGGATAGTATTAACAGCACCTGTTACTTAAGGATCACCTTCCTGTGAAAAGATCAGGAGTAAACCTGTTAGTTACTCCACGGGCTGTGACTTTGTCAAGCGTGCCAACAAAGGGTCTAACGGGTTCTGCACAGCCCCAACGAGGCCATATCGACTCCATCTCTTTATGCCACAAAAGTTATGAATCGACTGCCTCAGAACATAACAAAACAAGCCCCCTATACTACTAATACTACTACGAGAAATATTCTATAATCATAATAAGGGAGACCGGAGGCCGAATAACTCCCGACTCTCGTTTGCTGGTCCGTGCACGTTTCCTGCGTCCCTCGGGCTGTCCCTCGAGGGAAAAAGGGTTGTTTTAGGACAGGGCATGGGTACACTAAGACCTGTTTAGTTGGTGGGATGGCGCATGGATGGCGTCGAAACTGTGTCTGCTAAGGGGTGTGTCATGAAGGTGAGCGTGAACCGTTCCGCTTTGGCCGAGGCTTTGGGGCTGATTACGTCCGTGGTCCCGACCCGCACGCCGAAGCCCATTCTCAAATGCGTGAGGATCGCCGCGTCCGGGAAGGAGATGCGGATTCAGGCGACGAACCTGGAGCTCGGGCCTCGACTACCTGGTTTCGCAGGTGGAAGTCGGCGCCGAAGGGCGAGGCCGTGATCGAAGCGGAGCGACTGGCGGCGATCGTGCGCGAGAGCGGCGACGATGTCCTGGTTCTGGAAGTCGAAGGATACCACCTGTGAGATCCGGGGCGCCGACAGTCATTTCAAGGTTTACGGTCAGGACCCGAAGCAATATCCGAAGGTGCCCGTCCTTCGGGCAGGGCCAGCCCGACTTGGCGATCAGTCTCGAACAATTGCAGATGGGCATCGAGCAATGCCTTTTCGCCACGGCCAAAGAGAGCAGCCGCTATGCGATCAACGGCGTGCTCTGGGAGGTCAAAGGCAAGAAGCTGATGCTGGTGGCCACGGACGGCCGCCGGCTGGCCCGGTGCCGGGTCGATCTCCAGCAGGCACCGCCGGGCGAGGCCGCCGAGAAGAAGATCATCATTCCGGCCAAGACGATGGGTCTGCTCCAGAAGATTGGGCCGCGCGAGAAAGAGAGCGTGGCGGTCAAGTTCGTGGACAACCAAGTCCTGCTGAGTTGTGCCAACATGGTCATCAGCTCGAACCTGGTGGAGGGCAACTTCCCCAAGTACGAGGATATTATCCCAGCGGACTACGACAAGAAACTGACGCTGCGCGACGGAAGGCGCCCTCAGCGGCGTGCGCCGGGCGGCGCTGTTGACCAGCGAGGAGTCCAAGGGCATCAAGTTGTCTCTGACGCCGAGAGGCGATCGTTTTCTCGGGCAGCTCGCCGGAAGCCGGGGCCGCCGAGGTGAGCATGCCGGTCGAGTACGGCGGCGAGCCCATCGAAATCGGCTTCAATCCCCAGTTCCTCAGCGATGCCCTCCGGGTGATCCGGACGCCGGACTTTGAACTGGAGTTGGGCCAGGCGGACCGCCCCGGCGTGATCAAAAGCGGCGGCGATTTCCTGTACGTCCTGATGCCGATCAACCTCGTGATAACGATACCTGCTCGATGGGGAGTCAAGGATGGACGAACAACGAACGTCCGAGGCGTGCCGGATCGGCGACCTCGTCTCCGGTTTTGTGGAGCGACTGAGCCCCGTGTCCAGCCGGTACGATTCGGTGGCCCAGGCGTGGGCGGGTCTGCTGCCGGAGGTTCTGCGTGCCCACTGCCGGATCGCGGGCGTGTCCAACGGCTGTTTGAAGGTCCTGGCCGACGGCTCCAGTTACATGTTCGAGCTGCAATTGTGCAAAGCCGTGCTGCTGCGGGAATTGCAGCGCGTCTGCCCGGCGGCGAAGGTGCGGCGGATCGAGGTTGGCATGGCCCGATAACGAACGTGAGGACCCCGCCGAGACGTATAAAATTAGATAACTTTATGCAGGCAGAGGGAGGCCTCGTCCGATATTATAGGGAAGCTGCGAGTTCTGTAGCAGGATTCTGGGAATGGCAGGTCGTGGAGTTGGTCTTTGAACTCGCAGGCGTTAACTTCAGACTGAACACTCATTTGAGGGCCCGTAGGTGGAGGCACACAAATACGACGCAAGTAACATCAAGATCCTGGGCGGTGTGGAGGCCGTGCGAAAGCGGCCGGAGATGTACATCGGCGACCGCGGCGTCGGCGGCCTGCACCATCTCGTCTACGAAGTGTTGGACAACTCGATCGACGAGGCCCTGGCCGGCTACTGCGACAACATCATCGTGCGAATTCAGGCCGGACGGGAGCTGCAGCGTGGAGGATAACGGCCGCGGCATCCCCGTCGAGAAGCACAAAGAGGCCAAAGTCAGCGCTCTGGAAGTGGTGCTGACGACCCTGCACGCCGGCGGCAAGTTCGATTCCGACAGCTACAAGGTCGCCGGCGGTCTGCACGGCGTCGGCGTCAGCGTCGTCAATGCCTTGAGCTCGTGGCTCGAAGTGGACGTCTATCGCGACGGGGAGCATTGGCACTTCGAGTGCAAGCAGGGCAAGAAGTGCGGGTCCGCCGAGAAGATCGGCACCGCGAACAAGCGCGGCACGAAGGTCACCTTCATGCCCGACGACGAGATCTTCGGCGACCTCGAATTCAACTACGACACGCTGCTCAAGCGCATTCGCGAGTTGGCCTACCTCAATGCCGGTCTCAAGATCACCTTCCGCGACGACCGGACGGACAAGAAAGAAACGTTCCAGTTCAACGAAGGCCTCCGCGCGTTCATCAAGCACCTCAACGAAGGCAAGACCATTCTGCACGACGACGTCATCTACATGCAGAAGGACGACCCCGAGAGCCGGCTGATGTGCGAAGTCGCCATGCAGTACAACGACGGCTACAACGAAAACGTGCTGGTCTTCGCCAACAACATCTGCAATATCGACGGCGGCACGCACCTGTCGGGCTTCCGGACCGCCTTGACGCGGACGATGAACGCCTACGCCCGGTCCAACAAGCTCATGAAGGACGACGACCAGAACACCACGGGCGAGGATCTGCGCGAGGGGCTGACCGCCGTGGTGGCGGTGCGGCTGCCGAACCCGCAATTCGAAGCCCAGACGAAGGTCCGGCTGACCAACCCGGAAGTCGACAGCTTCGTCCAGACCGTGGTCAACGAGCAGCTCGGCCACTACCTGGAGGAGCATCCTCCGGAGGCGAAGCGCATCCTCAACAAGGCCATTCAGGCGGCCGCCGCCCGCGAAGCCGCGCGCAAGGCCCGCGAGCTGACCCGGCGCAAGGGCGCTCTGAGCAGCGCGAGCCTGCCCGGCAAGCTGTGGGACTGCGCCAGCAAGGAGAAGGCCACGACCGAGATCTTCATCGTCGAGGGTGATTCGGCCGGCGGCTCGGCCAAGGCCGGCCGCGACCGCAACATCCAGGCGATTCTGCCCCTCAAGGGCAAGATCCTCAACGTCGAGAAGGCCCGCATCGAGAAGATGCTCGCCCACGACGAGATTCGCACGATGATCAGCGCCCTCGGCACCGGCATCGGCACCGACGAGTTCGACGTGGAGAAGTGCCGCTACGGCAAGATCATCCTGATGACCGATGCCGACGTCGACGGCGCCCACATCCGCACCCTGCTGCTGACCTTCCTCTTCCGGCAGATGCCGGAGCTGCTCAATCAAGAGGATGGTCTACATCGCCCAGCCGCCGCTGTACGAGGTCAAGAGCAAGGGCAAGAAGGAGTCCGAGTACGTCCTGACGGAGCACGAGATGCGCCGGCGGATGATCGGCCGGGGCCTGCAGGGCACCGAACTGACGATCCGCGCCGACGGCAGCAAAACGAAAGGCAAGAAAGCCGACAAGGAAGAGGAGCGCAAATCTCGCGGCCCGAAGCTCGAAGAAATGGTCAAGCTCCTGGCCGACGTCGAGCGCAACGATCAGCGTGCTGAACCGGCGCGGCATCCGCTTTACGGAGTTCGTCGAGAAGCATTACGACGGCGAGAGACTGCCCCACTACGTCGATCCGCCGCCAGGGCCAGGAAGAGCCGGAGATCTTCTACGACGCGGCCGCCTACGAGCGGCGCTTGGACGAGCTCGGCGCTCCAAGAACGGCAAGAACGGCAAGAACGGCGGCGAGAAGCCCAACGGCAACGGCGAAGAGGAGCCGACCGTCCTGGGCGAGGAGCTGCACGAGGTCGCCCGCATCGAGCAGATCAATCAGAAACTCAAGGCGGACTATCGCGCTGGATCTGAAGGACTTCCTGCTCAAGGTGGAAAAGACCGATTCCGGCGAGTCGCTCCCGACGAAGTTCGTGGTGGTGCACGGCGAGGACACGCACGAGATTGCCTCGCTGGGCGACGTCTGCCCCGCGATCCGCCGATCGGCGGCAAAGGCATCGACATCAAGCGGTTCAAAGGCCTGGGCGAGATGAACGCCGAGCAGCTCTGGGAGACGACGATGAATCCCGAGACGCGGATGCTGCTGCACGTGCGTCTGGACGACGCCGGCGAGGCCGACCGGCTCTTCAGCGTTCTGATGGGCGACGACGTCGAAGGACGCCGCACCTACATCCAGGACCACGCCCTGGAAGTCCAGAACCTGGACGTGTAGTAGGACTTGTCACGCGGTTGCGGATACGAGGCTCGTTACGTCAAACGGAACCAGTCTGCGCGCCCCGGCCATCTGACGATCACGGACCACGGGGTGGCAGCGGCAAGGGGGGGCTTCGTAGCTTGCAGACGGTCCTAAGGTACACCCCCCGAGCCAGCGTCAAGCTGCTGCTTGCCGCTGCCACCCATTTTCACAATCTTGTGGGGATTACGGACGGCGTGTTCATGGTTACTTCGATTCTATGCTGTTGGATCCCGTTTTTACGCCGACCCGGGCTGGCCTCGGTCTCCGGCGTGCCTTGGTCGAGCGGCGCCCAGAGGCTTTGCACCTTCTCCGCGAACTGCGCGGGAGTCAACTGGCCCTTGGCCAACGCGTCCACGTCCGCCTTGGTGACCCGCAGGACCAAAAGCGCTCCCGCTGGGTTGCGAACGGCCGCTCTTGCACTCCCGGCCTCCGGCTGCCCCAGTGTCAGTGTACTCCAAGATCCGCCGCCGCCTGTCATAGGTCCCGGCCTTCGCCCTGGTCCCCAGGAGCGCGTTTCATCCAGGGCCCCGACGACCAGCGTGATCACATCCTGAGGGCGGCGCATCCGGATGTTGGACGCGTGGGCGAGAGTCTTGATCAACGTCTTTTTCAGGTTCTCGACCCGCTGGGAATCGTACACCGGGGCGGTCCGAGCGGCCTGCGCTTCCTCCCCGGCTGTCCGCTCATCTCCTTGACGGTCTGGGACCATACCGTGTCCCTCGATTCTTTCGGTTTGGCTTGTGCGGCTTGGGCCGGTTCCGTCGGTACGAGCGGGTAGTCCACGTGGAGGAAGAATAGCGCGCCGTAGCCGTCGAGATACAGACCCTGTGTTCGCTGGCTCTGCGGACCCAGACCGAAGCGGAAGACGTCGGACCGGCCTCCGTAACCACCCCCGCCGCCCAAGGTACCCCCATAACCGCCCCCACCTCCGTAAGAGAGACCCCCGCTACGGGCGGGCGGCAGCGACTTGTCGAAGATGCGGCACATCACGGTCAGGTCATCCGTGAGGTCAGCGAGGCTCTCAGGCGGCAGGTCCGGCGTCGGGACTACGAGAACGCTCTCGTACCCCTGGTCGGGCAAGACGACTCCGCTGAAGGTACTCGCTTCCGCCGGCACGGCCACGCCCGTCATGATTTGTTGATTCGAGCTGACCGGAGGAGCGTCGGCCGAGTTCTGTGATATGGACGTTTGCAGACCATACGTGCCGGCACTACTCTGGGTGATGCCGGCCAGAAGAATGAATGTCGATATCCATGTGTTCATATTCGATCTCCTGATTCGAGCGTCTGTGGGCCTTAGCGGGTTACGATTTGCACGCGTTGCTGGAATTGGGCTTGGTCAAGCTGACCTTTGGCGAATTGGTCGATGTCGGACTTCTTGGCCCGCAGGGTCAACAGACTCGTGCCGGCGGTGCGCGCTCCGATCACCAGGTTTCCTGGTGGACTATTCAGTGGGTCCGCGGGTTGATCGTGCACCGTCCCGGTTCCCTGGACCAGAATTGTCAGCCAAGACTCGGGTTCGAGGTCGCGGACGTTCGAGGCGTGTGGGAGCGCCGCGATCAAGGCGCTGCGGAGATTCTCGACGGCCTCGGCGCGATAGGGTCGGGCCCTGCGGCGTCCCGGCTGGCACCGGGAGCCCCGCCGGGTTGGCGAGCTCGCGCTGGGCGGCCGCCCAGACTTGATCTCCCTTCTCGGCCGTCTTGTTCGGCTCCGGCACTGCGGGCGGCGGCACCAGCGGGAAGTCCACATGGAGGGAGAAGACCGCGCCGTAACCGCCGATGTAGATTGCTTTCGGCCGGGCGCTCAAGGAACGCAGAACGGACGGGCCGGAATTGTCGGAGGGCAGGAACACATAAATCCGGCTACCGGTCGTTCTCAAGCCGTAGGCATCGTCCGGCAGATCGCGGACGGTCTTTTCGATGATCCGGCTCATGACGCCGAGGTCCTCGACGATCCGGCCATACGTCGCGGCGTCCATTTCCTTCGCGGGAATCACGAGAACCGCTACGGCCGGAGCACTGGCGCTGGCGGAGTTGGACCGCCGGCCCACCCGTGGGAGCGCTCCCGCGGCAAGCGGGTCGTTCGTCGCCGTCGCAGAGGCCGATAGGCCGCTGGACCGCCCGGGGTCGGCGGCTGGCAAAGAGTTGGAGGTGGGACTTGTCCCGCCCGCGGCCGCCGACCCACTATAGACGGGTCGGGCCCAAACCGCGAGGAGGATGAGTAAAGCGATCTTTTGGACACTCATGGTTGTCTCCTTTTCTCAAGGGGTTTGTCTCCGTTCGACAGGTGGTATCTGGGAATCCGTGGGGCGGGCCTCGACGAGCAGTTGGGCGATCGCGCGTTGGGTGCGCGACAACTCGTCCTCGGTGCGGTAGGCCAGCGTCTGCAGGCCGCTGGCGAGCTGCGTCTTGTCCTGCTCCCGGCTTGTCTCAATCTCGTATAGGAATTGAGCGATGCGGCGCAGATCCTGGGTCTGGGCGGTATCGATGGACTGGGCCAGTTGCGTCAGCAGCTCGTTGGTCGTCGCGTTCGAAGCGGCCAGAATCTGCATGCGCGAGCGGCTGAGATCATCGCGGTACTGCTCCGTAAGTTCCTCTTTGATACGGACATACGTGCCGGCCAACGCGAGCTGGAACGTCGCCCCGTATGTCCTCCACCACTTTCTGGCGGAGGGCAGGCTCGAGGGCGGCCGCTACCGACGGGGCCAGGGCCTCGCCCAACTCGTCCAGATCCAGGGGCTTCGGCGCCGAGAGCCGGCCGGTCGCGTAGCCGCAAAGGATAAGAATCGCCGCCGCGGCGGCCAGGCGGAAGGGATTGCGGATTGCGGATTGCGGACTGCGGATTCGCAGAGCGGGCAATCCGCTTCCGCATCCGCAATTCTTCGCACTGTCTCATCCACGACTTCCTTAGGCACATCGGCCGATTGGCCCTCGCGTTGGAGCCGGGCGATGGCCTCCGAGAGCTTGTCTTTACGTTGTTTCATTGTGCACCTCATCGTTCTCGATCTCTGTTCGCGGCCAAAGCCGCACGGAGTCTGGCTTTTGGCCCGATACAGTGACACCCCGACGGCGCTGATCCCGATGTTCAGTTCCCGGGCGATCTGCCGGTAGCTCATCTCGTTCAAGTAACGCAGGCAGAAGACTTTAGCTTCCTGGGCCGGCAACTGTCCGATAGCCTCCCGTAGTTGCCCGACCAGTTCCTGTCCCTGGGCCTGCTCGTGCGGGTCGGCCGACCGGCCCACGTGCTCGCCATCGCACCCGTCCAGCGGACGGCCTTCCTGGCGGCCTCGTTCGCGGAGGCGGTCGATCGCGCGGGTGGTGGCCAGCCGGACCAGCAGGCCCGACATATTGCGTACGCTCTGGCGGCGCGACAACTCCAGCGCGGCCAGGAACGTCTCCTGGAAACAGTCGGCGGTGTCCGCCTCGTTGGCGAGCAGCCGCTGGGCGGTCCGCCACACGAGAGGCCCGTACTCGTTCACAATGGTTTGCCAGTCATGCACTTGCAAGGGATGGCCCCGCCGCGAATTCTCAATGCCAAAACTCGAACCCCAAC
This sequence comes from uncultured Planctomycetota bacterium, assembly GCA_963750205.1. GTDB lineage: Bacteria > Planctomycetota > Phycisphaerae > Sedimentisphaerales > Anaerobacaceae > PLanc-01. The sequence goes on from CAVVRJ010000022.1 coordinate 80,741, forward strand.
ATTGTGGCTCACCGCTTCGGGGCGAGCAATCCTTTCCTTCGGCACTCGGACGCCCGCACGTTCGTGCCTCGGGCGTCCGTATAGATGTCGATGACCCGCCCCGGTTTTCTTACACCCGGCCTTCGGTCCAAGAAAAATGCAACTTTCTTTGTGCGCGTGCTCGTTTTTTCCCTTGCATTGCCGCGCGGCCTCAGTACAATACACCCGTCGATTAGGCGACGCTGTGTAACACGGGCGTTCTGCCCGTGATCCGGAATCCATGGGCGGGACGCCCATGCTACTTTATCGCGATGATTGGAGGCGATAATGACGGGCAAGCGCGGGGGCTTAGAGCCGGCAGCAAGGAAGTTGATCCTGTGCGTGCTCTTCGGTTCTGCCCTGTTTATTCTCTGGAGTTGCGAGGGGGTGGGTCCGAAGCCGAATGCTCCGGCCCCGGTCACGACCGCAACCCCCGACCCGACGGAAGCGCAGCTTCTGGCCGAGTTGGACAAGAAGTGGGAGAATCCGCAAGTGCACCTGGAGTTGGCGCGCCTGTATCACAAGGGTCAGAATTGGACCAAGGCCGAGTGGTACTACAGCAACGCGTTGGGCTTCGATCCGGCGAACAAGGGTGCCCAAGCCGGCCAGGTCAAGCTGTTCCTCGACCGCGGCGATGCCGCCAAGGCGGAGCAATTCGCCAACGGCTACATTCGGACAAGCGGCGTCCTCGGTGCGCGAGACGTTGCGGCTGGGATGGGAGTTCCGGCAGGTCAACCTCGACGACTATGCGTTGCGTTGCTTCCGGCAGGCCCTGGATGCCGATCCGAATTCGTTCGAAGCCAATAAGCAGATCGGCTTCTATTATCGCGACAAGGGCGATACGGCCAAGGCGAAGCAGTATCTGTTGAGGAGCTTCGAGTTGAATCCGAGGCAGCCGGAGGTCGGCGGGGCGCTGGGCAAGCTCGGGGTCGTCGTCGAGTTGCCGCCCGAACCGCCGGAACAAGTGCCGTCGAAGCCGAAATAGAAGACGAGTTTCAAGTTGAGCAAGTGTCAAGTTCGCAGAACTTCGAACTTCACACTTGAAACTTCAAACTGAATCGTTGCTTTTTCGTTGCCCCGTGGCGAAGGGATGCGCTGCGGGGTTTTTTTTATTGCGCCAGCATGCGAAGACGAGGTGAGAAATGGGACGGGTGAGATGGCTGTTCATCCTGTGCGTTGCGTCCTGTGGCGAGGCATCTGCCGCGTCCTGGGGCCGAAGTCTTGTACGATGTACGCGATTTCGGCGCCAAGCCCGACGGCCAGACGCTGTGCACACAGGCCATCCAGGCGGCCATCGACAAATGCTCGGCGGACGGCGGCGGGACGGTCTACCTGCCGCCGGGGATCTTCCTCTCGGGCACGATCCACCTGAAAAGCGGCGTCACGCTGCGTCTGGACAGCGGCTGCACGCTGCTCGGCAGCACGCAATCTGAAGGACTATCCCGACGACAGCCCCCGCAGCCGGTCCTACACCGACAACTACACGGACAAGAGTTTGATCTACGGTGAGAAACTGGAGCACGTCTCCATCACCGGCCGGGGCGTGATCGACGGCCAGGGCGCGGCGTTCAAGGGCCCTACAAGGTCCGGCCGTACCTGATCCGTCTCGTGGAGTGCCGCGACGTCGTGGTCGAGGGCGTCACGATGAAGGACTCGCCCATGTGGGTCCAGCATTACCTTGCCTGCGACGATGTTCGCATCAGCGGCATCACCGTCAAAAGCCACGTGAACGCGAACAACGACGGCATCGACATCGACTCGTGCCGCAGGGTCACGATCACCGGCTGCAATATCGATTCCGGCGACGACGCCATCGTGCTCAAGAGCACCACGGCCCGGCCGTGCCAGGATGTGGTGGTCAGCGCCTGCGTCGTGCGGAGCACCTGCAACGCCCTCAAGATGGGCACAGAATCGAACGGCGGCTTCCAGAACATCGTCCTGACCGGCTGCACGATCTATGACACGCGGCTGGCCGGCGTGGCGCTGGAAATCGTGGACGGCGGCACGATGGACCGCGTCGTCGTCTCGGATATCACGATGACCGGCGTCGGCGCGCCGATCTTCATCCGTTTGGGCAATCGCGCCAGGCCCTTCACAGGAGGGGATGGACAAACCCGGCCTCGGCCGCATGAGGAACATCACCATCAGCAACATCGAGGCGACCGGGGCCAACCCGACCGGCTGTGCCATCGCCGGTCTGCCGGAAGCGCGGATCGAGAACGTGACTCTGAGCAACCTCCGGCTGTCCTTCGCCGGCGGCGGCACCGCCGAGCAGGCGGCCCGCGCCATCCCGGAAGAGCCGGAGAAATACCCGGAGTACGGGATGTTCGGCAAGCTACCTGCCTACGGCATCTACTGCCGGCACGTCGACGGACTGAAGCTCGCGAACATGCAATTGCAATTGGCCGGCGCCGACAAGCGGCACGCGGTTGTGCTGGATGATGTGAAGAACGCCACTTTGGACGGGCTGGATGCCGCGTATTCAACCGGCGCGGCCGCCCCGCTGCGTTTGACCGACGTGCGCGACGTTCTGATTCGTGGTTGCCGGCCGGCGGCCGGAACGGAGGTCTTTCTCCAAGTGCAGGGCGCGCGAACCGACGGTGTGACCCTCACTGGGCAATGATTTTCGTGGCGTCAAGAAGAGCCGTCAGTCGAGGCCGATGGCGACGACGTGTGCCGACGCAAGACTGGTCGCGTCAGCTAGCCGAATCGCCAATCACTGCACCATCGGGAACGTACGTCTAGGAGGCAAGGCATGATTCTTGGCAAGTATTCGTTCGGGATCGGGGATCGGTTCGGACACCAGGGCAAGGCCCAGTTGGCCGCCATTATCAAGGCTCAAGGAGCAGGGCCTGGAGATCACGCCGGTCTGGAACAAGTCCAACCGCGAGCACACGATCATCGGCACCAAGCCCGCCGATGTCCGCCGGGAGGCGGATGCGGCGGTCGCGGCCTGCGGCTGGAAAGGAGCGTATTGGGTCGATGCCGACCACATCGGCCTGGCCAACGTGGACGGATTCCTCGACGCGAGCGATTTCTTCACGCTCGACGTCGCCGACTTCATCGGCCGGCCGGCCCCGGACGCGGACGTCCAGGCGTTCGCCGCCAAGCACAAGGACCTGCTCGGCTCCCACCGGATCGAGGGCATCGACGAGAGCATCGCGATCGACGAGTCTCGGCTCCGGGCCATTGCCGCCAAGTACCTCGATCGCCGTGCAGCAGGCGGGCCAGACCTTCCGGCACATCGAAGCCCGCAAAGGCGTGGGCCGCTTCGTGACGGAAGTCTCGATGGATGAGACCGATACGCCGCAGACGCCGGTCGATATGCTGGTCATCCTGGCGGCGCTGGCCGACGAGGGCATCCCCGCCCAGACCATCGCCCCGAAGTTCAGCGGCCGCTTCAACAAGGGCGTGGACTATGTCGGCGACGTGAGCCAGTTCGCCCGGGAGTTCGAGCAGGACCTCGCCATCATCCGGTTCGCCACGGAGCGGTTCGCCCTGCCGCGCGAATCTCAAGCTCAGCGTCCACTCCGGCAGCGACAAGTTCTCGATCTACGCCCCCATCCGCCAAGCCCTCCAGCGTTTCGACGCCGGCGTGCACGTCAAGACGGCGGGCACCACCTGGCTGGAGGAGTTGATCGGCTTGGCCTTGGCCGGCGGCGACGGCTTGGCCATCGCCAAGGACGTCTACGCGAAAGCGCTGGGCCGTCTCGACGAGCTCTGCGGCCCCTATGCGACGGTCATCGACATCGACAAGACCAAGCTGCCGGACCCGGCCCAGGTCCGCCGCTGGAATGGTGACCGCTTCGCCGCCACTTTGCGTCACGACCCGCAGTGCCGTCAGTACAATCCGAGCTTCCGCCAGCTCCTGCACGTCGGCTACAAGATCGCCGCCGAGATGGGCCCCCGCTTCACCGAGGCCCTGGACAAGCACGAGGCGATCATCGCCGAGAACGTCACGGCCAACCTCTACGACCGCCACATCCGGCCGCTGTTCCTGGCGGAGGAATAGGACGAATAGGACCTATCGTACTGATAGGACCTGTGCTACAGAAACTCGATCAAGGCCGCGAAGGCGGTGAAGCCGGCGCCGAAGGAGAGGAGCAGGCCCCTGCTGCCGGGCTCGGGCTTGGCCTCGCGGAGGATGCGGTCGAGGACGAACATCACTGAGGGCGAGGACATGTTGCCGTACGCGCGGAAGATCTCGTAGGAGAACCGCAGCCGTTCCGGCGGCCAGGCCGAGGTGCCTCTGGACGGCGTTGAGCACCTGCGTGCCGCCGGGGTGAACGATCCACCAGTCGATGCTCGTCCTGCTTCAGGCCGTGCCGATCCAGGAGGCGCTGGGCCACCTGGGCCGACCGCCCTGGCCCCGATGACCGGGACATTTCGGGTCAGGACGTTCCGCAAGCGGCCGCCCTGGCTCCGTGTAGCGAAGCTGCTCGCGATAGCCCGGCCAGTGTGACCGATTCGAAGTCGATGAACCGCAGCTACGGACGCGCCTTGGGGGGGCACCGTCGGCGCGGGAAACGCGTTCGTAGTGACGCCGTCAGGCGTTTCTTCGAATGCCCTTACGGGCACACTGCAACAGGAGAGCCGGCCGGGTCCTCCGCACGGAGAATCGCGGCCGACGGCGCCGTCGGCGAAGATGCTGTTGCTGACGATCAGGTCGGGGTCGGGACCCAGGAAGAACGTCGCGGAGCAGATCTCGACGGAGACGCACAAGACGGTCTTCTTCGCCCCCGACTGGATCATCCGGCAGGCCGGCTTCCAGGTTCGGGATCGCCCCGCCGCAACCCATGCCCATCAGGTCGAGCACGGAGGTGAAAGCCGGCAGTCCGAAGTCCTCGACCAGATAGGAGGATAGGCCCGGGCACAAGTAGCCTGTGCACGTGTTCACGATGAGGCCCTCGATCGCGAGCGCGCTCCAGGCCGGCCCGATTCATGGCAGTCTGTGCTGCCTCGGCGGCGATGCGCCGGCTGTGCGTGGCGAACCGCCGGATCAGGCAGTCCGGGTCCTGCGAGCAGATCTCCTCGTCCCCATCGACGGCGATGTGCCGGCCCCGGATGGGACCTTCCATCAGAAGTTGCCGGTAAAGGTCCTTCTCCTGGGCCTGCATGGCAAAGTGCGACACGAGAAACGCGTAGATCTCCTCCTGCGTCGCGTAACGCTTCGGGTTCGCCGTGGCCAGCGCCGATAAGACAGCGTTCATACTCCGGCCTCCCGATTGAAGCGGACCACCCCGCGACGCGACAGAACCAGGATTCTGTCGACCGCCGCCTCCGGGTCGTGCTTGGCCAGCAGCCGCGCCAGTTCGCGCGGCTTGAAGCCCCGCCGGATGGAGAGCAGACCATCATGCCGAATCTCCGGATCGAGCGGCAACGCCAGGAGGAAGCACGCGAGGTAGTTCGGCAGGCAGCGGTGGAGATCGTTGATCAACACGGCCCTGCGCACGAAGCCCCGCAGGTGCCTGAGGAGCTTGTCGATCTGGTCGTCCGTGAAATGGTGAAAGGTCATGGACCCCATCGCATAGTCGAATGCCTCGGCAGGCTGGTACGTGAAGACATCCGCCTGCACCACATTGATGATCAGGTGCTGCGCCAGATCTGCAGCGGGGCAAGCCCATCCTCGAGTGCCGCTCGCCAGCTCGACCGCCTTCGGGTCGTGGTCCAGGCAGGTGAACTGAACCTTGTATCCGCGTCTGTCGGCCCAGCGCGTGACCGCGAGCGGGATATCGCAGTCCCCTGCCCCGATGTCCAAGACCGTCACCGGGGTACCGCGCGTGCCTCTGCCCAACTCGTGTTCGAGAAAGCGGCGCACGACTCGAATCCCCCCACCGATCCGATTGACGACCTTCATGAACTTGTAGCTTTGCTCGACCAGCCGCGGATCGGCGTCGGGACGATCCAGAAACTCCGAACCGCGTGCCCGCTCCCTAAACACCCCATAGCCTCCCGTCGATAAGCTGTTGCCTGGCTTCTCGGAGTTGAGCCGACTGTTCCTGCTGGAACGCGGGGTCGATGGTCACGGCGTCCTGCGCGATCGCCGCGCAGTACCGGCACTCCTCACACGACAGGTGTGTGCAGCGACGCTGCTCGAAGCCCTGGATGAAATCGGCCGGGATCTTCGACGCCTCGATGTGGAAGGGACAGCGGTCCAGGGCGAAGAGCATGCCCTGGCTTTTCATCAGGGCGTAGAGCGGTCGCAGCTTCAGCGGGTTGACCTGGCCGGGTCGGAAGAAATGGCGCAGCAGCCACAGGCCCTGCTTCTCCGGGCGGCTGTTGGAAACCGTACGGCAGGATCAATTCCGCCAGATTGCCGGCGTAGCGGCGCCGGCTGTAGGCCTTGACCCGCTTGAGCAATTCCGCCGACGGGATGCCCCGCTCCAGGAGTTTGAAGTGCTCGAACCCCAGCGCTTCGTAGAAACCGATGTCCTCCGGCCGGATCCAGCCGGCTTTGAGGAGCATGCGAAGGGTCTTCCAGACGCTTGAGCGTGCAGGACAGGAAGCAGTAGTCGAGAAATAACTGTCGCGATCCGTCCGAAGCATGGGCAAAGCCGTTCTGATGGTAGGGCTGCATCGGGCAGTTCGGCAGGCACGGGTGATTCGCAATCAACTGCAGTTCACCGCTGACGGCTTCACGAATGGCGCGCAGCGTCGCAAAATCGCGGTTGATGGAGAAGCTCTCCAGCGTCAGGGCGTCGGCGCCGAGGTCGCGCCAGAAGCGGGCCCGCCGGGGCGTGTCGATCTGGGCGTAGATACCCACCTTGACGTAAAACCCGGGAAATGCAGCCTTTATGCGCTCCAGCAGGTACGGCGTGGAGACCGTGAGCCGCCGAATGCCCATTAAAGCGAGGCTCTCCAGCAGTCGCATGAGCTTCTTTTGCCACCGCTTGCCCCACTCGCGATTGCCCAGACAGGAGCTGTTCAGCAGGTAGTTGAAAGCGATGCCGTGCCGATCCAGGATGGCCACGTAGGCGGCCAAGTCGCTCTGGGTCAAAGGCGTGCCCATGTAGCTCGGCCGGCCCCCGCCCACCGTGTCCACCGGGAATTTGCCATACACCTCTGCCACCGGAAACTCGGCGAGCTGCGACACCAGATCGAACGCGTAATTGGCCGCGACGGAAAGCTTCATGGCACCTATGCAACGAATGGGCCGCCGACCTGCCAATCAGGAATTCCCTTTGGGTCAGATAAACCTGCGGAAGTATGCAGAAAAGGCCGACAGAGTGCCGATATAAACCTGAGTCGGGCTCGGGCGGGGAGCGTGCCGACACTTGTAATGCGGATTTTATAGGACATTGCCGCAGGAGTGGATACTGTGAAAAGGAATAAAGGACCGCGTGGAAAGAAGGCCAGGGAAGTGCTTGCCAGCGCTGGTTTCAGGGCGGCGCTGCTGTGTCTGGGCACCGGGCTGTGCTTCGTGCTGCTGTTTAGCTGCCTGAGCTTCGACATCGGCGACTGGCCCAGCCAATACGTGTACCCGAACAACAAGCCGCTCGTGAATTGGTGCGGTTCGATGGGAGCGTTTCTGGCGTTTTACCTTCTCTATTACATCGGTCCCGGCGTCTTCTTTATCCTGATCTCAGGCATCTGCTATTGCGTAGCCAAACTGGCGCGCCGGCCGATCGGCCAGCCCATCTTTCGCTTGATCGGCTTGATACTGCTGACGGCGGCGGCCTCGGCGACGTTCTACAGCTTCTGGCCTCATAAGCTCTACACCTTTCCGATGGGCTCCGGCGGGGTGCTCGGCATCTCCACCGCGGCGTTTCTCAAAGGCAATTTCGCCCGGCTGGGTGCGTTTATCCTCACTTGCGCAATTTGGTTCGTCGGCCTGTCCCTGCTGGCGGATAGCCTAATTATGGGCCTGTTTGCCGCTTGGGGCGTGATGGTTCGGCGGATCGTCGGCATCGTCGTACCGGCCTGGGCGGTCGCCAAGGAGCATTCGGAGGCCCTGACCGAAATCTGGCAGCGACTCAGCGCCCGGCAAAAGGCCTCCGCCGGACTCAAGATTCCCGCAGGGATCGGTATGCCCCGGCCTCCCGAGCCCCGACCCCTGACCCCGGAGACGCCGGCGCTGCCGCCTCAGGCGGAGCCCAAAGAGCCACCGCAGGAAAACATCGAAGCGGTGGAGCCCCCTGCCCCGAAGAAACCCGAAGTGGTGGAAGTCAAACAGCCGCCGGCCAAGCCGGAGAAGCCGCCCTTCGTGCAACCCTCCTATGATGATTACACCTTGCCGCCGCTCGATCTGCTCGCCGAGGGCGAGTACGGGTACGCTGCTGTGCAGGAGAAAGTCGTCAAGACCAAGGCCGCCGAGCTGGAGAAGCTGCTGGGCGAGTTCAACGTCAACGCGCGAGTCGTCGCCGCCGAGACCGGGCCCGTCGTGACCATGTTCGAGCTGGAGCTGGCGGCGGGCGTCAAGGTCAGCCACATCTCCAGCCTGGCCAACGATATCGCCCGGGCCTTGGGTGCCGGGGCCGTTCGCGTGGTCGCCCCGATCCCGGGCAAGCACACCATCGGCATCGAAGTTCCGAACAACGAGAAGGAGAAGGTTCGGATGAAGAGCATGATGCAGCTTGCCGGCGACAAGCCCACGAAGATGGAGATTCCGCTGTATTTGGGCAAGGACTCCTCCGGCGAGGCCCTGGTCTCCGACCTGGCCAAGATGCCGCACCTCTTGATCGCGGGCACCACCGGCTCGGGCAAGAGCGTCTGCATCAATACGGTCATCGTGGGCATCCTGCTGACGAAGCGGCCGGATGAGGTCAAGATGATCATGATCGACCCGAAGATGGTCGAAATGACGGCGTTCAATACCGTGCCGCACCTGATGTGCCCCATCGTGACCGAGACGCAGATGGCGGTCCAAATTCTCGAATGGGCGACAGTGAAGATGGACGAGCGCTACGCCCTGCTGGCGGAGGCGCGAGTCAAGAACATCGCCGAGTACAACAAGCTGGGCACGGAGGAAATCATCGCCCGGTTCAACCCGACCTCGCCCGACGAAGAGGCGAAAATCCCGAAGAAGCTGCCGTACATCGTGGTCGTGATCGACGAGTTGGCCGACCTGATGATGACGGCCCCCAAGGAGATCGAGGCCTACATCGTCCGCCTGGCGCAAAAGAGCCGGGCCATCGGCATTCACATCATCCTGGCCACGCAGCGGCCCCAGGCGACGGTGGTCACGGGCCTGATCAAATCGAACATGCCCTGCCGGATCGCGTTCCGCGTGGCGGCCCGCATGGACAGCCGCATCATCCTCGACCAGAACGGCGCCGAGACGCTGCTGGGCGAGGGTGACATGCTCTTCCTCAAGCCCGGCACGAGCGACCTGATTCGCGCCCAGGGCACCTTCCTCGACGACGGCGAGATCCGCCGGATCGTCAAGCACCTCAAGGAGGTGGCCGAGCCGCAGTTCCATCCCGAGCTGACGCAGTTGCGGAAGGTGGACGCCGGCGAAATGCCGCAGGACGACCTGTTCGACGAGGCCGTGCGGGTCGTCCTGGAGACCAAGCGCGGCAGCGTCTCGCTGCTCCAGCGGCGCCTGAGCGTCGGCTACGCCCGGGCCTCGCGGATCATCGAGATGATGGCCGGCGCCGGCATCCTCGGCGAGTACAAGGGCAGCCAGGCCCGCGAGGTCCTGATGACGCTGGAAGAGTACGAGGCGTTCCGCGCGCAGCAGATGAACTCCGCAGCCCAGCCCAGCATCACCGATGTCGCTCCGGCCGAGAAAGAGCCGGAGACCGCCTACGCCACCGAAGGCCAGCAAGGCTACATGTCCACCGACCCCGACGAGGAGAACGAGTAAGCCGGAGGACGGAAGACAGAGGACAGATGGCGGCACATTCCGTGATGTGGACCTGTTGCGTGCTTGGTATCGGATGATCTGTAGTAGCCAGTATTTGATCTGACAGTTACGCCGTAGCGACAGTTGTCTGTACGGTCTGATTCAACATCTTTGCTGTCGCCAATGGGAGGCTGTCCAGAAACGTCTGCATCGGGGTCTTGCCAAAGCAGTACTTCCCACTGTGCGGTCGTGACTCATTGTATTCTTTCAGCCAAGTATCCAGATCGGCTTGGAGTTCGTCAAGGGTGTGGTAGATTTTCTTGCGGAAGGCGACCTGGTAGAACTCCTGCAAGATCGTCTTGTGGAAGCGTTCACAGATGCCATTCGATTGGGGATGGCGGGCCTTGGTCTTCGAATGGTCGATGTCCTCCAGGGCCAGGTAGAGCTGATACTCATGGTGTTCCCGGGCTCCGCAGTATTCTGTACCTCGATCGGTGAGAATACGCAGCAAGGGAATCCCGTGCGTCTCGAAGAAAGGCAGGACCCGGTCGTTGAGCATATCGGCGGCGACCAGGGCGTTCTTACGGTCGTAGAGCTTGGCCGAGGCGACCTTAGAGTACGTGTCGACGAACGTCTGCTGGTAGATGCGTCCGACGCCTTTGAGGGTACCGACGTAGAAGGTGTCCTGGGAGCCCAGGTAGCCCGGATGCTCGGTTTCGATCTCGCCGTGGGCCTCTTTCTCGTCCTTGGCCTTCTCCAGGGCGATGATCTGGCCTTCGGTGAGGATCAGGCCTTCCTGGGCGACTTTGGCTTCCAGGGCCTTGAGACGGAGCTGGAACGTCTGGAGGTCATGGCGCAGCCAAACGCTGCGGACGCCGCCGGGCGAAACAAACAGGCTTCTCTTGCGTAACTCGTTGGAGACCCGGACTTGGCCCCAGGCGGGCTGGTCAAAGGCGAGCTGGACCACGCCTTGTTCAATCGCGGGTTCGACGCGGTTCTGGAGGATGGGCTTGCGTTTGGAAATCTCCCGCAGGGCCTCTTCGCCACCGGTTTCGTAGAGTTCCTGGAAGCGATAGAAGCTGTCGCGGGAATAACCCAGAATCTTGCAGGCTTGGGAGACGTTGCCCAGTTGTCGGGCCAGTTCCAGCAGGCCCACTTTGTTCTTGATGATCTTCTGTTCGGTCGTCATGTCTGACACTCCTTTGGCCCCCTGGGGGGCGGGTTGCGAGGTCGCCGCCGGGTGTGACTTCGCTCCGCTGCGCTACGCTCCGTCACACCCGGCACTTCTCCTCTGTTATCGTCAAAGTGTCAGATCAAGTCTTAGCTATTTCAGAGATCTGATGCGGCACCGTAGGATGGGCTTCAGCCCATGCAGGTCATTTCTTTTTCCTCTCGTGAGCGATGGTCCAGGATCGTTCGGCCCATTGAGCCAGCTCGTCTGGGTTCTCCAGGACGTCTGCCGGGATCTCGTAGTAGGTTCGGAGGGTGGTCTTGATCTTGTCTGGGTAGGGCTCGAAGGGAGCCGAGCTGGCCCGCACGAAGTCGTCCCGGTTTGAATCGTCCACCTTCAAATAGGCCACGTCATCGGCGATGACCGCGAACATCGTCTCCTCGCGATAGAGCCCCGCCCCGCCGAACATCTTTCGGACGGACACCGCGCTCCAGGCCGCGAGCTGCTCGACGACATAGTCCACGAATTCATCTGACACGGTCATCAGTCTTGTCTCCTCGGATTCTCCGGCACGGTTGGAACGAAATGGCTCCGGTAGAACGAAGGCAGACCCCGGAAGACATCGAGCAATTGTTCCACCGTCACCATGCCGGCATCATGCTCCACGACGACGCCAGGGCCTTCCCGGTAGAACTTGGCGACGCCCGGCGTCTCGCCAAAAACGGACTTCATCTCTTCCAGAAACCTCCCGCATTTGCACCCACACGGCGCAGGGATAAGAGCGCAGTCCAGATGAACGGCCGACCGACGAGTCATCGTCCTGCCCTCTTAGAAACTCGCGATCCCAGTGTTTTTTATGACATGCTGACTGGCGCCCACCGTGACTGTTATAACGAGGACGACATCGTCTTTATTCTTGGCCGCCAGCAGTCGATCAGTCTGTACTGAGAACTCCGTCACTAGGGCGTCATCCTCAAGCAGACACCATACAGGCTCGGTGGACTTGCTGATTCCCCCGGGAAGCTCACCCTGCTTAGGAACTCGCAAGCCATCGAACAAGGTTTTGATCCGGTTATCAAGGTCGCCGCCTTGAGTCACCACCTTCCCTGGATCTTCTGGACGCAGGAAGAGGATGTCAAGTCGCGCGATGAGGCAAAGACCCGCATAGACGATAGGCATGAACGTGATGCCATCGACATTGCGTCGAGCGTTTGGCCACCCCGCGACCTCCGTCAACCCAAAGCAGTTGCTCCATGACGCGAGGGGCTCTCGCTTCGCCAAGTCACGGATTTGGGCGCAAGATACGTTCTTATGTCATGCTTGTCTTGTATTGACCCATTCGATTTGAGCTTGCCCTCGTATACAAGTCGAAACCGCATTTCCTCTGCTCCCTCGTCTAACATCTGTCAGAATTGTTGCCCAGTAAATACTCTCGCACGTCGGCGCTTCCCGATTCAGCCGGTCTGCGTTCCGGTTGATGATCTCAAGGTCGCGCGCGTTCTGCTCGTCCCGCACCAGTTGCGCGAGGAACGCGTGCACAGCGTCTTCAACGAATTTGGAACGGGTCGTCCCCTGGTGCCGGGCACATCGGTCAACGGCCCTCAGCAATTCCTCCGGCAAAGTGATAGACACTCTGGCTTTCACCTCACTCCTCCATCAGCCTTCTTCTTACCCAATTCGGATTCCGACGGCAGTCCAGAACTGCGTAGACCACAACCACGTCCTTTTTGAGGCGGTAGTAGACGCCGAAGGGAAACCGTTTTGATAGGAGGCGATGATACCCCAAGATAGCTGGGTGAATCCCTCCAAAGTAGATCAGCGAATCAATGTCCGAATAGAGACAGTCCAGGAAGTACCAGCCCAGACCCGCCGATTGCAGGTTGTAGAATCGATACCCCTCTTCAAGGTCATCTTCCGCCGGGCTGAGAATCCTGATCTTCACGAGACCTTCTTCTTGATCCTCTTCTTGGCTTGTTCCCAATCCGAGACGGTCACCTTCCCCGCCTTAAGGGCTTTCTCTCGGTCTTCCAGGATGGTCCGGTGCCAAGTGGGCGACTCCAGTTTCTCTTCCTCTCGGGTCAGGTCCGCCCACAGCGTCTCCATCAAATCCAGCTTCTGGGCAAGAGAGAGACGGGAAATAGGCAAATCCACTCGTTTCACGGTATTCTTCCTTTCTGCACTTACTACGGACATGGTACCACGCTGCGACAGGTAGATCAACAGCGTCCGTTGCGAGCCATATCAGCCAAAAGAACAGCGACCGTGGCGGGAGAGCAATCCTTGGAGACGGGCGGGACGCCCGTGCTACGAGGCGGTTTCGGCGCTGTAGCGGGCGATCAGGCCGGTGCGGATGGCGTGGCGGTAGATGCGGGTGAAGTACCAACTGGCCAGCAGGATGTAGAGGAGGGCCAGCGCCGGTGCCCCAGAGGAGGTTGAGGCCCGGAGCGGGGCCGCCGGCGAGGATCGAGCGCATCGACTCGAAGACGTACGACGGCGGCAAGGCGTGCGAGAAGTACTGCATCCAGTGGGGCAGCACCGAGAGCGGGTAGAAGACGGCCGCGAAGGGCGAGAGGACCGCCGGGATGGGCCAGACGAACCACTCCGCCGCCGGGCCGTAGCGCAGCACCAGGGCGCAGGCCAGGATGCCCAGCGCGATGCCGAACATGAAAGAGCACGAGCAGGAACGGAATGAGCAGCAGGCCGTAGACGAAAAAGGACAGGCCGAAGACCACGATCGCCAGGATGAGCATCACGGCCAGGCCGATGGAGCTGGTCACGATGCTCGAGATCACCAGGCCGCCGAGGTACTCCGAGATCGATAGCGGCGTGGCGAACAGGTTCAGGAAGTTGCGCGACCAGACGTCTTCGAGGAACGTCGTCGTCACGCCGTACATCACGCGGGTGAAGAAGTCCCAGAGCAGGACCGCTCCGAGCAGCACCGGGATGAAGTTCAGCCCGGACGGGTTGATGGCGTTGAGATACCGGGTGATGAATCCCCACAGCACGATGTCGACGCCGGCCCACACGAACAGAGGCAACAGCCGCGCGGGGCTGCCGCGGATGAGGTAGAACTGGCGAAGCAGGATGGCGGCGATCCGGCTGAGGTGCTTCATACGCCGTTGTTCCCCAGCGTCAGCGGCTCGTGCGCCACGGTGATGAACAGGTCTTCGAGCGTCTCCTTGCCGTACTCGCGCGGCAGGGTCTTCGGGTCGCCTTCCAGCAGGATCTTGCCGTGCGAGAGGAACAGCACGCGGTCGCACACCTTCTCGACCTCGACCATGTTGTGCGAGGTCCACAGCACGCCGACCGCCTCCTGGCCGGCAAAGTCGCAGATCTTCGCGCGGATATCGCGCGCCGAGGCGGGATCGAGCGAGGCCGTCGGCTCATCGAGCAGCAGCAGGTGCGGCTGGTTGAGCATCGCCTTGGCCAAGCTGGCACGGGTCTGCTCGCCGGAGGAGAGGACGCCGCACTTGGTGTGCCGGAATCGCACGAGGTCAAATTGCTGAAGCACCTCGTCGATGCGCTGCGGCGAGGTTCCTCACGCCATAGAGCAGGCCGAAGAAGCGCAGATTCTGGTAGACCGTCAGATTGCCCGGCAGCGGCGCATAGACGGCGGTGAAGTTCGTTCGCTCCAGGGCTTGGCTGCGATGGGCGGCGATGTCCACGCCCTCGATATGGATCGTTCCCGCCGTCGGCTCCAGAATGCCGAGGACCATGTTGATGATCGTGGTTTTGCCCGCCCCGTTCGGGCCCAGGAGCCCCACGATCTCATTGCGCTCGACCTCGAACGAAACGCCATCCACCGCCACGATTTCGCCGTAGCGTTTGCACAGATTCGTCAGCGAAAGCACCTTCGTCGCCGCAGGCGCCCGCGAGGGCCCGGATTGCTCTGTCATCATGCCTCCAGATCATAGGTTGGCCTGCCGATGCAGACAAGAGCGGGTTTTGCCTGAATTCGACGCATGGCGACGATCTGGTAAAATGCGGGGATGGGTAAGGATCTCAAAGACAAGACGTTGGAAGAACTGGAGAAGGTGGTGGTCGGGCTGGGGCAGAAGAAATATCTGGCCGGCTACCTTTTCAAGTTCATCCACGTGCAGAACGGCCGGGAGATCGGCGCGCTCAGCACGCTGAGCAAGGCGTTCCGCACGCAGCTTGTCGAGCAGGGCTACTTCATCTCACAACTCAAGGTCGTCGATGCTTTGAGCGATCCCGATGGCTCGGCGAAGTACCTGTTCGAGCTGGCCGATGGCGAGCGGATCGAGTCGGTGCTTTTGCCGGAGGAGGAGCGCAAGACCTTGTGCGTTTCCACGCAGGTGGGTTGCCCGATGGGTTGCGCGTTCTGCGCGACGGGGCGCATCCAGTTTCGCCGGAACCTGACGGCGGGCGAGATCGTCGATCAGGTCAATACGGTCGAGGAGCACGCCGGGCGGATCACGAACCTCGTCTACATGGGGATGGGCGAGCCGCTGCTGAACTATGACGCCGTGCTGAAGTCCATTCGCATCCTGAACCACTCCGCCGGCAAGAACATCGGCATCCGCCACATCACGATCAGCACCTCCGGCATCGTCCCGGGAATCCGGCAGCTTGCGGACGAGGAGATCCGGCCGCGGCTGGCGATCTCGCTCAGTGCGCCGACCGATGCCCTGCGCGAGCAAGCTCATGCCGGTCACGGACAAGTACCCCATCGCCGAGCTGCTGGAGGCGGTGCGCGCCTATCAAGCCAAGACCGGCCAGCGCGTGACATTCGAGTACGTTCTGATCGACAAGGTGAACGATTCCGTCACGCACGCTCACCTGCTGGTCAAGCTTCTCCGCGGCCTGATGTACAACGTGAACCTGATCGAGCACAACCCGTTCTCGGGTTGCGAGTTCACCGGCAGCAGCCGCCAGCGCATCCAGCGGTTCGCGGCGGCCCTCAAAGAAGCCGGCGTCGAGACGACGATCCGCTTCCGCATGGGCCGGCGGATCAAGGCCGCCTGCGGCCAGCTCCAAGCCGGCTACCATCCGCGCGAGCGGACAAAGCCAACGTAGGGCCCCTGCTTATGACGAACGCGAAACACCGGAATCACCGTGCGCCAAGCCGCTACATCACGCCGCAAGGCGCAGAGACGGAATTCGAACCGGACTCGCGCGGACGCGTGCGGAGTATTTGGAGGGGGTGAGAAAAGGCTATGTGCAGGACTACCCACTTTTGACGGCTTTCTTCATGGAGGCCTTCGAACGTCGCTGGCGCGGGCGTCCGGCGCGCTGAGCGGGAATGCCGCGGGCGCCCTCGAAGATGGACGACTGCCGAGCATTGTCATAGAGCATCGCTTTACGAAGCTCCGGATCGGCCAAGTATGGGTTGCTTTCAAGCAGTGATTTCCTAATGGTCATTATATCGACCCCGGCTCGCATTATGTCAACAAGAAGTCAATGCCCCGACGTCCAAAGGCTTTTGCTGTGCCTCCCAAAGGTCCAGGCGGGTCTGCATGACCAGCCAGCTTTCCGGCGAAGTGCGCGTGGCGCGGGCGATCCGCACCGCCATTTCCGGGCTTAGGGCGGCACGACCGTTGATGAGAGCCGAAAGAGTCTTACGCGTCACCCCCAGCCTTTGGGCTGCCTCGGTTACGGTCAAACCCAGAGGCTCAAGGACGTCGGCCCAAAGGACTTGGCCCGGGTGTGTCGGTTTGCGTTTGCCGCGCATACGATCTATTCCTGTCTAATGGTAATCACAATAGTCGACATTCACGGCGTCCGGCCCCTCAAATTGGAACGTGACGCGCCAATTCGCGGAGACCCAGACCGCCCACGTACCCTTCCGGTTCCCTTTGAGTTGATGGAGTCTGTAGCCCGGCAGATGCATATCTCTTAGGTCCCGTCGACGCCTCCAGACGGTCCAAGATGCGGCTGAGTTTGGCGGCGTGGTCTGGGTTGATACCGCCCAGCTCGCCATCTTCGAATAATCGTCGGAGCAGCTTGTGTTTGAACGATTTAATCATGATCTACCGGAAACCACCCTGAGTATAGGCTGTAACCTGTAACGTGTCAAGTTACAGATTGCCTTCTGCGGGAGAATGTGTTATGAGACGAGGCAGCAATGACGGGATCTCGCGTAGGCGGGCTCCCTTCGGATCCTGGATAGAGTGGTTCATGCAAGACAACGGCAGAATCGTGACGATTGGTCTGGCACCGGCGTGGGATATCAGTTGCCGGGGGCGGGACTTGGATTGGGGACGCCATGCCTCGATTGACGAGCAAGTGGTTCGGCCGGCGGGTAAGGCGCTGAACGTCTCGTACGCTTTGGCGTGGATGGGGCGGGGGAGCGTCGCGGCGGGGCTCTGGGGGCGGGAGGATTTGGGCGAGATGCAACGTGCTGTGGAACGTGACGCGCAGGTCAAGAAGGGCTGCCAAACGCGAGATTCCGCGTTTGGGGACTCGAACCCACCCTACGGGCGGATCGATGTCCGGATGACCGCCGTCGAGGGTAGAACCCGGCAGAATATCACGGTCGTCGATACGCTCCATCATCGGGAGATGCATCTGCGACGCGCCAGCGAGTTGGCCTCCCAGCAGAACCTGCGGCAGCTCAACGACGATCTGCAGAAGCTTGTTCATGAGGGCGATGTCTGCGTGTTTGCCGGGGCGATGCCTGCCGGGTGAGTTGCTGGAGCCAACGGTCGATCTGGTGCGGACCTGTCATCGCCGCGGGGCTCGCATCGCCGTCGATACGCACGGGCCTGCTCTCCAGAGCATCGTCGAAGCCGGTTTGCCCTGGCTGATTTCTCCCAATGTCGAGGAGTTGTGCGGATTACTCGGTTTCGCGGTCGAAGACACACCCGCGGCGCTGGCGCAAGCCGGCCGAGGCTTGCTGAACCGGATGGACATGGTCTTGATCAGCCGGGGTGAGAAGGGTGCTCTGATCGTCGCGCAGGACGGCGCGTGGACGGGCCGTTGTGCGACGCGCGGCGAAGTGCTGTCCACGGTCGGCTGCGGCGACTATCTGTTGGCCGGCTTCCTGGCCGGCTGGGCTGAGCCGGCCGATCCTGCGGCCGCTCTGGTCCAGGGCCTGAAAGTGGCCACGGCCCGCGCCTGGGGGTGGCCGGAGAGCGAATCCTGGGCGCAGGCGGATAAAAAGATAGCAATCAAGGTCGAACGGGTGTAGAATCGGCCGCGTGATGCGTATGCCTCTCGGCGCATCTCGCCGGGGGCACGTCGTTCCGTCGGATTGGGTGTCGTTCTTTTAGGAGGTGTTGAGAGTATGGAGAAGCGGAGGTTCAGTCCATTTCTGTTCGTCACGGTCGGTATGATGTCTGTCGCTTGGTGCGGCACCAGCTCCGCCGTCCAATTGCAGTTGAAGCTTGCCAAGGGCAAGACCTACTACCAGAAGACCACGGTCGATCAGCACATCACCCAGACCATCATGAACCAGCAGCAGGTGATCGACATGACCTTCGGATGGGCACGAAGCTGGACGTGCTCGACGTGGATGCTGCGGGAAACACGCAGATTCGGTATACCTACATCTGGTGCATGTCCAAGCAGACCGGCCCGATGGGCAACCTGAGTTACGATTCCGCCCAGCAAGCGACCCCGCCCGCGGGGATGGAACCGCTCGCCGCCTTCTTGAATCAAAGCTACACCGTCAAGCTCAGTCCGAAGGGCAGGGTCCTCGACGTCAGCGGCGTCGAGCAGATGAAGGCGGCGGTGCATGAAGAAATGCCCCCGGGGGCGGAGGCCGGCCCGATGGGTAATGTAGCGGCCACCTTCCTGGAGAAGACGGGCGTCAAAGAGATGACGGAAGGCCTGATGGCCGTCTATCCCGATAAACCGGTCGAGCCGGGGCAATCGTGGAGCGAGAAGAGGATGCTGACCGCGGGGTTCGGGCGGATTGAAGAGATCAAGTGGACCCTGCAGAAGGAGGAGGCCGGCGTGGCGACGATCGGACAGGCGGCCACCATCCGATCCGATCCTGACGGCCCCGCCGATGGAGGTCCAGGGCATGAGAATACGGATGGACTTGTCCGGCAACGAGGAAGCGACGATCCAGATCGTGGAGGCGACCGGCTTGATCCAGATGGAGCAGGGCCGCCAGCAACTCAAGGGGGAGATGAAGATGGGCGATGCGGCTCCAGGGCAGCCCGCCATGACCATCCCGACCGTTCTTGACACGCAAGACCAGGGTGGAGATGAGCGAGAAGATGTGGAGACGGCCACCAAATAGACGCGGTGGGCAAGCCGCAGGTGTGTGGAGTGCCAGGTCTGCTCATTTTTTCTCCATGCCCCGCAAAATAGTTGACGACATGCCCCGGACTCGGTATAGTCCGGGGGTTAGGACTACCTTTGTCGCACGGGGTAGACGTTGGAATTTATGATTTATTATTGATGATTTATGATTTGGGGTTGTCCGGGTTGAAGTTCGGACTCCGCGTTCTTCTTCAAATCACAAATCGAAAATCAGAAGTCATAAATCCTTAGGGGTCAGCAGGATCACGGCATGGCTGACTCAAGCCTCCGACAAGGTCCTACCAGGCCGCGCAAGCGCGGTCTCCGTGACAACGGCGTTAGAATTTATCGATTTACGATTTATGATTTATGATTTGGCGCACTGGCAGTCCGGACAGTCTTCGCTGTGCCGCCGTCGCTCAAATCAACAATCAAGAATCGCAAATCATAAATCCTTGGATTACCCGGTGGTGTAATCGGCAACACAGGAGGTTTTGGTCCTCCTATTCCAGGTTCGAGTCCTGGCCGGGTAGTAAATCTCGAATTGGGAAATGGTCTTATGGCTGATCGAGTTGCGATATTGCTGGCTGCGGGCGTGAGCAGCCGGATGAATACCCACCTGCCGAAGGTGCTGCACGAGGTGTCCGGCCGGCCGATGCTGGCGTACGTCCTCGATGCGTGCCGAAGTGTCGGCGTGGACAGGATTTACGTCGTTGTGGGCTTTGGCGCCGACCAGGTGAAGGAGCGGTTTGCCGAGGAGTCGTCGGACATCGTCTGGGTGCAGCAGCCGAAGCAGTTGGGAACGGCCCATGCGGTGATGTGCTGCAAGGAGCATCTGAACGGTTTCACCGGCCAGACCCTCGTGCTCTGCGGGGATGGGCCGCTGATTCGGGCCAAGACGCTCAGAACCGTGATCGAAAAGCACGAGGCCGAGCAGTCGGCGGCGACGCTGGCTACGGCGGTCCTGGACGACCCCACGGGCTATGGGCGCATCATCCGCGATGCTTACGGCAATATCCAGGGCATCGTCGAGGATAGCGACTGCACGCCGGCGCAGCGGGCGGTGCGGGAAGTCAACCCCAGCTACTACCTGTTCAACAATCAGGTCCTGTTCCGGGCCCTGGAGAAGGTCAAGCCGGACAACGTCAAGCAGGAATACTACCTGACGGACGCCCTGTCGGTGATTATCGCCAGCGGCCACAAGGTGCGTGGCCGTCACGGCGGTTCGGCCGGAAGAGGCCGTCGGCGTCAACAGCCGGGCCCAGTTGAGCGTTGCCAGCAAGATCATGCAGCACCGCGTCCAGCAGGAGCTGATGGAAAACGGCGTAACGATCGTGGACCCGGAAAACACGTGGATCGACGCCCGGGCGAAAATCGGTCAGGACACAGTGATCGAGCCGTTCGTATATATTCATGGCGAGGTCAAGATCGGCCGCGACTGCCGGATCGGTCCGTTTGCCTTTCTCCGGCACGGCACCGTCATTGGCGACGATGTCGTACTGGGCGTCTTCACGGAACTGAAGAACACCACCCTGGCCGACGGCGTCCGGGCGCGGCACCACAGCTATCTGGGCGACGCGTTTATCGGACGTCAAGTCAATGTTGGGGCCGGCTCGATCACCGCCAACTTTGACGGCGAGAACATCAATCAGACCAAGGTCGGGGATGGTTGCTATATCGGCTCCGGCGCTGTGCTGGTCGCGCCGCTGGTTCTGCCGGCGGGCGCGAATGTCGGAGCAGGCATGATCGTCTCGCAGCAAAATGTCAGTGAGGTCAACGGGAAAGCAAGATCGTAGCCGCAAGCAGTGGATGGATTTACGATTTTTTGATGGTTGATCTGAGGACGGAAGATCGGAGACCTTCTCCGGCCGACCGGCAACGCCCGATCGCGAATCAAAAATCGTAAATCATAGATGCAAAGGGGCTGGGATGTTTCTGAACGACAATCTGAAGATCTTCTCCGGGAGCAGCAATCCGGCACTGGCCGTCGAGGTCTGCAAGTACCTGGGCCTGCCGATCGGCGGCTCCAAGATCAGCACGTTCCCGGACGGCGAGAAGCTGATCCGGATCGAGGACGATGTGCGGGGCCGGGATTGCTTTGTCGTCCAGTCCACGTGCCGGCCGCAGGATGAGCACTTGATGGAGCTGCTGATCTATCTGGATTGCCTGCGCCGGGCCAGCGCCAAGCGGATCACGGCGGTAATGCCGTACTTCGGGTATGCCCGCCAGGATCGCAAGGACGAGGGCCGGGTGCCGATTACGGCCAAGCTCGTGGCGAACATTATCACGACCGCCGGGGCAGACCGGGCTCTGGCGATCGACCTGCACGCCCATCAGTTGCAGGGGTTCTTCGATATCCCGGTCGATCATCTGACCGGGGAGCTGGTGCTGAGCCGGTACTTCCGGGAAAAGAAGATCCCGGACCTTTCCGTGGTGTCGCCGGACGTGGGCAACCTCAAGACGGCGGCCCGCTACGCCGGCCACTTGGGCGGCGATCTGGCGATCGTCCACAAGCGACGGATCAGCGGCTCGGAGGTCCAGGCCCACGAGCTGATCGGCTCGGTCGAGGGCTGCAACGTCCTGATGTGCGATGACATCATTGCCACGGCCGGGACGATCTGTACGGCGGCTGAGTTGGTCAAACAGCGCGGGGCCAAGCGTGTCTTTGTGGGGGTTACCCACGGCGTGCTCGCGCCACCGGCGCTGGAGCGCCTCGCGAAAGCGCCTATCGATGAGGTCGTCGTGACCAACACGATTCCTCTCACGGAAGAAGCCCAGAAGATCAAGAAAATCAAAGTGCTCAGTGTGGCGGCCATGCTCGGCGAGGCGATCAAACGCATTCACCGGGATGAATCCGTCAGTGCGCTCTTTGGGCAGGAGATCTTGTAGCAAACGAGTGTGAAGTGCGAAGTTTCAAGGGTGAAGGGGCAAGTGCTTCCAACTCCCACCTTGAAACGTGAAACTTCCTTGGAAGGATAATTATGATTGAAGCGTTGTCATTACAGGCCCAGCCGCGGCAGAAGACCGGCTCGAAGGCGGCGGCCGCGGTGCGCCGCCAGGGCCGCATCCCGGCCATCGTGTACGGGCACAAGAAAGAGCCCGTGGCAATCTCGCTGGATACCCATGATTTCGTCGAGGGCCTGCGGCACGGCCACCGCCTGCTGGATGTGGCGCTCGACGGCCAAGCCGAGAAGATGATCATCAAGGATCTGCAATACGATCATCTCGGCCGCACGATTCTCCACGCCGACCTGGTCCGCGTGGACGTGACGGAGCGGATCACCGTCGAGGTTTCGCTCGAGCTCAAGGGCGTGGCCAAGGGGACGCAGGAAGGCGGCGTGCTCGAAGCCCACATGGACCACCTGGAGGTGGAGTGCTTGGCCATCGATATTCCGGAGACGATCGTGGTGTCGGTGAAGGATCTCGACGTGGGCCAATCGATCTATGCCCGCGACGTCAAGCTGCCGGAAGGCGCGAAGCTCATGAGCCTGCCGGACATTATCGTGGCGACGTGCCGCGTGCTCCAGGAGGCCAAGACGACCGAGCAGATCGTGGCGGAGACCCCGGTGGCGCCGGAAGTCATCCGCGAGAAAGCCCCGACGGCGGAAGAAGGCGAAGCGACGGAGTCGTAAAGGAGCCGGGGGCGGCGTGCCGAGGACCCGATGGCGGATGTCCGACTTGTGGTTGGTCTGGGAAATCCCGGTCCGGAATATGCGGAGACCCGGCACAATCTGGGCTTCAAGGTGATCGAGGCCCTGGATGAGGCCCTCGGGATCGAGGTCAAGCAGCGGAAGTTCAACGCCCGCATCGGCGAAGGCTGGCACGGCGGCAAGAAGGTGATCCTGATGAAGCCGTGGACGTTCATGAATCGCAGCGGCCAGGCCGTAGCCACGGCCGTCGGGTTCTACAAGCTCGACCTGCGCGACTTGCTGGTCGTGGTGGACGACATGGCTCTGGAGACCGGGGCGCTGCGCATCCGGGCCGATGGTTCGGCGGGCGGGCACAACGGCCTGGCCGACATCATCGAGAAGCTCGGAACCAACGAGTTCGCCCGCTGCCGCGTCGGGATCGGCGCGCGAGCGGGCGACCAGGCGGTGGAGCACGTGCTGGGCCGGCCCGAGTCCGAGGAGAAGCCGCTCCTGAATCGGGCGATCCTGCGGGCGCGGGATGCCGTGCTGTGCTGGCTCGACTTGGGCGTGGACAAGACGATGAATGAATTCAACCGGATACCGGAAAGTTGACGTGAAGGTTTACTCATAATCGGGAGGTCATAGGTTCACAAATGGCTGCAAAGCGATTGTATGAAGGGATGTTTCTGGTGGATTCGGCCCTGGCGACCGCCGACTGGGAAGGGACGCTGGCCTTCGTGGAGAACATCCTCAAGCGGGCGGAAGCGGAAGTGGTCGCGATCCGCAAATGGGGCGAACGCAAGCTCGCCTACGACATCGAGCACAAATCCCGGGGCACGTATATCCTGGCCTACTTCAAGGCCGACGGCCGGCGCATCGCCGGGATCGAGAAGGATGTGCTGCTGTCGGAAAAGATCATGCGCGTTCTGATCCTGGGCACCGAGAAGCGGCCGCCCGAGCTGATCGAGGCGGATATCAAGGGCGAGCCCCGGATCGAGCCGGAAGGATTCCGCGAGCGGGACGACGCCGAGCCCCCGCGCCGCGAGCGCCGCGAGTATGATCCGATGGCGGCCTATGACCCCGATGCGGGCGGCGGCCGCCGAGACTACGGCGACCGGTAGAGCGTGACGACGGTTCGAAGGGTGGGGCTTGCCCCACCGCTGCCACGACCAAGATGATTCCAAGGATGGTGGCAAGCCCCACCCAACCAAGAGAAGTGCGTCGTGCAGCACCCAGTGCACGACGGGCATGAGGTTAGATATGGCTGGTTACAACAAAGTTCTGCTGCTGGGGAACCTGACCCGGGACCCGCAGCTTTCGTACACGCCGAACCAGACCGCGGTCGTGGATTTCGGCGTGGCGACGAATCGCAAGTGGACCGGCCAGGACGGAAGTCAGCGGGAAGAGACTTGTTTCGTGGATTGCCGCGCGTTCGGCACGACGGCGGAGAACATCAACAAATTCTTCAGCAAAGGGCAAGCCGATTTTCATCGAGGGGAGGCTGACCTTCGATTCCTGGACGGCCCAGGATGGATCGAAAAAGAGCAAGCTCCGGGTGACGGTCGAGAATTTCCAGTTCCTGCCGGGCACCGGCGGACCGGGACCGGGACCGGGACCCGGCGCCGAGCAGCCCGAGCAGGGATTCGACGAGGCCGGACCGCCCCGCGCGGCCGTCCCAACGAGCCGATCCCCGATTCGGAAATACCGTTTTAGTCATTGAAGATGTGAAGTCGCGAAGTTTCGAAATTCGAATTGAACGAGGAAAGTTATGGCATTTCGACCAGAATGCAACGAACGCAACGAACGCAAAGGACGACGCGGCGCAGGACGGGGTTTGCCGGCGCCCGGGACCAGACCCAGTGCCGGTTCTGCCGGGGCGGCATCAAGTACATCGATTACAAGGACATCGACACCCTGCAGAAGCTGCTGACCAATCGCGGCAAGATCTACTCCCGCAAACGCAGCGGCAACTGCGCCGGCTGTCAGCGAAAAGCGAAGCTCGCCATCAAGCGGGCCCGGTTCATGGCGCTGCTGCCCTACTCGACCTAATCGGATCTATGATCATCGCGGATTACGATTAGGGTCGCGCGGCGATTGTCCCGACTGTCCACTCTCCAATCAATAATCATGATCGTAAATCATCAATCTCCAAGGGGTAAGGACTATGAAAGTATTGCTGTGTGACGATATCCAGAAACTAGGCTGGCTCGGCGACATCGTCGAGGTCAACGAAGGCTATGCCCGCAATTACCTCCTGCCGCAGGGGCTGGCCAGGGTGGCGACGGAAGGGAACATCCGGGCCCTCGCCAAGGAAAAGGCCAAGCGGGCGGAGCAGCGGCTGCGCGAGCGGCGGCGCATCGAGAAGGCCGTCGAGGCGGTCAACGGGGCCGAAGCGGTCCTGGCGGCCCGCGCCAACGAGCAGGGCGTGCTGTTCGGCTCGATCACCGAGGCGCTGATCGCCGCCAATCTGCGGACCCAGGGCTTCGAGGTCGCGGATGAAGTGGTGAAGCTGCCCGAGCACATCAAGCAGGTCGGCACGCACAACGTGACGCTGCGCTTCGCCGACGACCTGACGGCGACCGTTCGCGTGGTGGTGGTCGCCGAGCAGGCGAAGGAGCAGCCGAGCGAAGAGAAGCCGGAGAAGCAAGAGCAAGAGGCCTGAGTAGAACCGGAGGACGGATCTCAGAGGACGGACGACGACGGGCCGACGGCGGCACGGTCTTCCTTCTCGTCCTCTGTCATCCGTCCTCCGTCTTCTGTTCCGCGGTCTACTAAGGGAAATGCCTATCGCTCGCCCCGCCGCTTCGTGTCCCCTCCGCCGACTCTCCTGCCCTGTCCCCCGCCTCTCTTTCTCACGTCTGTCCGGCCAGACGGTCACGGCCTGTATTCCGGGCCAGAGCCTCGA
This sequence comes from uncultured Planctomycetota bacterium, assembly GCA_963750205.1. Classification (GTDB taxonomy): domain Bacteria; phylum Planctomycetota; class Phycisphaerae; order Sedimentisphaerales; family Anaerobacaceae; genus PLanc-01. Next base: position 106,459 of record CAVVRJ010000022.1, read on the forward strand.
TCCGGCAAGCCCGAATCACTCGCGTCGCCCGTGCGCGCGAGCAGTTGGCCGGTTCGCACGGCACGCCGTTCAAGTCGTATCATTCGGACATAAATCCTGATTTGGCAAAGCGTTAGCTCGTAGGGTGGGTTCTCCACCCACGCGGGGACTCCCTCGATGCGCAGGGGACGCGTGGGGCAAGACTCCACCCTACGCTCATCCTCCGTGTCTCTGCACGCTCTCGGCCGTTCGATGCCCCCGTTTCCTGTAGTCCGGGCACAAGGAAACAGGGTCGTGACATCCACTATGGGTACGCCGGAAATCTGATGATTATGTTGCATAATTCAGGATTTTCCGCACTGGTCACGTGAGGGCCGATGCCGTAGAGTAGCCCTCAGGCCAAACGAAAGAACGGAGTGTGTTGGAACGTTGGACTGGCCGGTATGGTCACCGGGCGCTTCGGAGTGAAGGGTGCCTTGGCCCCGCACATTGAAAACGGAAGAGAGTGAGCAGATTGACGGCTCGAACGGGAGTAACCCAAACCTTGTCAAACCCTACCCTTGGATCCGGCTTGCATTCCAAAATAACGCCTCTCCTTTTGAGACGGCTGCCCCGGCGCCTGCGCTGACGGCAGTAACAAAGCCATCCACAGGGCCTCCAACCAAAAGCCCGCGCGTTGCACAGGCGCGCGGGCTTTTATATTTTCCGCCGGCCCGACTGTCCCGTCAGACGCTGCGCAAGGCACTCTCCAAATCCGCTTTCAGATCCTCGACGTTCTCGATGCCTACGGACAGCCGGATCAGGCTATCGGTGATCCCCCGCTTCTGCCGCTCCGACTCGGGCAGGGACGCGTGGGTCATCCGCGCCGGGTGGCTGACCAGAGACTCCACCCCACCCAAACTCTCCGCCAAAGAAAGACATCAGTCCGGACAAGAACCTCTCCACGGCCGGGACACCGCCCTTGATCTCGAAACTGAGCATCCCGCCGAAACCCCGCATCTGCCGGGAGGCAATCTCATAGTCCTTCGTGCCCTCCAGGCCCGGATAGTAGACACGGGCGACCTTCTCGTGCTGGGAGAGAAACTCGGCCAGGTACTTCGCGTTCTTCTCATGTTCCCGCATCCTGATAGCCAGCGTCCTGCAGACCGCGCAGCGTGAGCCAGCAGTCCCAGGGCCCCGGCACCGCCCCCGCCGCATTCTGATGGAACTTCAGCTCGTTGTAGAGGGCTTCGTCATTCACCACCACCGCCCCTCCCACGATATCGCTGTGGCCGTTGATGTACTTGGTTGTGCTGTGCACCACGATATCCGCCCCCAGGGCCAGCGGGTTCTGGAAATACGGACTGGCAAAGGTGTTGTCCACCGCCAGGAGCACTTTCGCGGCTTTGGGCCAATGCCGCGAGACGCTGGATGTCGATGACCTTCAGAAGCGGATTGGTCGGCGACTCGATCCAGATCAGCCGTGTGTTCGCCGTGAGGGATTGCGCAAAGGACTCGGGGTCATCGGCGTCGGCATAGGTGGCCGAGATTCCCCATTTTCGGAATACCTGCTCCATCAGGCGATAAGTCCCGCCGTACAGGTCGTCGCCCAACACGATATGGGTCCCCTGGCCGAACAGGGAGAACACCGCCGTGGTCGCCGCCAGCCCGGAAGAGAAGGCGAGCCCGTACCGGCCCCCTTCCAGCTCGGCCAGGCAAGTTTCCAATGCGGTACGCGTGGGATTGCCGGTCCGCGAATACTCATAGCCTTTGTGTTTGCCGACCGCTTCCTGTTGATACGTCGAGGTCTGGAACACCGGCACGATGACCGCGCCGTGGAAGGGTCGGACTGCTGCCCGGCATGGATCGCTTTGGTCTCAAACTGCATCCGGCTCCTCCTTCTTCTGCATCCAGAAACTCACCAGATCGGACCTGGTGATGACCCCCTGCGGCGTGCCGTCCTGCATGACCACGATGGCGGCAGCGCCGGCCAACAGCAGCCGGAAGGCTTCGGAGATGTCGGTCCCGCTGTCCAGGGTCGGCAGAGGCTTGCCCATGACCGGCCCGATCTGCTGTTGCTCGAAGTTCACGCCATCGTGCAGCAGCTTCATGACCGCCTCTTCCGTGAGGCTGCCGATGATCTTGTTGTCTGCGATCACGGGCAGTTGCGAGATGTTGTACTCCTGCATCCGCGCGATGGCACAGATCAAGTTGTCGCGCGGCGACACATAGATCAGCGGCGGGAACGCTTTCTTCGTCAGAAGGGCATCCTGCACGTGGGCTACTTGGGCGTGATTCTCCCGCAGGAAACCGTTTTCGAGCATCCAGGGATCGGAGTAGATCTTGTTGAGGTAGTTTCTTCCCGTGTCCGGCAGCAAGACGACCATGTATTTCGGGCTGGTCGAGCCGCTGGGCGAATCTTGAGGGCCGCCGCGAGGGCCGTGCCGGAGGAGCCGCCGGCGAGGATGCCTTCTTCCCGGGCCAGCCGGCGGGCGGTCAGGAAGGACTCCTCATCCGTCACGCGCACCATCTCATCGACAAGCTGGCGATTGAAGGTCTTGGGGATGAAATCCTCCCCGATGCCCTCGACTTTGTACGAATTGGGCGTGTCGCCCGAGAGAATCGAACCCGCCGGATCGGCGCCCACGATGGTGATCTTGGGATTCTTCTCCTTGAGGAATTGTGCCGTGCCGGAAATCGTGCCGCCCGTGCCCATGCCCGCGACAAACACCTCCACCTTTCCGCCGGAAGCCTCCCAGATCTCCGGCCCGGTGGTCAGGTAGTGGGCGCGGGGATTGTTCGGATTCTCGAACTGGGCGGGCCGGAAGGAATTGGGGATTTCCCGGGCCAAGCGGTCGGCGGTCCCGTTGTAGCTTTCGGGCGAGTCCGGCGGCACCGATGTCGGCGTAATCACGATCTCGGCCCCATAGGCCCGCAGCAAATTGATCTTCTCCTGGCTCATCTTATCCGGCAGGACGAAGATGCAGCGGTAGCCTTTGAGCGCCGCTACTTGGGCCAGGCCCGCCCCCGTATTGCCGGCGGTGGCCTCGACGATCGTGCCGCCGGGCTTGAGCTTCCCTTCCCGCTCGGCGGCGGCAATCATCGCAATCGCGATACGATCCTTCACACTGCCGCCGGGATTGAGCATCTCGGGTTTCACGTAGATGGTCGATTTGATCCCGCCCGTGATGCGGTTCAGCCGCACCAACGGCGTGTCGCCCACAGCTTGGAGGATGTTGTCCAGTTCTTTCTTCATAATCTTACCTCTTCTCCTCCCCGCGCACGTGTACATACGTCATGTGAGTCAACGCGGACCATCAGCGTATCACGCGACTCTCGCCCCCATAGGGGAGGAGATTGCTTCGTCGCTCCCGAGGAACCGATAATTCGGGTGCCATATCTACGGTTTTGCGTAGACATGGCTTCTACGAGGCACAAAACATGCCTGCGAGGCGTAGGCATGGCACCCAGGACAGACTTCCGGCGCTTCTTCTTTCCAGCCGTCGCGCAACGGCCGGGCGACTCGCACTGACATGAATAGGCTCAGCCCATCCTGGTGAGCGGAGAGCGGCAATCTACTCCCCGCCGCCGTGGAAAGGGCGGACCGCGGTCTTACACGCCTTTGAATAGCCATGTGGAAAGGTAGCGCTCCCCTGTGTCCGGCAGGACGACCACGATCAGTTTCCCTTTGTTCTGCGGCCGTTTCGCGACCTCCAGCGCCGCCCAGCACGCGGCCCCGCTGGAGATGCCGACGAGGATACCTTCAAGCTTAGCCAGTTTGCGAGCGGCGTGACCGGCATCGTCGTCCCGGACCCGGACGATCTCATCGATGATGCTGGTATTGAGCACCGGCGGAACGAAACCGGCGCCGATGCCCTGGATTTTGTGCGGTCCCGGCTGGCCCCCGGATAGGACGGGCGAGCTTTCCGGCTCTACGGCGATGGCCCGGAACCCCTTCTTCCTTTTCTTGATGACCTCCGCCACGCCGGTGATCGTGCCGCCGGTGCCGACGCCGGCCACCAGGATATCCACTTGGCCGTCGGTGTCCTTCCAGATTTCTTCCGCCGTGGTTCGGCGGTGGATCTCGGGGTTCGCGGGATTGGCGAATTGCTGCAGAATGACGGCCCTGGGCATGCCGGCCACCAGCTCTTCCGCCTTCTTGACCGCGCCCTTCATCCCCTCGGCGCCGGGCGTGAGGACCAGCTCGGCCCCGAGGATCTGCAGGAGTTGCCGGCGCTCGATGCTCATCGTCTCCGGCATGGTGAGGATCAGCCGATAGCCCTTGGCGGCCGCCACGAAGGCCAGGGCGATGCCCGTGTTGCCGCTCGTCGGCTCGACGAGCACGGAGTCCTTCTTCAGCACGCCCCGCTTCTCGGCGTCTTCGATCATGGCCAGCCCGATCCGGTCCTTGACACTGGAAAGCGGATTGAAGGATTCGAGTTTGGCCACCACGCGGGCGGCAGCCCCCTCGGCGATCTTATTGAGCTGCACCAGCGGCGTGTGGCCAATGGTCTCGGTGATATCGTGGAAGATTCTGCTCATATGATGTCTTTTTCCTTTCCTTGGTGCGCAATCGGTCGATTTGTCCGGATGGGGCGTAAGGCGATAGGCTGGGCGATGCCAAATCACGAAGATCACATCGTCAGCTGCGCTTGACGATGCCACCCAAGCCGGCGTTGTTCTTTCCAAGTCAAGCACCTACGACTATGCCTTATCCAATGCCTGCTCGAGGTCCGCGAGAATGTCGGTGACGTTCTCGATCCCGACGGAGAGCCGGATGAAGTCCGGGGTCACGCCCGTGGCCAACTGCTCCTCGGGCGACAACTGCTGATGCGTCGTGCTCGCCGGGTGGATGGCCAGGGTCTTGGCGTCGCCGACGTTGGCCAGGTGGGAGACCAGCTTGCAGGGAGTCGATGAACCTGCCGCCCCGCCTCCAGCCCGCCTTTGACGCCGAACCCGAGGATCGCCCCCGCGCCCTTCGGCAGGTACTTGCGGACGCGCTCCTTCTCCGGGCTGGAGTCGAGCCCCGGGTAGTTGACCCAGGACACCTTCGGGTGCTTGGCCAGGTACTGGGCGACCGCCAGGGCGTTCTCCGAGTGCCGGGGCATCCGCAGGTGCAGGGTCTCCAGGCCCTGCAGGAAGAGGAACGCGTTGAAGGGCGAAAGGGCCGGACCGAGGTCGCGCAGGAGCGTGACGCGGGCCTTGATGATGTAGGCGATGTTGCCCAGCGGCTTGAGCGCCTCGACGAAGTTGATCCCGTGGTAGCTCGGGTCCGGCTCGGCGATCAGCGGGAACTTGCCGTTGGTCCAGTCGAACTTGCCGGAATCGACGATCAGGCCGCCGAGGGAGGTGCCGTGGCCGCCGATGAACTTGGTCGCGGAGTAGACGACGATATCGACGCCGAAGTCGATGGGGCGCAGCAGATACGGCGACACGGTGTTGTCGAGCACGAAGGGAATGCCGTTCTTGTGCGCCACGGCGGCGATCCCTTCGAGGTCCGCCACGTCGAGCTTGGGATTGCCGATGGACTCGGCGTACAAGGCCTTGGTCCGGGGCGTGATCGCCTTCTGGAAGGCCGCGAGGTCGTTGGACCGCACGAACTTGACCGTGACGCCCAGCCGGGGGAAGGTGTAGTGGAAGAGATTGTACGTGCCGCCGTAGAGGTTGTCCGCCGAGACGATCTCGTCGCCGGCCTGCGCGATGTTGAGCAGCGCCAGCGTGATGGCCGACTGGCCGCTGGCCACGGCCAGGGCCCCGACCCCGCCATCGATCGCGGCGATGCGCTTCTCCAGCACGTCGGTGGTCGGGTTCATCAGGCGGGTGTAGATATTGCCGAACTCGCGCAGGCCGAAGAGATTGGCGGCGTGCTCGGTGTTCTTGAACTGGTACGACGTGGTCTGGTAGATGGGGACGGCCCGGGCCCCCGTCGTCGGGTCGGGCTCCTGTCCGCCGTGCAGGGCCAGTGTCTCCACCGTCAGTTTCTGGTCGATTCTGGTCATTGGAACACTCCTTTCATTTCTCGTCGCGATCGTCAGGACCGCAGGTCCCATCCCGTATTCTTAGAAGGCGTATTGGGCGCTCAGGACGACGCCGTCGCCGAGACCGACTTTGGCCGAGGACGTTCTCGTCGCCCGCGTTGACGTACGCCGCCACCAGCGTCAGGTTCTTGTTCGCGAACCACGCCAGGTGGGCGTTCCAGTAGTCCGCGTTCTTGAAGTCAGCGAAGTGCGCCCCCTGCCGGTACTCGAACCCCAGGGCGATGTTGTCCAGCGGGAGCACGTCGACGTTGCCGAACAGAGCTTCGGCCCTGTCGTCGTCGAAGCCGAGGACACCGAGGGTCCGGCCCGTCGTGGAGATCAGGCCGCCGGAGAGCAGGACGGGCCGGGGCAGCTCCTTGATCAGCTTGGTGGCGGCCAGGTAAACGTCGAATCCCGACTGGTCCACCCCTGCCGGCACCTCGAAGCCGGTGTGCTTCCAAACCCCTCCCACGGACACCGCGGGCACGATCTTGCCTTCCTTGAGCAGCAGCAGCTTCGCGCCCACGTTATCCTTGTAGATCGTGTCGGCCTTCTCCATGCCGATGATCTCGTGACCATAGGAGACCTCGACCCGGTCGAACAGGGCTTCGGCCACGCCGAAGGTGGTCCAGTCGATGGAGACGTTGCCGAGATGGACGTACCAGGCCCCGAATTGCGGCAGGCCGAAGAGGTGCTCCTTCGTGGCCGCGTCCGGGTCGTTCGGCTCCGGTCCTCCATTGCCGGCGAGGTACGCCAGCGGGTTGAACGCGATTCCGCCGACCCCCTCCAGGTTGTTCAAGGGCACGCCGGCCCGCCCCGCCGCCCCGCCGGCAAACACGATTCCGCCGACCAGAACTGCGACCATCACTTTGTTCATAGGAAATCCCCTTCTGCAAAGTTGTCCGGGCTTTCCAGTGAACTGGTCAAACCCTCGTTATTGACCATTGAATGAGCGAGTTCGTCCGATACGTTGTCCAGTCGGCCTGGTGAACGTGGGCTTGGCTTCTTTCCCTTCAGATCCCACCCCCCTTCTCGAACTCCACCGACACGTCGAACCGTCTTTTCTCCGTTATCTCCACCTGGGTGATCCTGCCGTTGTGCACCTTGATCGTGACCGTGCCATACTTCAACGCCTCGATGTCTCTCTTGAGCTCCTGGACCACGGCGTCCGTCGACACGTCCCCGGATTCGTGTTTGTTGGTCGTCATTCCTGCCACTTTTCGCCATGCCTGCGTAGCCGTGCAGTCTCGGCTTTCGTGACTCAGGTACACGAGGCCGCAATCATATCATATCATTCCCATAGTCATTGTATGATATCGTCTCTACGCTCAGGTGTCAACAAAATCTGAAAAAAAGTGGTCACCGATGCTTGGGGGTGGCCTGGAGCCCGATTGCGGCCACCAGCCGCAGGCAGGTCCTGATCTTCGATCGCGTCTCACGAGGGGTGCCCTGTCGCGAGGGTGGCAGTGCCGCCGGGGGTGGAAGTTGCCGACAGTGCCAGCGGTATCCGCAACAGCGGCATTGACGAATGGGATTCGTTCGACTATCGTAACGGGTCTCGTTTTCGGTGAACGATCCTCGCAGATGGCTTGGTCACCCGCTTCACGCGGGTGTGATACTCGAACGAAAGAAATCACTATGCTCAAGAGAACAAACAACTGCGGCGAGCTCCGGCTGGAAGATGCCGGCAAGAAGGTCGTTTTGGCGGGCTGGGTCCAGTCGTATCGGGACCACGGGAACCTGGTGTTCCTCGACTTGCGCGACCGGGAAGGGCTGACGCAGTTGGTTTTCGATCCGGAGGTCCGGCCGGAGGCCCACCGGCTGGCCCGGACGGTCCGGTGCGAATGGGTCGTCGTCGCCGGCGGCACCGTCCGCCCGCGCGGCGAAGGCTTGGAGAACCCCAAACTGCCCACCGGGCAGATCGAAGTGGTCGTGGACCAGTTCGATGTTCTCAATATGGCCAAGACCCCGCCGTTCGAGACCGACGGCGAGAGCAAGACCAACGAGGAGACCCGGCTCGTCTACCGCTACATCGATCTGCGCCGGCCGGAGATGCAGGAGCGGCTCAAGATCCGTCACCGCGTCGCGAACCTCGTCCGCAACTACTTCAACGAAAACGGGTTCTGGGAGATCGAGACGCCGATGCTGGGCAAGAGCACGCCGGAGGGGGCCAGGGACTTCCTCGTGCCCAGCCGGCTGGTCAAGAACACATTCTACGCCCTGCCGCAGTCGCCGCAGTTGTTCAAGCAGATCCTGATGATGAGCGGCGTGGACAAGTATTTCCAGATCGTCCGGTGCTTCCGCGATGAGGACCCGCGGGCCGACCGGCAGGCGGAGTTCACCCAGATCGACGTGGAGATGAGCTTCGTCAATAGCGATGATGTCATCAGCCTCTGCGAGAAGCTCGTCGCCCGCATCTGGAAAGAGATTCTCGGCGTGGACGTGAAACTGCCGATCCGGCGGATGCCGTACCCGGAGGCGATGGCGGATTACGGCATCGACCGGCCGGACCTGCGGTTCGACATGAAATTGAAGGACATCTCCGACCTCGCCCAGCAGAGCACGTTCAAGGTCTTCACCTCGACCGTCGCCAGCGGCGGGGTCGTCAAGGGCCTGTGCGCCCGGCCGGAGACATGATCTCGCGGGCCGACATCGAAAAGTCGCTCACCGGGCTGGTCATGGATTACGGGGCCAAGGGCCTGTCCTGGGGCAAGGTCAAGATGGACGGCGCGACGCCCACGTTCGTCGGCGGCCTCGGCAAATTCTTCACTCCCGAGCAGCAGAAGCAGCTCGTGGAGCGCTTCGGGGCCAAAGACGGCGACGTGATCATGCTGGTGGCCGACAAGGAAGCCCAGGTCAACAAGGCCCTGGCGCCGCTGCGGTGCAGGCTGGGCCGGGACCTGAAGCTCTACGATCCCAGCCGGTTCGAATTCGTCTGGGTCGTCGATTTCCCGCTGTTCGAGTGGAACGAGGAAGAGAAGCGCTGCGATTCCGTGCATCACCCGTTCACGGCCCCGGTGCCGGAGGACCTGCTCAAGCTGGAGACCGATCCGCTGCACATCCGGTCCCAGGCCTACGATATCGTCCTCAACGGCAACGAGATCGGCGGCGGCAGCATTCGTATCCACCGGCCCGAGGTCCAGCAGAAGGTCTTCGATCTGCTCAAGATCACGCGCGAGCAGGCCCTGTCGCGGTTCGGCTTCTTCCTCCAGGCCCTGGATTACGGCACCCCGCCGCATGGCGGCATTGCCTTCGGTTTGGACCGGCTCGCCATGCTGCTGACCGGGACCGACAACATTCGGGACGTGATCGCGTTCCCCAAGACGCAAAAGGGCCAGTGCCTGATGACCGGGGCCCCCAGCGAAGTCGATCAGAAGCAGCTCGACGAGTTGAACCTGCGGGTGCAGAAGCATCTGCACAGCCGAGGATCAGGCGCCCAAGCAGGCGTAGGCTGAGTAACAACCAGCCGGGAACATGTTGCTGTCATCCTGAGCCGAAGGCGAAGGATCTGGCTCGCGAATGGGAGGTTGCTCAAAGGCGCGGCCCAGATCCTTCACTGCGTTCAGGATGACAGAACCGGCAAAGGCCGAGGCTCATTTAGTGGATGCGAGGATACTTGTCCCCATCCAGCGGTTGAAAAAGTCCGTCATCTGTGTAACAATGGGGGTGCTGGAGAAGCTATGGCCCGACGGATGACGGAAGATCGATGTTCGGTAGGATAGTTCAATGCGATTCCTGCACCTGATGCCGCTTTCCCTGGCCGGGAAGTGCCGGATCATGTTCGGGGCGGCGGTGCTGCTGAGCCTGGCGCTCGCCCTGCTGCTCCCCTACATCTGGATGCGGCAATTGACCCGCAAGGTGCTGCTGGACACCAACATGGCCAGGACCGCGGTGGTGGTGCAGTCCCATTTCCGCCCGGAGCCTGCCGGCGGTATCAAGCTGCCGGAGTTGAACGAGCGGGGGATGGCGAGGGACCCCAACGATCACGGCGTCCTCTGGGTCCGCTTGGGCAAGGAGCAGCCCAAGAGCGAGGCTGGCACACCTGAGCAGCGTCCAGGCCAAGCTCCTGAAGATGGTGCAGACCGCGGGCAGCCGGAATGAAGCCTTATTGGTCACCACGGTCAACGGCGTCCGGCAGCAGCGACTACGTGCGGCTATTCCACGCGACGGACAGTTGCCTGAGTTGTCACAACCCCCAGGGCGTCGCCGGAGCATTCTCTCTGAATGAGACGGTCGGTGCGGCGTTCGTTCAGTCGCGGGAGGTCGGCGGCAGCTGGGCAAGATGATGTTCATGAACGCCGTCTGGACCTTCATGGCCGGCGTCATCGGCGTCACCGGCGCCAGCGTGGCCTTTTACTGGATCACGCAGCGGGTGATCCTGCGGCCGATTCGCCAGTTGCGGGCCCTGGCCAACAACGTGGCCGAGGGCAATCTGGACGTCCGCAGCTCCATCGCCACGGGCGACGAGTATGAGAAGCTCGCCGAGGCGTTCAACCACATGCTCGACCATCTCCAGGCGATCCAGGAGGACCTGCGCGAGGCCAACCACCAGCCTCGACGCCAAGATCGCCGAGCTGTCCGAGAGCAATATCGAGCTGTTCAAGGCCAACAAGCTCAAGAGCGAGTTCCTGGCGAACATGTCCCACGAGTTCCGCACGCCCCTGAACGCGATCCTCGGCTTCGCCCAGGTGCTCCGGGAGAAGCCCGGCCTGCTCAAGCGGGACAAGGGACAGCGCTACGCCGAGAACATCATCACCAGCGGCAATCGCCTGCTGACCCTGATCAACGACCTGCTGGACCTGGCCAAGACGCAGGCGGGCAAGATGGAGCTGCACGTCGAGCAGGCGTCGATCTCGCAGATTTGCGAGTCCGCCGTGTCGTCGTTCTCCCTGCTGGCCCGCAAGAAGAAGATCAAGCTGTATTTGGAAGTCAGCCCGACGGTGCCTCTCTTGATGACCGACGCGGGCAAGGTCCAGCAGATCCTCTACAATTTCCTGAGCAATGCGGTGAAGTTCACGCCGCTCCGGGGCCGCATCGACGTCCGCGCCTCGATGCAGGATGACAAGACGGTGCGGATCGCCGTTACCGACACCGGCTGCGGCATCGCGAAGGAGGACCAGGAGCTGATCTTCGAGCAATTCCGGCAGGCGGACGGCTCGCTGACGCGCGAAGCGCCGGGCAGCGGCTTGGGCTTGGCGATCAGCAAGGAGCTGGCCGGCATGCTGGCCGGCTCCATCGGCCTGCGGAGCGAGGTCGGCACCGGCTCGACGTTCTGGCTCGATCTGCCCACCGCCTTGCGGCCGGCGGAGCCGGTGCCCGCACCAAGCCCGGGCCGGCACCGACCCGGATCGAGGATCTGCCGGTCCCGACGGATCGCCCCTGCTCCACTCACTTCAGAAGTTGCCCAGAGTACCCCCATCGCAGAGTTCCGCGCTTGGGGGCTCGATCCCGAATTAAAGGATTAGTTCATGCGTGGCACTGCCCTCACTGTACTTGTCTACTCTATTGGTCTTCTGGGCGTCGGGCATCCGGGTCTGGCCCAGACCGCCACCGGTCCGACGCATCCGTTCTCGGCGCATGACATGCTGGCGATGGACCGGATCACGGACCCGCAGGTCTCACCGGACGGCAAATCCGTCGTGTTCGTCGTGCGCCAGACCGATCTGGAGGCGAACTGCGGGCAGGACGCATCTGTGGCTCGTCTCCACGGACGGCACGCGTCTGCGCCAACTGACGTCGCGGCCGGAATCCGATTCGAACCCGCGCTGGGGTCCCGACGGCCGGACCATCTGGTTTGTGTCGGGCCGCTCGGGGTCGTCCCAGGTCTGGGAGATCGCCGTCGATGGCGGCGAGGCCCGAGCAGGTCACGAAAGAGCCGCTGGACGTAAGCAATCTCCTGGTCTCGCCCGACGGCAAATACATCGCCTACACGATGGAGGTCTTCTGCGACGGCAAGACGGTGCAGGACACCAAGAACAGGCTCCAGGAGCGGGAGAAGACCAAGGCCAGCGGACGGATCTACGAGTCCCTGTTCGTGCGCCACTGGGACACTTGGGCGGACGGCCGGCGCTCGCACCTGTTCGTCAGGCCCGTCGCCGGCGGCACGGCGGTCGATGTGATGAAGGGCATGGATGCCGACACGCCGTCGCAGCCGTTCGGCGGGCCGGAGGAGATCGCCTTCACGCCGGACAGCAAGGGGATTGTCTTCACCGCGAAGAACGCCGGCCGCGAGGAGGCCTGGTCCACGAACTTCGACCTCTACTTATGCCCCGTGGACGGCTCGGCCGCCCGAAGTGCCTCACGGAAGACAACAAGGCCTGGGACGGCTATCCGGTCTTCTCGCCCGACGGCAAGACGCTGGCCTATCTGGCGATGAGCAAGCCGGGCTACGAGGCCGATCGGTTCCGAATCATCTCTGCGCGGATCTGGCCCGATGGCCGGCCAAGCAGGGTCCCTGCCGGCCGACGCTGGGATCGCAGTGCCTCGGCCATGGCCTGGTCCGCCGATGGCAAGAGCCTCTACGCCATCGCCCCGAACACCGGGCAGGAGTCGCTGTTCGCTATCGATGTCAAGAGCGGCAGCGCTCCGGACCATCGTCAAGGAAGGGACCGTCCACTCCTTCAGCTCGTGCCAAGGACCGCATCGTCTACAGCCTGAGCACCCTCCGTGTCGCCGGCGGAGCTGTACTGCGTGCGGGGCTGACGGCACGAGCGTGACGAAGCTGACCGACATCAACAAGGAGAAGGTGGCCGCCGCCCGCATGGGCGATTGCGAGCAGTTCAGCTTCCCGGGCTGGAACGACGAGACGGTCTACGCCTACGTGGTCAAGCCGGTGGACTTCGATCCGGCCAAGAAGTACCCGGTGGCGTTCCTGATCCACGGCGGGCCGCAGGGCTCGTTCGGCAACGAGTTTCATTACCGCTGGAATCCGCAGGCCTATGCCGGGGCCGGGTACGCCGTCGTGATGGTCGATTTCCACGGCTCGACCGGCTACGGCCAGGCCTTCTGCGACTCGATCCGCGGCGACTGGGGCGGCAAGCCGCTCGTGGACCTGCAGAAAGGCCTGGCGGCGGCCCTGGCCCGGTACCCCTGGATGGACGGCGACCGCGTCGGGGCGCTGGGCGCCTCCTTCGGCGGCTACATGATCAACTGGATCGCCGGCCAGTGGCCGGACCGCTTCCGCTGCCTGGTCAACCACGACGGCAACCTCGACGAGCGCGGTGGCCTACTTCGACACCGAGGAGCTGTGGTTCCCCGAGCGGGACCACCAGGGGACGCCCTGGGACAATCCGGCCGGCTACGAGAAGCAGAACCCGCTGCGCTTCGTCGGAACGCTGGAAGACGCCCATGCTGGTCATCCACGGCGGCCAGGATTTCCGCGTCCCGCTGACGCAGGGCCTGGGCACCTTCACCGCCCTGCAGCGTCGCGGCATCCCCAGCAAGCTGCTGTATTTCCCGGACGAGAACCACTGGGTCCTCAAGCCGCACAACTCGATCCTCTGGCACGAGACCGTGCATCGCCTGGCTGGATCAGTGGCTCAAGAAGTAGCATGGGCGTCTCGCCCATGAGTAGCACGGGCGTCCCCGCCCGTGGAGAAATCACTTTCCACCACAGAGGCACAGAGGCCACGGAGGCAGGCGGTAGGCGGCGACTGTGATCTGACAACTCACCCCCGGCCTCCGGCCGCAACTGTATTCCGCCACCGAGAAGACCATCAGCCGTAAAGGCGACAAGCGATGTGCAGGGGTCATCCATATAGGGTTCCTGTCAAGTACAAAAATAGTTTCTCCGAACCGAAAATCTTCCGCCTCGAATCCTCGGGCGACCTTTCGGTTTCCTTCTGCTGTCTGCGGTTCTGTTACGCGACAGTAACGTACCGAAACGTCCTGGACCCCTCGCCCTGCTTCGCACCTGCGCAGTTCTTCTTGGATTCATTCGTCGAGTCCGCCGGCGGTTCGCCGACGGCTCTTTCGTGCAGTCATCCATCCGGATCTAAGCCGGGCTCCTCGGAGCAAGGACCCCAAGACCCGGCCCCATCCCGACACGTCGGGACCAGAACAACGTCAGTACCGCACCCGGTTCAATTGGGGGTCCCTCCCGTGGAAGGGACCGGACACACCTGTGACTGACCTGGCCGGGCCAGGCCGTCAAACCTGTCTGACTCCGGACGCGGGCGAAAGAGATTCCGAAGGACCGAAGTCGTTTCGTCATTCGAGAGAGCGAGGCGGCGGCCGTCCAATCACGTCTGTTGGTCCGAGCCAACCCCGTAGCCAAGATCGACCGCCGCCTCGGAAAGCTTATCCGAACACCCGCGTCAGATCGAAGTTCTCCTGTCGTTTCATCATATAATAGGCCGCCTTACTCCACTTAGCGGCCAAGGCTTTCGTGGCCAAAGCCCCGTTGCGTTGCGCCCGCTTCGGTCGTAGAAAGCTCTTCGCCGGGGGACAGGTACGCAGCGCATGATGCACCGCCTCCACAAAGGCCCACGCCAGGTAGGGGTTGCCGTTCTTGCCGTTGTTGTGCGCCTTCTTCTTGCCATTGGACGTGTGCGTCGCCCGCACGCAGCGGCAGTAGGACGTGTAGTCTCCGACCGTCGGAAACCGCCCGATATCGCCCGTCTCCAGCATGATGGTGAGCGCCAGGATCATCCCCACTCCCGGCAGCGTCTGCAGGCACGCATACGCCGGCCGCAGTTGCACGTGCTCCAGTACCTTCTTCTCGAACCGCTTGATCTTCTTCGTGAGCTGCTCGATCAGCTCCACCTGCTCGGCCGTCACGAAGGCCAGGCAGTCGTGCTCCCCCAGCAGATCCGCCCGCTCCTCGGCGCTCAGCTTCCGCAGGGCGCGCCAGCCGATCTTCTGCCCCGTCTGCCGTTGGGCCATGTTCTCCAGGCTCAAGATGATCCCCGTGCGGTGCTGCACCACCAACATCCGCCGGCGCAGCAGGTCGCGCACCGGCCGATCCTCCTTCGGATAGATGTACCCCGTCGGCAGAATGTTCAGCCGCGCCAGGCGGGCCAGAAACGCCGCGTCGGTCAGATCGTCGGCCTCCTTGATCCCGTCGTACTGCTCCATCTCCGAGGGATGGGCCAGTACTACCGGATATTCCTTCTCCTGTAATCCGTCTACCAGCCAGTACCAGTTGTAGGTCGATTCCACCGCCACGACCTTGAGCCGGGCCCGGAACGGCGCCAGGGTCTTCAGCACCACCGGCAATTCGTTCGGCAGGCGGCTGCGCAGCAGTTGCTGGTCCTGCTCGTCCGTGATAACATACACCGCGTTGTTCGAGTGCAGATCGACGCCACAGTACAGATTCTTACGCATGTTCGGGCTCCTTTCTTCGAGCGTCCGCCATCCTGGCGCTGCCCCGCGCAGGGCAGCTTTCAACTTCCCAGTGTAGCGACCTCAGGGAAGGAACCCTATATGCTTATCACGTCTTAACTATTGATTCGGCTGAAAAACCCCGGTTTACAGAGGGGGCATGTGGAGTCTTCGAGGGGGGTGCGGGAAGGGAGAACCATCAGCGTGGCGGCGGCCGGGGGACCGAAGCGGAGCGCCTTGCGGTGGGGATACTGCGGCGGGAGCGATACGTCATCTGTTTCATACGGATACAGATCTCCTTTCCTTCCTTATTTTATACCGTCGCGACGGCCTGCGAGCCCAACCGGTACTGCAGCAGGCGAATCCACCGTTTGGCATTGACCGCCGCCCCGTGGAAGTAGTTCGCCAACGCGGTCTTGGCCAGGCCCCGGTAGCGGGTCCGTCGACCGCCGTTGCGGACGAACTCGCTGATCGTGCCTTCGATCGCGTTACGTTGGTGCATCTGTTCTTGAAAGGCCGCCGTCTGCATCTCGCGACGGCGGGCCTGCAGCAAGTCGTGGTGCTGCGAAACCGTCACCGCGCGGCGACCGTTGCCCGCCTTGGTGCATTGGGCCTGCAGCGGGCAAGTGGTCACACTGAGAGCCCCACTCGAACCGGTAGTCGATCTGCCCGGTCTGCTGATTCTCCAGGCGGCTGCACTGCGTGCTGGCCTGGCCCGCCGGGCAGACCGCCCGCCGCTGCGGCTACCGAGAGGTCGAACTGTTCGGCGGTGAATCCCTGGCCCCGCGCGTTGATCGCCGGATGGGCCGGACCGATCAACTCCCGCCCCTCGGCGGCCGCCTGGGCCAGGGTGTCGTCCGTGACGTACGCGCTATCGACATACTTGGTGTCGGCGCAGCCCAGACCCTGCTCCTCTTGCTGCTGCTCCACCCGCACGCATCCTTCCAGATCGCTGGTAATCGCCTCGGTCGTGGTCACTTCCGTCAGAAACGCACGCGTCGGCTCGCGCGGAGCCTTCGACCCGAACTCCTCCGGAACCGTCTCGGCGATCTGGGCCTTGTAGCCGACCCAGGTCTTGGTCTTGTTCTGGTCCTTGGCGGCCCATTGCGCCTCCGGATCGTGCGGGTTCTGGACGGTGCCGCTGTCTTCTCGCGGACGCACGGCTGGTCCCGCCGCCGTGACCTCGAACTGCTCCGCGAAGACCCGCTGCAGCCGTTTCGTCTTCTCGTGAGGGAGCAGATCCTTCTGGTTCTCCACCCATGCCAGCAGGGCTCGTATATCCTGTCCGGTCGGCTGGAACTTCTCGGCGAGGGCCTCCTTACCGAGCTTGTGCCAGAGAACGTCACTGTCCAGATACCGCTCCCGCCCCGCCGCCCCGTCCGGCAGTTCCGCCAGCCGCCCGGCCCGTTCGAGCCTCTCCAGGAACAGCCGCCCCGTCTCGCGGGTTTTCTCCAAGCGGCTCATCTGCGCCACCAGACCCAGGATGTGCGTCGAATCCAGCCGCTGCTTCCCGCGGCGTTTTATCCGCCCCCGGCCCTCCAGCCCCTGCAGCAGCGCGTCGAACACCACCCGGCTTTGCTGGTGCTCCAGCCGCCGCTGGCGAAAGACACCAGGGTGGTCGGATGAAACCCGGCGTAGTCCACGGCCAAACCCAACGCGTGCTTCCACCCCAGATGCAAACGCAGCCGCTCGAGGGCCTGGCGGTCCGGGGCCTTCTCCATGAACGGCAAAAGCGTCACGCCGGCCACCAGCACCGGATCCAGCGACGGCCGGCCGTTGTCAGCACAATACATCGCCCCCAGCCTCTCCCGCTGGGCCTCCAAGGCCGGCAGAATCTCCCGCCGGAAGAGACTATACGGGTCGCCGTCGCCAAAGAGGTTCTCGGCCAGAAACGACACAGCGAAGAAGCTACACTGCGGGTCACGGGCGGAAAGGGTCATGCGGTCCTCCAAGACAATCCCTTGTCTGACCCCAGCAGTCTACCCGACCACGCTATAAAAGACAAGGAAAATCTGCAACAAAGAGTAGAGGGTTTTCAGCCGAATCAATAGTTAAGACGTGATAAGCATATAGGGTTCCTTCCCTGAGGTCGCTACACTGGGAAGTTGAAAGCTGCCCTGCGCGGGGCAGCGCAGGATGGCGGCCGCGCGAAGAAAGGAGCCCGAAGATGCGTAAGAATCTGTACTGTGGCGTCGATCTGCACTCGAACAACGCGGTGTATGTTATCACGGACGAGCAGGACCAGCAACTGCTGCGCAGCCGCCTGCCGAACGAATTGCCGGTGGTGCTGAAGACCCTGGCGCCGTTCCGGGCCCGGCTCCAGGTCGTGGCGGTGGAATCGACCTACAACTGGTACTGGCTGGTAGACGGATTACAGGAGAAGGAATATCCGGTAGTACGGGCCCATCCCGCGGAGATGGAGCAGTACGACGGCGTCAAGGAGGCCGACGATCTGACCGACGCGGCGTTTCTGGCCCGCTTGGCACGGCTGAACATTCTGCCGACGGGGTACATCTATCCGAAGGAGGATCGGCCAGTGCGCGACCTGCTGCGCCGGCGGATGTTGGTGGTGCAGCACCGCACGGGGATCATCTTGAGCCTGGAGAACATGGCCCAGCGGCAGACGGGGCAGAAGATCGGCTGGCGCAGCCCTGCGGAAGCTGAGCGCCGCGGAGCGGGCGGATCTGCTGGGGGAGCACGACTGCCTGGCCTTCGTGACGGCCGAGCAGGTGGAGTTGATCGAGCAGCTCACGAAGAAGATCAAGCGGTTCGAGCAGAAGGTACTGGAGCACGTGCAACGGCGGCCGGCGTATGCGTGCTTGCAAACGCTGCCGGGAGTGGGGATGATCCTGGCGCTCACCATCATGCTGGAGACGGGCGATATTGGGCGGTTTCCGACGGTCGGCGACTACACGTCCTACTGTCGCTGCGTGCGGGCGACGCACACGTCGAACGGCAAGAAGAAGGCGCATAACAACGGCAAGAACGGCAACCCGTACTTGGCTTGGGCCTTTGTGGAGGCCGTGCATCAT
>CAVVRJ010000023.1:0-120739 GCA_963750205.1 uncultured Planctomycetota bacterium
TGTCCGCCCCAGAGTTCAGATCGGCCAGAGCGATAGCGGCCCAGGTGCTGCGCGAGTTCGATCCCGTGCACGACTACGCCGGCCCGATCCTCGACCGCCTGCTGGGCGAGACCGAGGAAAAGCAGCGGGCGACCGATCTCGTCTACGGCACACTGCGCAACCTGACCGCCCTCGACGCGGCGATCGCTCAATTCTCCGGCCGGCAGGTTGAGCGAATCGCCCCGCCGCTGTTGAGCCATCCTGCGGATCGGGGTCTATGAGCTTGTCTACGGCCCCGGCGCGCCGGTCTATTCCATCGTCAACGAGGCGGTGAGCAACGTCGAGCAGGCCGGCGGCAAAAAGCAGACGGGCTTCGTCAACGCCGTCCTGCGCCAGATCGCACGACACATCACAGACCGGCAGATCGATCTCGCCCAGGTGAATCCGCTACGAACGCTCGTTCAATCGCCGCAGTCCGGCTGCCAGTTCGATACGGACCTCTTGCCCGACCCACAGACCTCTCTGCCGGACTACCTGAGCATATGCTTTTCGCTCCCGCCGTGGCTTGTCGGCGAATGGCTCAATGACTTCGGACCAGACCAAACCCAGCAGGTTTGCTTAGCCTGTAACCGAAGGCCGAGCCTCTACGTCCGCGTCAACCCGCTGCGGACGACGGCACAGGAATTGCGGGACCGATTCGAGCAAGCCGGTGTTCACGCCGAATTGGTGGCTCCGGGTGGCATCGTCAAGGCCGAAGGCCTTGACGATGGTCCCACGCATACACTGGGCGACCATCGCCAAGCTGCGCTGACGATGCCACCCAACCGCAGATGATCCGAATCGCCGGGCCTCATGCGGTGACGCAACTTCCCGGCTTCAGCGAAGGTCTCTTCACCATCCAAGACCTCTCGGCCTCGCAGGCGGTGCGAATCCTGGACCCGCAGCCGGGCTGGTCCATCCTCGACCTGTGTTCGGCCCCCGGCACCAAGACAACTCAACTCGCCGAAGCGACGCGGGACTCGGCGCACATCACTGCCACCGACATCAATCCTGACCGATTGGATCGAGTGCGCGAGAACATTACCCGCCTCGGGCTCAAGAGCGTAACGATCCTCCCTTACGCGCAACTGGAACAAGGACAGGCACGGAGACCTTTCGACGCGATCCTGCTCGACGCCCCGTGCTCGAACACGGGGTGCTGGCCCGGCGGGTCGAGGCACGTTTCCGCCTCCGGCGCAAAGCCGTGCGGGAGATCGCCGCGACGCAGAAGGCCCTGCTGGCGAAAGCGGCCGGCCTGGTGAAACCCGGCGGCCGGATTTGCTACAGCACGTGCAGCATCCAGCACCAGGAAAACCAGGACGTCAGAGAGTTCCTCCTGGAAAGCAGCCAATTCGAGCTGGCGTCGGGAGGAACTCACGTTGCCTTCGGCCGAATCGTTCGATCACGATGGCGCCTATGTCGCCCTGCTGTCGCGCAGGTCGTAGCGCCGTCAATGACAACGGAAAGACGCCGGGAGTATATGCCGATCACTGGCCTGTTCCGTTGCTTTGCCATGGGCTGTGCCGGTCTGCGTTCTGCGTCAAAAATCGTCGAGTCTGTGCCGGCACGTCTCACGGAGGGTGCACTGCTGGCCTTTGGCCAGCGCCGCCAAGAGCCGGCTGGCGGTTTCGGCGGATAAGGCTTGAGACTGACGGTGCTGGTGCAGAGTCGGAGGAGACGTCGGGCGACGGCTTGTCCGCCGGACGCGGCGTGCAGCGAGAGGATGTCGAGGCAGGCTTTGCGGGCGGTCTCCTGGTTCTTCGAGTCCGTCAATTCCATCAGCTTGACGGCGGCCTGTCGGGGCATACCGCGCCAGGATCACCCGGCTCTGGCGCTGTGCGCGGGCGATCCGCTGCTCGAATTGCTCCGCCAGCCGCTCGTCGGCCAGCCACCGCTCGAACAGGCTCCGGCTGACGTGGTGTTTTTCGAGCACCGCTTGTTCCTCCAGTTTGCCGGCGAACAGGTCATCCAGGACGGCGAGCTGGCGTTTGTTCAGTTTCTTGGATTTGGACATAGGTAACCTCCATTTCAGTTGTCATACGGTTGCGAAATGTGGAAACAGCTTTCCGGAACCAGCCGGGACGGTACACTCGGGGCATGAATCCGAAAGCGGCCGAAACATGGAATTTTGCCCTGGCGAAGATGGAGGCCGCCCGGCGGCACATCGAGCAGGGCGAGGACGAGTTGGCCAAGACCGAGATCGCCAAGGCGGTCTACGTCGGGGCGGGGGCCCTCTATTACCTGCTCGGCCAGGGCCCGGAAGAGCAAGCCGCCTACCAGGCCGCCCAGAGCTTCATCACGGAGATGGCGGCGCTGGAAGGCTCCGCCGCGGAAGCCTACCTGGCCGCCCGCAAGATTCTGGCCTACATGGCCGAGATCTCCCCGGCCGAAGACAAGCTGCCGGCGCCATAAAGATCACCAGCAGTGGTCGAGATGGGTGCGATGTCCGCGTAGACATGCCTGAACCGACAACAGGAACATGCCTACGCGAGCGTAGGCATGGCACCCAAGGCACCTCCGTCTCCGTCTTTCACCCAGATCAGGCGCTTGCCTGGTTTCTGCTGCCGGCGCACGGAATCCGAGAACGCGACGGCAGGGCGGACGTATCCGAAAGCACAGCCCACCGACGTGGCAGGCGGAGAAGGACTGCGGAAGTGCGTGCGGCAACGTGAAAGGGAGAGCTATGGCAGAGTACAAGTATCTGATCATCGGCGGCGGAATGACGGGCGATGCGGCGACCCAGGGGATTCGCGAGCTGGACGCCGACGGCACGATCGGACTGATCGGAGCGGAGCACGACCCGCCGTACAATCGGCCGCCGTTGACGAAGGGCCTCTGGAAGGGCAAGCCGTTCGACAGCATTTGGCGTCCTACGCAAGACCGCAACGTGGACCTCCATCTCGGCCGCCGCGCCGAGACGATCGACGTGCAGGATAAGCGCGTCACGGACGATCGGGGCGATACCTACACTTATGACAAGTTGCTTCTGGCTACCGGCGGCCAGCCGCGCCGGCTGCCTTTCGGCGGCGACCTGATCATCTACTATCGCACGGCGGAGGACTTCCGGCGGCTTTGGGCGACGGCGGAGCAACGCCGGCGGTTTGCCGTCATCGGCGGCGGGTTCATCGGCTCGGAGATCGCCGCCGCCCTGGCCATGAACGAGAAAGAGGTCACGATGCTCTTTCCGGGCAGCGCCATCTGCGGCCGGATGTTCCCACGCGAGCTGTCGGAGTTTCTCAACGATTTCTATCGTCAAAAGGGCGTCGAGGTGCTGCCCGGGGAATCGGTCACGAACCTCCAGCAGCGCGGCGAGCAATTCGTCCTGTCCACCGCCAGCGGGCGCAGATCGTCACGGATTGCGTTGTCGCCGGGATCGGCATCGATCCGGACGTCGAGCTGGCGCGACAGGCCGGCCTGCAAGTGGAGAACGGCATCATGGTGGATGAGTTCTGCGGCACGAGCCGGCCGGACATCTATGCGGCGGGCGACGTGGCCCTGTTCTTCAACCCGGCCATGGGCAAGTACCTCCGCGTGGAGCACGAGGACAACGCCAACACGATGGGCCGGGTGGCGGGCCGAAACATGGCGGGCGACGCCCAGCCTTATCACCACCTGCCGTACTTCTATTCCGACCTCTTTGAGCTGGGCTACGAAGCCGTGGGCGACCTCGACGCCCGCCTGGAAACCGTGGTCGATTGGGAGGAGCCGTATCACAAGGGCGTCATCTACTATCTCAAACAGGGCCGGGTGCGGGGCGTGCTCTCGTGGGACGTCTGGGAGCAGGTCGAGGCCGCCCGCTCGTTGATCGCGGCCCGGCAGGAATTCCAGCCGCACGATCTCATCGGTCGCCTGCCCGCCGCGAAGGCTCCCGTCGGGGCAGGCACAAAATGACGTGTGGCCACCCGCCCCCGGGGCGAACCTCATGTAGGATGGGCTTGCAGCCCATGCTGCCCCTGTCCGATGATGCCGAGACCACCTGCATGGGCTAAAGCCCATCCTACGCGGCTGCCCTGAGCATGTCGAAGGGACGAACGACCTGCAACCCAAGAGAGCCTATGATCGAGTACCGAGTCGCCAGGAACGTGAGAATCCTCTTCGTGGGGATCAATCCGCATCCCGGTTCGTATCGCCGGGGCGTACCCTTCTCCAACAACAAGACCTTCTGGTATCTGCTCAACCGGGCGGGACTCTTGCACGAGGACGAGAACATCCTGCGAACGGATCGCGGCCTAAAGGAAATATACGACAAGAGATTTCTGCCCAAGTACCGCCTGAGTTTCATCAATCTGGTCGATCGGCCGACGCGCGAGGTCACCGAATTGAAGAAAGGCGAGGAGAAGGCCGGCGTCGAACGGACCGTGGAGGCAATTCTGACCTACAAACCCAGGGTCGTGTGCTTCGTGGGCAAGGTCACGTACAACAGATTCCGCGGCCGCCGCGACTGCGACTACGGCTGGCAGGAGAACATCGGCGTCTCCAGCGTGTACATGATGCACTTCCCCCTCCGCGGCCCCGCCGCCATCCGCATCCAGGAACTCGACGAGATGAAGCGGGCCAGCCGAGATGGATGATCGGCGGTATGTTGTCATCCGACGTGTCATTTCTCTTGCGTGGCCTGTGGCTGCGCTGGCACACGGCGCGCGCAACTGGCGTCCTTTCTCCACCATGTCATTGATCCATGCCACATACTTCGGTCGGTTGTGTCGGTAGCGCGGATCGAAGTACCAAAGCCCCTCGACGAGCTTCACAGAACCATGCCCTTCGCTGCCCTCGGGGAATGCGGTGACACCGAGCCACTCAGGCCCCGGGAACAACTCGATCACCACCTCGCCGTCTCCATGCCAATTCGTATAGACGCACGAGGGTTTAAGGTCCAGAATCACCTGCGGGAAGGACAGGGTCTCGGGGTCGCGCTGACCAAGGTTAACGCGGTACTGCCCGTCCCGCATCTCACCGGCTGCCGCTCGCTTGGAGAGCTCCCGGCAGGCAGCCAATAGCTCCTGGTAGTCCGTCTCAAAGAATAGATGATTTTGTCCCTGTGCTGCTTGCTGCGACCATTTCCTCGTGAATACGACGACTCCCACGAGGAATCCCACCGAGGGGAGTACAACATAGACAGCCAGGACGAGCAGGACGAGGGCGACAATGCCCGCAATCACACGTCTTCTGCTAAGCCTCATGTTCATCACCTTAGCCCCGTAAGTGTGTACCACGCACCATTCTTCTCTGTCGGATGAAGCGGCGCATGGTACGCACGCTACCTGCCGATGCCGCGGGTGGCCAATTCCTTGAGCTCGGGCAGGTGTTCGACGAAGACGCCGCGAGGATTCGTGTTGTGGTTCTTGCCGAGCGAGGCGGCCATGCCGACGACCTCGCCCATCATGCCGCAGGTCCGCATCACGCGAACCGTGCCGAGGGCGACGTGCGTCACGCTGACGTCGCGACCCGCCATGAACAGGTTCTCGACGTTCCGCGAGTAGAAGCAACGGTACGGGATCGCATAGGGTTTGATCGCGGGGGTCTTGCAGATGGTCTTGAATTCCTCGCCCAGGAAGAATTTCGAGTTCGCTGGATCGGGGTAGTGCAGGTCGAGCGACCACGTGGTCGTAACGAAGGCGTCTGGATACTCGCGCTGTTCCTGCACGTCCTGCTGGGTCAGCACGACGTCACCCACGAGCCGCCGCGACTCGCGCTTGCCCGCGATATAGGCCACCCACGAGAGTTGCCGATTCGCGTACTTGGCCTTGTCCTTGCTGTGGTTCTTCAGGAAGGCCCAATTGCCATAGACGGCTCGCAGGCCATGATCCCGAATCGACTCGAAGTCGGCGATCTGGTCCTTGTTCAGGCCGGTCTCCCAATTCCAATCGCCCCGCGTCGTGTGCTCGCAGCTTTCCTCCGTGAAACTCAAGGCCCAAGGGCACTCCGGAAACAGGCTCGGCTCCGGCGTCTCGATCGAGTACCACTGTACCGACGCCCCCATTGTCATCTTGTCCGGCTCCTTTGGGGCCAGGGTCTCACCGGTCTGCTCCCAACTCTCCCGTCCCATGCGGTACTCGGCGCCCGCGAGGAAACCGATGGTGCCGTCGCCCGTGCAATCGGCGAAGAGCGGGGCCGCGAAGCGGAGATCTCTCGACGTCCTAATCTGGCGGCCGATCACGGCAACGATCCGGTTGCCATCCTTCTCCACTTGGTAGGCGTGGATGTCGAGGAATAGATGAATGTTCGGTTCCGCCCGCACGATTTGCAGCTTCTTTTCATCATCGTAGAAAGCGGCCGGTTGGGCGTTGCCGCGATTGTCGGGATCCAGTTCTTTGACCACGTCTCCCAGGTGCGGGTAGGGCGGCAAGTTGATCTGGCCGTTGAGGTGCACGCGGATCTCGGAGCTGTTGTTGCCGCCGAGGACGGGCCGGTCCTGGATCAGCGCCACTTGGAGTCCCAAGCGAGCCGCCGACACGGCTGTGCAAGTCCCCGCCATGCCGCCACCGATTACAACGAGATCGAATCGCCCCGCGTTCTCTGCCGTCTGCGGCGGACTCAAGACCTCGCGGCGCCACGTGGCCAGGGCCTCGCCTTGCTCGGGAGGGACAAAGCCCTGGTTCTGGGAGAACAAAATCGCGTCGCAGCGGCCATCGAAGCCCGTCAGATCGTGCAGGGCGAGCTTGACCTGCCGATTCTGGATTTCAACGATGCCGCCATCCTGCCAGTGCCACGCGGCGTCTTCCGCTCCAAATGTGACACCAAGCGGTTTCTTCTCGATCAGCAGTTGGAACCGGCCCGCTGCCAGAGGACCGATGACGGACGACGGAGGACGGATGGGGCCCCCAAACGCTTCCTTTCGCGTTTGGGTCCCCAGAGCGGACGTGCCCGAAGCCCTGTCCTCTGTCCTCTGTCTTCTGTCCTCCGGCTTGGTGGCCCAATCCCGCGTGCGGACCCAGATCCGGTACGGGCCCGCTGCCGGGAGCGTCACGGTCGTGACGGCATCTTGAACCGGTACGCCCAGGCCGTGCGCCAGCAGAAAGGGTGAGCCCATTTGATCCATGAACTGCTGGTCTACGACCCAGCCGCCCGGGTCCTCGAAGCTCTCCGCCTCGACGAGGCGTATCGCCGTGTCGGCGTTCGCGAAGGAAGCGCCGCAGGTGATAGCCAAAACACAAGCTACCAGCACACCTGTTCGTTTGCGCATTCTCATGACTACCTCCCCAACGGCAAGGGCGTTTCCCTCCGATGGGAGAAAGCATGCACGGCTCACTCTACTTCCTCTTGGCCGGGAAGGGCTCCAGCGAGCATTTGTCAAGAGCCGCGATCTTCTGGACCCGACGGGCATGTCGGCCGCCATCGAAAGGTGTCGCGATCCAAATGTCGATCATTTTGAAGGCCAGTTCGGGGGATACCGTCCAGGCGCCGATGGAAATGGCGTTGGCGTCGTTATGGGCGCGGCTGAGCCTGGCGCCTTCCTCGCTCCAGCAGATGGCGCAGCGAATGCCGCGGACTTTATTGGCAACGATCGTCTCGCCGTTGCCGCTGCCGCCCATGACAATGGCCCGGTCGCACTCGCCCTTGGCGACAGACAAGGCCGCCGGATAGATGAAATCCGGGTAATCGCAGGACTCGGTCGAGTTGGTCCCGAAGTCTTTAACCTCGTGCCCCTTTTCGATCAAGTGCGCCTTGATGCGTTCCTTAAGCTCATACCCGGCGTGGTCCGTACCCAACGCAATCTTCATCCTGACTCCTTCGAACCGGGATCCCAAGTGCGGCACTTCGCCCTGGGGGACCCCAACCCAGTTGCCCACGCAAGTCCCCAGTGTACACCCCGGGGGCCGGCATTTCAATTTCAAATGCTGCGACCTCTGCCGCCGTGAACCCACCGGAAATCCGTTGACAATTGAAGGCAGGCAAGGTAGGGTATATACATAAGCGCGGGGAAAGATGAGGTTCCATAGCCCCGTTCTCCGCAGGATGACTTGGCAGCGCCCGCTATCGGTGTCTCGACGGGTAGACCGGCCCGGCGGCGGGCGGCAACACCCAACTTCGGTATCGCCGCCCATCCGCACGAGCCAAGCGAAAGGGAGGGAGCAGATGAAAGCAACATGCCATGTCGGAGCGACTTACGGTCTGAACATCGGTGCCGGCAGCGCGTTCGCCCCCGGCACCTTCCGGTCCGGCCTGCCCGACGATCTCTACCTCTACAACCGGGCGATGAAACCGTAATCCGATTGCGGATTTCGGATTGCGGATTCAAGAGGCCTGCGACACGGTGACAGCTTCCATCAGAGTTGATGAAGGTCAATCTCAGTGCGAGTGAACTTCCTGGCATCGCCGTTGCACAGGACGCATTCGCCACAGCATCGTGGTTGCCGAAGGTGAACAAGTCTGGCTCGATAGAGGAGTCCAGATCCTCCGCCCGCGTTCTCCTCTCGGTGGTGGAGGTATCACTCGCAGGTTTTCCCGATGCCACACGACAATTTGGCCACCATGTTCTTGGCTATGCCAGTCATTCACACGGTGGCCCGAATTGAACTGCCCTCAACGAGGGCTACTATCACACGAACACGCTCTTCCTTAGTCAGTCTATTCATACTGACCATCATGCTTGAGTGGTCAAGTAAAGTCAAGCGGAAAAATGAGACGCCTCAAAAAATCTTCTCATATCCGTACTGAGTCTCCTCGACTACCAGAGTCCTGCGATAACGCGCCGTTCGCTCCATCGCCTCAGCGGCAAGCTTGACTTCTTTCGGAAATTCCTTCGCGAGCTCAGCGGCTCGTCCGGCACTGCTCGTGTCTTTCTTGATTTTTTGTTTATCCGACATAGGTGTCCTCCTTTCCGAGTTTTATGCCTTTGCTGGTGTCGCCATCAGTAACTCATGCTCAGTCTCGAACAACTTCGTTCCTGCCGCGCGCCCCAAAGCCATATCCGCTCGCGTATAGTACTGCCATATCTTCTGCCAGAAGGCATCGGCAGCACTACGCAGATCCACTTTCAGACCAAGTTCTCTTGCCAGTTGGCCATTTATGGTACGCCCATGTACCTTGAAACGTTTGACTGACGACATTGTATCGACCACTTTTTTCACCTTGGCAGCCCTATTGTGTGCTGTCCTGAACATGTGACCGTTCAGGAATTTCCTTGCCACCTCTCGGCCAAATTCCATGAGGTGCTCACACTCGGCAACAAAAGGAAGGTCTAATGTGGCCAGCATTTGCATTGTCGCGCCCGTGTTTTCCCCCTTACTCACCTGCTCGGTGTATTGCTTCAGGAGGTTGTCCCTCGCATCAATGTAGGACTGAGCCGAAATAAATCGGGGGACATTACTAACAACGATTCTCACCTGGGCATCTATTGGGCCGAGTTCAGATTGTGGCCCCATGACGATCTCATCGGCACCAAGAGCTATGAGCGTTGCCGCACTTTTGGCCTCGTTCGGCACCAGCACCCGGAATCGCTGGCACTGGCCACGGCACAGGCTAACAAACTTCTCGACAACCATCCCGTCACCGCCAGGGCTATGGATAATCAGGTTCAGGGTTTTTACATCCCCAAGCGCGAGAAGAACATTTCCCAACACCGGTATATCTTCACTCGAGAGAGCTGTCTTGGACAGATGCGCTATGACTGCATTGGGGCTGTCATCATCATTGAAGGTAGAGGAGGCAATCTCCCTCAACAAGCCCGCCCGCATTTGCTGCTGAGCGCGCGCCACGTCGTGTTCTTCGAGGATAGATGAATATGAAACTATCGGTTCGGCCACTTGCGGCGCATTACCAGGACTTGCAGCCTTCGGCTGTTCCATCGTATCCCCTCTCGTTCACCAGCCAGGATCAATCCGGCGTAGTACCCCAGCGCACGCAAGCTGCCTTCCGTGCAATCTCCTTGCGCTGTTCGGCAGACAGTTTCTCTGCCCTCGCCTTGCCGCCCTTCAGGCCACCAAGCCGCCCGAGCGAGACGGCAGCAGGATTCTTGCCCTCTTCAATGGCTTTCTCCTGCAACTGCTCATTCGTGGTAGCTTGATCGACTATCGACTTGGCAAGGCGGTTCAGGTCCACTTTCTTCCTTGACCGCTTTGGCATTGTCATATTATACCATCGACCGATAACCGTGTCCACTTGAATATTTGACCGCTCAAGCATTACGGCTGGTCGGGATTATGGTTCGGGTCTATTCAGTTGTCAAGGAGCAGTGTCCCGCTACGAGACATGTTTTTTGAGGGCCCTATACGAACTAATCCATCGCTTGCTGACTGCAAATCACTGGCCGGCCACACACGTCATCAATCCAGAATCACTCAGTATCGCCGGGTGATGGTTGGCGTGGCGTGCAGTTGGTTGACAAAGAAGTAGCGCAGCGCGTCGAGGGGGTGGTCGTAGACGCCGTCTTTGAGCGGCAATTCTCCGCCGGAAGCCCGGCCGGCGTCGGGATAGTGATAACACTGCAACGCCTCGATCAGACGAGGACAGTTCGGTGAGATCACGAGCGAACTCTTGCCGTCGCCGGAGCGAATGGCCCGGCGGATCAGCTCGATGCCTTCGAGGATCGTGCTGCGGCGGTATTTCGTCACGATGCCGAGGCTACGCAGCTCGCGCACGGTGCTCGTGCCGGTGACGTCATTCTGGCCGGCGCCCGCCGGATCGCAGAACGTGGCGGCCACCTGCTCCGACGGGCAGGGTGTGCGGGCCTTGATCTCGCCGGCGTGGACATCGATGGTCGCCCGGCTGCGGATGTACTCGTCGATCACCCGCACCGTGCCTGCGCGATCCACCTGGATCCACAAGCACACGAACGGATTGACGAAGCCGAAATCGAGCGTGCGATACAGAGGCAAGCTCGGGTCGTAATCCACAGGCCGGACATGCAACACGGGGTCGAACTCGCCGAAGACGACATTGTCCCGCGCGGGCCGGATGCACAGCATCTCCGACTCCCAGCCCGCCCGGCTGCTGCGACGCATTTGCGCAATGCAGTCATCGATCTTCAGATAGCCGCCGGCGGCTTTGGCTCGACCCTGGCAATCGCTCCAAAGGGGACATTGAGAACAGTTGCGCTCCTTGCACTTCTCAATCGTCTCCCAGACGCACCATTTGAAGACCGGCACGCCCGCCCGCGTCGCCGCGGCGACTTCCTTGTGCATCAGGCCGTAGGGCCGGTGCATCGTGCTGATCAGCTCCATCGCCGCGCCGATCTCGTTGGTACTCTGGGTCGTGAACTTGGCCGCCGCGAACACGTCTTCATCGAACAGTTCGACCTCATCGCAACGCAGCTTCTGCACATGGGTGCCGCGCACGCTGGTCGCCGATTGGGTGAGTACTTCCACCGCCGAGCCGTTGGCCAGCCGGCATTTGCCCTTGAGGACGGGACCGGCCAGGGAGCCTTCAAAGCCCTTATGAAAGAACGTGGTCAGGTACTCATACATCCGGCCGGACTGTTCGCCCGAACCGCCCAGGATGCGGATCTGGCAATGGGGCTTGAAGAGCGCGTCGAGCAATGTCGCCACTGCCGCCAATTCAGTCTTGCCGCCCCCGCGATTGGCCCAAACCACGGCGTCGGCGTTGCGAATGGGGCACGTGCCGGTCGGGCCGCGATCGCCGGAAAAACTGTGCCACAGATAGTCCATCGGGCTGCTGTGCTCCGGACAAATCCGTTGGTCGGGCACCGCGACGCCCAGAAAGACCTTCACGTAGTTCCCAAGATCCTCCTGCGTGCGCGGCCGCGTCCGGCGGAGCGTTTCATACCAGTCCGCCGCCCCAGCGGTGTCACAATTTACCCTCGCGTCTTCTGGTAATGAAGTCGTTTTCGTCATAGAGATTTCCTCCACTCTGGGATAGTCGTACCTGTGCTCAGAAATGCGTGTTTCTGCGGATTGACCGCGATCCTCCCCGTCCCCTACAATCGGGTGGGATTGAAACATGAACAAGATTACAGCGGGTGACAGAAAGACGGCGTTAGTGACCGGTGCCTCAAGCGGCATCGGGGCCGAGCTGGCGCGAATTCATGCGGAACACGGGGGCGATCTGATCGTCGTCGCCCGGCGGCAGGAAAGGTTGGAATCGCTCAAGAGCGAATTGGAGCAAGCGCACGGTGTGGCCGTGCACGTACTGCCGAGGGACCTGAGTCGATCCGAAGCCCCGCAACAGGTCTACGATGAGGTCCGGTCACGGGGCCTGCGGGTCGATTATTTGATGAATAACGCCGGTTTTGGGTACCGAGGCTTCTTTCACGAGTTGGATTGGGCCATGAATGAGGCTATGATCGAGGTCAATATCGTCGCTTTGGCGGCCCTCACCCGGCTCTTCCTGCCCCAGATGATCGGGCACGGCGGCGGGCGGATCTTGAACGTTGGGTCGATGGCTGGCTTTCTGCCCGGCCCGCTGCACGCCGTCTACTATGCCAGCAAGGCCTTCGTTATCTCTTTCAGCGAGGCTCTTGCCAATGAACTGGCCGGGACAGGCGTCCGCGTGACTGTCCTGTGCCCGGGACCGACGGAGACCGAGTTCTTCGAGCGGGCTCGTATGCAAGATCTCGGATTCCTGGCGAAGACGCCTTCAGCTCGCAAAATCGCCGAAGTTGGGTATAAGGCGATGCTTGCGGGTAAAACGGTCGTCGTGCCGGGACTCTTGAACAAACTTATGGTTC
The DNA here is from genome assembly GCA_963750205.1 of uncultured Planctomycetota bacterium. Classification (GTDB taxonomy): domain Bacteria; phylum Planctomycetota; class Phycisphaerae; order Sedimentisphaerales; family Anaerobacaceae; genus PLanc-01. Next base: position 12,644 of record CAVVRJ010000023.1, read on the forward strand.
ATGCCCTGCTGCGTCTGTCGCCGCGGGGGCTTACCACCCTCATCTCTCGGGCTCAAATGGAAAGGCGAGCGAGAAAACAGGATTGACCCCCGGCCAGAAGGGCGGCCCAAGCGTGGAGGATCGTGTCTGAAAGCCGGGGGCGTCCCATACCCTATTTTTTCTGTCCGGCCCAATTTGCCCGCGTTCCGATGCAGAAAAGATCGGTTTCGGTGCAAAAATACGTATTTGTACGGATAGGAAAATCTAAAAGCCTCGATACCATTGCGAAGGCAAGGAACCTTTGGGCGAACCGGTTAGGTTGTGCGGGAGTTCGCTGGAGAGAAAAAATGCGAAAAAATACTCATTTTTTCATCAACATTCGGTAGGTGACAATCGCCGTAGTAAAGGCGCTTTGTTTTTGCTGGATGGGCCCTCAGCTCAGGTTCGACACCGGTGGGACTGCGCCGGATTAGCTTGGGGCAAAGAGAGTCTCCGCCGACAAGCGTCCTGCGCATGGACGTGCCGGATAGCGGCGGTGGACAAGGCATAACGCAGGGTATCGTTGCAGGTGCGACTCGAACAATGACAGGTCGACCCCATAAACGCATCTACGTCTGTGAAAAGAAGCCTGAATTTCGGGCCATGCTGGAGACGTTGCTGCCACCGGAGGAGGCATTGATCAGTGGGTTCTCCACGCGCGAGGAATGTCTCGATAAGCTCAGCGCCAGACCCTGCGATTTGCTGGTCATTGACTTGGATGGCTGTGAGGCGGCAGGGCTGGAGACGCTCGAACAAGCGAGACGCATGGCACCCTGGGTATCGAGCTTGGCCATCGTTGGGCATGCAGCGGTCCCCTGCGCCATCAAAGCGATCCGCGGGGGCCGGAGATTGTCTGGATAAGCCTGTGCTGCCAGAGCGGCTGCTCGCGGCCGTGCGTCTGCAGTTGACGTGCGTCGACGCGTCGGCACGCCGCCGGCCCAGGACCTTGACTCAGATGGAGGCCCAAGTCCTGCAACTGATTCTGGCCGGCAGGACCAGCTTCGACATTGCCACCGAGTTGCATCGCTCCAAACGAACCGTCGATGTGCACCGCAAGAACATCATGCGGAAGCTTCAGGCCACCGGCCTGGTGGACCTCATTCGACGTGCCCTCGAGATGGGCTTCGCCGATCCTCCGCAGGCCGCCGATCCCGACTCGTAGCAGGGAAACCAAGGCCAGCACCCTACCCAGTAGCTCGCGCTGCGGCAGCGCGGGAGTCCGCCCACGGGCTGCAGGCGGACTCCCGCGGCCCTCATCTGTGTGAATCAGATGCAAAACCTCTATGGACTTGTCAAAGAGCGCGCGGCCGGGCCGGGGGCGCGAGTAAGCATGTCCCCAGGCGTGGGAATGGGGATTCTCAGGCCTACCTGACCGCGGGCTTGGCCAGCCTCGCGGCGATGTCACTGGTGCCGGCCCCGGGTCCGCCCTGATCCAGGAAGCGCTGAGTGATGAGCATCAAAGCCGCCGCGCGCCGGACCGCCCGAGTCTGCCCGTCCGGAAGGCCCACGCTGGCCCGCGCGATCGCCTGCTCGATTTGACGTTCCTGGGCCTGCTTCACCAGGAAGACCATCGGTATGGCAAACGCCGGCCACTTGGTCTGGGGCGCTTGCGTCGGTGCCGTGGGGTGGACGAGTCGCTCCAGTTGTCCGCTGGTCTGGGGCAGCCATTGGGCCAGTTTGCGGAGCGCTACGGTGGCACTCAGCCGCCGCAGCAAAGTCAGTTTCTGGTCCAGCGCGTCCCGCCCGCCGAGACGGTTAAGCGTGGCCAGCAGGAGATCGGTCTCTTTGTCATCGATGTTCCAAACCACGGCCTCGGCGGTCTTACGGCCGAGCTTGCGAAGCGCCTGGCAGCGGTGATGACCGCTGATGATTTGGAAGAAGCCGCGGCGCCCGGCCCAGGGTCGCACCACGAGCGGCTCATACCGGCCGGTTCGTTCGATGTTCCGAACCAGCTTGTCGAAGTTCGTCCGGCTCATCCGGTTCGGGTTGCCCGGATGCGGCACCAGCTTATCCAATGAAATCTGCTTGATCTTCGTAGTCACCATTATCTAACCTCCTATTTGTGTGTTTTTTGGCCTTCCACTCGGGACAACAAGGCCACGTGGCCTTCTTGTCGGGGTTGAACCAGATGTAGTAGGCGGGGCGATGCGTCAGCTTGCCCAAGATATACCGTGTTCGTTCGATCGCGGCGGGCATCGTCCTGCGGCTCCCATGGCTCTTGAGAAACCGCTGGATCCGGGTCTCGATGAACTCACCGGCGGGTCGAGCCAACCGGCGGAGCTTTTCTTGCACGGCTTGGGGATCGATGAGATCATCTTCGGCGATCCCCACAGCGCCCAATGCTTCCAACAGCTCCACATGCTCGACGGGGACCCGCGGCGCGTACGACCTCAGACCCGCCCGCTCCAGGAAGGGGTTCACCCGCGGCATGACGCCGAGCGCCTCGATGATAGGAACGCCCAGCAGCGGCATCGTCTCGCGGACCAAGCGGACCGCCAGGCCGATGCCGCGGAACCGCGGCTCGACGATCACCCGGGCGATACAGCGGACGTGGCGGTTGAGCAATTCCAGCTCCGTCTGCCGGTCCAGCCCGCTGAAGGCGCCGTTCGTCGCGAGCGTGCGGAGCTCGATGCGCGGGTTGGGCATCGTGTACACGATAACCCCGGCCGGCCGGCGGCCGAGCGTTCCCAACGGCGACTGGGGCCTCATCGTATAGACCGCCTTGACGGCCCCCGGCCGGTTGTCGCGATAATGGTACGGGGCCAGCAGCCGGTAGTCGCTCAGGTCGCCGGCGACGAGCTCAAGCTCCTGATGGACGGAACACACATGCATGGTAGTGCCCTCCGATTCCGGAGAAGTTCAGTTTTTGGTGATAGATTTTTGATTGGGGACTCGCATCGCATGGTTTTTTCAATCAAACATCAAACTTCATACATCACACTTCCTCCCGCCTTCCTCTCTGGTAGACCACGTCCGCCGGACCGGAGAAGTCCTTGACGATGAGCACGTCCGGGGCCAGGTCCACGAGGATATCGTTACGGCTGGACGCCAGGACGAGGGTCGTCCCGCGGTGTTTGGCCAGCCGGTGGACGTTGAACGCCACGGTGGCCGCCGTGACCCGGTCCAGGGCGCTGCAAAACTCGTCGGCAAAGAGAAACGGCCTGCCGGCCGTCAGCGCCCGGGCGAGGCGAAAGCGATATTGCTGCCCCTCGCTGAGCCAGCAGGGCCGATTCAAAAGGGAGAAGACATCGCTCAATCCGACCGTGCTGAGCGTCCGCAGGCTCGTGACCACGTCGCTGTCGAAGCAGTCCACGACGGTCCTGTCCCCGGGCACTTCAATACCGGCCAGGTTGATCGCCTCCGCGGCGGAGACGCACCGCTCGAGCTCCCGCAGCAACACGCTTTTGCCGGCGCCGGAAGGCCCGGTGAGGTACACAATGTCGCCCGGCCGGATATCAACCCGGCACCGGTGCGTGGCCGCCCGGTCCGTGAGCCGATCGATTGTCAGGCCGAACATCCGACAGATCTGAACCGCCCTCTCGCTGAGAGGACCCTGCCAGGAAAATCGCTTCTCTACTTGGTATATCGCCATCGCTATAGTCCCTTCCTCTGTGAATGAAAGACGGCACGCGGTGCTGATGCGCCATCATCCTCTACCTCTCCCTCTCCCCCTCCCCCTGGGTGGTCTGGGCCCGGCGGGCGAAGTGACGGGCCTTCTCGATGATCGCGCGGGCACGGTAGTAACCCAGATCGTGATCCCGGCAGATGCGCTTGAGGGAGAAACCACGCACGAAGTAATCCCGAATCACCGCCAGCTCCGATGTGGGGAACCGCGTGCGGTCGGCTTCGCACAGGACGTAGGTTTCGTCCGAGAGCCGACGGATCAACCGGTGAATCCGGCGGCAGACAGTCGAGCGATTCATTCCGGTCAGCCGGGCGATCGCGTCAAAACTACTGCCTGCCTCCAAGTAAGTTCTCAGCAGGGCCCGCTCCTCGGTGTCCAGCAGATCCACGCGTTCCCGCAAGACCTCCGCCACGTCCCGTCGGGCCGGCAGGCGTTCGACGTCCCACTCCGCCGGCTCCCGACGCTCCTCCGCCCCAAGACTGTTCCATCGTCCCATGCTCCCAACTCCGAAAGCGAGCCGCTTTGCCATTGACGACCAGCGCTTCTACATCCCGCTTGTGTGTTGTATAAACAAGCACTGATGCTGTGATTTTACCAACAAGCCGGAGCTTGTCAATGATTTTTGTTCTGTGAATATCAAAAATATTTGCAGGTGAGGCGCAAAGTACGTTCAGTAAATAGCTTACGGCAGGCGAAATTTTTCCTTATAATGTCACAATCTTGATTGGGGAGCGGGGGGACGGCTATGATCGGGGTGTTTTGATGGAGATATCCGATGAAGGCAAAATGGAATTGGTGCTATGAGACGGTGTTCGTCGCAGGTTTGGCTCTGGCCGGGTGTGAAGGGGCCGGCAACCAGCCGACCGAGCTCACGGAGCAGATGCAGGAGGAGGGCCGGCTGATGCCGCCCACGGTCGGGGGGCCGAGCGAGGAGTTCGCCCTGGAGAAGAAACCCACCGACATCGTGCCGGCGGTCGAGCAGGCGTTCAAGGATGCGGGTGTCCAGGTCGTTCGGACGGGCAGTACCGACCAGGGCCAGTGGCTGTTCGGCAAATCGCTGGCCGAGCGCGGCGTGCTGGTGCAGGTTCTGCCCATCTACCCGGGACGTTCCACGGTCAAGGTCACCGTCGAGGGCGGCGACGCGTTGACCCGGGAGTTGCTGAAACACTTGTCCTCGGATATCCTGCAAAAGGCGCATGCGTGATCTGGACGAACTGTTCGTGGCGTTGGAACGCTCGGAGTTCCGCCGTCGTTTCCGGCTCCGAGACAAGGAGGCAGCCTATCTGCGCGAGAAGGGTTTGGAGACGGTCCTCGTTCACGCGCGCGACTTCGTGGAGAAGCGGCTGGCCCCAGCGACGATCGCCAACGATGGCCGGCAGACGCCCATGCGGAATCACCCGGTCTTCCTCGCGCAGCACGCCACCGGCACCTGCTGTCGCGGTTGCCTCGAAAAATGGCATAACATCCCTAAAGGCCGGGCCTTATCCGACCGAGAAGTGCAATACATCGTGACCGTTATCAGGCACTGGCTGGTGCGGCAACGAGCGGAATGACGATCTCTGGGTTCCCGCGTCGCGACGAATCGCGCTCGGGAGCCCTCTCAGACGCGAAATATCGCGTTTGGGGTCCCGCCGTCGCCGCACAGGTAAGTCGCCGGGAGCGTCCGAAAAAGGTTGCAGCGGCACGGTGGCGGTATTATATTGCGTGTCTGGAGAAGGCTCCGAAACGTGATGGTGCCCCAAACGCGATTGATCGCCTTTGGGAACCCTCCAGGGCGTCGGGGCCCCAAGGAGTTGCCGAAGATGGATATGCCGGAACGGAGTCCCAAGGTCGTTGTCGTTGGTGGCACCTATATCGACTTGGCGGTCCGGTGCTCTCAAATCCCCGCCCCGGGCCAGCAACTGGGCGGCTCCGCACTCTCTTGCGCGGTGGCCGGTCCCGGCCCGATTCAAGCCGTCCAAGCGGCCCTGTGTCATTGCGACGTGTCCCTGATCAGCAAAGTCGGAGGCGATGCGTTCGCTCAGATGGCCCTCAAGAGCCTCGGGGAGTACAAGGTGGACACCGAGTACGTCTTCTTCGCCGAGGCGAAGAATACCGGCGTCATTGTGACGCTCGTCAATGCGGAGGGTGAAAACGCCGTCTGCCGTTACACCGGGGCCAACAGCGCCTTGCAGCCGGCGGACATCCAAGTGGCCGAGGAACGCATTGCGCAAGCGAAGGTGTGCCTGATCCATGGCTGCCTGCCTCAAGAAGCCATCATTGCGGCGATCCACTGCGCGAACCTGCATCGCACGCCGGTGATTCTCAATCCGGCCCGGCCGATTGAGCAGACCGGCCAGCCGGGCGCCGAGAGTTCTCCCACGCGCCGTGCGGCATTTGGAGGTCCCGATCTGCCTTCCGAGTATTTTTCGGCGGATGTCTTGGTCTGCAATCTGGCCAGTGCCGCCCAGATCGCCGACCAGTCGGGTGCGGACATCCGCACGGCCAAGATGATCGGATCCGACCTGGTCGCGCGCGGCGCTCGCTGCGCGGTCCTCACGATGGGCCCGCGCGGTTGTGTGATCGTGGACCGCAACGGGGCCGACCATATCCCGGCGTTCGACGTGGAGGTGGTGGACCGCACCGGCAGTGGCGAGGCCTTCGCGGGCGCCCTCGCGGCGTATTGTGCCGTCAAATATGACCTGCGTGAAGCCGTCAAATTCGCCTCCGCCGCCGGAGCTCTGGTCTGCACGAAGTTCGGCGCGCTCGAGGCCCTGCCTACCGAGGCCGAGATCATTCAACTTCTCCAGCGCGAAGACATCGACCTGCTGAGAGGACCCCAGACGCGGTGAATCGCGTTTGGGAACGGCTCCCATCGGCGCAACAGGGCCGGTGGGGATCCGAATCCAACCGCCGGCCGTAGCCGGACACCTCGAACGCCGCGCACACCTCTATACCCTCCCTCCGGGATCTCCTCCCCACCCGCATTTTTGGCGTAATATTTTGCGGTACTACCTAACATTTTTTACAGAACTATTCCTACGCGGCGAGTAGGAATAGCAAAATTCGTGCAACAATTCCGACCCCCAAAACACCCTCCACGCAAAAAATTTTTTATTCCTTGCCTGAGCAGGACTTACGCGCATTTCGCCCCTCGGCTTGACGCAGAATTACCTGAGCGTTTGTGCAACATTGCCCAAGGGTAGAGGGACGCATGAGCGTGAGCGTCCCCGAGATGTGATGACGAAATCGACGTCAGGTCACGCTCGGAAAGGGCAACGAGAATATGGGATTCGAACTTGCGGTTTTCGATCAGCAACTCGACGCGGACTTCCTCGAATGGCTCGTGGACGTGCAGGCGGCGACGATCCAACAGCATTTCGGGCGGCTGTGGGATTACTACACGAACCCGCTGGTCCGCTTGGTCGGCGGGGGTGCCGCGGAACGCAAGGTCAATGAATCCGGACGCGGCTATGTCCAGGCCCAGGAGTGCGGCCTGCCGGCGCGGATCACCGGCCTGGCCCGCAGTGCGCAAGCCGGCGTGTTCGGCGCCCGGGCCCTGAACGATGTCCAGAGAAAAGAAGTCGTTATCGAGAACGATATCGCCTGGCGCATCAACGCGGGGGCGGATTTCCTGTTCGGCAAACCGATCAACCTGATCTCCCGGGCGGCCGAAGGCCGGAAGCGCGAAGAGATTGAAGCGATTCTAAAGGCGCTATTTGCGGCCAATGGCGGGCCCGGTTTCTTCCAGGATATGGCGGTGCTCGGAAGTGTCTACGGGTTCGTCGATTGTTTCCTGCGACCCGGTGATCCTCTCACCACGCGGTCCTCTTCGGGGTTCCCAAACGCGATGAATCGCGTTTGGGGTCCCCTCCTCCGGCGGTTCGTCACTTCCGTTCTCCTCCGTGCTGCAACTGGCACAAGCAATCGATCTGGAACTGATCGAGGCACCGAGAGCACTGCCTGTTCTGGAGGAGGATGACTACCGGGTCATCCGCTACTACGTGCAGCATTTCCACCAGAGACGAAACGCCGTGGGCCACGGGGGCTCGTTCCTTTCCCGCCTGCTGGGGGGAATGGGGTACCAGCCGGACAGCCGCCAGGTCGTCGCCGTGACGGAGATCACCTCGCCCGAGCACTGGCAGCGGTATGAAGACAAAGAGCTGGTCGCAGAAGGGGACCTGCCGTGGGGCTTTTTGCCGGTGGTGCACATCCAGAATGTCGCCCAGCCGTACTACTACGAGGGGGTCAGCGACGTCGAGCCTCTGATTCCCTTGCAGGACGAGCTCAATACCCGGCTCAGCGACCGGGCCAGCCGGATCACCTTCCAGTCGTTCAAGATGTACCTCGGCAAGGGGATCGAGGGCTTTGAAGACAAGCCCGTGGCGCCCGGCCGGATGTGGCACACGGATAATCCCGACGCTTCCATTCAAGAATTCGGCGGCGACGCCGCGGCCCCGAGCGAGGATCTCCATATCGCCGAGATTCGCGAGGCGCTGGACAAGACCAGCAACGTGACCCCCGCGCTGGTGGGCATCCTCAAAGACCGGCTCGGCAACCTCACGAGTGCCGTGGCCCTGCGCCTGACCTTCATGGGCATGCTCAGCAAGAACGAGCGTAAGCGGCACACCTATGGCGAAGGTCTCAAGCGGATCTGCCGAATGGCCCTGCGCATCCTCGATACCGCCGGCGTCTACGCAACCAGCGACGCGGAGCGGGAGGTGGAGGTTGTTTTTGCCAGTCCGATGCCCGAGGACACGATGGAGCAGCTCCAGGAGGCGCAGATCAAGCGGGAGCTGGGTGTCCCGGCCGAGCAGGTGCTGAAAGAGCTGGGTTATCAAACCACGCCACAATCGTGAGTTCCGCAGAGATGACAAGAGGTCCTCGATGACAGGAGATGCTATGAGCACGAGTCCATTACCAGAAAACGAAGATCCGCAGGTGAGCCAGACCGATCCCTTGGCCGAGGCCAATCGCAAGATCGCCGAGATGTCGCGCGACTTGGACGAACTGCAGGCGGAGCAGAAGCTGACGCACAAGCTGGCCGCCGCCGGCGTGGTCGATCTGGAGACGGCCGTCCTGGTAGCCAAGGCGCGGCTGGCAGAGCGTGCGTCCTCCCAGAAGACCACGGAGGGCGAGCGGGGACGCTCGCCCCACGAGGAGATGGACGCTTGTGTGGCCCAACTGAGAAAGGAGAAGGCGTATCTGTTCGGCGGCCCGACCGAGACCGCCACCCCGCGCCGGACGGCCCCTGCGAAAGACCGTGGCGTGGCCGGTTCCACGGCGCTCGAACAAGCGGCCCAGAAGGCGGCCCAAACGGGCCGCCGGGCGGACCTGCAACACTACCTCAAGCTGCGCAGAAACTTGTTGTGATTGCCGATTGAGGAGGGCGGAGGGCGGAGAGAAGAAAACCCGCGATGGGAATCCGCCATCCGAAATCCACAATCCGTAATCCGAACAAACTACAAAACCGTTTGGAAGGAGAAAGAGACATGGCTTTCACGGGAAAAGCGACGTACTCCGCGGGAACAACGCTGCCGGAACTGGCGGAAGATGTGGCGGACTTGGTCCACATCGTCTCGCCGTTCGAGGCACCGCTGCTGGACATGCTCGGCGATCCGCTGCACGAGGCGACCAGTCCGCGCCACGAATGGCTCGAAGATGAGCTGCTGCCCAACAAGGACGCGATCGACGACGCGACGTGGACGAACGCGGCCGCCGATACGACATTCAACGTGGACCACGGGAGCCGGTTCCGCCTCGGGGACCAGCTCCAGGTGGAGGGCAGCGAGGAGCTGATGCTGGTCACGACGGTCAACGGCAACGCGCTGACGGTCGTGCGCGGCTATGGCGGCACGACCCCGGAAAACCTGGCCGACAACCAGGTCCTCAACATCCTCGGTAATTCTACTGTAACCGATTTTCTGCAGTGGCGGAGCGAAGAATGCCGATGAATGGGGTATGGATACCATCGAAGAGACAGGGATGTCGTTGTTGGAGCATCCGCAGGCCCAGGCGCTCCTGGCCGACGCGGAGGTGACGGCGGATCAGGTGCAGGGTTGTCGGCGGCGGCTGGGACGGTTCTTGGAACGATATGTGCCGCTGTTCTATCGCAAGGAACAGGGCCACAACGCCCGGATCGTGGTGGAAGGGTTGCTCAGTGGGCTGGAACGCAAGACGGCCGAGCCGATTGCCCGCGAGCATGGCGTGCCCCGTAAACCCATCCAATTCTTCGTCGGCAGCGGCAAGTGGGACGATGAGGCGGTGATGGCCGAGTTGCGTCATCATGTCGTCGAGACCTTGGGCGATCCGCAGGGCGTTTTGGTGTTCGATCCCAGCGCTTTTCCCAAGAAAGGGACCCATTCGTGCGGGGTGGAGCGGGCCTGGTGCGGACGGCTGGGCAAGGTGGAGAACTGCCAAGTCGGGTTGTTCCTCGCTTATGCGACCGGTTGCGGGCAGGGTCCCTTGGATCGGCAGTTGTATTTGCCGAAGGATTGGGCGGCCGATCGGGTGCGTCGGGAGGAAGGTCACGTGCCGGCCGCCGTGAAATTTCAGCAACGCTGGCGGATGGCGTTGGCCATGCTGGACCGTCAGGCGCGATACGGTTCCGCACCAGGCGGTGGCGGCCGATGACGAGTTTGGTCGGGTGGCGGCGTTTCGGGCCGGGCTGCGGCAGCGGCAGGAAGCCTACGTGCTGGATGTGCCCTGCAACACGCAGGTGCGGGACTTGCAAGGCCGCCGCCCGCCGCGTCGGGCCGGCCAGAAGACCCGTCGGCGCGAAGTGCCGTTTCGACGGGCGGATGCTTGGGCCGCGGCCCAACCGGTGTCCCGCTGGCAGGAGTTCACCGTCCAAGACGGTCAGAAAGGGCCGATCCGGGTCCAAGCGGTCCTGACGGCGGTGCGGACCCGTCAGGACCAGCGTTTGGGGCCGCAGGAGTGGCTGATCGTGATTCGTCATTGGGAATCGGACGAGAGCGAGCCGGACCTCAGTTACCACTTGGCGTGGGCCCCTCAGGAGAGGCCCCTGGAGCAATGGGTCCAGGCTCACGCCCGCCGCCATCAGATGGAGCAGATGCTGGCGCACGGCAAGGGCGAGGCCGGCCTGGACCACTACGAGGTTCGCAGTTATGTGGGCTGGCATCACCACATGACGTTGTCTCTGCTGGCGTTGTGGTTCCTGAACTTGGAACGGGTGGTGATGGGGGGAAAAAACACCCGCGGCGACGGTGCCGCAAATGCGGGCGATCTTGGCGCGGTTGTTGCGGCACCCCGCCCCAACCGCCCAACAGATTGCGCAAGAGGTCAACGATGTGCTCCTCCGCAACGAACAAACCAGGATCTACCATTGGCATGCGCGCACGGGCCGCTTCCCGCCGCGTCTTCACCCCGGCGGCTCGGGATAAAACGGTTACAGTAGAAGTAATGCGGCGCTCGAGGGTGCCGACATGCCGAGCGTCCGCTTCACGAATCGCGTGCGGTGTGCCAACTACACGCAGATTTTCACCTCGGCCGTTGAAGTCAGCGGCAGCGACCTGGTCGCCCGTCAGCTCGCTCTGGCGGACGAGATGGAGAACCAAAAGGCGGGCCGCCTGCGCGAGCTGATGCGGGACCTGGAGAGCACCATCATCAACGGCGACCGGCCTGCCAGCGATCCGCAAGGGAGCGACACGGCCCGGCGGACCATGAAGGGCATCATCCCGCATCTCACGACCAACGTCTTCCGCACGGGCGACAGCGGCTTCCCGGCGGGCGGCGACCTCGATGAGGCCAAGATCAATTACGCCCTGCGCCGCATCTGGGAGAACAGCAGCGCCCACGTCGACCTGATCGTCGGTCGGCGGTTTCCAGAAGCGCAAGATCAACACCTTCTGCTCCGCGAGCCGCCGCTACGCGCCGACGGACACTACGTTCCGCGATCACATCAACGAGTATGAGAGCGACTTCGGGCTCTGCCAGATCGTGACGACGCGCTGGGTGCCGCACGATGTGGTGCTGCTCCTGGATTCCTCGCGGATCAGCGTGCTGCCCCTGACCGGGCGCAGCTTCCACTTCAAGCCGCTGGCCAGCGCCGGCGACTACGAGTGCGGCGAGCTGATCGGCGAGTACACGCTCGAGCTGAGGAACGAAGCAGCCCACGGGCTGATTCGGAACCTGGCGACCAGCTAACCACCATGGCGGATTAGCGATTGCGGATTGCGGATTGGCACCACGCCACAGATCTGCAATCCGCAATCCAGAATCCGCCCTCGGGAGATCGACATGACGACTTTCTCGAACGATGTGGATATTCTGAAGTGCGAGCCGGGGTTATTCGGAGAGCTGCACTGGCCGTCGCAGGTTCGGGCGATGGGAACCGGGGCCACGCTGGATGAATACGACTCTGACGGCCGGCGGAATAGACTTCATGGCCGCGCAGGTCAAGGCGGGCGGTGTTATCTACCTGAGGTCCGCCGACGGGTCCCCGGAGGGGGCCTACGAGATCGTGTCGGTCGACTCCTCGACCCAATTGACGGTCTCGGTCGTCCGGGCGGACGCCGCCGATCCGGTCATTGCTCCACCGGCGGCCCGCGATGTCTCCTATCGGGTGAGCACCTTCGAGCCACAAGCCATTGACGCCGCCCTGCAATTGACCGAATACTTCGGTATCCGGCCGGGCGACCCATCCAGCGAAATCGGCGTCGAGGACCTCTTGGACACGGAGGGGCTACGTCGGGCCTCGGTTCTCCGAGTCATCTCCACCATCTATGAAGCTTGGTCGAGCCAAACCGACGGCGAGTCCTTCCAACGTAAGAGCCGGCTCTATCAGCAGCTCTTCGAGAAGGCCAGGCAGCGATGCCATTTGACGATCGATCTGGGCGCCGACGGCGTGGCCGACGTTGCCCGAGTGGGCGGCGCGATCCGGCTGGTGCGCGATTGACCGAGGAAAGGACCCGCCATGCACACGATGTTGGATGGACAAGCTCTCTTCGACGAGCAGGAGCTGACGATGACCGTCGGCAGTCCCAGCCGAGCGGCACTGGAGCGAACCGTCGCCGGACTTGACGGCGTGCTGAGCATCGATCTGGGAGCACGAGCACGTCCGATTCGACAAACTGGTGTGCTCCGTGCGACCAGTCGGGCGGCCCTGCAGGCCCGGATGGACGCCATCACCGCGTTTTTGGACGGTCGGACGCATATACTCACGACCGCCGACCGGCGCACATTCGACAACGTGCGCCTGGACAGCTTCCAGCCGCTGAGTGAACGCCCCGGCGGACCGGGGATTGTGGTCGAGTACGAGATCGCGTACACGCAATTGGGAGAATAAGCACCATGTCGTTTGCTGCGCGTTGGGATAGAGAATGTTCGCGTGTTGGTCCTGCCGGACGGCGTGGCCGCCGACGGTCGCTGTGCCGCCGTCTCGCGCACGGCGTTGGTGAGTTGGCATTCGTCTCACCCAGGGATGTACCATCAGGTCTATGTGAACGGGCGTTGGGCCGGGGCGACGCTCGATGCCGAGCAGAGGCAACTGGTGGTCCATACGCCCAGTTCGTTTCAAACGGCCGTCCGCGTCGAAGTCATTGCCGTTGCGCCCGAAGAGGCCCACCTCGATTTCTCATGCGAGTTGGGCCGGCCGCCCGCCGGCAGCGGACGCGTCCGGCTGACGATCCTGCGCAGTCAAACGCTGCCGATCGAGGCAACGGCCAACGTCTATTGCGACCACGGCACGGGGCAGATCGATTATGCCGAACCCCTGAATTCCGTGCCGATCCCCCTCTGGCCGAATCGTCAGGACAAGGCGGGCCTGGGAATGGCGCAGTTCGGCGTGGGTGACTTCGGCTACGATTCGGCGGCGGCGGTCGGGTTCGGGAAAGGCAGCTTCGGCAGCGGGCAATTTGGCCTGGATGCCGATATCGTCGAATGGATCGGGCCACTGCTGCCTCTTGGCCGATACCGGTTTGGCGTTCGGATCGCCGACGCGAACGGCAATGAAAGCCCGGCCTGCGAGACGGACCCGATCCTGGTCGTGCCGGCGGCCCGGCCCGCCACCGGACTTGACGTCGTGTCGTTCCACCCACAAACCAACCAGCTCACGTTGAGAATCTTGGACTAGATGGGCGTCCGCATGTGCCACGGGCGCCTCGCCCGTGCTGGCAGGGCCAAGATGGCCCTGTGACTCATGGGCAAGACGCCCATGCTGCTTGAGGAGAAGACGAAATGGCTGAAGTGTATCCTTCGGATAGCGAACTGCTGAATCTGCAATCGGACAGCGAGACGGGCATCGAGTACATTCCGACCGGAACGGCTCCCTACTACCTGCATTTTCGCAAACTGCTGCATCGTCTGCTGCTGGCCACGTGTCGGGCCAACGATCTGCGCGTGTACGATGAAGGCGGGCTGGACATCGGCGTCAAGGCCGGCAAGTTCTGGCTGGGCACCGAATTGGTCAGTTACGGCGGCTCCACCGGCAATACGCTGGCCGACAACAAAGGCAGCATCTACGTGTACCTCGATGCCCAGGGCATGCTCATCACGAACCAATACACGAGCTTCCCCAGCATGGCCACGACGCCCCACGTTCGCTTGGCGGTCGTGAGCACGTCGGGCGGCGACATCACTGTCGCTGCTGGATTGCCGGACCGGTCATAACGTTGTCCTCCCTTATGCAGCGGGCGGCGTCCACAGATCCGTCGAGGCTCACACCGCCAATGACGGGCTCGTCGCGGCCGAATCAGGCAGCGTGCATACGAACCTGGGGGCCACGGGGACTGTCATCCTCACGCTCCCGTCGGCGGCCTCCCCAGGCATGGTGTTCACCTTCGCCGTTCAATCGGCATACGAGCTGCGCGTGGCGCCGGGCACGGCCGCCATCCGGGATGACAGCGGTCAGACGGCGGGCAAGTACAAGTCGGCAACTGCCATTGGTGCCGGTCTCACTCTCGTGGCGGACGCCAACGGAGATTGGGCGACCACCGCCAAGAATGGAACGTGGACACAAGAGACGTAGTACGAGCAGCCCCGCCTGCGCGGGGGCAGGCTCTGCCCGCCGTCCGGAATCCATGGGCGCTCGCGCCCTTGCTGCTGAGAGGTGAACGATCATGGCAAATGAGATTCAAGCCCAGTACGCTTCGGGTCACACGCTATACGCCGTCATTCGCAACCGCGCGGGGCAGGTCTGGCATCCGGCCCAACACGCCTTTGAGAATTGGGGCCAAAATGGCCATACGGCGGACGATTACGACCTCGCGCTGACCGACAGAACAGGCAGTCTGTACGTCGGCGATTTCGATGCCGGCATCCCTTCCGGCGACTATGGTGTTCAAGTCTTCTGCCAGTCGGGGGCCAGGCCGGCCGATACCGACGCGCTCGTGGGCAGTCGTGAGATCCTCTGGACGGGCACGGGCGAATTGACGGCCATCAAGGTCCTGGCGAACAAGGCCGTCGAAGACGTGTTCACCGAGACCATCGATTATTACGACGATGATGGCCAGACTATCCTTCTCAGCCAGACGCTGCACGAGGGACCTTCCACCTTCACCAGGACACCGGGTTAACGGATCGTCGGGCGTCCGGCGGTTGCGCGGGCCGTTGCGTCGGGCGATTGGGTCGAACGGCGGCAGAACGGCCTCACGCTCGACGCCACTGAAACGAGCCGCGCCGCCGCAGCCGATCAACCATCCTTTCGAAAGGAGCAACAATCATGGGCAGCTTTTCCGATTATTGGGAAAACGAGGTTCTGGACCATGTCTTCGGCAAAGGGGAGTATACGCCGCCGACCATCTACGTCGGTTTATCCGCCGTGGACCCGACCGACAGCGGGGCGGGGTTGAGCGAGCCGAACGGCAACGGGTACGCCCGCGCGGAGACGACGGAGGCGGATTGGAATGTGGCCGCCGGCGGCCTGTTGGACAATGCCAACGCCATTACGCTCGGTCCCGCTACGGGAAACTGGGGCACGTTGACCCACTTCGCTCTCTTCGATGCGGCCTCCGGCGGCCACTTGCTCGTGCACGGTGCCCTGGCGCATCCCAAGACCGTCGCGAGCGGCGATCTGGCCCGTTTCGCCGGCGGGGAAATCGATGTGACGCTGGACTAAACGGCCTTTGGCCGTGCAGGTCCCATACGTCCTATTGGTCCTGTGGGTCGCATTCCTCCAGAAGGAGACCGAGATATGGCGGAAACCAAGATCAAATACGGCGGCAACAACCAGGCGATCACCATCACGATCAATAGCCTGGCGAACGACGCGAAGCGGGAATCGACGGCGGTCGACAATTCCACGAATTGTTTCTTTGACGCCCTGGTGCAAGTGCAGATTGCCACCAACACGGGAGCGGATTCCACGGGGGATAAATGTGTGTACGTTTACGCCTACGGGACAAGCGATGGCGGCGCGGCGTACTCCGCGAACGCTTCCGGCAGCGATGCGGCGTTCGGGACCGATCCCCAGCAACTGGCCAACGGCCGGATGATCGGCGTGATCTGCACCCCGACGCAGAACAAGACTTACAAGTCCGATTTGATGAGCATCGCCGCCGCGTTCGGTGGGTCTTCTGCCGCAGCGCTGGGGCATCATCGTTCACAACCGGACCGGGCAAACGCTCAAGAGCAGCGACTGCTCTGCCTGCTACCAGGGCCTTTCTACCCAATCGAGCTAACCTATGATGACCATCATGCCATCCCGCATCAAGCCACCGGTCGTCGCTCGACCGAACCCGGCTCATTCTCTGGCCGACCATCTCGTCGGGTGTTGGCTGCTCCATGAGGGCACCGGCCAACGGGTGCACGATCTCAGCGGACAACGCCACGACGGCAACTTCTCGGGCGGGACAGCTTGGGTCCCGGGCGCGCTCGGCCCCGCTGTCGAGTTTGACGGTAACGACGACTGGATCAGCATGGGCAACTGCCTCGACCTGGGCACGGAAGATATCACTGTGCTGGCCCTTGTCCAGTTCAGCGCCGCCGATCAGCCGGAGCAGTGGGCCGGCGAGCACATCGCCGCCATCGCTGGCAAAGGCTATCTCGCGGCCAGCGGCGGCTACGGACTATCCATTGGCGCCGGCAACAAGATCGGCTGGCAGGTGCGGAACCAGAGCCCCTTCTTCTTCAGCGTCACGTCCAACGGCGTGCTGAACGATGGCCAGTGGCACATGGCGATAGGTGTGTGCGATCGTGACAATCCTACCGGCGTGAGATTGTACATCGACGGAGTACAGCAAAGCGCCACGGCCGATCCCACGGGTATGGCCGGTCTCAACGTCACCGATCCGGGGGCCTTTGCCATTGGGTCGCGCCAGGACTCCGGCATGTTGTGGGCGTGGGATTTTCTGGGCCGGGTGGCCGCCGTGTGTGTCTGGAAGCGCGTTCTGCTGGAGGCAGAGATTCGTGCGTTGCAGCGCGAGCCATTTGCTTTGTTCGCCCGATCGCGGGTCTCCGCTTGTTTCGCTTCTCCTGTCAGTCGCGATGGTTGACCTGGCCGGCTCCGCCCAAGGAAGCTCATCCGCGTCGGCGACACTCCAGGTCATTCGAGGCCTTTCCGGTGTCAGTGCGGCGCATGCGACGGCAACGGCGGTGCTCCGCAAAGCCGGCTCTCCCACAAGGTCCGGCGCCCGACCTCGACTCCGAGACGTCCTTCCCAACGGCATGACACCCACAGGTTTTCAACTGGGGGCCACGCTCACGCAGGGTTGGTTCTGGGCACGTCATCGCGGCGGGGCGGCGGTTTGCCGTGGCCCAAGCCTCACGCAGGTGGACTTCAGCCACATTCTTTGCGTGACCGGTCCCGGGCCAGGAGACATTGTGCTGCCGACCAGCTTGTCGCATCCGCCGGACTCAACGCACTGTTATGTCGTGCGGCGGTTCAATAGCCGCGGCGATTTCGAAGGAACGGCCGCGGCGGCCGCCCTCGTTCGCCTCGGGTCGGACGGACAACTGATTCCGCCCGTGTCGAACGGTGTCCTGGGCCTCACCGGCCGGCAGAGGGCCGGCGGGAAGCTCCGGCTCACCTGGTTCTACTCGCCCTTGGATCAGGAGGCCGCGCCGCAGGGATTTCATGTCTACTGGGACGGCGGCACCGGGCTGGTCGACTGGGAACATCCCCTCGCGACGGTCCTGTATGAGGGCGCAGGCTCTACCAGTACGAAACTGGGCCGCTGGACGAGGGCCGGTATGCCTTCGTCGTGTGCTCCGGCACCGCCCAGCGCGGGAAGGCAGCGTGGCACGGCGCGCCTCGTATGCTCGATCACCGGGGCCTCACCCGCCGCCCCGACGATCCTCGGCACCGAGGCCGTCTGAGGAATCCAGAGGAAATCCCATGACTAACACAATCGACCTGTTTCAACCGGATTACCACCCGCAGGCCCTTCCGGCGGCCACGATCGCCGTGTTTGTCGACGGCGCTCTATATGAAGACCTGGAGCCGGTGGAGATCGTGCGCGGCCCCTGGCCTGAATTTAGCTGGGCCCGGCTCGAGGCCGGTGTGCTCGCGCCGGAACAAATCGAGGGCCGGTTCGCGCCGGGCCAGGAAGTTCGACTCTGTCAGCTCTACAACAGCACGCCACCGGAGGTGGCCTTGGCCCATCTCCCCTTGTTCGTCGGGCAAATCGAGACCGTGGAGACAAGGATCGGCGACGACGCCCGGATCGAGATCGTGGCCAAGGACGGGAGTGCCGCTCTGCAGCGGATCACCGTCTATGGGCAGCGAGTTCTCCAGAGCGACACCTCCACCGTGTTGCTGCCAGGGCTGGAGACGGTCTTCAACCCGCTGGGAGCGGCCAATGCCGCGCTGGCAGCCGTCACGCTCGATGGCAAGACTCGCACCGTTTTCTCAACGGGATCGAATCAGGCAAAAGCGTGGACTTGCGCGGACGTCATCCAGTACCTCCTCTGTGAATATGTTCCCAGCGGCGTGCTGCACTGGCCCCCGCTCGAGTCCTTGCTGGCCCTCACCGCGGGCCGGCCCGTTCGAGATTTAGATCTCACCGGTCTTGATCTCTTGGAAGCTCTGCACCGTTGCAGTGAGGCGGCGGGCCTGCGGTTCCAGTTCCTGCCGCGCCTGGCCGAGACGGGTCCGGGCCAGACGCTCGTGTTCGCACGGGGTGGGGGCGGGCGCGAGGTCGAGTTGAACTGCCAGCCCGTGGGCCAATCGCTGAGCGCTACGCGGACAAACATCGCCGCGCTGCACAGTCAGCGGAACTTCTATCCGATCACAAACCGATACATCGGCCAGGGCGACTTCAAGGTATACGAAGCGACGTTCGAGCTGCTTCCCGCCTGGGACCCCGCCCTGGAGGACATCAACTATGGCGAGTTCTCCGCCTCCACGAACCCCGAGTTCTACAAGGTCAAGGACGTCTTTCGCAAGTGGTGCCTGAACGAGGCGGGTGACTACAGCGGTGCGCCCTACCATCAGGGCCCGCCGTATGACTTCTCCCGTCTCTTCGAGCAGGCGGACTACGTGCAGCGCCGGCGGCGTTTCTGGCCGGCCCTGAGCACCAACGCCCAGGGCCAGCCGCTGGGTTATCTGCTCCACGCTTCCTTCGATTACGGTCTGCACTGGTGGGAATATCGCTACGCGTTCAACAACCTTCTCGACGAGTGCGGCATCTGGCTCAGCAGCGACCAGCTCGACGTCGACACATGGGTCGCGGTAGTCAAAGGCCTCCTGCGGTTCCGGATCACAGCCTCCGTCATGAGCGATAAGCGGCTCACCAGCATCGTTGCCGACGGCCCCGTGGGCGCTGCCGCCCCGGTCGTGGATCACCTCTTGACTTTGCCCCGCCAGTTCAAGTATCGCAAGGTCTCGGCCCAGAGCCTTTTGGCTTCCTCCGCGGCCGGGTCGGGCCGACCGGATGAGGCGGACGACTCCGCGGCGCTCCATCAGTTCGTCCGCCAGCAAATGAGGGCGGCGCCGGCCGTGGCCGAAACCATGGATGTTCAGACACCCAGCCTCCTCCTGCATTTCCAGCCGGGTGACCGGGTGGTATCCAGCCCGGACAGCCGGGACCTGTTGCATTGCCGGCGCGACAATCGCAGCACTACCTGGATCGAGCGGGTCCACATGGACGTCCGCCACCAGTGCACCAACCTGCACCTCGTCCGGCAACGAATGTGCGAAGCATAAGGAGCGTCCCCATGGAGAGTCGATATACCACCGATCAGCAAGCCCTTCTGGCCGCGCTGGCCCGGGGAGGCTCCGAGAGCCAACGTGAGACCTCCGCCGTCGTGTCGCCGGGAGCGCGAATCGCCGCCCGGGCCGTGACGATCAAGAGCCACGTCGTGTACAACGTCTACATGGTATGCGCGATCGTCCCGGGCGATCCGGGCATGGCTCCCATCGAGCTCGGGGAGGATATGGAGGCGATCAATCTGGCCGAGCCGTTCCTGAGCCAGGGTACTCTCGCACCCGGAGCTTACGCCGTCATGTCCCGCGTCGGCGAGAAGAACGTCTTCTACGCGGTTCCTTGAGACAGGTATCAATCCGCAATTCCCTGGGAGGCAGTCATGGCCAGAGTGCGTACCGCACATTGGCGGCTCGATCGTCGCGTCAGTCTCTCCGTGCTGCTGCAGTTGATGGTGCTCGCCTCGATGATTCTGGGAAGCTGGCTGAACCTCCAGCGCCAGATCGACTCGGTCCAGCATGATGTCACCACATTGCTGACGAACCAAAAGGAGTCCCAGCAGAAGCTGGAGCGGCTCTCCGAGCGCAGCCTTTCCTGCGAGTACCGCCTTCAGGTTATCGAAAAGGACCGAAATCGGTGACGTCATCACACGAGGCAGTTGCATTCCTGAGGTTCACACTGATGGTTGAAGCTGGTCCACACCTCTGGTGTTTCCCGGCAAAGGCCGATGGACAGGCGCGCGTGGAAGCTGCGGATGACATCGATCATGAATCCGTAAAACTCGACTCGGTGTCGGACCGGATACCGCAGCTTGCCATCGGATGCCCGGAGCCGTGAGCGAACGCAGGGGCGATGCGCTGCCGATCTATGACCTCGACGTGTGCTTCGGGGAACATTCCGACAATCCGTACGGTTTCGGGATGTCGCTCCACTTTTCGCCACACCAGAATCGTGCTGGGCTTGAATGTCTCGGCCGTATCCATCGCCATTTCCAACCGCAAGATGTCTAAGAATGACCATTGTATCGCCAAACGGGAAAACGTCACGTGCAAATTCTGGAGGTAAATATGACAAGATTTGCTAGGGAAACGAAATTCCGTTCTGTGCCACGAACGACCGGTCTCGTGTGGGTTCTGCTCCTCTTGGGGCTCGCGCCGGCGGGCTGCGACAGTCTGCGGCTGGCCCCGAGCGAGCAGCAGAAGCAGAACGCCTGGCTGCACAACCGCACGGCGGCGGTCGCCGCCGAGACAGCCAAGACGGACCAGACCTCTCCGCAACTCCAAGCCCTGACCCAACTCTCCGAGTTACAGAGCCGGGCCTTTACGTCCTATTGCGGCCTGCCCAAAGAGTACCCGCCGGCGGATACGGCCGACCAGATCCTGGGCGCAGTCGAACCAGCAATTGGCCAGTGCCGCCGTGGCGGAGTCCGCGGAGCGGCCGGACCCCTGGCAGGTAGCCGATTCGGTGCTGGAGTTCGGCATCGGCATCTGTGGCCTCTTCGGCGGCGTCTGCGGCACCCGGGCCGTGCAATTCCTCCAGGACGCCCGCACCAAGTCCCAGGCCCTGAAAGAGATCATCGAAGGCAACGAGCTGTTCAAGCAGCAGCAGCCAACTCAGGCGGAAGCCTTCAAAGCCGCCCAGCAGAACCAGTCCCCCGAAACCCGCCAGCTCGTCGCGGCCATGAAAGGATAGCCCAACTGCGGACTGGAGGTTCAGCAGATTGCCCCGGCAAACGCTCGGTGCGTCTGAAGAGTCGCCCGCCTGCTAACCGCCAAACTGGAAAACCAAGATTGCATTTCGTGGGAAACTTGGTACTCTGGACTCATAGATGTTCGATGATTCTTGGGAGATTGTCCGTGGGATTCAAGAAGCCGCCGGTGGTTGAAGCTTGGATAGAGTTCAGGTTCGCTCTGACTCAGGAGGACTCCCAGTGGGATGAAAGTGCGGCGAGGAGTCTGATGAAGAGCTGTTTTGAGGAATTCGTTGCCGACCGATTCCTACAGAGTATGAATATAGACGTGAATATGCGACCGGGGCAATCCGGTCCCACAGCGACTCCTGAAATCTCATTTGAGAGAGTCCGGGCTTTTTCGCAAAGTGGCGAACACTGCGTTCAGGCTGGCCGCAACGTGTTTGTCTTCAACCAATTGAAGAGAACAACTTGGCTCAAATATGACTGTTTGCGTGATTCAGCCTTATCAGCCGTTCGGAAGTACATGAGCTTCCGCAATCTTGATGAGTTGACGGGGGTCTCGCTGCACTACCGCGATGTGGTTGCGATCCCCAGAAGTGATTTTTCGGGCATTGAGTTCGCGGATTGGTTCTGTGTATATCCAAAAGTACCGGCGAATTCGTTTGGCAGGGTATCAGCATTTACGTTTGCCCTTCAACTTCCGTCGATGTGTGAGAGAGCGGTTGCCGTCTTCAGCATACAGAGTCTTCCTCCCATAGGCGAAGAGGATCGCGAGTTCAAGTTCTCAATAGACTGGGATGTCAGTTCGGTCGATAAAGTGGGGGACTTGGAGTCTGTCCGGCAATGGCTTGACTCTGCACATGTGGCCTTGCGCAGTAGCTTTGAGAAAGCTTTTACGACGCGATGCCTTGCGCTGTTTGAGCCAAGTGAAGGAGACTGAACATGTTCTTTGCCGCCATGGGTCAGAGCGTGACAGAGGTTCCATCTTGGAGTGTGACTAAGCCTGCTACCGAACAAATAGCGAGGGAACAGTCCTTCAGTGCTCTCACGGAGATAAGACGGGACATGAGGGTCGGGGAGACTCGGTATCGCTTTATAGGGCCTGCCGCGGTCAGCTATGTCCCAAGGGCGGAAGGGTGGATCTGCTATGTAAATGGCTTGACGGGCTGGCTTGGTGCTGGTGGTACCCCAGAACAGGCCTTCGATGAACTGAAATTCCAGCTTCACACTACCTTTCAGACACTCCTCAGAAAGAGGCCCTTTGAGCTGACGGAGGAGGAACACTCAAGGTGGGTTCAGCTCACCGGCGTCATAGACCTGCTCTATTATAGGACTACGACGCCCATAGTTACGCACGAAATTGGACGGGTAAGCTTCGGCAAGATCGCACGTCCTCACCACATCCAATGGATCAATGGCACCAAGTATCTAATTGACCCTCGGGAAGTGCCTGGCGAGCTCATGAGCTGTCGAACCGGGCAATGGGTCGAAGCTGTCGTCCGCCGGAATCCGGTGAGCTACGCAATTCTCGGAATCAACTCCATACGCAAGATCAGCTTTCACGTCCCAAGTGAGTCTGAGTTGGCTTTGATGTGGGAGAACTTGCCGGAGGCGCAGGTCAAGCCGATGGAGCGGATTTGGTGAAGGTGAAGAGTCTTCATGGCGAGACAATCCAACCGCGCAGCTTGTGAATGCTGGTTTCTCGACGTTGGGCAGGGAACGTCGAACGTCATTCTCCTCGGTGGCGGAAGAGCTATCGTCATTGATACTGGTGCGGCTGGCTCACAACAGACGATCCAGCTCCTGACGCAGCAGTATATCAATACGTTGGAGGCGCTGATCATCTCGCACAACGACAATGATCATGACGGCAATGTTGGGCAGATCCTAGGGCAATATCGTAACGCTACCAAGAGAATCTTCTTCTTGCAGGATAGGCCTGTCACAAAAAACGACATGCCGAATACATTCCGGGTCCTAAAGAATGCGACCGAAGGGGATTTCCCTGCCCCGGAGGGATTAGTGACAAGAGGCGGCACCGCCGAAGAGCTATTCTCGGAGAATGGGGTAGTCTTGTCCATTCTGTATCCAGACCTGATGACGAATCTGGAAGCCCAAGCCGACAGCATCCCAAATCAGACAAGTGCTATTCTACACCTTTCATGTGGGGAGCGCCGCGTCGTCTTCTCAGGAGATGCGACGATTGAGGCATGGGAGTGGTTGGCTCTCAAGCTTCCAGACGCAAAACCTCTTCAGTGCGCTATCATGACGATTCCGCATCATGGTGGGGCTATATCGGATTCCCGGACTGACGAAGCTGCCCATCAGCATCGGCTCTATACGGATTTGATCAAGCCGAAATACGGGATTGTCTCGGTCGGGACCGTCAATTCATATGGACATCCGAACATCGCGACGATTAGAGCCCTTCAAGAGGCTGGGGTGACGGTCTTGTGCACCCAGATGACGCGGAGGTGCTGTGGCGATCTTGAGATGGCTCGTTCGTCCCGCAGTGCTGCTCTTGTCATGCCATCACGATCGACTGCGGTGCCAAGCGCCACGAGCTCTGGGAAGAGCAGGCATGTGGCCTGCTTCGGATCTGTCGTTGCGGAGATATCCAAGGCCCATGTCAGAATATCGAATCTGAGGCGCCATGAACGGGCTATGGATGCGCTCTCAAGGTCCGCAAGCCTCAGCCCTCTATGCCGTCCAGGTGGTCTGCCTTCAGTGTGAATGCCGAATCCGCGGAATGGAGGTCGTCCATGGGTCAAACAAAGTGCGTAGAGAACCGTACGGCGATGGTCTTCTCTATTTGCCTTCTCTGGCTGGGCGCCGGCTGCCAGCCATCCCATCTGTCGTCCGAGTCCGGGCCGCTGATCGGGATCACCAGCGTCTACGAGCCGGCAAAAGGGGACAAGTCGGCCGAAACCACTGCGGCGTTTGCCTATGCCCGGGCGGTGGCGGAGAATGGCGGCGTGCCGGTAGTGCTCCCGACCGTGGACGATGAGCAGGTCTTGCAGAGGTATCTGGAAGTGCTCGACGGCCTGGTGCTGATTGGCGGGGATGACATTCCGCCCGAGGCGTATGGCCAGCAGGCGGATAAAACGGTCAAGCCGCTGACGAAGGAGAGGTACGAGTTCGAGCGCAAGCTCATCGCCCGCTGGCTCGCCGGCGGCAAACCCCTGCTCGGCGTCTGCTTGGGCATGCAGTTCACCAACGTTGTTTCCGGCGGCTCGCTCATTCAGGACATCCCCTCCCAGGTCGGGACCAAGGTCGATCATCATAAGGGCTATCACCGGGTCCAGATCGAGCCGGGCAGCACCCTGGCAAGCCTGCTTGGCGCCACCGAAGCCTACGTTCTGTCGAGCCACCATCAAGCCGTGCAAAGGCTGGGGAAGAACCTGCGGGTGGTGGCCCACAGCGAAGACGGCGTCATCGAGGCCCTTGAGCGCACCGACGGCACGTTCGGCCTGTTCGTGCAATGGCACCCCGAATCCATGACCGACCTCGCCCATCGCGATGCGATCTACGGCGCCCTGATTCACGCCGCCGCGAGACACCACTGATTCCGGGACAAGCTCGGAGAGGAAATGCAACGGGCGAAGGCGGATCTGTTCCCCGTCTTCGCCCGTTTCGTTGTTATCGAGCACAACGTCGGTTACTTCGCTTCGAACTCGGCGTCGATCACGTCGTCGCCGCCACCCTTGCGCTTGACTTCCGCTTCTTGATGCGGGCCGGCCTGCGGGCCTTGTTGCGGACCCTGCTGGGCCCCGGCGGCCGCCTGGCGCTTGGCCGCTTCCTCGTAGAGGGCCTTGCCCAGTTCCTGGGTGGCCTCGTTGAGGTTGTCGATCGCCCGGCGAATCGCCGCGGCGTCCTCGCCCTTGGTGGCTTCCTTGAGGTTGTTCACCGCATTTTCGATCCGGCCGCGGGTCTCGGCGGAGACCTTGGCCCCGTGCTCGCGCAGCGTCTTTTCCGTCGCGTAGACCAGTTGATCCGCCTGGTTCTTCAGATCGACGACCTGGCGCCGCTGACGGTCCTCTTCGGCGTGGGCCTCCGCGTCGTGGGTCATCCGCTTGATCTCGTCGTCACTGAGTCCCGAGCTCGACTTGATCTCGATGGACTGCTGCTTGCCCGTGCCGAGGTCCTTGGCGGAAACGTGCAGGATGCCGTTGGCGTCGATATCGAAGGCGACCTCGATCTGCGGGCATGCCGCGCGGCGAGGGCGGAATGTCCGCCAACTGGAACCGCCCGAGCGTCCGGTTGTCCCGCGCGAACTCGCGCTCGCCCTGGAGGACGTGGATATCGACCGTCGTCTGCCCGTCGGCCGCTGTGGAGAAGATCTCCTTTTTGCTGGTCGGGATCGTCGTATTGCGGTCGATCAGCTTGGTCATGACGCCGCCCAGCGTCTCGACGCCCAGCGACAGCGGCGTCACGTCCAGCAGCAGGATGTCCTTGACGCCCGTGTCGCCCATCAGCACGGCGCCCTGGATGGCCGCCCCAGCGCGACCACCTCGTCCGGGTTGAGGCTCTTGTTCACCTCGCGATTGAAGATCTCCTTGGCGATCTGCTGAACCTTCGGAATGCGGGTGGAGCCGCCGACCATCAGCACCTCGGCGATATCCGCCGGCCGCAGCTTGGCGTCTTCGATCGCCCGGTAGCAGGGAGCCTTCAGCCGCTCGAAGACGTGATCGCACAGACTCTCGAACTTGCTCCGCGTGATCGAAATCTGCAGGTGCTTGGGCCCGGACTGGTCCGCCGTAATGAACGGCAGGTTCACCGTCGTCTCCACTTGTGAGCTCAGCTCGATCTTGGCCTTCTCGGACGCTTCGAGCAGCCGCTGGTGGGCCATCGGGTCCTGGAGCAGGTCGATGCCCTCTTTCTTGCGGAACTCCTCGGCGAGGAAACTGACCAGTACGGCATCGAGGTCGTCGCCGCCCAAGTGCGTGTCGCCGTTGGTGCTGAGCACCTCGAATACATTGTCGCCGATATCGAGAACGGAAATATCGAACGTGCCGCCGCCGAAGTCGAAGACGGCCACCTTCTCATTGCGTTTCTTCTCCAGCCCGTAGGCCAACGCCGCCGCGGTCGGCTCATTGATGATCCGCTCGACCTTGAGCCCCGCGATCGTTCCGGCGTCCTTGGTCGCCTGCCGCTGGGCATCGTTGAAGTACGCCGGCACCGTAATGACGGCCCGCTCGACCTTATCGCCCAGATACGCCTCCGCCGTCTTCTTGAGGTCCTGGAGAATCATCGCCGAGATCTCGGGCGGCGTGTACTGCTTGCCCCGCGCCTCGACCTTGACCAGATCGTTCGGTCCGCCGACGACCTTGTACGGCACGAGCTTCTCTTCCTCGGCCACTTCGCTGCCGCGTCGGCCCATGAACCGCTTGATCGAGTAGATCGTGTTCTCCGGGTTGGTCACCTGCTGGTGCTTGGCCAACTGCCCGACCAGGATTTCCCCCTTGTCCGTGAACCCGACCACGGAGGGCGTCAGCCGCGCGCCGGACGAGTTGATCAGCACCTTCGGCGCCGACCCCTCCATCACGGCCACCACGGACAGCGTCGTACCGAGGTCGATTCCTATGATCTTATTCGTAGCCATGAC
This sequence comes from uncultured Planctomycetota bacterium, assembly GCA_963750205.1. Classification (GTDB taxonomy): domain Bacteria; phylum Planctomycetota; class Phycisphaerae; order Sedimentisphaerales; family Anaerobacaceae; genus PLanc-01. The sequence continues at coordinate 39,664 of CAVVRJ010000023.1, forward strand.
TACCGTCCTTTCCTTTGCTCAAACGAGATACGCCGCACTTCGGCTTCCGCCGGCGTTTGTTGCGCACACACGTACTGATCCCCGAACCATGCAAAACCCGTGCCAGTGGCGCCAGCCGGACTCCGCGGCGACGTAACTCCTTAACGTAAAACCAATTACGAAAAATCCCGCCCAAAGGTTTTTCGCCCGCTCCCGCCGCGTCTTTGCCACATTTGCCGTGCCATTTTGGCAGGACGCCGGGCGGCGGAGGGCGTAAACCGGAGGACGGACGACGGATGGCGGAAGACGGCGGGAGCAACTGCCAACTGTGAACAGACTGCCAACTGCCGGGGAGCGTGCTGGATGGCTATGCTTTGGGTGGCACGGCCAAACCATGTCCTGAGCGAAGCGAATGGATCGTTTGACCGTGCGGGCACGCGGATTGACGCCACTATGGATCGGCGTTCAAATACGGCACGCCTTGCAAGGAACTCGATCTCTTGGAAAGGAAAATCCGATGACTCGATCCGTTCGAACCATAGAACTCATGGTCCTCGCCGCCGCTATGACGGCGCTCTTTATCTTGCTCGCCCTCCCCGGCTGCACGCAGAACCAGGACAACTCGCCGATCAGCGTCTCGAGCTTCCAAGGCCGACCGGCCCTGTCCGTCGCGTGCAGCACGGACGGCTCCGTGGCCTACGTCACGGACGGCCGGAACATCTACCGCTATGAGCGTCGTCCCGCCGGCCAGCCCGGCTCTTGGGAATGCCTCCTCTCGCAAGGCGAGCGCCTGGAGATGGCCGTCCAGCACGACCCTCGCGAACAGCAAACCGGCGCCGGCAAGTGAGGCTCATCCGGTTCTTCCGTACTCGGCCCGCAGCAACCGCATGACAGAACCGACAAGAAGAAAAGAGAAGAGGCGGTTCAGGGGGCGGGAATGTGGGGACCTTTCCCCGTACCGTGAACCGCTGAGTCGGACGCGTCGGTCCGTCCGGGAGTAAGATCACCCGTGCCCGGAACCAGAAGAGACCGGGCACCCGCGGAGGAGGCCGGAATCAAGAGGCGCAGCCCTGCATCGGACTCCTTCCGTAGGAAAGGGACCCCAACCCGACGCATCGCTTGGGAACCCAATCCGCCTATGGGCCGTCTTCCAAAGGGTTCGGCCCATGAACCGCCTCCAGAGAACGTCACCAGTGGACGCGACGTGGTTGAGATGCTGGCCGGCGGCGGCTACGGGCGTAGCGTCCACGCCCCTGAACCGCCTCTTCTCTTCTTCGAACTCCTCCGGCTTCGGCGTTCTTCGATGCCTCTGGGGGCAGAGCCCAAAGTACGCTAAAACCGGATGAGCCACAAATCTCAAATCCAAATGACGAAATGACCGAAATGTTGTCGTCGCTCCGAGGCTGCCCATGTCATTGCGAGTCGCACAGCGACGAAGCAATCTCAACCCATCGAATGAGAGATTGCCGCGCTTCGCTCGCAATGACACGTTTTGGATTTTGGTCCCTGGAGCTTGCTTGGGACTTGGATTTCCGGAACGACACCGGGCAACAGGCATCCGCCTGCGGCGGAGTTGTGGTGCTTGGAATTTGAAGCGTGGCCGCCACGCGCCTACGGTGGTGCCTGCCACAGCACCTTGCCATCCGGCTTGAACAGGATCAGCGAGGACTCCGGATACGGCACGATCGTGCCGCTGGCGGTGATCGTTCGCGTTCCGCCGAGCAGCGACCGAATCGTGCCGGTCTCATCCGACAGGTTCAGGGCCGGCCCGTCCTTGCCTACCAGCAGATTGGCCCGGACCTTGCCCTTGGCGTCGGACAGCCCCAGCTTCGGCATATTCTTGACTACGCCCAGCCCGACGCGGGAATGCCCGCTATCGTCGCAGAGATTCAGCCCGGGCCCATCCTTGCCCGAAAGCACCTCCACGCGGGGTTTCTCGTCCTCGCCCCAGAGGCGCAATCCCGGCCCATTGCCGTCCACGACCAGATGGGCGCGGGTCTTGCCGTTCTCGTCGGCCAGACCGAGCGACGGGCTCTCATTGACCACCGCCAAGCCGATACGTCGCTTCTCGCTGGCATCGTACAAACCCAGCGCGGGCTCACTCGTGCTCGCCGTTAACCCGGCCCGGAGTTTGCCGGCTTCGTCAAACAAAGCCAATCCAGACGCCTCCTTGACAATACTCAAAACACCGCGCGGCTGTCCCTTCTCATCGGCCAGACCCAGCTTCGGCCCCTGGGCGTCCATGGTCAGCCCCGGCGCGCACCTTGCCGGCTTCGTCGATCACGTCCAGTCCCGACCCGTCTTTGGCCGCATGCAGAACCGTGCGCTGTCGCCCGTTCTCATCGGCCAAGCCCAGCTTCGGTCCCTCGGCACCGGTCAGTCAGGACCATCCGCGATTTACCGGTCTCATCATATAGATCCACTCCCGGCCCCTCCGCGCCCACCGCCAGCCCGAGGCGGACTTGGCGCCGCCATCCCGCAAATCCAGCTTGGGCTGGTCCTTGTCCACCGCCAAGCCCACACGCGTCTTCTGATTGCCGTCCGCCAGATGCAGCCCCGGCCCGTCCGCCCGCGCCGTTAGGTCGGCACGCGGTTTGCCCTGCGCATCGGCCAGGCTGCAGCCCCGCCCCATCCTTGTGCACGATCAGACTCGCGACGCTCACGCCGTTGACGTCCAGCAACTCCAGCCCCGGCCCCTCATCCAGCATCCCCAGCCGGGCCCGGGTCCGGCCCTCGGCGTCCACGAGAACGAGAGTCTCCGTCGCCGCCACGGTCCCGGCCCCGCCGCCCTGGGGCCTGGTCGCGACCACCACGATCAGCACTACGGCCGACAGCACGACGGCTAACAGCGTACCCCCCAGCAATAGCCGATTCCGTCGTTTCACCCGCGCCAGTTCCGCTTCCAGCTTATCGAGTCTCTCTTCCGGGGTCATTTCCGATGCGTTTTCCATAGTTCACCTTGTGTTCTTGGGATCATCGCGGCCAGTCTACCCCCAACCCCCGGCGACTGCAAATCCCTGTTCCCGCCTCAGTTCTGCCCGCCGCGAGGTGGACGAAAGAAGGCATCAACCGCTCCTCCCGCGCGACGGTCCCGCCGGCTCTGCCAGAAAGTGGCATGGGCTTCCAGCCCATGCAGCATCGGCAGGATGCCGATGCCACAACGTCTCAAAGGCAGGGTGCCCGTGCCGCTTCTCACGCACCCTCTGAGGAATCTGGTTGATCTCAGGTGTGGCGAGTGCTACCCTCGGTTCGTGTAAAGGCCGCGGTCCGAACAGATGCGTTGGAGAATACTCCGAAATGACGGATCCATGGACACAGACCCAGGCGGACCTGCAGGAATCCCCGGCACAAAGCCATGGTCGTGTTCCGCGAAGCTCGAAGCTGCGAATCCAGAGAACAGGAGTGAGAATGTCGCGTCATTGCCTGATAAGAGGGATGTCGGTTGCCGTCATCCTGGGCGTGGGGGCCGCACTGCCTCGGACCAGCCACGCGGCCGCTCCCTTGCCGGCCCGGAACCTTCTCGTTTTGCCCCAATCCGAGACCGACACGTCGCTGGCGTTGCTTTGGGATAAGCCCGTCGTCCCTGACGACGTGGCCGGATATGAGGTGTACCAGAATGGCGCGCTGGTCGCTACGACGGCGGCCGGTAAGACCTTCTACGGCGCTGCCAACCTCTCGCCCGGCAAGTCCTACTCCTTTTACGTGGTAGCCAAGGACGGCGGGGGCAACCGTTCCGCGCCCAGTGCGACAGTGACGGCCTCGACCCGGCCTGCCGGCGTGGTCATCGACGTCAGTGCCGCCCCGTACAACGCCCAGGGCGACGGGACCACGAAGAACACCGCCGCGCTCCAGAAGGCGATCGATGCCTGTCCCGCCGGCGGGAGGGTAGTGATTCCGGCGGGCACATTTGTGACCGGGCCCCTGGTCCTCAAGAGCGAGATGTCGTTCTACGTTGCCGCCGGAGGCATTTTGAAGGGTTCCACGGACGTCAATGACTATCTCCCGAAGATCTGGACGCGGTACATGGGGGTGGAGGCCTGGTGCTGGCAGCCGCTGCTGCGGGTGGGCGTAATGGACCACACCGCCGGCTACACGACCCGCAACGTGACGATCTACGGGGAAGGCGAGATCCGGGGCGGCGGGGATGCCCTGGCCCTGCAGGAGGAGTACGACTACCGCAGCCGCTTGATCCTGATCCAGAACTGCCAGGGCGCCGCGGTGCTGGGCCTGCACCTGACGTATCCCGGCGGCTGGACGGTCCATCCGCTCTACTGTGACCGCGTCACCGGGTGGAATCTCCACGTGGAATCCTGGGACGCCCCCAAGGGCCACAGCGGTGACGGCTTCGACCCCGATTCCTGCACCAACGTCTATCTGGTGAGCAGCGTGCTGCATACCTGGGACAACGCGTTCGGGATCAAATCCGGGCGCGGTCTGGAGGGCTATCAGATCGGCCGGCCCAGCCGGCATGTCCAGGCCGTCGGCTGCACGTTCCACAGTTCGGCCTCTGGCCCGCCTTGCCTGGGCAGCGAATGTTCCGGCGGCGTGGAGGACATTGTGATTCGCGATTCCCAGTTTGTCGGAACGCATTATGAGTTCCGCACCAACGATGGCCGGGGAGCGTTTATCAGGAACTTCCGCATGGAGGACGTGGCTTTTACCGACGTCGCGTCCAAAGGCATCTATGTGTGGACCTCCTGTCCCTATCGCAATCGTCCCCCCAAGGCCCCGCCCTACACGACCTGCAACGACTACGTCTTCCGCAATATCACCGGCTGCGGCGACATCGTGATCGACGGCAGTTTCGGTCTGCCCACCGGCCCCGCCCGCCAATTCTACGTCCACAACGTCAGCTTCACCAACGTCACCCTGGCCCCCGGCCGGAGCATCGCCCTGAAATACTGCGACGGCATCGAGTTCAACAACGTCCGCTGCGCCGACGGCACCGAGCCGCAATACTCCTTGACCGAGTCCAACTACAATGTTATGAGGGACAGTAAGCCCTTGACGCCTTGAGCGGCACAAGAGGGCCTATTCTCTGGTACCGGATCGTGTCAAGAGTCGCGACTTGATTGGTGTCACCGGAATTCTCCCCTGAATTCTCTTGCATTTTCACCTCTTGCTCGTACAATTACATCGTGGGGCCTTAAACTATTGTGCCTTGCTGGATAGAGGATGAGGCGTGGTTAATGATCCAAAAGCGACAGCCATTGATCACTTTTACCTCTCAGAGGTAATCCATTCTGGCGGGTGGGACCCTGCGCCCTATCCGCGGCAGGAGAGGTCAGTATGACGCCTACGGAATTCCCCGAGCATCTGAGTCATTTAACGGACCACGTCTCTTCAGGGCTCCGAGCTCTTGGGTATTCCTCACCGCGGGAATCTGTTGTTCGTGTACTGCTTGGCACGGCCTACTTTGCGACTCTCAGGACCGAGGAAGGACGGTTCGTACGCGGATCCCTTACGTTCTGCGACCCGAATGTCCCTGACGTCAATCTACCGTTGTGCCGGGCGCCCACTATCCTGGATTTGCGAGGTTTGGCCACCGTCTGCCATTAACGGTGGAGGCCATCGTCAAATTGTCGCGTGCCGTCGACAGTTGGTCAGGTTCGATCGCGGTGTATGGAACCAGGAAGGCAAATGTCGCGGCCTGGGGAATCGTAGACCAGCTTGTTACATCGAGCATTCACTTACACAGAGAAGCCTTTGGGGGATTCACTAGACCGGGGGTTCTAACAGTCACCATGGACGGTGTCGGCGCTCTTTCCGTCTACCACGGGAATCTCTTTCTCTGCGCACTGAGACAGAGCGACCTCATCACGCGTGAGAATAATGCACTGCGATCTGGAATGGTATCTGATCGCATCAAACCACCACTCGTTGGCATGGCATCTCAAATCGCGTTGGCTCTGGGTGACACGGCGGAGGCGCACACCGCACTGAAACTGCTCTTTGATGAATGGGTGAATACTGTCTCGCGAATATGCATCGGAATACGCCACGCGGGCACAGGGGGATCATTGCTGATCACACCGGCCCCGCTCTTGCCACAGCTCGACATTGTCCATCGGTTGCCCTACCGCCGTCTCGGCGACTCGGCAATTCTCAAGGTTCTTGACGATATGTACCTTTGGAAAGTACAACGCCGATTGTATGACCAGACGCCCACAGAAGCTGCTCCAATCGAACTGGTGCATGAATGCTCATTCGCGGAGACAGATGCGATGGACCGTGAGAAGGAACTCACGGGCGCCGTCAAGATCGTAACGTCGTTAGCCACCGCCGATGGGCTTGTGTTGTTCGATCCATTGCTTGTTGTGGCGGGTTTCGGGGTCAAGATCAGGTCAGGAGGAGGCGTGCCCACGGTCTATGATGGGCGAGAGTTTGCCCGTAAGGGCACTCGGGCAACTAAGATCAATTTGTCTCGCTTTGGCACTCGTCACGGTTCGATGCTGCGCTACTGTCGCGCTGATCAGAACGCGATCGGAATCGTTGTGTCGCAGGATGGTCACGTTCGACTGATTGTGTCCACGGGACGGAGTCTGGTATTATGGGATAATATTGAACTACTTCGGCGGGATTATGACGTGCGTGCATATATTGCCCAATCACGCCGCGCACGAAAACGCCGCATTACCATTAGCCGCCTTGTAGACACTACGATGGGTTACACCTCTATGCCGAAGACAATTGACGCATTGCTGGCATATCGGGCGGGGAAGCGTAGCGCCCCTCAGGTGGAACCGTTATAGGGGGAACCATTGGGGCCCGCCCTTAAATTAAGCTTTAACGGGAATCACAGCCTGGGCATGCTTTCGGTCTATGATTACTCCTGTATTGCCCGCGTGTCCCAAGAACCACGGTCAAACGAGTTTGGCCGTGCCACCCAGGGCCTGGGCTACAGGCTTCTTTCGCCTTTTTTCGTTTCTTTCGGCCATCGTAAGTTTCGGAGACAAACGCCGCCTCCGGCGTTCCCGGGGTTCCCACACAGAGCCACAAAGCCTGTTTTCTCGCGAAGATTTCCGGAGGTACAGAACGTAGGTCATTGAAAAGCGAAGAATCATGTCTCGCGCAAAGACGCCAAGATCGCAAAGGGTAAGAGGATTTCGGTTATATCTTCTTGGCGCTCTTTGCGTCTTGGCGAGAGGATGGCGTTTGGCTCCGCCCGGCGGGGTGGTTTGAAATGCAGCAGTCGGTAGTCATTAGTCGGTGAACAAGCCAGTTGACAGTGGGAAGAACCGGGGCCAGCCCTTAAGATAATAGTTAACCTGTGCCGGCGTGGGTCCCCACTGCCCAAAGCTTAATCCGAGGGTTGCCCGCAGAAGGCTCAGATGGGAATTGAAGTCATGGACACCGAATTGAAACCTCGAAAGTACATCCTGTCGTACAATAGACAACCGTTTTGGGAGTGGGATCGCCTTGCGTTGACCGCGTGCCAAAAGGACAACTACGGAAATGCTGGCAACTGGTTCTACGCGTTCCGCGGAGGGCTCAATGGATTTCATGCTCGTATGGCTGGAGCAGAACACCACTATGCGATGATGCACGCGTGGTTGCCCCAAGTACGTACTCCCCAAGAGACGGAATACCACTTGGCCGCGTTCTTCTTTCATATTGACTCTGCTATTGAGTAAGACTTTAGGGTTGTGCGGGAGTGAAGTCCCTGAGAGCGGGCAGTTTTCCTGTTGTGATGTATATCCGCAGGGCTTGCTCGACGATTGTGATCGGATTGAGGCCGCGTTGTTTGAGCGTGGTGAAGACGCTCATGAGGATGGCTTGGGTTGACGCTCCTTGGTCGCTGCGGTTATTGAAGCTGTTCTTTCGCATGATCACCGCCAGCCGGATGATCCGCTCGGCAAAATTGTTTTCGAAGGGTACTTGGTGCTCCCGCACAAAGGTGAACAGTTCTTGCTGATAGCGTCGCAGACGCTTGACCAAACGCCGGGCTTCGCGGTTGGTCCACTCCATCTCGATCATCACTTGCAGACGTTGCTGAATCCGGTGATGCCGCCGTTCATAGGTGGCCGGAGCCATCTCGTCCCGTCGTTGGCGTAGACGGATCGCGTCCCGAATCAGGCGTCGGAGTTTCTTGGCAAAGCGGGCCCAGTCCTCACTCGTGTCCTTGTACCGTTCGACCCGCTCCAAATCCCGCAGCAGGTGGACCAGGCATTTCTGCTTCACGCAGACCAGGATGCTGTACGCCGCCCAGAAGTCACTGACCAGGACCCCGGCAAACTGCTCGGTGATGAATTTCAAGACCACCGGACTGGCGCGAACGCTCGATGGCAAAGAGGGTTGCCGCGGGGGTAGTAAAACACCACAGCCAGCCGAGCAGGCCGTTGATGCGCCAGCCGGTCTCATCGGCGTGCAGGACGCCGGCCCGGATGATCTCCGCGCCGATCTCCTCGTACCAAGACTGGAGGATCTCGGCCAAGCGATGCCACATCTGTACCAGACCGCCCGGCGTGAGGACAAACTGCAGGTGAAAGTTGAAGACGGACAGGATCTGGGAGATCGTATTGCCGAGAGCATAGTGCGGCCAGGCACTCATCGCCAGCAAGCGGTTACCGATGGTGGCGTTCGGTAACGCCTCCGGCACTTTGGGCTCCACCATCTGGCGGCAACGCGGACACCAGTCCCGATGGATCGTGTGCTCGGTGACTTCGACGTGGACATCGTGCGGGATGTCCTCGATATACCGTTGGCGGGAGACGTGGCACTTCGTGAGCTGGCCGCCGCACTCCGGGCAGTGGGATTCCCGGTGCTGTACCGCGCGGTCAATGTGATCGGGTTTCGCGCGACAGTGGCCTTCGTGCCCCGGCTTGCAGCCCGGCTTCTTCTTCCGGCCCTTCTTCTCCGGCTTCTCGTAGGGAGCTTTCTGGCCGGAAGGACAGGACGGGTCGTCCCGACGGCTCGGGGGAGATCGGTCTCCATTACGGTCGGCGAGGATCTTGGCTTGCGCGAGCAAGGCAAAGACCACGGCTTGCTCGCCCAAGGCGAAAATGGCCTTGGCTTGTTCTGCGGTCAGCTCCGGCCCTAACTGGATTCCGTGAATCTCCAATGGTTCCGCGGTCTTTGCATTCATTACGCGGAACATACACCGCCCTGAAGGCGAGCGCAATAGCCCAGTTTGTCATTGCAACATTTTCTGGCTTGCGCAAAGTCACAATCTGCCTCATGAGACTAAAGTCTTACGCTATTGAATGCATAGTGTTTGCGCTCAACGCCTTGGGCTACACCGTGAAGAAGAGCGGATTCCGAGACACGCAAGACCCGTCGTCGCTGAGACGGATCGGGCCTATAGATCTGTTGGGGGACACAAAACGAGGATCAATGCCTCTTTCAGGGTACACTGATCTCTATACAACCACAGTTGCCCTATGGGCTTCGTCGCGGCCATTGCTTGACCTGGTGTTTGAACAGCACGATGTCTCTAAACATAGGCATACGATCTACCGAGGAGGGGAGATGCAGACAGACGCGCCCTCAGGGTTCTGGGACCAGCTCAACATAACGGAGGAGAATCGTCATCACTTCTTCCCGGTTCACGAAGTGATTCTGGGGAATGACCTTCGACTGCCGTTGGAAAAGAGAAAGCAGCAGGCGGTGAGTGATCTCGTGTACCTGGAGGACATAGCTGACGAGTTCTTCTCGTTCGTTTCACAGACGGGAAGCACGATCATACATGACTCCGTCTCCAAGATTCCAATCAATAAGCCACTTTCATAATCCGTTAGTCGGCACATCGCAATATCAGCCCTCAGATTGGCAATTAGGGACCAAAAAGCCTGACGGGGGAATCGGGGGTTACACCTACACATGCCACATTCTCTCTCGACCGACACTTCCCCCTTCGGGCCGAGGCTTGTTCTTCCTATCCGAGGTTCCTTCGTTCCGAGTCTACAGCCTTATGGTAGAGCGGTCTCGATCGGATGTAAAGAGCGGGTGGGGAAGGGTGCTGGTATTCGTCTTCTTCGTGCCTTGGTGCCTTGGGGGTGAGCCTGTAGGCAGTAGTCTGTAGTCAGTAGTCGGCGAGCGTGGATCGGAGTCGCCTGCGGCCTACCGCCTCCGGCCTACTGTCTTCGGCCCTCTGTCCTCCGTCCTCCGTCCTCCGTCTCTGTGTCCCCGGTGACCTCCGTGGCGAATCGGAGATTTCTCAACAACATTTTTTGCGACGTCTCGTTAGTCCTGGCGGGACAAGGGTTTAGGGAGGAAGAAATTGTGACATGTTGTTGCTTTTTATTTGCATGTGCGGTACGTAAGTGTATAATATCTATCGAACTTCACCTCGCGTGACGGCGAAGGGTAAACGGTTTATCCGTCATTACTATTTGGAGGGATCATCATGGCCAGCGTGGCACAGGTTCTTGCCAATCGTTCCAACGCCCAGAAATCCACGGGGCCCCGCACGACGGAGGGCAAAGCCATCGTTGCCCAGAATGCCGTCAAGCATGGTTTGCTGACGCAGCGGGCCGTCGTCAAAGGAGAAGATCCGGAGGAGTTTGCGCTCTACCGGGAGCGGATGCTGGAGGACCTGGAGCCGGTCGGGTCCGTGGAAACGATCCTGGCGGAGCGGGTCGTCAATCTCGGCTGGCGGCTGGGCCGGGCTACGAGACTGGAGGGTGCGGTGTTTGCCACGCTGGAAGCGAAGCATGTCCCCGAGGCGACAACCCAGCGGACTTCTTTGCGGCCGCAGGGGGTCGGTCCGGGGTCGGACGAGCCGGGGGCCGAGGAAGAGGGCATCCTCGCCCGGGTGGTCGTGAAGGATTTCGGCGGCGCCAGGGTGCTCGATCAGTTGCTCGCGTATGAGCGGCGGATCGAGAACAGTTTGTACCGCACGATGAACGAACTCCGTAAGCAGCGGCTGTCGCGCGAGGCGGAGAGTTCGGAGGGGGCTCCCAAACGCGATACGTCGCGTTTGGGGTCCCAGTTCCGCCTTCAGGCGGGTCAAGAGTCCTTGGCCCCGGCGGAGCTGGCTTCATTCCGCGTAAATGCGGTACTTTCAACGCCAACGCCTGGCGGAGCCACTACGAACGGGGCGGATCCCGAAATACCATCCTGTGAAACAAAGCCAATCGGCATGGACAGTCTTCCAGCTCAGACTCCTTCCGGCGCGGCACCGGAAGAAATCGGGCGGGGACGCCCGAGCTACGAAGAGGGCCCCTCTGTGGCACCGCCGCCCTCGGCGGTGATCAATCCGAGCCGGGGGCGGATGGGCCACCCGTTGAGGAACCCGGAACCGCCTTGCGGCGTCACTACGAACAGCGCAGTCTCAAGCTTGGAGTGTGAAGTGTCAAGTGAACAAAGCCAAACGCTCAGCCCCTCAAGTCTTCCCACTTCCGACTTTACCCTTCAAAGTCCCGACACGACGTGTCGCGCGGCAGGTGAGCCGGGCTGACTGTCGAGTCCCTTGACTTCAAACTTCACACTGCCCACTTCAAACTTGAGCGAGCGCACCGCGCCGGTGGCGGAGCGTGCGTGCGCGAATTGCATCTACCTGATGCAAGCGACCCACCTGCACCGCATGCGAGAGACGATGGAGCCGCAGTTGATCTTGCCTTTGTGCATGAACCACCCCGAGACGCCGGGCGAGATCCGGGAGGTCCACCCGAGCGAGTGTTGCCGGAACTTCAAGGCCCGACATGTGCCGAGCGTGCGGACCGACCCGTCCAAACTGCCCGAGCCGCCCAGCCCCGCGATCAAGTACATTCCGCTGAACCGGAGGCAATTTGCCATGGTCGATGCCTTCAACTTCGACTGGCTCAATCAGTACACGTGGTGTCTCAAGGGCGGTCGGGGCGGCCATTACTCTGCCTGCCGGACCGAGCGCGGCAAGATGATCCTGATGCACCGTGAGATCATGAAGACACCACCGGACAAGGTCGTAGACCATAAGGACCACAATCCGATCAACCATTGTTGCTGGAATATGAGGAACTGCAAAGCGCAGGAGAATCGGCGCAACCGGCACTTCGTCCGCAACAAATCGGGATATATTGGGGTCTACCCCTACGGGAAGAAGTGGAAGGCCATGATTCACTGCCGCGGCAAGGTCGTTTACCAGGAAGTCTTCGACGACAAGGTTCAGGCGGCCAAGGCGCGTGACCGCAAGGCCCATGAGTTCTTCGGCCAATTTGCCTATCTGAACTTCCCCGACGAGATTCCGTCCGCGCAGACCGCGAGTGGGGCGAAGCTGGTTGTCCGCTACGTCGATCTGAGCGGGTCGGCCCACGCGCAGTGCCGCGCGTTCGCCAGGCTGACCGTGATCCGCGGGGCATAGCTGTCCCGGGAACGCCAATCTGGGTCCCCAAACGCGATGCATCGCGTTTGGGAGCCCTATCCTGATTGGCACTCTTTCCTGTGCCGCTCAGGAGAGCAGCGTTCCCAGGGGCCCGGTCCCTCCAGCCCGTAAGACTGTATGGCATCGGTATCCCTTCGCTTTGCTCAGGGCGGGCTCTGCCGATGCTTCATGGGCTGGAAGCCCATGCCACGAAATACCGACTTCTTATGTTCTATGAGCATCTGTCGCATAAGAGCCGCAGTTATTGCACGATTCACTACCACCCCAGCAGCCACATTTCGAACCCGATCAGACCGATCGGACCCCAGAACCAGGCGGCCAGCCTGATTTCGGCCCAGACGTCGTCCCAGTACTCGTCGTCGAGCCAAGACCAGAAGTCGGGCTTGAACCAGAAGACGATGGCGTCCCAGAAACCTTCCCAACTGCGAAAGAGGGCCCAGCCCCAGAAGACGTACACCGGGATATGAAGGGCCAACATCACCAGCCATAGTTGGACGGTATGGTGCACCGCGCCGCTCCGTACTCTAAGGCGATTCATCACAGCATTAGGGTTGTGCTCCTGAGGGATAGACGCGGGCGAGGCGGGCGCATTGCGCGGATTCTGTGGTTCTCTAATGAGCTTTGACGAGCAACTTCGGTAACGGCTCGGTGCCATGCTTACGCCTCGTAGGCATGTCTTGCCCATCGAATCGGACATGTCTACGAGGCGTAGACATGGCACCCGGCGGCCAGACGGATCACGGTCCCACTGAGTCGATCTGACCCGTGAGGGCGCACCAAGCCTCGAACCAAAGACTCTTGGGGCTCATCGGCCGGATCAAGACAACTTCCACGCCGTTGTCCACCTTGTAGATGATCCCGTCCCTCACCATGAGCTTATAACCGCCACGGTACGCGATATCCTCGCACACCCTTCGATAGGAGGCCTGTACCACTACCCACCTTGCGGTGTGAATGGGCGAACGTTTCTTCTTCACGTTTCACGACTCCCTGGGACCATAGCCCCTCTTCCCTGCGTCCAACTGGGCACGGCTCGCGTCATTGGCTGAGCTTGCCCGCCAGGAAGCTGAACAAGTCGTAGAGCAGCGGTTCGGCTTGGGATGTGGTGAGCAGGCCGAACCAGGCGTAGGCGACTTGACCGCCGGTCTGCGGCTTCGCGCAGACGACGGCATCGCCGAGACTATCGCCGGTGCCGTTGCGGAGTTGGAGAAAAACGACGTATTCCGCGTCATTCAGATTGTAGAATGGCCGCCAGCGGAGGTCGCCGGAAGCCGGGAAATCGAAACGGTCGGGGACGTGCGGGAGCAGGCGGGTCGGCTGGACGAACTGCAGGGTCACGCCCGCCGGCGGCTGCTCCCAGCCCATCTTAAGTGTCAGGCCAAACCGATAGCTTTGGTTCACAGCCTTGCCCGTCTCGTCATAGTAGAACGGCCAAGGCAGCGAGGGCAAGGCCACGAGACAGCCGCCTGCTTGCTGGTAGCGGACCAGGGCGGCATCGACGTCACCCGTTGTGCGGACAGTGCGTTCGTAGCTCTCACCCGCACAATAGAGAAGGATAGGATAGTCCTGCGGCTTGATGCCACTGGCGACGATCCCCTCCCAGGTCAGCAACTTGGGCTCGACGCCGAGGTCCAGCAGCCACCAGAAAGCCATCGACTCCGCCCCTGGCAGCACGGCAATGGGCAACTTTTGCAGCCGCTGGCGCAACTGATCCTTTTCTGCTGGGGTGATCGACCCGGACGCAGTCGGCGCATGGGCCATCCGGCGGGTGGACTTGAACTGGCCGGCGAACTGGCCCGTCAGGTCGATGTACTTGGTCCCGAACTGGAGCGACGGCTCGATCTCGCTGCCCTCGTGCCACTCGTTGAAGGTGGTGACGAGGACCCAGTGCGGATCGGCGGCGATCGCCTGCTCCCACTGGATGCGGTAGAGATCGCCATTGAGGCGATCGACCGATAGGCCGGGCGTGCGGATCTTGGTGTCGTCGTAGCCGGGGATGACGGTGATCGTGCTGATTTTATCGGCCCCATCGGCCAATTGCACCCACGATGGATACGTGCTGGCGGCCCACCTTTGCGCGTCTTCCAGGGACTTGCCGGCCAGCGAGCCGGCGGGGTTGTACGTGTGCACGCCGTCGAACACGCGGGCGGCACCGTAGCTGAACTGGTCGCCGATGAACACGGCCCCGCCCCGGTAGCCCGCGTTGACGAGCTTGACCGCGTCGAGCCAGCCGAGCAGGCCGAGCTGGCCCACCGCCCGGCCGTAGATGAAGACCACGGGCTTGCCGTTGACCTTGAGGTGGGCCTTGTGGCCGGCGTACTTGGCGAGAACTTTAATGATGTCCTCGGCGGCTGTTGCGGCGGTCTGCGGCTGCGGCACCGTCTCATAATAAATGCACGCAGTCAAACCATGCCGACCGCAGGCGTCGAGGATCAGGGGCATGGCCTGGTCGGTGTAATCGCCGTGCCCCCACCAACTCACGATGAACGTGTCAATGTGGGCGGCCTCGGCCCATTCACAATGCTGCTCGATGACCTTTGCATCGTGGGAGTCGTAGGCCCCGAGAGCCGGGTAGTGCGTGGCGGCGGAGATGTCGTGGTTGATGGCGTCAATGGTGCCCCAGTGGATGACTCTCCCCGCTCCGCCCGGACCATCCGGGACGCCGTACCACGGATAGTAGAAGGCCAAGACCCGTCGCTCGACCGATGTCTCAGCCCACGCCAGCGAGCTAAGTCCGAAAAAGACGCAAGCGACAATCTCAAGAAACCGCCCTACTTGCTTGCCCATGTGGCTTACTCCTCACGTGCCTTCCCAAATGAACGTCTGAAATTGCCGCGCAATCGCCCGGATCGCTCCGAAGAAACTGACGGCTCGGGTGCCATGTCTACAGCTTTGCGTAGACATGCGGGACACGGGCAGAAGACATGCCTACGAGGCGTAGGCATGGCACCCGCCAAAGGGACCATTTCTTCTACCTACCCACCGCACAGCGACTTCACGACTCGCGATGAGAGAACAACGTACCGTATGTCATTGCGAGGAGCCTGCGACGAAGCAATCTCAGACCCATCTTCGACAGTTGCTGCGGTTATCCACCGCCGGAATCCTTGATTTGGGGCCAAAAACGCACAATCTCGCGGAGCAAGCAGGAGAATGTAGTGCCATAACTTTACGCAGTGAGCGATTTTTATCTTGATTTTATGCGGGCATAGGCTATCTGTGGTGGTGACAAAAGGAGTGGCCTATGTTTGTGAGAACCAAAACGTCCGGCAACTATCAATATCTGCAAATCGTTCGCAACGAGCGTGTCGAGGGCCGGGTCCGCCAGCAAGTGGTCGCCACGCTGGGCCGGCTCGATGTACTGCAAGCCAACGGCCAACTCGATGGCTTGCTGCGCTCCTGTGCCCGGTTTGCCCAAGAGGTCAGCGTGCTCGATGCCTATCAGCGCCAGGAACTGCCCGCCGCGACGCTGGTCAAGATCGGGCCGCCGTTGGTGTTCGAGCGTCTCTGGCGGGAGTTGGGTCTGCCGGCGATTCTGGCGGAGTTGCTGGCCGGCCGGCGTTATGAGTTCGCGGTCGAGCGCACGGTCTTCGTGACGGTGCTGCATCGGCTGATGGTCTCGGGATCGGATCGGGCGGCCGAGCAGTGGTATCGAGAGTATGCGATGGCGGGGGCCGAGGGTCTGCAATTGCATCATCTGTATCGGGCGATGGCCTGGCTGGGAGAGGAGTTGGCGGCAGATCAGCAGGCCGGGGCCACGGGCTTCGTCCGCCGTTGTGTCAAGGATCAGATCGAAGAGTCGTTGTTCGCCCACCGTCAGACGCTGTTCCGTGATTTGGACCTGGTGTTCTTCGACACCACCAGCGTGTACTTCGAAGGTCAGGGCGGCCAGACGATGGGCCGGCATGGGCACAGCAAAGATCATCGGCCGGACCTCCCGCAGATGGTCGTGGGCGCGGTGCTCGACAGTACGGGCCGGCCACTCTGTTGTGAGTTGTGGCCAGGCAACACCACCGATGTCAAGACCTTGGTTCCTATCGTGGACCGGCTCCGCGAGCGTTTCCACCTCCACCGGATTTGCATCGTGGCGGATCGCGGCATGATCAGCCGACAGACGATCACCGAGCTGGGCCAGCCGGCGCGGGGGGTGCATTTTATCCTCGGCGCCCGGATGCACCTGGTCAAGGAGGTGCGGCAGGTCGTGGTCTCGGACGCCGGCCCGTATGCCACGGTGCAGGGCCCCAAGACCCACAGCCAAGACCCTTCCCCGCTGGAGGTCAAAGAGGTGAACGTGGGTTCTCGTCGCTATGTCGTGTGCCGCAATGCCGATCAGGCAAAAAAGGATCGTGAAGATCGTGAAGCCATTGTCACGCATCTGCGGGAGCAGTTACAGCAAGGCGACAAATCCCTCGTGGGCAACCAGGGCTACCGCAAGTACCTCAAGACCACCGGCACGAGCCGCCGCTTCGAGGTCGACGAAGACAAGATCCAGGCCCAGGAGAAATTTGACGGCCTGTGGGTCCTCCAGACGGACCTGGACCTGCCGGCGCAGGAGGTCGCCTTGCGCTACAAGGAATTGTGGCGGGTCGAACAGATCTTTCGGACGATCAAATCCATCCTGGAGAACCGACCCCTCTATCACAAGGTGGACGCCACGATTCGCGGGCATGTGTTTTGCAGCTTCCTGGCGTTGGTTCTGTTGAAGGAATTGCAGACGCGGATGGAGCAGCGGGGCTGGGTCTGCGAATGGGATCGTCTCCGGGCGGACCTGGAGACCCTGCAAGAAGTCACCGTCCCGGCGGCGGGCCGCCCCTTTGTGATCCGCACCCAAACGCGGGGTGCTGTCGGCAAAGCCCTTCAGGCCGCCGGGGTGGCTCTCGGCCCGGTGGTCCGAGCCGTGGGGGAGCAGACGCCATGAACACCAAGGACCGGCAGCCTCAGGGGATCACATGTAGTGCCAAGAGCCTCCACCAAATGCGCAAGTCCTGTTCACATAAAGAGTTGCAGTTTCATGGTGTCGAAGATGGGTCAGACCTTCGAACGAGCCCTTTCCCAATGCGGTTCACGACGGCCGGTCTTCACATCACCGAGCGAACCGCGTCAGTACGTCAGCACCACCAGCGTTCGCGGCGTGATCTTGGTGAAGTCGATCTTGCCGGCAGTGCAGGAGAAATCCGCTTGGCCGTCGGTCGGCAGGATCAGAGACTTCGTGGCTTTGACCGGCTTCGTGAATTCCAGGGACGCCGTGATGGTCTCATCGCTGAAGTTCTCGACCGCAACGCAGTTGCTGCCGATCAGGTATAGAGCGACCTTATTGGGGGCATCAAAACGGAGGCCGAACGGGGCCAGCAGCTTGTGGCGAATCGGCTGGAGCTGCTCACGCGTCAGGTCGAGCAAGCTCTTGGGTTTGCCACCCACCTTCAGGACGAGCAGGTTCTTGTTGCTGGTGACGGCAGGGGGGAGCTTCTGCGCGAGACCGTCCGTGACGAGCACGGGCGTGCCGGCGCTGAGCATTGTGTCGAGCTTGTCGGGCAATTGCGGGTCCTTCAGGGCATCCACGGGCAGAAAAGCGGCTTTGACGTCGGTGCGAATCTCGTTCGTCGGCACCAGCGGCAGGCCGAGCATACCGACCAGGTCATAGACGTACTGCTCATTGCCGGCGTCACTGTTCGGTGGCTTCGGGGCGGCGATCCCGCGCAGGGGCTGATTCCGCACGAGCTTGGCTAACTGGAACAGGCTGGGGATTTCGGTCCGCAGCTTCTCGACGTTGGCGGGGCCGGTGTCTTGCAGGAGTGAGCCGTAACAGAATAGGAGCATCTCCTTCGCATCGGCCAGCACCGTCTGGCGGGCCTGCTCGACGTAGGTGGCCTCGTGCGTGCCGTAAGGGTCGAACCAGCCCCCGCCACACTTGGCCCCGCCGATCCCGCCCAGCCACCGCATGATATAGTAGCCCTCATACTGGACCTTTCCGCCCCACCGCTGGTCGGCGTAATCACGGGTCTCCGTCCCGACCCAGATCCGGTCGAAGTCAGCCGTCTCCCGCACTACCTCATAGCCGCGGTTGTGGAATTGATCGTACCATTGTGGATATTTAATAATCACTTTTACGTTGGGATTGACCGCATGGGCAGGCTTCAAGATCCGGTCCCGGCTGACTTGTGTCATCAGGTCGCAGCGGAAGTCGGCCCAGCTTTTATCGCCCCGGGCCTTCTGGCACTCGCGGCACTCGCAGTCGGTGAACCAGAAGTCGTCGATCATGATCTCGTCGAACAGCGACGCCGTGTATTCGAAGATCTCCTGGAGGTGCTTTAGCGTCGGCTCATCGGTATAGCAGGCGATCTCCTTCCAGCCGGTGGAGTCCTTGCCGACCTTGGTGGTCGTGACGCAGCCGGAGACGTCTAAGCCGGCCGCGCGGAACCGGTCCCGGGCGTGCTCCAGGGCCTTGCGCTCGGCCGTGTAGCCGCCGCGGAAGGACTCGATGAACGCGTGCGTCACGCCGGTCTTCTTGCACCAGTCGATAGCGTCGTCGATGCCTTTGTCGGTGGACAGGCGGTCCCGCACGTCCTGGGCCGGAAAGAGCGTGGCAATCCGCAGAACGTCCTTATTCTGAGTGGCCAGGTCCCACAGCGACTTGAGCCCGGACGCCGGAAGCGATAGTCAAAATGCTGCCAACGGACATCACACATAGCACACGATTCAGTTTCATGGTCTCTCTCCACGAATGTCATTGCGAGCGAAGCGAAGCAATCTCTTATTCGCCAGGTCGAGATTGCTTCGTCGCTGCGCTTCTCGCAATGACATTCTCCACCTGCGAACCATACCACGCCATCAAGACCGCTCTTTCAGAGTCTCAACGATCCTATCCTTCAACCTCCGGCACGCATCGGCGGCATCGATCGCCTTGGTGACGGTCGAGCACACCGCCACGCGCTGAGCCCCGGCCGCAATCACCTGCTCGACGTTGTCCAGCGTGATCCCGCCGATAGCCACGTGGCTGATGCCGGTCTCGGCCAGCTTCTGGAGCCCCTGACGCACGTACCCCGTCCCGGCGATCTCGATCCCCGGCTTGGTCGGCGTGGCGAACGCCGGACCCAGACTGACGTAGCTGGGCAGGGCCCCAAGGGCGGCTTCCAGCTCGTGGAGCGAATGGGTGCTCTTGCCGATGATCAGCGGCGCGAGCTGGAGCCGGCGGACCTGCTCGACGGGCAGGTCGTGCTGGCCCAGGTGCACGCCGTCGGCCCCCGCGACCGCCGCGACATCCGCCCGGTCGTTGATGATGCTCAGGGCCCCCATCTCCCGGCAGATCTCGACGAACTCGACGGCCAGGGCGAACAGCCGGTCGTCGGGGATGTCCTTGGCCCGCAACTGGAGGCAGTCGGCCCCGCCGGTGGCGCACTTACTGGCTAAGGCCAGAGCCTCCGCCGGCAGGTTGCTCGTGATAATGACGTACAGCCGGACCCGATGGAACTTCTCGACCGGCTCGCTGAACAGCACGATGTCCTTCTCCAACGTGTAAGCCTCATAGCGGAGCCGCTCGACGGCGTCCGCGACGGCCTTGTCTTCCATTTGTGCCATTTCCGCCAGGGCCCGCAGCGCCTCCGTCAGCCGCTTGGCAGCGGCGATGAAACAGTCCTTGACGCTTCCCCGCTGAAACTGCCCCTCGACCTTCTGCCCCACGCCGACATCCCCCGCCGTGTCCCGCCCGGCCAGGAGCTTGCCCGCGTCAAGCCGCCCCACAGCGGTGCAAAGCTCGTGCCGCAGTCCCTTGGCCCGCTCGCTCAGGGCCCCGGAATTGAGCGCAAATCGGCAATATTCCTCCATCACGCGCAGTGCCTCGCGTGCGCGATTGAAATTCGCATCGAGAATCCGATAAGCAGATCTCTCCATAGCGCCCCGGATTATACGCCAGTCCCCCCGAACCTGTCCACGAGCATTCGCTTCGTAGGGTGGGTTCTCAACCCACGCGTCAGGTGCTCAGCAGGGACCGATCCTTCGACCGGTCCCTGCCGGCCTTTTGCCGGAGTGTGCTCCACCGTCTCACACCCGGAAGGCCTGGCCTCCGAGGTCTGAGTCGTCCCTCTGGAAAGGGTCGAGCTCAGGGCATGGAGGGCAGCAGCTCGAATTGGCCCGTCAGCCGCAGGTCGCGCGAGGAGCTACCCACCAGCACGCGGAAGGTTCCCGGCTCCGCGATGAACCCGCCGCTCTGCACGTCGAAGAACGAGAGCCGGTCTTCATCAATCGGCAGCGTCACGACGCGGGACTCGCCTGCCGCGAGGGCGACCTTGGCAAATCCCTTCAACTCCTTGGGCGGTCGGGCAGTGCTGGCCACGACGTCACTGATATAGAGCTGACAGATCTCCGCTCCACTGCGGGCACCCGTGTTGTGGACAACGAACGAGATCTCACCGGTCTGACCGGGCTTCAGTGTCGGCGGCACCACCAGATCGGAGTATTCGAAGGTCGTGTACGACAGGCCGTGGCCAAAGCAGAACTGCGGCTCGATCTGGCTCTGGTCATAGCCCCGGTAACCCACGAAGACCCCTTCGGCGTAGTGAGTGGCGACGCCATCCGTCGACTGGTAGTACGGATAGGAGGGGTTGTCCTCCCAGCGCTTCTCGAACGTGGCCGGGAGCTTGCCGGAGGGATTCACGTCTCCAAACAGAATCTCGCCCAGCGCGGTTCCGCCTTCCTGGCCGGGATACCAGGCCTGGATCACGACCGGCACCGCATCCAACCAAGGCCTCATGTCCACGGCGCCGCCGGAATTGATGACCACGATCGTGTTGGGGTTGGCGGCCGCGACCGTCTTGATGAGGTCAACCTGGTCCTGCGGGAGGGCAAAGGGTCGGTCCGCACCCTCCTTTTCAATGGACGCGTTAAAGCCCACGCACACCACGGCCACATCCGCCCCCTTGGCCTGGCTGGCGGGATCGTTGAGGCCCCAGCCGGCCTGGGCGAGGGCCGCGCCGACGTTGTGAGTGTACTCTACCTTCAGGTCATAGGTCTGGCCGGCCGTCAATGACTGCTGGGCCTGCAGGACCTTGCCCGTCTGACCGGACCCGGTTGGCAGCAGCGAAGTCCCATTCAAGGTGATTTGGATGCTGTAATCCGATTGGGCCTGGAAGAGGTACACGGCCGTAGCCGCCGGACGGACGCGACCTGTCCATCGTACGGAGAAGCCATCGCTGGGGATTCCCTCGGCGGGAGATCCGGAGCCCCAGTTGAAGTCGATACGAGCGTCCACGCGCGTGAGTTTGGGCGTACCCGAGAGTCGCTTATTGGTGAAATACTGCCCCTGCAAGCCCGGATGGACTACCCCGTTGGCATCCACGTATTCAAACTCAGATTTGGCGTACGAGACTCCTGGGACCTGCATCACTTCCACGTCATTGCCCGCCGCCGCGGTGATGCCATCCAACTCGCTCACCGTATGGAAGGGCGTCACGTTGGCACTGCCACCGCCGGCCGGGACACCCGGGCCGGCGTTGGGGCCCAAGACGACCATCGACCGGATACGGCTGCGGTCCAGGGGCAGCAGGTGCCCCGTGTTCTTCAGCAACACCATCGCTTCTCGCGCCATGTCCAGGGCCACCGCGGCACTGGCCGGGTCGTCCAGCGGAATCGACGAATCCTGCTGGGGACGGTCGAGGAAGCCCGCCCGCACGAGCGAGCGCAGAATCCTCCGCACCTTGTCATCGATCGTGGCCATCGTCACTGTCGCCGCTTTGCAGGGCCGCCCCCAGGGCCTGCGGGGTGAAGAACATGCCCGACGGCATTTCCAGGTCCAGCCCCGCATTGGCGGCGCCTACGGTACTGTGGGTCGCGCCCCAGTCCGACATGAGGATGCCGTCAAAGCCCCACTCGCCCTTGAGGATGGTATTGTTGAGGAAGCTATTCTCCGTGCAGTAGACGCCGTTGAGCGGATTATAGGCGTTCATCACGCATCCAACCTTGCCTTCGACCACCGCCGCCCGAAAGACCGGCAGGTAGATCTCCCGGAGGGTCCGCTCGTCCATGTTCGAGCTGATCCGGTTGCGGTCGTACTCCTGGTTGTTGGCGGCAAAGTGCTTGGCCGTCGCGAGCACACCTCCGGCCTGGAGGTTTTGCACCAAGGGCACCACGAGCCGCGCGGCCAGATAGGGATCTTCGCCCAGGTATTCGAAATTCCGTCCACAAAGGGGCGAGCGATAGATGTTCAGGCCCGGCCCCAGGTGGATGTGCACGCCCGCGAGCATGGTCGTCGCGCGCCAGGCTCGCCCCGAAGCGACCCGCCAGGTCCACATTCCACGTGGCGGCCAGGGCGATGCCGCCGGGATAGGCAGTCGAATTGCCGGTGCGTGTCCCGAGGGGGCCGTCGGACATCAGGATCGTCGGCACGCCCAGCCGCGGGATCGCGCGGATGTTCATGAAGCCGCTGCCGCTGATGTATTGCAGCTTCTCATCCAGCGTCATCTGTGTCAAAAGGCCCTCGACACGATCGTCTACGGGCGTGCCTTGCGTCAGTCCGCACGCCGCCAGGACCATCACGCCACCCACGAGCCACAGAATTCTCGTCTTGAACATAGTCTGCTCCTTTCCATCGACCCGGTTTCATAGAACCCTGGTTTCGCACAACTATTATATGCCACCCTAACAGGGCCTGCCTTAAGACAGGATGAAGTTCGTCTCATTTCACCGTCAGCACGAGTGCACCGGTGTAGCTCTGGCCTGGCGTGATGTTTGTGCTCGCGCCGTTGAAGGTCAGGCTGAGGCTCTTGCCGGGGGCCGCTACGACGCGGGAAGTGGCGTCGAGGCTCAGCTTGGTCAGGTAGGAGGTCCCGGCCACCGTCCACGTGGAATGGGCATTCAGGGTGACGACGACTCCATTATTGATGGCCGCCGACGGCGTGTTCTTGACCTCCCCGATGTCGTACCAGAGCGAGGCATCGATGCTGGTCACATGGCTCTGGGTCTTCACATCGTAATGGCGGGCCTCGGACGAGGTGATGACGCCGGTGATAGAAGAGTTCTCGAAGGCCAGCGCCAGGTTCTGTGCGCCGCGGCTCGCGCCCCAGCCGGCGCCGTTGTAGAAGTCACCCGTCAAGGAAATTTGAGAGAAGTTCGCCTTGGCGGCCGACGAGGTCGAGGTCGTGCTGAAGCCGGAGACCACGCTGGGGGCGCCCTGGGGCTCCTGGTAGACGCCGGTGTTCATACTGTTCACCGGGCCGGGGTCATCATTATCCATGACCTGGAGGATGATCCCGTTGGCGGGGTTCAACTGGCGCCACCGGAGCCGTCCACGTTAATGGTGGCGCCTTGGCTGGTCTTAACCAGGAACACCGCCTCGGCCGTGTTGAAGACGGTGCCGCCGCTGATGTTCACGGTGCCCGCCGAGCTGTGCCACATCACCCCGAAGCGGTTCGATTGAATCGTGGTGGAGGCAGGCGTCCGGGCCGTCAGCTCCGTGCCGCTCAAGCCGAGATCCAGGCTGCTGTTGAGGGCAGAGACCTTCGCGGCGGTGCTGTCGCCGTAGTTCACCACGCCGCCGGCGTTGATGGCCGCATAGCCGCCCACGTTGATGGCAGCGCCCAGGAAATACTCCGTGGCGTCACCGATGATGTAGGAACCGTACCCGTCGGTCTGATTGTTCACTTTGCTGTTGATGACGGTGAGGGTGCAATTGGAGCCGCCGTCGGTCGAGAGCGTTCCCCAGCCCTCGGAGGTGATGGTGGAGTTGATGTAGGCCGCCTTGGTGTTGTTGCCGAGCAGGTTGGTGGCGCGCACGTTGTCCGTGCCCTGGATCCCCAGCATCCAGGGCACCGAGCGCATCTGCGCGGTATTGACCGTCTGCGTATAGTCGGTGGGCAGCGTGCCGTCCTTGGTAGTGATGGTCGAGTTCTTCACGATGACATTGGCGCCTCCGGCAGCCACAACGGCGTTGCGGACGACGCCCTGGTTGTTGATCGTTGCCCCGTCGACGACCAGCCTGGTCGTGCTGCCGGTGGCGACGAGCGCCGTGCCGTAGCCGGCGAAGTCGCTGCGGCCGTTGCCGGTGAGGCTGATCGTGGCGTTGTCCAGCTCCCAGTTTCCGCCCGCCGCGTAGATGGCATCGAAGTCCTCGCCGGTCGAAAGGATGCCCAGGTTCTTCAGATGGAAGCTGCCGGCGGCGTTGTAGGTCGCGGCCGCCGGGACGGACTGGTCCGCCACGACCCCGGTGGCATCGAGATAAAGGGCCTGCCGGATGGGGAAGGTCGCGGATCCGCCTCCTCCCTGGTAGGGCACCGAGTTGGTCTTGGTCACCGTGAGCACGATGTCGCCCGTGTACGAGCCGGGCACGAACTGCTCGTTCACTCCGGACGTCGTTGCCAGGCGCTGGCCCGTCTCGACGCCGTCGACGGTCATGGTCACACTGTAGCCGCTGGGGGTGGCGATGGCCCCGCCCGCCTCGATAGTGAGGCGGCCGAGGCGGGTCGTCGTCGAAACCAACCAGGTCTGGCCGGCGGCCACTGTCTTCGACGGGCCCTGCACGCCGGCCATCCACGAGAAGAGTACCTCTGGGTCCTGGTTCGCGCCATGTCCGCCGTCCCAATACTCCCAGGTATTCACATGGCCCGATCCCAGGAGGTTTTCCAGGCTGGCGGCCAAGTCAACGATGAGGAGGCACGAGGTCTCCGTGGCCTTGGCTCCGTCGCGGATAAACCAATACCTGGCGATAGAACGGTTCTTCTCCCCGATGAAGTACATCGGGTTCATCAGGTTCACGAGGGTCTGCATGTCGGCGGAGATCGTCCGGCTCGCATCCCCGGCGGTCTTCTGCAGACTGTAGTTGGTGAAATGCCGGGCATTGGTGGTGGAGCTGCCGAATTCGAGGACCGAGTAGGTTTGTGACGTATTCACACTCGCATACGCGGACGAATCGAAGAAGGAATCGAAGGCAGGGACGCCCTTCTCACGGCCGATGTAGCTGACATAGTCCGCGAACGTGAACGAGGCCGTCGCGGAGGCAGCGTCCCAGGTGATCCAGCGCTGGCTCGCCAGATAGGAAGAACGGTCCGAGGGTGATAGAGAGCTCAGATACTTCTGAGCGGAAGGAATAAGGTAGGTCTTGAGGATGTAGTCATTGATGTTGTCGGCCGTGAGAGGCCCGTAGTTGCTGGCGCCGGTAAGGGCCAGCCCGTTCTGGTAGTCAACAAACGCGCTCTTCAACTCTCCGGAGATCGTCTGATTCACCGGCGCTCCGTTGTAGCTGGCGGTGCCGTACTGCCACTCGTAGCACATGTCGGCGTGATCGAGGTTCGTGGCGGGGCTGTAGGCGGCGACGGCAAAGACGTTGTCGTCGGCCTCGGCGGCGCCGAGCGCCGTCAAGTAGGAATCGTATAGGGGGCTGTTGCCGGAGGCGCCCGAACAGTGCGGCGAGCGCCCCGCCGGCACTGGTGCCGGAGGCGATGATCCAATTGACATTGCCCGGCATGACGCTCTGGTTGTAACGGATGTAGCGGACGGCGGCCTTCAGATCCACGATGGCGGCCGGCGCCTTGCCGTAGTAGGTGCCGTCAGATGACAGGTTATCACGGCCGCGACAGCCGGGCGACGCAACGACATAGCCTGTCGCCAGCGCCAGATCCGCCGGGCCGCCAAGGGGAGAGGCGCCTCCGGGAGGAGCGCTACCACCGGCAGGACCACCGCCACCGGCGTTGCTTGAGGACAGGTATCCCCCGACATCGATATTGAAGAGAATGGGAGCGTTCGTGGCATCCACGGCGACGCCGTCGATCAGGACGGGGACGCTGACGTTCAGGCTCTCATAAGCGGTATCCAAAGGGTTTGCAACGTACGAAAGGTGTTGATAGAGGTGGTAGGTGACCGTCTTGTTGCCCTGGGATGTGGCCACGGTCTTGCTCGCCACAGTATAGTTGTCCTTTGGGAACAGCAGGGAAGCCGCGGCGGCACCAACACCATTTCCTGACGCATGACTGGAGCATACGGCCAGCATCACAAGCCATGCCCCTGTTCCAGAGATGGTCAGGCGTCTTACGATGTTGCGTCCTGCGACGGCAGGAATCAGGGGCTCTGCATTTGTCTTCATGTTCAACCCTCTTCAGTGAATAACCTCTTCTGGGTCGGTAGCCACAATGGTATCGTCGAAATAAAAGATAGAAGACAAAACCTTAAGACAACGTGAAGAAGGAGAGCTGCGCGGCGCGATCATTTGCCTCGCGTGTCTCGGTGGATTGCCAGGAGTCCGGCCATCCGCTGTTTACGTGTGATGGAGCCTTCTACCAGGATACGGTCTTCACGTTGCCTTAAGGTGCCGCTCTCTACCTTGAACGAGGATGGCGTTTGCAGGGTGGAACACTCAGTCGGCGTTCTTCAGAAGGAAAGGGAGGTTACCATGATGGTGAACACAGTCACATTGATGGTAGCGGTCGTCGTGTCGGTCCTGGCTCAGGCGGCGCCCGCCGCAACGTTGTCGTCCATTCAGATCACAGCCCTGCCCTCGACAACGCTGTGGGCCGGCCGAGAATTGCAGCTCGCGGCGACTGGAACCTATTCCGACGGCACCACGGCCGATATCACCGCGCAGGTCGCTTGGTCAGCCTCCAACACCGGCGTGGTCAAGGTTTCCCCCTCCGGTTTGGTGAGGACCCTCGAATCGTCCGGCGGGCTCGGCAAACCGGGAGCGCGCGGCGGTGGGATGCCTCCCGGCGCCGGCCAACGTCGGGGCAGCGGTGTCCGCCCCGACGGCAGTCCTGGTCCGGACAAAGGTGCCGGCTCGGGCGGACCACAGTCTCCGTCGCGGTCCGGCGCCGGTGCGCGTTCGGGCGGGAAGAGTGAGCTAGGCGGTCCTGGGGCCCACCGTGGGCCGGGCGGATCCAAGGGCGGTCCCGGGCGGGGCGGTATGCCCGCGGCCACGATGGTGTCCGTCACCGCGAGTCTCTCCGGCGCGACCAGCCCGGCCCTGGCGCTGGTGGTCAAGACCACCGAAGGGCCGGCCGTCTATTCGCAAACCGGCGGGACCGCGGCCAAAGCGAATCAGACGATCACCACTTCGGATAAGGCCACTTCCGGCGTCAAGGTAACGGACGGAGGAACCTTGATCCTGTCGGACTCCCAAGTGACCACTTCCGGCAACACGACCGGCATGGAGGACTCCAGCTTCTACGGCCTCAACGCGGGTGTGCTGGCGCTGGCCGGCAGCAAGATCGCCATGACCAATAGCAGCATCGCCACCCGTGGCACTGGAGCGAATGGAGCTTTCGCCGTTGGCGCCGGCTCAGTCGTCGAGTTGTCGAAAGTCAAGATTGATTGCGTGGCCTCGGGCGCGCATGGAGTGGATGCTACGATCGCGGGCACCGTCATCTGTACGGACGTGGATATCACCACCACGGGCAACGGGGCTGCGGCGGCCATCTCGACCGATCGCGGCGGCGGGACGATCACCTTCACCCGCGGCAGCGCCGCCACGTCCGGCACTCGTTCGCCCGGGATCTACTCGACCGGTTCCATCACGGTCTCGGACGCCAAGGTCACGGCGACCGGCTCCGAGGTCATCGTGATTGAAGGCAAGAACTCCGTGACGCTGACCAATACGACGCTGTCGTGCCTGAGGCAGTGCGGCGCCATGCTGTACCAGAGCTTCTCCGGCGACGCCGGAATCGGGACCAGCATTCTGACCATGACCGGCGGCGCGCTAACGGCGGCGGAGGGCCCGCTGTTCTACATCACGAACACCACGGCGGTCATCGAGCTCAAGGGGGACGCCAAGCTCGGCGCCGCTTCCGGCGTGCTCATCCACGCGGCGGCGGGCCGCTGGGGCAATACCGGCTCCAACGGCGGGCGGCTGGCCTTCCAAGCGGAGGGCGAGACCCTCGTGGGTGATATCACCTGTGACGACATCAGCACCATCAGCGCCGTGCTGCAAAACAAGACGACCCTCAAAGGGGCCATCAATCCCCAAGGTACGGCCAAGGCGCTGGCGCTGACGCTCGACGCCACCAGCGTCTGGGAAGTCACGGGAACATCCTATTTGACCAGCCTGGCCGATCAGGATGCCACGCTGGCCAACATTCACGACCACGGCCACACGATCTACTACGATTCGAAAGCGGATGCGAACCAGTGGCTGGGCGGCAAGACCTACCCCTTACCCGGCGGCGGAAAGCTGACAAGTCGCTGAAACCGGCCGGAGTGTCGCGTAGGCCGAGAGCCGCTGGTCCGTGGTTCCGGCGAGGACTTCTTTGGTCAGGAGCTTGCCGAGTTGAACGCCTTCCTGGGCGAAGAAGTTGATGTTCCAGACGAAGCCCTGGAACATGACCTTGTTCTCGAAGTCGGCCAGCAGGGCGCTCAATGATTGCGGTGTGAGTTGGTCGCCATGAATCAGGGGGAAGGGGCCCTTACCCCTGGGAACGCCGCTCTCCTGAGCGGATAGGCATAGGAAAGAGAGAATGCCAATCAGGAGATTGGCGGTCCCGGGAGTCGAAGGTCATGCCAGATCGCCTGCCGTTTATCTTTGACTTTGTTGGAGAGAATGGGATCCGTCCTGCTCTGTATAGAACATCTGCCTGCAATGGCGACCCGTTCTGCCACGGCGAACGTATAAAAGTGTATGGAAACGAGCAAATCTACTCTGACCGTGGCCCAAGAAGCGCTGAAAGCCGGCCAACAGAGCCTGCTTGACTATAGCCATCGCAAGAGCCCGCACAAGTTCACCCAGCCGCAACTGTTTGCCTGTCTGGTCGTCAAGGAATTCCGCCGGATGGACTACCGCAGCATCTGGGTGCTGCTGCAGGAATGGCCGGAACTACGAAAGATCCTGGGCTTGCACAAGGTGCCGCATTTTACTACCCTGTGTGCCGCCGCCAAACGGCTATTGGCCAAGGCCCCAGCGGAGGCCCTCCTGGAGGGTGTCCTGGAACGCTGCCGCCAAGCCAAGATCCTGGGTCCGCGGACTCCGGTGGCCGCGATCGATTCGACCGGTCTGGAATCCCGGCACGTCTCGACGTACTACACCCAACGCACGCAACAGCACAAAGGCCACTATAAAAGCCGCTATCCCAAGCTGTCGGCCGTCGGCGATACGGCCAACCATTTGATCCTGGGCTGGGGGATCGACCGCGGCCCCAAGCCCGATCTGACCGAAGCCCGTCCGACGGTCCGGGACGCCTTGTCCCACCAGCCCGTGGGGGCCTTGCTGGGGGACCCCGGCTACGAGGCGGAAGGCTTCCACCGGTTCTGTCGGGCGCGGGACATCCGCAGCATCATTCCGACCACCGACCGCGGCCGTCCCCGTGCCGACGGCCAGCCGCGGGGGGTGCGCGGCCGCTACCGCAAATTGATGAAAGCGCACTTCCCGAAAGTCCTTTACGGTCAGCGGTGGCAGGCGGAGACGATCTTCAGCATGTCAAGCGCAACTTCGGATCGGAGTTGCGGGCCCGCAGCTATCACAGCCAGAATCGGGAGATCCGCCTGCGGGTGTTGACCCACGACCTGGGTATTCTCTTGCGCCCGCATGTCCCTCGATGTCCCACGATGTTCTATACAGAGCAGATCCGTCCCCCGTTAGTCTTCGAATAACCGAGGACGGCCGCAGGGACACCCAATCAAGGTGCGGCCGACGGTCCGTGGATGGGGGAAGCAGCCGGGAGCGGGCGGAGGAGACGGAAGCCGGAGCCCAGGCAGGCGATGTTGCGCGGCCAGGCGGAACGGGAGACGAAGGTCGCGAGCGCGGGTTCGAGGTACCAGGTGCCACCGCGCAAGGAAAAACCATCGCTGGCCGCCCAGCCGAAATTCTTGGCGACCCGTGCGTCGCCGCCGGGCCAAGGTCGGCCGTCCGCCGGAGCACCGATGTAATTCCCGTGCCAGGGGTCCTGAACCCATTCCCAGGCGGAGCCGAGCATGTCGTACAGGCCGAACGCGTTGGGTGGCTTCGACGCGACGGGGTGCGTCACCCCAGCGGAATTCTCCCGATGCCAGGCGACCGCGTTGACGTCCGCGGGAGCATCGCCGGTGGCGCCGGCGCGGGCGGCGTATTCCCATTCGGCCTCTGTGGGCAGGCGATAGAGCACCCCGGTCCGGCGCGAGAGCCATTCGCAGAAGGCGCCGGCATCATCGCGGGAGAGGTAGATGGCGGGGTGATCGTCGGCCTGCGCAATAGCCGGCCGGCGCAGGTCTTCCAGGTCGGGTGCTTCTCGTTGTCGGTGACGAAGCCGGTGGCATCGGTGAAGGCCCGGAACTGAGCCACGGTGACCTCGGTCGTGGACAGGTCAAAGGGGGAGTCGATGCGTACAAGATGGACGGGCTTGGTATCTTCGTGGGCGTCGGAGCCCATCAGGAATTCGCCCGGAGGAATACGCACAAACCGGAACGTGACGCCTCCGACGGTGACAGTCATCGGGGCTTGCTGAGCTGCCGGCGGTATGCCCTGCGAGGAGTGCTGGGCACACCCGGCCAGGGTGCCAGCGAGGAGCGTGGTCAGGCGTCGGATGACGAGGGTGCGATCCATGATAGGCCCTTTCATCAATTGCAGCAGACTGGGGGCGATGTTACCTGCAAGCAAAGCCGTTTGGAGCGAGCGGTGTTAGGGGTTGTCGTGCGCTGAATCCTGCGCAAGTAAGGGCAAGCGGCGAATTCTTATACGCCTGGGCTGTACCGTGATTACGGCCCCTTGCTTCACGTCTTCGGCACTACGCAGGAGTACGGCCTGGATTAGGTCCGCCGCCTTTTGCCCGTCTAATCCCTCTACGCGAAGACGAATCACCGAAGGGGCTGTGGCCCGCGAGAGCGCGAGAAGCGCATGAAAATCGGCATCCAATGTGACTACAATGCGCCCTTCATCTCGCCCTCTCTCAAGAATCACAGCGTCATCGGCGGTAGAGTAACCAATTTCACCGACATGGACGGTGTCGATGCCAGCTTGACGCAACAAGCTGGCGGCCGATCGTGGCAGCCCCTGGTCAAGCAGCAGTTTCATGGCTTAGCGGGAGATCGACAATACGGTCATCGAGGTACGCTGCCGCATAGAGAAGAGCTTGCCGGATATCCTCCTCCTCCAACTCGGGATATTCCTGGCGCAACTGCTCTCGGTCTTGGTAGAAAGCCGCCAATTCCACTACGCGACGCACGGTCAGACGCATGTGGCGCACGCATGGCTGGCCGTTCATGCGGGCAGGATCCACAGTTATGCGATCAAATGTCATCCTGATCTCCTTCACCTTCTGTAGAGATCATAACACGGCGTAGGGGCAATGCAACCTAAGAGCTACTCAAAGACCAGCGTGCCGAACTTTTGGAACTCGTGGAAGCTGGGGCCGACGCGGGACCAGTCCCAGCCGGCGTGCTTGCCGTCGTCGTAGTCCACGCGGTAGAAGTTGGCCCGCCACCGCGTCCCCGCGCTCCGGCGGGACGTTCTGCAACGGCTTGAGCAGGTCGTACGGGACGTAGACCTCGGCGGTCCAGCCGGTCACGTGGGCGCCGGATTGTTTCGGGCCGCCTCGGACCGTGGTGGCCTTCTGCGTCTTGCGTTTGCCGTCGTAGTGCCAGGGCCGCCAGCCGAGGAACCTGCCCTCGAAGTTGGGAATGAGGATCGGCAGCTCGTAACCCAGCGGCGAAATTTCGTACTCGAAATAGACGGAATATCGCTCGTCGGGCCACAGGAAGAACTCGAACACGTCCTCGTTCCACAGGTCGAGAAAGTCCTCTTTCATCGTGGCGGTGAGCGTGCGGTCCTCGGCGTCCATGAGGACGTACAGGCCGTTCTTGGAGTAGAGCGCCTTGACGCGGGTCTGATATGGGAGGCCGCCGGCGCTCCGCGGTTGCAGCGGCTCCCAGGGCACCGCCTGCCATGCGGCCGCAGTCGCCGCTGCCATCGACTGCGAAATCCTCCGTCTGGCCGCACGTGCAGAACCTTGGTCATCGGATTCCTCCCGGACCGTTTGCTTCGTGAGCGCGAGCGCCCCCCAGCCGGCCAGCGTGGCCAGTACCAGCGCGACCAGTCCACGGACCCTCATTTGATTTCTCCTTTCTGCACCAAATCCCAAATCCCAAACAAGCACCAAGGCTCAAAATTCCAAATTCCAAACGCGACGTGGACCGGCGCGAGCGTTTTCGTCACGGGTGCTTTGGGTTTTGGATTTGTTTCAGATTTCGGATTTGGGATTCCCGACTCACGCGGCTACGCTTTCTGGGACTTCGCGAGGGCGTCGCGGTTCTCGTAGACCTTCTGGATCGCGTTGGCGATGTCGTCGATGTCGCTCTTGGGGCCCAGCAGCATGTTCTGCGTGAAGCAGACGGCTTCCTGGCAGAGTTGCTCATTGCCGGGATAGTGAAGCTCCGCGCGATAGCGATCCAGCCTCTCCTTCGGGAAGGCCCGCTTGAAGTTCTTGGAGGTCAGGGCGGCCTCGATCAGCCCGTCCTTGTACTGAGGGCCATAAACGCTTCCGCACGGAATGCCTTCGGCACTCAGGGCGGCAAGGAATCGGTCCCGCGACAAACCGTTGAACTGCTCCTTCTTGTACCGCATCGGATACAGGTGATAGACCGCTCGGGTCGCCCCTTCGCCCAGCTTGTGCGGCACGATGCCCGGAATGTCCTTGATCTTCGAAGTCAGGTAGTTGGCGTTCTCGACGCGGTTGACCGTCTGGGCTTCGAGCCGCTGCATCTGGTTGAGCAGGATGGCGGCCTGGTACTTCCGTCATGCGCCGGTTGTTGCCGATGATGGCGAAGCCGGGCTTGCCTTTGATCCGGCCGCAGTTGTGGTACGCCATGACGTGATCCATCAACGCTTCGTCGTTGCCGACGACCGCGCCGCCCTCGCCCGCCGGCAGGTGCTTCGACTCCTGGAAGCTGAAGCAGCCGAGGTCGCCCAGCGTGCCGCACTTCTTGCCGCCCCACTCCGCCAGCCACGCCTGGCAGGCATCTTCGATGACTTTGAGATTGTGCTTCTTGGCGATGGCGTTGATCTTGGTCATGTTGGCGGGCAGACCGAAGATGTGCACCGGCAGAATCGCCCGGGTGTTCTCGTTGATCTTCTCCTCGATCTTGTCCGGGTTGATCAGAAAGGTCTCCGGGTCCGTGTCGGCGAAAACCGGCAGGGCCACGGAATTGAGGACGACGTTGTAGGTGGCGATGAACGTGTAAGGGCGAGACGATCACCTCATCCCCGACGCCCACGTCGAGACAGTGCAGCGCGGTCAGCAGTGCATTCGTACCGTTCATCACGGCGACGCACCGCTTGGCTCCCAGCAGGGCCGCGTACTTCTCCTCGAATTGCGAGACCACGGTCCCGCTGCCGCGATACCACTTGCCGCTGCGCAGCACGCCAAGGACCGACTCCTCGGCCGCTGGGTCCCAAACCGGCCACCGCTGGAACGGCTTGGCCCGGAGGGCCTTGCCGCCCAGACAGGCACATGGCCCGGCGCTCTTGCCCGCGCTGGCATAGGCGGGAATCGTCCGTCCGGCCACAAGAGCGGCCATCGTGCCGGCGGAGGCGGTAGCAAGGAACTGTCGTCTCGTAAAGTTGCTCGTGCTCATAGTCAACCCCTTCCTTTCGTGAGATGCCTGAGGTTCCGTGTCGAATCCGGTTTTGTCGCGGAACATTATACCTTAGCCGTGAACGAAACGTCTACGGGGCAACAAGATGGGCTTGTAGGATGGGCTTTAGCCCATGCGAACCATTGTTCAGAGCCGGACGGAGACAGCATGGGCTAAAGCCCATCCTACATTGGCGCTTGCCCGTCCGGCTAACCGACGGCACGCCTCTGGACAGCCGGGCAGGTGTTATTCTATAATCAGAGGCGTAGGACGGGTCCTACAGATGCGTCTTTACCACCATCGGATCGAGGTGCAACATGTCGAACAGGCTGGATCGGCGGGATTTCCTGAAGAGGTCGTTGGCGGGCTCGGCCGCCGGAGCGTTGGCGCTGAGTCTGGAGGAACAAGCCCTCTTGGCCCAATCCTCCCCGGGCAAGCCGGCATCCGCTGTCCCCGCCGGCGCCACGGGCGACATGCCCACGGGCAAGATCGGCAATCTGGATGTGACGCGTCTGATCGTCGGCGGCAATCTGACCAGCGGCTTTGCCCACAGCCGCGATTTGATCTACGTTTCCGGCCTCCTGCGGCAGTATTTCACCGATGCCAAGGTCTTCGAGACCTGGGAACTGTGCGAACAATGCGGCATCAACACGGCCATCTTGCGGCTGGACGACTATATTATCGGGCTGCTTACCCGATACTGGAACGAGCGCGGCGGCAAGCTCCAGTGGATCGCGCAGGTCCAGATCACGGAGAAAGACATGAGCGACCTCAAAAAGGCTGTCGATAACGGGGCGGTCGGCGCCTTCATCCACGGCGGCGTCTGCGACGACTTTGTCGCCAAGGGCAAGGTGGACTTGCTGGCCAAAGCCGTGCAATTCATCAAGGATCAGCACGTCGTCGCGGGCGTCGGCGGCCACCAGACCGATGTTCCCATCGCCTGCGAGAAGGCCGGTGTCAATCCGGACTTCTACATGAAGACCCTGCACAAGCACTCAGTACTGGTCGGCCGACCGCCAGCCGGAGAAGGACAACGTCTGGTCGCGCACGCCGGAAAAGACGATCGAGTTCATGAAAGGCGTCACGAAGCCCTGGATTGCTTACAAGGTGATGGCCGCCGGCGCGATCCCCGCGCAGGAAGGCTTCCGCTACGCCTACGAGAACGGCGCCGACTTCATCTGTGCCGGCATGTTCGACTTCCAGGTCCGCGAGGACACGATCATCGCCAGGGATATCCTCAAGAGTAATCCCGCCCGCCAGCGTCCGTGGCGTGCGTAACAGCCCTTCCGAGACGATGGTGGCATGGCCAGGGCAATCGCATCTAAATTGGCCAGCCGCTATTCTTCGTTCAGAAACGCAGTTTAGGCAGAGAACTGGACAGCCGTGCCGTCCGACCAGCGCGAATCTAACCGCCGTTTTCGGGGCCAAGAGGCCCGATCCCAATTTAGATGCGATTGCCCTGGTGGCATGGCCACTGCTCCTTGACTTCTCCGCTGTAGCGGCCTATACTCAAAGTGTTCGCCGCAGGCAGTAGGTCCAGGAGAGCGACATGGATGTGAAAGATCGCTATATCAACCCGTTCACCGACTTCGGCTTCAAGAAGCTGTTCGGCAGCGAGCCTAACAAGGACCTGCTGATCGACTTCCTCAATGAGCTGATCAAGGAGCGCGGCCGGATTCAGAACCTGACCTATCTCAAGGCGGAGCAACTGGGCCTATCGGAAGCCGAGCGGCGGGCGGTCTTCGACCTGTACTGCGAGAGCGAAACCGGCGAGAAGTTCATCGTCGAGATGCAAAAGGCCAAGCAGAAGTACTTCAAGGATCGTAGCGTCTTCTACTCCACCTTCCCCATCCGCGAGCAGGCCCAGCGCGGGCAGGAATGGGATTTCCAACTGAACGCCGTGTACACGGTGGGTATCCTCGATTTCGTGTTCGATGAAGATAAGGACAGCCCCGAGTACTTCCACCATCATGTCCAATTGATGGAGACCCGGCGGAAGAGGGTCTTCTTCGACAAGCTAACCTACATCTATCTGGAGATGCCCAAGTTTACCAAGACGGAAGATGAGCTCCAGACGCATTTCGACAAGTGGCTCTATATCATCAAGAACCTGCCCCGCTTGCAGGAGCGGCCCCGGCGGATCCAGGAGCGGGTGTTTCAGCGGCTGTTCGAGGCGGCGGAGATCGCCCGGTTCGATCCGTTGGAGCGCGAGGCTTATGAGGAGAGCATCAAGATCTACCGGGACCTGAAGAACGTCATTGACACCGGCCGCGAGGAAGGCTGGGAGAAGGGCCTTGTGGAAGGCTTGGCGAAGGGTCGCCTGGAAGCTATGAAGCAGGTCGCCCGGCAGATGAAAACCACCGGGGAGTCGGTGGCCAAGATCGCCGCGTATACCGGCCTGACAGCGGAACAAATCGACGCGCTGTAAGGGCGGCTCGACAAGCTGGAAAGCGACGAAGCACGTTTTCTCTTCCTGCCGTCTATAACTGATCGGGTATCAGGAATTTCCGGCAGGGCAATCGCATCTAAATTGGCCAGCCGCTATTCTTCGTTCAGAAACGCAGTTTAGGCAGAGAGCTGGACAGCCGTGCCGTCCGACCAGCGCGAATCTAACCGCCGTTTTCGGGGCCAAGAGGCCCGATCCCAATTTAGATGCGATTGCCCTGGAATTTCCGGCCGTGCGCTTGCTTTGCCTCGGGGTTCGTGGTAGCGTGGTGGTAGCGTGCCAGCACGTAACTCCTGGGCCGAAGGTGCTGGAGGGAATGCTATGGAAAAGCGAAAAAGCAGTCCTGCCTGCCGACTTGTTGTGTTCTGCCTCGTGGCAGTGATGCCCGCGTGGGTGCCGGGTCCGGCTCCGAGAGGCTTGCGTTCCCGTTGGAAGAGGTGTCGGGTTTCGATGTGGCGGATGTCGGCCACACCGGCGACATGCCGGAACGAGCCGGAGCCGAATGTGGCGTATCCGGCCTTCACCTCCGCCAAGCCCCTGGCCGGCTATCTCGGTGGTCTGTACGCGTGGAACGTCACGCGGTATCCGGGCCGACCGGTCTACGAGGAGCTGACCCCGCAAGTGACGATCGCACGAGCCGGCGGCGAAAAGGTTGCGGGCGGGCTCATGCCTTTTGGCTGACGCAGCACCTGCGGGTACGCGTGGCGCGTGCCGGAAGACTTCCGGATCAGCGGCAACGAGGAGGCACTGACGATCAAGGTGACGTACGAGAGCCAGGAGCTCTACGGCACTGTCGTCGGCGAGCGAGAGATTACCATTACCCCTAATGAACAAGCGACGGGAGGACATCTATGAATCGTGCAAGAACACACAAGCACAGATTGACCGCAGGGCGTCTTTTGCTGTGGGCCTCCGTGGTGGCGCTGGCGGGACTGGCTGTCCCACCGATGGCACGGGGGGCCATCGAGCCGGGACAGGCCGCACCGGCCCCACCTGGCCCAACGGTGGTGGCTCTGAAGGAAATCCCCGTGTGGGAACTGGCCAATGAGGAGGTCCGCGAATCGTTCCTGCGTGGCCGGTACGCCCCCTTATCGCAAGGAAGACAGGCAGGGATTCAGTATCCGCCGCTCGTGTCGGATGCGCCCTGGAGTGGCACAGTCGACTTTGCGGATGGCGCTGGGACCGCCGACGCTCCTCGTGTCTTCTACCATTTCGTGCTCGATTGTTCGCAGAAGGGGGGCGACTACGACCGGCTGTATTTCGGAGACAACGGCACCACGGATTTGCGGGACAGCAAACCCCGCAAACCCCGGACGGACGTGAAGGGCATGGCCCAGCGGATTGCCTCTCTCAAAGAGACCTATTTCGAGCCGGTGCAGGTGACGCTCAATTTCGGATCGGGTGGCCCGCAGAGTTGGGAGCTGCTCCCCTGTCTGCGGATTTACGAGGGCAGCGTGCCGCAATTCCACTTCATCGCGGCCCGCGTCCACACCGGCGAATTCGGGATCGACGGCACCACTTACGAGGCCCTTGTCGGCCACCAGTATATGATCCGCGGCCGGTTCGACCAGCCGTACACCACGTTGCTCCTGGCGCCCAAGGGCGGGGAGCCGATCTCCTGGTCGGGCGGGAATGAACTGTGTGCCACGCACAACCTGGGGGGCCGCTACTATCGCTTCGCGTGCACGCCGACCGGCGACAAGCTGACCGTGCAGCCCTACGTCGGCCCCTTGGGCGTTTTCGAAATTGGCCCCGGCGGCCGAAACGTCGGCGTCCTCACAATGGTCGGATCGCTGCGTTCGGCGACCACCGCGGTGGCGATCGGAGCCGGGACTTCCAACCGTCGCGTGCCCGAGCCCGTGCGCTCGTGCCAGCTCCCCGTCGGCGACTATCGCATCGATGATGTATTTGTCCAGTTCGGCGACCTGCGCGCCCTGATCCTCAACAACTATCATGCGGACGGCAAGCCGATGGGCAAGATGGAGAGCCAGAATACCTACGGGATGGCCGTGCGTGAGGACAAGCCTTTCGTGCTGGAATTCTCCCGCCAGCCGCAGATCCTGTTTGCCTCGCCTGCCCGCGACTATCGGGTCAAGCTGGGCGAAGAGTTGAGCGTCAAGGCTGTCTTGATCGACCCGGCCCTCAACGTGATGTTCCGCATCCTCACCCACGGAGAGCGACTGGACCCCAAAGTCGTTATCAAGCGGGCCAACGGCGAGGTTGTCGCTGAGGGCACCATGCCGTTTGGCTGAGACAGCACCTGCGGGTACGCGTGGCGCGTACCACAAGAGTTCCAGCTCAACGGCAACGAAGAGGCCTTGACGATCCAAGTCGTGTACGATACACGTGAACTGTATGGTAAAGTGACCGCGAGTCGGAACGTAACGGTCTGTCGGGAGTGACTAAGCAGGGAAGGGTTGGCAATGAGACCTGCGCGAATGCAATTTCTGTTCGGGGCCGCTATCTCGGTGGTCCTGGGATGGGCCCTCGTGGCGCGGATGCCGGCGCGGGGACAAGAGACTCCCCCCGAGGGGCCGGCAGTCATCCAAAGCGGCGATAGCCTGCCATCGATGATCACGGTCGAGCACCAGGGCCGTCTGCTCGTCCTGAACTACGGATCCAAGCCCGGCGCCGGCACGCTGATGGCGAACCCGGCCCCGCGAGGCGAGCCGCCAGGGTTTGTCGTCTACAAGGGCGAGCGTCCGGTCGCCTCCGGGTCATTCGAATTTGGCTGAGGCGGCGTCTGCTCGTACTCGTGGCGAGTACCGCTGACAACGTTTGGTGATTTGCAGATTGCGGCCACGGCGAAGGGTGGTGCCGTCGCCCCCTTCACGGGTGCGCCCGTGTCTTTTCATTGGCCGTGGTATTGGCACCTTCCCGCCTTGCTGCCGTGGCTGCTTCTGGGGCTGGCGCTGGCCCTACCCCGCACGAATCGCGACCGCCACGCCCTGTTGGTCCTCGTGCCCCTGCTGGTCGTTGGTCTCCTGTGGGCGTGGGTCGCGAAGCTCACGGGAATGCCCTCGGCCTCCCAGATGCAATTCAGCTTCCTGATCGAGTTCCTTCTGGTCAGTCTGGCGCTGTTGTGGCTCAATGCCGACAAGATCGGCCGGTGCCGCGGCTTCGTGCGACTGGCAGCCAGTCTTGGGATTCTGCTTCTGGCCGCCTTGGTGACGGCCCTTTCGTATGGCAGCACGTTCCCGGGGGCCCAAGGTGTCGCTTTCCCGATCGCCAGCACCATCGCAGGCCTCATCCTGCTGGTCGCGCTGGCTCTGACGCGTTGGCTGTCCCGCAGGCGTTACAGGCCCCTGCGTTTCCTCCTGTGGCTGGCCGTCTGGTGCGCGTTGTGCACCCTGGTCAGCGCGGCGCTCTTTGTGAGCATCCTGATGCTGGTGAGTTCCCTCCCCATCCGCAACTTGCAGGACGTCAACAGGCAGATCCTCACGCCGGGTTTGTTGATGGCCTTGTGTCTGTACGCCGTCAACTTCCCTTACCTGCTCCTGATGTTCACGAGCCCCTTCTTCCGCCGACGCTTCCTCGTCTGGCTGGGCGTAGAATCCTCGTCCTGGTCGGGTGAGAACGTGCAGGTCGGGCCCGGATTGCAGTGAGTCGTGTCCCCTTTTTGCTGGCCACCGTTCGCCGGTGGGGCTATCCTGGTATTGTGCCAGTGAGTTCGGGGGACGTATGCTTGAGCGACAGAGAATCGAATGCGATCGATGCGGCTGGGGCTGGTTGGCCGTGGTCTCCCTCGGCCTGTGGCCAGCTATCGTGTGGGGCACGCAGGCTGCGGCTGTCGGCACGCTCCATGTCGAGGGGCAGGGGATCGCGCGGCTGGTCCTGCAAGGCAATGCGGGACAGTCCAGGACTTTTGAGCATCCCGATCCCAACCTGGTTCTACCCGAGGGCGACTACCGGATCGAGTACATCACGCTCGAAGGCGGCCTTGTCTGCTTTCGCAGCCAGATCCCTGCCGACCAACAAGGCGTGAAGATCCGTGTCGGCGCGCGGCGACTTTGAACCTGGGCGCCCCGCTGCGCCAGGCCGTGGAGATTGAGCGCCGCGGCACCGTGATGATCCTGAACTACAAGCTGCTCGGTCGTAGGGGAGAGACCTACGCGATCCAAACGACGGAGAGATCGAAAGGACCGGCTTTCACGGCCTGCAAGGGCCCGTGGAGAGTCTTTTCTGCCCAGTTCGCTTTTGGCTGAAGCGGCACCTGCTCGTACTCGTGGCGAGTACCCTTTTGGGCAATCGGCCGGCTGCAAATCGTCCCCACTTGCGACCTCGGCACGCTGGGCCCCGCGAAAGGCGAGCCCGTGCCGTACACCTGGCGCTGGTACTTCAGCGCTTCCCGCTACGGCTTGTGGGCCGTGCTGGTCCTCGCGCTGGTGGTCCCCAAGGCCAATCGCAGGCGCGACGTACTGTGGATCCTCGTCCCCCTGCTGCTCGTCTATCTCGTGTGGCAAGCCATCGGGCGGGCGTTTGGGCTTGCCTCCTTGGCCGAGGCGTTCGTCGGCGGGCTCGTCCTGTCCCTGGCGAACGGGTTGGCTATCTTATGGTTGCTTGGGCACGTGATCGCACGACGCCCCCGATACCAGGCTCTGATCCTCGTGCTGGGCGTTCTCCTGGGCGTGATCCTCGCAGGGACCCTGGCGATCTGGGACATCTCCGGGGAGACGGTGGTGTTCGCATCCCTGCTAGGTGTGCTACTGCCCACCACGATTTTGGCGTACCTCTGGGCCGGACGAATGTC
Source organism: uncultured Planctomycetota bacterium (assembly GCA_963750205.1). GTDB lineage: Bacteria > Planctomycetota > Phycisphaerae > Sedimentisphaerales > Anaerobacaceae > PLanc-01. Next base: position 80,647 of record CAVVRJ010000023.1, read on the forward strand.
CCGCCGGGCGTATCGGCCGAGGAGGTTCATCCTTTGGCTGGCTGTCGGGACGGTGGTATTCTCCACGATCGGTTCCCTGCTGTGGTTTCTTATCGGGGCCGCCCTGACCGGCTCCTCGCCCGGTGATCCCCTCCGGGTGCTGAAGATCGCTTCTGTCCTCAGTGCGATCCTGGGCGGCTGCGCCTTCCTGATCTCATTGCCCTTTGTTCTCGTCGGTCTGCACAGCTCGTTATTTCGACCCCGCCTGTTCGCGTGCCTTCGATTACCGCCCGCATCAGGTCCGGCAGGCACCGAGACGTTGGCAGATACCCATCGAGCAGATTAGAATACTCCCTTCTGTTGGCAGAAACCTGATTGTCAATGGAGGCACATTGCCATGGTTCGAGGTCTGACCAGACGGGGTTTTCTGAGATCGGCAGGGGTGGGGCTGGCCGCCGCGGTGGTCACCGGCTGTGCGCAACCGAAGGTGACGGAACACCGTGCCCAGGAGCCGGCGCCCAGACCGAATGTCATTTTTGTCCTGGCGGACGATCTGGGCTATGGCGACCTCGGCTGCTATGGCCAGAAACAGATTCAAACGCCCAATATCGATCGGTTGGCCGCCGAGGGGATACGCTTCACGGATCATTACGCCGGCACGACCGTGCTGCGCCCCGTCGCGGTGCTCCCTGATGACCGGCCTGCACACGGGCCACACGTACATTCGCGGCAACAGCGAGGTCAAGCCGATGGGGCAGTTGCCGCTGCCCGAAGGTACGGTGACGCTGCCCAAGGTACTCAAGCAGGCAGGCTATACCACGGCCTTGATCGGCAAGTGGGGCCTGGGCGGACCCGGCAGCACCGGCACGCCGAATAAGCAGGGCTTCGATTATTTCTTCGGGTATCTGTGCCAGCGCCACGCCCACAATTACTACCCGGAGTTCCTGTTCCGCAACGACGAGCGCGTGCCGCTCAAGAACAAGGTCCCCGGCGACCGGCTCGACGGCGCCGGCGTGGCCACCGAGAAGGTCGAGTACTCCTACGACCTGATGGAGCAGGAGGCGATCCAGTTCATCGAGCACAATAGGATGGGGCCGTTCTTCCTGTATTTTGCCGTGACGCTTCCCCACGCCAACAACGAGGGTGGCAAGAACGGCATGGAGGTGCCGGACTACGGGATCTACGCCGATGAGGACTGGCCCGAGCCGGACAAGGGCCGGGCCGCGATGATCACGCGGCTCGATCGCGGCGTCGGCCGGCTCCTGCAGAAAGTGAGAGATCTGGGCCTCGACCAGAGGACGATGATCATCTTCACCAGCGACAACGGCCCGCACCGCGAGGGCGGGGCCAATCCGGAATTCTTCCACAGCAGCGGCCCCTTGCGCGGCATCAAGCGGGATCTGTACGAGGGCGGCATCCGCGTGCCCCTGGTCGCCCGCTGGCCCGGCCACATCCAGTCGGGCACGGAGACTAATTACGTCTGTGCCTTCTGGGACTTCCTGCCGACCTTGGCGGAATTGGCCGGGGCCCCGTGCCCCGCCGGCACGGACGGACTCTCGCTGCGGCCCACGCTGCTCGGTTCCTTCGCGCAGCAGCAAATGCACACGTTCCTCTATTGGGAATTCCACGAGGGGGGCTCGAAGCAGGCGGTGCGCATGGGCCACTGGAAGGCCGTGCGGCTCAAGGTTGGTGGCCCGCTCGAACTGTACGACCTGCAGACCGATCTGGGCGAGACCCACAACGTCGCGGCTAATCATCCCGAGGTGGTGGCGTCGATCGAAAAGTACCTGACGACGGCCCGGACCGAATCGAAATTCTGGCCCTTGAAAGAAGGTGGCAAGGCATGAATGAAAACCCCAACATGATAGCGCGTCGCTCCTTTCTCGGCGGGGCCTTGGCCGCTGCCATTTGTAGTGTGCCCGCCAAGGCGGCCAGAGAAACGCCTTACGGCGTCACTACGAACACAGAAGCGTCGGGCGGCGTCAGCCTGCGGGAGAAGTTCTTCGGCTGCATCGCCGGCTGTCACATCGGCTCGGCGATGGGAGCGCCGGTCGAAGGCTGGTCCTACGAACGCATCGAGCGCGAACATGGCCTGCTCGATAAACTCCTGCCGTATTCTCACTACGGCCGGAAAGATTGGGTGCGCGAGCCCGGGACGACTGAGGACGGCATTGAGCGGCAGAAGCTGATGATCATCAAGCAGACCGATTACGCCACGTCCGTGAATCCGCACACGTGCTCCAAGCGAACGCTGCGCGAAAGCTCTGAGGGCCTGTACAATGCCTTCCAAGCCCGCCTCGCCCGGATGAAGACCTACACCCAGGAAATGGAGAGCGCGTAGGAAAAGGACGATCAACTTCGTAGGGTGGGTTCTCAACCCAGGCGTTATCAGGATTGCTGCGCGGTGGACGCGTGGGTTAAGAACCCACCCTACACACTCGGATATTGGTGTGCAGTGCACACCCTACCAGTCCCGGCCTTCACGGCCTCAGTTCGACCTTCAGCCAGCCGGCTTTCTTGTCGGAGAACATCCGGTAGGCGTCGATGGCGGACCGGATCGGCTGCTCCTGGGTGATGATCCGCTCCGGCTTGACCGACCCGGCCGAGACGATCTGCATCAGCATCGGGATGTACTTGCGATGGTGGCAGTTGCCCGCGCGGATCGTAAGGTTCTTCATCATCGCCTTGCCGATGGGGAAGAACCGCATGGTCTGGGGGTAGACGCCGATAATGGCAAGAGTTCCGCCTTTGGCGACGACTGCACGGCCCATTGCAGCACCTGCGACGGCGCATCGCCCGGGTGCCAGCGCTCGGCCTGGTCCTTGTGAGAGAGCACGCTCGGGAGCCACCTGCTGCAATTCCTGCTCGAATTCCTCGACCTGCTCGGCGCGACGGCAACAGCGGGCGGGCTGTGCGGGTGAATGGCGTCGATGCCCACGGCGTCGATCGCGCGGTCCGTGCCGATACCGCCGGTCAGCTCCAGGATCGTATCGACCGCGTTTTCCTCTTCGAAGTTGATGGTTTCAGCGCCGTTCTCGCGGGCCTTTTGCAGCCGGGAGTCGATGCAATCCACGGCCAGCACCCGGCCCGCCCCCATGAGCAGCGCGCTGATGATGGCGAACTGCCCCACCGGCCCGCAGCCGAAGACCGATACCGTGCTGCCGGGGTGGATGTGGGCCAGGTCCGCGCCGAAGTAGCCGGTCGGGAAGATGTCCGACATCATCAGGGCCTGCTCATCCGTGACCGAGTCCGGCACCTTGACCATCCCGACGTTGGCGAAGGGCACCCGGGCCATCTCCGCCTGCAGGCCATTGATCGAGCCGCGTCTCTTTCGGGCCGCCGAAGAAGCAGGTGCCCGCCTGCGGGCCGTTCGGATTGGCGTTGTCGCACTGGGAGAAGTAGCCCGCCCGGCAGTAGGAGCAGTAACCGCAGGCGATCGTCGAGCCGATGACGACGCGATCCCCCACGGCGAAGTTGCGCACGTTGCTGGCCCGTATCCTCCACGATCCCGACGCCCTCGTGGCCCAGGATCGTGCCCGGCTCCATGCCCGGCACCGTGCCGCGGACCATGTGCAGGTCGGTGCCGCAGATGGCCGAGCTCGTGATCCGCACGAGCGCATCGTTGGAGTCCTCGATCTTGGGCTCCGGCACCTCTTCCAGACGAATATCGCCGATAGCATGATACACAACCGCTTTCATAGCACTCTCCTTGCTTGATAGGGTGTCCGTCATCCACGCTGTCTGCCGCGCAGAATACCCGGCCCGGCGAACCGCTCCCATCGGCAGATCTCCCAATCCGCCCCGACAAATTGCCGAGCGCACGTGAGCGGCCGTGGTGCGCCCGTTTACAGAGGCCGCCGGATCTGCTATCATGAACATCCAGAATGAGAAAGACAATTGGTAGGATGGGCTTCAGCCCATGCTGCTCTCGCCGGGTCAACGGTCTGCGTGGGTGGAAGGGGACACCAAACGCAAGATTCCGCGTTTGGGGATCCAAGCTCACCCCAGATGTTTTGGATGAAATGGCATGATACCCTACGAATCCTGGCAACCAAAAACAGCAGACACCGACCTGTTGCAGCGCTGCAAGAAAGCCATTCGCACCGTGGTTCCGGACGCCGATATCATCCTGTACGGCTCCAGAGCCAGAGGAGATGCCAAGGACGATTCGGACTACGATCTCCTTGTCCTGGTCGATCGTCTTGCCGACGTGGCGTTGCACGCGCGTTTGATCTCGGAGATCTCCCCTCTGGAAGGGGATGGAGCCGTGCTGACCCTAAGCGTCCATAATCGCGACATCTGGAACTCGAAAATGTACCAGGCTATGCCGTTTCACGAGAACGTGGATCGGGAGGGAGTGTTCCTGTGATCCCGGATAGGCAGGCGCTTATTACCTATCGGCTGGAACGCGCCCGAGAGACGCTGGAGGAAGCCAGGGTCCTCCTGGAGACGGGGCACGCCAACGCCTGTGTGAATCGGCTCTACTATGCCTGTTTCTATGCTGTCTCGGCCCTGCTGCTCACGCGAAACATATCGGCCAGCAAGCACACTCAAGTGCGTGCGTCGCTGCATCGCGATTACATCAGGCCCGGGCATGTATCCAAGGAAATGGGCGACCATTACGACTTGTTGTTCGATAGCCGCCACAAGGGCGACTATGAAGATCTCGCCGTTTTCGAGGTGAAAGACGTCCAGCCTTGGCTGGAACCAACCAAGTCCTTCCTCGATCACATTGCGGATCTTGCCGCTCACGAGATGCAGCGGGAGACCTCGTGAGTCAATTGGCCCACGGCGACTACAATTGGGCGATCTCGGAGAGGCTTTCGACTTGGTTCTCGGTGATCGTGCGGATGCGGGATTCCAGTTCGCCCTGAAGGGTCGCCGTCTCACGGCGGAGTGTTTCCTCCAGGCGCGTCTGGAAATCCGCCCTCATGCTGACGATCCGCGAAGGCAACAGGATAGTCTTTGCCACCCAGGCCGGAGCGTTCCAGGTGTCGGCGAGCTCTTTGGCCCGGGCCGTGCCGTAACGGACGGCAAGGAACGCCACCACGGCGACAAGAACGGCGCCGATGACCCAGCCGACGGGACCGGCGGCCAGTAGATGCAGTCCTCCGCCCCCGCTGATCGCGCCCCCGATGGTAGCCGCCAGGGCGACGACGAACCAGCCCACTACATCCATGATGCTGCCGTACAGGTCCGGCGTGCTCGGCGGGACAAGGTCCGGCCCCGTGCCGGTCTGCTGCGCCTCGTCAAGAGGCTTCTCGCCCACGCTGAGCCCATACGACCCGAACCACTCCCGGAGCAGCTCGTTGAGCTCGCCGGGCAGGCCCAGCCGCAGCGTCCGCATCCGGCCCTCGATGATCTCCGTGAGCTTGGCTTCGTTCGCCTTGACCTGGCCGGAGATGGAGTCCCGCAGACTCTTCACCGAGCCGCCCTTCTGTCGGAATTCCTCCAGGATCGGGCGGATGATCTTATCGAACAGCTCCGTCGTCACGTCGGCCGCGACGCCGGCCACATAGCTATCCGTCACCTTCGCGACCAGCGGCCGCACCTGGGTCCGGCAGAAACGCGGTAGATCGTGCCGCAGCTCCTCCCGGATCGCCTCGAACTGCTTCTGCAGCGCGGGCAAGATGGAGAGGCCCTGGGCAATGACGGCGTAGGGCCGATCGCTGCGCATCAGGCGCGAGCGCTCGACCCCGAGCGTGTCGGTCACCACGTCGGCGACGAACGGCCATTGGCTGCTGCCGCCCGCGAGGATCACCCGGCTGATCATGCGGGTGTCGATGCCCTGTTCGGTCAGGCCATGCGAAAGCGTCGTGCGAAACCAGTCGATCAAATCAATTGCGGATTGCGGATTTCGGATTGCGGATTCCAGGCGATCTGATCTTCCGTCCTCCGTCTTCTGCCCTCCGTCCTCCGTTCCGCGCAGCCCCATGCTCCTCCAGATGGCGAACGAACGTCGGGCTCGGCCGATATCGTCGGGCGCGGTCGAGAAAGCCCGGCCAGTCCATGCTTCGCAGACTGCCGTAGCGGCCGACGGATTTGCTGACCTTCTCGGAGCGGTCTCGCGCCATGGTCAGCGAGAAGAACTCCTTGACCTCGCGACACAGGTAGGAATGCACATAGTAGGTGTCGCCCGCCTGCTCCATGGCCTGGAGGACGCCGGGATTCTGTTCGAGGAACCACTGGAAGAAGAGGTCGTCGAACAGCCGGCCGCCCAGTTCCATGTCGCCCCAGGAATGGCTGACCTGGAGGCTCTGGAGGAAGGCGAAATCGCAGGTCCCGCCGCCGAAGTCGATGACGAGAATGCCCCGCCGGGCCTCTTCCGGCGAGAAGTCCTTATGCCAGAGGTGATGGAGAATCGCGCCTTTGGGCTCGTCCATCAGCCGCACGTCGCCATAGCCGGCGGCCTTGGCGATTTGCGACAGCTTCGTCCGGAATTCCGCCTGCGCTTCGCTCGGCACGCCGAAGATGACGTCGTACTGGGCCGGGTCCAGGGCGATGTGCTGCCGCTGGGCCTGGAGGACCACGGACCGCAGGAAGTCCGTCGCTGCTCGGGCCGCCTCTTCGCTGGCGACGATGTCCGGCTTGAACTGGGTGCAAAGCCGATAGCCCGCGCGCTCCTGGGGCGCGGCCTCGCCGTACTCGTGCAGCGCCGGCTCCCCGACGAGCGGCTCGCGGTCGCCCCGGTAGAGAATCGCCGTCGGCAGGCCGTCCCGCCCGGTGCCGAAATCGACGCCGATGGGCGAAACCTGGTCCGCCGGACACTTACAGAAGTACGTGTTCGTCGTCCCAAAGTCGATCGCCAGTATGTTCCGAGATTCCATCTGCACTACTCGTCTATCGTCCCAGGCTGCGGATCGTGGCGAGGGCAGCTTGCGCTCTCTTGCGGCAGTCCATGCCGGCTATACGATGCGGCGGGACGCAACTCGCCACGTAGCCTCGCAACCGCAACCGTTCGACGCATCCAACTACGTCCTCTCCCGCACCTTTCTAACGAGTCCGCGCTGCACGACCTGGCCGCCCAGAATCACGGCCGGTCGCTCCACCATCACCTGATCGCCCTCGACAATATACCCAAACGTCTCATACCGGGTCTGGAGGTCCGGCTTCCACGTCAGGACCTCCCTTTGGGCATGAGCATTATCCAAAAATGCCGGCAAGCCCTCCAGGCCCTCGAAGCCGCTGTTCTTGGCCTCTTGAATCAACTCGTGCGACCACAACGGGCAGCGACTCCGGGCCGGTCCGGTGCAGGGTATAGATCAGCTTGCCGATCTTCCGCAGGACCTTGTCGCGGTCGGTCCCGGTCTGGGCCACGCCCGGCCGCTGGAGGCACAGGACCGCCAGCAGCGGCACCGCCCAGTCCACCCATTGCTCGACGCACATCCGCACGGCCTTCTCCTGCTCGCGGCGGACGGCCCCCCGCAGGGCCTTCGGCCGGACAAACACCCAAGGCAGGATTCGCGCAAGGAGTCTGACGCGGGCCAGCCGATGCACCACCAGGACCGCCAGCAGCGCCCCGAGCGGAGCACCCACCACCAGCCCCAGATCGCGCATGTCGAGCGCCAGCCGCATGAGCGACGCCAGGGCCAACATGCCCCCCACCGCCCCGGCCGCTCCGGCCAGAGCCAGCGTGAGGGTCTTGGCCTCCGTGAGAGCCACCGGCCCCGGGATGCGCAGAGGCCGCGCGATCGTTTCAAAGCCCAGGGCGACGACGGCCAAGCCTTCCCCGTCGAGCGCAATCCCGCCATTGACGAGCGTGACCGCCTCCTCCGAGAGCATCTCCTGCTTCACGACCGTGTAGGCGCGGGCCTCGGCGGCCTGGAAATCGCCCGCCGCCGGGCTCTTGACCAGGTCTAAGACGCCGAAGTACTCCTGCGTCGCCTGATCGACGAGGTTACGACGCAGTTTGGCCGTCGCCGCTTGAGCCTTCGCTATGTTGTCCTGGAGTTCGAGCATACGACCATTCAACTATACACGATAGTCGCCGGCCGAGACAGACCATTGCCGAGAAATCTCTGCCGTATGAGGATTCCTGGTGACAGACCGAACGCGACAAACCCTTGTCAGCAATGGGTTTAGGAGGAAGGTGTGCACGGCACACCCTATCAGACTGCACACTCACGCTCCTGCGGCGTCCAATTCCACGGCCGAGACGGAGGCCGGTGGGAAGGTCCAGAGGCCGTCTGGCGGCAGGTCTTTCTGCACAGGTACGATCTCACGAGCCTGGGTTTCGAGGACCTCGAACTCGGGATCGGCCGCAAGTTGAAAGACTTTGCCGGATCGGATGTCAGCGCCATCTATGGCCAAACGAGTAGTGACGGATTGGTCTCGGTTCGTGTTGACGACGTGGAGAAAGAGGCGGTCGTTGCGGCGGCTGGCGGTCACGTCGAGACCTTCGGGGGCTTTTGCCACGCTCACGGCCTGGTCGCCCGCGTGGTGGCGGTAGAGGGCCATGACCAGTGCGACCGGCATCATGAAGGATTTGCCGCCGGGGGTGGGGATCATGATGGCGTTGTTCTGCCAGCGCGTGCCGCAGAAATCGGCCAGCGTGGCGATCTTCAGCCGGTCGCCGTGGCGTTCGTGGACGTTCAGGAGCCGGGCGTTGGCAACGCCCGCCGCCCAGGTGGAAAGGACCTCACAGCGGTTGCGGCCGGGCAGGGCGAAGTGGCACTCTGTCAGGGCCAGCGGCACATCGGAGCCGGCCGTTTGGTCGCGCATTTGGCGGATGCGGGCGTCGTGGACCTGGGCCGCATTCATCAGGTGCTCCCAAGTCCGGGCCGGGTCTTTGCGGTACTCGATCCCGCGCAGCGGCGAGTCGGGCCGGTTGCCGTCGGGGTTGAACATATGATGGAAGGCGAGATATTGGAGGTGCTCGCCGGCGATTTCGAGCATGCGTTTCGCCCAGCCGCTGTCGCCCCAGCCGATGAGCTGGATGGTGGGATCTTCCTTTCGCATGGCCCGCGCGAAAGCGATGGTGCGTTGGGCCGCCGTCGCGCAATCGAAGCCATTGCGATCGTAGGAGGTCTCGTTGCCGATCTGCCACAGGCGGACGCTGTACGGCTCGGGCCGGCCGTGCTCCCGTCGCGGTGGGCAATCGGCCGCGTTGCAGTAGTGGACCCATTCGGCGGCTTCCTCCGGCCCGGCAGAACGGATGTCGCCTTGCGGCGCAGCGCTGCCAACCCTTGCGTCCGTCCGACTCAAAATTCACGCACAGTAAGGGATCGGCCCCCACCTGGCGGCAGAAGTCCACGAATTCGGCGGTGCCGACCTGATTGGTTTCTACGCCACCCCAGAGCAGGTTCAGCATGGGCTTGCGCTGGGAGCGTGGGCCAACGCCCTCCTTCCAGCGGTAGTACGAGATGAAGCAGCCACCCCAACGCATCAGCGTCGGGGACAGCTCTTTCGTCACGTCGATCACATCCGGCCGCCAGCGGTCTCGCAGAGAGTCCCACGCCGCGGCCACCGAGCCGTCGGTCGTGCCCAAGGGTTCCATGAATTGCATGTACAGATAGGGCGAAAGCGAAAATCGCGGCGTGGGATCTACCACGAGCGCCGGCGGATTCTGCTCCGCCCACGCTCGCCCCACGATGCACACGGCCGCACCTGCCCCCGTAATCTTCATGAATTCACGACGCGTTGTTCTGCTTCTGGTCTGGTCCATGTGATCTCTCACCAATCTCCTCGGTCCCTGTTCGGATGGCACGCCCAGATTTGTTGGCTTCGTTGAAGATCCTTAAGATCCTGCGTGCTGTGATGGGTGGCAGCCTCAAGGCCTCCGGCCTTGGGGATGGTCTCCCTATCGAACCAAGCCATCCCCAAGCTGCGCTTGAGGCTGCCACCCGTCGTTTGATTCATTCAGTTCAGTTATTCACACGAGCGTCTACCGCTGTTGTTGTGCTTTGGGCAGACCCAACGCACTTTGCCCGCGTAGCCTTTCTCCGGCTCCAATTCGTCGAGCACCGCGTCCCTTCGATCAAGAGGCTTTCCAGTAACCTCGCAGACGCCGGAAAATGGATGAGATCGGATCGCGGCGGGCCGACCTCTGTTTCGGTGCCTCATCGCTGCCGACGCAACGAGCCTCGCGACAGCACTGGGCGTTTCCGCCTTATTGACGGCTATGCGAATGACTTCACGAACAAACTGGACCAAATCCTCGTCGTGCTTGCTCAATTCCATCGTACATCCTCTCCGCCTATAACTGCCAGAACTCCGCATCACAATTCCCAGCCTTTGCGGTACTCGCGGCGCAACAGCTTGTTGGCCTCGGGCGAGTTCGTGAACTGCATCTTCTCGGTGTCCCAGGCGAGCTTCTTGGGGACCCGCAGGGCGATGTTGCCGAGGCAGATGGTCTCGGCGAACGGGTAGACCGTCTCGAAACTGGCGTCGGAGGGCTGGCCACCCTTGCAGGAGCGAATCCACTGGTCGAGCTCTTCGATCGGCCGGGGCAGCGTCTGGGGCGGCGGCGTGAACGCCTGCATCTTTCGCTGCGGGATCAGGCGCGGCTTGTCGCCCATGAAATCGCACAGGATCTTGCCCTTGTCGCCGACGAACAGGAGCCCTTCGTCCGGCATCTCCTGCTTGTCCTCTTCCAGCTCCGCCAGCAGGGCCGGCCGCATGCCGCCGTCGTACCAGTGCAGCGTCACCGGCGGCATCCCTGCGCGGGCGGGGAAGTCGAAATGGATCACCGACGCCTCCGGGAAGGCGACCGGGCTGACCTGCTTCTTCCACAGGTGGTCGATGATGGCCCAGTACACGCTGCGGCTGGCCTCGACCGCCGTCGGCGTGCCGAGCTTGAGGATCTTCCAGACCTGGAAGAAGCTGTAGTTGCCCATGTCTCCGAGCGCCCCGCTGCCGAAGTCGTACCAGCCGCGAAACACGACGGGCGTGTAGGCCGGATGATAGGGCACGGGCGGCACGGGGCCCAGCCACAAGTCCCAGTCCATCCCCGGCGGCACGGGCGGCTGCTCCTTCGGCCGCTCCAGCATGCCCTGCGGCCAGAACGGCCGCGACGACCAGTTGTGCACCTCGCGCACGTCGCCGATCGCGCCGGCCCCGATCCACTCGCACAGCGTCGCCGTCGAGGGCAGCTCGGCCGAGCAGAACATCTGCGTCGCCAACCCCGTCTGGCGGGCCGTGTCGCGGGAGAGCCGCGCCTCGTAGAGCACATTGGAGAGCGTCTTATGCTGGATGACGTGCTTGCCCTTCTTCATGGCGGCCAGGGCAATCGTGGCGTGCAGATGCTCCGGCGTCATGATGTACACGGCGTCGATGTCCTTCTCCTTGTCGAGCAGCTCGCGGAAGTCCGCATAGGCGGCGCACCCGCGATACTGCCCCGCCGGCGTCTTCGAGCCGTAGTAGCTTTCGATGATCTCTTTCCCCACCGCCCGGCCGCAGCGGCAGCCGTTGACGCCTGCACCCCAGTCGGATTTCTTCAGGAACGCCCGGACCTTGTCGCGAATCTCGTTCTTGCCCCACTCGACGTAGTCCGTGCTATCGGTGTTCGGGTCACACAGGGCGACGATCTTGAGATCGTCTTTCGGCAGGGCCGCCATGAGCTGGCGAATCCCCTGTGTCCCCGCCCCGATATAGGCGACGTTGATCTTCTCGCTCGGCGGCACCCGCCGGGCCCCGCCCAGCACGTGACTGGGCACAATGTTGAACGTCATTGCCGCGGCGGACGCCGCCGCCAAGAATTCCCGGCGATCCAACCGCTCGGACTGGCTGGGTGTCTTCGGCTTCATGATCGGCACTCCTTACATGGAAGACAGTTTTCATTCGCTCTCGGATCGGTCAACGAGACAACCTACATCCACAGACTACCCCACGTACTGCCCGGCTGTAAAGTCCGTCACTTGGGCAGCGGCTGATCCTTCCCCCGCTTCGGCGTTTATGATAGAAGAGGACAAATCAGGAGAATATTTATGATGCGCGATATCGAGCCAGAGGACGCCGCACACGTGTGCCGGATTTATAACCATTACGTGCAGAACACGACGATCACCTTCGAGGAGGAACCGGTGTCCGCCGCGCAGATGCGGGCTCGCATCGCGGAGATTCACGCGCTCGCGCTGCCCTGGATTGTCTACTGCGAGGCCGACAAGGTGGTCGGGTACGCCTACGCGAGCAAGTGGAAGGCCCGGTCCGCCTACCGGCATTCTGTGGAGAGCACCGTGTACGTCGAGAAGGATCGCGTCGGCCGGGGGATCGGGTCCGCACTCTACGGCGAGCTGCTGTCCCGCCTGCGGCAGACTCCGATTCATGCCGTCGTGGGGGGCATTGCCCTGCCCAACGAGGCCAGCATCCGTTTGCATGAGCGACTCGGGTTCCGCAAGATCGCCCATTTCGCGCAAATCGGTTTCAAGTTCGGCCGGTGGATCGACGTGGGCTACTGGCAGCTTATTCTGTAGTTGACGGCCAATCTGGTCCAGTACACGTAGAATTGCAGACTGTCCAGGTCATAGAGCAGGTAGTACTGCACGGGGGTATCCGCAAGAGAGGAATGGTGGTACCACCCGTGGCGGATGTCATAGATGCTCTCGAACCAGCTCTGCGCGAGAAAGCCCGTTCTGTCTGTCAGGCAGGAAAGGTCGGGTTTCTCCGTAGCGCCGGGCGCCGCGGTCAACAGGTGCGTGGCCAGAATCCGATATTCCTGTCCTTCGCGCTGAAACTCCAGGTAGTAGTTGGCGCCGGCCCGGCGGAGATAGTCCAAGGCCTGGTTCGGCGACGCCGTGCACTTGACATTCAGGTACTTGGCGAACAGGCCGTGGGTCCAGCACCGCACGTCCGTGACATCAACGGGCAGCGCCGGCAGCCCGCGCGACGCCAGGGCGGCACTCGCCTGGTGCAGCCGGTGCGCCTCCGCCCGCCGGCTGGTGGAATCGGCACACGAGGCCAGCAGACTGCACCCCAAGCCGCATACGACGACCATGCCCCAGGAGAACGGCTCGTGTTTCATATCTTCACCTCAATTTGGAAAACGGCGTACCAGCTTGTTGACGCTTCTCCACAGTCCACGTCCTGATGGGAGTGTCTTCGTTTGCGTGCCAAGGCAACCGGGCGTGCATCTACGACAAATCCGCCCACTGGATGCCGAGTTTGCGGGCGGCGTAGGCGAGGGGCTTCACGTGGTCGCCGTAGGCCATCATCCAATGGGAGTCGCGGACTTCGTCGAGCAGCTTCTTCCAGTCGCCCTGGATCTCGACGTCCTGCTGCGAGCGGCAGATCTCGTAGGAGGGGTTGGCCTTCACGACGCCCGTGAAGCCCGAGCCAGCGGCCGGTGGCGTACTGCGGATCGAGGAACGTCACTTTCTGGCCGATGGGCATCTCGACCTTCGTGGCCGCGCCGTAATCGGATTCGAAATGGGTCACGATCGTCGCCGGCTCATACCGGTTGCCGTCGAGGCGGCGGGTGCTGCTGCAATGGGCGCAGGTCACGATGCCGTCGTGCGGGAAGGTCGAGTTGTGGAGGAAGACGGGCGTGCCCGCGACGTGGCGCAGCAGCACGCCGGCGGGGATGACGACGAAATCCGACTCGCAGAAGGCCATCAGCCCCTCGTCGTTGAGCAGGCTCAGCGTCAGGCACGGCGTCGTCTGCGCCAGGGGCATGATCGTGCTCATACAGTTGTGGATCGTGCAGGCCGAGGCGTCGTGCTCCTGCATCACGTCCTTGAGCAGACGGTAGAGCACGAAGGCATTCGTCACGAATTCCTTCGTGGTCGTCAGCGTCGTCTGGGGCAGGGCCAGGTAGGCTTCGGCCCAGCGCTGGGCGGCCGCGACCGTATCGCGCGTTCTCGCGGGCCGCCTTGATGCGCGGGGCGATCTGGTCATACGAAATGTCGATGATGTTGAACCGGTATTTGTCGCGGGCGACTTGCGGGGCGTCGGGCGCGTATTTGCCCCACGGGCCGCCCACGGCGATGATACGCGTGCCGATGAAATTCTTGAGCGCGTAGAGGGCCCGGAGCCGCCAGAGCCAGGTCGTCGTAGCGATCGACCACCACATCGTCCACGTGGACAGGCGCCGTGATCGAGGTAGGAATTGCGGCCCGGCTCGGGCCGGCCTGTCTGAAGATACTTCGTGCTCAGGGCCTCGTACCAGTAATAGGTCGTGCCGGAGCGGTGGCGGACGAAGACGATCGTGTCCCTGTCCTTCTTGGGGGCGAAGCACGCTTTGAGCAGGTCGCCGGAACCGGAGGCCGCGTAGACAACCACCGCGTCGTAGTCTTTTGCGTGGACCTGGGCTGCCTCGGCGACGGATTTGACCTTGAGGACAGGCAGGACCTCGACCGGCAAATCCAGGAGCTTCAACTCGCTCGCAATCTTCTCGGCCTCCGCGGCGGCGGCTTGATCGGTTTGCACACCGCCCCAGGATTTCCACGAGGTGGCCGGCCTCTTCTGGGCTACGGCGTACATCAGCACCGGCTGGACGATCAGGGCCTTGCCAGGATGGACCAACGGCTTGGCGGCGTCCCAGCCGTCGTGGCCGGCGCCGGCCGAAGCCGACCTGCCCAAACCGAGAACACCCCCCGCGACGGTCGCGGTCGTCAGGCCGAGGAACTCTCGACGATTGACCGGATATGAGGACATGGCTGTCTCCTGCACGGAACCACGAATCCGACCTGCGGCGCCACCAAGGCTGGAGCCGCATGGTGTTAGTGTATCCGCGACAGGCGCAAGACTCAAGGGAAGGTGTGCATGGCACACCCTGCTACTGCAACCACGCTGATTTGGTGGATTTCGGGTGGCACCGGCACGGGTTACCCTATTCTCTCCTACTCGTTCCGATTTTTCGATCAATCGCGCGATCAATGTATCTCTTGGCACAACGGATCCACAGGTGGACGGTGGCGTAAGCCACCAGGAGGATCGACACGTACGTCACCAAGAGGCCGATCCCCACCCTTGGCTGCCTCACCTCGTTGTCCACAAAGAGGAGCAAGCCGCCTACCAGCACAAGGCTCGACGCGGCGGCCGCTAATGTCGTTCTCTTGAGATCATCCATCTTGCGTCACCTCCCAAAGCAAGTCTAACTCGCTGGATAGCATCGCCCTGAGTCGGAATCGCTTGCCACAGCTTGGCCCGATTCTGTCGCCGCGTGAGTCCACTCGATCCCGAGACTCACCCGCGCCCTGTGAGTGTACCAGACCACGCGGAGATGCTCAAGGCAAGATGATTTGGAAGGGCCCGGAAGCTGCCCAGAGAAGTTGTCGGGTGGCAGCGGCAAGCGGAGTCTTCGGAGCTTGCCGATGGTGTGTGCCCATCCCCCATCGGCAAGGCCAGCGCAAACACCCCGGCAACAATGTTGCAAAACATCCAGTAGTTCTGGCGGTAGTCATATCCAGAGCCCAATTGCGAGCCCCGTAGGGAAGGGGCTTCGGCGGGAGCGGGTAGCTTTCGCCAGGGGCGAACGAAGACCTTCAGGAAGGATGTTTTGGATCATGGAAGCGATAAGGGAAACACTCAAAGGGGTGGTGGTGAAACGGACCTTTGAGCCGGGTCGGCTGAGGCACCCAGTGGATGGCCGCGGCCTATGAAAGACTCATGCCCGTGGCGCGAATCTCTCGCTATCAGGAATCCAAGCTCCGAGGGCAAGAGGCCAGGAAGGAGTGCGTATGTGCTCGATAAAGACTCCTCCGGTGCGGGCGGCGCTGTACGCCCGTGTTTCCTCCGACAGGCAGGCGCAGGCCCAGACCATTGCCAGTCAGGTGGAAGCTTTGCAGGAACGGATGCGGCAAGATAGCCTGCTCCTGGACCCGGAATTACAATTCCTCGACGACGGCTACAGCGGGGCGGCCCTCGTGCGTCCGGCCCTGGAGCGACTACGAGACCTGGCGGCGCTGGGGGTCATCGAGCGGCTGTATGTCCACTCGCCGGACCGGCTGGCCCGCCGGTATGCCTATCAGGTCCTACTGCTGGAGGAATTGCGTCACGCCGGGGTGGAAGTGATCTTTCTGAACCATCCCGTGCGTGACAATCCGGAAGAGCAACTCCTGCTGCAGATGCAAGGGATGATGGCGGAGTATGAACGGGCCAAGATCCTCGAGCGGCATCGCCGCGGCAAATTGCACGCCGCCCGGCACGGCTCGGTCAACGTGCTGTCCGGCGCTCCCTATGGGTACCGGTACCTCAGCGCGCGCGTGACAGGAGGTCACGCCGCCTATGAGATTGTTCTGGAGCAGGCTCGTGTGGTCCGGCAGATCTTTGCCTGGGTCGGGCAGGAGCGGCTGTCCCTGTGGGGAGTCTGCCGGAGATTGCAGGACCAGGGCATTCCGACCGCCACGGGCAAATCCTGGTGGGATCGTGCGACGGTCTGGGGGCTGTTGCAGAACCCCGCGTATAAGGGCCAGGCCGCCTACGGCAAGACGCGTAGCGGGCCCCGGCGGCCCCGGCTGCGGCCGCCTCGGGGCCATCCGGCGGAGCCCCGTCGCGCACGCTCGATGTACGCGGTCCCGCCCGAGGAACAAATCCCGATCCCGGTCCCGGCGATTGTTGACCCCGAGCTCTTTGACGCGGTGCAGGAGCAATTGGCAGAGAATCGTCGGCGACAGCGAGAGCGACGGCAAGGAGCCCGGTATCTGTTGCAGGGCCTCTTAGTCTGCGGGACCTGTGGTCACGCCTACTATGCCAAACCCGTCGGCTTCAAGACCGGCCCAGGCCAGAGAGCATCCTGCGCCTATTACCGGTGCATCGGTAGTGACGCTTACCGGTTCGGGGGACAACGCCTCTGGGGGAACCAGCAAGTGCGTACCGATCTGCTGGAAGAGGCCGTTTGGCAAGATGTCCGTTCCCTGCTCCAGGAGCCCCAGCGGGTCGCCCGCGAGCACGAACGACGCCTGGCCCAGCCCGCCTCGGATGACAGTGTGGAGTCGCTGAAAGCTCTGGCCCAGAAGATTAAGCGCGGCATAGGTCGCCTGATTGATGCCTATCAGGATGGACTCATTGATCGCGCCCAGTTCGAGCCACGGCTGCACCAGGCCCAAGAACGGCTGCAAACCCTCAATGACCAAATCACCAGTCTGGCGGCAGAGCAGAGCCGTCAGCAAGATCTCCAATTGGTCATCAGTCAGGTCGAAACCTTCGCCAAGATGCTCGAAGGCAGCTTGGAGCAGGCGGATTGGTCCACCAGACGCCAGGTGATCCGAACCTTAGTGAAACAGATTGAAATCGGCAGCGAAGACATTAAAGTAGTCTATAGGATTGACAGCCTCCCTTTTGTCCAAGCCCCTGAAAGGGGCGTTCTGCAACATTGTTGGTGGGGTGAAGCCTGCGGCCTTGCCGCTGCCACCCGATATCCACCTAATTAGCGTAGCCGGAGTATTACAGGACGCGGGTCCCTCGCGCAGGTCAGCCGCTCATGGGGCTGGGCGGCCTCAAGGCGCGTCGGTGGCGTCGCCAATGGCGATGTCCGCGACGGCTTCGGCGGGGATGATGTCATCTCCGCGCCGGCAGGCGTCGGGCAGAGGAATCGTGTCCTGGATCTGGACGGCGGCCAGGAGGTCGCCGGTGGTGAGACCGTCCACGGTGATTCCCAGCTTCTGGGCGACCCCCTCGACCCACTCCGTCATCGCCACTACGACCGTCAGGTCGAAATCGTAGCCGCAGGCGTCCTTCAACAGATGCAGCGTTTCGACCACGGAACGGGAGTTGTGATACGCGCGGTTGGCGGTCAGGGCGTCGAAGGTATCGGCGACGGCCACGATGCGCGCCCCAGAGGAATCGCGGTCCGGGCCAGGCCATCCGGATAGCCGTGCCCGTTCCATTTCTCGTGGTGGTGACGGACAATGGCGATTTCATTTTCCAGGAAGCTCATCTTCTCCAGGATGCGCACGGCGATCACCGGGTGCTGCTCGACGATCCGCCGCTCGTGCGGCGTCAGGTGGTCCGGCTTGAACAGGATGGCGTCGGGAATGCCGATCTTGCCGATGTCGTGGATCATGGCCGCCCGGTGGATCAGGTCCACGTACTTGGGCCCCAGCTCCATCGTCTGGGCGATGCCCACCGCGTAGGCCACGACATTCTCGGAGTGCTTGCGGGCGTAGGTGTCCTTGGCCTCCAGGGCCTGGACCAGGCTCCAGATGCTCTCCATGAACACCTTCTCCGCCTTCTCCGACAGCCCCATGAGCCGCCGCTGGAGCTTCTTGATCCGCTCGATCTCGAGCTCGCCGGTATTGATCAGCCGGGTCATCCCCTGGTTCCATACCTTGACGCAGTTGCGGCCGCCGTTCTTGGCCTCGTACAGAGCCATGTCGGCCCGCCGCATCACGTCCCCCGGCGCTTCATCCGTCTCGGGCAGGCTCTCCGCGATCCCGCAGCTCACGGACAGGCCCATACCCTGGTCGAAACAGATCTGCTGGGCCTTGACCCGGACCCGCTCCAGCAAGGTCGCCGCATCGGTCGCCTTGGTTTCCGGCAGCAGCAGGACGAACTCGTCCCCGCCGTAGCGTGACAGGATGTCGGGGCCGCGTTTCTCCCGGCGCACGCAGTCGGCCAGCTTGCGGATGGCGTCATCGCCGACGGCATGTCCCAGAACATCGTTGATCATCTTGAAGTGGTCAAGGTCGATGATGGCCACCGCAACCGACCGTTTGTACCTTTTGGCCCGGTCGCATTCCTCGTGAAGCTTATCTTCATGCAGGCGCCGCGAGCCGACGCCGGTCAGAGGATCGGTCAGCGAGGTCAGCCGGGCCTGTTGGTAACGGGTGGCGTTGGTCAGGTGGGCGATGACGATCTCCCGGGTCAGCTTGGCCTTGTAGAGCGTCAATTCCCGATTGGCGGCGTTCGACGGCGCCAGGCCGCACATGCACAGGTACCCCGAAAGTATTTGTGCTTGCCCGAGGTCGCTTCCGGCAGGCCCACGATATCGAGGGGCAGGACCAATCGCGGCGGCTGGCCGCCGGGGCCCCGGCACTCGGCGGGGATCTCGACATCGTAGTACCCGTCCTCGGAAGAGACGTTCTCCACGCCTTGCGGGGACTCGCGTGCGGCCCGCCACGCAGGGGCAGCGGTTCGAGCTGACCAATTCCGGCTCGCGGCTGCGGTCGCCCTGCGGGTACAGGCACAAGACGCAGTTGCTGGCGTCGAACAGTCTCGGGGATTCCGCCGCCACGATCTCGACCGCTTCCGCCAAGTCGATGCTCTTAAGGCACTTGGAGAGCATGGCGACTTCCTCCGCCGCCGCCCGGTCCTCCAAGAGCTGTTGTCCCATAATATCGCGGGCCGACAGGATGCCGACGACGACGCCATTCTCCACGATGGGCAGGTGCCGGATGCGATGCTCCGTCATGATCTTGCGGGCCTCGCCGGTGCTGACTTCCGGGCGCACGAGACGACGCGATCCGTCATGATCGTGGCCACCATGCTCCCGGTGCCGCTGTCCGGGGAGACCGCCACGTGCCGGGCGATGTCCCTTTCTGTCACCAGTCCGATAAACTTGCCGTGATCGTCGGTGACAATCAGACAACCCACATTATGAGAGAACATCTTCGCCGCGGCTTCCTTGATGCTTTCATGATGGCCGATGCTGGCGATTTTTGACTGACCGCGCCCTGATTCCGACATTTGCTTGGCCCCTGCGGGTGTGCGTCACACACCACCGTTCTCCAATAGGTTTTCGTGCGCAAAACACGCTCCCCCGACTATCGACGCACCTTTCGATCCACTTTAGCAGTCCGGCTCCGGCGGCAAAGCGGCACAAGGAGGTAACCGAATCCTTGCACCCCCGGCGGATCGCAGTGCTCTTACAGGGGGCTCTCCAGCAACAGATTGCCGGGGCCAAGTTCCTTTGGGACTTGGTGAAGGGCCGGGTCAGCGAGGAACGGCTGACTGCCGGGAACACCTCTCGATAGGCGAGACAAACACAACGTCTTCCACTTTCCCCCGTATCTGGCGATGACGCTTTGGCAGGCCGTATCGCCCCACGACACAACCCTTTTTCTGACAATGGCTTACGGCGGGGCGACGGGAAAAACCGCCGGAAATGGGAAAAAAAGTGTTACACTATTAAGGGCGAACGGCACCTATTTGCACAATGGTAACCATGGAAAGCACAGTTAAGCTCAGTGTGGATCGGCAGGTGAATAGAGGATCGAGTTGGTCGAACGGGCGCAGCAGGGAGACAAGGCGAGCCTGAATCGACTGGCGGAGATGGCGAAGGATCGCCTGCGCGTCTACGTCTACCGCCTGACCCAAAAAGATGATCTGACGCAAGAAATCGTGCAGGAGAGCTTGTTAGAAATGTGCAAGATACTGGGCAAGCTGCAGAAGACCGACCGGTTCTGGCCCTGGCTGTACGGGATCGCGACCAATAAGCTGCACCGGCATTACAGGACGGAAAAAGCCATGCGGCATGCAGCGGCCGCCGAGGAAAGGCGCCGAGGAACCATGCTGGAACGCGAACAAGGATTGGAAGAGCTGGTCGGAGAAGAACTTAAGCAAATCGTGTCCAATGCCATGCAGAAGCTTCGGACCCGGCACAAGGCGGTGCTGGTCATGCGGTGCTACGACGGCATGTCCTACGGCGACATTGCGGAGTCGATGGGCTGTAACGAGTTTAGCATCCGCATGCTTTTCGTGAGGGCGAAAAGGGCCCTGCAAAAGGAGCTTCTCCGCAATGGTTTCGGCAGAGGGTCGCTGCTGGCCGCCTTGATCGTGTTCGGCAAGATGACGGCTCCGAGCAAGGCGGCCGCAGCACAATTGACGGTCCCGGCGGCGGCCCTGAAGGTGGGGCTGGCGGCCAGCGTGGCGGGCTTGGCCACGACCACAACGGGGATCGTCTCCATCGCGGCGGCCGGTGCTCTGACGGTCGGCACCGTCGCGACGACGTCGGCTCTCCGGCCGGCCGCGACCACGTCTTCGGCCGTAATGAACGTAAACTCCCGTGGCATCAGTCCTTACGCGACATCCAGCACGGCTCATCAGCAGTATTGGTTCTACTTCCCGGAAGGGCCCCAGGGCCCGATGCTGCTGCGGGCACAATCCAAGAAAACCACGGCCCGCGTTCTCCAGAATGACGAGGCGAACTACTGCCTGCAGGGCAACACGGTCTACATCAACAACTACCGGATGTGGCTGGACGACCTGAGCGTGTTCAAACTCCCCACCGACGGCACCGAGATGCGAGGCTTCCTGGCGCAGGTGGAGGGGATTCACAACGATATTCAGCCGGTCTCCGCGGGAAGGGGCCGGGGTCTGCTGGCCGTCGTCGAGCGCAAGGGCGAGAACGCCGGAGCGAGCCAGCCTTGGACGATCCGCAGCTCGAACGTCCTGGACAGCGACTACTTCCAGAGCGACTGGCCGTCCGACGCCCGGATTGTGGATAACCGCGACGCCATGCACCGGCAGCGGCTGGGCCTACTTCCGCGTTCAGGGCGATGTCCACGGACAGAGCGTCACGGGCATCGGGAGAATCCCGTTCGTCTACGGCGCGGTCAAGCAGCATAGCCCCTGGATGAGACTGAAGGTGGGCGACACGCTGGCCGTGGTCGATGGCGGGACCGCCGCTATCCTCCAGAACGCACAGGGAGCGGAGTTGGGCAAGTACCCCCAGGGAAGCTTCTTCAAGGGATTGTCGCGGCCCTGGATGGGTCTGCACACGATCGATTCGGTCCGCCGGGATGCGGCGGAGCAGAGGGCCGCTTTCGAGACGCAGGTGCTCTCCGGCGGCCGCCAAGCGCAAGTCACGGTCACGTCCGATAAGACAACGCTCACGTACCTGATCGACATCGAGGCGGATTTGGTTCTCCAGATCGGGCTTTCGGTCGGTGGCTCGCCCGTCGGCACGCTGGCGTTCGAGTATCTCCAGGATGCCGACGCCGGACAGGGTGAGTTCACCGCACCCTCGAACCGCGCCGATCGGCTGTCGCTGCGAGAGAACCCGGGCCTCCTCTGGCTGGTCCGCCTGGCCAACGGCCATCTGGGTGGCTGAAAGCCCGCGTTCTTATACGTCTCATAAGTCCAATTAGGATATGCTGCATACCGATCCAGGGGGTATCTGTGCGGAGGATCGGGAACAAAAGTGTGGCTTCGCCGAGGTCTGGCAACGGAATAGTTGCTGGTTGTTTAGCGGTGGGTCTTTAGGTGGATGCCTCATCCACCTAAAGATCCGGTATTTCTGGTCCGAGTATGAGAGTGATGAATCTGGTGCGACAGGCCCTGCTCTCCTTTGTGTTCGTGGTGCTCGCGGCTCAGACGGCCCCGGCCGACTGGTCCTACGACTACGCGGACGATTTCTCCACGAACAAGGCCCAAACCGATTGCTACCAGTCCTCGCCTTCTGGACCAGTGACATCAATCCCCCCTTCAAGCCGTACCTTTACTATCTGGATGCTGGTACAGGCACAGGCCGGGGGCTCGTATTCATGGATTACCGGGGCGATTTGGCGCAGATCGGAGTACTGCTTCCCCGGTGATGCGAGCCAGGCCCACAAGCTGATCAAGGGCACGTTGCGGCTGGATGTCTCTTTTCCCTGCAACACGAACATCTCTCAATTCCCGGCGGGACAGTTGCAGTACGCCCTTTCGTCCGACGGGTTGGCGTGGAGCACGGCCCAGTCCCTGCCGGCCGGCCATTCCGATATCGCGATCAGTGCCCCGGACGGGGCCTGTTACGTGCTGCTCACCGGCACCCGTGCGGTGATCGACAACCTGCACATCTCCCTCGCGGCCCCGGCGGCCACGATTCGTGTCCCGCAGAATTACGCCACGATCCAGCAGGCCATCGATGCGGCCGGCAACGGCAGCGTGATCGAGGTGGCCGCCGGTACGTACACCGGGGCGGGCAACTGGGACCTGGACTTCCGCGGCAAGCACATCACGGTCCGCAGCGCCGACGGGCCCCAAACCACGATCATCGATTGCGGCAAACCGGCCACGGGTTACCACAGGGGGTTCTACTTCCACCAGGCGGAGGCGGCGGATGCGGTGCTCTCCGGCTTCACGATCCGCGGCGGGCGGGTCCACGGCACGACCCTGCCCCCCGACCCCTTGCATTGGACCTACAGCGCCGCTAATCCGATCGGGGGCGGCATCTACTGCGAGTTCAGCAGTCCGACTATCATCAACTGCATTATCAGCGATTGCGGCGCGGAGCTGGGCGGCGGAGTCGGTTGTGTCGGCGGGCAGCCCTCCCTGCATGAGTTGCACCATCACCACGTGCATTGCCGGGGGCGTGGACTCTTCCTCCACGTCCGGGGGCCGAGGGGCCGGGATTGCTCTCGTCGGCGGCTGCAACGCCAAGATCGCCAACGGCACGATTCAGGGCAATTCCGCCTACGTCAACAGCCTGGGCGGCGGTCTCTATTGCTATCAGAGCGTCGCGGTGGTCACCGGCGGCACGATCGCCGGCAATCTGGCCTCGGGCAACCTCCGGGGCGGCGGCGTCTACGCCGGCGGGGACGGCACGGACCTGACTCTCAAGAATTGCGTCATTTCCCAGAACACAGCGGACGCCGGGGCGGGCGGTCGAGATCCAGCGGTCCGTCGCGGCGGTCCCCTCGCTGGCCGCGCCCGGGGCACGATGCCATGTCGCCGTCGTCAACTGCACCATCGCCCAGAACCGCGTGGTCAATCCGTATGCCACTCCGACGCCCATCGGCGGTGTGGAGTCCGCCGGGGCGGATATCACGGTTGGTAACAGCATCGTGTATTTCAACGGCGGCACGCCCCTGTCGATTACCAGCGCCGTCGCTGCCACTCCTGTGACCTACTCGGACATTCAGAACGGCTGCACGGGCACGGGCAATATCAATGCCAATCCCCAGTTCGCGTCCACGACGACGCCCGACTACCACCTGATGTCCATGGTGGGCCGGTACGATCCGCAAGCGGCCCGCTGGGTCACGGACAGTGTTCAGAGCCCCTGCGTCGATGCGGGCGATCCGAAGAGTGCCCTCGGCGCCGAGCCCGCTCCCAATGGGGACCGGATCAATATGGGCGCTTATGGCGGCACACGCCAGGCGAGCAAGGGAGGGGTCGTCCACTCCATTTACTACGTGGACGTGCGGAACGGCCGGGATACGAACAATGGTCTGAGCCAGACCCGCGCCTTCGCCACCCTGCAAAAGGCTATGGATGCCGCCCAGAGCGGGGACACCGTCCTCGTCTGGCCGGGCACGTACCAGGAAGAAGTCACGTTCGAGTCCAAGGCTGTCACGGTGCTCAGCGCCGGCGATGCCCCCGTGGTTACGGCCCCGAATGGATACGCCTTCTCGTTCTATGGCGCTGAGAGCAACAAGAGCATCCTGGCCAACTTCGTGATCACCGGCTGCGGCTCGGGCGGCATCTTTTGCGACTCGGGCGCGTCGCCGACGCTGCGGAACCTGACGATCACGGCGAACCAGGTCGGGATCGTCGCCTATGGCGGGGCCGACCCGAACATCGCCAACTGCATCATTTGGCAGAACACCAGCGGGCAACTATCCGCGTGGAAGGCCAATTTCAACTGGTATCTCTCCTATAGCTGCGTCGGCCCGGACAGCCCCAGCAAGACGTCCGGCAATATCAATGCGAATCCGCTGTTCGGGGACCCGGCGCATGGAGATTATCACCTGCGCTCGCCCTGGGGTCGGTACGTGCTGGCCACCGGCACGTGGACGTCTGACAGCATGACGAGTCCGTGCCTCGACGCCGGCGATCCGGCGGAGTCCGTGCGCGCCGACGCATGCCCAACGGCAGTCGGATCAACATGGGCAGCGAGGGCGGTACCCCGTACGCCAGTTTGAGCAGCGGACCTGCATGTAAATAAGTGTGATTTCAGCGGCGATGGAAAGCGATCTGCCCAACGCGGTTGATCGTGCCGGCGGATACGGAGCAGAGCGCGGCTGCCGAAATGACTTTCCCCGCCTCGCTCTGCTCTCCATGCGATTATTGCCAAGCCCATTCTTCCGCTGGGAAATAGCGGTTTCGCTCTTGGATACCCAGGGTATAGGGATGTGACGGGTGTAATCCACAAGGAGTAGTATTTGGGAGGATTCGCAGAAATTTAGAGAAAAATCGCCGTCCAGGATGACTATTCTGCTTGTATCGTAGCCCCCAAGGTCATATAATATTATCTTGAGTCGGTGACTCGGCAGGTAAGGACCTGTAAACGCGTCGAGTCGCGTTTGCAGCCCGGATAGGGTTTTTGGGTCGTGGAGGGTCAGAAAATCGGCACGAGATGCCCATCCATCTCGGTGCGAGCCGGTGGGGTGAGGGGTCCCCAAGCGCGAACCGGTGCGTTGGGGAGTCCGAGGGGAGCGTTTACCCTCGTGGAACTGCTCGTTGTGATCTCCATTATCTCGGTGCTCATGGCGATCCTGGTGCCGGCACTGAGCCAGGCACGGCGTCAGGCGGCCTCGCTGCTGGGGATGCGCAATCAGCGTGAAGTCGGCAACGCCGTCAACCTCTACGCCTCCGACAACGCGGACGTTTACCCCGACTCCGTCGCTACGGTCGGGCTCCAAGACAATTGGTCGTGGTACGACCCGACGGTCCTGATCGGCAAAACCAAGCGCGCTCCCCAGATCCATCGCTCCATGAGCGCGTATCTGCACCCCTATATCTCCGACGCTCGGACGGTCTTCTGCCCGTCCGCCCCGCAGCAGTATAAATGGCTCCAGGAATCCTGGGACGCCGGCGACGATTGGGACAACCCGGACACGCCCGTTCCGTCCGACCCGGTCGACGGCACCTATTGCTTTTACTGGAACTATGTCGGTTATCTGGGCGGGCCCCGCGAGCTGTTCAAAGGTCCGCACGGCCCGGAGAGCGGCGGCCTGCACAGCCAACTGCTCGTCAGCGACTACTTCGGCTACGGCCACTGGCGCACGCCGGACTCATTCGCAAGCTGCGAAAAGCTGCCGGCCGGCGACATTCTGGAAGAGCAGTGGCTGGAATCCGCCTGGTGGACTTCGAGCGGCGATCCGAACACCGCCATGCCGCAGGTAAAGCTGCGGGCCGCCTACACCGACGGTCACGTCGAGACCTATTACCCCAATGACGTCTCGGCGATGCGTGTCTCCATGACGCCCGACGGCGTGCCCCCTTACCCCGATGGGGCCGGCAGCCGCGGCATCTTCTACATCCCCCGTAACGCTGTGCGGTAACCGCCGGTTACTTCTCCGGACTCGCCGCCCCCCGGTCTGCGACCTGATACGGTGCCCGCGCCTGACTCCTTACGGCTCCGTGCAATTTTTTTTACTTTTTTCTATTGACACGCACTGTTATGTGGTTTACTATTGAAGCAACTTCGCGTTCGGCGAAGCGTGTGCCGCCCGGGCAGCACGGCCGGCGGGAAACCAGGAAAAGCGACCTTGGTTTAGGAGGGCCTACGTCATGGCCGAGCGAACGTGTTTCAACTGCGTGTACTGTATTTGCGATCCCTTTCAATGGCTGCGCTGGTTGGAACCGGGGCAACCAGCGCAAGCACTACGACAGCTCCTCACGCTTCAAGGGCACGTCCTTCGATCCGGCGGTGAGCAAGTGGTACGCCCGCTGTACCTATAAGCGCCTGAACCACAATTCGGGCTACTGCGAGACGGACGAGGCGGCGGCTCGGGCCTACGATGTCCTGGCCGTGGCCTGGTTCGGCGAGTTCGCCCGCCTGAGCTTCCCCCGCGAGTGGACCCCTGAACGCCGGGCCCAGGTCTACGCTGAAAACGCCAAGCAGCGGGAAGAAGCGGACAAGGGGAAAGGAAAAAGCAAAAAAGGGCAAAAGGTAAAAGGAAAAACGGGAAGAGCAGCCCGGAAAGGGCAAAAACCAGCCGCGAAAAGTCAACAGTAAAAGGGAAAAAGGTGAAAAGCAAAGGCCGGCAACCTCGAAGGGCGGGAGGGGCAGGAAAGGGCAAGACCTAAGCCATTGATACCCAGAGCTCTACGGCTCGCGCCAAAGCCCGCCCCATTCGGGTTCCCCTCAGGGCAGGCTCTGAGCGAAGGCGAATGGGACGCCAAGCTCGCCAAGGCCAATCATAGTTCTGTCTTCTTGGTCTTCTCCTATTCGTACTGCAGGGCCATTTTCGGGTCGATTCTGACGCCCGGCGGGCCGGGATATACGTGGCCAGCAGGGAAGTCGCGGTGAGCACAACCACGGTGACAGCGATACTCACGGGATCAATGGTACTGATGCCCGGGAGCGCACTGCGAATCACCCGCGTCATGACGAGCGCCAGCAGCATGCCGACCAACAGCCCTACGAACGTCGAGGTTGCGCCCTGACGCAGCACCAGGGTCAGAATGTCCCGCCGCGTGGCGCCCAACGCCATGCGGATGCCAATCTCCGGGGTCCGCGCAGCGACCATATGGCTCTTGACGGCGTAAAGGCCCATGCCGGCCAGGAACAGGGCCATGGCCCCGAACATCACGGCCAGTCGGGCCACGACTCCCGTGAACAAGACGGTGGGATGATGGCGATGTCGGTCCGCCAGAGACGCTACCGAGACGACCGGCAGCCGAGGATCGATCTTTTGAATCCGGGCGCCGATGGTTCGCACGAGGGCGGCCTCGGCTCCCAGGGCCGTACTTCTGGCGCAGATGGATGGATGCGGGCATGTCGTGGGCTTTGAGTGGCTCATAGACGAGGGGTTGGACTTCCCCATTACCCCAAACGCTCTGGAGGTTCGGTACGATTCCGACCACGCGGCGGGGCGACGATAACCTGTCATCGCCATACTGGATCAGACAGCCAAGGGCCCTGCCATCCGGTCGGAGTTTGCGGGCCAGAAGGTCATCGATGATCACGACTTCCTCTGCATGAGGAGTACTATCGAGAGGGCCAAAGGACCGGCCCTGCAAGAGCCGAATTCCCATCGCCTGGAAGTAATCGCCGTTCACCTCGTACTGGTGAAGTGGCTTCGTCAGTAGGCTGCCGGACACCTCGTCTGCGCCGCCCGGCACATACTCGACGACTCTTTCGCAACTCCAGGGCCACCACCCCAGGTCCACAGGAGATTTACAGGACAGGCCCACCGCCTGAATCTCGGGGTCCTCCTTCAACCGCTCGGCCAACGTCTCGCAGGCTTGCCTTGCTTGAGCAATGCTGTAACCTCCTGCGAATGGCTTCACGGTGACGATCACTTTGCCGTCCAGGCCAAAACCTGGTTCGGTCCGGGCGGCCCTCAGCGCGGTTCGAGCCAGTAGTGTGGCGGTCATGACGAGCGCGACAGACAAGGCCATTTGACAGAGCGCCGACAGGCCACGCGGCAAGATCCACCGCCTTCTTCGCGTCGCTTGAAGTACGCCTCGGGAGGATTCCTTCAGGTCCCCACAGAGATCTCGCCCCGATAGGCGCAGGGCCGGTTTCAGCCCGAAGAGCACGGTGGCAATCACGCAGAAACCTAAGGTGGCCGCCAGGACGCGCACGTCGAGTGCGATTCCAGAAGCGACGGCCGACCCCAACTGCAGGGGGAGTTGGCCCAGCGTTGCCCACAGCTTGAGAACCCGGATGCCCCAGAGGGCCACGGCCACCGCCAGGATCCCTCCGAATACAGACAAGAGAAGCGCTTCGATAAGCAACTGCCGCATGAGCCTCAGACGCCCGCCCCCGAGGGCGGCACGGATGGCGATTTCTCGTTGGCGTCCCTCACCTTGAACGACCATCATATTCGCCAGGTTCAGGCAGGCAATGAGCAGAACGAAGCCGGAAACTCCCATCAAACCCAGGCTGATCCGATCCAACACGGGCCTGTCATTGTCGCCACCGGCGTTGAGTCGGGGCAACGGGCGGAGGCGAAACATGACTGTCTCCTGGTACTGCCTGGGATACATCTGCTTCAGGCGGGGGAGCATAGATTGCAGCCGTGCTTGCGCCTCCGATATGCCCAAGCCAGGTTTAAGTCGTCCTACTAAGACTGATGGCGGATAGTCCCACCGTTCAGCCGGCAGTTTCTCCGGCTTCTCTCGAAAGTAGTTGCGCACACGACCGCCCGTACCCAGAGGCAACCAGACGTCGGGGCCGACGACGGCTGTGCCGGTGAACGTCTTTGGTACAACACCAATGATTCTACAGAGCGTACCATTGACGCGCACATATCTGTCCACGATCTCGGGCTCTGCCCCCAGGCGCTGCCACGTTCGATAGCTCAGGACGACCACCGGCTCGCCCCCGGCGACTTCCTCCTCCGGCAAGAAAGTCCGCCCATAGAGGGGTGCTACCCCCAGGGCGCTGAAGTAGTTGGCCGTGACGAACAGCGGCGCCACCTGCATTACACTGCCGTCTCTCACCAGGACAGCGGGCACTCCGCCATAATAACTGTTGGCGATGAGATCACTGAACGCCGGATTGTTGTCACGCAGGTAGAGATAGCCCTCATAAAAGACGAGATTGAGCTTATCGAACTCGCAGCGCACCAAGCGGTCGGGGTCTTTGATGGGCAGCGGTCGCAAGAGCAGCGTATTGACCACACTGAACATAATCGTGTTGGCTCCGATGCCGATCGCCAGCGTGACCAAGGCGATGGCCGTAAAGCCGGGTTTCTTGCGTAGCATGCGAAAACCATATCGAACGTCTTGCCAGAGCGTTGCCATGGTGTCGCGCCAGCGCTTTCCTTGAATTTGCGCTTCCTGTCGTTTACGGGACACTGCCTCGGTTGTGGCCATTCTGTCCTCCCACTGCCGCCCACGCCGGTTCCGCCTTTTGCCGCTTGTCACCTGTGCTTCAGAATACACACCTGTCTTGCTTCCGGCAAGGATTATGTTGGGGACAGCAACCGATTATGACTCTCTCCCGATCCTGCGCCGACTCCTTCTGTTCTTCCCGGCCCGTCAAACCGGCACCCCTTCCGCCGGAATCCGCTGGTAGAGCGTCGCTTCCGCGAGCGGCCGTTCGTCCAATTCCTGCAAAACCCGCTTCCACTCGTCTGGAGCCGTCCTCTCTTCCAACCGCACGATCAAGGAGCGTTTGGCGCATTGCAGGCTCCGCGCAGTGAGAACCACGGGCATCTGAAACGGCGCTCCCGCCGAAGAGACACGCCACTACTGGGACATCCACAATCACGATGGGGGCGCAATATGTTCTGCTGGAAGCCCGTAAAGCGGTAAACGCAATCGCTCATCCGCGATTCCTCGATCAGGACGAGAGTCAGCCCCCGACGGCCACGTGGATGGTGGACGCCTCCGGCAGAACGACGGACTGGAGCGCCTTCAAGTATTGGCCCTGCGGATCGCCTTTGGTTGGCGCGATGTAGCCGCCTTCGCCGAACTCGTTCCAGGCATATACGAGGACCAGCCGCTCCTTCGTCGTCTGCTCGGGGTGCTGGTCCATCCAATCGAGCGGCGGACTGCACGAACTGCCCAAAGGCTGCCGGTGTGCGGTCGGGGAAATAATACCCTGGCTTCTGACCCAGTCCCTGGGGTCCTTCCCACGGCCGCTTGTCCCAACCCGCCGTGATCTCCGGGATGAATGGCTGCTGGGCCGAGCCCGACCACGCCTTCTGGTGGGCCGCGACCAGTTCGGCGTATGAGTGCTGCTGTGCGCCGTCAGCATAGCCCGGGACAATATTGTAGTATGTTCGGTGCGTGTAGCCTTGCTTCAGGTCGCCCCTGCCACAACCGGCGACAGCCACGCCCGGCAGCCCCGCTTGCTTGACCGCTGCCTGCAACGCCGCCAAGCCCTCGCTGCTTCCATCGGCAGGGTTGAAGATGATCACCAACGGCTTACCGTCTACCGTCACATACCGCTTGTCCTTGAAATAGGGCATCCATCCTTCCGCCGCCCGCGTCCAGTTCTCCGCGCTGCCAAGGAGGAACCCCTCGTGGTTGGCCACCAGGAGACAAAATTTCATGCGGTTGCTGTTCTCAGCCTTGAGGAACAGATTGAGCCCGGTGTGCTTGGGATCGTCGCGAATCTGCTCCGGCGTCGGGTGCCAGTACCAGCAAAAAGCAAAGAAAGCGAGGCCATGATCCGCGGCCAAGTCGATCTGCTGTTCCATGACCTCCGGCTTGTCGTCCCGCCAGCCCCAAATCGGCTCCCGATCCGGGAACTCATCGAGCATCCGCTTGCTCAGGTGCGTCGGCGCGTCCTTCGCCCAAGCCTCCGTGTCGGCCCGTGCGTGCTGGCCGGCCCACCCGTCAAAGTAGTAGACGCCCACCGTCGCCCGTGGCGTCGCCGCGTGTGCGTTCGATGCCCCGAACAGAGCGAGGCCTACGACTGTTAGGATCGGACCTGCCCACGAACCAGCTTGTGCTTTCATCTTTCTACCCTCGTGTAAATACGGGATAATCGTTACACTCATCGTAGCCGGTCAGCCGCGGTCGTACAAGATGCGGAATCTGTTGTCTCGAGGTTGACCGTGGATAAGCTCTCCGATAAGAATGGTTGTGGCCTGCCCGTGGGGCAGCGCATGTGTGAAACTATTTTAGAGGGTGTGTGAGAAGCAGACACCTTCTGGGTGGCAGCCTCAAGGCCTCCGGCCTTGGGGATGGTTGGACCGCAATAACAGCCCAGTTCCTGCTCACGGGCCAAGCCATCCCCAAGCTGCGCTTGAGGCTGCCACCCCTTCTCACACACCCTCTTAGAGCCTCGGGGCAGGAAGGAATTGTATGAGAAGAGTCGTTGCAGGTTCTCTCCTGTTCCTTTGGGCCGTCAGTGGTCCCGCCTACGCGGAGGCGACAAACCCCGCCGTGAAGGCGGCGGAGGAAAAGCAACTGCAAGCCCACCCCCTGAACCTGACCTGCGTGCGGTTGACCGGCGGCCCCCTCAAGCACGCCCAGGACCTCGATGCCAAGTACCTGCTGGAGCTGGAGCCGGACCGGATGATGGCCGGTTACCGCCTGGCGCGGGACTCAAGCCTAAGGCCGAGGCTTATGGCGGCTGGGACTCTACCACCGGCAAGCAACTAACGGGCCATATTGCGGGACACTATCTCTCCGCCGTGAGTCTGATGTACGCTGCCACGGGCGATCCGCGTTTCAAGGAGCGGGCCGACTATCTCGTCGCCGAAATGAAGGCGGTCCAGGACAAACGCGGCAACGGCTACCTCGGCGCCCAGACGGACGCCAAAGGCACCGACGCCGAGATGCTCTTTCAGCAGGTGGCCCAGGGCAACATTCGCGCCGCCGCCTTCGATCTCAACGGCCTCTGGTCCCCCTGGTACGTCCTGCACAAGACGTTCGCCGGCCTGCGCGACGCCTACCGCTACGCCGGCAACGAGACGGCCCTGGAAGTCGAGCTCAAGTTCGCCACCTGGGCCGAAGGGATCGTCTCCAAGCTGACGGATGCCCAGGTGCAGCGGATGCTCAACACCGAGTTCGGCGGCATGAACGAGATCTTCGCCGACCTCTACGCCGACACAGGTGACGCACGTTGGCTGGCCCTGTCCGACCAATTCGAGCATCGCTCCTTCCTCGACCCGCTCGAACGTCACCAGGACAATCTCGAAGGCAAGCATGGCAACACGCAGGTGCCCAAGCTCCTCGGCTCCGCGGACCGGTTCGCCTACACAGGCAACGCGGCCGACATCATCGCCGCGAGCTTCTTTTGGGACTGCGTTGTGCAGCACCACAGCTACGCCACCGGTGGCCACGGCAAAGACGAGTACTTCGGCCGAGCCGACGCCCTGAGCGACCGCGTGGACGGCCGGACCTGCGAGACGTGCAACGTCTACAACATGCTCAAGCTGACCCGCCGGCTCTTCGCCCTCCGTCCGGACGCCCACTACGCTGATTTCCACGAGCGGGCCCTCTTCAACCACATCCTGGCCTCGATGGACCCCAACGACGGCCGAACCTGCTACATGGTCCCGGTCGGCCGGGGCGTCCAGCACGAATACCAAAACATGCTCCATAGCTTCACCTGCTGTGTCGGCACCGGCATGGAGAGCCACGCCCTTCACGGCGACGGCATCTACTTCGTAGGGGCGAATAATGATTCGCCCCGATTGTGGGTGAACCTGTACGCCCCCTCGACCGCCGACTGGAAGGCGATGGGCGTCAAGCTGACGATGGACACCGATTTTCCCGAAGGTGACTCGGCCAAACTCACGCTCGCTCTCCCCTCGCCCAAGGAATTCACCTTGGCCCTGCGTCGCCCCGTGTGGGCCGGCGACGGTTTCGCGGTCAAGGTCAATGGCGAAGCAGTTCCGGAGGAGAAAGGACGGGTTCGTAGTGTGCCCGTAAGGGCATCTCAGGAAACGCCTGACGGCGTCACTACAAACGGGCGAGGACGCACAACCTTCCAACCACCCAAGTGCGGCTCCTATGTTGAACTCAAGCGTACCTGGAAGAGCGGCGACATCGTCGAGGTCACCCTACCCAAGGCGCTGCACCTGGAGCCGTTGCCGGACAATCCGCGGCGGGTCGCCATTTTGTGGGGACCGTTAGTCCTGGCGGGGGATCTCGGTCCCGAGGCCGAGCGCGGCCGCGGCCGGGGGGCCCGGGCGGAGCAACAGAAGGTGCCCATCTTCCTCGCCGCCGAGCGGCCGGTGACGGAGTGGCTCAAACCGGTCCCCGGCAAGCCGGCCAATTCCGCACCGACGGTGTCGGACGCGACACGGACGTGAACTTCGTGCCCTTCTATCGCCTGCCCCGGCGCACCTACGGCATCTACTGGGACCTGTACACCCCCGCCGAATGGGAAAAGGCAACGGCCGAGCGCCAGCGCAAGGTGGACATCGCCAAGCTCGACCGCGCACGGATTCTCAAATTGGCCGACGAAGCCCTCCAGGTCGCCCCGATCTCGATCACCCAATTCCCCGCCCCGCTCAGCGAAGGCGGCCCGCACGATTTCTACTCCAACGGCGATTACTGGTGGCCCGACCCGAGCAAGCCGGACGGCCTGCCCTACATCCAGCGCGACGGCCAATCCAACCCGCAGAACTTCTCCGCCCACCGCCTGGCCCTGCGCAACATGCGCGACGCCGTCGCGGCCCTGGCCGCCGCCTACGCCCTCGACGGCCAGGAGAAATACGCCGTCAAGGCGGTCACCCTTCTGAGGACCTTCTTCCTCGACGAAGCCACGAGGATGAATCCGAGCCTGCTCTACGCCCAGGCCATCCCGGGCCGGTCCTCGGGTCGCGGCATCGGGATCATCGACACGCTGCACCTGGCCGAGGTCCCGCCCGCCATCCTGGCGATTAGCCATTCCAGGGCAATGACGCCGGAGATCCTCGCGGGCCTGAAGAAGTGGTTCGCGGACTACGCCCAATGGATGACCACGCACAAGTACGGCGTGGACGAGATGAACGCCAAGAACAACCACAGCGTCGCCTACATGGTCCAGCTCGCCTCGTTCGCCACGCTCACGGGCGACACGGCCAGAAGCTCGACCTGTGCCGCCAGCGTTACAAGGAGGTCTTCGTCCCGCAGCAGATGGCCCCCGACGGCAGCTTCCCCCAGGAGCTCAAGCGCACCAAGCCCTACGGCTACTCGATCTTCCAGCTCGACAACATGGCGATCCTCTGCCAACTGCTCTCGACCGAGCGTGACAATCTCTGGACCTTCACCCTGCCCGACGGCCGCGGCATCCGTAAGGCCGTCGAGTACTTGTACCCGTTCCTGCAGGACAAGAGCAAATGGCCGCTCAAGCCCGACGTGGAGCACTTCGACGCCTGGCCCGTCCGCCAGCCGGCCCTGCTCTTCGCGGCCCGCGCCTTCGAGGAAAAGAAGTATCTCGACCTCTGGAAAACGCTGAATCCCGACCCGACCGACCCGGAGGTCCGGCGCAACCTGGCCATCACCCAGCCGCTGCTGTGGCTGATCGCGCCGAGCGACGTCCCGCTGTCACAGAATTGATGGGAAGCAGCGCGGGCGTGACCGGGGGCCTCCTGATACGTTTTGACGAGCAAGATCGGTAACCAAAGCTCCCTGGTTACCGGGTGCCAGACTTGCGCCTCGTAGACATGCTCGATCCCGGGGACAAGGCATGCCTACGCAAAGCCGTAGGCATGGCACCGGGCTCCCCAACGCGACCGAGCGCGTTGGGGACCCGCACCCAGCCGCGCGGTCGCATCCTTGAAGATGTCGATAGGGGATCCCGGCAGCCGTGGGAGCAAACGCCTGACCCCGCGGTCGTCGAAACGGATGAACTTCTCCGATGCCAACGACCTGCGACTCCCATCCGCGGGCTGCGGTCCTCCCTCCGACGTCCTCAATTTTGACAATGGCGGATCGCCAAAATACGTATTTTCCTTAATTGACGACCGGGAAATATCTCTGCATAGTGTCCCCGGAACAACGGTCATGGCGGTCGTCGGCCTGGGACGCACGGGCGTGACGGCGACCACGACGTTCGACGTGCCCTTCAACATCGTAGTCCACGGGCCGGGGTATTTCGGCAATGGGTCGCTCACGGAAGAAGGGGACACGACCCTCCAAGGACAGAACGGCAATGGCACAATCCAGTTCCTCGCCCCGGTGAGCATGATTCAGTGGACCATCCCGCGGGGTGTCTACTGGTATGGGTTCACCGTGGGTATTGGGGGAGACGCGAGTCCCAGCCCCAGCCCCGGTCCCGGCCCGGCCTCGATTCCGGCGTCCGGCGCTCTGCTGCTCGCCAGTCTGGGCACCGCCCTGCTTGGATACCTGCGCGGACGCCGCGCTCTGTAGCAATCAGAGGTCGTTTTCTTCGGGAGGGCCGCGAAGACCTCGGGGCCCTCCTTTCGCGCTTGTCGGGCCTGTCTACGAGGCGTAGACATGGCACCCTGCAGCAGATGGTTTTTGCTTACCGGTTTTGCTCGTCAAAACTCATGACAAGGCTCTTAGTCCGACGGGGCGGACGTTGGGGGAGATGCTCTCCGGGCTCTCCGCCGGCCGGCGTGAAAGAGCTGCCAAGCCCACCCGAGGATGGTCATGCCAGCGAAGGCCACCGCCGGCGCCCAACGGCGGGACGCGAGGTCGGAGGCCAGCAGGACGCCGGCCGCCAGCAGGAGAGCCTGCGCCCCGAGGAAGAGCACCGCCGTGCCGACGATGCTGTAAGCCAGCGCGATCACGATTTTGGTGATGAGCCAGATTAGCAGGAGGCCCAGCAGGGCACCGGCGACGAGCGCCAGCACGATCGCCCCAGCCATGCGGACTCAGGGTTTGCCACGTGTCGGCAAGCAGGGCCTTGAGCCGCTCGGCGAACGTTTCGGCTTCCTGACTGATGCCGTTCAGGTAGCTCTGCCGGCCGGCCCGATCCATGCCGCTGAAGTAATGGACGCTCTGCCACCGGTCGCTGTGAGCCTCCGCCTGCGCCGGCGGCGTGACGCGATCCAAGACTACGGCCAGATAGCCGGTCCCGCCGACCGCCGCGAAGACCAGCACGGCCAGCACCAGAATCAGGATGTTCCGGAGCAGGATAGACAGTCCCCCCAGCACGGCCGCCCCGACGACCATGCTCAGCCACGGGCTCAGGGCGAGTTGCTGGCTGACCAGCAGGCCGACGGCGGCCCCCACCACGCCCCCGAGCACCCCGACGATCGCCGCGTGGTACCGCGTCCCGCCCAGCCAGAGCACGAGGCCCACTACGAGTGCACCGAGCCCGAACGCCAGGAGGGCGGGCGTCTGAAGGCCCAGAAGAAGCGTTTCCGTTCTCAGCAATAGCTCGTACATCGTTTCTCCGTCAATCGTCGTGCGGCTGCTCACATCCTATCCGAGGCACGCCCGCTTCGGCAACCAGGAAAAGCCTATGGTGCTGCCGTGGTGGCCCGGCGTATGGGTGCGGATTCCACTCTTTGTAGCGCGGGC
This sequence comes from uncultured Planctomycetota bacterium, assembly GCA_963750205.1. Classification (GTDB taxonomy): domain Bacteria; phylum Planctomycetota; class Phycisphaerae; order Sedimentisphaerales; family Anaerobacaceae; genus PLanc-01. Next base: position 117,256 of record CAVVRJ010000023.1, read on the forward strand.
GTCCCCGCCCGCTGCGAGCGTTGATCGTCCGCTGGGCGGGGTCCCCTGCGCGACACGTTTCCGTTGGTAGTGACGCCGTAAGGCGTTTCTTCAGATATGCCCTTAGTACCTGTTCAAAAATAACTTAGCCATTTGTATAATCTGCGTGTGCCGCTTCCAAGGATGGAGAGACGGTCATGGCAGACACGGGACGCAAGCGAATCCATCGGTGTCGTTGTCGAGAATGTCGGTCGCGTCGCGATACCGAGGTGGTTGCACAGCATGGAGCCATCAATCGTGTGATGGCCGAACTGGACGAACGAAGTCGGCGGTTGTTCGCGGGGGTTTTGGCCCGGCAGCGGGGGCACGGGGGCATCCAACAGGTGACACGAATCACCGGCCTGAACCGCATGACCATTCGGCGCGGATGGCGGGAGAGCGAACGGGGGCAAGTCGAGTCTTCGGACCGCGTGCGTCGTCCCGGGGGCGGACGAAAGTGCGTGGAAAAAAAGTGCCGCGCGTGGAGTCGTTGTTGAAAGAGTTGTTGCGGGACGCGACGGCGGGCGATCCGCGGGGAGGTCTGCGGTGGACCCACCAGACCACGCGCAAATTGGCCGCGGCTTTGCGGCGCCGTGGCGTGCGGGTGGGACATGTGACGGTGGCGCGCCTGTTGCGGGCGCAAAAGTACTCGTTGCGTTCCAACCGCAAGCGGCTGGGGGGAAAGAAAGACCCGCACCGCGACCAGCAGTTTCGCCTGTTGGGACGTCGGCGACGGCGCTTCCAGCAGCACCATTGGCCTGTAATCAGCGTGGATACGAAGAAGAAGGAGTTGGTGGGCAACTTCAAGAATGACGGGCGCACTTGGCGGTGTGAGGACCGCGATGTGCGGGATCACGACTTTCCCAGCTTGGCCCAAGGGCGAGCCTTTCCCTACGGCATCTATGACGAAAACCGCAACGCCGGCTATGTCCTGATCGGCACGACGCATCAGACGGCGGCCTTTGCCGTGGGCGCTATTCGCTCGTGGTGGCTGGACGTGGGACGGCATCGGTATCCCGGCGTGTCCCGGCTGGCTATCGAAGCTGATAGCGGCGGGGCCAAGGGCAACCGTTCTTGGGCCTGGAAGGTGGGCCTGCAAGAGTTGGCCGACGAATTCGGCTTGACGATCACGGTCGGACATTACCCCGCCGGAGCCTCCAAGTGGAATCCCATCGAACACCGCATGTTCAACCTGATCAGTGCCAATTGGGCCGGCGAACCGTTGACCAGCTACGAAGTCATGCTCCAACACATTCGCACAACCCGGTCGACCACTGGTTTTCGCTGCCGCGCCTCGTTGGATCCCAGGTTCTACCCGACCAAAGTCAAGGTATCCGAACCAACCAAGGCCAGTGTGCGGCTGTCGCGCCATACGGTCCTACCCCAATGGAACTACACCATTCGTCCCCGAAAACGAAATGGCTAAGTTATTCTTGAACAACTCCTAAGCTCTTGCCGCTGGACTTCTATGTGCTGTCCCGCCGACCCCTGGCATCCCGCAGGGGTATGAGGCGCTGGTGCGCCGGCTCCGGGGCAAGGACTTGCCGATTCTGGCGGTCGCGCCGTTCGCGGTGCCCGGAGGCATCATCCTGGACCCCATGTGCGGGATGGGCTACACGGCGGAGGCGGCCAAGAGCAATAGGATGCGTTTCCGGGGCAACGAACTGAATCAGCATCGGCTCGATAAGACCATCGCGAGGCTACGGCACCCATGAAGATCTACCAGCAAAGGAACGTCTTGGACGCCGCCGTGGACCGCCTCCGGTTCCTGTTCCGGGAGTTCCCCGAGGTCGTAGTGGGAGTCAGCGGCGGCAAGGACTCCACGGTCGTCTTCGAGTTGGCCCTGATCGTGGCCCGGGAGCTGGGCCGGCTGCCGCTTCGCGTTATGTGGATCGACCAGGAGGTCGAGTGGCAAGGGACCGTGGACATGGTGGAGAGCATCATGACCCGGCCGGACGTCCTGCCCATGTGGTTCCAGATGCCGATGGTCATAACGAACAACGCCAGCAGCTTCGAACGGTTCAATTACTGCTGGCGCGAGTCGGACCGCGCCAAGTGGGCACACCCACAGCATCCCCTGTCGATCAAGGTCAATCGCTACGGGACCGAGCGCTTCCATGACCTGTTCGGTGCCATCTTCAAGGTCGAGTTCGCCCAGACGCGGGCGTGTTATATCTCCGGCGTGCGGACCCAGGAGAGCCCCAAGCGGTTCGTGGCCCTGACGGACTCCGCCAAGTACAAATGGATTACCTGGGGCAGGAAGCTCGACGCCAAGCGCGGCCACTACACCTTCTACCCGATCTATGACTGGGAAATCTCGGATGTATGGAAGGCCATCCATGACCACGGCTGGGCCTACAACCGCATTTACGACCGGCTCTATCAGTACGGCATCGCGCCGGTGCACATGAGGATTTCGAACCTGCATCACGAGACGGCCATCCAGGACCTCTTGCGGGTGCAGGAGATCGAGCCCGAGACGTGGGTCCGCGTGGCCGATCGCATCGCCGGTGCCAATACGATCAAGCATCTTCGGTCCAGTTCGTTCACCTGCCCGGCCGAGTTGCCCTACATGTTCCGGTCCTGGGAGGAATATGCGGAGCACCTGATTGAGAACATCGTACAGGAGTGCGCCAACCGCGAGAAAATCCGCCAGATCATGGCCCGGGAGTTCAAGATCTACGTGCACGAGCCCGTCCGCACGGAAATGATCCGGGTAGTTATCAATACGGTCCTGAGCAGCGACTGGGACTTCACGAAGCTACAGAACTTCCGCATCAGCCCTCCGGTCTATGGTTATCGCCGCTGGCACCGGGGCGATCCCGCCCACCCGGCGTGGCTGGACAACAAGTACATTCCCGAGGACGCCAAGGCGGTGCTGCGGGCGGCATTGAAGGACCAAGCCTATGAGTAGCGAGGAATTGACCACGGCGGTAGCAGCCATCAAAGCAGCCGTGGCCGCGGCACAGCCGCAGGATAAGCTGGGTGTGATCGAGATGCTCCGGGGCTGCCTGCACGAGCTATCCCCCCAGGTAGGCCAACCGATCGACCGGGTGCGGTGGGTACCCGCCGAAATGGTCGAGCCCAACGACTACAACCCCAACGCGGTCGCGAAGAAGGAAATGGGCCTGCTCTACGTGTCGATCAACCAGGACGGCTTCACCCAGCCCATCGTGACCATCTGGGACCCTGAGAAGCACAAGTACGTCATCGTGGATGGTTTCCACCGGTACTTTGTCGGTTCGACCCAGGCGGACATCCGCCAGCGGCTTAGTGGCTATCTGCCGGTGGTTGTCATCGACAAGCCGATCAATGACCGCATGGCCTCCACCGTGCGGCACAACCGTGCCCGGGGCGAGCATAGCGTGGGCGGCATGGGTAAGCTCGTTTTTGAGATGCTGCACAACGGCTGGGATGATGCCGAGGTCTGCAATCACCTGGGCCTGGAGCCGGAAGAGCTTCTGTA
>CAVVRJ010000024.1:0-17612 GCA_963750205.1 uncultured Planctomycetota bacterium
CACCCGACCAAGCACGCAAGTATATTGAGTTCAAGGACAATGCAGCAGCTTATTTCGCCAAGCTCCTTCGAGATTCTGGCCAAACGACCGCTTTGGCCCGAATGGAAGCTAGGCTTGAACAGGTCTTTGGACCAGACTGGTGGAATATAAAGGCGACGGCACAATGGTCTAACACGAGTAAGATGGTAGGCGAATACGGCGGCCCTGAGGAACGAATAGAGTATGCGTGGTGGTCTCACTTTGTTCATGGCTCAGTGGTCGCGATGGAGTTCTTGCATGGAATAGCACCACGCGAGGGATGCTTGATGAGGCCATAGGGTTGATCTATAATTCATATATGTTGTCCACGTCTGACTTTCTGGAGTTCAGTTGGGGCCAGATCGTGACTGCGGACAGTGATCGGTGCAAAAAAGAGTTCAGAAGTGTCATGGCCTCGAATATTCGAATGTGACGGGGGTCACGGTGCGGTCGCGGACCATCCCCAGCACTCCGGGACCGTCTCACTAATCTCGGGTGAGTCCGGGCGCGGATTCTGGGGACGCCTTACTTATTTCATCCGCTCGTGACGACACCACAAGCGTGCCTCCTGTGCCTCCGAAATGCCGAGAGTCACATTCCCGCATTTCCCATTCCACCTTTTGCGTCCGCAGGAGAGCAGAGGGTCACGTCTTAACTATTAACTATTGGTCCGAATAGTTAATAGTTAAGACCTGACCCCGGTCTTGGGCACGTGTATCAGTAAGGGACATCACATTGCCGGTGTATCCGGTTCTGCTTTGGGCCAACAGCAGGACAGGAGCAAGGGGCGTTGGACAGACGGAGAAGAAAAGAGGCGGTTCAGGGGCGAAGCTCGATGGAGCGGTTCTATGCCGGGGTTGGCAGCCCCCGCTCGCACGTTCCCTACGGGGGTCAAGAGGCGGTTCATGACCGGAACCACTTCCGACCGGCCATGGGCGGAAGGCTTCGCCACGGGTTCGACGGCGGCCTCGGGCATCATTCATGAATAGCCGGCTTCGTCTGCCTATGGGCGGTCGGAAATCGTTCCGCCCATGAACCGACGTAACCCCACGCCCAGACGGATGGTCCGTTGCTACGGATCGCGCTGCGGGACAAGGGGCAGCGATTACCCTCTGAACCGCCTCTTCTCCTGGTCCTCCTGGGAGAGGTGCGAGCGCAGGCAGGAAATCACCCAGCGCGGTCTTCGGCCGCAACCAAAACCAGTTAGCCAGAGATTTCGCCGATTATCACAGATTTTCGGAAACCCGACAGAGCGAAAGAAAAGAAGACGTATTGTCACCGCTTCCTTCCGTAATCTGTGTCAATCTGTGTAATCTGTGGCTTCTCTAACTCCCTTGGATTGCTGACTTGCGGCGTGAGCGCGGCCGGCGGCCGGGCTGGTCCTTTCGCTTTTGCCTCGTCACTTTCCAGAGTTTCCATTTCTCCTGGGCCTGCGCGGAGGGCCTGGAATTCGGGGTCGGCGGGGTCTTGGCCGCGGAAGTCTTCGGGGAAGTTGAGCCAGGCGAAACGGCCCTGGAGGGCGAAGGCCCAGCGGTCGCGGACACGGGCGGCCTCGACTTCGTCGGCAAAGATCCCGAGGTGCATCGCGTGGCCGCGGAACAGGATGGCGGCGAGCCAGCGGTCCTGCGGGTAGCGGGAGACGCCCTTGAAGCTGCGACGAGCCGCGGCCCTTACGCTGATTGAGTGCGTTCTGGGTGCAGTCGCACAGGCGCAGGTTGCACCGGCGGTTGTCCAGGCCGTTGCCGTTGATGTGGTCCACGCACTTACCCTGGGGCGCGTTCTTGATGAGCCGGTGCATGTAGACCATGCGGCCGCCGATACGAGCCTGGGCGTAGGCCCGGCCGTCACGGGTCACCAGCGTGCACCATTTGTAGTCCTTGAGCCACTCGTAGTCCTGGGGGTCCACGAGGGCCTGGCGGCTCTTGGTCAGGGTGATGTAGCGGAAGCTGCCGTCCGGCGGGTCCGGCGGACCTTCACGGACCGGCGGCAGCCAGCGCGGGCGGAAGTTGCGGCAGACGTGGTGGTTGAAGACCTCCATCAGGGTGCCCGGCGCCCGGCCACAGTTGGCACAGACCAGCAGGCCCGGCCAGGACGATAGAATGATCCGAAGCCATTTGCCCGCCGGACGCATGCCGTTGGCGCAGTTCTGGCAGCAGGCCTTGCTCGCCTCGGCGCGGGGGCTCGGCCCGGGCCTGTTCCCGGCCCGGGACCATGCGCGGCACCGGTGGACCTACGATGGGCGTGATGACCTCGGGAGTGGCCAGTTCTCGGTTCTCCGTTGGCCGTTGGCGCCCGGACCGGGGTCCGGGGTGACAACGTTGTTGTTGGACCGTTGGTCCTCGGCGGGCTTGGTCCTCTGTTCTCGACCCTGCGCCTTGTGCTTTTTGTCCCTCACCATCGCCTTTCTCCTCTCAATTGGGACCATCAAATCGGGGGCGCAAGAAAAATGCGTCCCTCTACCCTTGGGCAATGTTGCACGAATGATGCGGTAATTCTGTGCCAGACGAGGGGTCGGAATTGACGTAAAGCCTTGCGCCGACAGGAGTAAAAAAAATTTCGCGCGCGGGGTGTTTTACCTTTTCAACTGTTGCACGAATTTTGCTATTCCCACTGCGGAAGTGGGATACGCGTGGGTTAAGAACCCACCCTACCGGCTTGAGGCTTCCACTCGGCCTGGGTGCGGGCGGAATACGTGGCAGCCGAGCCCGTTTTCGTAGTGCGGGCGTCCCCGCCCGCCCTTCGGTTGTGCGTCTTCGTACAACTTCCCGGCTCCCCTTCACCCTCCAAGATTCGCGGGCGGGGACGCCCGCACTACGAAGAGCGACGAATCCGCCACCGTGTGCCGGCCACGCCACCCGGCCTTGTGACGGTTGTCTTGGCTTTTGAGCGGATCATGGTAAAATGATGGGGATCCGAGTCGCGTTGCGCGGGGGCGATCCCCCACTGGAGGTGATTTCGTGGCCAAGAAGATCGTCGCGATCGTGGGCACCCGCGTGATCCAGTCCCTGCACTTCGATTGCCTCGCCGAGACCCCCGCATCCCCGCTGAGCGACAAGTCCCGTCACCGGGCTCGCCAGGCCGCGCACGACTTGCCTCTTCGTAGGGCGAGCGTGGCCCCGCGGAGACGGGGTCACCACCTGCGGCGCACGCAAAAAAACGTGACGATAGGCCCACCGTTCGGTACAATGCCGGCCTATTAGCACTGCTGAGTGTGCGCAGTGCTGAGAAGTAGGTTGGTTACGGGGCCTGTAGTGGTAGAAAGAAAGAGTCGAAAGGCGATGGATTCGGCGACGGCCGGGACAACTCGTTCGAATGGCAACGGCGAGCCGGCGGTCCCTCGCGAAGGGGGCGGGGCCGCCTCCCGAAAGTCGAATCCGGCGTCCCTGGGGACGGTGACGCGGAGCATGCCCCAGGACCTGGGGGCCGAGGCCGCCGTGCTCGGCTCGATGATCGTGGACCCGCGCTGCATCGGCGACGTCGTCGAGCTGCTCAAGCGTGACGCCTTTTACCATACCGAGCATCAGTTGATTTTCGACGCCATCATTGCCCTGTTCGAGAAGAACCGGGGCGAAGGAATCGACGGTCTGCTCGTGCGCAGCGAACTGGAACGCCGCAATCAATTGGAAGCCATCGGTGGGCCGGAGTACCTCCAACGCGTTCTGGAGACTGTCCCCTCTTCCGCGAACGCCCAGTACTACGCCGAGATCGTCCGGGAGAAGATGCTGCTGCGGGAGACCATTGCGGCGGCCACGGAGATCCTGAGCGACTCCTACGATGAGAGCAGCGACGCCGGCGGAGAAGCTCGACGAGGCCGAGCGGAAGATCTTCGCCATCACGGACAAGCGCATCAGCAACTCCGCCGTAGCGTCTAAAAGATCTGGTCACGAAGACCTTCGAGCTGATCGAGAAGCGCGAAGGGACGCATGTCACCGGTCTGGGGACCGGCTACTACGAGCTGGACGACAAGACCTGCGGCCTGCAAAAGGGCGAGATGATTATCATCGCCGGCCGGCCCAGCATGGGGAAAACCGGCCTGGCCCTGAACATGGCGGAGCATATCGGCATCATCGAGAAGATCCCGCTGGCGATCTTCTCGCTGGAAATGGGCCGGCAACAGTTGGCCGAGCGGTTTCTGTGCAGCTACAGCGGTATCGACGCCCAGCTCGTCCGCAAGGGCATGCTCAGCACGGAGCACTACCAGAAGCTGGTGGAGGCCTGCGGGGTCATGTCCGAGGCGCCGATCTACATCGACGACACGTCGGCCCTGACGCCCCTGGAGCTGCGGCCAAGGCCCGGCGGCTCAAGAGCGCCCACGGCATTCGCTGCCTCGTCGTGGATTATCTCCAGTTGATGCACATCGATGCCAAGAAGCATCGAGTCGCGCCAGCAGGAAATCACGACGATCTCGCGGTACCTCAAATCGCTGGCACGCGAGCTGGACGTGCCGGTGGTGGTGCTGAGCCAGTTGAACCGTCGCCCGGAAGGCCGGGAGGACCACCGCCCGCGCATGAGCGACCTGCGCGAAAGTCGGGCTCGATCGAACAAGACGCGGACGTGGTGATGCTGTTGCACCGCGAGGATTACTATCATCGTGGGGAAGACGGCTACGAGCCGGACAACGCGGCGGAGGTCATCATCGCCAAGCAGCGCAATGGTCCCACGGGCACCGTCAAGCTGACGTTCCGGGAGAAGTGCACGCGCTTTGAGAATCTGGCGCAGATCGAGCAGGAGGCAGTCCCGTTTTGAGTGGTGAGGAATCAGGGACGGGGCCCCCCAACGCGGCACGTTGCGTTGGGGAACCCACGTAGAACAGTGCGAGGTAGCTGATGCAGGATGCAGTTTTTGTCCTCTGGGTGTCGCTGGTCTTGACGGGCGCGGCGGCCGCGCAGGTCGCGGCGGCCGAAAAGGAAGCGGCCCCGCCGAGCGCTGCGGCCCAGCGCCCAAGGGTCCCCAAACGCAAGAAGACACGTTTGGGAGCCCCAAGCCCCGACCGGCGGCGCCACGGTCGTCCCGGCCCCGGCGGGCAAAGCCCAGATCATCAAGTCCATCGAGTTCGAGGGCAACCACAAGTTCAAGGCCCACGTGCTGCGCGAGCGGCTGGGGTTCCAGTTGGGCGACCACCTGGACCCGTTCTTGGCCGAGGGCGGGCGGGTGACGATCACGGAAGTCTACCGCAAAATCGGCTACGTGTCGGTCCAGGTGACGTTGGACCGGGAGCAAATGGCGGAAGGCCGCCTCCTGTACATCATTGACGAAGGCCCCCGCGTCCAGGTGGAATCCATCGAGTTTGCCGGCAACGAATCGTTCAGTGCCTGGACGCTGCGGCAGGTGATCAAGCTGCGGCATCGTCAATGGCTGTTCTGGCCCACCTACTACACTGAAGAAGCCGTCAAAGAGGATACGGACCGGCTGCGCGACTTCTACTACGGCCAGGGCTTCCTGAACCACAAGATCACGGCCCAGACAAGAGTTCAACGAAGACAAGTCCCGCGTAGACGTGATTTTTGTCATCGAGGAAGGACCACTCTACTACGTCTCGGGCATCGTCTTCACCGGCCAAACGAAATATACTGCCGAGCAACTGCAAGCGAAGATCAAGCTGCGGGAAGGCGACGTCTACAAGAAGCCCAAGGCCGAGAAAGACGCCAAGGAGATCGCCCAGCTCTACCGGGAGCAGGGTTACGTAGATGCCGACGTGCGGCAAACCCCGACGTTCCCGCCGGCATCGGAAGAAAATGTCGTCGCCGTGACGTTCACGATCCACGAGGGCCGGCACTTCCGCCTGGGCCAGGTGGAAGTCACGGGCAACGAACAGACCAAGGACAAGGCGATCCGGCGCATCCTGGACGAGTACGGCTTCACGCCCGGGCAGTTGTACAACGCGAAGATCGCCCCGAAGGAGGGCAGCGGCATGCTCGAAAAGTACGTCCAGCGCGGCGTCGTCTCCGAGCAGGTCACGATTCGACCGGTCACCCCCCCTGCCAGCAGCGATCCGAACCGCCGGGACGTGCGGGTGGACATCAAGGAAGGGATGACGGGGATGATCCGGCCGGGCGTCGGCTTCAGCAGCGACGCCGGCGTCATCGGCCAGTTGATCTACGAGCAGCGCAACTTCGACATCAGCGACAGGCCCCAGAGCCTCGACGAGGTCTTCTTCCCCTGGAAAGCTTGGCGCGGCGGCGGTCAGCAGTTCTCCGTGCGGCTGGAGCCCGGCACGAAGTACAGCTCCTACGGCGTGGATTTCGTCGATCCCTACTGGAACGACCGGCCCATCACCTTCGACGTCGAGGGGCGCGACTGGAATGGTTCCGGGAAAGCTACGATGAGAGCCGACTCAAGGGAGCCTTCGCATTCGAGCAGCGCCTGGAGGATTACTGGCGGCGCAGCATCGGCTTTCGTGCGGAGAACGTCAGCATCAGCGATCTGGTCGGCGATGCCCCGCAGGAGATTCGCGACGTCGAAGGCCACACCCAATTGTTCGGCGTGAAGTTCGGCCTGGGCAAGACGGCCTTGGACGATCTCTACGATCCCACTACGGGCTGGCAGGTTCGGCACGTCCTACGAGCAGGTGACCGGGGATTTCACGTTCGGCCTGCTCGAAGGCACTCTCGCCCGTTACATCCCGCTGCACGAAGACGTGCTCGGCCGCAGGACCGTGCTGGTGGGCAAGGTGCTGGCGGGAACGGTCGTGGGGGATGCGCCGCCGTTCGAGAAGTATTACGCCGGCGGCTCGGGCCGGTACGGGATTCGGGGCTTCGAGTATCGCGGCGTGAGCCGCCTGCGGGCTGCAGACCAACGTGCCGAACCCCCAGAAAATCTACCCGATCGGCAGCGATTGGATCTTCCTGGCCAAGTCGGAGTTGATCATTCCTCTGGTGGGCAAGAACTTCAACGGGCTGCTCTTCCTCGACAGCGGCACGGTCGATTCCGGCGGCTATCGCGTGTCGGTCGGCATGGGCATCGAGATCAAGGTGCCGCAGATTTTCGGGAACATCCCGATGCGCTTCGAGCTCGGCTTTCCCCTGCTGAAGTCGAATGGGGACAAGACGCAGGTCTTCAGCTTCTCGGCGGCCGGTGGAGTTCTAAACGGGCTCCGTTAGTCACGACAGCCACAGGAATGTAACACGATGGAAGAAAGGGTTTGTCATGAACGGTAAGACAATCGCGGCGAGTATTCTGGTCGGCTTGGCGGCCCTGTTGATGGCGATGCAGTACGGCTGAGCGGCGTCCCCACGACCGCCCCGTCGTCGCAAAATCGGGCGTGGTCAGCATTCGCGACGTGTTCAACGGGTCCAAGAAACACGCGCAGTACCAAGCCCAGTTGGCCAGGCGCGAGCCCAGGCCCGGGCCGAGATGGACGAGCTGACCAAGCAAGCAGAGAAGCGAGGAAGGCGAGCTCAAAACGTTCAGACAGGGAACGGCGGACTACGTCAAGCAGTACCAGGCCGTGCTGGAGACGCGCGCCAAGCTGCAAAACCAGCAGGAGTTGCTCAAACAGCAGCGGATGGCGGAAGACAAGAAATGGTTCGAAGACCTCTACCAGGAGGCCCTCAAGAACATCCAAGTCATCGCCAAGGAGAAGGGCTTGGACGCTCGTGCTGGAGCGGACCGAGCCGAAGTTCCCGCTGGCCAGCGAAGACATATTGTTGACGCTCAGCACGCATAAGGTGCTTTACGCCGGCGGGTGCGTCGATCTGACGAATGACGTCATCGACCGCATCGATGCCAGTCCGACTCTGAAGCCGTAAGGATTGGTGCCGACGAAACGAATGGGATAACTATCGAGCGTGTAATACCAATGCAGGTGACGATTGAGGAATTAGCCCGGCGGCTGGGGGCCGACGTGCTCGCGGTGCGGACGCTGGCCGCTGCCCGACGCTCACCGGGATTCAGCCGGTCGGATGCGGCCGGCGCCGGGGATGTGACGTTCGTAACAGAGGCCAAGTACGCGGCCGCTGCCGGGAATTCGGCTGCGGCGGCCGTCATTGTGGCCCAGCCGATCGACGGTCTGGCCAAGCCGCAATTGGTGGTCAAGGACGTCAATGCGGCCCTAATCGAGACTCTAAACATGTTTGCCCCCGCCGCGCCGCCGGTCGTGCGCGGGGGTGGACCCTTCCGCTCGGATCGGGGCGGACGTGCGCCTGGCCGAGGGCGTCAGCATCGGCCCGTACGCTGTCCTCGAAGACAAGCGTGGAGATCGGTGCCCGAACCGTGATCGCCGGCGGCGGCAAGATCGGCCGCGGCACGAAGATCGGCGCCTGACTGCCGTCTCGACAGCAACGTCGTGATCTATCACGGCTGCACGGTGGGCCATCACGTGGTCATCCAGGCCAACAGCACCATCGGGGCCGTCGGCTTCGGCTACGCCTTCATCGACGGGGCCCACCGGCTCATTCCCCATCATGGCGGCGTCATCATCGAGGACTTCGTCGAAATCGGAGCGAACACCTGCGTTGACAGGGCGAAATTTGGCAATACGATAATCGGTGCCGGCACGAAGATCGACAACCTCGTGCAGATCGCGCACAATGTCGTCATCGGCAAGTGCTGCCTGATCGCCGCCCAGGTGGGCGTGGCCGGCAGTTGCCGGATCGGGGACGGCGTCGTGCTGGCCGGACAGGTCGGTCTGGCCGATAATATCGAGATCGGCGCCGGTACGATGGTGGGTGCGCAGGCCGGGGTCATGAGCAGCGTCCCACCCGGACAGAAGCTGGCTTGGTCGCCCGCCTTGAATGTGCACGACGCGGGGCGGGTGGTGGCCACGGTGCTGCGCCTGCCCAAGCTGGCCCAGGAATTGAAACGCCTGACGGCGAAGGTGGATCGACTTGAAGCTGCAAAAGACGATAAAGGACCCGGTTAAGCTGGCCGGCAAGGGCCTGTTCGGCGGCCAGGACGCTACCGTGACCTTCCACCCGGCGCCGGAGGAGACGGGCATCGTTTTCGTGCGCACGGACATGGCCAACGCGGTCCGCATCCCCGCCATGGCCCCGAATATCGCGGAGCGAAGCCGGCGCACGAGCATCAAAAAGGGCGAAGTCAGCATCGAGACCGTCGAGCACTGTCTGGCGGCGATCCACGCCCTGGAAATCGACAATATCGTCATGGAGGTGGAGGGGCCCGAGCTGCCCGCCCCGATTGCAGCAGCGCGGAGTATGTCAACGTCCTCAAGCAGGCCGGACTCGTCGAGCAGACCAACCCCCGCAAGGAATTCGTCATCCGCAAGCCCTTGTGCGTCACCGCCGGCGACGCGACGATCTACGCCCTGCCCTCACTCCGACGGCGACCTGAGCATCACCTACGATCTGGACTACAGCAGCCACGCCGGGATCGGGCGGCAAATCTACAGCTACGAGCTCACGCCCGACAGCTTCGAGGCGGGCATGGCGCCTGCGCGGAGCTTCCTGCTGGAGGTCGAGGCCAAGCAGTTCCAGGCGCGGGGCATCGGCACGCACATCGGTCCGAACGACATCCTGGTGATCGACTCCGACGGGCCGATCAAGAACAGCTATCGCTGGCCGAACGAATGCGTTCGGCATAAGATCGTGGACCTGATCGGCGATTTGATGCTGGTCGGCCGGCCGGTGATCGGGCGGATCGTCGCCTACAAGAGCGGCCACGCCCTGAACCAGCAACTGGTCCGCAAGCTGTATGATGCGGCCCAGCAGCAGGACCGGATCGAGACGCTTCGGGACCGACGCGGTGCTCGACATCCGCCGGATTCAGAAGATCCTGCCGCACCGCTACCCCATGCTCCTCGTGGACAAGATCATCGAGGTCGAAGGCGACACGCGGATCAAGGGCATCAAGAACGTGACTTTCAACGAGCAGTTCTTCCAGGGCCATTTCCCCTCGACGCCGATCATGCCGGGCGTGCTGATCGTCGAGGCGATGGCCCAGGTCTCGGGATTGCTGTTCGCCCAACGGCTCGAGCACACCGGCAAGCTGGCGATGCTCCTGAGCATGGACAACGTGAAACTGCGCAGGCCGGTGGTGCCCGGGCGACCAGCTTGTTCTCATCGCCGAGACCGTGCGGCTGCGCCGGCGGACCGCTCATTGCAAGTGCCAGGCCTTGGTCGGCGATATCGTCGCGGCGGAGGCGGAAATCAAGTTTATGCTGGTGGACGATGAGAAGGTCTGAGGAAGAATGGAGTGTTGGAATACGGGAATCATGGGATGCTGGAATAGCGGGGATGACGCACGCTCCTTCACTCCACCTTCCCATATTCTCATCATTCCAATGAAAGGCAGGAACCACTGACATGGTGACAATACACCCCACAGCGGTAGTGGAGAAGAACGTGCAGTTGGGCCCGGAGGTGGTCATCGGGCCCTATTGTGTGATCGGCAAAGGCGTCTCGATCGGGGCCGGGACCATCCTCGATGCCCGGGTCGTCGTCATCGGGGACGTCGACGATCGGTCGGGAGAACCGCCTTTACCCGAACTGCGTGATCGGCTGCTGCCCGCAGGTCCTGGGGATGGACCAGAGCTCGAAAATGGGGAGGCATCGTGATCGGCGACCGCAACGCCATTCGCGAGAACGTCACCATCCACCCGAGCCGGCACGAGGGGCACGTCACCCGGGTCGGCAGCGACAATCTCCTGATGGTCGGCGTGCACCTCGGGCACGACTGCGTCATCGAGGATAAGATCGTCCTGAGCAATTACGTCCAGATCGGCGGCCACGTGAAAATTGAGACCGGCGCCTGGTTCAGCGGCTTGGCGGCCTCCCACCAGTTTGTCACCGTCGGCCAGTGGGCGTACATCGCGGGCCTGGCGGGTCTGAATCGTGACGTCCCACCGTTCCTGATCGTCAGTGGTCATTATCCGCCCCGCGTGCGCGGCGTGAACAAACGCGGGATGGCCCGCGCCGGCCTGAGCGAGCCCGCAGCAGGAGCACATCCACGAGGCCTACAGGAAGCTCTACCGCCAGGGCGGCGCCCTGCTGAGCAATGCCCAGGCGCTGGCCCAGCGGGACGGCCTGGATGAGAACGTCCGCGCGATGATCGACGCGATCTTCAAGAGCCATCAGCACAAGTTCGGCCGCTACTTGGAGAGCCTGCGCGCCTGAGACAGAACTGCAGAAGAACCTTCCCCCAGGCCCCCTGCTTGCCACGGGTCCTGTGTCCCGGTCTTGATTCTATGCCAGAGAATACCAGAATCCGCACGGCCGTCGTCGGTGCCGGCAAAATGGGCGGTATCCACGCCAAGGTGTACAGTCAATTACCGCAGAGCGAGCTGATCGCCGTAGTCGATACGCGATCGGGCCAAGGCGGCCCTGCTCGGCGAGAAGTACAACTGCCCCGCTTACACGGACTACACCGAGATCCTGGGCCAGGTCGAGGCCGTCACGATCGCCACGCCCACAACCACGCACCTGCAGTTGGCCGAGCCGTTCCTCCGCCGCCGGATTGCGGTGCTCATCGAGAAACCGCTGGCCTCCAGCGTTCGCGAGGGCAGCCGGATCGTGTCCCTGGCCCGGCGCTACGATACCGTAGTCGCCGTGGGCCACTCGAGGCGCTGCAACCCGGTTGTCCAGGCGATGAAGCGTTTCTGCGCCGACCCGAAGTTCATCGAGGCCCACCGCGTCAGCCCCTACCCCTTCCGCTCGACGGACGTCAGCGTAGTTCTCGATGTCATGATCCACGATATCGATATTGTCCTGTCGCTGGCGCACAGCAAAATCCGGCGGGTCGAGGCCGTCGGCGTCAACGTCATCGGCGACACCGAGGACATGTGTGACGCCCGGATCGCGTTCGAGAACGGCTGCGTGGCCCATCTGAGTGCCTCCCGTGTGGCCCTCCAGACGGAGCGCCGGCTGCGCCTCTTCACGCGCCAGGCGTATCTCAGCGTCGACTACGCCCAGAAGTCCGGCATCGTCATCCGAGCGGATGCCAACCAGAACGTCGTGGAATGGATTCGCGCCAGCAGCAGCGCCGTGACTTCAATCCCGCCAGTGTCAATTGGACCGAGTTGGTACACATTGAGCCGCTCGAAGTCGGCGACAAAGAGCCCATTTGCCTGGAGCAGGAAGCCTTCCTGCGGGCTGTCGCAGGACCGCTCCTGCCGGCCGGAGGTCAGCGGCGACGAGGGTCTCGCCGCCCTCCGCTGCGCCGATCAAATCCTCCGCGCCGTCGAACGGCACAAGCGGGACTGAGATTCTCGGATACGGCGCGGATTCCCACGGGCGACCGCTTGCGGACTTGCTGTCATCTCTTCGATGCCGTGATGTTGATCGACCACTGAGATCGCCCTGACCGCGACCGCCGCAAAAATGCCGGTCGCGCACCTACCGGGCCTGCCGCGCCAGACGCTCCCCGGCAAGACAAGGACCGGCGGGTTAGCTCAAAAAAGACAACGATCCGCTCAAAGGCTAAGACCGGCCGTGGGAAGATCGGGTGGCAGGGGCTCCCCAACGCAAAATTCCGCGTTGGGGACCCCGACCTCAAGTCCTCCGGACTTCGGCATGGCCAGCCCCAGAAACGGGGACCAGCACGCCGTCAACGTCCAACCATCCCCAGAGGCCTTCCGGCCTTGAGGGTGCCACCCAACAGACTATTTAGCCTTCGAGCGGATCGTTGAAAAAAGATAGGGCGGGCTGTTCCTCCTCCGGATACAGTGGTCCAGTATGTAGGTTTAGGAAGCTCCGCCCTATGTTTCGATGTGGAGTCGGTATTCGGATGAGAAAGAGCCAACATGGCCTGCTCATGTCCCGTTGACGCTGACGTCGGCTGCCGAACTGTCGCTCCCCTACTGACGCGCCGGGCGAGACGACACATATCCTAACGCCGCGAACGGGCCCTGCAACGAGAAAATACCCAGATTCCACATCACCCCCACTTTCTCGCCGGTAGGCTGTAAGTCGTCACGGCGTGCGGGTCCCTTGGTCGCGAGACATTCCTTGATGCTCGCGACCGGCCAATCAGATTTGTTTGACTCCGTCTTGCTCCGGTGTATGATCGAACACCAGAAGCCCCGAGTTTGGCACCACGCACGAGCATTGGCTCATTCGAGAAGTCCCGCAAGACACGCTTTGCAAGGCCGGCGGGTGCCGTATTCTCGGACCGGCCGCGTGGCAGGCCCGGCACAACCAACTGGCTTCACCTCGCCATCCCCACACCGGTTATCTGAATGACGTGCGTCTGAGGCCCTCGTCCGTCATCCTCTGATTCACCACGGACCCCGTCGACGCCTTCGTCACGAGTGTCCACGTCTGCGATGCCGACACCAAGATCGCCGAGTACAACAACCTGAACCTCTCGCTCGCCAACTTCGTAGCGCGTTTTCCCGTGCCGAATATGCCCCCTACTGGGGTCCGGCCTTGACCACTCCATCGGTGTCGCCTTCGGCGTGGAGAATATGGCCCACGACATCGAGTTCATCGGCGCAGCCTGCGACTTCGTTTCCTGTCGGGGCCGACCCCATACGACGCCGGGACCGCGTGCCGTCAGGCGCGCGCCAAGCTACGCTTGGGGCGTCCGATAATCGCCGGCCTCCTCTTCGCATCAGCGGCAGATCGTAACATCGCGGAATGTCCTCGGTGATCCGCAGCGCGAGCCCTGGGTCTCCGGTCGGCCCCGCTCATCCGACGGTCACAGCGAAATGCGCCGCCTGGTTGCGGCCTCGAGAGGACACCCCGATTCGCACGCGGCCGGGAAAGGACGCGGCGAAGCGTTCTGCCGGCCGCGCGACGGTTGATCGCACGTGGAGGTCGGCGTGCTTTGGCAGTTGCTTGGGGGAACCTCTGTGGCTGGACCGCGACGTTGAGGCTGGCGGTCGTGATGGTTTCACGTGGAAAGAGCAAAGCAAGGGCCTGGAGGGCGTCAAGTCCCACTGTCGCTGATGGTCGGTACGTACAGGCGGAGGCGCCGCGTGATAGCCTTGAGACGCCTGCCGTTGCGAACGATCGTCGCTGTCGATCAAGTGCAGCCACCGGAAAGAGCGTCTCCTCGCCGTGCTTGACGACCGCTGCCAGCGCGGAAAACGAAGGGGTGAAGAGCACTGGTGATCGCCGGCTTGATTGACCGGCATTTTCCAAACAGGGCCGTGGCCATCCGACGGCATAGTCAGACAGGGGGCTGCTCCGCCGGGGCGTCAGGGCGCACAGCCCCCTATCGTCGTTCCTGCGGGCGAAATCAGGGCGGGCTGCTGCGACTGGGCTGCAGGTGAGCTGGTTGCACGTGGTTCCCTCTGGGGATTCCTACGAAGGCAGCCATGCAGGAAGGTCCGGGTCTTCGCGTATCGGGACGACAGCGGGAGCGTGCGGCGTTGGCGGAATCTCCCGGCCCGCAGAAGATGCAGAGTCGGCAGCAGTCCCACAGTCAACTCCATTCGGTCAAGTGCCTCGAGGTGGCCACAGTTTGCGAGCAAACGGAGGCCAGTTCTTGAGCACTTCGACATAAGATCGCCTATGGTGGGCGTGCAAGCGATTGCGGTGGGAGACGACACCTTAACGCCGTCGGGGAGCCGCGGGAGTCATGGACTCTGAGTCGAGCGCGTGATGGGGAGCGAATTGGAAAGTCGTCTCGATATCCGCAGGGGGAGAATGTGTTCCACGAGTGGCTAAGCGATGATGTTTCACGTGGCACAAAGCCGCGGCTCGCGACAAGGCCGGGGGAAATCCTGCAGGAGTTGCCAGGCATTTGCCGAAATATGCCTTGAGCAGAGTGGTGCCTGAGCGGTATAATTGTGGCCACGCGCCGGCATGAAGCCATTCGTCTGTACCAAGGAGGCAGTATATGAATCCAGGGCGGGGTGAGCGACCGCGACATCTCGGAAGAGGCCTTGAATCGTTGTTGAGTCCTATAACTATGCCATCAGGAAGGGTGGAGGAGACGGTTGCGAGTGCTCTGGATACTCCTAAGATGCCGCCGGACAAGGAGTTAAGTGAGTCGCTGCGCGAAGTGCCGATCGGGTCCGTGTCGGCGAACCCATACCAGGCGCGGACGGTCTGGAACGAGGAAGACCTGAGGGAGTTATCGGCTTCGGTGAAGGCCAACGGGGTTCTGCAGCCGATTCTTGTGCGTTCCTTTCAGGGGGGCTATCAGGTCATTGCGGGCGAGCGTCGGTTCCGGGCGGCGCAGATGGCGGGGTTGGCAACGGTCCCGGCCCTCGTGCGGGATGTGACGGACGAGCAGCTCTTTGAGTGGTCGCTGGTGGAGAATATCCACCGGAGGGACCTGAACGCAATTGAGCGGGCGAGGGCGTATCAGCGCTATCTTGGGGCGTTTTCGCTGACTCAGGCGGAGGCCGCGGAGAGACTGGGCGAGGACCGGTCGGTGATTGCTAACTACTTGCGGCTACTGGACTTACCTGAGGAAATCCGGCAGATGCTCGTGGACGGGCGCCTGACGATGGGTCACGCGCGGGCAATCCTGTCGCTGCCGACGGACGAGTTGCGGCGTAAGCTTGCGAATCGGGCGTTGGCAGGGCGGTTGAGTGTTCGGGAAGTGGAGCGGCTGGTCCGTAAGCACCTGGAGGAGGACCGGTGGCCAAACCGAAAGGGCGGACGAAGGCAGCCCATATCGTTGACTTGGAGGACAAGCTGTGCCGACACCTGGGGACTCACGTCGTCATCGAGACGAAACGCAATGGTCAAAGAGGCCGGATCGCGATCGAGTTCAGTTCGCTCGACGAGTTCGACCGGATTACGGAAGCTCTGGGCTTGGCGTGCAGCGATGGCGTATGAGTCCTGCAAAGGCGGGCAAAATGCTACTTGACGCATCAGAGGTCGTCGGTCTACGTCTATGAAATGACCGTCTCCGTCGGCTGCGGGTGGCCACGGGACGGTAAGAACGGGGGTAACGGTATTGATAGGGGTGTTTTGTGAGACCATCGGCAGTGCTTCTACTCAGTGTCTGGATCGCGGTGGCGGGAAATCTCAGGGTGCTTGGGGCCAATAATAACGATGCGGCCCCTACGAAAACTCTTGAGCAGGCAATTACGCAGGGCGATGTCGAGCAAATCAAGCGGCACATCGCTGCTGGCGCGACGTCAACTCACCAAACTCCTACGGCTTGACCCCATTGGTGCGGCTGATTCAGGGCAACCATCCTGAGGCGGCCAAGCTGATCATCGAGTCCGGCAACATTGACGTCAACCGCAAGGACCGCAACAGGAACACGCCATTGATGCTGGCCGCGAACATGAAGGGGAGTAAGGACGTGGTGGAGGCGATCCTCGCCAAGGGGGCGGATGTGAAGGCGAAGGATGGCATGGACATGACGGCTCTCCACAACGCGGTTCGGACGGGTGACAAGGACGTTGTGGAGATGCTCGTGAAGAAGGGGGCGGACGTCAATGCGGCGGCGCGAAACGGTCAGACACCCTACACGATGGCCTTGGAGCCGCCCGGCCAGCCGGCGATCGCCGAGTTTTTGAAACAGAACGGAGGGAAGGCGGCCCACAAGCGACACCAGCCTCTGCTTATGGGAACTACGCTTACCCTGGCGGTCAGGCAGGTCCGGGCGGGGCCCCGAAGCGTCCTGCGATTCAAATCGATCCGAACGAAATTCAGAAGAAGATGAAGGAGTTCCAGGGCTTGGCAGAGGCGCTCAAGCCAATCGAGGAGAAGAGCCAGACAGAGCAGCACGCGTGGATCCAGCGCAGGTCGGACAACCGGATAGCCCTGTTGTCGGATGAGGAACAGCAATTCACGGACGAAATGGCGTTCGTCAAGCCTATCGCTACGGAAGAGAAAGCCGCCAAGACGAGCAAAGCCATCGACGATCTGCTCGCCAAGCGTAAGAAGCGGACCGATCAGATCAACGAGCAACTGCGGGAGCAGCGACGGGCCACGTTGGCCCAGCAGCGGCAAGCGACGGCCGGAGCACGCGGGGCGCGGGGCGGCCGGGGCCAGATGGCGCCGAGCAACCCGGGTCGACCACCAAGCGGCGGGGCAGCTCGCCTATACCAACACCGCGACGAAGGCGCCGGCGAATCAGCCGGGAGCCGATCCGAATACGCAAGCCCAGATTCAGGCTTGGCTCAACGCGAAACCCGAGGACAAGAGGGCCCTCCTGCAGGCCGTCAATGACCTGAACCTATCGGAGTTGCAGTCGTTGGACCAGGTGGCGACCAAGGAACAAGCGGCAAAAACCAGCACCGCGATCCTGTGTCTGATGATGTTCCGCGAGCAGCGGGTCGAGAAGATCACGCAGGCCTGGCAGGATGAGGACGCCAAGCTGCAAAAGCAGGGCCGGGGGGCTCAGGGGAACCAGCAGCAGAATCAGCAAGGGATGCGCGGTGGCCGCCGCGGCCGTTGAGGGGAAGGTGCGGAGACCCAGAGAAACCGCGAAGAGAACGGATTCTGACTTCTGCGGCTTTGTGTCTCTGCGCAGAAAGAATGATTTTCTCGCGAACTCGTGCGTCATCTATAAGTTAGAGAGTCAGTTCTGTTGTGCCGGACTTGACGGGATGACCACCAGTAGTATATTGGGTGGTTTGGTTGGAAGGCCGTAGGATCATGCCGGCGGTAACCGGCGGCGGCCTGGGGTAACCAGAAAGAAAAGGGGGTTGCGAAATGAGCATCCGCAAAGTAGTTGTCATGGTCTTGGCAGTGACGGCGTTGGTCAGTACCGTGGGTTGGGGCCAGCCC
>CAVVRJ010000025.1:0-62847 GCA_963750205.1 uncultured Planctomycetota bacterium
GTCTGAGATTAACCTGGAGGAGCATACGGCAAAGACTGCACGCACTCTTGCCATTCTTCTAGTCTGGATGCTTGCCGTGAGTTTCGTTGTCCACGAGGGTCTCGTCGTTCTGATGACGTTCCGCAACAAGGTGGAGGCCATCCCGCCTCTTGAACGCAGTTTTAGTCAATGGTTGCCGGTTCTCGCTGGACTTGTCGGCACAGCAGTAGGTTTTTATCTGAAGGAACGGAAGTCATGATCGTATTCACCATCTTCGTCCTCGCCGGAATCGTACTGTGCATCACAAAGCATCGAATTTGGGGAGCCGTGTGCTTTGTCATTGCACTGCTCGACCTGTTTTCTCTAATGCTTTGAGAGGAGGAGAGAAGATTCTAAGCGAGCCTTCGCCCCTCAGTGAGACAATTCCCGCATGAAAAACCTCTGGCCGATTACCCTTCTGCTCGTCCTTGCTGTGCCGCTGTCCGCGCAGACCAAAGAGTTTCCTAGTACATCCGGGAAACGCGTTCTTGCGAACCTGCTCTGTAGTAGAAAAGCAGCCCGACGTGACCCCAGTCGAGTACGGTTACGTGATGGGCTGCCTAGGCTACGCCCGTGGTTTCTTGGAGGGAATGGGGAACGAAAAAGTTTTCGCAGAGGCTACAACAAGTCGGCAAGTACCTGTGCCATTCTGCCTTCCTGAAGACGTTGAAACTGGGCAGATAGTTCGAATTGTACTGAGGTACATCCGCGACAACCCAGCAGTTGCTCATCGTCCCACAGCAGAACTCATCATGGACGCTCTAGGAAAAGCGTTTCCCTGCCCGAGCAAGTAGGAACTGGAGAAGCTGCAACAGCTCAGGATTTTGTCGGCGACAGCTCGACATAGGCCGGGGGATTGTGCTGATCCCAGAATTGAGCATCGGTGATGTCGGGGTGTTGCAGGGCCAGCGACTTGTAACGTTCCGCTCTTCCCGAGTATCGTACTGTCCTAGAAGCCCGATTCGACCCTTCCACATCCCTACCAAGATAAAGCGCTTCATGTCCCCAGCTTATATCATCTTGTCAACGGTCAGTCTAAAGGCAGTACAATGCGCGAGTGCATTGGCTGACGTGGCACGAAATCGCCAACTTCTTCAGGACGTGGCAGGGTCTCGCTCTTGGCATCCTTGGCGCAGCGGCGACGATTTATTATGGCCCAAGAAAGATGCTGGAGACCTGGGATTGGTACCTTGATCGGTTTAGGGATCAAAAGATTCTGGACGCGATCAGTTTGCCAAAACCTGCGAGGCCATATGCAGGGCGGGCGAATTACGGGCTACAACCGCCGAACGAGAGTCCCTACGAGCTTTACGAAGTGGCGCATCTAACAGGTCGCTCCGAATCCTCCACCGCTGTTTCTCTACGACGGCTTCAAAGACGAGGGAAGATAAAGTTTACGCATGATGGAAAGTGGATTAGAAAAGAACATTCGTGAGGAAGGGTTTGCCAGACTTTTCTTAGTGGCCAAAAAGTTCTAGCGCGGCCGCACGCCAGACCGCCCACATCGTACTGACCGTGGGCGGGGGCGATGAAGAAACCTGGCCCGGCTCCCTCCAGCTTAAAAAGGGCAGGAGTGTCGGATGGCGACGCCGCCCCTGCCAAATGCGGCTGCAGCAAGCGCATGCCACGGCGGGTCAGTACGGGTTGAGCGCACAATCCCGACACCGCGCGCGCGCCGCCGCAAAGACCGGCAAGGTTCGTCAAATCTCTGTCTCGTTTTTGTCGCAGCGATTGCCGCTTTTCCTTCCCCGGCAGTATGATGAAGCGCATGAGTTTTTCCGAGACAATCTTTCTGTTCTTTCTGGCTCTCATCATCTTCGGGCCCAAGAAGTTGCCGGAGATTGCCCGCCAGGCGGGCAAATGGATGGCCGAGTTCCGGCGCGCCTCGAACGAGTTCAAGTCGCAAATCGAGCAGGAGATCGCGAATCTGGAAACTGAGAACCGGCGGAGGACGATTCTTCCGCCGAGTCCGGCGCCCGAGGGCACAGCCTCGCGCACACTGGATGCCGCGCCCAGCGAGCCGGCGCAGCCTTTGACCAGTCCGGCCGAAGCCGCCGTGGCAGGCACGAACCCGGTCGAGGCGGCGGTCCAGGCTGAGCCCGCTGGTGAAGACGAACCGCTTTTCGCTACTGCGGCTGCGGCCCATGAGCCGCCATCCGCGGAAGCGCCCGCCCCCGAGGCCGCTACAGCCTCGACCTCGCAGGAGTCTCATGCCTGAGACCGTGGCCGCGGCCTCCAGCGGCGAGCAGGAACCAGAGAAGATGCCGACCATGGGTTTCCTCGATCACCTCGAGGAACTGCGCAACCGCGTTATTCGCAGCTTTATCGCCGTTGCGGTGGGTGCGGTGGCCTGCTGGGGATTCCGCGAGCGCATCTACGGGATCATGCAACGGCCCCTCATGGACGCGCTCAAGGCCAATGGGATGTCGGAGAAGCTGGTTTATCTGAATCCCACCGAACCCTTCAACCTTTACTTGAAGATTGCCGCGCTCGCCGGTCTGTTTCTTACTTCGCCTTACGTGCTCTACCAGGTGTGGATGTTCATTTCACCCGGTCTCTACCGCCGCGAAAAGCGTTACGTGATGCCGTTCATGGTTTCGACCATTGCGCTGTTCACTCTCGGCGGATATTTCGGCTACAAGGTCGCCTACCCGCGGGCGCTGAACTTCCTGATCGACTTCAGCAAGCAGTTTCAGCCCATGATCACCATCGGCGAGTACACGCAGCTGTTTTTGAGCATCGTCCTGGGTATGGGCTTGATTTTCGAAATGCCGATCCTGGTTTTTCTTCCTTTCGTTTATGGGCATCCTCAGCCCCGGCTTCATGTTGAGGCACTTCCGCTATGCGGTGCTGATTATCTTCATCATTGCCGCCATCGTGACGCCGACGCCCGACATCTTTAACATGTGCATATTCGCGTCGCCCATGCTGGCTCTGTACGGGGTCAGCGTCCTGGGCGGCGTGGGCCGTGCATCCCAAGACGCGCCAGGCGCGGAGGGAGAAGCAGGCGCAATGATGCGATTGAACTCCGCCGCGTGGGTTCTTGCTGTCCGGGACGCTGGCCGGGTTCGCCTGCGACCGCAACAAGGATGTGTCAACCAGCCAGGCCGCGCCCGCGGCCGCCCCGGACACAACCACGCCGCAGCTGAATCTCGCGCCGGACAGCGGACCTCCGCCGGCTATTAATGCTGACCGCGCCTTCCAGTACGTGAAAGATGTCGTGAAATTCGGCGAGCGCCCCATCGGCAGCGCCAACCACAAGAAGCTCGAAGCCTACATTTTGGAACACCTGAAGGGGGACGAGGTCGACTCCGACAGTTTCACCGCCGACACGGTCGAAGGCAAGTTCCCGGTGCACAACATCATTGCCAAGTATCCGGGACGAAAGACGGCATCATCGTGATCGCCGGCCATTACGACACCAATTACTGGCTGCGCGGTACGGGCTACGTCGGAGCCAATGACGGCGGCTCGACCACCGCCATCCTGCTGGAGTTCGCCAACCAGCTTCGCGGCCAGCTTCATGGGAAGACGCGCGATGGTTACAGCGTCTGGTTATTCTGGACCGACGCGGAAGAAGCCGTACGTAAGTGGTCTGACACCGACAGCCTCTACGGCACAAAGCATCTTGCCGCCCGGTGGCAGCAGGACGGAACCGCGAAAAAGATCAAAGCCTTCCTGCTTACCGACATGATCGGCGATGCCGACCTTGACATTGACCGCGACGACAACTCCACCCGCTGGCTGGAAGACGTTGTCTATGAGGCCGCAACGCGCCTGGGCTACCAGTCACATTTCTTCGCGCGCGAGAACGCCATTGAAGACGACCATCTGCCCTTCATGAAAATTGGCGTACCTTGCGCGGATATCATTGATATCGATTACGGCTACAACAGCGTGTTCCACCACACTCCGCAGGATACGATCGACAAGCTCAGCCCTAAGAGCCTGGAGATCGTCGGCAGCGTGATCCTGGAGACGGTGCGCATCCTCGACCGGATGGAGCCGTTGCCACCGAGGTAGTCGTTCTGCCAGAAAAAGGCTTGGACCGCAAAGGTCGCTAAGGTATCGCGAAGCACGCGAAGAAGATCTCGGGCCGGCTTTCTTCGCGATCTTTGGGGCCGTTCTCAGCGAACTTTGTGGTAAGGATTTGTTCGTCCGGCAGAAAAAGGCTTGGACCGCGAAGATCGCTAAGGTATCGCGAAGCACGCGAAGAAGATCAGTAACTGGTTCTCTAGCGAACTTTGCGGTAAGGGTTTTGTGCGTCCGGCAGAAAAGGGCTTGGACCGCAAAGGTCGCTAAGGTATCGCGAAGCACGCGAAGAAGATCTCGGGCCGGCTTTCTTCGCGATCTTTGGGGCCGTTCTCAGCGAACTTTGTGGTAAGGATTTGTTCGTCCGGCAAAAGGCTTGGACCGCAAAGGTCGCTAAGGTATCGCGAAGTACGCAAAGAAGATCAGTAACTGGTTCTCTTGGCGATCTTTGCGGCCGTTCTTAGCGAACTTTGCGGTAAGGGTTTTGTGCGTCCGGCAAAAGGGTTGGACCGCAAAGATCGCTAAGGTATCGCGAAGTACGCGAAGAAGATCTTCGGGCGGCTTTCTTCGCGAACTTTGCGGCTGTTCTTAGCGAGCTTTGCGGTAAGGGTTTTGTTCTTCTAGCAGGAGATCATCTTCTGCTTCCTGGTAGTTGTTGACCATCCGCCTGATTCCGTCCTTGAGCAAGACGACGTGGAAATTGATCAGAAGTCCGATCCTGAGATCCAGCAATCGCAGGTGTGATAACAACTGCGCTTCGTCCACGGGATGCAGCGCCTCTTTGCATTTGAGCTCAACGACAACCAGGTCGCTGACAACCAGGTCCGCACGGAATCCACATTCTAACTTGACTCCTTCATAGACGAGAGGTACTGGCCTCTGCCGTTGCACCAGGAATCCTATCTGCTCCAATTCGTAAGCCAAGCAGGCTTCGTAAGCCGACTCGAGTAGGCCCGGCCCCAGCCGGCGGTGAATCTTGATTGCGGCTCCAATGATCTGGGGAGTTAAGTCTGTTGTCACCAAGCGAGGGTATCTCATGCTTCAAGACTCTACTCGGCGTCTGTGCCCCGGCCAGTAAGAATCGTCGTCATATTCGGCTGGTATTCCCGAAACGAAACTGATTCGGGATGAACTGCGAAGTCCCCAGGGATTCGTCGAAAATTGCGAAGGAGCCATCCGAATCGCATCCTGCGTGTCTTGGCGAGCTTTGCGCATCCTCGGCGATCTTTGCGGTCCAAGCCTTTTTCCGCCGCACGAACAAAACACTTACCGCAAAGTTCGCTAAGAACGGCCGCAAAGATCGCCAAGAGACCCGGTTGCTGATCTTCTTTGCATACTTCGCGATACCCTCGCGATCTCTGCGGTCCCGACTTTCCATCCGTTGCTCGGTATGGAGGCTTCGCGATTTTGCTCTTTTCCCGGATTTCATTTCTAATGCACCCCATGCGAACCCTGAAGACGTGGCTGTTTCCCTGCATCTTCAGTTGTGTCTGTCTCGCGGCCAATCCTCCGGTCGACACCAACGCGCAGATCCAGGTGATTCGCACCGCGCTCCAGCCTTCGGATCTGGAAGACAATCTCCGGCGCCTGACGGATGAGATTGGCGGCCGCGTGCCCGGCACGCTGGCGATGCAACACGCGGTCGAGTGGGGAGCGCAGGCTTTCATGGCCGCTGGAGCCGACAACGTTCACGCGGAAGGATTCACTATCCCGAACTCGTGGTCGGAAGCGGCGACCGAAATGACGGCGACGACCTCGTTTGAAATCGGTGCGACAAAAGTCGGCGGGACGGTGCTTTCCGTTTTTCGCGTGCGCGCGGTTTCGGTGGCGTGGGCTCCGGCGCTCGCTCCTGTGAAACACGTCCCGGTCGTGGACGTGGGCGAGGGCACGGAAGCTGATTTCCAGAAAGCCGGCGATATATCCGGCAAGGTGCTTCTCGTACACACCGTCGTGCTCAAGAACTGGGATGACCTGTCCGCAGAGTACGAGAAAGCCCCGCCCATCGTTGATCTCGCCGTGAAAGGCAAGGCCAGAGCTATCGCCTTCATGGCTACCCGCGAGCACGACATCCTTTACCGTTCACGAACTCCGGCGAAGGAGAAATTGACAAGCTGCCCATGGTGATCATCGCGCGTGAGGATGGCGAGCGGATGGCGCGCCTGCTGGCGTCGGGACGGATGGTGTGGGCCGATCTCTCCATTCCCAACCAGATCGGCGGCCCGATTCGGTCCTCCAACGTGATCGCGGAAATCAAAGGCGAGCGAGAAGCCCGACGAGTTCGTGATTCTCGGCGCGCACCTCGATTCCTGGGAACTGGGCACCGGCGCGCTCGACGATGGCTGCAACGCCGCCCTAGTGGTGGACGCGCTGCGCGCCATAAAGCCTCGGGCGTGAAGCCGCGGCGCACCATACGCTTCATTCTTTTCTCCGGCGAAGAAGAAGGAGCTGATGGGCTCCCGCGCTTATGCCGTCAGCCACCGCCACGAACTCGACAAGGCCGCCGGCGTGATCATCTACGAGAGGGCACGGGCAAGACGACGGGATTTCAGTCGGCGGCCGCAAAGACGTCCTGGACACCGCCAGACAGCTCATCGCACCGCTGGCTCAATTCGACGTCAAGGAATTGAAGCTCGAAGATGGAGTCGGGCAAGACCACTTCGATTTCATGCTGGAGGGCGTGCCCACTTTCATGGCCGAGCAGCAGGAGGCAAACTATCTCGAGAACTATCACGCCGTCTCCGACACCTACGACAAGGTGGATTTTGCCCAGTTGAAGAAGCATGTGGCGGAGGCCGCGGCGCTGACCATCGGTCTGGCGAACCTGCCGGAAAAGATCGGGCCGCGGCTGACTCATGATCAGATTGAGCAAACCATGCGCGAGAGCAATGGCGTAGACATGCTCAAGGCCAACGGCCTTTGGGACGATTGGGTCAGCGGCAAGCGGGGAAGGCAAAAATAAGTTGTTAATTGTTGATTTTTGATTGTTGAATGAAAACGCTTCCCAGGCGGCTCTGCGAGCCCCCAGAGCCTTTAATCAACATTCACCAATCAACAATCAACAATTCCTAAACCGTCCAGGGATTCACCGATTGTTCTATTCCTGGGTTCTGTTCAACCTTTTCGCGCTGGGAATGCTGGTGCTGGACCTGGGCGTCTTCCACCGGCCCGGGCGCGTTGTGCGCCCTCGCCAGGCTCTGGCTTGGAGCGCCCTGTACGTGGCACTGGCGGCTGTTTTCGCGTGCTCGTCTATGTCTGGCAGGGGCATCAGGCGGCGCTGGAGTTTGTCACCGGCTACGTGCTTGAGCTCTCGCTCAGCGTGGACAACCTGTTCCTGTTCCTTGTGATCTTCAACTACTTCGCGGTTCCCGAGGAACAGCAGCGCCGCGTTCTCTTCTGGGGCATTCTCGGCGCCCTTGCCATGCGCGGCATCTTTATCGGCGCCGGGGTCGGACTGATTTATCGTTTTCACTGGCTGCTTTATGTCCTGGGAGGGCTGCTGATTTATAGCGGCATCCGGGTCTGCCTGGCGGCGATCACCAGATTGATCCCTCCGCGAATCCCGTGGTAAAGCGCTGCGCCGGTTGTTCCCGTTACCGCCGACTACCAGGGGGGCCGGTTCTTCGTGCGCAACCTGCGGGAAAATTCGCGCCTGTACGCCACGCCCCTGCTGATTGTGCTTCTGGTCATCGAGACCACCGATGTTCTGTTCGCGATTGATTCCATCCCCGCTGTTCTCGCGATTACCCTGAATGCCTTCATCGTCTATACCTCGAATGTGTTGGCGATTCTGGGACTGCGTTCGATGTATTTCGCGGTTTCCGGTCTGATGAAGACTTTTCGCTTCCTGCATTATGGACTGGCGGTCGTGCTGGTTCTGGTCGGCCTGAAGATGCTCGCGGCGGACTATATACAGATTTCGATCTTGACGACGCTGGCAGTAATCGCAGGAGTGCTCCTGATTTCGGTGGGGGCATCGGTGCTGACGGAGAAGAGAATTGTTGATTGTTGATTTTTGATTGTTGAATGAAAACCTAGCCCGGTTAGCGCAATTGCGTGCGGTTTTTCAAATCAACAATCAACAATCAACAATCAACAATTCTTCCCTCACACAAATCGCACTCTCTCAGCCTGTACGACCGAATGCTTAAGGAATCGTCTGTCATCGTGGCCCGGATAGTCCATGCGGTAGTGCGCGCCACGGCTTTCTTCGCGCGCCAGAGCCGAACGCGCCACCAGCAGGGCAGCCGAATGCAGGTGCGAGGCCTCATAGGCCCGCCGCGTCCTGGGGTGGGCCAGCCGTGGGGCCATCTCTTCCAGAGTGCGGATTGCGCTCTGCATTCCGGTACGGGTGCGGACCACGCCCGCATGGTTCCACATAACGTTCTGGATCTGCCCGATCATTTCTTCAGTGCCCACATCCACGGGCCCGTTGGAATATGCGGCCTTGGGCGGCGCTGGCATCTTCGACCCGGGTTTCAGCTCCTGCCGCATGGCCCTGCCGGCCCTCGCCCCGAAGACGAGCGCCTCGAGCAGAGCGTTGCTCGGCAGCCGGTTGGCCCCGTGCGCGCCCGTGGCGGCAACTTCGCCCGCGGCATAAAGCCTAGGATATTCGTTTTGCCGTCGAGATCGGTGCCGACGCCGCCGACGGCATAGTGCGCCGCCGGGCGAATGGGAATCAGGTCCTCGGCGAGGTCAATGTTGAGCTGCATGCAGGTCGAGTAAATGCGGGCAAACCGCTTCCGCACTTTCGCCCCGTCGAGGTGGGTCAGATCCAGATACACGAAGGGATCTTTGGCGCGGCTTACTTCCATTTCATGAAGGATGGCACGCGTGACGAGATCGCGTGGGGCCAGTTCGCCCATGGGATGGTACTTCGCCATGAAGCGGGTCAATTCGATGCTGCGCAAATGCGCGCCTTCGATGAGCAAGTCTTCCGCCAGCAGAAAACGCGGCGCTTGTTTCACGTAGAGCACGGTGGGATGGAACTGAATGAATTCCATATCGCTGATTTCGGCTCCAGCCCGGTAAGCCAGAGCCACGCCATCCCCTGTGGCCGAATCCGGGTTGGTGGTGTCGCGGTAAATCTGGCCCAGCCCCCCGCTGGCAAGCAGCACTGCGCGGCACGCAATTTCCTGCGGGACTCCCTTTTCGTCAATCAGGGATACGCCCGCTACCGGGTCATTTTCAGCGATCAGCCCGGTCACAAAGGTTGACTCGGCACAGGAAATATTCTTGAGCGAATGAGCCTTCGCCGCGAGCGTTCGCAGGATTTCCCGGCCTGTCGACTCGCCCTGCGCATGCAGGACTCGCGTGCGGGAATGAGCGCTTTCCTGGGAGAAGACCAGCCTGGGGTTGTGGCGGTTCGCCTGAGCCGCCCAGGCCAGCAATTCCTCGATGCGCTCCGGCCCCTCTTCCACGAGCAGCTTCACTGCCGCGGGGTTACAGAGGCCATCGCCGGCTTGGAGTGTGTCCTGCAGGTGAATGCTGACTTCATCATCCTCGTCGCTGAGGAGCGCCCAACTGCCGGCCTGCGCGGGTCGCGCCGGGAGCTGAAGGAGTTCCTTTTTGGCCAGCACAAGCACGCGTCCAGCCGCGGCCAGTTCGATGGCGGCGCGCAGACCCGCAACCCCGGCGCCGACCACGACGAAGTCGGTCTCGGCTGGAAGACCCTTCATAGACGGGTCGACCTGACCTCATGGAGAACATCACCACGATCGTGAACAGCAGCGCGATCAGCGTGATAGGACTGATCCTCGGGATGAACTTCCGCTCGTACCACTCGCGGCCCTTGGCCTGACCAGGACGAAGCGGGTGAGCATGCCGGCCAGGAACGGGATGCCCAGATAGATGAAGACGCTCTGCGCAATCTCGCCCATCGAAATGTCGACCTCGCCGCCCGGAAGCCGACCAGCGGCGGAGGACGGTGAGGAAGAAGTAGGCGTAGACGCGAGAAGAACAGGACCTGGAAGACCGAGTTCAACGCGACGAGGCCGGCCGCGTACTCCGGTCGCCGTGCGCGAGGTCGTTCCAGACGATGACCATGGCGATGCAGCGGGCCAGCCCGATCAGAATGAGGCCCGTCATGTACTCTGGCTTGTCGCGGAGAAGCAGCACCGCCAGGCGCGAACATCAGGAGCGGGCCGACCACCCAGTTCTGGACGAGCGAGAGGACCAGGATGCGCCGGTGCTGGAAGACCGTCCCATTTCCTCGTACTTCACCTTCGCCAGCGGCGGATACATCATCAGGATCAGCCCGATGGCGATGGGGATGGAGGTCGTGCCAACGCTGAAACGGTCGAGAAACGGCACGACGCCGGGAACGAGGTACCCGAGTCCGACCCCGACCGCCATGGCCGGGAAGATCCAGAGCGTGAGATAGCGGTCCAGGAACGAGAGCTTGCGACTAAGGTCGATCCACGGCGACCGGGCCCTCCGCTCTACTGCTGAACCGGTTTGCGCGCGCGCACGAATGCGCTCATGAACTTGCCGTCCACGAGCGGACCGACCTTCGCCACGTCGATGCCTTTGTCCGTGAGAAACGATAGGGCATCCTCGGCGCGGTACACCCGCGTTGGCTCAATCCCGATGCTCGCAAAGCCAGCAGCGGCGAGCTTTGCGCGGTAGTCGTTCTCGTCGAGCGCGCCGGCGACACACCCGACCCATAAGAGCATGTTCTTCCGAATCTCCTCCGGGATCTCGCCGCGCGTCACCACGTCCGAGACCGCGAAACGACCACCCGGCCGCAGCACCCGGAAGGCCTCCCGCAACACCCTGTCCTTATCGGCGGAGAGGTTGATCACGCAGTTCGAGATGATGACATCGACCGAGTTGTCCGGGAGCGGGATGTTCTCAATTTCGCCTTTGAGGAACTCGACATTCTGAACGCCAGCCTTTTTCTGGTTGTCGCGAGCGAGCGCGAGCATCTCGTCCGTCATGTCAAGCCCATACGCCTTCCCTCCAGGAGAGACGCGCTTTGCCGAGAGCAGCACATCGATCCCGCCACCGCTGCCAAGGTCCAGCACCACCTCCCCGGCTGCAGTTCCGCAAGCGCGGTAGGATTCCCGCAGGACAGGCCCAGGTTCGTGCCATCGGGCAGCATGTCCAACTCCTGCGACTGATACCCGATGGCCTGCGCGAACTCGGGGATCGAGCGACCGCAGCAACTGCCCTTGTTTCCGGCGATATCCGTATACCGCGTCTCACGGCCTCTCGTACGTCTTCGTTCGTCTTTGCCTTGTCTGGCATAATGCCTCCAATCGATCAGCTTTCGCCACTGTCAGATTTGCAGGAGTCCTTCAACAAAGGTCCTGATCTCGTCGCGCACGCGGCGATAGCGGCCAGCGCCTCTTCTTCGTCCTTTGCCTCTTCGGCCAGCCGCGGCGGGTCGTCGAAGCCGACGTGCACGACGCTGGGCCTTGCCCGGGAAGACCGGGCATCGCTCGCGGGCGTCGTCGCACACGGTCACGACATAGTCGAATGGGACGCCATGACCTCGTCGATATGCTTCGACGCGATGGCCGGAGATATCCACGCCCGCCTCGGCCATGACCTTGACCGCCCGCGGATCGAGCCCGTGCGGCTCGATCCCCGCCGAGTACGGCTCGATAACGTCGCCTTTGAGACGCCGCGCCCAGCCTTCGGCCATCTGGCTGCGGCAGGAATTGCCCGTGCACAGGAACAGCACTTTTATTTTCCGCCTTGTCCGTTGCATAGATCCTCCGGGCTCATCTTCAAGATAGTTTTGAGTGTTTTGGCGTCTCGCACGATCTGGGGATCATCCGCCAGGTAGCGCAGCACCCAGCGCACAGCGTCCCGGGCTGCTTTGTCCGCCCCGGCCCCCGCCAGACGATAGTGCACCCACCGGCCGTCCTTGCGGGCCTCGACCAGTCCCGCCTGCCGCAGAAGATAGACATGCTTGGAGACGGTCGAGGGCGCCAGGCCGAGCATCGCCACAACCTGGCAGACACACAACTCGCCGTCCCTCAGGGCCATCAGGATCCGAAGCCGATTCTCATCGGCCAGCGCCTTCGTGATGTTGACCATCGTTCTCATCGTCATCTACCATATTTCGCCATATGACGAATTATATCCATAACGGAATACGGGTCAACCTCAAAAGTGTTCGATCGTGAAAGAATCTGCACGACCCTGTCCGGCACGGCGCTCATCGCCTGCGGGTGTGCGAGCCGGCCGTAGAGGACTGATCGCTCTTGATGATCGGCCGGGCCCCGTGTAGGATACCCCGTGCAGGTTCGATAGCCGTTGTCAGGTGGGGATATGTTTGAGCGAAAGAGAGAGAAGCTGCTGCCGTGGCCGAGGTTCGCCAGACGGATGGCGTTGTCGTTCTTGCTGACCGCGGGCATCGTCGCCACCGCGCTGGGGATCGGTATTTTCGGCTACCATTACATCGCACGGCTGGGGTGGATCGACGCCTTGCTGAACGCCTCGATGATCCTGACCGGCATGGGCCCCGTGGCGACCCTGACCGATGCGCCGTCGAAGCTATTCGCCTCCGCGTACGCCTTGTTCAGCGGCGTGGTCTTCCTTTCGGCCGTGAGCATCGTGCTGGCCCCGGTCTTCCATCGGATTTTGCACAGGTTCCACTTGGACGAGGCGGACGAGCGAGGGAGTTCGAAATAACGCCGCGCAGTGCGCCGTCATCGATGCCCTATGCTCTGTAGATCAGGTACACGCCGGCGAGGAGGACCAGCACGCCGCAGATCCTCTTCAGAATGACGGCGCCCTCTGGATTGCTCGTTCCAGTTCAGGTAGCGCTGCACGAGTTCCGTGCAGGTGCCGGCCACGACGATGACCGAGCAGTGGCCGACGCCGTAGGCCAGAAGCAGGGCGACGCCGTAGAGCAGGGCGGTCGCTGCCAGCTTGAACGTGACGCCGAGCATCGGGGCCATGTAGGCGAAGGTGCACGGGCCGAGGGCGATGCCGAAGACCAGGCCGAGGATGAAGGCGGCCAGCAGGCCTTTGCGCTTCATGCCGACCTGGCCCGGCCCCGACCAGGGCATGGGAATGACGTCCAGCAGGTGCAAGCCCGACGACGAAGAAGATGGCGGCGACGAAGTAGTTGCCGTAGCGGCCCACGTCGCCCATCATGCGGCCGGCGGCGGCCGTGATGGCGCCGACGGCCGCAATGGTGATGAGGATGCCGACGGCAAAGAGCGTCGAGATCGCGAACGCCCGCCGCGTCGAGATGCGGCCCTGCTCGTCAATGAAGCCGACGATCAGCGGGATGCTGGCCAGGTGGCACGGGCTGAGGAGGATGCTGAGGATGCCCCACACGAGGGCGGCCGCCAGGGCGAGGGCCGGCGTGCCCTCGACGGCGTGGGTCAGCGCTGTGAAGAGTTGCTCCATGACTACTTGACCCCCATCTTCGGCCAGCTTCTTCTCGATCTCCGCCTGCGGGAAGAAGCCGACGTGCCGGAAGACCTCCTTGCCGTCCTTGTCGAAGAAGACCTGGACGGGAATCGTCTGGATGCCGTAGCGGGCCGCCAGGACTGTTCCTCGCCGACGTGAACGAACAGGAC
Source organism: uncultured Planctomycetota bacterium (assembly GCA_963750205.1). Classification (GTDB taxonomy): domain Bacteria; phylum Planctomycetota; class Phycisphaerae; order Sedimentisphaerales; family Anaerobacaceae; genus PLanc-01. Next base: position 13,590 of record CAVVRJ010000025.1, read on the forward strand.
GTTGGCCTTGCCGTCGTACTTCTTCTTCAGCGTCTCCAGGATCGGCGCCATCATGTCGCAGGGCCGGCAGCCGGTGGAGCCGAAATCCACCATCGACGGCTTGCCGCTGGCGCGGGCCTTGTCCACCGGGTTGTCCCTGGCCAGCACGGCCTGCTCCTTCACCCAGGCCGCGGAGACCTCGATGGACATCCGCTGGCCGAGCGTCCGGACGTGCTCATCCACCGGTCTTGTTGCTTCTGCTGGAGGACGAGCTGTTTCATCTGGGCCTTGACCTGGTCCAGGGTCGCGCCGCCGCAGGCATCCTTGTTCTTCTCGTAGAACTTGGCCACTTCGGCGTCGCTGACCTGGACGTTCTCGACCAGCCGCCTTGAGGTACTCCTGGCCATCTCCCGCTCGTCAGCGAGAGGCGCGTCTTGCGGCTCGGTTGTCTCGGCCTTGCGCCAGGAGGACCAGAGTTCGGCCCGTCGCCAGCTGCTCCAGCACGAAGAAGGCGTTCTTCTTGAGCTGGGCCTGCATCTCCTTCGGCGTCTTGGCAATCTCGTCGGCCACGTCCTTCTCCGTGATGGTCAGGCCCCCCGCCTTCAGGAGCGTCCGGTGGGCAGGTCGGCCAGCCTCGCGTAGGTCAGGCAGCCCGACGCCAGGCCGGGATAGACATCGCTGACACGGGATAGGTCTTGCCGGAAGCGTCGGGGCTCACCGGGTGGCGTCTGGGCCGCCCAGAGGCGGAGGATCGAGACGCTCCAACGCGAGGAGCGTCGACTACCGGGATGATACTTTCCTGTCGGCCTCATCGTGGCTCCTCACGTCGATGTGTCGACACGGTTACTTCGGTGCACACTCGCCGATCTTGCACGCCTTCTGGATTTGCTCGGGCGACAGTTTCATCTTGTCGGCCAGGGCCTGGCTGATGGTGATGAGCCTGCCTGTTTCGTACGGGTTCTGCTCGACCCATTTCTTGAGATTGTCTGCACTGGTGAAGAAGCCCTGGTGGAAGCACCCGGCTGATGCGAACTTGCCATCGGGCTTCTTCTGGCCGAACCACGCCACGGCCGTCGTGGTTCCAGCGAAGCGACCTTGCCATCGAGCGTCTTGACGACAATCGCTTGCTCCGTCAGACGATCTGTCTCGCGGACCTCGATGTCCTTGCCCGTTCGGGCCGCCACGCCCAAGGGCACAGTGCGAACAGCAGCCCCACGTGTGTACGCCGCCCTCGACGATCACTTCGGCGGCATCCTGAGGATAGCACGGCCCGGTCACAGAACCCGCACCGATGCGCCAACTCCTTCTGCTGCGAGGAGTCAAGGGCCAGGACACTGCCGCCGCTGGTGGCTCGCTCGCCAAGGGCAGCGTCCCTGCTGGCGAAGGCTTTGATCCAGGGTCTGCCCGTTGCCTCGTCCTCACCGTACAGGAAATGCGGCCTCGGAGATCGGGATTGCCTTGCCTGTAGCCCAGTCTGTCACCACGACTTTCTTCTCGAATCCGGTCTTGTCCTCGGTCAGGCAGGAATACATGATGAAGTAGCAGTGCGGGCTGCACAGTCGGACCGGCCCTTTATCGGTCTGAACGGTCACGAGCGTCTTGGGATTGATGTCGCCATCGCACATGTAGCAGATGCCTTCCTTGGGACGTTCATCGGCCTTGGCCGGTTTGAACCGTTCGAATGTCGGGCGCGGCTGGCACAGCGCCGCCGATAGATCGACGCCCAGCTCCTTCCATTTGGCCAGGATGTCGTCCTTGGAGATGAATCCCTCGTGCCGGAACCGCTCCTTGCCCGTGGCGTCGAAGAAGACCTGCGTCGGCATGACCCTGATGCCGTACTGCTTGCCCACGTCCGGATTCTGGACAACGTCATGAATTCGACCTGCAGCCGGCCCGCATACTCCTTCTTAAGCTCTTCCAGTATCGGGCGCCATCATCTTGCAGGGAATGCACGTGACGGACCCCAGACTCGACCAGGCGCGGCAGGCCCGATACTGCGGGTGCGCCGGCCACGGCGGGCGTTGACGGGATCTGAAGGGCATCTGTTTGCTTGCCTTGTTGCTTGATACGGACGATGGCCGCCACGGACAAGATCAAAGCGGCGACGACCACGATCTTCAACGCCTTACTCATACCGTTTCCTTTCGATCTCAATACCGAAGGGACCCACACGAAGATGCACCACATGCCTGCTGCGACAGTCAGCAGAAGCACGATATTCGCCGGACCATTAGTGCAACACTGTGCGAGCACCATTGCCTCATCTGCCCGGTGTCGGGCTCAGGAACGCATTGACCTCATCGACCAGGTACTTCGAGAAAGCCTCCGGGCGGTCGAGGAGTCTCCACAGTTCATCCAGTTTCTTCGACTTTCTGCACACGCCGTTTTCCATTCGGGCCAGCACCAGCGAGCTTCCCTGTACATCGAACTGTTGCCGGAAAGCCTTGCCCTCCGGCTTGTCGATATTCACGGGCATCCAGACCACCTGTCCATCCTGTATCTGCCGGGCGAAGTGCTCCTGGATCTCGCGGGCGGCCGTCTCCTCCATCAACTCACAAGAAAGACAACGATAAGTCTGATGGAAGTAGTAGGCATACACCACGGCACTGCCGGCAGCGGATTGGGCTGAGCATGAGCGGCTGGCGGATCGCCCGCCGATGATGCGGGGTCCTTGGGATCGGAGGAGTCTGCTGCCCGACAGCCCAGGCATGACAAGCACGCTGCCATCATAAGAAAGCATCGAATGGCCATCGGCGATCCTTCCTATGAGCAAATCAACTCGGCCGCCCGTGCCGCCACCTTGTTGATGCTCTCCTCGGTCGCCGGGCTCTTGCACTTCTCCAGCCCCAGGTCCGCCAGTTGCAGATGCTTGAAGGCTGTGAACCCCGCCTGCTCCAGGCTGGACTTCACACAGTTCAGCGGACAGCCGTCAATGGCAAGAACTCCCTCGGCCGCCTCCGTGGTTTTGAGAATGCCGCTGATCCGTCCGCCCAGTCCGGCGGTACAAAACATACGACCCTTCCCCTCGCGGGTCAACTTCCTGGCGGCCCGATCGGCAATTTCCCCGACGTCCGCCGCACCGCTGCACGCAAAGATCAATTTCGCTCCGCCCCCGCACCCACAGGATTGCTGACTACCCATCTGTCATCCTTTCTGCTTCTGCTGCCCTGGCTCACGCCAACATTTTCTTGATCTCATCCGGCGACGGCACCTTGCCGACGACCTTCACTTGGCCGTCCACCGCCAGCGCCGGGGTCAACATCACGCCGAACTTCATGATCTCGTTGATGTCCGTCACCTTGACAATTTCGCACTCGATCCCCGCGTCCTTCGCGGCGGCCTGCACGTTCTCCGCCAGCTTCTTGCACTTGGGGCATCCGGTGCCCAGGATCTGTATCTTCTTCATGGACGTCTCCTCTACATGACCGCATTGAACAGGTAGCCGACGATGAGAATGCCGAAGGCCACCACGCCAAAGAAGGTCAAGCAGCAGCCGGAGCGTGAGGACCTTACGCAGGATCACGGCCTCGGGTAAGGACAGTCCAATCACGGCCATCATGAACGCCAGGACCGTCCCGAGGGCCGCGCCCTTGCCCAGCAGAGCCTGGACCACGGGAATGATCCCGGCGGCGTTGGAGTACATGGGGACCCCCACCAACACCGCCAGCGGCACCGACCACCAGGCGCTCCTGCCCATGAACGAGGCCAGGAATCCCTCCGGCACATAGCCATGAATCCCCGCGCCCACGGCGATGCCCAGGACGACGTAGGGCCAGACACGCCCCACGATATCACGAACCGCCTCCTCCCCAAAGCGGATGCGCTCGGTCCAGGTCATCGGGGTGTCTTCCGGAGCCGCGCCGGTCTTCGTCTCATAGACCCAAGGCTGCGACCCACTTTTCCAGATGGAGTCTCCCAATCGTCCATCCCGCGCTCATCGCGATGGCCAGTCCCGTGCCCACGTACAGAGCGGCTACCTTCCAGCCAAACAGCCCCAGGAGCAGGACGAGCGCCACTTCGTTAATCATCGGCGATGCGATCAGGAAAGAGAAGGTCACGCCCAACGGCACGCCGGCGGTCACAAATCCAATGAACATCGGGACGGCGGAGCAGGAACAGAACGGCGTGACGATCCCCAGCAGGGACGCCAACACGTTGCCAACCGACTCCCGCCGGCCGGACAGAATCCGGCGCGTCCGCTCCGGCGTGAAGAACGACCGCACGATGCCTACCCCGAAGACCACGAGCATCAAAAGCATCAGGACCTTCGGCGTCTCGAAGACGAAGAACTCCACCGCTCGACCCAAATGCTGCTCCCGTTGCAGGGAAAGCAGATGGTACGTGAGCCAGTCCGCCAGCGGCGCGAGTGTCACGATACACGGCCAGCCACAGCACCAGCCCTAAGCCAAGCCAGACCGCATGCCTGTTGCGGGCCGCCCGAGCGCGGACGGTGCCGACATCGGCGGTTCCACTGCACGTGCAAGTGAGCTCTCGCCGCCGGCACATGGCGTGCGAGTTCGTGTTGCTCATCGTCGATCTCCCTGTGCACCGAGCTACGCCAACCGCAATACCTGGAAGCCGATGGAAGCTTCTTCCAGAGCGATGCTTCACGCCGTATTCGTTCCCGCAGGGCCTGATCGACGCACGCCAGGAAATTGACGATGCACGGGCGTGCGGAGCTTATAGAGCACCTTCAGGCCGTCCTTGCGGCTCTCCAATACGCCGGCCTTCAACATGACGGACAGGTGTCTGGACACATTCGAGCGCTGTGCCCCCACATGCTCGACGATGTCACAGACACACTGCTCGCCCCGGCCCAGGAATTCAATGATGGCCAGCCGGATCGGATGTCCGGCCGCCTGGATGATCTCGGCTTTCAACTCGTAGAATCTCTTTGTATCTGCATCCATACGTATACCTATTCGGCTGCCACCACTGCCATCTACTATAACACATTATACTCACATATGAACCTACAACAAATTCTTGTTCACTTTTCTTCCGCTGAATCCGAATCCTGCCTGCAAGGGGCGTTCCTCCGAGTTTCTTCGCGGCCTCTACAGGAAGCGCCGAAGACCAGACCGGAAATCGTGGCCATGACGACGACGAGCGACGACGTAAACGATGGTCTTGCGGGTCCCCATGATCGAGCAGAGCACGAACATGCTCGGCAGGGACGGCCGGGCCGGCCAGCAGCAGCGCCAGGGCCGGGCCTTTGCCCATGCCCGCGCCCATCAGGCCCTGCACGATCGGCACCTCCGTCAACGTGGCGAAATACATGAAGGCCCCGGCCACCGACGCCACGAGATTGGCCCCGAGCGAGTTGCCGCCCACGGCCGAATCGACCCATGTGGTCGGAATGAGTCCTTATGCTCGGGGCCGGGTCGGCCGAACAGCAGGCCGGACACGAGTACGCCGATCAACAGCAAAGGCAGGATCTGCTTGGCGAAGCCCCAGGTCGCCTCCAGCCACTCGTGCAGCTCGCCCCGGCTGAACCATGAGCCGGCCATGAACGCAAAGGCCGCCAGCAGGGCCGCCACAAGAGCCCAGCGGAATCGGTAGATCAACTCATAGGCGTTGTTCTTCTGAACATCTTCCATGCCGAGCATCAAGTCGGCGGGTACTTCTGCGTCTTGCCGGTCGGTGTCGAGGATCGTGACGGTCTCCGCGGTCTTGTTGACGAGCGTTCCTTCGACCTTGTACACGGTAGTCCGCCGGGGCAGCAGAGAAAGATCGCCCGTATGTCCCCGCTGCGAGCCCAGTTGGCGAAAATGAGGATGCCGACCATCGAGGCGAAGTAGGCGGCGTTCTTCCAGAGCGGCCGGGCGACCTGCGGCTCGGGCATGGCCGCCTGGCCGACGGCTCTCGCCGGATTCCTCCCGCCGATAGATCAGATGCATCAGCAGCCCGATGACGATGCTGAAGGCCACGGCCCCGACCGCCCGCGCGACGCCGATCTCCAGGCCGAGGACCCGCGCCGTCAGGATGATGGCCAGGACGTTGATGGCCGGGCCGGCGTAGAGGAAGGCCGTGGCCGGACCCAGGCCCGCGCCCATCCTGTAAATCCCCGCAAACAGGGGCAGCACGGTGCACGAGCATACGGCCAGAACGGTCCCTGAAACCGACGCCACACCGTAAGCGAGGATCTTGTTGGCCCCGAGCCCCAAGGTACTTCATCACGGATGCCTGGCTGACGAAGACCGAGATTGCCCCGGCGATGAAAAAGGCGGGCACAAGGCACAGCAGCACGTGCTGGCGGGCATACCACTTTGGCCAGATGCAGCGATTCCATAGCCGGACCGTCGAAGCCGAACCTCTCGACCGGCAGGTAACAGAATGCGAGGAAGACAGTCGCCACGGCGACAAGTCTCTTCCACTCGCTTTTCCAGTCCATTGGCAATCTCCTGTCACAGCGAGGCCAGGAACCTCTGGTTGTCCCTGGTCTGGGGTGTCACAGTTCCTCTTCCCGGATGCCCGCGAGGCCCACGATGGCCTTCTGCAGTCCGATCTTGGGACCCTGGCTTCCCTGGACCGGCACTGAGATGCGGATGTTCCTTCCGGAAATCACGAGAATGTGATGGCTTCCGGTGACACGAGCGAGTTTCCACCCCTTCGCCTCAAGAAGCTTGCACATCCGTTTGCCGCTGATTGCCTTCATGTCAGAAAGCAAGCTCCATCGTCTTGTCGTTGTGCTTGAGTTGGATGTTATTCATGTCGATGCTCAAGCATCCTTGCACGGCATCATACAGGTTCTCGATCAACTCCTGGAGAGTCTGCCCCTGAGTCATGCACCCCGGTATGGCCGGCACTTCAGCCCAATAACCGCCTTCCTCTGGTTCGTGGATGATGACTTTCAGCTTCACGACACATTTCTCCATGCTGCGCACTGGCATTTGCTTTGGCGGAGCCGGCGTGGGCGACAGAAGCCCTTGATGCCGTCCGCCCATCCCGCAATCAGTCTACCGAGGCGAGCGAGCAAAATCAATCGAGATATGCATCACTTTCGCCCTGTCCGCGTGGTTCTCGACATCACGGGCTATATCGGAGGTCTTCATACCGTTATAGTATCACGCCGTTGCTCGCTCTTCGATCTCCCGCCGCGCCACTGATTACGTCACCTCGGCAGTTGATGTCTGGGGCCGGCGGTGGTAGAAATTGGCCTCTTACGAATATGGCTGATGTGAAGAACAAACGTGTTTTCGTGAGCGTGAACGATCCCAGTGCCGACGCGCACTGTGCGGGGCTAATCGCTGCGCTGAAGCAGGCCGGGGCCCAGATCGAGTTCGTCGGAATCGGGGGGCCGAAGATGGCGGGGGCCGGCTGTGAGCTGCTCGAAAGCACGGTCGGCAGGTCCGTGATGGGCTACAACGCCATCGCTCATCTCGGGCATTACTACAGGCTCGTCGGGCGTATCCGGGATTATCTGCGGCAGCATCCTGTCGATCTGGCGATCGTGTGCGATTCGCCGTCGTTCAATGTCCACGTGGCCAAGGTGGCCAAGGACGCGGGCGTCAAGACCCTGTTCTACGTCGCGCCGCAGCTTTGGGCATGGGGCGGGTGGCGCATCCGCAAGCTCCGCCGGCTGTGTGACAAGCTCTGCTGCATCCTGCCGTTCGAGGAGCGGTGGTTTCGCAAGCGAGGCGTGGACACGACCTTCGTGGGAAACCCGCTGCTGGACAAACTGCCTAGCGATCTGGCCGGCCTTCGCAGGGACTACTCCCATTTCGACCCAGCCAAGGCCCGGATCGCCCTGATGCCGGGCTCACGTTCGGCGGAGATCGGGACGCTGTGGCGACCGATGCAGGAGATCGCCGGGCGGCTGCAAGCGAAGTATCCCGGGACGAGCTTCGTTGCCGTGGCGCCGACCGTGGAACAGCGACAATTGCTGGAGCAGAACCAGATCCCCGGCTTCGTCTGCGAATACTCGGTGGACACGGTTCGCGACACGGCGTCGAAGGTGGACTTGGCGGTCGTGGCCAGCGGCAGCGCGACGCTGGAGGTGGCGTCCTCCGGCTGTCCGATGGTGGTCATGTACCAGACGAATGCGATCATGTGGCATCTGGTCGGGCGGTGGCTGGTCCGGCCGAAGTTTTTCACGCTGCCCAACCTCCTTGCCGACCGGCCCTTAGTGCCTGAATTTGTGCCCTGCTTCACGTCCATCGAGCCGATCCTCCAGGCGATTGACAGGTACTTGCAGGACGGGAACCTTTTGACGCGAACGAGCAATGAATTGATCGATGTGGTCGAGCCGATAACGCGAAGGAGGGCCGGCGAGGCCGTGGCGACTATCGTCGTGGAGATGCTGCAATGATCCGGGATGATCTCGGCAGCCCGCGACGTCCCTTGCCGGCGGTGCGGCTCGCATGAGTAGCGTGGCGCGAATCGGCCGGATCGACACGGCTGCCACCGCGGCTTGCCTTGGCGCGGTGGGACTCTGGTCGACGGGACCCGTCTTCATCAAGTATCTGACCGGGCCCATCGATTCCTGGTCCCAAAACGCGCTGCGGTACTCAGTGGCCTGTGTTTTCTGGCTGCCTTTTTTGGCCTACGTCGTTCGCCGGGGAACCCTCGATCCGCGGACCTGGCGCCGGGCCGTGCTGCCCTCGGTAGCCAATGTCGTCATGCAAAGCCTGTACGCCGCCGCCTTCTACCACATCGACCCAGGCTTTCTCACGTTGCTGTCCAATACGTCCGTCCTCTGGGTCGCGGGCTTCTCGCTGGCGATGTTCCCTGAGGAAAGACCGTTGCTTCGCAGTGCCCGCTTCTGGGCCGGCCTTACGCTGTCTCTGGCCGGGCTTTTTGGCATCCTGGTCTTCAAGGATGGATTTGCCGAGAAGCGCACTCAGATCGGCATCATCCTGATCCTGCTGCAAGCCCTGATGTGGGGCGTGTACACGATGTGCGTCAAAACGGCGTTCCGGGACATTGACTCGCGGACCGGCTTTTCCGTGATCAGCATTTATACGGTGGCCGGCTTGTGGATCTGCACTTTCTGGCGGGGTCATCCGAGCCCGGCCCTGGAACTGGGCGCAGGACCCTGGGCGGCCATCGTATTCTCGGGCGTCACCGGCATTGCCCTGGCTCACGTTCTCTACTACACGGCCATCCAGCGTATGGGAGCGACGGTCCCCATGCTGGTGGGCCTGGCTCAGCCGTTCCTCGTCTTCGGGCTGTCACGGGCCATCTTCCACGAGCGGCTCAACGGTCCTCAATTGCTCTGCGGCGTAGTCCTCCTATTGGGCTCGGGCCTGTCCATCTGGGCCCAGCAGCATCTGGGGCCCAAGACGTGCGGGCGGGTCTAAAACCCGGCCCTGCAAGTACCCCCGGCAAAAAGTGGAATCTGCTTGACCTCACCCGCAAGGGGTGATAATATCGCCATTCGTAGGGACCTGTGGGTGCTCTTGCCCCACGGTTTACAGGCACCTGTCGTTGGATGGCGACCGGAGAAGCAGGATATGGAGTGGGTCGATCAGTCGCGAGTTCCAATGTCAGCGCTGCGAATCTGCACCAAACGCCATCGATTGACAGGCAAAGCAAGCCGATAAGGCTTGGAGCACCGCCGGTGGACAACGGTCAGGTGGCTCTTCGTGGCCCGCTGTCGAAGGAGTCTTGCCGGCCAGTGCAGGCACACGCAGGGGACAGGTTTGAGACCTGCCCGGCACGCTGCAATCGGTGATTCCTGGCGTGTGCAACAAGGCTTCATTGTCTCATTTCAGAACTTCACAGGGTGCTACGTCACAAGCAGGGTTCCCAATGGGCGTGGTCTGGTTTGCCCCGGATTCGGGGAGAAAGGCGGTGGCTGAGCAGGCGGGGAGATCAGAGGTCTGGCCGGGGCCGGCAGGTGGAGGAAGCAGGCGAGCCGGCGCAGTTGGTGCAGAGGTGTTCGCAGAGGTCCGTTTTGAGGAGATTGCGGCATGTGGAAGAAACTCACGCTTTTAGTCAGCATCGGGTTGGTCCTTTGCTGGGCCAGCGGCGCCTGGGCCGGCATCTGGGGCACTGGAAATTCGACGATGGCTCCGGGACAACAGCCAAGGACAGCTCGGGCAAGGGTAACAACGGAAGACTGATGAATGGCCCTCAATGGGTGACGGGACAGATCGGCAAGGCACTGAAGTTCGATGGCGTTGACGACTACGTGGACGTGCCGCACAGCCCCAGCCTGAACCCGACCACGGGCAAGGCCACCATCGCCGCCTGGATCAATGCGGCGCGATTCAAGGGGCCCACGGGCGATGATTGGCAAGGCATTCTCGCCAAGGGCGGCTCGCCCCGGATCTACAGCCTCTATACGGAAGTCAGCGGCTCCCTGCATTTCAGCACCGGGCCGTCCGGCAGCTACATCGGAGATCTGAGCACGGGCAAGCTCACCCTCAATGAGTGGATCCACGTGGCGGCCGTCGTGGATGGCGAGCATCGCTTCTACATCAACGGCGATCCTGCCGGCGTGTCCGGCACCGGGGCGTACGTCCCGGCCGGCAGCACGGCCGATCTGACCATCGGCAGGACGGATGAAAGCAACCGCGAGTTCCAGGGCATGATCGACGATGTGTGGATCTTCGACGTGGCCTTGACCGATGACCAGGTCAAGGCGATCTACAACGGCAATCCGCCGCGGTGGCCCAAGGCGGCCGATCCCAACCCCGCGGACAAAGCCCTGGGAATCGTGATGAGCCTTCTGAAATGGACTCCGGGCGATAGCGCCCAATTCCATAACGTGTACCTCGGCACGACTCCTGATCTCGGCCCGGCCAATCTCGTCGGCCCGCGTCAGGTAGTGCCCATGTTCTTCGCGGCGATGGCCAACGTCCCGGGAACCACCTACTACTGGCGCGTCGATGAGGTGGAGGCGGACCTGAAGACCATCTGGACCGGCGATGTCTGGAGCTTCACGTTGGCGCCGCTGACGGCGTACATGCCCGTGCCCCCCAACGGGGCCCTGTACCAGGACCCCAATGTCGATCTGGCCTGGACGGCCGGACAGAACGCCTTCACGCACGATGTCTACTTCAGCGGGAATAAGGACGACGTGACCAACGGGGCTGACGCCGCCTATCAGGGCTCCATGACGGCCACTGCGTTGACGCTGCCTCTGCTGGAGATGAACACGACCTACTACTGGCGGGTCGATGAGACCGACGCCTATGGCACCAAGCAGGTCGGCGACGTCTGGAGCTTCACGACGACGATCCCGGGCCTGGGCTTCGCCAAGCGTGAGATGTGGACCAACAGCAACTCGGGAACCACGATCGCCGACATATACGCCGACTCGCGGTATCCCGGCTCGCCGACGGATGTCAACGACAAGATGCCGAACTTCGAGTCCCCTCAGACCAACCCGGACTTGAGCAACTACATTGGCAAGCTGTCGGCCTGGCTGCACGTGCCGGTCTCAGGCGACTACACCTTCTGGATCGCCTCCGATGACCAATCCCAGCTCTTCCTCGGTTCCGATCCGGACAGTGCCGTGGTGATCGCCTGGGTGAGTAGCTGGACCAATGCCGAGGATTGGGATAACGTGACAGTACCCGAGCAGAAATCCAAGCCGATCACTCTCCAAGCCGGCCGATACTATTTGATGGCCCACTGGAAGGAAGGTGGCGGCGGGGATAACTGCTCGGTGGCTTGGCAGGGTCCGGGCATCTTGGATCGCGAATTGATCCACGGCAACTATCTGATGCCGTTCGAGGCCCTCTGGGCCTATGGTCCAAGGCCGCGAAACAATGATGCCAATACTCCGCAGGTCCTTGAGCTCACCTGGACCGCGGGAACCAAGGCGACCGCCCACCAGGTCTACTTCAGCGACGACAAGGATGCGGTGGCCAACGGCACCGAAGGCAGCGCCGCCTATCGCGGCCAGCAGACGGTGGACAACACCAGCTTCGATCCGGGCACGTTGGATTTCGGCAAGACCTACTACTGGCGAGTCGATGAGGTCAATCCAGCCGAAGCCGACAGCCCGTGGAAGGGAGCCGTCTGGAGCTTCACGACGGCTAATTCATCGTGGTCGATGACTTCGAGAGTTACGGCGACAACGATACGGGCCGGATCTTCCAGACCTGGATCGATGGCTGGGGCTACACCACACCGGCTCCGGGTGATCCGGGCAACGGCACCGGTGCCACGGTCGGTTACATCAATGCACCGTTTGCCGAGACGACGATTGTCCGAAGCGGCAGGCAGTCGATGCCTCTGGCCTACGACAATGCCGGCAGTCCGTTCTACTCAGAGACTTCGCGGACGTTCGATTCGCCTCAGAACTGGACGGTCAACGGGATGAACACGCTGAGCCTGAAGGTCTATGGCTATCCGGAAGTCAACAGCGTCTCGGTTACTGAGACCGGTGGCAAGATGAGTCTGACCGGCAGTGGCTCGGACATCTGGGGCACCAGCGATCAGTTCACCTATGCCTACAAGAGCCTCAGCGGCGACGGCACGATCATTGCCAAGGTCGTCAGCATTGGCGCAGGCACCAACACCTGGGCCAAGGGCGGCATGATGATTCGCCAGAGCCTCGACGGCGACGCTGCCTCAGCCCAAATGATGATGACCGCCAACAGCGACGGAGCCGCCGGCAACGGCGCTGCCTTCCAGAATCGCGCAACGGCCGGTCTGGATATGAGCGCCAATGACGCCACGTCCAACGCCACCTCGACCGCGGTGGTCGCACCGCCGTTCTGGGTCAAGATCGAGCGTATCGGTGACACGTTCACCGGCTATACATCCGCCGACGGCAATTCCTGGACCTTCGTCGGCACGGCGGACGTGGTCATGACCGATCCAGTGTACATCGGCATCTGTGTCACTTCTCACCAGCCGGGCGAGCAGCGGACATTCCAGTTCGAGGGCATCAAGACCACCGGCAGCGTGACCGGCCAGTGGCAGGGTGCTGCGATCGCCAGCCCCAAGTACAACAGCCCCCAGAGCTTTTATGTCGCTCTTCAGGATAGTGCCGGCAAGACCGCTGTGACGACCAATGCCACAGCCGTGAATTCCGCGACCTGGGTAGAGGTGCAGATGCCGCTGAGCGGCTTCACCGGCGTCAATGCCACGAAGATCAAGAAGATCTTCATCGGTGTCGGCGACCGCAACAGCCCGATGGCTGATGGCACAGGCATGCTGTTCATCGACGATATTCGTGTGATCAAGCCATAGCATAGGGGCGGGCTTTCGAGTCCGTTCGTATGTGCTGGCAACGACGTGGCTGTATGGACAAGTTGCCTGTATGCCATGGTGATATGCGGCAGGTGGTTCCGGTCCAAGCCGGGCCTGAGCCACCTGTCGCAACGTTTCTCATACACATTGCGTTTCGCGAAGGACTGTGAAGTTGCCGCGGAGCCCCGGTTGTAGGGGGGCTCGTGCGGCTTGAAAAAGTCGGGTCTGTTTCAGAGAAGGGGAATGGCCATGCGTAACAAATCGATATTGTGCATCTTTATCTGTGTGCTGGGGCTGGCCCCCGTGACATCGGCTGACTTGGTCGGCTGGTGGACACTCGATGAGGGGACCGGTACAGTCGCCCACGACTCCAGCGGAAATGCGATCGATGGGAACTTTCAGGGCAGTCCGAAATGGGCGGCGGGCATGAACGCCGGGGCGCTCCAATTGGAAGGCAGCGACTGGGTCGATTGCGGCAGTCCTGCCAAGCTGAACATCAATGGGCCGATTACCATCGCCTGCTGGGTCAATCCGGAAGTGCTCGGCGGCGAGCACGGGTTTGTCGGATGCGCCGCCGGCTACGCCTTCAAGGCCAGCGGTACGAGCCTCCGCTTCACCACGCCGGGGATTCTCGATCACACCGGAACCAAATCGGTGCTGAAGACCGGAACCTGGCAGCATGTGGCTGCCACGTTCAAGCCCGGCACGGCGGGCGGACTGATATTCTATTACAACGGAGTTGAGAGCGAGCGGCTGACCAGCTCCGCCATGAACGCCGGCACAGGACCATTCCTTATCGGAAACAACATGTGGAGCGAGACCTACACCGGCCTGATTGACGATGTCCGCGTCTACAACAGCATCCTGACGGCCGCGGAGATCAAGAAGCTGGCCTTTCGTCCCAAGGCGTACGCGCCCGATCCGCCCGATGGTGCCACCGGCGTGTCGCAGCCTTTGATGCGGTGGAGCCCAGGGTCGTCGGCGCAGTGGCACTATGTCTATCTGGGGACCACGCCAGACCTCGGACAGGCTGACTACAAGGGCAAGCAGCCCGCGGCGCAGACGATGTATTTTGCCTTTGCCGGGTTGCAGCCTGGGACAACCTATTACTGGCGGATCGATGAGGTCGAGGCCGACGGCAAGACAACCTATAAAGGGGACGTCTGGAGCTTCACTATGGCCCCGGTGACCGCCTACGCGCCGGACCCTCGCAATGGCGACAAGTGGATCGATCCGAATGTGGATCTAAGCTGGTCGCCGGGCCAGGGGGCGTTTAGCCACCAGGTCTACTTCGGGACCGATCAAGCGGCCGTGGCGGCCCGCGATGCCAGTGTGTCGGAAGGCTCCGTGAACGTTGCGAGCTTTGAGCTGCCGCTGTTGGCCAATCAGACCCTCTACTACTGGGCGGTCGATGAGGTGGACGCCATGGGCAACACGCAGGCCGGGCCGGTCTGGAGTTTCACGACGGTCAGTGCCGTTCCCAACGGTGGTGCCAAGGGTGAGTATTTCAACAACCAGAGCTTGAGCGGCGCGCCCGCGCTGACGCGAATCGATTCGTCGATCAACTTCAATTGGGGTGATCCAGGCAGTCCGGATGTGTCCATCCCAGTCGATCACTTCTCGGTCCGCTGGACAGCCGACCTGGAGGTCGCGGTGGCCGACACATACACCTTCATCACCACCAGCGATGATGGCGCCCGCCTGTGGCTCAATGACAACCTGGTCGTCGATACCTGGATCGATCAAGGCACGACTGACCATGTCAGCAAGGCGCTGAGCCTCCAGCCGGGGATTTACTCGCTGCGGATGGAGTACTATGAGGATACCGGTGGAGCCGTGGCCCAGTTGTCCTGGCAGACGCCCACCTTGGCTCGCGAGATCATCCCTGCCGGTCCGCTGCAGCCTCCGGTCCACGCCAGGGCCATCTACCCGAGGAATGGCGATGTCAACGTCCCGCAGGACCTGACCCTGATGTGGTCTACCGGTGTGAAGGCGGTCACTCATGACATTTACTTCGGCGAGGACGCCAATGCTGTGGCGGCCGCCACTCATGCCGATGCCGCCACCTACAAGGGCAGTCAGGACCTGGCCAGCAATAGCTGGAGCCCGGGTGCTTTGGAGTGGGGCAAGACCTACTACTGGAGAATCGACGAGGTCAACACAGCCAGCGCCGACAGCCCGTGGAAGAGCGCCGTTTGGAGCTTCACGACGGCTAACTTCCTGGTGGTCGATGACTTCGAGAGCTACACCGACGAGGACGTCGGCCGAATCTTCCAGACCTGGATCGATGGCTGGGGCTACACCACGCCTGCTCCGGGCGATCCGGGCAACGGCACCGGCTCGACTGTCGGATATACCAATGCGCCCTTCGCCGAGAAGACCATCGTTCACAGCGGCGGTCAGTCCATGCCACTGGCCTACAACAACGCCGACAGCCCGTTCTATTCGGAGGCCGTGCGGACATTCGATTCGCCTCAGAACTGGACGGTCAACGGGGTCAACACGCTGAGCCTGTACGTCTACGGCTATCCGGCTGTGACCACCACGGCCGTGACCGAGACCGGCGGCAAGATGTCCCTGACTGGCAGTGGCGCAGATATCTGGGACGCCAGCGATCAGTTCACCTATGCCTACAAGAGCCTCAGCGGCGATGGCACGATCATCGCCAGGGTCGTCAGCATTGGCGCAGGCACCAACACCTGGGCCAAGGGCGGCGTGATGATTCGCCAGAGTGTCAACGGCAACTCAGCCTCTGCCCAAATGGAGATGACGGCCAACACGGATGGGGCCGCCGGCAACGGCGCGGCTTTCCAGAACCGCGCGACGAACGGCCTGGATATGGGCGCAACGACGCCACGTCGAACAGCACTTCGACCGCGGTGATTGCTCCGCCGTACTGGGTCAAGATCGAGCGCATGGGCGACACGTTCACGGGCTATGTCTCAGCCGATGGCAGCTCTTGGAGTCTGATCGGCACGACGAGCGTGGTCATGACTGATCCGGTGTGCATCGGTCTATGCGTCACATCGCATCAGGCCGGCGAGCAGCGGACGTTCCAGTTCGACGGCATCAAGACCACCGGCAGCGTGACCGGCCAGTGGCAGGGCGCCGTGATCGACAGTGCGACGTACAACAGCGTCCAGAACCTGTATGTCGCTCTTCAGGACAGCACAGGCAAGACCGCTGTGGCGACCGATGCCACGGCCGTGAACTCGCCGAAGTGGTATCAGGTCAAGATGCCGCTGAGCAGCTTCACCAGTGTCAATGCCAGCAAGATCAAGAAGATCTCCATCGGCGTCGGCGACCGCAACAATCCGGCGGCCGATGGCACGGGCATGCTGTTCATCGACGACGTTCGCGTGATCAAGCAATAGCTGCCAGCGGCCGTGCTTGCCAATGATTGAAACCCGGGGCCCACGTTCACACGACGTGGGCCCCGGCATTTTCCCTCGGGCCGGGACGCCCTTGTTGACGCTCACGACGAGGCAGGAGCCGGCGGATCTGTGATTTCGTGACACAAGTTCGGGATTTCCCGCTTGCATTTCCGTTGCCACGTGCCTACAATTGGCAGTGACGCTCGAGAGTGAATACTGCCTTCAAGGCACTTGTGCCGCCGCAGCGTCTGCGGACCGGCCTGGGTGCATGGCTCTATCGTGTTCGGAGGATGCGTATGTTCAAGAGGCTGATCGCAACGATATGCATCATCGCGTTTCTCGCCATCGCGACAGGAGTGGTGCGAGCGGATATTCAGGCGGGATTGGTCTCCTATTTTCAGTTGGATGAGGAGAGTGGGACAATGGCCGCCGACTCGTCCGGCAACGGGCATGACGGCACCGTCTATGGGCAGGCCGTGGAATGGGTTCCCGGGCATTTTGGAGGTGGCCTGTCCCTCGCAACCACGGAGGACGAAGCCGGCGTCCAGTTCCCCACGACCGGCATGTCCGTGGCGGCGGGGACGGTCTCCGTGTGGGGGTACCTGAACGAGCCCCAGGCGGGGCGGACCCGCTATTTCTTCGGGCATACCACCCGTCCACCTTACGCCGACCGCATCCAGATCTACATGAACAGCGGTGCGAATACGCTGTCGCTGGGTCTCGGTGATACGCACGCCCGCCAGACGGACATCGTGCCCCTGGCTACCAAGAAGTGGCACCACGTCGTTCTGACCTGGAACAACGGCAACTATGTGGTCTATGTAAACGGCGCCAAGGTGGGGGAAGGGACCTACACCGGGCTGACCGCCCTCGACCCCGTAGCCTCGATCAGCGACGATAGCAACCCGGACGAACATGAGGCTTTCGATGGTGTTCTGGACGAGGCCCGCATTTACAGCCGTGCCATATCGGCGGATGAAGTGAAGCAGCTCTTTCAGATCCCCGCCTCCCCGCGGATCAAGGCCTGGCACCCCACGCCGGCCGACGGCGCCAGGGACGTGATCTCGGCGCTGCTGACGTGGAAGTCCGTCGACACGGTCAAGCTGCACAATATCTACGTGGGTCTGGACCCGAACCTGACGGCGAAGGACTTGGCGGGTCCCGCCAGGCCCTCACCATGTTCTTTTACCGGCCCGGGATACAGCCCGGGACGACCTACTACTGGCGGGTGGATGAGATTGGGGCGGACCTGAAGACGGTTTACACGGGCGACGTGTGGAGCTTCCTCGCCCAGCCTTACACGGCCTATGACCCCTCCCCGGCAGACGCGTCGAATACGGCGTCGCCCACGACGGAGCTGCGATGGTCGGCCGGCATCGGCGCCGCAACGCACCACGTGTACTTCGGCGACGACCCCAACGCGGTCGCCCAGGGCACGGCCCAGACGGACAAAGGAGAGTTCCAGGACCCGAACTTCTCGCCGGGCGAGCTTCAGCCCGTGACAACCTATTTCTGGCGGGTCGATGAGATCGGCCCCGGTGATGCGGTCCAAACCGGCTCCGTCTGGAGTTTCACGACTGTGATCCCCGTGGATGATTTCGAGAGCTACACGGACGAGGTCGGCGGCCGCATATTCCAGACCTGGATCGACGGATTTGGCTACACAGAGCCGGCGCCGGGCAATCCGGGCAACGGCAGCGGCGCCACGGTGGGCTACACCGCCGCTCCGTTCGCCGAGCAGACGATCGTCCACGGCGGCAAACAATCGATGCCGCTGGACTACAACAACGTCAACTCTCCGTGGTACAGCGAAGCGGAGAGGACCTTCGAGACGGCCCAGGACTGGACGGCCGACGGAGCCGATGGGCTTGTCCTCTACGTCCAGGCCAAAGCGGGCAATGCCGCCGGATCACTCTATGTTGCACTGAAGGACACAGCCAATCACTCGGCCGTGGTTGTCTGTCCCAACGCGGCGATTGTCACCGCAACGAAGTGGACCGAGTGGAAAGTCTCGCTGGCTGATTTCGCCCCAGTAAACCTCAGTCGCATCAAGTCGATGGCCATCGGCGTGGGCGACCGGGGCAATCCCAAGCCGGGCGGGGCCGGCCTGCTCTACGTGGATGACATCGGACTGACCAAGCCCTCGGCGATCAAGAAATAGCAGGGACGCCGTCCATTCGACAGCGGCTCTTGCCAGGCATGACACAGGGCCCGCGCCGTTACGTGTGCGGGCCCTTTCTATTGAGAGACAGTCTTCCCCTGTCGACGGCGGGCGCCGCTATCACACGTGCGGGCTTGCAATCCGTCGCGGAGTCGTCTACCATAACGCATGCGTGTTCCGATTTGTCGGGTGGCTCTTTCGATTCGGTTTTGGCGTGCTCTGTCCGCACGTGGAGGTCAAGTGATGGCGGTGAAGACGACGAAAGGGAAGTCGCGGCGAGTGAAACCGGTCGGCAATAAGGGCGTTCTGAGCGACCAGGAGAGACTGATCTCATACTGCGGCCTGTATTGCGGCGACTGCTCAGGCTATCGCGGGACGATTGCCAATCTGGCGCGGGACCTGCGCAAGGAGCTTGACCGCGAGCGGTTCGCGGACCTGTCGAAAATCCTCGCGAAGATCCCATTCTTCAAAGCCCTGGAGGGCTTTGGGCAATGTTGTGCGGTGCTGGAGACACTGCCGAAGCTGCGCTGCAAGAAGACGTGTCGAGGCAACGGCGGGCCGCCGCACTGCGAGATCCGCATGTGCAATCGGGACAAGGGATTCGACGGCTGCTGGCAGTGTGACCTGTTCAAGACCTGCACGAAGCTCGACTTCCTCAAGCTCGGCCACGGCGACGCCCACATCCGCAACCTGACCCGGATCAAACGTCACGGCACCGCCGCCTTCCTGTCGGGAAAACGCTACTGGCGGACGAAGACCGTCGCCAAGCCGCCTGGCAATGGGAATTCACATTGACCCTTGACGGGTGGCAGCGGCAAGGCCGAGGGTTTTGCCGCTGGCGGATGGGAGGACTCTTGGCAGGCTGCCGCTTGCCAATCCCGCCGTCCGCGCCGCGCCGACGAGCCTTGGTCGAGGCTGCGCGTCAGTCAGATGTCTTCTGCAGGTTCACCCGCAGGATTCGCGAGTTGTGCACCCTGATCACGTCGTGGGCGTTCAGCACCCGGTTGTCGAACGGGTCGAGAGTGATCGCATCAGTCCTGGTGTTCAGTTGGATTCGGAAATCCGCCTTCCCGTCGTGGTCGAAATCGATCTGTTCGTCGATCAGCGCGGGCAGGTCGGCGTCCTTGGCCTGCCACTGAATCTGGACGAAGCCGGCGTCTCTGTCGCGGATCAGGCCGTCGAAGACGGGGCGATGGACGAGGGTCTGGTATCGCCCGTGATCGACGGTCTGGGCGACCTCGCCGCCGGTATAGACGGGGTGGACGTGCAGGCCGGTGACGGCGACGAGCTTGCCTGCAAAGAAGGGCATGCCCATGAAGATGGCCAGCACGATCGGTGCGGCCACACAGGCCCAGGCGTAGGCAAGATACTTCACGATTCGAGACATCGGCTGACTCCTCATTTGATCAGGCTGCCGGTGGTTGCCAGCAGCAGGAGGCGGTAGACGGCGCCGCTGACCATGCCGCTGCTCATGATGGCCAGGACCAAAAAGGCCGGATAGAGGAACGCCATGCGGGCGATGTGCGACTTGACGCCGACCGGCGTGCCCTTGATGTGATAGGAGACGGCCTGCTTGGGACATTCGTCGACGCATCGGCCGCACTTGGTGCAGCTCATGCGGGTCGTGCCTTGGGCGATGGTGTCGCGATCGATGGAGAACGTGGGACAGGCCTTCTCGCATCGGCCGCACTGCACGCACTTGGCCGGATCGATCCGGATGTCGAAGATGTTGGCCTTGTTCGTGAAGGACTGAAAGGCGCCCATCGGGCAGAACAGGCCGCACTGGATCCTTCGCTTGGTCAGCAGCGGGCCAATGACGACCAGGCCCGCGAACAGGGACACGAAGATGACCGTCTGCACCAGAATGGTCGCCGAGGTCACGGCCTGAAACTCCGTGACGGCCTTGAACGGGCACAGCCATGAGCAATACATGGGCGTCAACGTCGCCGCCGACAACAGCATGACGGCCACGAGGACCGCAAACGGCAGGTAGGTCCATCTGCGGCTGATGCTCTTGATGACGGGCCTTCGGCCGATCCTGGAGAAGCCCTCGTCGAGCCCGCCGTAGAAACAGACCCAACTGCACCAGCCCCGGCCCAGCGCGATGGACGCCCCGAGCCACAGCACGAGCATCGAGCCGATCGAGGCGAAGCCCTCCAGCATGGAGCCGGGGAAGATGATCGTGCGCGACAGGGCCGCCGGGATCAGGGTCATCGGAATGACCATGTGGCAGAAGGGCGTGTGGCCCTGGATCATGTCTGTGCGGGTGACGGCCATGCTGCCGCGGGTTTCGATCAGCGCCGGGATGAAGGTGATGACGAAGCAGACGGCATAGACGATGAAGATCGCGGAGCGGTACTTGTAGGTCCGGCCGGTCAAGACGATCAGGAAGAAGGTGCCCACGGTGAACGCGTAGGCGACGGCCATTCCAATGAGTCGAATCGTCTCCTTCGGCACGGGCTGGCCACCCGTGACCATCATCGGCATGATCAACGCCAGCGGCAGCGTCAGGGCAATCGCCTTGACCAGACGCCGTGCATTGCTGTCGCCTTCCGCCATCTTCAATACCTCAATGCAATGCCGTTACCGTAGTCACAACCCCTGAGTATAGGTAAAACAGGCCCACAACACCAGCGGCCAGCCGCCCGATGATGCGGATTCTCTCGCACCCGCCGGCCAGGCCCACCAAGGGAAGTGGGGCAATGTAGACCGACGTCCCGACAAAGAACGCAGCGAAAAAGAGCAGGCTTTGCCAGAGCTGCGAGAACTGAGCGGCGTTGCTGAAGGCCAACAGAAACGGCGGGCAGACGTTCACTCCGGTCAGGAACCCGAGCGTTACGGGCAGGATCGTGGTATTCCCTCGTCGTGATCTGGCCGGCATTGCCGGGCAATGGCGGTCCCGGCCGGTGAACCCGTAGGTGATCAGGAGCAGGGCCAGAGCGACGGTGACGATGCCAAGTATCGCCTCCTGGTGGGGCAAATGCTCGACGAGCAGCCGGTGGGCAAGCCAGGCCAGGACGGCAAAGGTCATGTACCCCGCAAGCCGCCCGGCGAGGAAGCCGCCGACCGGCGCGAGATTGGCTCGCACGGTCCTCGCCTCCCCGAGCAGGTAGGGGACCAGCACCGGTGCACAATAGGTTAGGCACACGCCGCCGCTGGCAATCCCCAACAGGAATCCTTCCACGAGCATTGTCAGATGGTACCGTCGGGAGGGGACCGGAGCAAGTGCGGCGACGCTAATGCCTTGACGCTGCGAATGGCTGGACCTTAGGATGTCTGGGCGTCTATAGTAGTGGGATTGGGGGCAGCCGTGGTGGACGTGTCGAATTGTAGACGAGGAAAAGGAATGACGCGATCATGGGTACTGGGTGCTTCAATGATGATGGGAATCTCCTTGTTCACGGCCGAGAGTAAGGGCCAGATGCGTCAACGCTCGGATGTGCCGGCGGCCGAAACGTGGCGGCTGGAGGACCTGTACCCCGGCGATCAGGCGTGGGCACAGGCCAAAAGCGACCTTGCAGGCCGGCTCGACCAGATCCTGCAATACCGGGGGAAACTGACCCAGTCGGCGGCGCCGCTGCTGGCCTGCTTGAAGCTCAACAGCGATATCTCCAAGGACCTGAGCCGGCTGCACAGCTACGCATCGATGAAATCCGATCAGGACACGCGAGACGCCACGTCCTTAGCCATGAAGCAGGCGATCGAGCAGCTCGTCACCGAATACAGCACGAGGGCATCGTTCATCGAGCCGGAGATCGTCACGCTCGACACGGCGAAGATCGAGGGCTTCATCGCCGCCGAGCCTGGCTTGCAGGTCTATCGGCTGTATTTGCTGGATATCCTTCGCAGCAAGGTCCACACCCTCTCGCAGGAAGAGGAGAAGATTCTCGCCCGGACCGGGCAGATGGCGGACGGCCCCGGCTCGATCTACACGGTCTTCAGCAACGCGGAGATGCCGTACCCCGAGATCAAGCTGAGCGACGGCACGGCCGCGGTGCTCAACAAGTCCGGCTAGGCACTAGACCGCCTTGCCGAACCGGGCGGGACCGCGAGGCGGTCTTTCAGGCCTTCTGGCTCGGCCGTCGGCAAGTTCAGGCAGACCTTCGGCGTGGACCTCTACTCTCACCTGCAAACCGCACGTCTTCTACGCCAGGACGCGGAATTATGAATCCTGCCCTCCAGCGAGCCCTGGACAAAAACAACATCCCCGACCGAGGTCTATCAGAAGCTTGTCGCCAATGTGCAACGAGAACATGGGGACCTTTCATCGGTATCTTCCAGCTCTCGCAAGCGCATGCTGGGCGTGGACCTCGCTGAAGTACTCGGACATCTATGCTCCCGGTCGTCAAGGGCTTGGACCTCAAATACGGCTTTCGACGAGGCCAGGAAGTCTGTATCGGAGGGCGTTGACGCCGCTGGGTCTCGGAGTACCGGGGCGGCGGCAGAGAAGGCGTTCGAGCAAGCGATGGATCGACGTGTACCCGACGCCGGGCAAGTGCTCCGGGGCCTACTCCAACGGCGGCGCGTACGACGTGCACCCCGTACGTCCTGCTGAACTACAACGGCCGGTATGACGACGTCAGCACGCTGGCTCACGAGATGGGCCACGCCCTGCACAGCTACTAGTGCGAACAAGAGCCAGCCCTACCCCGCTGGCGGAGTACCCGACCTTTGTGGCCGAGGTCGCCTCGACGTTCAACGAGACGCCTGCTGATCCACAAGATGCTCAACGAGATCAAGGACGACGACGTGCGATTGTCACTGCTGATGAATTACTTGGACGAGATTCGCGGCACCGTGTTCCGGCAGACGCAATTCGCCGAGTTCGAGCTTCGCATCCACGAGAAGGCCGAGCGGGGCGAGCCGCTGACGGGCGACACGTTCACCGAGCTTTACGGCGACATCCTCAGGCAGTACTACGGGCAGGACAAGGGCATCTGCCAGATCGACGACCTCTACGCCGTGGAGTGGGCCTACATCCCGCATTTCTACTACAATTTCTACGTGTACCAGTATCTCGACGTCCTTCACCGCCGCCACGGCGATGGCGGAGGAGGTCTTAGCGGCCGGGCCGGCGCCGCTCAGCGGTATCTCGATTTCATCTCCGCCGGCGGGTCGGACTACCCGATTGAAATCCTGAAGAAAGCCGGGGTGGACATGACGACGCCGGAGCCGTTCCGCCAGACGATAGCCGTGATGAACCGCACCATGGACGAGATCGAGTCGATCCTCGCCCGCCGGCCGAATCAGTGATGAACCGCGGGATGGCATGAGTGAAGATCGTCAGCCTGCGGCACGATCGCCCCTGTCGGCGACAATAGGGGTGGGATGATCTCGATAAAGAAGGTCATAAGATATGCGATTGGGCTGATCCTGATCGTTGTGGGACTCGTCGCCCTCGTGACACCGCTGACGCCGGGATCCTGGCTGATCCTGGTGGGGCTGGAGCTGCTCGGCCTGCGTATTCCTGCTGCAGGACAAGCTCCTGGCCTGGGCCCGCGCCCGTCCCAACAGCCGCTGCGCCAGGATCATCTATCGAGTCGTGCGTATCCGAAAACGGGGTCCAGACGCGCCGGAGGAGCCGCGGGAGAGGGGCCGGTGATAAGGGGGCATTTTCGAGTTGACGGGGGTCGAGTCCGGTAGTAATTAGGACGATCAGCGTTCGGCCGGGCTGAAAATGCGTGCCGGGCCTGCGAGGGATGGCCGCAACGCTCGCAAGGGACCTCGTGGGACATTCTTTGATCTTGGTGAGGACAAAAAATCATGTCGCCAGCGGTGAACAGAATCGGGTGGGTGGTTGCAGTAGTGTCGTGGTGTGCTCTGGCGGGCTGCAGCAGCGCGTCCAAGAGCCCGTCGCCGAAGGAAAAAGTGGTTCTGTGGAACGGCGAGGATTTCACCGGCTGGCATCGCTATGTCGCCGAGAGCGTGGACGTCAATAACGTGTGGCGCATCCACCTTCACATCATCCGCTGCACGGGCAAACCCGACGGCTACATGCGCACCGAGAACAAATACAAGAACTACCGGCTGCACGTGGAGTGGCGCTGGCCCCAGACCCCCGGCAACAGCGGCATCCTGCTGCATATGAACGAGCCGGACCAGGTCTGGCCGACGTGCATCGAATGCCAATTGAAGGCTGGCATGCCGGGGACTTCGTGCTCATGAACGGCGCCGGTCTGACCGTCAGCGGCATCGCCCGGCAGAACCCGACCAAGCAGTTTGTGGCTGTCGAGAAACGCTCGCCGACCAGCGAGAAGCCCGCCGGGCAATGGAACGTCTGTGAGATCCTGTGCAAAAAAGGCACAATCCGCTGCATCATCAACGGCGTCCTGCAGAACGAAGGCATCAAGGCTAAGCCGAACACCGGCTGGATCGGCCTCCAGAGCGAAGGCGGCCCCATCGAGTTCCGCAATATCTACCTCCTCCCGGCCGATTAAGCACCCGTTGGGAGTCCCGCCTTCAGGCGGCCCAGGACCGCGTAAACGCGGAACTCCAAACGGACTCCACCGTGCCAATGGAGGAGCCTCCAGGGATTGCGACGCTTGTAGCGATGGCGTAGCGCGTTTTTTCGTGGCGAGGCCGCGAGGGGCCTTGCGTCCCGTCGGCATCCTGCCGTCGCTCCCCTGCGCATCTTGAGTAAGAAACGATGCTGCCTCGCCTTCTCTACGCCTCAAATGATGAATAGTGAAGACACGGCCCCCCCTGGACACTTCCCCCGCGTTCTACACCGCTCGAATAACGAATAATGAAGGCACAGCCCGATTTCCCTCCATGCTACTTCGGGCCTTTCTTTGATTCATTCTGTCGGCGCGGTGGTGGGACCAGTGGGCATATCCGCCGAGGCGGGCAACTCAATACTGGGGTCGAAGATTTGATCTATCTGCTTATCGGAATGCCCGTGTGCCCAGAGGAACAGTTTCACGCCAAAATGCGATGGTTCGACCCCAATTCCAGGCTCAGCAATCCCCTTCGCCCTGTCCTCTTCGCTGAGCGTGTAGACCATCGACGTGTCGTGCTTCCCGATCAGGTCGTATCTGGCGAGCGTAAAAAGCGATTGGTCGGCAAACTCTCTTATTTCGTTGCCGCTCACCCGAATTCCCATGCGATCAACATAGAGAGAATACGGGATACGTATGCTTATCCGCCAGTCCCACAGAGTATCTCTTAGGGATACGTGCTTCCCGATGCCGTTGTGCGCGAACCATCGAGTATATGAGGTAGTGAAGCCGCAAGTCGTAAACTGACAGGTCCCGAACTATGGACAAAAGCGGGAGTGCACGATCATCTTTGCCATCGGGGGAACGGGCAGAGGCGAATAGGCCGCCGTAATATTCTGCCGCAAGCTCATCCTCGACAAACGCGCCCTCAGAGCAGACTTGTTTGAGAACGCGTGGGCTGATACCGCCGGGCCCATTTATCTTCGGGCCAAGCCTCTTTGTGGCACTTTTGAAGATTCGGCCGAGGTTGGTGACGCACTTCTCGGCGAGATTCTTGAATTCCCCACCCATATAATCGGCGGTCGGTCCCAGAAGACGCTTAAATGCGTCAGCCCCAACCACGACCATCAACCCTGTACTTACGAGACTGTTTTGATCGACACTGTTCATGTTCATCCTTACGGCTCCCACAGAAACCTTGGTCCGTCCTTCCTGCGGATGGTCTATTTCTGAACGAGTCTACACCCGCCATCTTGTGAAGTCCACAGACCATCCCTCGGGGGTGGGTCAAGACAAAGAAATGGAGGGCCGTGTCTTCATTGTTCATTATTTGAGGCATGGAGAGGGCGGGCGAGTCTTCCATCTCGGTGCATAAGACGCAGCACTGTAAGTCACTGAGCCAAATAGGTTGGAAGTATTTTCATCATTTAACAGAAGTTTCCGTAACAATCTGGCTGGACGAGTGTCTCTAATATATGGTCATACGCACAAGTCTCACCCAGCGCCGGCGTGCCCAGGCAGGCCGTGCCCAAATCACACATCGAAGATCACAAATCATAAATCCTAAACGCTGGGAGGTCCTGCCGTGACTCGTCAGGGACGCATCACCATCAGCGGGGGCCAAGTTATGCAAAACAAAGCCAATTTGCAGGGGACAGGCTGGAGACGACAGGCCGAAGGGGGCTGCATGGGCGATTACGCAAAACAAAGCCAATTGGGGGAAGTCTCAGGTAGCACCCCCGCCCTCGGGGGTGATCCCAGCCGAGGGCGGCTGGGCCACATGGGGGCTGACCCATCGTGCGAAACAAAGCCAATCGAAGGGAGTTTCAAGTTTGAGGTGTGAAGTGTCAAGCGAGGCGGTCCGGGTCCCGGGGGCTGATCCATTGTGCGAAACAAAGCCAATCGAGGCAGACGGGTCCGTTTGTAGCAGGCCCGTAAGGGCATCTCTTGAGTCTGTCAAAGGGCCATCGAGAGAAACGCCTTACGGCGTCACAACAAACGCACCTGACTCGGCCGCGGAGGATAAGCCATCATGCGAAACAAAGCCAATTGCGGGGCCGGGGGCCGGCGATTGCGGATTGGCGATTGCGGAGTGCGGATTGAAGAGCAATAAGAGCGCCACGGCATGCCGCCGGTGGCATGCGTGAGCATGCGAAACAAAGCCAGTTTCCCAGGAGAAGGCGGCAGGGCGGAGAAAACCGCGTGGACAATTCTGCAAAACAAAGCCAATTTGCACGGGCACCGGCTGGCGCGTGCCTGCGCAGCGGGGATAGGGCCTTGTTCAGGGGTTTGGCGCCAATTCGTGGGTAATCGGGCCAGGCTTTGCGGCCGATAATAAAATCGTGTGCCAAAGGGCGTGCCGCGGCAAAAAAATGACGAGAATCATGTATGAGAGGCTTTCCCCCCGGCATCAGTATGGGTAAAGAGGCCATGTGATGGACATGACGGTGCAAAATGAATCGGCACTGGCCTGTGCCGCCCAACGGGGCGACAAAGAGGCCCTGCAGTTGCTGCTGAAGCGCAACTGGGGCTGGCTCAAGGGTCTGGTGTACAGCGTGTTGACCGACACGCAGGAGTTGGATGACGTGTTGCAGGAGGTGTGTCTTCGGGTGATCACGAGGATTCACACGCTGCGTGAGCCGGAACGGTTTCGGGCTTGGCTTGCGGCGGTGGCCCGCCGGGAGGTCCTCAAGCACTACCGGCGTCGGACGCACGAGAAGATCCAGGTCGATCCGGGCACCCTGTCGCTGAAGCTGGATGCATACGTCCGCGACCCTTTGCAGGACGTTGAGAAAAGTGAATTGTGCAGCCGGATTCTCGAGGCGGTCAAGACGCTGCCCGAGAAGTACCGCGAGGTGTTCGTGCTGGCGCACACGGGCGAGCTGACCTACGCCGAGATGGCCGAGGTGCTCGACGTGCCGCTGACGACGATGCAGATTCGCCTCGTGCGGGCCCGGCGGATGATTCAAGATCAGGTGATAGGCAGAGCAGACATCAGGTGCGTGAACGATGAATGAGATCAATGACAGGCTGGAAATACTGATCGGCCGGCTCATCGATGGCGAGCTATTGCCCGGCGAGCGGCAGATCCTCGAACGCGAAATCGCTGCCAACGGCCAGGCAAAGGAGTTGCTCGAGCAGTTGCGCAGCCTCCGTGAGAGTAGCTGCCAGGCTGTGGCTGCAGAGGTTTCTGGGGGGGCCTCTGCAGACCAGGTCTTCGAGCGGGCCTGGCAACAGAGCACAAAGTCCTCTTACCGGCGGATCATACGGATCGGCGGCCATTGGCGGTTTGCCGTGGGCCTGGCCGCTGGGCTTATCCTGGGCCTGGCGCTTCATTTCGTGGCGGTCTCGGGCACCCAGGCCCCGACGCAGGCCGTTGGGCCCGTGCCAGTCGCTACAGACACCTCCCGGCCGGTGGACGTTCGGCCTGCCGGGCCGCAGTTGGCCGGATACGGGACCTCGCATCCGACGACCGGAGAGGTCGATTACTATGTCTTCACCAGTCCCACCGGCGAACAATGGCTCGTCCAGGGAGTCCGTGAAGGATTGGTCAAGACCGCTGATTACCGCACCAAGTTGCGTCCTATGTAAGCATCCGCGAAAGGAGATCATAATGCGTAAGCAAGCGATTCTATTCAGTTGTGCGGCCCTGTTGGTTCTCGGGTCGATCTCTCATGGGCAGGATAATCAGCCTTTCATCGGCGTGCTTTTGGATGGGACGCCTCTGCCGGAGCTGCTCACAAAGCACTTGGGATTGGAGCCGGGGCAGGGGCTGCGAGTGATGAACATCAGCGTCGGCAGTGCGGCCGATAAGGCTGGGCTCGAACGCGACGACATCGTTATCGCCTTTCAGGGCCAGAAAGCTGCGGATCTCGACCAGTTCATCGAGACCGTGAAGAAGGCGGGCGTCGGCGCCAAGGTGTCGCTCGACGTGATTCACCTCGGCCAGCGAAAGACCGTGGAGCTCCAGTTGGAGCCGCTGGGCAAGATGGACTGGAAATATCCGTCGGAGCCTGAGCCGGTCACGTCCTGGCGGCCGGGAAATGTCTTCAAGATCGGACCTGACGGCAACGAGTGGGTGCAAATCCCCTTTGATAAGCTTCCCGATTTCAACATCGACTTCAGAAAATTCTTCAAGGAAACGTACACGTACAAGCACACGGTGGATGGTCAGGAATGCACGATCACCATCGAAGGCAATCCGGCCGAGGCGGATACGAAAGTCGTGGTGCGAGCTGGGGGGACAGATTACAGCGCCACGGTGGGGGAGATCGACAAGCTCCCGGAGAAGTATCGCGACTCAGCAAAGCAAGCTGTGGAAAGCGCGAAGAAGGATTTCCGCTTCTCGGGCAGGCTCCGGCTGCCCGAGCCGCCCGGCCGGAGGTGTACCAGAAGTTCTTCAATGCTCTGCCTCAGGTGGATATGGACCGCCTGGCCCAGGAGAAAGACCGCACGATCGAGAAGCTCCAGGATCAGATAGAGCACTCCAGCAACGCATGCAGCAGCTCGAAGAGAAGCTGCTGGACAGAAAGGGCAATGCGGAGCCGAAGTCCGAGAAAAACGGACCGTCCGCGTCGCCTCAACCGCAGGAGAAACCTTCCGTGTAAATCTGCTGTCGCCCACGGCACTTTACGCGATTCACTTCCTGGACCGGCCCGCCAAAAGGACCGGTCCTTTTTGTTGGCGCAAATTGACCGGCGGCGTCGTTGCGGGTATACTTTAAAGATCATAGATCGCACGGACGCGGAGCGACCTGTATCATGGACCCGGGGTGATGCCGTGAGAACGATCTCGATTGTCAATCAGAAGGGCGGATGCGGCAAGACCACTACCGCCATCAATCTGGCGGCGGCCTTTGTGGAACTCGGCCACAAAGTCCTTCTGATCGACCTGGACCCACAGGCCCATGCGACCTTCGGGCTGGGCTGCGACCCGGATTCCTTCGAGAAGACGATCTGCGATGTTCTGCTCCGGACTGACGGCCTGCTGGGCAGCGCCATCGTGCGGACCGGCGTGGCGGGCCTGGATTTAGTCCCGTGCAATGTGCTGCTGGCTAACGCCGAAGTGCGGCTGGCCAATACGCCGGGCAAAGAGCTGCTGCTCAGTCAGAATCTCCTCGGCGTCTGCGACCAATACGATTCCTGCATCATCGATTGTCCGCCCTCGATGAGCGTGCTGACACTGAACGCCCTGTTGGCCGCCACGGACGTCGTCATTCCAGTCCAGGAGTACTACTACGCCCCGGAGCGACTCGAACGGCTGCTGCAGAACATCCGGGTTATCCGCGGCCGCCTGGGAACGTCTTCGGCGGATCACATCCGCTTTCTGCTGACCTTCGTCGAGAAGCGCGCCGCGTTCAATGTGCAGGTGCAGCGACAGGTGCGAGATATATTCGGCACGCTGGTGTTCGGCACGACGATTCACAGGAACGTCAGCTTGGCCGAGGCTCCCGCGGCTGGAAAGCCAGTCCTGATCTATGCTCCACGCAGCCGCGGAGCGGCCGACTACAGGGCCTTGGCGAGTGAAATCCTTAATGGCCCCGGCAAACCGGGCAGGCGTCCGGCCGCAAGGGCGAAACGCGCGACCAAGGGTCCCCAGACGCCTGGCCGCCATCTTCCGCAACAAGCGGGGCATCATGGACGTGGCGCTGCGCCGCTCGCCTCGACTCGGCAACGTCGAGTCCACCTAATCAATTTCCTTTTTTCTCCAAGAATTCTCAGAACACGGTTTTGGTACTAAGAGTAATTACTACATACTTGTGAGTACGATTGACTGGCGGTGAAGTGAGAAGCTGCCAGATTTCTTTGACAAACGATTGGGCCGGGCGCCGGGGACTTCGTTCAATACACCCAGCATCATATCTCTCCTTACTCTCACTCGCAGGTCTCTCGTTTCTGGGTGAACGTGCCCCGGCCGGCCCATTCTATCGTACGGCATGAGAAATAGGAGCCAGTGGTAGGAGGCCCGTGGATGGGTATGCGGCTTGGAGCGGGAGAAACGACAAGATCGGCCGACTCCAGGTCGTCATCCGCAGTGCACGGATGCTTCGCCGAGGGATGACCTGGACCGGCCGACTTTTTATTCATGCTTGACCGTTCATTGCTTTTCCGCGATCCGTTTGAGTTGTTCCTCGATCCCGGCCAGCCGGGCCTGAATCTGACGCGTGCCCAACTCTCGCGACCTGATGTAGAACGAAATCGTGAAAAAGACCGCAATCATGGTCAGACCCCACACGACAGCAAAAAAGACCCGTGCGTAGGGCTCGTATGCGACGGCTGACCGAAAACCGGGCTCTCGGATTTCCGGCAATAACAGACGAATGAAAAAGGCCGTGGCCAGACTCAGCACGATGATCGCCCAGGTGATGATCGTCAGCTTCTTCATCCTCGCGACCCTCGCTTCGTCTCTGGCCAGGATCTTATCCCGCAGTTCCCGCATCTTCTCGGCGCTCTCACCGTTTTGCTTGAGCAGCTCATCTCTGATGTTCTCTTCAGCAGCCATTATGGTTTCTCCAGTTTTTCTTTGAGGGCCAACTTCGCTTGATGAACTCGAGACCGCACCGTCCCGAGGTTGCAGTCGAGGACTTCGGCGATCTCCTCGTAGGACATCTGTTCGATGAACCGGAGCATCAGGACTTCCTTCTGCCACGGCTTGAGCTCGCCGAGGCACCGATGGAGCCTGGCGATATCCTCAAAGGATAGAATCTCTTCCTCAGGGTCATCCGGGGCCGCGATCGATTCATCGAGCTCCACGGTCAGTTTTCTTCGCCGGAACTCCTGGTACACGCGGTTTCGGGCGATTCGATAGAGCCACACGGTGAATCGTTCCGGATGGTCAAGCGTGTGAATCTTGGCGATGACCGCCAACCAGGTCTCCTGAAACAGCTCGTCGGCTAGGTCCACATCGTCCACGAGCCGGCCATGAAGTAGCGGACCGGCCGCTCGTACCGCTCGATCAGCTCCGCCAGGGCCTGCCTGTCGCGAAGCTGGCAGCGGGTGATGAGCACGTGCTCAGCGAGTTTTGCATCCGGCTTCATCATCGTCCTTTCCTACAGACAGATGCGCGCGCGGACGCAAGAAGTTCACAGGGAATGGCCGCTCTTTTGGAGACTGTCGGGAAAAGGGGGTCAGGCTTCCGCCGGGACAGGGGAAACCGCGGCGAGCATGCTCTTCCAGCGGCTGATGTGCCCGTCTTCGTCGGCCTGGTCCTTCTCGATGACCTTGCGGGCGTCCTCGTCCCAGTCGATGGTTTCGAGCAGTTGGGCATAGTGGTGTACGGCCTTGCCCTCGACCCAGACGCCGGTCTTGAGGACCGCCCGCCTGCCCAGCAGACGTGAGCCGAAACCAAGGACGAAACCGACCAGCCAGTACGCCCAACGCAGCAGGCTCGGGCGAAAGCCATACTCGTACAGCTTGACCTGGAAGTCCTGGTAGTGGCCCATCTCATTGCACATCGCGGCCACCAGCAGGCCGTTCATCTCGCTGCGTTCCCGGGTAATCTGGAATTTGTAGATCGTCTGAGCCATCAGCTCCAGGGTGTGCAGCGTCCGCAGGCCCTTGCGAATGGCCTCAAGCCGCTCCGGCGGGTAGCCCTCGCCCCGCAGCCTGATCTGCTCCGCCCGCACCTCCGGCCGGATAATGGAAATGTCGTACCGTGGTTTCGCTCCTGTTTGCCGTTGTGCCATGTCCTTATCCCCTAACGCAGCCCGGATTCCGTCGCTCACCCGCCGCGCATCCCCGTACGCACACCCCCGCCCCCGGTTCACAGCTAACCGTCGGCATTATCATTTCTTGTCCCCTCAAGTCAAGTCCCGCACGTGTGTCTTTAACCTATTGATCTTTGAATAGTTAAAGAAAATCGCCATGATGGGTCGATACCCTCATGCATGAGAACTTCAGGAAAACCCGAAGAGCTCGAATGTCAACGGCTTCAGGCCGTCGCGTTGCTCGAAGCCGGTCACGGTCCCAGCGAAGTGGCCCGGAGACTGGGTGTCTCACCGGGGGCCGTCTCCCGCTGGAAGAAGATTTCTCAGCAGGTGGGACGGGAAGGCTTGAAGGCCAAGCCCCATCGGGGCCCCCGGTCCAAGTTGACGGTCCGCCAACGTGGGAAGTTGGAAAGATTGCTATTGAAAGGCCCTCTCGCCCACAGATATATGACCGACTTGTGGACGTTGAAGCGAATCGCCGAAGTGATCGAGAAGCATTTCGGTGTCCGCTACGATCCGTCTGGGGTCTGGCACGTGCTGCACGGCATCGGCTGGAGTTGCCAGAAAGCCGAAGGCCGGGCGCGAACGCGACGAAGAGGCCATCGCCCGTTGGCGTCAACAAGATTGGGCGAGTATAAAAAAAAGCCCGAGGTAGCGGTCGAAACATTGTTTTTCTCGATGAAACCGGCTTCATGCTCCAGCCGGTGGTCCGCCGGACCTGGGCGCCCCAGGGGGATACGCCGCTGCAGTACCGTTGGGAGCGTCATGATCGCCTCTCCGGAATGTCGGCGGTCACGGTTTCGCCGCAGCGTCGCCATCTGGATTTGCACTTCACACTCCAGGAGCACAACATCCGTACCCCCGAGGTCGAGGCCTTCGTGGCCGAACTTCTTGAACATTTTCCCCACGGGATCATCCTGGTTCTGGATCGTTGGCCCGTTCATCTGTCCGCCGCGGAGCAACTCCGGCGTCGGTTCTCTCGTCGGGTGCAAATCGAATGGCTGCCGTCCTATGCTCCGGAACTCAATCCCGATGAACAGGTCTGGAATCGGACGAAGTACACGGACCTGGCCAACTTCTGCCCGGAGAATCTCACCGACCTTGCGAAAGCGGTGCGACATTCGCTGGAGCAGACGAAAACCCATCAGTCTCTGTTGCGTTCGTTCTTTGAGCATGCCAAGCTCACGCTGTGACATTTTCTTTATCCATTCAAAGATCAATAAATGGGCCAAGATGGCCAAGGAGGCCGGCAGGGGACTTGTCAAGCGGGGCCGGGGCTGTTATGCTGTGACGCTCGTTTGAGCAGTGGAAAGGTGAATGACAACGGCTGTGATAGGGTAGATCGATGAGTCATCCGGGGTTGTCGGAACTTGATGAATTGTGCGTCAATACGATTCGCTTCCTGGCCGTAGACGCGGTGGAGAAGGCCCAGTCCGGGCATCCGGGCATGCCGATGGGGCTGGCGCCGGCCGCCTATGTCCTGTGGACCCGGCATCTGAAATGCAACCCCGCCAATCCCTTGTGGCACAATCGCGACCGCTTCGTCCTGTCGGGCGGACACGGCAGCATGCTGCTCTATTCGCTGCTGTACCTGAGCGGCTATGATCTCACCCTGGAGGACCTCATGCAGTTCCGGCAGTGGCAGAGCAAGACGCCGGGACATCCGGAGTACCATCCCGAGCTGGGCATCGAGGCGACCACCGGCCCCCTGGGCCAGGGCATCTCCAATGCCGTGGGCATGGCCATCGCCCAGAAGTATCTCGCCAACTACTTCAACCGCGAGGGATTCCCCATCATCGACTACCGGATTTATGTCACCGTCGGCGACGGCGATCTCGAGGAAGGTGTCTCCTCGGAGGCCTGCTCGCTGGCCGGACACCTGGGCCTGGACAATCTCGTGGTCATCTACGACGACAACCACATCAGCATCGACGGCCCGACGGAGCTGTCCTTCACGGAAGACCGGGCCATGCGTTTCGAGGCCTACGGCTGGTACGTCCAGAAGGTCGAGGGCGACGGCAACGACATGCAGACCTTCGAGCGGGCCCTGATCAACGCCAAAAGCGAGATCGGCCGGCCCTCCATCATCCAGCTCCGCACGCACATCGCCTACGGCGCCCCGACCCTCCAGGACACCGCCAAGGCCCACGGCGCCCCCCTCGGCGAGGAGGAGATCCGCGCAACGAAAACGCGGTTCG
This sequence comes from uncultured Planctomycetota bacterium, assembly GCA_963750205.1. GTDB lineage: Bacteria > Planctomycetota > Phycisphaerae > Sedimentisphaerales > Anaerobacaceae > PLanc-01. The sequence continues at coordinate 48,596 of CAVVRJ010000025.1, forward strand.
GCTGGGACCCCGACCAGCACTTCCACGTCCCCGACGAGGCCCTGGCCCACATGCGCGAGGCGGTCGAACGAGGCCAGGAGGCCCAGAAGCCCTGGGACAAGCTGTTCGCGCAGTACGCCAAGAAATACCCCGACCTGGCCAGGCAATTCAAGACGGCCTCCGACGGGAATTTGCCGTTCGACCTCGGCGAGGCCCTGCCGAAATTCCAGGCGGGACAGGCTGTCGCCACGCGCGTGGCCTCCGGCAAGGTGCTCGACGCCCTCATGCCGAGGCTGCCGCTGGTCCTGGGCGGCTCGGCGGACCTGACCCCGTCGAACAACACGCGGTTCGCCGGCGCCGTGGACTTCCAGAAGAACGCTTTGCAGGGCCGATATATCCGCTATGGGGTTCGCGAGCACGCCATGGCCGCCATCCTGAACGGCATCTGCGTCTCGCGGCTGCTGCGGGCGTACGGCGGGACGTTCCTGGTCTTCTCCGATTACATGCGCGGGGCCATCCGGGTCGCGGCGCTGTCGAAATACCCGACCCTCTTTGTCTTCACCCACGACAGCATCGGCCTGGGCGAGGACGGGCCGACGCACCAGCCCGTGGAGCATTTCGCCGCATTGCGGTCGATCCCCCAGTTGCTCGTGATCCGGCCGGCGGACGCCAACGAGACCGCCTACGCGTGGAAGTACATCCTGGAGAACCGCGAGCGGCCGGTGGCGCTGCTGCTGAGCCGGCAGAACGTGCCGGTCATCGATCAGAACAAATATGCCTCGGCCGTGAATCTCAGCCGGGGGGCCTACGTCATCACCAGCCGGGGCAAGCCGGAGGTCATCCTGCTGGCCAGCGGGTCCGAGGTCGCCATCGCCATGGAGGCGGCCAACACCCTCGACGCCGAGGGCATTCCCTCCCAGGTCGTCAGTATGCCGTGCTGGCCGCTCTTCGAGAAACAGGACGAAAAATACCGCCATTCGGTGATCCCTCCGACCGTCAAGGCCCGGGTCGGGGTCGAAGCGGCGACCGACTTCGGCTGGCACAAATGGCTCGGCGACTGCGGCGAGTTCGTCGGCCTGTGCGGGTTCGGCGCCTCGGCGCCCTGGAAGGCGTGCTACGAGGGATTCGGGATCACGACGGACAACGTCGTGAAAGCGGCGAAGCGGGCCCTGCAGAAGGTCAAGGAGCAGTCGTAGCCGGATGCTCCTGCGGCGGCATTCCCCTCCGCCGTTCGAAGCGGAGCACGGACGCGTTCTTCGGCCCCCGGCTGATGGCCCGTGGTCCCTATGCCGTATGCCTCTACGTGCGTCCGCGCCGGCGCGTTGCTTAATCGGCCGTAGGCGGATGGACGAGGGCCGATAGCGACGCCGGCCTCATCTGCGTAACCTGCCCCATCAAATCAAGGACCCCCCTAATTGCAGTTCGGTAAACCACCGGCTTTGCCGGTGAGAATTGAAAAGGCTCTGCCGATTCGTGCGTTCTTTTTATAGGAGAGTCCCCCTTGAGGAAGGCCCCGAAGGGCCAAGGAGGACTATCATGAAGGACTGGCAGAGTCAGGCCCACGTCAAGTGGGAGTGCAAGTACCATGTGGTGATTGTACCGAAATATCGCAAGAAGACCATCTATGGAAAACTGCGTCACGAGATCGGGCAGTTGTTTCAGCAGTTGTGCCGGCAAAAAGAGATCGAGCTTCTGGAAGGTCATGCGATGGTGGACCACGTTCATATGCTGCTGAGCGTACCGCCGCGGTACAGCATCGCAATGACAGTCGGGTATCTCAAAGGCAAGAGCGCGATCCGGATTCATCGCGATTACGGGAACGTTCGTGGGTCGCTGTTCGGGCGCAGTTTCTGGTCGCGTGGGTACTGCGTGAGCACGGTAGGATTTGACGAGGAAAGTGTCCGCCAGTACATCCAAGAGCAAGAAAAGCATGAGAAGCAGCAAGAACAAGGTTCCTTGATGTTTGACTAACAACGCGATGGCCCCTTTTAGGGGCCTTCCTCATACCACCCGCTCAGCGGGTGGTCTTGATTGCCGCCAAGCATTGTCCTGATAGGATTGCGCTAACAGCGGCATGAGGGGATTGCACCGGTCGGGATGCAGATTCGCGTTTTGCTGCGTGGGGGTTGGCATCCTGCGCGGTCGTCCTTTCAGGTCCAGGGAATTCACGGAAGCGGGCGGGTCGTCCGGCTGGCCGTCAACCGGCGCCGCCATGATCAGCGTGCACTTCGCAAAGAAAGGAGGGATGGAACGGGGAACACACAGCCAGCCGGCCCCGCCTTGCCAGCAGGGCAGAGCGGTCGGCCTCGCCGAAAGCAAGACTTTGCGGCTAAGACGTCGGCGGCTGGCCGAAGCCGGCGCGAAGTCTTCCGGAGCACTTGTTCGGAGATTGTCGAGGGATCATGAATCGGCTGTTAAGGACAACATCGCAAATTCAGGGAGGTGAAGCAATGAAGCTACAAGGCATAGCCATCAGTCTATCACTGGCCGCCGTGGTTACGGTGGGCGTGTGCACCAGCGCGACCTACGCGGCCGAGACGCAGGCAACCACGTTTCATTTCACCGCCCGTTCCGGGCACCGGCGCCCAGAAACACGGCCCACCCGCAGGTCAGCTCTTCCTGGTTGTCAGCGGCCAGCCCTCAAACCAAGCCCAGTTCACCGTCGAGAACACGGGAACGACTCCTGGCTCGGTCACGGGGGTCTACTTCGATACCGGCAACTCCAGCACCATCCAGAGCCTGGAAGGCGACCGATTCGCCGGTTTACTGGGGGCGGTGAAGGTCTTCGGCGGGGCCGCCGTTGTGGCGGGGCTGCCGGGCGAGCGCTTGTAGGCCGGTGTTCTTGACGACCAACGAGCTGACCGCCCGCGTCGAGCGAAGAGGGTGTCAGCGGCGGCAGAATCGGTCAACGTCGTGGCCAACATGGTTGAGAACACGACCGCGGCCCAGCTTGTGAAGGAGAACACTGAGGCAGGCAAGTCCGCGTGGGCACGACGGTCACGTACCCCAATGGAACGACCGCTTCGTTTGTCAACCTGACGACCCCATCCGGCGCTGCCGCCATCGTACTGGCTCGCTCGGCGCGCGTTGGCAGGCTGCGGCGACGCAACCTGCTGTAAGCGGAATCAGCGCAGTGTCCATGCTTGGGCTGGGGTCCGCGAGCATTTGGGGCCCCAGCCCCGTTCATAACCGCCATCCTGAGCCATACCCCTCGCCCGGCACGCTCCTGCCATCGCGACGAGGCAGGGAGCGAACAATTCACCCCGTCCGGCCATCGTCGTGAAGGATTCGGTCCGGCACTCGTTTTGACGCTACGGATCGGGTCCGGTGTGGAGGCACCCGCGAGGGATCTTGCTCGCCCGCAGCATTTCCGGTTGTTATACTGCCCTCAACAGAGCCCTGCTATGGATCTGGCGTTGGACAAGGTGGTCTCGCAGGTGGTTTCCCGGCTGAGCCAGCCCGCCAAGGGGCCGGTGTTGGTCGAGGGGACGTGGGGATCCTTTGCGCCGTCTGCTGACCGCACACATTTCCAAGACGCTCCATCGTCCGATCCTGCACATCTTGCCCTCATCTCGACGATGCGGACCGGGCGTTCGACGATCTCAAGACGTTCGGGGCCGCCGGGGTCGAGCTGTTGCCCGCCTGGGAGGGGGAGGAAGACCTGGCCGATGCGACGGATGAGACGCGGTCCGAACGGTTGCGGATCGTCTCGCTTGCTCACCGATCCAACGGCGGCAGGCACGAGGATCTTGTGATTGCCGCCCCGGTTCAGGCGTTATGCCAGCCGATCCCCAAGCCCTCGGCTTTGCGGGAAAGCTCGCTGGAGTTGAAGCGCAACGACGACCTGGACCCGGAGGCGGTGGTGGAGTGGCTGGTCAAGAACAGCTTCGAGCGGGTCGATGCCATCGATCTGCCGGGCCAGTTCGCCCGTCGCGGCGGCATCATCGACATCTACGCGCCGCTGGCCAGCGAGAAAATCGGGTGGACCGTCGGCCCGAGAACCGAGCACGGCGAGCCGCCATCCGCAATCCCAGGCCCTGCGGATCGAGTTCTTCGGCGATACCATCGAGAGCATTCGCGAGATCAACCTCGATACCCAGCGCTCCACGCACGAGATCGAGAGCATCAGCATCGTGGCCGCCGCATCGCGAGGCTGTCGTCGAGCAGCGGGAGCTGTTCACGAATATCCTGCCGGAGGATGCGATTGTCGTCTTCGAGGAGCCGGCGGAGGTGGAGGAAGTGGCCAACGTCTTTCTGGCCCGCATCGAGAAGGCGGGCCGGCTTTACTCGTGGGCGGAAATCTACAATTCGCTGCGCTCACGCAATGCAATCGCCGTTCGCGCAGACTGCACATCTTGCCGAGGTTGGCTCAGCCACGGAATGCGGCCAGGACGCAGATTTGCTGACGAGCCTGCATCGACGTCAAGAGCGTCCAGCAGTTCGAGCGTAAGGCCACCTCGCTGTGGGCCGGACACAAGGCTGCTCTCGAAGAGCTGATCGAGCGAACCAAGCAGGGCAGCAAGGTCTTCCTCTATTGCGAGAGCCCCGCCGAGGTCCAGCGGGTGACCGAGATCGTCAAGGAGATCGGCGGCGATCTGCCTCACAACTTCCAGCTTCCCCTGGGCTACGTCCATCAGGGCTTCGTCGTCGAGTCGCTCCACATCATCGTCGTCAGCCATCACGAGCTGTTCGGCCAGTATGCCCTGCGGCGCCGCGAGCGGCCGGCTCGTGCGACCGCGCCGGTGGATACGCTGGCCGATCTGCAGCCGGGCGAATACGTTGTTCACGTCTCTTACGGCATCGGCAAGTACCTGGGCACCGGAGACCATCGAGGAGAAGGGCGGCAAGGCGGAATATCTCACGATCGAGTACGCCGACAACGTCAAGATTCAGGTCGCGGTCCAGAACATCGCCCTGGTGCAAAAGTACATCGGCACCAGCCCCAAGCGGCCGACGCTCAGCAAGATCGGCTCCAAGCGGTGGCAGAAGCAGAAGGAGAAGGTCGCCGAATCCGTGCGCGATCTGGCGGCGGAGATGCTCGAAGTCCAGGCGAAGCGGCAGGCGCTGGGCGGCATCGCCTACGGCACGGATTCGAGCTGGCAGATGGAGTTCGAGGAGTCCTTCCCCTACCAGGAGACGCCCGACCAGATCGAGCGCCATCCGCGAGATCAAGGCCGACATGCAGGAGCCCGTGGCCATGGACCGGCTCCTGTGCGGCGACGTCGGCTACGGCAAGACCGAGCTGGCCATGCGGGCGGCGTTCAAGGCCGTCGAGAACGGCAAGCAGGTCGCCGTGCTCGTGCCGACGACGGTGCTGTCCGTCCAGCACGGCCGGACCTTCACGGAGCGGTTCGCCGATTTCCCGATGACGATCGAGGTCCTCAACCGCTTCAAGACGGGCCGGCAGGCGAAGGATATCCTCAAGCGGGCCCGCGAGGGCAACGTGGACATCCTGATCGGCACGCACCGGCTGCTCAGCGGCGATGTGGCCTTCAAGGACCTGGGCCTGCTGATCATCGACGAGGAGCAGCGGTTCGGCGTCGAGCACAAGGAGCGGCTCAAACAGCATGCGGGTCAACGTGGACATCCTCACGATGACGGCCACGCCGATTCCGCGCACGCTGCACATGGCGATGCTGGGCCTGCGCGACATCAGCTCGCTGGCCACCGCGCCGCTGGACCGCCGCAGCATCGTCACGAGCGTCACGACCTACAACCCGGAGCTGATCCGCAAGGCGATCTATCGCGAGCTGAACCGCCAGGGCCAGGTCTTCTTCCTGCACAACCGCGTCCAGTCCATCGAGAAGAAAGCCTGGGAGATCCAGCAATTGGCCCAGGACGCCAGGATCGGCATCGCCCACGGCCAGATGAGCAAACGCGAGCTGGAAGACGCGATGGTCAACTTCGTGCTGGGCGGCACCGACGTGCTGGTCTGCACGACGATCATCGAATCGGGCCTCGACATCCCGAACGCCAACACGATCTTCATCAACGACGCCGACCGGTTCGGCCTGGCCGAGATGCACCAACTGCGCGGCCGCGTCGGCCGGTACAAGCACCGGGCCTACGCCTACATGCTCCTGCCCAACACCCGGCCGATCTCGCCCATCGCGGCCAAGCGGCTCAAAGCCATCGAAGAGTATTCGCATCTCGGCGCCGGCTTTCGCATCGCCCTGCGCGACCTGGAAATTCGCGGGGCCGGCAACATCCTCGGCCCCGAGCAGTCCGGCCACATCCAGATGGTCGGCTATCAGATGTACTGCGAGATGCTGGCCAACGCCGTGCACGAGATGAAGCACGAGAAGGTCGAGTCGTCTGCCGACGACCATGATCGACCTCGGCTCGCCCACCTATATTCCGAAGAACTACATCCCCATCGACCGCCAGCGCATGGACGCCTACCGCAAGATCGCGGTGGCCCGCACGCCCGCCGACCTGCAGCAGATCGAGGCGGAACTGGCCGACGTCTACGGCCCCTTGCCCGATGAGGCCAAGCTCCTGCTGGAAATCGGCGAACTCCGCATCGCCGCCTCCAAATGGGACATCCGCAGCATCGTCGTCCAGATGTCCCCCAACGACGTTCCCCCCGAGGACGGCCGGCCCACCGGCGACCTCATCTTCTCCTTCTGGAAGGACCCTGGCCGAAAGGCCAACCGCCTCTTCGCCAACACCAAAGGCTCCGTCCGAATCCCCGACCCCAAAACCGTCCACCTGCACTCCCCGAAGCCTACTTCGAGCCCCAAACTCTCCTGCACTCCTCCAGAAGCTTTTCGCAAACGCGAACAAGTGACCAGCCTACCGAATTCGTAGGGTGGGTTCTTGACCCACGCGGTTGGCCCGTTTACATATATTGACGCGTGGGTTGAGAACCCACCCTACGTGTCGGACGCCTTGAGTCGCCGCAAGAGAGATGCTTGTGAGGATGAGGAAATGGCAGCCGGCAAACAAGAAGACTGATCGTGGTCGCATATTCTCGCCGCTACGAGTGCTTGTGGGGGTCCTCATTGGCGTTGCTGTCTTGGCTTTTCTGATTGTTCCCCCACGGCCTCCGCGGAGGAGTGGCCGTCATGTCGCCTGCCTGACGAATCTCAAGACGCTGGGTGTGGGACTGAGCCTCTATGCACAGGAGCATGGTGGTGCGTATCCCCCGGCCGATCAGTGGTGTGACTTACTCGTCAGGATCGTCAGTCAGAAGGGCTCAGAGGAACCCTTCAGGTGCCCAAAGGCGGGTGAGGGGCGTGTCACTACGCCATGAATCCGCGTGCTGCCACGCACAGTGCCCCCGACGTCGTTCTGCTGTTCGAGAGCACCGGCGGGTGGAATCAATCGGGCGGGGCGGAGCTGTTGACGACGAAACACCATGAGGGCAAAGGCTGCAATGTGCTGTTTGTGGGCGGCGCCGGCGGCGACATCGTCACCGGCGGCGCCACGGTCATCCTGGCCATGGGCGCCGGGCGCAAAGCCGCCGCCTCCATCCACGAGTTCCTCACCGCCGGCGTGTGGGAGAAAAGCAGGGATTAGGGATTAGGAGGCAGGACTTGGGCGAGTCATTCAAGGACCTCGTAGTTTGGCAGCGTGCGGTTCAACTCACTGTGGCCGTCTACAAGCTCACCTCCTCTTTCCCGGCCTCCGAACGATTCGGTCTGACCAATCAATTGCGACGAGCGTCCGTCTCTGTCGCCAGCAATATTGCGGAAGGATATGGCAGATCGACGAAGGGAGAGTATCTTCTCTTCCTCGGCCATGCAAGAGGTTCGAACTGTGAACTCGAAACGCAACTTGTGATCGCGGAGAAACTGGGGTTCGCATCGGAGGAAGCACGGCGCTCGGCAGAAAGCCTTTCCGGCGAAGTCGGCCGGATGCTTGTCGCCATTATGAAGAAATTGCAGCGATGATCGCCGATTTTCTATTCCCTAGTCCCTAATCCCTATTCCCTGTTTCAAAAAAATGGGCGGCAAAGGTTAGCCCTTTGCCGCCGCCCTGTCCCTGGGTTGTCTTGAAATTAGTGCAATCTTTCGCTTACTGCAAAAGCTTGGTTACTTCCTGCTCCACGCTGTTGGCCTGCGCCAGCGCGGCAATGCCGGTCTGGCTCAGGATCTCGTACTTGGACATATTCGACGTCGCCGAGGCATAGTCGGTGGCCTGGATCGCGTTCTGCGCCGATACCACGTTCTCCTGCTGCGTGCTCATCACCTGGCTGATGGAGTTCAGCGTATTGATCTGCGCGCCGATGTAGCCGTCCTGCGCCGCCACGTCGGTGATGGCCACATTGAGATCGTTCAGCGCGGTCTCCGCATCGGCCTGGTTGGAGAGGTCGGTGGCATTCAGGGCCTCGCCGGCGCCATCCGAGTAGCTGATGGTCGCCGTTCCGCTCGACCCGCTGGTATTAGCCACAATGGTCGCCGCGATTTGCGAGGTGGTTGAATCGGCCACGCTGCCGGATAGGCCTATGTTGTAGGCGCTGTTGGCGGTGTAGCTCAGATTCGCGGTGGTGGCGGTATCTTCGATGGTTGACGTGGGCAGCACAACCTGCCCGGAGGTGGCTGTAATCTGCCCGGCAGAGCCCGTGGTGTTCGAGGTCAGCAGCACGCTCCCGCTGCCGTTGACGCCGGCAACCCAACTGGCCGTTACCCCGGTGTTGTTGGCGGGTAGATTGATCTGTGCAATCATGTCGGCAACTGTTGAGTCCGCGGCCAGGACCAGGATCACAGGCGTGGTGCCGACTGTGAAGCTGAGAGTGCCGGAGACCGTATCGTTTTCGCTGGCAAACGAACCCAGCGTCACTGCTGAATCTGTTCCGGCTGTGGTGTCGGTCAGCGTGCTGGTTGCCGAGATGGCTTGGCCGCTATTGGAAGTCGCCGTCAGCCCCAGGCCTTCGGTGCTGGCCAGGCCGGTAAGCCCCAGGGCGGTGTCGGCAGAGACCGCGGCCGCCAGGTCGGCCAGTGTATCGCCGTTCACGGCGTAGGTTGTGCCGGTTAATGTGCCCGCTCCCCCGCCTGAAGCTGCGCCCGAGCCCATGACGAAGGTGTGCGTGACGGCGACGCCGCCAACGGTGTTGGTGATGGCGATATTGCCGCCCAGCACATCGCTGGTATTGACTGCCGAACCCGAGCCGATGGTCACGCTCGAAGCCGAGCCGACAACCACGGCCTCTCCGGCAACCGTGGTCGCATCGTTCTCAGCGTATGCGTCGGCCAGGTTTCCGGTCACGGTGATGGCGTTACTTTCAGTGCCCGACTGCAGATAGATGCCGCCCGATGCGCCGGCATCCGTGGTAGCGGTGATGGTAAAGTCGGCGGGGCCGCCGCTTTCTCCAGTTACACTTCCGGCCGTATAGTCGTTAATCGCGGTCAGTAAGTCGCCCACTGTGCTGCCATTCACAGTAACCGTACCGCCGGCATAGGCTTCCGACGTGCCGCCCATGGCGAAGGTTACCGCGGTGCCGCTGCCGTCCTGGATAGTGATGCTGCCGGCCAGCGTATCGGTAGGGCTGATGGTTCCCGCAATCGTGGTTCCACCCGGACCGGTGAGAGCCAGCAAGCCGGTCCCATACACAGTGGGCCCGGAATCGCTGGGCGTGTAGAGGCCCAGTGTGGCATTGGTGTTCATCAGCGTGTTGGTGGTCGCGGCGATGCTGTTGCCCAGGGTTCCCGACGTGAGCACCAGGCCCGAGTTGCCCGCTACGGCGGTGAACCCGCTATCGGTCGGTGAGAAGATACCCTGAACCGCGCTGGCCAGGTCGGACATATTGTAGCCCTGCACGGTGGTCGTAGTGCCGGTTGTCGAAGTCGCGCCCGTGCCGCCCATGACAAAGGTTTGCGCTGTGCCGCCGCCGTCCGTGAGGACGATCTGGCCGGCCACCGTATCGGCGGAGCTGTCAACCACGCTGTTGGGATTGGCGCTTACGCCCAGGGTGAGGGATCCATCCACGCCGGCATTGGCCGCGACTCCCGTGACAGAGTTGGCAGGGGTATTTAAATTGGCCACGCTGGAATTGGTGGCGGTGGTGAGGTCGCTGAAAGCCGGAGCCGTGGGCGCGCTGCCGCTGGTGGTGGCTACGCTTAATGCTCCACTTCCCGCGGTACTGGCCAGCGACAGGCTCTGCGTCCCGTCGCCATTGGTAATCACGCTGGCCGTGGCCAGCCCGGCTGTCCCGCCGTAGTTTGCGTTGATCTGGTTGGCCAACTCCTGCAGCGTGTTCACGGTCGAATTGATGGTGACCGCCGCCGCTGTCTGCGAGCCCACCTTGACCGTGACGGTTTGGCCCTGGGTGAGTAGTTCGCTGGCGGAGATGCCACTGGGGTTCAGAGTGCCGCTGGTGCTGGCCGCGCTGGGGTCCACGCCGGCCGATACCACACCGCCGGCGATCTCGATGCCCGTCTGGGTTCCGCCCCCGGTAACGCCGGCCTGCGCCTGTGTGGTAAAGGTAGCGGTCAGGCCCAGGCCCGAGTCGTTAATGGCGCTCATCAATCCGTTGGCGGTATTGGCAAAGCTGGTGCCCGTACCGACGGTAATAGTGGTGGTGGCCGTATTGCCCGCGCCGCCGGCGCCCTTCACCAGGTAGTTGACTACGATGGTGGTAGCGCCGCCAAGATTCAGCGTGTCGGTGGCCTGCGCATTGGCGGTATCGGACGACAGGTTCACGAAGACGCTGTTGGAGCCGCTGCTGTAAGCCATCTTGCCGCCGGTGTCGCCCAGGCTGGACTCAGACAGCGAGCGGATGTTCAGGTCGTCGACCGAAGAGCCCGCCATCGATGAGTCGCCGGTATAGATCGCCACTTCCGTGCCGTTGAATACCTGCTCCTGGTTGTAGGTGGTGGTCTGTCCGATGTTGTTGATCTCCGACAGGATCGACTGGTACTCCTGGTTGGCCGCGCCCTCCTGGGTGGAGTTGAGGGTGCCGTTGGAGGCTTCGGTAGCCAGCGTAATGGCGCGGTTCAGCAGGCTCGTCACCTGCGAAAGGGCGCCATCGGCAACCTGCAGCAGCCCCACGCCTTCCGCGGCGTTAGTCTCCGACTGCGTCAGGGCCGAGGAGTTGGCCTCCAGGCCGTTCACCAGCGAGAGACCCGCGGCATCGTCCGCTCCGGAGTTGATCTTCGACCCAGACGACAACTGCTCCAGCACCGTCTGCAAGCTGTTGTTCGTGTTGTTCAGGTTGTTCTCTGCGTAGATCGCCGAAAGATTGTTCAATACACCGAGGGCCATGGAAATGTGCTCCTTTTCAGGATGCCTTCAAGCTCGCCCTTGCCTGCCGTACATCTCTTCAGGCCGCCAGGCCCTCCGCAGCTTCCGGATGGGCGTTCTTGCATCCACCCCATTCATCGGTCCCCCCGGAAATAACTTTAGTCATAAATTTGCGGTATACTCCCGCCCCCCGCTGTCGCACTCCGATTCAAGCTGTCCCGATTCCGCTCAATTCCTGTCCCAATGCGCTGCATTTGCTGTCCCAACGCGCTGCAATCGCTGCTCCAACGCGCTCCACTCGTTTGTTTCGATTTGAGACAGGCGCTCCCGTGCCTGTGCCCGAAACCATCCTGAAAAGGAAATTCACCCTTCACGGGGACAGTTCCCACAACGGCGTGGCGCAACAAAAAAACGGCGGCAAGAGGATCGCCCCTTGCCGCCATCGGTACCAACAATCGGATTTATTCTGCCCAAGAACCTACGATCGATATCCTTCTTACTGCTCGGCCCCCACTCCGGGCGCGGTGAGCCCACTGGGCTCCACGCCTTCGTCAACCATGCTCTGTGGTCCCGCGCCTGGCGGCGGTGCGCCTTGGGGAGCTGCGGCTGGCGGAGTGGATGGCGGCTCAGGAGGCATCTGCCGGCGGTACTGGCCGCCCGGACCCTGGTCGCCAGGCTTCCAGCCGCCCTGTCCCCAGTTGCCCCGTCCCTGGCCGCGGCCCTCCTGCCCGTCGTTGGCGCGGAAGTCCTGCACCATCTTCCATTGCTCCGGCGTCAGTTTGCTGCGAAGCGCCAGCAGGTAGCGGGCATTGGCCTTTTCCAGCTCCGCTCGCGCCTGCGCCACCTTGTCGATCTGGGCCAGAATTTTGGCCTCGTTGGGGGTGTCTTCGCGAATCAGCGGCTGCAACCCCAGCTCCGCCTTCTCCAGGCTGGCGCGCAGATCAATCAGCTTCTCCCGGTGCGGCAGCAGGATGTCGTCAAAAGCCTTCCGCTGCTCGTCGCTCAGCTTCAACCGCTCCACGATCCTGGGATTGTTCCACCAGCGGCCCTGAATGCCCTGGCCGCCGAACGCCCTCTCAAATGGAGGCCGATGCCCCTCAAATCCCGATCCCGCGCCCGGCCCGTCACCCGGCCCCTGTGCCAGCGCCGATCCGGCCATCAATACTCCCGCAATTGCCAATCCCAACCGTACTGCCATGCCTGCTTTCATTACGCATCTCCTCCTCTTCACGCCCCATGGGCGTTCTTGTTTCCTTACCTGGTCCTTACCGGGTTTCGTCTTCGGCCATCAGTTGAGCCAGCGGCTCCATGGCGCTGGGAACTTCCCGCGAAACGTCGCTGTCCACCTTGGCCAGCAAATCCTCTTCTTCCTGGCGAGCCTGCTGCTCGCGAACCAGCCTCTGATGCTCGGCCTGCCGCGCCGCCTGCCGCAATCCTCGCCAATTCCTGCCGGTGTGCCGCTCGTAAACCGCTCCCGAGACGCCCCCCGCCACCAGCGCGCATCCCAGCGCCCAACCCGCCGCCAGCCGCCAACTCCGCCGCCGTGCCGCCTTCACCACCGTCCGCGGCCGGCTCGTATTCTGCATCGCTCCAGGCATGAACGCTCATGCGGAAGTTGGCCAGCGCCTGATCCAACTCCGGGGTCAGACGCTTCTCCATCCGCTACTTCCCCGGCTCGCCTCCCCTCTGTCCCTCAAACTCATCGTTTTCTCCCCAACTCCGTCGCGCACTCTCGCCACTGCCCGCGAAAGGTGCGCCTTCACCGTGCCTTCGCTTAACCCGGTGGCACGCGCAATCTCGCTCAACTCCTGCTCTTCCACGTAGCGCAGCAGAAAAACCGTCCGCTGCCGCTCGCTCAGCCCCTTCACCGCCTTCCACACCTGCCCCACCTGCTCCCGCGCCAGCAACTGCTGCTCCACCGAACTCTCGCCGCTGGGCAGCCACTCGCTGGCCTCGTCCAGATCCACCGCGTTGGTGCGCGTCTGCCGCCAGAACTGCATCCGCCGGTTCCGCCAGTGGTCCTTCTGCAGGTTGATGGCGATCCGCATCAACCAGGTCATCGCGCTCGAATCGCCGCGAAAACTTCCCCAGTTGCGGTGCGCCTTCAGAAAACACTCCTGCGTCAGCGTCTCCGCCAGGTCCACGTCGCGCGTGGAGGCCAGCAGGAAACGGAAGATCGCGGCCGGTGCGCGCGCAACCACACGCGTAAATTCCTTGCGCGGCAATCTCTTCTGCCGTGGCCATGGTCATCGCTTCCAATGCTGTGCCGGCTGCCATCACTCTGATAGACGGCCCCAAAGAGCGCAAGTTTACACCCCAGCGGATATTCTCATCGTTAAATCAAATGGGAAGCGGGCGCAGATCGCCACCCCGCCTACGGCCTTACTGCGGCGCGTTTTGCCGTGGCGCGCTCGCCCCAGTCCCTGCCGTCCCCGTCCCGGCGGCGCCTGTCCCCGCCGGCGCGGGAGTTGCCGCCACCGGCTCGTTCTTACCCTTCTCCGGATCGTATTGGTAAGTCTCCATCCATTGCTTCCAAAGCGCCGGAGACCCCTCAACCAGCTTGCCACCGTGATAGTAATAGACGATGCTCTTCATATCCGTATCCAGATCGCAGGCGTCGTACTTCCCCGGCTTGCCCGTCACCGGCAGCAAAATCTCCACTGTCTTGTTCTGCTTTTTCCACCGCGCCGGATAGGTCTCGTACCCCGGCGAAATCCTCAGCCGGTTCACGCACCAAAATGTATAGGCGAATCCCCGTGGCTCGCCATTCTCATAGAGATTGCCACTGCCCTTCCCATCCACGTAATGCGTACGGCGCATGTGATGAACCTGCTGGCTGTTCTGAAATATATGCACCCGCATTGGATACTTGGCCAGATCGGGCCCACCGGCCAGCACCGCCGGCGAAAGCAGCAAACAAGCCGCCAAGCCGCTCAAGACATTCAGGAAGGCACGACGCATCGGAATAGCTCCATAAAATACCGGTTCTAATTTCCTACCCATCCTGAATCCCACCTGTCTCCCGCCGCGACACAGGAGGCGGATTTTCAACTTCACCCCGGCCAAGCACTACCCACCCGGCATAAAAA
>CAVVRJ010000026.1:0-93948 GCA_963750205.1 uncultured Planctomycetota bacterium
GGCCATCCTCACGAGGGTATCCGTAAAAAAAGTCTCTCACGTTGGGTCTCCTTGCCGAATTTCGTTTCTCTTGTCAGGACCGGCCGTCACGCCTTTTGCAGGTCGCCGCGGCCGCGATTGGATTCGATATTGTGCACGTGCACGTACTGCCCGGCCTTGATCGCACGGGAAGGCACGGCCGATGCTCAGGCCGTACTTGATGATCGGGCGCCCCCGCCTTGATGCTGACGCGGGCGAACTTGTGGTTGGCCGGAATGTCGTCGAGAAGGTCGACCTTGGTCGTCTTGGTCTGCCCCTCGACCATGCATTGGACCGACTCGCCTCTGCTGCCGGGGCCAATCAGGTTGGCCACGTTGTCGTCCGGATGGATGATTAGTGCTCGTAAACTCATTCGTGCTCCTTTCCAATGTCCATTCTGCAAAACTCCACTATGCTTCACCAAGCCCGCGCGCGTTTCCAGGCCAGGTGAACCCGGAACGCCTCGGCGGCGGCCACGCCGGCCTGCGCGCCGCGGGCTTGCGCCTGTCGCATCATCTGCTCTTCCAACGGCGAGAAACCGCCGTCGCCGGGCGCCGCAGTTGGCTCTCGTGACAAGCAAGCATGCGGCGTTTCAAATCGAGCTGGTCGCTCACGTCGACGAAGAACCCCGGCTCGAAGCCGGTCATGTTCATCGTGTCCATCCACCACAGTGCCGGCTGGCAGTCCAGCGCTGGAACCCGCGTCCTGTGGCCGACCGAGGCGCAATACCAGGACGTTGCCTCGGCCAGCGCCCCGGCCGCCCGGTGATCCGAATGGTAATCCTCCTTCCAGTGGGCGAGCACCAGCGTCGGCCGGAAGCGGCGGTAGATTCCGAGCAATCTTCTCCGCTGGGCGGGGCCGTCCACGAGTTGTCCGTCCCCGAACTCGCCCCGCAACACCACGGCTCCGAGCAGCTTTGCCGCCGCCGCCATTTCGGCCCGCCGCACGACGCCCAGGTTGGCGATCGGCGCCGCCGGTTGACCCCGGTCGCCCCGGCAGAACACGCAGATTCCGATCGCGCGCGCCGTCGCGTTGGGCCCGCGCCAGCGTCCCGGCACAAAGGATCTCCGCATCGTCCGGATGGGCCACCACGGCCAGCACTCTCTCGCCTGGAAAAGTCCAGTCGCATGGTTCTTTAGCTCAATACGAAGTCACCTCAGTGGATGTCGGGCAGTTCGGCCACATAGTCCGCCACGGTCAGTTCCGCGTCGGGGTGCGTCCGCAACAGCGACGCCGGGCAGGCCGACGTCAACGGGCCGTGCAGCACCCGGCGCACCACCGCCCGCTGCCACGGACGATTGCAGTAGAAGCGCAGCCGCCGCGACGCCAGGATCTCCTTCATCCCCACGGTAATCGCCCGCTGGGGGACAATCGAAATCTCGCCGCCCACCGTCACCGAATTGATCGTCCGCGTTTCCCGGCTCAGGCTCAGCACCCGCGTGGGCAGGGCCGCGAACGTCCTCGACCGACATCGACTCGCCCGGCTCGGGCGGCTCATTGAACGCGATATGGCCGTTGATGCCGATGCCGCCGAAACAGGCATCCACGCCGCCGCGTTGATCGATCATCTTCTGAATCCGCTCCGGGGCCCGGGGATCGGGAAACACGCGGTTCTCCGGCCGCGGGAGCCAACGCCGGATCGATCAGATCGTAGAACTTGCGGTTCATGAACCCCCGGAAACTCGAGCGGATGGTCGATCGGGACCCACCGGTCGTCCGGGGTAAGGTATTCGTCCATGTTGATCAGCATCACGTCCCGGCAGTCGCACCGCCGCTGGTTGATCCGCTCGGCCAAGCACGGGGAACTGATCGACCGGACCGACCGGCACGATCAGCGTCGCCCCGCGGCCTTCCGACCGTGCGGCCTCGATCAGCTCCAGCATCACCCGGGCCATGTCGTCGGCCACGCCCTCCATGTCCCCGCAGGTGCGAAACTTGACCGGTACGCCTGCGCCCAGCTTCTGGGGCGGGACACTCAAGTAATCGGGCATCGAGGCACTCATGCCTGCACTCCCAGAGAAATGTGCTTGGTTTCCAGGAAGGCATCGAGACCCTCCAGCCCGAGCTCGCGGCCCCAGCCGCTTTGCTTGCAGCCCCCGAAGGGACACTGGCTCGTGGCCGGCACGGTGTCGTTGATGCCGATTGTCCCCGCCTCCAGCGACTCGGCCAGCCGCCACATCCGCGACAAGTCGCGTGTGAAGGCATACGCGGCCAGACCGTATTCGGTGGCGTTGGCCTGGCGAATGGCCTCGGCCTCGTCGTCGAACACGCAGACCGGCGCCACCGGGGCAAACGTCTCCTCACGCATGCAGCGGGCGTCCGGCGGCACGTCCGTCAGGATCGTCGGCTCCAGGAAGTACCCGCGGCCGCCGGTCCAGCGCGTGCCGCCGCAGAGGACCCGGCACCCAGCGACTGGCCTCCTCGATATGCTCCAAGGCCTGCTTCAGAGCCTGCCTCGTTGATCAGCGGGCCGATCTCCACGCCTTCGTCCAGCCCATTGCCTACCTTCAGCTTGCGGGCGGCCTCGACCAGCGCGGGGATGAACTGGTCGGCGATCGAGCGTTGGACGTAGACGCGGTTGGCGGCGATACACGACTGGCCCGTGTTGCGGAACTTGGCGATCATCGTCCCCTGGACCGCCTGCTCCAGATCGGCGTCCTCGAAGACCAGCACCGGCGCGTGGCCGCCCAGTTCCAGCGACAGTTTGGTGATCGATCCGGCCGCCCCGCGGATCAATTGCCTGCCCACCTCCGTGGAGCCGGTGAAGGTGATCTTGCGGCACAGGGGGTTTTCCAGCATCTCGGCGCCGATCTCGGCCGACCGCCCCAGCACCAGTTGAAACACGCCCGGCGGCAGCCCGACCTCGGCGACAGCCTCGGCCAGCATCACGCCGGAAAGCGGCGTGGCGCTGGCGGGCTTGAGTACCACCGGGACATCCGGCGGCCAGCGCCGCGCCGACCTTGCGGACGGCCAGGACCAGCGGAAAGTTCCAGGGGGCGATGGCCCCGACGACGCCGACCGGCGACCGGAGCACCAAGTGACGCTTCCCGTCCGCCTGCGGCGGCACGACCCGGCCGTAGGCCCGCGGGGCCTCGCCCGCAAACCAGCGCAAATGATCGACTGTCATCGCCACTTCGCCGCGGCTTTGCGCCAGCGGCTTGCCGTTTTCCAGCGTGATCGTGCGAGCGATTTCTTCGCTGCGGCGTTGGAGCACGTCGGCGATGCTGTAGAGATAGCGTCCGCGCTCGCGCCCGGGCGTGTTCCGCCAGGCGGGCCAGGCGGCCGCCGCATCCTGGATAGCCTGGGCCACTCTCTCGCGCGGGACCGTGCCAACCCGTGCGAAGACTTCGGTGGTGGCCGGATTGATGACCGGCAGCGGGTCCTGCGGTTCGACCCACTGGCCGTTCAAATACAAGCGACGAATCTCGTCCTTTCCGGACATGATACCTTTCTCCTAGTCTCGACTTGTCCTCAGAACGTCCAACAGAACGAGCCTGACGATGTCGTTGCGAGTCGCGACGTCGCGGCGCGGCGGGCAGGCGAAAGAAGCAGCCCCTGTGGCTGGGTGCCATGCCAAGGCCTCCTAGGCCCATGCTCTATCGCGCAGATCCCGTACTGTCTATGCCGAGCACGTAGACATTGGCACCCGTGACCGTCATTGCGAGGGCGCAGCGACGAAGCAGTCTCAACCTATCGAGTGGGAGATTGCTTCGCTGCGCCTGCAGAATGACATGCGAAGCGGTCTTTGCCATACGTTCTCGTTCTCCCCAACCACTACTACGATTCCGGCGTGGCGTCCCAGGCCTTTTGGAAGATCTCCTTCGCCCATCGTGGTATAGGGATTACAGAAGCTATCCTGGTAGACGGCCATGCCGGCGGTGATGCAATGGGCTCCCGCGAGGGCGGCCTCGGCGATCTGGCGGCTGTTGCGAATACCCGCGGCGATGATTTCGGCGCGATAGCCGTAGTTCTTCAGCATCGCGGCGACCTCGGGGATCAGCGACGAGGCCGAATCGCCGTACTGCTCCTTCCAGCCGACGAAGGGACTGACGAACGCGGCGCCGGCCCGCGCCGCTTGCCAGGCTTGCGGGACGGAGAAGATCACGGTGGCGTTAACCCGAACGCCCTGGCGGGACAGCTCGCGAATGGCCTTGAACCCCTGTTCACTGACACTCACTTTGATGACGAAATTGGGCGAGATCTGCGACAATTCCAGACCCTGGGCGACGATCTTCTTCCAGTCGGTCAGATGCGGATCGACTTCGACGCTGACGGGTTTGTCGGTCCCGGCAAACAATCCGGCAATCTCCTGAATGACCGTTCGGAAGGGCTTGCCGGAGTCTTTCACATGGCGGGGATTGGTGGTGACGCCGTCCACGTCCCACATCTCGAGGGCATGACGGATCTCGTCGGTTTTCGCACTGTCTAAGAACATCTTCATGGTTGGATTTGTCTCCGCAGAAACTCGTTGTTCTTTTTCGTATCCTGAATGCACTGCTCGGTGCTGTCGTGGGCGGTCCGTGCACGTACCAGCCCGCTAGCCGATTTGGCGGAAGTTGCGAAACGCCGCGGGCCAGTCGATCGGGCCCGGCTCTTCGATCAGCTTCTTGCGTTTATGTCGTGAGCTTGTCCACGGAGGCGTCGAGGAACTCCTTGTGCTTATCGCCCACCCAATAGCGGTTGCCCGCGAGACACCAGATGAAGTGGAGCTCCTCCTCCTGGCTGAAAACGGGGTGGTAGTTCAGCAGGGGGATCGTGGCGGCATCCAGCGTCTCCATGCTGTGGACGAACGTCTTGGATTTCTCGTCGGCGTAGACCTCCATGGCCCCCCGTCCTTTCGTGAACAGGTAGATCTCTTCCTGATCGGTATGATTGTGGGGCGGCCAGGCCCGGGTGAACGGCCGGTAGATCGTATAGCCGGCCATCAGCTTGTCCGCCGCCTCGGTGACATCGAACATGAGAAAGACGTCCTTGCCTTCCAGGTGGCGAATCCGGGCTTCGTTCTGGGAGACTTCGTCCCAGCGGGTGTGTACCACCACATGGCGTTTTGCCGCCGGGGCCCGGCAGACGACCAGCGTCTGGATTTCGCTCGTCGGATTGTGGAGATAATAGGGCGTTCCGACCGGGACATACAGCGTATCGTAGTGGGCCAGGGAGTACTTCTGCCCCTCGACCTCAACCGCCACGGGGGCACTAACGAGACTGAACAGCAGGGCTTCCGCGCTGCGATGAAACAGCTCGTCCGAGGACGCCCCCGGTGCGATCCGGTAGACGCCGTAGGTCAGCAGGTCCAGATTCGACGTTGCCGGATCGGATTTTTGCCGGTATTCGAATTGCCACGCGTCGGCCCGCAGCAGATCGGCCGGCCTAATAATAGGTTGTACCTCGGACATATCTCTCTCCTTATCGTTGACTCCATCACTCCGGCAGGGCCCGCCCTTTGGTTTCGGGGGCCGCCAGCAGAAGCAGAATTCCTACTATAAATAGAAGACTCAAGATCGAGACCGTACTCTCCAGGGACAATCCCAGCCCCCGTTCGCTGCGCATCCAGCCCCGGAGGATCAGGATCGACGCGGCCAGAATCCGTGCGCCGTTGAAGCAGAACCCGCCGCCCGTACCCCGCAGCCGCGTGGGAAACAGCTCCGGAAAGTAGATCGCGTAGCCGGCATGCTGCCCCAACGTCAGGTAGCCGAAGACCGGCACGCCCAGCAGACCGCTCCGGCGGACGCGTGGCACATCCCCTGGAAGACGACCAGGGCCGAGATCAGTCCGCCGACTTGAAAGAGCAAAAACGTCGCGGTGCCGGCCGAGCCGCTCGCTGATGGGGCCGAAGCAAAGCCCACCCAAGCCGCCGCCTATGGTCACAAGAAACATGCCCAGCATTTCCCAATGTTTGATCGAGCCGGATACGGCACTCAGTATCTCTTGCGCGGTGCTGGTTCCCCGCCGCGGCGGCCTGGGCCACATAGGACCGTTCCACGACGGCGCGCAGCAGGCTTCGGCCGTAGACGTGTACTCCCCAGAATGTCGCCAAGCCGACCGTAGCCAGGGACAGTCCTACCAGGGTGTTCCTCCGCAGGCCCGGCGTAAACAGGTCCACGATCCGGCCGGCCCGCTGGGTGAGGTCCGATTTCGAGCGCTGGCGAGCCTCCAGCCACTGCTCGGGCTCCCGGAGCTTCCAGCGGATCGCCAAGGTCAAAACGGCCGGCGACGGCGCCGAGGACGAAGGCCCAACGCCAAGCGTTCTTGCCCAGGGCGGGATTGCCCACGATCAAGGCCCCGGCGACGCCGCCAGGCAGGTGCCCAGGACACTGGACGCGTGAAAGATCCCCAGCGACCGGGCCCGGGCCTGCTGCGGGAACACTTCCGCGACCATCGCACTGGCCACGGCCCATTCGCCGCCGGTGCCCAGCGCGACGAGGAAGCGAAAGATGACAATCTGCCACCACGTCTGCGAGAAGGCCGTCACGCAGGTGAACAAGGAATAGACCAGAATGGTCAGGATCATCGTCTTGGTCCGGCCGATACGATCGCTGACCATGCCAAAGACCACCCCGCCCAGGCGCCGCCCACCAGCAGGGCGGCCATGGCGATGTTGTTGTAGAGGTCCACGCTGCCGGCCGGCGTCCCTTCCGGCAACAGGGCCGGCATCGCCTCCTTCATGCTCGCCACGAAGATCTGCCCTTCGAAGGTATCGAATACCCAACCCAGCGAGCCGATCGCCAGGACCAGCCACATGTAAGCAGTGACACCAGCGTACCATTTCGCTCCGCTCGACCTCACGACCGTGCACCATCCCGAGGTCGGCGGTGACATCCCCGGTCCAATTCTTCCCACGCGCATCCTGGTTTTGCATGCTCTCTCCCCTCGGTCCGCGATTCACGTGGATCTCATGTCAACTCCTCTTCCGGGTACCTTCTGGCAAACCCCAAATAAGCGGCCCCTAAGGCGCCGGCGAACTTACCTAATGAACTGTTGTCCAGGCTCGCGCGCTCGAGGATCTGGGGCAACGTAAACTTGCGGAATGCTCGTTCCATCGCAACCGAGACGAGGCCGCAGCAGCGAGGGACCTCGCCCGCCAGGACGATGACCTCCGGCGCGAACACGTTGGCCAGGTTGGCGGCGAGCACGCCTATATGGGTGCCCAGCATCTCCAACCGGTCGCGCAACACCTCGTCCCCTTCCTCCGCGGCAGCCACGATATCGCTCAAGGACAGGTCGTTCGCTTTGTCCAAGAGTCTCTGTCGTGTCGGCGTGCCCTGGCGCGACCGGAGCAGCCGCAGGGTCTCCTGAACAAACCCCTTGGCCGAGATCAGGTCGGTCATGACCTGCGGCCCGTCGCCGGCGGGAAAGACCGTGTAGCCGACCTCGCCTGCGAATGCCCCGGTGCCGCCGTAGAGCTTGCCGTCGATGATGATGCCCAAACCAACGCCGGAACGAACCGCCAGACAGAGGAAATTCTGATGCCCGCGGCCGGCCCCCCGCAGAAGCTCACCGTAGGTCACGGCACGAATGTTGTCTTCCACGAAGACCAGAGTGTCGGATGGATCGCGGGCATCCTGCCCACGAATCGAGGGCGGGACGCCCTCGACACCAAGTTCGAAAGCCTGTTGGAAGCACCCCAACAAGGGCACTTCATCGAAATCGGGCAGCAATCCATAGTGCAGGACACGGCCCGCGTGACAATCGACCTGTCCCGGGGCCGCGATGCCTACCGAGAGCAAAGGCCGGTCGGCACGCTCCACCAATTGCCGGGCCAGATCGACAATCTTCCGCAAGACCTCCTTCCGGGTGATGCGGGAACGAAAAGGGGCCTCTCTTTCAAAGAGCGCGTTGCCGGCAAAGTCGCAAAGGACACCCCGAGCACGCAGGGCCTCGAAGTCGAGTCCGAGGAAGCAGCCGTATTTCGGGTTGACCTGGAGCGGCACGGGCGTGCGGCCGCGGCCGGCGGGCGACATCTCCCCTTCCACCAGCATCCCGCCCTCGAGAAACTCGGTCACGTAGGTTCCCACCATCGCCGCGTTGATGTTCAGCCGCCGGGCCAGATCGAACCGGGAACAGCCGCCATTTCGAAACACCTCGTTCAAAATGCGGTTCTTCTTCGCCAACAGCTTGATTTTTCGCGGTTGCGGGTACATGGCACCACCAACGCAGACCACTGCGGGCTCGACTGCTATTTACTATGATAACAAAAATAATTCTGTCAAGAGATTTCCTCGCGAAAATGACAAAAAAGGCAGCCGAACGCCGCGGAGGTGACGCGAGAAGGGACAAGCGCCCCGGTTGAGGCAAGCCCTTGACAAGCGCCAGGCCGCTGCGTAGAGTCGGCCCCCGTTATCCCACGGCAAGTCGAAGCCGCAGGATCGCCGGGAGGACATCAACTTCCCTATTTGGAGAAGACTCGCCATGAACACCTGCAGTACGATCGTGACCATCGCCGCTGTTGTCTGCCTTGTGCCTGCCTGGAGCGCACAGGCAGCCGCCCCTATCCAGTGGAAACACCTCAGCAGCAAGACCGGCGACCTGCCCGTCCCGGGGACATCGCCCCAGCAGACGGCCGCCGTGGTGGCCGACCTCGACAAGAGCGGCAAGAACGGGTTCGTCCTGGGTTTTCGGGCGAAGGCGCCCGCCCTGGTCTGGTACCGCCCCACGGCCACCGGCTGGGATCGTTACGTGATCGAGAAGGACTTCCTGACCATCGAGGCGGGCGGGGCCGTCTACGACATCGACGGCGACGGCTACCCGGACCTCGTCTTCGGCGGCGACTGGCAGAGCAACAAGGTCTGGTGGTGGCGCAACCCGGGCAAGGAGTGGAAGCCCGACGTCTCCTGGGAGCGGCACACCATCAAGAAGAGCGGCGCCACGCAGCACCACGACCAGTGCTTCGCCGATTTCAAGGGCACGGGCAAGGCCCAACTGGCCTTCTGGAACCAGGGGGCCAAGACGCTGTTCGTCGCCGACATTCCCGCCAACCCGCGCAAGATCGAGGAGTGGCCGCTGGAAGTCGTGGCCGCCAGCGTCACGAACCCGGGCACGCCTACACCGAAGGCATTTCGGCCTTCGACGTCGACGGCGACGGCCGGCCGGAGCTGCTGGCGTTCAACTCCTTGTTCAAGTACGTGGGAAAGGGCAAATGGTCGGCCACCAAGATCGGCGACATCGGCGGCCTGATTTTCGCCGGCCGCTTCATCAAGGACGCCAAGTACCCGCAGATCGTCATCGCCCCCGGCGACGGCGCGGGCCCGGTGCATGTGGTACGAATGCCAGGGCGATCCCCTGGAGGCGAAGAGTTGGAAGGGCCACGATCTGGTGGGCCGCCGGATGATCCACCCGCATTCCCTCCAGGTGGCCGACATCGACGGCGACGGGAACCTCGACATCTTCGTGGCGGAAATGGCCAAGTGGACCGAGAGCAAAACGCAACCCGACAACTCCGAACGCCGAAGCCCTCATCTTCTACGGCGACGGGAAGGGCAACTTCCGCAAGACCGTGTTTCAGACGGGGATGGGGTTCCACGAGGCCCAAGTCGCGGACCTCAACGGCGACGGCCGGCTGGACATCCTGAGCAAGCCCTACAACTGGGAGACGCCTCGGGTGGACCTTTGGCTCCAGCAGCCCGCGGCGCGGACCGGCGGCGGCACGAGCGCCAGTTTGAGCCAGTAGCCGTTTCCAGCCGCGCTGGGGAGGCTTGGCCGAAGAACCGCACCGGCTCAGCCGGGACCTCCTTCTATCGTGAAAGACCCACCCTGTGCGCGGTAATCGAGTGGGCGGGAAAGAGGTACTGAAACCTGCGGCCCGCCGCAAAAGTACCTGACGACGGCGCGACGTGGTAGGGGTTGGCCAGTGAGTTCTCCGCCTCCGGGGCGCCTGTCAACACCATCGAATGTCCCACCGGATCGACGTCCCGCGTCCCTTGGAGAGCGATCGCGACAGATTCGGAGACATCCGACTTGTTGACGACTTTCAAGAGCACATCGTTCTTTCCGGATTCCGTATCGATCGAGGCTGACCAATAGCAATGGGCGGTATTCTGGGTGAAGGGCAGGACTCGGGTACCCGCATTGTCCGTGAACAGCATCTTTTGCATGTAGCAGGACGGCGTGGCAAAGCCGGCCACGGCGTCATTCCAGACAATGCAGGGCCCGAAGTTGCCCTGCCCCAGAAAGCCGGCGTAATTGCCGTATCCGGTCCACCACATTCTCTCGGAGTTCTTCTCGCATCCCAGCATGAAGGCCGCGTCGCCCAAGGCGTCTCCGAAATTGCCGATCACATTTCCTCCGTTGCCATGCCGCGAGGAGGCATACTCGGCGACGCAGATTTTTTTGCAGGCCGGGTTGATGCTATCGTACTTGTCGTACAGATGGGCCAAGTCCTTCTCGTAAAAATGATCGTCGGCGAAATCCAGGAAACTCTCGGGCGCCGACGACGGCACGCCGGTGGCATTGAACATGATTTTCAGATGATGACCGCCAGCACGATCAGGCAGATGGTTCGCCTCTGGGAACAGCAGAAATTGATCTCGTGGCCCATGAATGATCTCCCGGTATTTCCCCAAGCCGGAATCCCGACGAACGACAGCAGTCCGTCCTCGGCTGGCTATGGTGTTCTGCCCGTGCGTAAGCGTCAAGCACTTTCCCTGCGGCCCCGGCTGGCGGCTGGCGGGCTGGCGGTTGGGTAGGAAGGTGCGTCAAGACGGCATGAATGAATCTCCGATTGTCCTTCCTGGGCCGCGGGGCCAAGTCACAACTCGTCGACGCAAAACCCCGGGGCGTTTTGCCTTTGCCTGACCTGCGGACTTGATCTTGTTCTATTGTGCATTAGAATGGGACTTCAGTCATCGGATGCACTTCCCTTCTCTGGGTGGAAAGGAGATTCTGTGGTGCAGTGGATCGTTGCCGGCATCGAAGTGGCGTTGCTGCTGAATGGCGGCAGTGCCGCAGGGGCCTTTGCGACCGGCCAGTATCGCAACCTGTTTGCCGAGGCCGGTCATCCATCGGAGCAGGCGACCGCGAAGATTGATGCGGCCTTTCAGCAGTTGTTCCATGGCGACCCGAACACACAGACCGTGTATTATTCCGCCGGGACCAACGCCAATGGTCCGCTGGCCTATCTCACCGATGTTGCCAACCGCGATGTCCGCTCGGAGGGCATGTCCTATGGCATGATGATCGCGGTGCAGATGAACAAGAAGGCCGAATTCGACGCGCTGTGGAACTGGGCGAAGACGTTCATGTACCGCGACCAGGAAGGCCATCCCGGCAGGGGGTACTTCTCCTGGTCCATGAATACCAAGGGCACGCCCCGGGACGAGATGCCGGCGCCCGACGGGGAAGAGTACTTCGTCATGTCGCTGTATTTCGCCGCGAACCGCTGGGGCAACGGCGCGGGATCTACAACTACCAGGCCGAAGCCGACCGGATCTTGACCGCCATGGTGCATCGGGCGGTCGTCACGGGACCGACCTCACGCGGCCCGCGGACGGCCGGACCGATGTTCAACGTCGAGCAGGCCATGATTCGCTTCACGCCGGATACCCACTTCACGGACCCCTCGTATCACTTGCCGGCTTTCTACGAATTGTGGGCGCTCTGGGGTCCGGCGGAGGACCGGGCTTTCTTGGCGAAGGCCGCGGCGACCAGCCGAGACTTCTTTCAGAAGGTGACGAACCCCACGACGGGACTGGCCCCCGACTACGCCAACTATGACGGCTCGCCGCGCAACTACTTCCAGGCCGATTCCTGCGCGTGGCGATGAACTGGTCGGTCGATTGGTCCTGGTGGGCGAAAGACCCGCGGGAGCAGACGCTGAGCGACAGGATTCAAGCGTTTTTCGAATCCAAAGGGCTCGACTCCTATGGCAATCGCTTCACGCTGGACGGCACGCAGCGCGACAATTCGCATTCGCCGGGTCTGGTCGCGACGAACGCCGTAGCCAGTCTGGCCGCCACCGACAAGGACCGCGCCAGGAAGTTCGTCGAGGCCTTGTGGAATACCCCGATTCCGTCCGGAAGATACCGTTACTACGACGGGATGTTGTATCTCATGAGTATGCTTCATTGCAGCGGTCAGTTCCGCATCTGGCCGCCGCAGGAGCCGGGCATCGCGCCGGTGCCCGCGATAAGCGCGGCTGAAGACGTCCTCCAGAGCTAAACAGATCCGAATAAGGAGTCAGAGATGCAAGGCGAATCGCAAGAACTCCCTCTGGGCCCGGAGAGCCCGCTTGGGCAAGGCCGTCGGCGTGCCGGCAGCAGCGCAGAAGCTCTCCGTGGTGGAGAAGGTCGGCTACAGCATGGCCGACGCCGCCGCGAACTTCGTCTTCATGACGATGATTCTGTTCCAGACCAATTTCTACACGGATGTGTTCGGTCTGGCGGCGGGCACGGCGGCGGCCATTCTCCTGGCGGCCCGCTTGTGGGACGCCGTCGCCGATCCGATTATCGGCGTACTCGCCGACCGCACCAAGACGCGCTGGGGCAAATTCCGCCCGTGGATTCTGTTCACCGCGGTGCCCTGGTGTATCGTCATGGTCCTGGCCTATACGACGCCCAAGGGCTGGAGCACGGGGTCGATGATCGCCTACGCCGCGATCACGAACATCCTGCTCATGTCGATCTACTCCATGAACAACATGCCCTACTCCGCGCTGGGCGGCGTGATGACGGGCGACGTCAACGAGCGGGCCAAGCTCAACTCGTACCGCTTCATCGCCGTCAATGCCGCGCAGTTCATCGTGGGCGGCTTCACGTTGCCGCTGGTGGCCAAGTTCGCCCTCGAGCGGCGATCGAGCCGGCAATACGGCTGGCAGATGACCATGACCATCTGGGCGGTCGTGTGTCTGGTTCTGTTCCTCATCACCTTCCTCACGACCCGGGAGCGCATTCAGCCTCCGCCGCAGCAGAAATCGGATGTCCGACAGGATTTCGCCGCTCTGCTCAGGAATAGTCCCTGGATCGTCATGTTCGCCATGACCCTGTTCCATTTCTGCGATCCTCTCGTTCCGGGGCAGCGCGTGGTACAACTATTTCCATTACTACGCGGACAAAGCCGCGATGTATGACTGGCTGCAATCGCTGCATCTGACCGCTGCGGGCCTTGGCTCCGGGGACAACCGCCTCGGGCGGCATCCTGGAAACGCTCGGCTACATCGTGCACGGCGACCGCGCCAACCTGGCGAATTCCAACGTGGCCGACGTGTTCAACAGCATCTACAACATGATCGGCACCGCCACCACCATCCTCGTCATCCTGCTGTCCCCGGGCCTGGCCCGACGCTTCGGCAAGAAGGCGGTGGCCGTCGCCGGGTTCGGACTCACGGCCCTCGCGTCCGCGGCCTTCTATCTGCTCCAGCCGACCAACACCTGGGGGATGATCCTCATGTCGGTTATCATCTCGATGTGTTACGCGCCGACGATCCCGTTGATCTGGGCCATCTTTGCGGATGTCGCCGACTACTCGGAATGGAAGACCGGCCGCCGCTTCACGGGCATTGTCTTTGCCACCATCGGCTTCGCCTTGAAGGCCGGCCTGGCCCTGGGTTCGGCTTCCTTCCTCTGGATCATGGGCGGGCTGTTCGCCTATGACGTGAAGCATCCGGAGCTGCCCCAGGCGGTTCACGGCTTCCGCGTGTGCAGCGGCCTCGTCGTCGGCGTTCTGTTCGGCATCTGCACGCTGCTGCTCGTCTCCTACAAGCTGAGCAAACGTGCGACGCTGCAGATGGCGGACGAACTGGCCGAGCGGCGCAAGCATTTCTGAGATGGATGAACACAATAGTTCGATAGAACAAGAGCGGTAGTGAAAGGAGCAGGCAGTGAGCATGAAGAAGACAGTCACCGTGGCGAGCTTGGCGATCCTGTTGATCGGTGCGGTTCAGGGCCTGGCAGGGCAGAACGTGCCGGCGCTGAAAGACGTGTTCAAGGCCGACGTTTCTGATCGGCGGGGCGTTGAACCGGCCGCTGGTCACCGGTCAGGACCCCAATGCGGCCGCCCTCGCCGCGAAGCACTTCAACACGGCCACGCCGGAGAACGATCTGAAGTGGCAGCTCGTGCATCCTCAACCCAATCAGTACAACTGGGAGCCGGCCGACAGCTATGTCGCCTTCGGCGAGAAGAACAAGATGTTCGTCGTCGGCCATTGCCTCGTTTGGCACAGCCAGGATCCCCAATGGGTCTTTCGCGATGACGCGGGAAACGCCCTGACGCGCGACGCCCTCCTGGCTCGGATGAAAGACCACATCACGACCGTCGTCGGCCACTACAAAGGCCGCGTCAAGGGCTGGGATGTGGTGAACGAGGCCCTCGATGACAGCGGCACGATGCGCAACACAGCCTGTGGTTCCGCATCATCGGCGAAGGCTCAGCCGACAAGAAGTACGACCACATCGAGAATGCCTTCCGGTGGGCCCATGAGGCCGATCCTGAGGCCGAGCTGTACTACAACGACTACAATCTGGAAGTGTCGAAGGCCAAGTGCGACGCCGCCGTCGCCATCGTGAAAGACCTCAAGTCCAAGGGCCTGCGCATTGACGGTGTCGGCATTCAACTGCACGGCGGGCTGACGTACCCCAGCGCTGCAGGTCTCGAATACGCCATCACGTCTCTGGCGGCTACCGGCGTCAAGGTCATGATCACGGAATTGGACCTGCGGACGCAGACCCGCGGCCCCCGCGGCGCCGATGTCAGCCAGGTCAACCGGCCGAGCACGAACGATGCGAACGCCGCGGCCGCCGAGACGCAGAAGAAGCTTGCCGACAAGTACACCGAGATCTTCTCCGTGCTGCTCCAGCACAAGAAGGACGATCGCCCGCGTCACGTTCTGGGGCGTCTATGACAAGACGTCCTGGATCGGCGGCTCGCCGCTGCTGTTCGATCGGAACTACCAGCCCAAAGAGGCGTTCTTCGCCGTGGTGAAGACCGCCCAGCAATAATCGGTAGGCGGTTGCGGTTGCGAGGCTCGTAACGAAGGACGTCCTACGTGGGGCGTCACGTGTGCCGCCCGACGCCCGACGAAACGAGTGTCGCAACCGCAACCGCTCAACGATCACTAAAGAGAGGAGTCATCGTGAAGCCCAAACGGAAGTCCCAGCCAGAGCCGGCCTATCGCAATCCGAAACTCTCCGTCGAGCGCCGCGTCAAGGACCTGTTGTCGCGCATGACGCTGAAAGAAAAGGTCGCGCAGATGCTCTG
This sequence comes from uncultured Planctomycetota bacterium, assembly GCA_963750205.1. Taxonomy (GTDB): domain Bacteria; phylum Planctomycetota; class Phycisphaerae; order Sedimentisphaerales; family Anaerobacaceae; genus PLanc-01. Next base: position 15,202 of record CAVVRJ010000026.1, read on the forward strand.
CATCTGGCAGCAGAAGAGCAGCACGATGGTCGACGAGAAAGGCCGGTTCGACCTGCAGAAAGCCAGGACCCATTTCAAGGATCGCCTCGGCCTCGGTCAGGTCGGCCGGCCCAGCGATGCCGGCGGCGGCCGCAACGCCCGAGAAATGGCGGAGCTGACCAACGACATTCAGAAGTTCTTCGTCGAGAACACCCGGCTGGGCATCCCGGTCGTCTTCCATGAGGAATGCCTGCACGGCCACGCCGCCATCGACGGGACGAGCTTCTCTCAGCCCATCGGACTGGGCGCGACGTTCGATCCCGAACTCGTGCGCCGGCTGTTCGAGATGACGGCGGCGGAAGCCCGCGCGCGCGGCACGCACCAGGCGCTGACGCCCGTCGTGGATGTGGCGCGCGAGCCGCGGTGGGGACGCGTCGAGGAAACCTACGGCGAGGACCCCTATCTGGTCTCCCGCATGGGGATCGCGGCCGTGCAGGGATTCCAGGGCGACGCGACGTTCCAGGACAAGAAGCACGTCATTGCCACGCTCAAGCACTTCGCCGCCCACGGCCAGCCGGAGTCCGGGACGAACTGTGCCCCGGTGAACGTGTCGGAGCGCATTCTGCGCGAGGTGTTCCTCTACACGTTCAAGGAGGCCCTGCAAAAGGGCGGCGCCATCAGCGTGATGGCCTCCTACAACGAGATCGACGGCGTCCCCTCCCACGCCAACAAGTGGCTGCTGCGTGACATCCTGCGCAAGGAGTGGGGATTCAAAGGCTACGTCGTCTCGGACTATTTCGCGATTCGCGAGCTGCATGAGCGGCCGGAGCTGTTCGGCAACCGCCTGGCCGAGGACGGCCGCCAGGCGGCCCGAGCTCGCGGTCCAAGCGGGCGTCAACATCGAATTGCCGGATCCCGATTGCTACCCGCATCTCGTCGATCTCGTACGCAAGGGGGTTCTGAAGGAGTCGCTCCTCGACGAGCTCGTGGCGCCGATGCTGGCCTGGAAGTTCCGGCTGGGGTTGTTCGAGGACCCCTACGTGGACCCGGCGGTCGCCGAGCGGATCGTCGGCTGCGAAGCCCATCGCGAGCTGGCGCTCCAGGCGGCGCGCGAGACGATCACGCTGCTCAAGAACGACGGCGGCCTGGCTCCGCTGGACCCGCGCAAGATCAAGACGATCGCCGTCATCGGCCCGAACGCCGACCGCCAGATGCTGGGCGGCTACAGCGGCGTGCCCAAGCATTACACCACGCTGCTGCAGGGCATCCGGGACCGCGTCGGCTCGTCGGTCAACGTTCTCTATCATGAGGGCTGCAAGATCACGATCGGCGGCTCCTGGCAGCAGGACGAGGTCACGCCGAGCAATCCGCACGAGGACCGCAAGAGCATCGCCGAGGCGGTCAAGGTCGCCCAACAGGCCGACGTCGTGGTCCTGGCGATTGGCGACAACGAGCAGACGTCCCGCGAAGCCTGGGCGCTGAATCACCTGGGCGACCGTGCCTCGCTCGACCTGGTCGGCTTGCAGGATGAGCTGGTCGACGCGATCGCCGCCACGGGCAAGCCGATCATTGCGGTCCTCTTCAACGGCCGCCCCATTTCCATTCGCAATCTCACCGCCAAAGCGGCGGCCATCTTCGAGTGCTGGTATCTGGGCCAGGAGACCGGCCGGGCACTGGCGGAAGCCCTCTTTGGCGACCTCAACCCCGGCGGCAAGCTTCCCATCACCATTCCCCGTTCCGTCGGCCACATTCCCGCCTACTACAATCACAAGCCCGCCGCCCGGCGCGGGTATCTGTTCGACGATGTGACGCCACTGTACGCGTTCGGCTTCGGACTCAGCTATACGCAGTTCCAATTCGGCAAGCCCCGCCTGAAGAAGTCCGTCATCGGCAAGAACGAATCGACGGTGGTTCGGGTCGATGTGACCAATACGGGCCCCCGGGCCGGCGACGAGGTCGTGCAGATGTACATCCGGGACAAGGTCAGCTCGGTCACGCGGCCGGTCAAGGAGTTGAAGGGCTTTCAGCGGATCACTCTGGCGCCGGGCGAGACGAAGACGGTCGCGCTGGAGATCACGCCGGAGCACCTGGCGTTCTACAACATCGACATGAAATACGTGGTCGAACCCGGCGAATTCGAGATCATGGTCGGCAACTCCTCCCGGGATCAGGACTTGCAGAGAGTCTCTTTGCGCGTGAGATAACGTTGACGTGGGTCTATGGACTTCCAGCTATTCCCGATCACACCGGCGGACCGGTCGGCCATGCTTGACCTGTTCAATTACTACGTCGAGCACGGTTTCGCCGCGTTCGCCGAGCAGCCGCTGCCGCCGGCCTTCATCGACCGGCTCCTGGACTTGGCCAGAGGATACCCCGCCCTGGCCGTGAAAGATCGCGCCGGCCGGCTGCTGGGTTTTGGCCTTCTCCGGCCGCACAACCCCCTCTCCACCTTCGCCCACACCGCCGAAATCACCTACTTCCTCGCCCCCGAGCATACGCGTCAGGGTCTCGGCACACGCCTCTTGCACGAGTTGGAGCGCGGGGCCAGGGATAAGGGCATTCGCACGATCCTGGCCGGCATCTCCTCGCTCAACGACGGCAGCCTCGCCTTTCACCGTAAGCACGGCTTCAGTGAAGTCGGCCGTTTCCGCCAAGTCGCCATCAAAAAAGGCACCCCGTTCGACGTCATCTGGATGCAGAAGATGCTCGGACGGGGAAATGCTTAGCCGTTTTTGCGGCGATTCCGTACAGTCCAAGGGGGTCGTCACCCTGATATAGAGTCTAATTGTACGTGAGAGTATCCCTCTACCGGACAACGCCGAGAACAGGCGGCGCGTGCGGGAAATGAGACGACAAACAGGACATAAACAAGGGATCAGGTGATGGAGACAGCGAACGACAATCAGAAAGCGATCAACCACATCGCAGACCTGCTGGCGCAAAGCCACAGTATCTTGTTCATCACGGGAGCGGGCATTTCGGCGGATTCCGGGCTGCCGACCTTCCGCGACAGCAGCGGCTGGTATCGCACCGACGTGGCGGCGGACGGCGTGCCCATCGAAAGGGCCCTGTCGGGCGACGTCTTGTGCGACCATCCCGAGCTGACGTGGAAATACCTGGCGCGGATGGAGCAGGCCTGTCGCGGCGTGCGGCACAATCGGGCGCACGCTGTCATTGCGGAGATGGAACGGCACTTCGAGCGGGTCTGGACGCTGACGCAAAACGTGGATGGTCTCCACCGGGCGGCCGGCACCCGCAACGTGATCGACATCCACGGCGACCTGCACCGCTTGCGGTGCATGCGGTGTCTGTACCGGCAAACGGTGCCGGATTACAGCGAGCTGGCGTTCCCGCCGCACTGCCCGAGATGTCCGGGCCTGTTGCGACCGGACGTGGTACTGTTCGGCGAACCTTTATCCCTGGAGCGGCTGGCAACCCTCTTCACGGAGCTGGACAACGGCTTCGACCTGGTGTTCTCGATCGGCACCAGCAGCACGTTCTCGTATATCGCCGAGCCCGTCCGGATGGCCGCCCAGTTCGGCCGGCCCACGGTCGAGATCAATCCCGGCGTCAGTGAAGTCAGCGATTTGGTCAATGTCAAGCTGACGATGCGGGCCGCCCCTGCTCTCGATGCCATTTGGCAGACCTACCAGCTCCGCGCGGCGGCCCTGCCGGCGCGCGCTGGCGCCGGTTCGAGAACCCGTCGGCCGTGAAGGACCCGCTCTTATTCCAATCCGCGCGTGACTTGGGTCGGGCGGAACAGATGGTTGGGACAGTTCGTGAATAGCGCGTGCAGGAATTCCGCCATGGACTCGGGCAACTGGGCCGCGCGTGCCAAGGCCACGCGATAACGATAGAACGCGGGCCGATGCTCGAACGAATGGGTCCGGATGTCCGCGAACTTCCGCGTCCGGGACGGAACGAAGATTCCGTACTCTTCCAATCGAAAGTCCCGGACTGTCTTCGCGTGCCGGCCCCGCAACACATCATCGAGCGTCGCAGAAGTGCGAGCCGCCGGCCTCATGCGCCACAAGCATTCCTTGATCGCATCTCTCACTCGTTCCGGCTGGGACGAGTCAATGGCGAGGCCGAGAGCTTCGACGGCCCCGTCGTTCCCGTCCGGCAGCGCCAGGTCATGGGTCGCGATGCGAAACTCGCGGCCCAAGCTCTCGCATAGCAGATCGCCCAAAGCCGCGGACGAGCCACCATCCTTTGGCAGAAGAAACCAGTTGGCGTCTTTCATGCCGCCGTTCAGCCGGCTCCGGGCCACGGCCAACGCTTCACCGAGATCGCCATCCAAGCTGCTCAATTCCCAAACCTGCCGCATCCAACCAACGCCCGCGATGTTAAAGAACCCGCATGGGCTAAAGCCCATCCTACAGATCACCCTACTGCCGGCCAGACTGTCTTGTTCCCACGCCCGACACATTCTACCCGGGGAACGGGCAACGCGGAACCTACCCCCTGCTTGACCTGCCCGCGCACCTTCCGGTAGGATGGCCGCTATGTAGGGTGGGTTCTTAACCCACGCGTCACATGCGTGGTGAGTCCACGCGTCAGGGTTGTAGGGATTCGGTTGAAGGACACGATGGCCAAGCAAGAGCAGATTTTGGTAGTCCAGCGGAAGGTGTTCGACGAGGTGGGGGCGTTTCACGGCCTGAATTTCGACGTGCCGCGGTATTTGGATCGGCTCTTCGCACCGGGGGTTCCACGGTTCCTGCCCCGGCCGCAGGCGGAACAGGACCCGACGCACAAACAGCTCATCCCATACGTGATCATGACTTGTGGAGGCCGCTACCTGACCTACGTCCGCGGCAAGCGGGCCGGCGAGACCCGCCTCGTGGGCAACCGTTCGATCGGCATCGGCGGCCACATCAACCCGGCCGATGAGGCAATGCCGCTCTTTCGCAGCGACTTCCGCGAGGCGTACCGGACGGCCGTGGAGCGCGAGGTCTCCGAGGAGGTCAACGTCGAGACGCCGCACACCGATCACGTCGTCGCCCTGCTCAACGACGACACCAACGAGGTCGGCCGGGTTCACCTGGGCATCGTCCACTGCTGGGTCCTCGACGCCCCGAGCGTGACCCGGCGCGAGCAGATGATCACACAAATGGAGTTCCTGACCCCTGCCGAGCTGCGGGCCGTCCGCGACCAGATGGAGACCTGGTCCCAACTCTGCTTGGACGGCCTGGACCAAATCACCGCCAAGCTCTCCTCGTAGCGCGAGCGTCCCCGCTCGCCTGCCAAGGCCGCGCTGCGCTCGCAACGATAGGTGCCGTGCGGGGACGCACGACCCACGAAGAGGGCTTCCATTGCTAAGAAGTCCGTCTCGGAATATGATACCTACTCGTAGTGTAGGATGGGCCTTGGCCCATGCGGTTTTGACGATTGGAGTACGGAGGCATCTCTGGATAAGACAGTGGAGATAGAATCGGGTCCCCGGAGACAGTGCGTCGCCACCGGGACATCCGCTGAAACATGTGGCACCCCGCCCCGGGGGTGATCTATCCCCAGCCGAGGGCGGCTGGGCTACAAAAGCCTCTCCCAGCCGGGGGCGGCTGGGCTACCTCTTTGTGTCGAGGGCGTCCCGCCCTCGAACCGCGGGCAAGATGCCCGCGACACGCAAGGGCAGGAGGAGGTTCACGCCTCGACGAGCGTGCCGCTGTCGCGGATTCAGCGGCTGATCGGCCAGCGGATGCTGAGTTCGAAGCAGAATAAGCCCTGCTTCTATCTGGCGCTGCGGGCGGACGTGACGGACTTGATGGCCAGCCGGCATACTCTCAGCAAGAACCTCGGCGTCAAGGTCACGAGCAATGCGTTCTTCATCCGGGCGCTGGCCTTGGCCGCGACGGAGTATCCGCTGATGGTCGGGCGGCTTGTGCATCTGGAGCCGCAGGACTCGTTGCCCACGGAGGTCATTCAGATCGCGGAGCATGTCAACGTCGGCTTCGCCGTCAACAGCGCCCAGGGGCTGGTCGTGCCGGTGATTCAGCAGGCGGAGAATCAATCGCTGGCTGAGATTGCCGGGCAGGAAAAGCAGCTCACGGATCGGGCCCGCAGCAATAAGCTGACGCTCGCCGACTTGGAGGGCGAGACGATCGCGCTGAGCAATCTCGGGGCGTTCGACATCGATACGTTCCTGGGGATTGTGCCACCGCCGGTGAGCACCATTCTGACGGCGGGCAAAGTCATAGCAACGGCGGTGCCGTGGAACGGGCATGTGATCGTCCGCAAGATGGTCAGCCTGTCCCTGGCCGTGGACCACCGGGTCGTGGACGGCGCGTACGCCGCCCGCTTTTTGCAGTCGCTCGCACAGAAGCTGGAGGACCCGGAACGGCTGGTGTAGAGAGAGTAGTATGACGCCCGACAAAACATGTCTACGCGAGCGTAGACATGGCACCCGAGTCGCGTTCTGTCTGGCTTTGTTCGCGCTGGATCAATTGCGCACTGGCGAGCGATGGCCGCGGACGTGGCCCTCGATCCGCGCGGCGAGATGCATATCCCCATCGGCATCGCCAACACGCTCGATTCGCTCAAGACGTTCGTCGAGGCCGAGGGGGACTTTTCGCCGGGCGTCGGCAGCTACGGCGTCTATTTCTGGCTCTATGACAAGGCCACGGGCCGGCTGTTTGCCCCGACGATGAAGGACGTGCCGTGCGAGCACGGCCTGGCCGAGGGCGGGTATCTGATCCCGTGGGCGAAGTGGACCGCCGGCAATGTCGAAGTCCGGAGCGAGGTCTGCCATGTCCTGCAAGATTCGCCCCAGGGACAGGTCCACGTCGTCGGGGCGCGAGTCACCGTCAGGAATACGGCGAGCCAGGCGCAAGCGGTGTTGCTCTATGCCGCCTTGCGGCCGCTCGGTCCGGCGGGGTTCGATGTTCACGACCTCCGGGTCGATGAGGCAGGCGATGCGCTGCTGGTCGAAGGCAAGGCGGCCCTCGTCGCGAAGCAGAATCCGAGTCTGGCCGGCGTAGTCGCGACGGACACCATCGGCCAATTTGCCCTGCGTGGGGCCCTGCCGGAGAGCCGGTCGGCGACTTCCGGCTCGGGTGATTGCTCCGGGGCACTGCGGTTTGATGTCACGCTGGCGCCGGGCGAGAGCAAGACGTTCGAATTCGTCTGCCCGGTCCTGCCGGGCCGGCGGGCTGTGCGACATCAGTGGGACGGCGTCAGCGAGTGGGCCCAATTCGATCTGGCCCGGCCGAATCCCGAGACGGGCGGCGTGTTGCAGCCCGACCCTGGCTTGGCCTACTATCGACAGTTGAATGTCGATAAGCTGTTTGTCGAGGCGCGGGATTACTGGAAGACGCTCGTCGGCAAGGTCGAGCTGCATTTGCCCGACGGACGCTGGTCGGAGGCGTTCGCGGCCATCACGGGCCACGCGGCGGTTGCCATGAACGAAGGGGCGCCGGATGTCGCCGTGGTCAACTACAACGTCTTCAATCGCGACGGCGTGTACGTCGCGAACATCCTGCAGAAGGCCGGGCGGGCGGACCTGGCGGCCCAGGCCATCGACTACTTCCTCGCCCATCCCTTCAACGGCCGGTCGTACCCGGAAGCCGATAATCCGGGCCAGGTTCTCTGGATCATGGGCGAGCACTGGCGGTTCACGCAGTGACCGGGCGTGGCTGGAGCGGGTCTATCCGGCGGCCCAGAAGCTCGCCGCCATGATCCGATACTACCGCACGACCCCGGGGCCGCATTGGGTGCAGATGGATGCCCTGGCGTTCGGCGACAGAAGTGCCGGCGGCGAAACGCCGGGAGCTTACGCCGGGCCGCTGCGATGGGCACAATCCCGCCTACACGGAGGCGTTCGATCTCGCTGGCATCCGCGCTGCGAGCTCGTTGGCAAAGGCCCTGGACAAGAACGAGGATGCTGCCCAGTACGAGACGCTTCGCGGCGGAGCTGTTCGAGAAGATACGACCGCGCCTACGGCGCGAAACTGCCCGACGGATACGGCAGCTACTGCGTGCTCTGGCCCTGCCGGTTGTATCCGTTCGACGAGGGCAGGGCACACGAGCAATTCCAGGGTCTGGGGCCGCAGAAGCCGGAAAGCTGGCGGTACTTCCCGCTGGCGCGAGCGCACCAGAGCCTGCTGGCGGGCAATCGCGAGGCCGGATACCGGACGCTCGAATCCCATCTCGACCAGCCGCAGATGCGGGGCTGGTACGCCTTCGACGAGGGTGGCAAGAGCGGCTCCGGCGGCTGGGGACATCTGCGCACCAAGTGGAACGGCAGCGTCGGCATGCCGCACGGCTGGGCCATCGCCGAAGTGCACCTGCTCCTGCGCGATTGCCTTGCCTACGAGGATGGCGGCCGGCTCGTGCTGTTCGCCGGTGTGCCGCAAACGTGGTTTACGAATCCAGCCGGCATGAGCATCCGGAACCTGCCGACGCATTTTGGCAATCTCGAAGTGTCGTGGCAGAGGACCGCCGACGGTGCTATACTGCGACTTGATGGCGACGCGGCACCGCCAGAGGGATTCGTGCTGTCGGTGCCGGAATCGCTGAAGCCCAGCGTGTCCGTCGCTGGAAAGACAATCGAAAGTACAAGACGCGGGTTGGTGTTGCCCGCGGATACGAAGCAAGCACACATTCAACTGACTCCTAAGGAGGACATCGAATGACGAACCGTACCAGAACGACTTTGTGTCTCGCGGCCGGGATGGTGCTGGGGCTTTCGTACCTCGCCGCGGCGGCGGAGCCAAAGGTGGAGCTGCTCTGGCCCGATGGGGCCCCGGGAGCGAAAGGCCAGGCCGAGGGGGATAAGCCGACGTTGACGATCTATTTGCCGCCGAAGGAGAAGGCGAACGGCGCGGCGGTTGTGATCTGTCCCGGCGGCGGGTATGGGGCGCTCGCGACGGACCATGAGGGCTTGCAGATCGGCCAGTGGCTCAACTCGTTCGGCGTGGCCGGCTTCATGCTCAAGTACCGCCATCACAACAGCGGCGCGGGCTACGGGCATCCGGCCCCCCTGCAGGACGCCCAGCGGGCCGTCCGGATCGTGCGCAGCCGGGCCGCAGAATGGGGCGTCGATCCCAGTCGCATCGGCATCCTCGGCTTCTCGGCGGGCGGGCACTTGGCCTCCAGCTGCCATCACGCATTTCAACGAGTCCTTCTACGAGGCCAAGGACAAGATCGACAGCGTGAGCTGCCGGCCGGATTTCGCCGTGCTCGTGTACCCGGTGATCTCGCTCACGGAGCCTTTCACGCACGACGGCTCGCGCACGGAATCTGCTCGGGGCGAACCCGGACCCGGCGCTGGTCGAGAAGATGTCGAGCGAGAAGCAGGTGACGCCGCAGACGCCGCCGACGTTCCTGATCGCCACCTGGGAGGATACGGGCGTCCCGGCGGAGAACAGCATCTCTTTCTATCTGGCCCTGCGCAAGGCGAAGGTGCCGGCGGAAATGCACATCTTCCTCAAAGGCCCCCACGGATTCGGCTTGGGCCAGAAGATCGAAGGCACGTCGGCCTGGCCCGGCCTGTGCGAGAAGTGGATGGAGCGGGCGGGTTTTCTCAAGAGCCAAACAAAATAGAAGCATACGGCGCAAGTTCCGCACCGATACGGGTGGAGATTGCCGCGCTTCGCTCGCAATGACATACGACGCACAGGAATGTCATTGCGAGGAGCGAAGCGACGAAGCAATCTCAGGCGCACGGCTTCCAGACGGAGTAGCGAAATGAGATTGAATCGGATCGTCATCTGGGCGTGTTTGGCGTGTACGGGGATTGCTCTCGGGGATAATCAGCCGCAGGCGGTGCCGACCTTTCACTGCGTCGGTCTGTACTGGAGCCCGGAGAATGGCGCGGCGGACAATATCTGTCACGTGCGCTATCGGCCGGCCGGCTCGGACCCGTGGCGGGACGCGCTGCCGCTGTGGTTCGATGGACGCCAGTCGCCGGATCTGCCGGCGGAACGCTCCCGGCAGTACCGCGGGAGCATCGTCAATCTCACGCCGGGGACGGAGTACGAGGTCGAACTGTCGCTGGAGAAGACGGGCACCCGGGCGTCCGCCCGCGTGCGGACCTGGCGCGAGGATTTCCCCGTCGCGCAGACAGTGGTCGTAAAGGACAGCAATACGCCGCTGCTGGTGGACAAGTCCGGCACGCCTGACGGCTATGTCCTCTACACGCACCCGCCGGACCGCCCGACCGCCACGATCGACGTTGCGGGTAAGCACCCGCGCTGCGTCGAGGTCCGGGCGGCGTATGTGATCCTGCGGGGCCTGACGATCAAGAACGCCCAGCAGAACGGCATCCAGCTTTTCGAAGGCTGCCATGACATCGTGATCGAGGGCTGCGACATCAGCGGCTGGGGCCGGGTCGCCGAGGATGGCTGGGGCAAGGACTACGACGGCGCGATCTACTCCAGGGATCATGCCCTCAAGCGCGTCATCGTCCAGCGCAACTGCATGCATCACCCGCGCAGCAATTCCAACAACTGGCGGCAGAGCACGCCCGGCCCCGGCAAGCGCGAGCCCACCCATCCCGAAGGTCCGCAGACTGTGGTCTTCTGGGACAGCGAAGGCAACCACGTCATCCGCTACAACACGGTCGATCTCGGATGACGACCACCAGTACAACGACATCTTCGGCGCCGGGGAGAATTTCAGCGTCCGGGGCTTTCCCAATCGCGATTCCGACATCTACGGCAACCTGCTGAGCCATTGCTGGGACGACGCCATCGAGTCGGAGGGGGCCAACTGCAACGTGCGCATCTGGGGCAACTACCTGACAGAGTGCTACGTCGGCGTCGCCTGTGCCAGCGTGTCGATTGGGCCGCTGTACGTGTGGCGGAACGTGAGCAACGTGATGCGGGTCGCGCCGGGCCAATGGCGAGGCGGCTTCCTGAAGACCAGCGACAAGCTGGGCGGAGGCCGGATCTTCGTATTCCACAACACGATCTTGCAGCCACCGGCGCCCGCGGGCGATCCGGGAACCGCCGGCGCGGAACTGGGCCTCGGCCACGGCGGCCCGATGGTCAACGTCGTCAGCCGCAACAACATCCTGCACGTCACGAGAACCGCGATTCGACGCCAGAACAACGATTCGCAGAGCGATTACGACTACGACCTCTACACGGGCCAATCCGCGATCCCGGCCGGACAGGAAACGCACGGAATCAAGGGCGTGCCGACCTACGTCCGAGGCAGCGGCCTGCGGGACGGCAAAGGGCTGTTCGCGCTGTCGCCCATCAGTCCTGGCTACGACGCGGGCGTCCGGCTGCCGAATTTCAACGACGACTACACGGGCCAAGCCCCGGACCTTGGCGCTCACGAGATGGGTACGCCGGAAATGGAGTTCGGCGTGAACGCCCATCAGCCGCCCAAGCCGGCGTCATCGGAGGGCACCGCAGACGCGTCCGCCGCCAGGCACTGCATCCAACCCGGCGAAGTCTGGCCGGACGATCGAGGCCGCCACATCCAGGCCCACGGCGGCGGCGTCATCAAGCTCGGCGACACCTTCTACTGGTTCGGCGAGGATCGCGCGCGCGACAACGAGCGCGGCAAACGCTACGTGAGCTGCTACTCCTCGAAGAATCTCATGGACTGGACCTTCCGGAACCAGGTCTTGAAGCTCGCCGACCCGGAGAACTTCGGGCCGACCTGGGTGCTTGAACGACCCAAGGTCTTCTACAACGCCAAGACCAAGCTCTACGTCATGTACATGCACATCGACGGACCGCTGCCCGGGGAGAGGGGGGCGGATATAAGCTGGCCCGGGTGGGGGTAGCCACCTGCGACACCGTCGATGGCGACTACAAGTATCTCAAAAGTTTCCGCCCGCTGGGCCAGGAAAGCCGCGACATCGGCCAGTTCATCGACGACGACGGCTCGGCCTACCTCATCTTCGAGGATCGCCCGGCCCACGGCTTCCACATCGCCAAGCTCTCGGACGATTATCTCACGGTCGAAAAAGACGTGTGCCTGATCCGAGCACCGCTGGAGGGCGGGGCTCTGGTGCATCTCAACGGGCTCTACTACGTGGTCGGCTCGGCGCTGACCGGCTGGTCGCCGAATCCCAACAAGTACGCGACCGCGACCTCCCTCGAAGGCCCTTGGTCTGAGTTCCAGGACATCGCTCCGCCCAAGACAAAGACGTATGGCTCGCAGTCCACGATGATGGTAAAGGTGGTGGGCACGAAGACCACCACGGTGGTCTTTCTGGGCGACATCTGGAAGCCGCGGACGCAATGGGACTCGCGCTATCTCTGGATGCCGCTGGAAATCGGGGAGGGCAAGCTGCGTCTGCCCGAACCCCACGAGTGGACCATCGACATCGCAACCGGCGAGGCGACGATCCGGAAATAGGCTCAGGCAAGCCAGGACTCCAGACGCCAAGTACTGGGTGCGCGCCTGAGCTCGCGCAGTAAGGATTCGTCCGATGGAAGAGAAGATCATTGGGTATGATGTGCGGGAGATGTGGCACAAAAACAAGTACAATTTCCGCATGGGCAGCAAGCTCGTGAAGATGTTGTCTATGGACTATACCCTGTGGAATTCGATATTCTTCTGCGAGGGACATTATCCGGACGCTATGAAAAATGGCTTTGGGATGATAGGGTTGCCTCCCTTTTCGCGTGTCGGCATAAACTACACTCTGTGGAGTGATCTGGCGGACATGCAGAACTACCTTAGCCCGTACCGTTCTGCCGAGGGAAAGCCGTATTGGGTAGTCGCGATAACGATCCGCACGGAAGATCTGGAGGGAGAGTCGCGAGTCAGAGAAGACTGGCCGCACGATCCCGAGTCAAACCCGGACAGTATCCAAAGGGATTGGGTGCTTGTAGGCTACGATGTGACGAACGTGTGGTCGGACAACATGATAACGCCGAAGCTTTTCCCGGAAGCAGAAGCCGATGATGTCGCCGAGCTGACGAGAGAACTCAATGAATATCTTCTCTTTCCGAGCATGGAAAAGGCGGCTGAATTCAAGGTGCGCTGGGATACGGCCTTCCCTGAGGATGCACCGCACCTGGTTTATGGAATCTGGCGAATTGAGGAGGCTCGCTACAGGCCCAGATGACCGGGTGAGGCACGTGCGATAGCGTGGCTTGGCGACACGAGGGAGTACACTCTCCCCAGCAGAGAGTGTCCAATTCCACGGAGCGCGTACACGTTTGCTCGTGCTACCTGCCGTGGGCAGGTAGTAGGATGGCGGGCCGAGTCCCATTCTACGCGGGCGGGTTCCCGATGGGGGCGTCGCTTTGCGGCTCAGGCGCGATCGGCATCGGGCTGTCGCAGCGCGGGGCGGGCACATCCACCGTCACAATCGGGATCGGCGGAACGGCGGGCGGAGCTTCGGCAGAACTCTGCGCCGGATGACTCCGTCACGGCGGCGGGCGGCGCGGCTATGGGGCTATTGCTCGCCGGCTCGGGCACCGCGTCGACTGCGGGAGCTTGCGCGGGGTTGTTTGTCTGTGACTGAGCCGGTGCGACGACGGATGGGACCTCCGTCGGGCCGTTGGTCTGGGGCTCAGCGCGAGGGCTCGGAGGCCGCGGCGGCGGGTGCCAGCTCGGGCGATTCCTTGATCCCCAGCAGGTGTTTGGCGACTTTGCCGTAATCCTCGGCGCCGTTGCAGTCGGGGGCGTACTCGAAGATCGTCTGGCCGTAGCTGGGGGCCTCGGCCAGCTTGATGTTGCGGCGGATGAAGGTCGGCAGGATCTCGGCCCCGGACCAGGCGTTGTTCGAGCCGCGGGCGCTCTGGAGGAAGCGGTCGATGTCCGCGCGGACCTCGTTCGACAGCGAGGCCCGGGTGTCGTGCATGCACAAGCAGCACGCCCGTGACCTTCAGGTGCGGGTTGATGCGCTTGTTGACCAGATCGACCGTCTGGAGCAGCTTGCCGAAGCCCTGCAAAGCGAGGAAATGGGGCTGCAACGGGATCAGGACCTCCTGGGCGACGGCCAGGGCGTTGAGCGAGAGGATGCTGAGCGAGGGCGGGCAATCGATCAGGCAAAAATCGAACTTGTCCTGGCTGGCCTGCATGGCCTCGCGCAGGATGATCTCGCGGCCGACGACGTTGACCAACTCGGTCTCGGCGCCGACGAGATTGATATTGGCCCCGAGGAGCCAGAGGTTGGGCCGCACGAGCAGCAGGCTGGCGGCGAAGTCCGCCGACTGGGTCAGCACCTCGTAGCCGCCGGTCTTCCATCGTCTGGGGCTCGACGCCCAGATGGATCGTCAGGTGGGCCTGCGGATCGAGGTCGATGGCGACCACCTTCTGCCCGGCGGCGGCCAGGGCGGCCGCGAGGTTGGCGACCGTCGTCGTCTTCCCGACCCCCCCTTTTTGATTCAGGACCGCAATCGTTCTCAATCCGTTTACCTCACTGCTGAAATCCTCACCACAGAGACACGGAGGACACAGAGAAGACCGAAGTTGAGAAGGTCAGAAGGTTGGAGCGGCTCACTCGTCTCACCTTCTCAACTTCTAACCATCTTCCTCTGTACTCTCTGTGTCTCTGTGGTGAATCATCCTGTGCTCCGTTCGCTTTCGGGCCGGCCTCTTTGAGCTTCTTCAGCACGGCGTCGAGCACGCCGTTGACGAAGGGGCCGGACTTCTCCGTGCTGTACTTCTTCGCCAACTCGATGGCCTCGTTGATCACCACCTTCGGCGGGATCTCCGGGCAGTTCTTCAACTGGTACACCGCCAACCGCAGGATACTCCGATCCACCGGGGACAAACGCGAAAACTGCCAGCGGATCGTCGCGCCGGTGATCAGCTCATCGCACTCGGCCACGCCGGCCCACGTGCCGCTGGTCCATTCCCAGGCAAGCTTGCGCGTCCGCTCGTCGCCCTCGTTCTCGTAGAAGAACTCGCCCATCAGGCGCGGCAGCAACTCGGAGCCCTGGACGTCAAGCTGGTAGAGGGCCTGCATGGCAAGCTCTCTGGCCCTGGTTCGTTTGTCCATACGATCAGATTTATGATTTCTGATTTATGATTTATGATTTAAGACGTGTCCGCACCAGTCTGAGGACCAGCGACAGCAGACCCACGGCAATGCCCACGTCGAACCGGTCCGTGCCACACACGCAAATCATAAATCATAAATCATAAATTATTTCGCTTGTTCCATCACGTGGGCCATTTCCATCGCGGTCATGGCGGCATCGGCGCCGGCGTTGCCCATCTTCGTGCCGGCCCGCTCGATGGCCTGCTCGATGGTGTCGCAGGTCAGCACGCCGAAGATCGCCGGCACGCCCGTGTCATAATTGATCTGCCCGACGCCCCGCACGACCTGCTGGCAGACGGCGTCGTAGTGGCCGGTCTGGCCGCGAATGACGGCCCCGAGGCACAGCACGGCGACGTACCGGCCGCTGTCGGCCAGCTTCTTGGCCACGATCGTGATCTCGCACGCGCCCGGCACCCAGGCAACGGTCATCTGCTCGTCGGCCGCCCCGTGCCGCCGCAGGCAGTCGATCGCGCCTTCCAGCAGCTTCGACGTGATGAAGTCGTTGAACCGGCTGACCACGATGGCATATTTGCCCTTGCCGGCCGCAAGATGGCCTTTGATTTCCTCGATCATAGTTGCCGGCTCTCCAAACGTTGCCACGGGTGCATTGGGTTGGGACCTCCCAACGCGAAATTCGCGTTGGGGGCCCATTATCAGACGCTCGGCCCGCGGGCGGCCAGAAAGACAGCCGGCCCGGCCCGAGCCCCGGCGCCGAAATCCGCAGCATCAGTGCGTTAAGCACCAGTATTATAAGGGCTTAACACGCCAATAGCCAGCAGAATCTCGGCCGTCGCAAAAACGCTAAGCTGCGGAGGCCGACTGGGCGATAACGACGAGCGATGGGCAGCCGACCGAAGTAAGGTGGAAGAGAGTGTGAAGTTTGAAGTGTGAAGTTTGAAGGGGCCCCCAAACGCGGGAAGTTGCGTTGAGGAACCCAAGTACAGAGTTGGGCGTTTGAAGTTATGGGAGCAGCGACTTCAAACCTCAAACTTGAAACTTGAAACTGCGAAGGTAGTCATCATGCTATTTGACGATGATGTGGAGTTCGGCCCCTACGACAAGGCCGAGGGCGACGCCCGCCGAGCCTACGAGCTGTACGAAGACGGCAAAATGGCGCAGGCCCTGATCGAGCTGGAGCGGGCCCTCGAAGTCAATCCGACCAACAGCGCCTGGCACTTCAACAAGGGCCTGACGCTCGATGCCATCAACCAGTTCAACGAGGCGATCGCCGAGTACGAGACCGCCCTGGAGCTGAGCCCCGACGACCTGGAGATCCTCAACGCCCTGGCCGTGGACTATACCCGCGTGGGGTTGTACGACCGGGCCCTCCAGACGTTCGAGTACATCCAGGAGCTGGACCCCAAGTTCGAGCCCTGCTACTGCAACCGCATCATCACCTACGCGGAGATGGGCCAGCACGACACCGCCGAGCAGATGTTCTACCTCGCCCAGCAGATCGACGAGGATTGCGCCCTGTGCTACTACAACATCGGCAACAGCCTCTTCGCCCGCGGCGAGTTCAAGAAGGCGGTCCGCTGCTGGCTGCGCACGGCCGAGCTGGAGGCAACGCACCCCCAGATCAACTATCGCATCGCCCAGGCCTATTGGTCCGACGGCGATCGGGTCCGGGCCCGGGAGCACTTCCTGGTCGAGCTGCGTCTCAATCCCGGCGACGTCGATGTCATCATGGACTTCGCGCTGTTTCTCATCGAGGCCGGCGAGCTCGACGCCGCGAAAGAAAAGTGCAACCGCATCCTGGAGCTCAATCCCGGACTTCGCACCGGCCCTGTTCTACCTGGGCGAGATCGCGCTGGACCAGGGCGATCCCAACCGGGCGGTGGGCCTGTTCGAAGAGGCCCTGAAGAAGGACCCGACCTTGGCCGGCCCGCACTACCGGCTGGCCCAATGTGCCCTGGCCGCCCAGGAGCAGAGAAAAGGTCAAGACGCACCTCTCGGCCGAGCTGGAGCACGAGATCGAGGATGCCAACACCCTCATCTCCATCGCCACGATGTTCCTGACGATCGAGGACTCCGACCACGCCACGCAATGCCTGCTGCACGCGGTGGGCCTGGACATGCGCAACGCCGATGCGTACCACTATCTCGGCGTCAGTGCCGCCAACAAGGGACAGCTCGTCGATGCCGAGCGGTTCCTGGATCACGCCCTGGAGCTGAACCCCAACCACACCGCCGCTTTGCGGGATTCCGCCTACACTTATCTGGCGGACAACCAGCCGACCGTAGCGACCGAGCGAATTGCCCGGGCCCGCGCCCTGCTGCCGCACGATTGCGAGCTGCGCATGCTGGACCACAGTGTCCGGTTGATCCTGCTGGTCGGCCGCCTCGGCGCAACTGGTCCGCCGGCTCGATCCCCGCAAGCTCCTGCACCGCCGGTCCTCGTGACCGAAACGAGCGCGAAGGGCTCACATCCGGATGATCCAGACGGTGTGGGTGCCATGCTTACGCTTGCGCAAGCGTGGTTCGTCCAGCGCCTTGAGCATGTTTACGCGAATGTAAACATGGCACGCCAGCCTCCCATTACGGCCAGATGTGCCTCTATCGAGACCGGGTGCACTGCCGCTCGCGGAGGCAGTGGCGGGCAATGTCCTTGTCGCTGAAGTCGAATTTCTTGTCGCCGATGATCTGGTAGGTCTCGTGCCCCTTGCCGGCGAGCAGGACAATGTCGTCCGGGCGGGCGGTCTCGATAGCCAGCTCGATGGCCTTCCTCCGATCCGGCTCCACCGTCAGCCTCTCCGAGCTCGGGTCCCGGAAGCCCACCATGATGTCGTTGATGATCGCCTCGGGCTTCTCGGTTCGCGGATTGTCGCTGGTGACGAAGATCACGTCGGCCAGCCGCTCCACGACCGCGGCCATCCGAGGCCGCTTGGTCTTGTCCCGATCGCCGCCACAGCCGAAAAGCGTGATCAGCCGGCCCCGGCACAGGGGCTTGAGCGTCGTCAGGACGTTCTGCAGGGCATCATCGGTGTGAGCGTAATCGACCAGCACGGCAAACTCGCCGTCGTTGTCGACCTTCTCCAACCGGCCCGGCACGCCCTTGAGCGCCGACGAGTCCGGCGGCGATGGTGCCCAAGTCCAGGCCGGCGCCCAGGCACAGCCCGGCGGCCGCCAAGTGATTCGCCACATTGTATCGGCCGAGCAGCGGCGTCTTCACTCGTTCCTTGCGGCCGCGATATTCGAGGGTGAATCTCGTCCCTTCCACGGTCATCGACTCGATCCGAGCCGACAGATCGGCCGGCTCATCGACCGCATACCAGCAGACGCGAGCCTTCGTCGCCTGGGCAATCGACTGGGATTCCGGCGCCTGCTGGTTCAGCACGGCGGTCGCCTCCGGCGCCAGGGCCGTGAAGAGGCGGGTCTTGGCCGCGAGGTAGTTTTCCTTGGTCTTGTGGTAGTCCAGGTGGTCGCCGGTGAGGTTCGTGAAGGCCGCGGCCGTGAAGTTGATGCCTGCCAGCCGATCCTGGGACAGGGCGTGGCTGCTGGCCTCGATCACCATGTATTTGGCGCCGGCATCCACCATCTGCCTCTGGGCGTCGGCGATCGTGAGGCAGTCCGGCGTCGTCAAAGACGACGAGGTAATGCTGGAGCCGGTATCGCAGACGATGGTCCCGATGAGCCCGCACTTGCCGCCGGCGGCCTCGATACAGGAACGCACCAGGAACGTGATCGTGGTCTTGCCTTTGGTGCCCGTGACGGCCAGGTTCGTAAGCTGGGCCCCGGGATTGCCGTGGGCGGCCTGGGCCAAGCGACCCGCCGCCACCGCCGGGTTCTCGACGGGAACGAGCACAGGCTTGCCCGCCGGACCGGACAGGTCCGGGATGGTCCGGCCGCTCTCGCAAACAATGTACTTCGCCCCACCGGCCACCGCCTGGCCGATGAAGTCATGCCCATCGCAGTTCGGGCCCGGGATCGCGACGAAGACATCGCCCGGCCTGCACGCGACGCGAATCGACTCGAACCGCCGTCTGCCCGCCCGAGGAAACCAATGCCAACAACTCATCCAATGTCATGATTCAGCATCCTGAGTGCGCGGTTGCGCCTGATGGGCCTCCCGCCGTCTATAAGTGCGCCATTCTACGCCGGATAGCAGCGTGGTGCAACTGGGAAGAGCCTGGCGTCAGCTCATTGCCCTCATTATCGGCAAAGGGCGGTAATTTGCGATGAAAAAGGGCAGGTGGGCGTCTATAATGGGCCGCTGGTCGAGAAGAAGAATGGGACTGATGGGACGAATAGGATGAATAGGGACCTAGTGCGGCGCCCGGGGCGTGGAAGGAATCGTGCGATGATGAAACGAAAATGCTTTGTTGCTTTGTGCCTGTTGATCGCGACCTCGCTGCCGGCTTTCGCCGGGACGGAGACGGAATACCTGGCCGTCTTCATGGATGGCAAGAAGATCGGCCACGCGGTCCACACCCGGGCCGAGGCGGCCGGCGAAGTCACGACGAGCGACGACGTGAGCATCACGATCAGCCGCTTGGGCGTTGCGGTGACGATCCAGATGAACGAGACGAGCATCGAGACGACGGCCGGCAAGCCGCTGCGCTTCGAGAGCACGCAGCAATTGGCGACGCTGGCGAGCATGAAGGTCGCCGGGACTGTCAAGGACGACGGCACCGTGGACGTGGTGAGCACGTCGCTGGGAACGCAGCAGAAGAGCACGATGAAATGGCCCGCCGGGGCGATCATGGCCGAGGGCCTGCGCCTGTTGTCGCTCCAGAAGGGGCTCAAGGCCGGCACGGAGTACACGGTGGACGTCTTCAGCCCGGGCATCACGCAGGCGCTCAGCACGAAGGTCACGATCGGCGAGACCAAGCCGGTGGACCTGCTCGGACGCGTGGTGAAGCTGACGGAGGTGACCACCCTCCTCAACATGCCGGGGACCGGGCAGATGACGAGCATCAGCTACGTGGACGCCGAGCTGCGGGCCTTGAAGAGCGTCATGCCCATCGCCGGGATGCAGGTCGAGATGGTCGATTGCGCCAAGGAGTTCGCCCTCGGCAACAACGACGTGCTGGAGCTGATCGACAAGATGTTCGTCAAGAGCCCCGAGCCGATCGAGGACGTGGGCTCCGCCTCGTCCATCACGTACACGCTCAATCCGGGCCAAGGGCGCCAACTTCATCGATCCCCTCGACCGACAACCAGACGGCCCAGCGTCTCCCCGACGGCAAGATCTCGCTGACGATCAAGCCCGTAACGGTCTCCTCCGGCGGCACGTTCCCCTACAAGGGCAACGACCCGAAACTGCTGGAAGCCGTCAAGCCGAACCGCTACCTGCAAAGCGACGACAAGCGGGTCGTGGACCTGGCGCGCAAGGCGGTCGGCGATGCCAAGGACGCCACCGAGGCGGCCCGGCGGATCGAGTCGTTCGTCGCCCAGTACATCGAGAACAAGAGCTTCTCCGTCGGCTACGCCTCGGCGGTCGAGGTGGTCGAGAGCCGCCAGGGCGATTGCTCGGAGTTCGCCGTGCTGACGGCGGCCCTGTGCCGGGCCGTCGGCATCCCCGCGCAGGTCGTGGTCGGCGTCGCCTACGTGAAAGAATTCGGCGGCATGCAGGGCTTCGGCGGCCACGCCTGGGACCAGGCCTACCTCGGCGGCGACGAGCAGGGCCAGGGCGGCAAGTGGGTCGGCCTGGACGCCGCCTTCAAAAGCGGCGGTCGCGGCGGCTACGACGCCGGCCATATCGCCTTGGCCGTCGGCAACGGCGACCCCGCCGACTTCTTCAACATGGCCACCGCCCTCGGCCAGTTCAAGATCGAGAAGATCGAGCTCCGAAAGACCAAGTAAGAGAGGGCGGTGTTCGCTTCTTGCTGACTATGGCCAGACAGAAGATAGGAGAAACATCAGCAGATGCACGTTGTTCGGGGACACTCCGGACGACTTTCTGGAAGATCTGTGGAATGAGTTGGTCGTCGACTCTACCGTGTAGCTCGGCGCTCTGTCCGCAGCCGTGCCAAGCCGCTGTCAGTTCCACGTGACGTCCACGTGCCTACCGGGGCTCTTCCTCCTTCTGAGACTCAGATCGAATCGAATGACGCAGTCGCTCCAATTCTGCTTTCAGCGGCTGCCAGTACACGCGGTCGTCCTGCCGCTCCGCTTGCTCTTCCGCCGACAGGGCCTCCCGCAACGGGTCAAGCCGTCCGGACCCGGCCAGGAGCAGCAGAGGTCGCTGCCGAGCGATCTGCTCGGCCAGTGCGGGCCATCGATGAGTTGCCTCCACCAGTAGTTCGGGCGTGCGCAACTCGCGTAGCCAGAAACGCTGCTGCTCGATCGTACTTTCGACCCGGTGGCGAAGATAATGGGCCTCAAGCAGTCGCTGCAGCATGGGCCAATCCTTGCTTCGCTGGGTCTTCTTGGCCTGAACCAAGTCCGGCAAGCCGAGGAGTTCATACACGGTGCCGTCCAGATCGGTGAGCGTCGTGCGCCTGGCCCAAAGCACCTCGAATTCCTCCACCCCGCGCAATCGGGACATCACGTCCACCCGGATGTTGGCGGCTTCGGGATGATGGCAGCGGAAATGGACAGCATGACCTCGTTGGAGGTAGTCGAGGGCCAAAGGGGGAACGGCGATGTGCTCGGCCTGAAGGTCCCGCAAAGCCGCTTCCAGTCGCTCCAGGTTGGCAGCCTCGGCCAGGATAAGCAGGTCGGTATCGCGGCTAAACTCCGCTGCGCCGTAGAACACGCACGCCTGGCCGCCCATCAGCAGGGCACGGACCCGGTGGTCGGCCATCGTAGAAAGGACTTTCCGTATCCGGCTCGGGATCAAGCGAACCTCCGATTTGCAGATAGTGCTCCCATAGCTCGCCGCTGGCGTGCCAGCGCTGCAAGGGGGTGAGCCGATACCACTCGCCCCACTCCTCGCCGACGATCTCTTCCGATTCAATCATACTCCACATTCTATCGAAGGATTCACCGGATAGCAAGTGTCCTATTCGAACTGAATGTCGGTCGTGATGAATTCGACGCTGGTGTTGCCGTTGTAGTGGTTGAGCTGGGTCTCGTAGGCGATGTTGAAGTACTCGTTGTCGAGCAGCTTCTTTTCGAGGTGGCCCATGCGAAAGCCGACGCAACGGATGGTCGCGGTGTTGTCGGTGATCGCGAACTGCAGGTGGTCGCCCTTGGCGCCGACCCGACGCGGGGCGGCGATCAGGCGGACGCCCTTCGTGGCGAAGACGGGCTTGGGGTTGCCCTGCCCGAACGGCCCGAGCAGCTCCAGTTGATTGACCGTCTCGCGCGTGAACTGCCGCAGGGGCACCAAGGCGTCGATATCCAATTTCGCGACGACGTCCTCTTCCTGAAGATGGTCCGCCGCGTAGGCTTCGAAGTCCGCCGCGAAGGGCTCGATCTTCTCCGGGGCCATGGTCAGACCCGCCGCCATCTTGTGGCCGCCGAAGCTGGCCAGATGCGAGGCACACGCCTGAATCGCCGAGAGCATGCAGAAGCCCTCGATCGAGCGGGCGGAGCCTTGGGCGAGGCCGTTCTCGCCGGGCGAGGCGTTAATCATGATCGTGGGACGGTAGTACTTGTCCACGAGCCGGGACGCGACGATGCCCAGGACGCCCGTATGCCAGCCTTCCGCGGCCAAGACGAGGCTTCTGCGGTCCGGATGGCTGAGGCCGCGCTCGACGATCAGGTCGCACGCCTGCTTGAGCATCTTCCGCTCGCATTGCTGCCGCTGGACGTTTTGCTCCTTGAGATACTCGGCGATCTGGGTCGCCCGCACTTCGCTGGTGCTCGTCAACAGTTCGACCGCCAAGCGGGCGTGGCCCATCCGGCCGGCGGCGTTGAGCACCGGTGCCAGTCGAAAGCCGATGGCGACGCTATCGACGCCCTGGCCGTCCAGTCCCGTTGTTTGGATGAGTGCGCGCAGGCCGCAGAGCTTGCTCTCGGGCAGGGCCTGCAGGCCGAACCTCGTCAGCACGCGGTTCTCGCCCCGCAGATCGACCACGTCGGCCACGGTGCCAATGGCCGCCAGACTGGTCGCGTTGAGCATGAACTGGCGCAGCCGCGCATCCAGCCGCTGGCCGCCGCTGAATTGCTCGGCGACCGCCCAAGCCAGCTTGTACGCCACCAACGCACCGGCGGAATCCTGGTTGGGATACGATTCCTGCAGCGCCGGGTGCACGATGGCGACGGCGTTCGGCAGGGCCGGGCCAAGCTGGTGATGGTCGGTGACGATCAGATCGACGCCGAGCTGCCGCGCCACGTCGGCGGCTTCGAATGCCCCGATGCCGCAATCGACGGTGACCAGAAGGCGCGTGCCCGCCTCGGCTAAGGAGCGGACCGCCTCGCTGTTGAGGCCGTAGCCTTCTTCGATGCGATGAGGGATGTAGAAATCGACTTGGGCCCCGAGCAGCGTCAGAAGCTCCCAGAGGATGGACACGCCCGTGATGCCATCGACGTCGTAATCGCCGTAGACCGTGATCTTCTGCTTCTTCTCGATGGCCTCCCGCAGGCGGGCGGCGGCCGGCTCGATCCCCGGCATCTGCGCCGGCCGGATCAACTCGGTCAGTTTGGGCTGCAGGAAGATGTTGCCTGCGGCGGCTTCGGTGATCCCGCGATTGAGCAGGACCTGCGCCACCAGCGGTGCGATCTTGAGCGATCGGGCCAGCGGCTCCACCCGCTCATCGACGGGCGGAATGACCCAGAGATTCTTTTGCGTCCCTGCCGAGGGCACCGGGATCCCCGATACAGGCATCTTCTCAGTGCGTCCCATGCGTGCGTCCGGAAATCCAACCTTAAAGCCTCTCTTATATCAGAGCACCGCATGGCAACGCAAGGCGCGGCCGACAAAATGCCGCCCTGCATTTGGCTGCGGTCAAACGTGGCGTATACTTTGGATGAACAGGAGTAACAAAAAGCACACAACGCTAACAAGTTGCTCATAATACTCCTTCCTTCTTTCCAGGGGGGGCGGCAGACCGAGCGTAATGCTGGGGGGGTCGCTGTCTCCCTCTATTTTTGCGCCGTCACGCCTGGGCCCAAGGATAGGCAGCCGCTTTGATCGCGTGATAGTTGGCATCCAATTGCGGCTGCAGCAGGATGATGGCGGCAATCCGCCGAGCCATGTTCATGACCTCTCGCGCTTCGTCTGGACTTAGATCGCGGCCCAGGAGTTCCCGCTCACGGTAGCTCAGCCATTTCTTGATGACCTGATACCCGCCGATATGATAATTCCACACGTTGACCGGGATATTGCGCCAGTAGGCGCCGTCATTCAGATACACGTCGCAGGTCTTTTCTCCCAGCAGTTGCACGATGTCCTTGGCAGCCATGCCCAGCGCTTTTGCCTCCGCCTCAATGGCCTTGATCTCCTCGGGGGCGTAGGCCCGTTCGGACCACTTCCCCTTGGCCGGCATAACGATGCCGTCTTTGCCGGCATGACCCCAGCCGGCCGTTAGCGCCAAGTCAATTTCCCCGTCGCCGATCTTGGTCGTAAGGCCCACCGTCTTCAGAAACGCCGCAATCTTGCCTGTCGTGACACCAGGGACCTCGACCTCGGTATCGAGAAGCGCCGCGACCTGTTCCCCCAGGGCCGCCGAGGCTTCCAGGGCCTTGCGGTCGGCCGGCAGAGGGACGCGGCCAGTCTCGCCGAATGCCGTCGGCGTTCTCCGTCAGGTATGCCGGGCTGTACCCTATCGCCAGAGCATGCACCCAGATCAGGCTCGCCGTCTTGGCGTCAGCATCGGGGTCCTTGATGCCCAGTGTGGTCAGGTAGGCGCGAACGGCCTTGGAGAGGTTCGCCGTCGGAGCGTCGTCTGCAGGCGCCTCGCCCAAAGCGTCGAAGAGAGTCGCGTGCTGGCGATCCGACAACCGATGGCCATTCCGAAGCATGATTGGAATCGACACCGCGTTCGGCCGTAGAAGATGATAGTCAGGAAGGCACGGCGTAACGGTCATCATCGCCCATTCCTGCGGCCGCTCGGCAAAAGGTCGAGTGACGAAGAATCGGTTGCCCTTCCAGCATTGCGCCTCGACCTGGGGACGAGGCTCGTTCCACAGCGGGCGCGAAGCACAGTAGTAGCACCAGCGGGGATCGAGCGGATAGAGTGAATAGCGTCGAATGCTCTCTTGCGAGAAAACCTCTCGCTTGAGCAGCCGTGCACGGCGTAGCCTTGGCATCGAATCGCCCAGCGTTGATGGTGAGCCCACCTCCTTCGGTAGCAAAGGTCTCCCACTCGATAGACTCATCGAAATAGGCTTTCATCGTTTCAGATAGGCGATCCCGCTCGAAGGCAATCAACGCGCCTTTTCGCATCTCCTGCAGACCGCTGATGGGCTCGACCGCACAGAGGGACGCGACGCTGGGCCATGTGTTATAGGAGGCGGCAACATTCTCGGGGCGGAATGAGAGGCGATTCTCCCGGCATGGACGTGCCACGGTGTAGGCAGCCTTGGAGTCTCTGCCCTTGAGACTCTCCAACAGCTCCGCTCGCTTGTTGATGCCCCAGAAATGGCGGAAACGAATAGTCGGCTTCTTCTCACGTGTGGACTTACGTACGATGACGCAGACGGCCGTACCCACGCGGATGCCTTCCCGGTTGTACTCGGTGGAGAAGACGGAGGGATCGGGCTTGCCGTCTGGTGTCAGTTTGCCCGTCTCACGGCTGTCGCCATTCATGCAATCGAACCAGAGCTTGTCGAATTGCGAGAGGAACCTCTGGCGCAGCACGACAAAAGACGGATCGCTCAGGTAGGAGAAATTAGAGATGAACGAAATGACACCTTGACCGGTCATTTCCGCGATGCGGCGCTCCGCCAGACGGAAGAACCGCACGTAAAGGTCATCCAGATTGAATTTGCGGATGCCCCAGCCGCCTTCGCTAGTGGGCTTGTTGAGGTCCTGTTTGTAGGGCTCGACCAGTCCTTGTTCCTCTTCGGGGCTCACGCCGGCGAAGGCGTTATAGGGCGGGTTACCGAGAACGACCAGAATCTTCTTCGCACGCTTCACCTTCTCGGCGGCATCGCGTTCTTCGGCCAGCTCCGGAAAGGGTAGAGGCAGGGTTGCCTTGGGGCCCTTCGGCGGCTCCCACCCTGTCAGCGCGTTGGTCAGATACACACCAACGCGCTCGTCCGTGAAGTGGGAAAGCGGTGCGCCTTGGGCTTGGAGCAGCAGGCCCAATTGCAGGTGCGCGACGACAAAGGGCGCCGGGAGAATCTCAAAGCCGAAGACACGGTTCATGGCCGCTTCTTTGAGATCGGAAGCTATCAGGGCGTCAACGCCCTTGTCTCGTAAGGTCGTCGCGATGCGCCGGAGGACTTCGACAAGATAAGCCCCGGTGCCGCAACAAGGGTCGAGCACGAGCACATTCGGGTCGGCGAGACCGTCTGGCAGGTTCAACTCCTCACGCAGGACCGCGTCCACCCTGGCCACCTGGTACTTGACGATCTCCGGCGGGGTGTACCAGACGCCCAACTCCTTGCGCAACTCTGGATCATACGCCTCCAGGAACGGCTCGTAGAAATATTGAACCGCATGTTCCTCCCGAAACCGGTTGAAGAACTCGGTGCGGTCCACACGGTTGAGAACGCGATCGGCCCATTCGAGTACTTCGGTCAACTTCAAGTCCCTGAGCTGGCGCGGGTGGGCAAGCTGCCAGTACAAAGACCGGATGAAGGGAACGTCAAGCGTCTGCGCCGCGATCCCCCAATCGAAAACGGCGTTGGGGTGCCTCTTCTCGCGGCACCACAACACCCAGGCGGAGAAGACCCCGTAGAACAGCGTTTGCACCAGGGTGGAGCGAAAAAAATGTTCGCCGCGCTCTTCCGTGAACTTCAGGCCCAAGGCTTCCTCCAGGGCGGAGCGAATCACCTGCAGGGCGGGCAGGTCTTTCTGCTGCTCCACGCGGGCGAGAGCGTCTTTCGCATAGGACGCGAGAAACCAGGCAACGTCTTTGGGATTGACCAGCGGCGCGTTGTGCAGACAGGCACGCTTGACGAATTCGATGAACTGCAGGCCCCGGAGCTGGGCCGTGGCCCGCGGATGCGCGACTGCGCTCTGCCAGAATTCCTTTTCATTCTCGGCCAGGGAGAACGATTCACGCTCGACCGGCGTTCCGCCCGGGCCGCGTTCCACGATCCGAAACTGGCGGAAGTTCGTCACGAGAACGAGGCCGTACAGATCAAGGTACTTGGCGACCTGTTCCCCGATGACAATCGTCGCGATGTCCCTGTTGGCGGACTTGGCCTCGATGGCTCCACGGGACGGAAGCGTGCCGCCTTTCGGGCCTGTCTCGGCCCCGCGACCGAACTGGTCGGACGTGAAGAGGCCGCCGTCGGGATTGTCCGCGCCCTGGTCTTTCAGATTCATGACGCACAAGACCTTGGGCTTCAAGGTTCTTCCGACGGTGTTGAATAAAGTCGCCAAGGCAGGGTAATACGAGACTTCGGGCGAGTTGGCCCGCGTGGCGTGAACGTCCCGCAACTCGGATAGATAGGTCTCCGCAATTGCTGCCGCCTGGCTGGCCGTCATCGGACCAACACTCGTCTCCTGCCTGGCCATGACCGAAATTCCTTCGTCTATTCGGAACAGATGAGAGCCTGGGTCATCTTACCGGATTCCGTCACGGAGTCAAACGTGGCCTTGGGTTTTCAGATCTCCGCTTATCGGACTTGGTTTCTTTCCTGTCGCATGGTCCTCCTGCAGAGAAATTCTTCACCGCCGCCTTTCGGGAAATAGCGGCACGCCCGATAAGTATCTGTTGGACTGCCCGGCAAGTCGCATCCGCCCTCGGGCGCGAGTTGGCGGCGGGCAATTTTCTTGACTTTTGTCGCGAATCGGATACAGTGACTCTTGTGAATCGCCTATGGGGGTGGATTTCACATGGGGGGTGCTCGAAGGTCCCTTCTTTCGGCACCAGGTAAGGTGGGTGGCTCGCGAAGAAGTTTCAAGTTTGGCGTTCTCCGTGGGAAGCGGACCGGGCTGGCATCGCTGCTTCAAACTTCGCATTTCCACTTGACAACTTCCGACTTGGGGGTGGGGCGATCATGCGAATGCGAATCACAACGAGACTATTGGCCTGGGCCATGACCCAGTTGCTGCTGACGGCCGGCACGAACCTGGCCAATACGGTCGATGTCGTGCACAGCGGCTTCGGGGCCTACGATGCGATCACCACCTGGGGCGGGGGAACCTACGGCGACGAGGTGGCCGCGGGCGTATACACGCTCAACAAGACCGCGATAGCGGCTCCGGCAGCACGTGGCACAACGGCTCGATCCCCGGCTTCTGCGTGGAGCTCAACGAGGCGGCCCCGGCCCAGACTACCCGATACAACGTGCGCATGCCGGACAACATGACTGTCAGCTACACGACGAGACCCTGGGGACGACGAAGGCCAACTACCTGCGGGAGCTGTGGGGCCGCTATTACGATCCGGCGTGGTCGCAGAGCGGGGCCACCGCCCAGCAGAACCGCAGTGCGGCGGCCTTCGCGGCGGCGGTATGGGAGATCGTCTACGAGAACGTGCCCAGCAGCGGGTCGAAGTGGGACGTCAAAACGGACGGCACGTCGGGCATCGGCGGTTTCCTTGCTCTCAACGTCGACACGGCGACCGCCAACAAGTGGCTCCAGAGCCTCGACGGACATGGACCGAAGGCGGATCTGCGGGTATTGACGAACCACGGCGCCCAGAATTACTTGGTGGCGGTGCCGGAGCCGGCCACGATTGTCCTGCTCGGACTCGGCGGCCTGGGTCTGATACGCCGGCGCCACCTATCAACTTGATCTGAAGCCCCCCTTACCTTGGAAGGGCGCGAGCCGCGGAATCTCTGCCGCGGCTCGTGCTATTTCTACGCACGGACAAGGAATGTTGGATGCGCCGCACCGCTTCATCCATTCTCCGCAGACTCGCTGTCCGCCGCCACGCGGGTGGCGAGCGTGCTCCGCGAAGCCGGCCCCGCCCTTCACCACCCTTCCGGGGCCTGGGGGTCCTCCGCCAGCTCGTAGAGGCCTCCTCCGGCCCGGCGGAGCCTGCCGAGCTCGACGAGCTTCTCCCACACTTCCCGCGGATACTGGTTGGGCGGCTGGATGGCAACGATGCCGGACGGACGACCACCGCTGAATGGCCCACCGCCGAGACCGGATTCATCGTCCAGACGCGTCAGTTTGAGACGCTTCTTGAATGCTTTCATCGCTTGTTTGAGGTATTGCGGCGTGAGCTCGGGCATCTCGTCAGTCATGGCGTCGCTCCTGCTAAATGTGGATAACTTGTTGAAAAGTCGCTGTTCGCGGACGATTTCTCAGCCACGTTCTGTCCCAAATCACAGCAAAGATCGTGCCGCGTCAGATAATAAACACGGATATCGTGACATCCGTATGGGACTTTCGTGCCGTAACTATTTGCGTATAAATGACTTACAAAATCCCTGGCCTGTCCACGGGGAATGTGGGAATGGGCAAGAATTTGACGATTCTACATGCCTGCCCATCCTTCCCATCATTACCAGCACCAACATGGTCTCCTCCTGTCTGTGGTGGACAAATCGTAGATAACGACCTTTTTCGAGGCGTCCAGCCACCCCGCCGATACCCTCAATCCGCCTTCTGAAGCACGACTTGGCTCACGGCAAGCTCCATCTCCTGCCCGCTGACGACAAGGCGGAGGTCGGCGCCATTGCAGCGATTCATGAAGCGGCACTCGGGCAGCCGGAACTCGGCTGTCTTCCACTGGCCTGTGCCCGCAACCGCCGCACGGCCGGCGGGTCGAAACGCCCCGCCGAAGGGGCCTTC
Organism: uncultured Planctomycetota bacterium; assembly: GCA_963750205.1. Classification (GTDB taxonomy): domain Bacteria; phylum Planctomycetota; class Phycisphaerae; order Sedimentisphaerales; family Anaerobacaceae; genus PLanc-01. The sequence continues at coordinate 44,883 of CAVVRJ010000026.1, forward strand.
ATTCACCGTGCTGTCGTACTCGACAGCCAGCGACGAGCAGCCGGCATCCCGGTACGTGATCCGGAGCACAGCCGGCTTGCCCAGTAGGCCATAGGCAAAGGCATCGTCCACATTGAAGTACAGGTAGCGCGTCGCCGCCGAGTGCGGATTCGGCAACGTGACGGCCGCCCGCACGTCGGCGAATCCTCGCAGCTCCCAGTTCCCGTCGCCGCCGCTGGGCCGCAGGTCCAGGCCCTTCGGCCTTCTCGGGCTCCCAGCTCACGCTGCGCGCGTTGACATAGCCCGACGGCAGGTCCAAATGCGTCCCGGCGTGCCACAGATCGGCGAACAGCCGGGTCAGGACGATATAGCTTCGTCCGTATTCGCGGGAGTGGGCGACATCCGTGCCCTCGTGCCATTCGTTCCACGTCTCGACATGCACCATCCACGGCCGAGCTTTCGGATCCAGTTGCAGGACCTTCGTCCACCGCTCGATATACGTCCCGCCGTCCTTGCGGTCGATCACGAGCGGCTGCCGGCCCGGCACGGCCTGATGGTCATAGCCCGGCCCCAACGCCGCCACGTCGCGAAAGAGAATCGGCCCACTGACCGCTCCGCCCCAGGAGTACACCGCGTCCGCCTCCCCCTTCCAGCCGGCGGACTTGACGAGAAAGGGCTCCACGCCAAAATCCTCCTTGAATCGGGCTTTGACGTACTCGAACTGCCGTTGGGGGTCCTGCTTCTTCGCGAACGCCGCCTCATAGAGGAAGATGATCGGCCGGCCCTCAACCCGGGCCCATTTCGCCGACGGGATCAGGCTGAAGAAGTCGCGAATGGCCGCATAGAACCACTGCCTCCCGAATTCCGTCGTCAGGTCCACGTGGTAATTGCTGCCGTCGGCGTTGGAGCCGTTCCACTGGAGGATCGAGGTGTCGAAGAACATGCCGATCGCCGGCGGCTTGAGCCCCTCCTTCTCGAGCGCCGTATGCGCCTCGACCAAAGGCGGCAGTCCCGACAAAGCTCCACCCATCGCGCTTTCCCGGCACGCCCCAATACACCGGCATCAGAAAGTCAATCCCGGCGTCGATCATGTCCTTGAGCTGCCCCTTGTGCCAGCCAACGCTCTTGAAGCTGACCCCCGTCATATCGGCCGGATGGTCCGTCAGAGCATCCGACCCGTTGGAGTTGACGATGTGGGCCTTGCTCTCGACGTCGTACCAGTAAAAGTACGACGTCCCGACCACCGGCTGGCCCCTCTTGAACGAGACCGCCTTCACGTGGTCCGCTGCTCTTGAGCGGAAAGAACTCCCCTGCCGGCTTCGCCGGCAATTCCTTCGGTTGTCCCACCGCACCCCAGCACAGCACGGAGAACAGAATGATGGCAGTCGTTTGCATGCGGCCCTCACATCTTTGTAGTGATTGTAGCGGCTCAATCAATGTAGATGAACTGAATATCGTCGGACACCTTGAGAGCCACGCCCTGGTCCCTTTCAACGTCTCGAACGGTCCCGCCGAGCGCTACCTCGAATCCCCAGTGCCCCGCCAGGGCCGATCCCCACGTGAACTGGACGACTCCGTCGCGCACGATCACCGAGCCTGCTCCGTCGTTCCAACCAAGGAAGGGATAGCGGGCGACCAAATCATCCCATTGCTTCTGCTGCCCCGGCGACGCCGAGCCTGCGATGCTCCCTCCGGCACTGGCCACCTCTATGCCTGTTTGGGCGACTTCCCTGGCGAATTCCCTCATTTTTGAGTAGCCTACTTCGGCAACGAAGCGGTCCCGCAGGCCGTCCAGGAACCAGAGCACGCTCGGGGGGCAGAACCAAAAGCCCGCGCCGGCGGCAATGACAACGGCCAAGGTTCCGATCGTCCAGGCGCGTCGGCGTCGGACCAGAAGCGACCCGATGACAACGATCACAAGCACTACGACCGCAAGCAAGCCAATCGCAGAGGCTGTCAGTTCGGCGGGCCAAAGGCCCGGGAACGCCAAAGGTGTGCATGCTCGCCCACCGGCATAGCCTAGGGCAGGCCACGCGGCGAGGCTGAGCAGAAACACGATGCCGCAAAGGACACTGATCGTTCGCACTGGCTTTTCTCCGCTTACGGTTTATCCACGTCATTCCACCGTCAATATTCAAACGCAATGCGCGGGAACGTCAAGGATGCCGTCCAGCTACGCTGTGGAGCGAGCCCCCTCTGCCGCGATCTTGGTCAATTGCATCTGGTTGCCTTCTTTGCGGAACGTGAAGCGCCATCGGTCGCCGGAGACCGGGTCCAGAATAGTGCCTTGGCACGACTCAATCGCGGCCATCTCCAGGTAGGTGAAGAGCAGGCTCGACCACATGTACCCAGGGCCCGCCGGAAGCTGCTCCTGACCGGCGGAGCCGCTCAGTTGCGTTTGAATGAGCCCCTTCGCTTGGTCCAAGCTGAGTTCCACGGTATCGGCGTCTTTCTTGTGGGCTGCCTCAAACAATTGGCGGGCGTAGGTAGCCAGCACGGGGGCGGTCGCCTCTCGGGGCCCCGTCCAGTCCGAACCTCGCCCTGGAGCAGCCACGTTATCCCCAGTGGGAGTCATCAGGCACACCGCCGTGGCCCCCTGGGCCTTCCTGTTCCGATGCCAAAACCATCTCATATCCAGTCCCTCACGCAGTGATGATGCAGCTAAAGCCAGACGACCTCTTTGAGGATGTGCGTAATCCAGGGCGATCCGTCGCGCTGGAGGCCCTCGATTTCGCCAAGGGTGTAGGGAAAGACATCACACGGCACGGAGATGTGTGCCGGTAGGAACTCCGGAATCCGATCGCGGAAAGATTTGTCACTGCCGGCCAAGAGAATCAGCAGATCAGCGTCACTGCGCGGGCCGTAGGTGCCGGTCGCGTAGGAGCCGAAGAGCCCGACCTTCTGGACTTCGGGATGCTTCTCTTTCAGACCGGCCGCCCAAGCCCGCAGTTCGCGCAGGACCCGCTCCTTATCCGCGAAGAGCACTTTCACAGAATTCGATGATTTGCCTCGCATATTCAACGGCTTCGTCGGCCTCCTTGTTGGTGTAGTAATCGGCGGGAAAGCCTTGGTCGAATCCATTTGGGTAGCGCGTGGGAATGTAGTGCTTGTCCAAGGTCCGGGCGGCGTCGAGCAGTGCTTCGGAGACGCCCATATAATCCGCGAGGCCCTCCAGAAGCTTCAGTACCGAGTGCCCCCAGCCCTCGCCGTGCAGGTGTAGATACACCGCTTTGACCGCCTTTTCCGCCGCTTGCTGGGCACTGAAGCAGGCCCATTCGAAATGCCCGTCTTTGGATGTGTCGATGGCGTGGCTCAGATCTCTCTGTGCCTGAGCAAACCAGTCTTTAGATCTGTCAGCCATACGCACTGCCTTACGAAACCGCTGGTGCCTGCACCACGTTGCCTACGTGCGCAACTGTAGATGGAGATTGCTTCGCTACGCTCGCAATGACATACTGTGCTTATTATGTCATTGCGAGGACGCAGCGACGAAGCAATCTCAACCGCACAATCCCCGAAAGGCGGCACTGATTGATTCTATACCGATCTATCCTTCCAGGCAAAGGGTTTGCCGGTGAGGCGCTCGTAGGCCTCGATGTACTTTTCGCTGGTCTTGGCCACGATGTCGGGGGGCAGCTCGACGCCGGGGCCGGACTTGTTGAAGTGGATCTCTTCCAGCCAGTTGCGGACGAATTGCTTGTCGAAGCTCTCCTGGTCGCGGCCGGGCTCGTACTTGTCGGCGGGCCAGAAGCGCGACGAGTCCGGCGTGAGCACCTCGTCGATCAGGATGATCTGGCCGGTCTCCGTCGGTGCCCCATTCGAACTTCGTGTCGGCCAGGATCAGGCCCTTGCTCTCGGCGTATTGGCCCGCCTTCTGGAAGACCTCGATGCTCTTGTCGCGGACGTACTTCGCCTGGTCGGGGCCGACGATCTTGGCGGCCTCGTCGAAGCTGATGTTCTCGTCGTGGGTGCCGCGCTCGGCTTTGGTGGCCGGCGTGAAGATCGGCTCGGGCAGCTTCTGGCACTGCTTCAGTCCCGCCGGCAGCTTCACGCCGCAGATCGTGCCGCTCTGCTGATACTCTTTCCAGCCGGAGCCGGCCAAGTAGCCGCGGACGACGCACTCGATGGGCAGGACCTGGACCTTGCGGACCAGCATGCTGCGGCCCTTGAGCTGCCTGGCGTAATTCGAGAACGGCTTGGGCAGGTCGGAGACCTTGTCCGAGAGCAGGTGGTGCTCGATCTGACCGCTCAGGAAATCGAACCAGAACTTGGAGATCTGGGTCAGGACGATGCCTTTGTAGGGAATCCCATTGGCCATGACGACGTCGAACGCGCTGATCCGGTCGGTGGCGACGATCAGCAGCTTATCGCCGAGGTCGTAGATATCGCGGACTTTGCCCCGCACCGGCTCTTGGCCGGAGATCTTCGTCTGGAGGATGGTTTGCATGCCAACTCCTTAGTGGCGCGGGCATCTAGCCCGCGATCCGAATCCGTGGGCCCACGCCCATGCCGCAAAGCCTTGAGCAGCCTATAGTAAATTCCTCAGCCCCGATAGTCAACTCGCAGCACGAACAGTCGTGTCCGATCCTTGGGTATAGAAAGTGGCGGTGGGCACGTGTGACGGGGTTCGAAGCGACGGGATTTGGCAAAAGGGGATGTACTATGAAAGTGGCAATATCTTCCCAAGGCAAGCGGCGGGATTCGCCGGTGGAGCCGTGGTTCGGCCGGGCGGCTTATTTCCTGATCGTCGATACCGGCAGCATGGTTTTCGACGCCATGGTGAACGGGGGCGCGGGATATTCGCCGGACATCGATGAGGTCAATGCGGCCCGACTGGTCATTGATGCCGGGGCCCAAGCGGTGCTGACGGGCAACTGCGGGTTCGAGGCCCGGCGGATGCTCGCCACCGCCGGGATCAAGCTGTTCGAGGGCGTTCCGGGAACCGTCGAGGAAGCCGTCGAGCAATTCAAGAGCGGTCGGCTCATCGAAGTCTCGGCGCCGGGGATTCGTCAGCCGGTCGAAGCCGGCGTTGCGGAAGACGAAGACCGGGAATTCTGAAACCCGTGCATCGTCATACGGTTGCGCGACTTGTGACGTCTGACGTCCGTCGTCCCACGTAACGAGCCTCGCAACCGCTGGACGATTGCCGGGAAGGTTACCCCACGCCCTGGTGGACACGGGCGTCCACGTAGGCAAGGATCTTCTCGCCCAGGCGCTCGACTTCCGGCGTCGCGGGCAGAAAGCTGAGGATCTGCTCCAGGAAGCCCTGCTCGCGCAGCCGCGCCAGCGAGGCGGCGAAATTCATGTCGTACACCCAGCTCAGCTTGCAGAGCATCTTGTCGTTGACCGTCTGCATCATGGCATGGTCGATGAGCTTGCCGGCCATGACGGCCTCGAACACCTCCGCGGTATACCGCGGCTCGTCGGGCAGGTCGAATTCGTCGGGGAAGCTGGCGGGGTCGGCCCGATACTGCCGCGCCAGGCGGATCACGATCCGGTAGATGTCGAGCTTGTCCGCATCGCGGATGAGCTTGGCGAACAGCAGTGCCTGGCCGCTGAGATTCGGAGGCAGCGACTTGTGGCCGTGATGCTCGATGGCTGTTTCCACCCATTGCCGTTCCTCGCGGCGCAGGACGTCCAAGAACGCCCTCCTGCCGGAGAACCTCGACGCTCAGGTGCGAGTGGTCGATGCTCCGGGTGTCGTTGAACGTGCGGTACTGGGCGAATTGCGGGAAGCGGCCGACGTCGTGAAACAGGGCCACCACCTCGGCGATCTGCTTTTGCTGATCGTCCAGGGCCAATTGCTCGGCCAGAACGAGGATTTCTTTGCACGTCCGCCCCGTGTGCTCTTGCTTCATCCGCACGTGGACTGTTGACATACGCATCCTCACCGAGGAAGCGGTTGGTATACGAATCGAACCACCGCCGGAAATTGTCCAACGAATCGGGTTCCATAGACATTTCTCTATCCCAAACCGGCCGCGAACAAAGAAAGCCGCAAGTCTACCGAAAAGGGCGTGGGCAAGGCCAGCGACCTTTATGGGATTTACTATTTACGATTTACGATTTATGATTCTGGATGCACGTGCGGGCTGACGTATTCCCGACAGTAGGAGCAAATCGTAAACTGTGAATCGTGAATAGTGAGGCGGATATGCCGACGATTAAGGACATTGTGATTCGCAAGCCCACGCCGGAAGAGGCCAACCGGTGCAAGAGCTGGCCGATCTGGACGTGCGAGCCGAGCACGTTCGACTGGTCCTACACGGAGAAGGAAACCTGCCTGATCCTGGAGGGCAAGGTCACCATCTCCGACGGCAAAGACGCCGTCAGCTTCGGGCCGGGCGATCTGGTCGTCTTCCCGCAGGACCTCGACTGCGTCTGGAACATCGAGAAGGCGGTTCGCAAGCACTACAACTTCGGATAGACACGAATCGACACGGACAGGTTTTTCGACACGGATTAACGCGGATTCACACGGATTCTTGAGAGCTGGAGGTACGGGACTCGAAGCAAAGAATCGAACAGCTTCTCCACAAATCCGTGTTAATCCGTGTTGAATCCGTGTCTCAGGAAGCAGTGTACATCCGTGTCGGGTGCAGTGTCATACCACGAACTCTTCGGGTTTGAACTCCAATCGCCGGCCGGCCTCGGCGGCCTCGTTGACCTTCAGGACCGCCACGGCGGTCTCGTAGCCGACCTCGGGCGGGCACGTCAGCTTGGCCTTGCCGCGGATCGCATCGAAGAAATTCTCCAAGTGCGGCTGGTGAATCGGCCGATGTGTCCGTCTGGACCGGCAACTGATAGCACGGCGGCGGGACGGATTCGCGGCTGTCCAGCGAAGTCGCCTGGGCCACCGGCTTTTTCTCCGGCTCGACCGCCTCGCCCAAATACCCCTTACGCGTCCACGGGTCCCATTTCGTCGATTCGACCCACGTCTCACGATACACCCGGCACCGCGAAGCCCGCTCGGAAACCAGCAGCGTCCCTTCGTGGCCCATGAACATCTCGAAATAGCCCTGGCCGCTGTTGGTGGTGATCGTCTGGTAGTACGCGCTGACCGGGCCGTCATGCGTGAGATACTCGTAAATGGCCATCACCGTGTCATACCACTGGTGGGTCTGCTTGTCGTAGTAGTTGTTCCGGCCGCTGGCGAGCACCGACGTCGGGCCGGGCCCCGAGGAACCAGTTGTAAATGTCGATCTGGTGCGAGCCGAGATCGACGATGGGCCCGCCGCCCAGATTCTTGAACCAGCGCCAGTTGCGGAGCTGGTGCATCGATTCGTAGCCGTACTTGTTCAGCGTGGCCGCGTCGAGCTCTGTGCCCTTGGGACAGCCGAGCGGCTCCTGCACGGACCGGTTCCACTGGCCGTTGATCGCCGTGATGCGCCCGAGCAGCTTCGCTTCGCCCAGCAGTTTCTCCCGGCAGAAGTTGTAGATCGGGTTGCTGCGGCGTTGGTGGCCGATCTGGAGGAGCTTGCCGGTCTTGGCGGGCGGCCTCGACCATCTGGCGGGCCCCGGCGAGCGTGTTCGACATCTCCTTCTCGCAGTAGACGTGCAGCCCCGCCTTGAGGCAGGCGACCGTATGCTCGGCGTGCCAGCAGTCCGGCGAGGCGACGATCACCGCTTGCAGTCCCTTCTCCTTGTCCAGCATCTCGCGATAGTCTTCATACGCATTGCATCCATGCTTGTATGCCCGCAGCCGTCCCGCCACCCATTTGCGGTTGTACGGCCAGATGTCGCTGACCGCCTGGAACCGCACGCCCGGAATCCGCCGGGCCGCTTCCATGAGGACCTTGCCCTGTTCCCCCGCCCCGATCAGGCCGACAGGGATCGGCTCTTTGCTCTCGGCGGCATGCAGGCTGCTGAACACGCGCCGGCCCGAAGGCCAGCACCGCTCCGGCTCCCGCCGCCGACTTCAGGAATCCCCGCCGATCCAATTGTCGTACCCCGTTTGCGCACATAGCTTGCTCCTTTCCCATCGTCCGACGGGCCAAGCCCGCCAACACGACGCAGTATGTCCCCAATACCGTGAACAGGAGCTCCCTGACCGGAACGGCAGGTGTGTCATGCCGTCTTGCCGTTCCGCCAGTACAGTTGCGCACAGAACGGGAATATTACAGGGAATCCGCGATCTCGCAGCGATCCTTCAACGATCATGGCTGGCGGTACACGTCTCGCCGATGCCGCACGTAGATGACGTTATAGGAGGCCTCTTTCTTCAACCGGCGTTTCATTTCATCCAGACTGATTGCTCGCTCTTTGCGCCGTTCCGCCTCCACCGCCAAATCGTGCAGGTCTTCCAGCAACGCCGGTATCGCTGCAGGGACAGAAGGACCGCGGTCTTCTTGCCGTTCGGATCGTCCAGCGAAGAAAACCGTTCATATCGCGCTTCGGGTGAGGCACTTACCCAAGGCAAACGTGGCTACCAGACCTTGTTAGCGTCAATTTTCTCGGCGTTGTTCAACTGCTCCTGGGATTCCGGCAGTCGGTTGTCATCGAAGAGGTATTCCGCATAAGCCATGTGGCCGATGAACGTTGGCTCCAGCGCGAGGGAGCGTTTCAGGGCCGCCTCGGCCTGATTTCGATCCGGGGACCGGTGGAGCCAGGCCCCCAGATTCGCCTGCGCAGACGGCGGAATCCGGCCGCAACTCCAGATAAGCCCGGATCTCCCGGAACACCTCCGGCGGGGCCTTCGCATTCCGCCCCCGATGATACGCGTTCACCAAGATGCTGCACCGCAACGAGAGCATCTGCCACCGGGGGAGCGTCGGCGGCATGCCGCGCTGCAACCTCGTCGATTGTCCCGCCTCAATGACGAGCTTGCGGATCAATCTCGCTCGCCGGGCCATGCGCGAGCTCCGCATACCCGGCGTGCATGGCAATCCGGGTCGGGCCGCCGACGGCCGTGCTGGAGAGACGCGGCCCGACCTTGGCTGTGAAACACCCCAAGAGGGCGCGGCGCAGTCGTGGGTGAGGATGGGACAACCGCTCCAGCCATCGGCAAGCTGGCCGTGTCCGCGCAAGATGATCTGGATCGGCGTGCCCAAACGCGTGGTGACCGAATCAACTGGCAGATTCTCCTCCCTCATTTCCCCGAGTATGGGCGGGTTGTCTTCGGATGGGTTCAGTTTCAGAGAAAGAACCACGGCGGATTCTGCAGTGTCGAACGATGAGTTGGGGGCCAGTTCCGCGGCGGGATGCCCTTTCCACGGCACCTCCAAAATGGCCAAATCCGCTTCTCGATTGGACGCCAGCACACGCGGATTGCAGACAGCGCCGCAGTACGGACTGATAACGAAGACAAAACCTGGCAGCGAGTGGCGTCCCACCGCCGAGCAGTTGAAAACCGCGTGATAAGCGGTGACGACCAGGCTGCCGTCGCCCACGACCGTCCCCTGGGCACACAGATCGCCATGAACGAGCTGGTCCAGACGATCACGATAGCATCCGAGGCAGGGCCGGCCGCCTCCGGGGCAGAGGCTCCTGTTCCCTGTGACGTTTCGCCTGGCGCACCACGGACGCAATCGAAAAAGCCACACGGGAGAAAGAGAAGGACAACAAAAGCGTACGAAAGCAGGGGCCGTTGCCAGCGTTTACGGGGCCGCATCGCCACACCTCGCAAGTCAGGGAATACCCGAACCGTTCATATTGTCACGACAATACCACAATCATAGCGTTCGCGGCGGGTTTCTTCAATCCATAGCTGCCGGACTGTTTCCGTCAGCTTCTCGCCCCACAGTTCGGTTGCGACGACCTTGCCCTCGGGATTGATGAGCAGGAGGTACGGCACGCCGGGAATGCTGTACTGGCCGGCAATGCCCTCATTAGTGTTCGCGCCGAAGTAGATCTCGGGCCATTCGATCTTGTGCTCAGCGACGTATTCTGGACCTCCTCCAGCGTGTCGAAGCCGCCCAGACCGATGATCTGGAGCTTCCCCGTGCCGCCGTAGGTCTGTGTAGAGATCCTTGAGCCGGTCCAACTCTGGATTGGACACCGGCTGCCAGAAGCTCAGCAGGACGAACTTGCCCCGGTAGTCGCTCAGGCGGATGTCTTTGCCGTCCAGGGCCTTGGCCTCGAACAGCGGGGCCATGTCCCCGGCGTGCAGCGGCGGCTTGTTCATGGCAATGGTGAGATTTCCCAGGTCGAGCGGCTCCTCCGTATACGCCTGCGTCATGGCCGGCACTTCCACGCTGCCGTGGTAGGTCCCGATCTCCTCCGGCCGGCCCCTGCCGGTGAAGCGTTCTTCCAGCCAGACGGTCAGGTCGTATTTGCCCGGGATCACGTCCTCGATGCGGAACGTGCCGTCTTCCTGAACGCGAAACGTGTAGTGCCGCCAGTCCGGATTGTGCCATATCTTGTCGGAGTAGGCTTGGTATTCCGGCGACTGCCACCACTGCTTTAACCATCCCTGCTGCTCGCGTTTGGTCATGTCATTGTAGTTGGCCGGCCGAGGCGGCTCGGGCCGCACGGTCTCCAGCGAGCGCAGCCCCGCGCCGAAATACACCGGCCCCTTATACCCAGCCGGCGGGATGAACCGCCCGATGACAGGCCGGCCCTCGCCACCCAGCTTCATCCGCGTGGTCGCGCCCGCCTTGACCACGACCGGCGTGCGCGACGTGGGCGAGCTGAAGATATCGCCCGTCTTGGCCAGGTAGCCGACTTCGAACCAGCCCGCCGGCACGCGGTCGAACATGAATCGCCCTTCGGGATCGCAATGGGTCTGGTAGTGGAACTCCCGTTTGTGTTTGAGCCAGGTCTCGTTCGGCAACCCCGCCATCCAGATCTGATTGCTCGAGCGCCTCGCGGCCCGGGGCCAGTTGCCCCTCGATCCGTCCCCACCTTTCCAAATGAATCTCGCCATTCTTGCGAACCTCCTCGGAGCCCACCAGCGCGAATCCGCTTGCGTGGGCAGCAATCAGATCGAAGTCTTGCGGCGGTTTGCCTTCGAACCGGAATCGGCCCTCCGCGTCCGTCTCGACTATTGGTCCTTTCTCTGCGTTACTGGTGCGCGACTGTTCGAGTACACCGTCGTGGATCACGACTCCCATCTTCTGCGTGCTCAGGGCCACCTGTGCGCCGCCCACAGGCCGTCCGTTCGGATCGACCACCCGACCGGAGAGCTCCTGCGCCGCTGGGGGCGACAAGGGGGAAGCCTCTGTCATGCCGGACGTGGAGGAATTGCGCGTGCCAGTTGTCTGCTGGCGGCCCAACTGCCCGGCGGGGCCTCACCCACGAGGGGCACAGGGTTCTGTGCCAAATCCACCCATTTGGGATCGGCGTCGTCCACACCGAGGGAGCTGCCGAGGCGGGCGTGATTGTGATTCGGGCTGAGATCGTAGGCGATCTGGCCGCTACCCTCTTCGAAGGTCCAGCAGGCGATCAAGCCGGGCTCGTTGCCGGTCAGTGCCGTACCGCTGTAGCGCTCGATATCGGCCGCACGGGCGACGTTTTCGTCCCACAGGCGGATTTCGCCGATCTGGCCTGGGAACGGGTCTTCGGTCGGGGTGAGGAAATGGCCGATCACCAGCGGCTGGCCTGGGGCCGCCACATAGTCGTGGCGCGAGAATGTGTGCGTGAGATGAATCCAGCCACTCGCTGAAATGCCGCCGTATTCGACGGACTCGATGCCCTTGCCTATGGCCTCGCGGTATTCAACGTCGATCGTCCCGGTGTCGGGATGGAACCGGGCGATGCTCAGGCCGGACCCGTGGACGGTCACGCGGCCCTCGCCCGTGTAGCAGCCCTGGCTGAGGATGGCCCAGCCGGGCCGGTGCGTGTACGGACCCGGCGGGAATTGCGGCTTGAGCCAGACCTCGACGGTGAGCAGGGCTGCCCGGCGCAGACTCTCGGAGTCCGGAACGTACAGGTAGCTCCGTTGCCCGTCGAATTGCAGGCCGTACCGCCCGGGCGGGGCGGCTTGGGACGAGGCGGGCCCGCCGCCGGCGGCGGCCTGCGCCAGGATTTCGTCTCGCGAGGAAGGGGCGACCGGGGACGCCTCTGTCCCTGCGGGCCGCGTTTGCAGTTGGAAGTGGTCCAGCGTGCCGCGCCGATCCCCCGTGTCGAACGTGAACTTCTCCCAGAGCTGGCCGTTCGCGCGGGGCAGGCTCGTGTAATAGCTTGGCTCCAACGTCCGGCCGTCCTTGGTCACCAGCACGAAGCGGTCCTGCCGGTCGCGCGTCTGGATGACGTCACGTGAGCTACTGATGAACGTCTTGCCTTCAACATCTTGTCCGATCCCCTCCAGGACAACGCCCGGCGCCAGCACGCGGGGAGCATTGGCGTCCGGCGGGATCAGACCGCCCACGTCCTGCCAACTCTGAGCCTGAGTGGTCCCGCTCGTTCCGGAACCATAGGCCACGACTTCCTCACGAGCGGGGGGCGTTGTGTCGCGCTTGCCCAACTCCACCTTGCAGGTCGTGGTCTGACCGGCGACGAGCTTGATCGGGACCTGTTTGGGCGGCTGCCCCGTGGCAAAGACATAAAGATACCCGTCCAGCGGCGGCAGGTTGGGGAATCAATAGACGCTTTGCGGCTGCATCCGCGAGAAGAGCATGACTGATGCGTACTTGGCCTCCCCGGCAGGGATCGGAACCTGCAGCACGAGGGTCTCCACCCGGGCCGGCTGACCGGCACGATCCACAATCTCCGCTTCGAGCGTGGCGGTGGCCTCACGCGCGTCCAGTGTCACGTTCTCGACGGCCTGGCCTTCCTCGACGCGGACGAGTTGAAACGCCTTCGTGCGCTCCCAGTCCTCTCGCCCTTCGCCCGGTGAGCGAGCTTCCAGATAGCTCACCAGATGATAGCCCGACATGAGTGGGCCGACGGTGAACCGTCCCTCGGTGTTGATGGGGGCTTCGCTGGGCATCGCGGCGCCGTGCGTGAGGTAGGACGCCACCCACACCATGCCAGGCGCGGGCGGTCGGCCGTCCGGCCCGAGGATCCGCTCTCTCATGCGGGCGACGGGTGGCCGACCATCCGACCCGACGACCCGCCCGGACAGCGAAGCGGGCTTCTCCAGGACAATCATGTTATCCCGAGTGTTCACGGCCACCTGGAACCGACCGTCCGGCCACCGATCGACAACCAAGCGTTCGCGCGGGACATACCCTTGTGCCCGGATTGTCACGCAGTAGGAGCCGGTGTTCGCGAGGTCCCGGAAGACGAAATGGCCGTCGGCATCCGGAGGCAAGGGGCCGATCTCGACAGGCGGCCGGTTCTCCCGGTCCGACTCATCGGCAACATTCCTCCACCAGGTGAGGGTGATTGTCGCGCCCGCAACCGGCCGACCGCTCGTGTCCACCACGCGGCCCGCGAAGAATGGCTCCGGCGGTTGCGGCTGGCCATTGGCCTGATACCACTTGAGCGCTTCGGCGACCGCCTGCTCGAAGGCCCGCGCGGTGCGGATCGTATTCGGATATCCCACTTCCGGCTTATAGGTTCCGAGTTGACCGAGATTGATCCCGTACCAGAAGTTGATGTCCCAGAGGAACGCGGAGGCGATCTCGTAAAGGCGCATGGCGGAGCCGTAGTCCTGCTCGAAACGCCGTTGCGTGGATGAGGACAACGCCGCCGCGAGGAAATCCATGTAGGCGGCGGTAGCCTCTTTCCGGTCCAGGTTGGCCCTCAGGGCCGCATGCAGGTTCCCCCAACTCAGTGGATACATTCTTAGCAGTTCGACGGTGACGGCGCTGCGGAGCAGGACGCGGACATCGGGGGCCAGTGCGCCCGTGTCAGGCGGCTCGCGCCGGGCGGCCAGAATCACACGCAACTTCAACGATTTCGGCAGAGCACTGTATGCCGTCAATCGCTCGTCATGACGTCCCAGGAGGGCCTGCATCGCAGGCCACCACAGCCACGGCTGCTTCTCCTGCGCCAACTCCCACAGGGCGTCCGAGACGACCGGACGGGTTGACATTTGGAAGCAATGCTCGAACACCAGCCCCCAGGTATAGCCGCTATCGCAGTGGAGCACGTACTGCTTCAGCCGCTCGATGTCGGCGGGAGGCATATTCTCCATGTACTGGCCCAGACCGAGCGCGACGCGATACTGCGCCTCGCGAGTTTCCTGCCTGTTCGCGGGATCGCGCCAGTCCAGCACGGCCAGCGCCGGATCGAGAAACTCCCGGAATCCGGCGCAGCCCCAGCGCGACGCCGCAGGCGCGTACTTGGATGCTGGGCGATTGCAGCCAACTGGTCGCGGTCGCGCAGGATTCGGTCACGGCCGGGCGCGTCAGAGCGCCGAAATCCACGGGGGGACGGTTTTGCTCGATGGCCTGCATCGCCCTTCGAATCTGGCGGCTGTCGTAGAGGTCGTCCGAGACCGCGAGGGCCTCCTGCGCGTTCTGAAACTCGTGCCCGGTCAATTCTGCCGCTCAGATTCCGACGGTACTTCTCCACCACCGCTTGGCACTGCTCCTTGGAAGCATCTGCGGCCAGAATGGTCCCATCGAGAAGCTGCATCCCGCCGTGGGGCGGATAAACCTGCAAGACACTTAGTTGGCTCAGCGGCAACGCCTTGATCGTGAGGAAGTAGGCGTCGCTGTGCAAAACGTCCGTGTAGAACAAATGGTCCGGCCTCCATGTCCCTATGGGCGGCCTATCTGGTCTATCATCTTGATCTACGTCGATGGTGAGAAGCTGCGTGAACTCCACGTAGGGCTTGCCATCCCGTTTCTCTCTCACAAGGTCAGGCTTGGTGGGCCAACCCCGCGTGGGACTTACGAACGGCGACGGCGGCGGCGTGTTCACCACGACGCCACTCACCCGGAGGGCTTCCTGACCCAGGACTACCTCGATGCTATGCTCTATGGCCGTCTGATCCTTGTTCAGGTACTTTCGCGTCACCACGATGGACAATCTCTGCGTGTGCCCCGGATCCACGAAGATTTTGGAGCCGAGGGGTCGCATCGGTTGGCCCACTTGGTACAGTTCCGCCACCACTGCCAGCTTCTCCCCCTTCTGGAACGAGACGGTGTAGTTCTTGGTGTACGTTTCCGTCGCATCGGCTTTTCTGTAGTCCTCACCCGGTTTGTCCGCGTGCCGGAGTCGAATCAGGACGTCTCTCCCGAAGAGGCCGCCAGACGTTTGGCCTTTCGCCATGGGCAATAACACCGCCGCGATGAGGAAGATCACCAGAAGTCCGAGCAGGCCGAGTTTGGCGCTCTTCGGGAGGGGGCGATTGAGGATGTGCTTGATCCGGCTGGTCAGGGCGCTTTTGGATTCCACGACGCCGATCAGACGCAGACTCAGGGTGGGCCGGCGCTGAGGGCGAGTTGGGCGACGTGGACCAGGGTCTCCGGATACTGCGGGGCGGCTTCGCCCAGCGCGACGAGAACCGTCTCATCAACCGCCTTCTCACGGGTGCGGCCGGATGGCCGCATTTGCCAGCCACAGCAGCGGGTTGTAGAAGTAGAGGATTTGCAGGAGCGTTTGAACGAGGTTGATCCACAGATCGCCCCGCTGGACGTGGGCCAATTCGTGGAACAGCACGGCTTGCAGGTCGGTCCCGTGCAAGCGTGCGGCGAGATTCTGCGGGACCAGGATCGTCGGCCGCCACAGGCCGCAGACGGCCGGACTGGCCGCATGAGGGGAAAGCCGCAGAGAGATCGGCCGCCACAGCCCCATGCGCTGCCGGCACTGGTCCAATTCGCGAAGCACGGCTGGGCTGCTCTCCTCGGCTTGGGCGACGAGACCCCGCACGAAAAACGTCCGCTGGAGGAGCAAAAGCGATAAGGCGGCCACCACGGCGGCCCAGACCAGCAAGATGAGGCCCTGCCATGTCAAAGAGAAGGCTGGCAGTTGGGCAAAGGAGCTTGTGGCACCCCCGCCCTCGGGGGTGATCGGACCCCAGCCGGGGGCGGCTGGGCTACACGGCTCGGGCTTGGGCGGCTCGATGAATAGACGCTGCGGCCGGTAGAAAACGTTGGACACGATGGGGGACGGATCGGGCGGACGGGACTCGGCGGGCGGTGGCTCAGGCGCTTCCAACAAGGCAGTGGCTGGGACTTCCAGTTTGTCGCCGAACCACGTGCCGACGCTCACCGGCGACCACAGGGAGGGCGGCAGCACGAGCTTGACGAGCACCAGCATCCAAATCCAGTACCGAAAGACCGCCCGCACCCGTTTTCGCAGGACGGCATCAACCGCCAGCAGGATCAGGATCAGCACGCTGGACTGGAGGAGCATGGGCACCGCGAAATCCACGAAAGCCCGCCCGGCCGTGTTGAGAGTTTGCACAATTGCGTTCATGGTTATGCCTCGCTTTTAAGGACGCTCCGCGCGACGTTCCGTTACAGTTGCCTCATCCCTTCGGGCGTGGTTTGTTCTGACGCTGTTTCTTCTGAATCATGCTTTGTAGCTCATCGAGCTCCTTTTGCGACAGGGCATTGCTGTCGAGCATGAACTGCATCATCGGCGTGAAGGCCCCGCCGAAGGCGCGTTTCGCCGCCCGTAGCAGCTCGCGGCGCTGGGCGTCCTGCTGGCTGATCGCGGAACGGTAGAGGATCAGGTTCCGGATACGCTCGGTGGTCAGCAAGCCTTTGGTCACCATGCGGTCCATCAGTGTTTTGACGGTGCTATAGGTCCACTTCTTGCGGGCGACCAATTCCTCCTGGACCGCGGGGGCGGCGCACGGCTCGCGCTCCCACACGACCTGGATGATCTCCCACTGGGCTGCGGTCAGCTCGTACTGTTGCGTCATCATGACAACCTCCCTTGACTCTAATGATGACGAGCTTACTCTACACTTGTAAAGATTGCAAGAGAAATCTGAGAATATTTCTGGGGGCGCTTTCTCTAAAAGGGTGTGTCAGAAGTAGCACGGGCATCTTGCCCGTGAGTATCACAGGCGTCCCGCCCGTGGCAAAACAGGGCCAGGATGGCCCTGCAACTCATGGGCGGGACGCCCATGCCACGGCAAGCCGGCTTCTCACACACCCTCTGAGAGCGTCTTACAGAATGAGCAATGAATGGCAGAGGGAGGATAGCATGTCATTGCGAGCTTGGGGCGGCCTTCGGCCGCAACCAAAAATGCTTGCTAAAAAAACAAGATGTTGCGCCTTAGCAATGCAGCGAAGCAATCTCAAACTCACGCGCGAGGTTGAGATTGCTTCGTCGCTGCGCTCCTCGCAATGACATACGGACGCTCATTCTGTTAGAGGCTCCAATACGCGCACCGTCCGCAGCCAAGATGTTACGTTGGAATACTTCTGCGACAGCAGGAAGATTTGACGCAGAGAGTCCCTTGCGGTACAAAACGGCACGATCGAAGAGGGCCGTTACGCCCGTCAAGATACAGGTCGCCCGGGGTGACAACAGGTTGGAAGTTGCATCGAACAACATGAGCGTGGAGAACAAGGACGTGACGCCCGAAGCTGTTCACACGTTCTTTCGAACGAATGGAGAGGTCCTGGGTCACCTCGTCATCGATTCGAGCCTGCATGGTCTCAGTGTGGGGGGCGTTCGCATGGTGCCGGAGATGCCCCTCATGGACCTATGCCATCTGGCACGCGCCATGACGCTGAAATACTCCTTTCTCAAATGTCCTCTCGGCGGGGCCAAAGCGGCCATCCTTACCCATAGCGACAACCTCTCTCCGCTACAGCGAGGCCAGTCCCTCGAGGCGTTTGCGCAGCAGCTCATCCCCTTCCGGGGCCGGTACTTGCCCGGGCAGGACATCGGCACGGATAGCAACGATCTAAACTTGATCCGCCGGATCGGAGGCTTCGAGCGCATACGTCGCATGCCCGACTCAGGGTTCTATACGGCTCTGACCGTGCGGATTTGCGTGGAACATTTGGCGAGAGAACAGGGGCGCCCGCTCACGCGGTGCGCCGTCGCCGTTGAGGGCCTGGGCAAAGTCGGCGGTTGGGTGGCCAGGCATCTCTCCGAGCTGGGATGCCGGATCGTGGCGGTCTCTACGAGCAAGGGAGCCCTCTACGGGAAGGAGGGGCTCGATGTGGACAAGCTGCTGAGGGCCAGAGAGACTCTGGGAGACAACTGCGTCAGTCAGTGCGAGCGGGAAAGCCGCATGGAAAGAGAACAACTGCTGACCCTGCCGGTCGACTTTCTGATTCCCTGTGCCATGTCGTGGAGCATCCGAGGAGACAACGCCGGCGCGGTCCAAGCCGGGAACATTGTCTGCGGCGCGAACAACGCCGTTACGCAGAAAGCCAAGGGGATTTTGGCGACCGGAGGGATCACGTACTTTCCCGATTTTGTGTCGAATAGCGGCGGCGTCTTGGGCAGCATGATCGAGATGTTATGCCTGGACCGGGGCCGGGCGGTGGATTTGTTGCGGCAGCAATTTGAGCCCAAGGTCGAGCACGTCCTGAACCGGGTACGAGACACAGGCCGATCGTTGGAGACCATCGCTCTGGAAATTGCGGCCGCCAATCAGCAGGAGTTAAAACAGCGGCAGGCGACCCGCACGAGCCGGCTATCCGCGGCACTGGCTCGTGCGTATCGCCGGGGCCTGCTGCCCGCTCGGCTGGTCCGGCCTTTCGCTGCCACATATATTCGCCAGATGATGGCGTGACGGGACTTCTCAGCTACTCTTCACCAGGGAAACGACCGTAGGGTACTTGCGCGCCGGGCCGCACGGGAATCTCCTCCACCGTTACGAGATCGACTTTCACCTGACACTTGAGAATCCGGTGGAACCGTTCGAGGATTTCCTGTCCCAGCCTCCCCTCCGCGAAGGACGCGGCCTGAGCTTCCGAGGTCCTGTCCTTCACGAGCAACACCCGCAGGTAATCCCGTCGCTCCTGACGGATCTGGAACTTGCTCAGGTAGGGAATGTCCTCGAGGCACAACGTCAAACTGTAAGGGTGAACCGTCTGCCCGTCCGGCAGCAGGATCGTATCGACCATGCGGCCCTCCACCCGGGCCAGCAGGGGCAGGGAGATACCACAGGAGCACGCCCCCTCTTTGCGGACGGCGTAGTCCCCCAGGCCGTCATAGCGAATGATGGGGGTCGCCTTGCTGAACAGGTCGGTGACGACGACCCGACCGGTCTGGCCCGCCGGGACCTCCCGGCCCTTCTCATCGAGCAGCTCGACGATCACTTTCCACGAGAACACATGCAGACCTTCGTGCCGGGCGCACTCGGCGGCGGCGTAGCCGATCTCGGTCGAGCCATAGACGTCCAGGGGATCCGTGCCGAAGGTCCGCCGCACGAGGTCCCGCAGCGAAGGATCCACGACCTCGCCGGAAACGAGAATCACCTGGGGTCGGTGCATCTTGACGCCCTTTTCCTGCGCGGCAATGCAGATGTTCCGGATCGTGCTGGGATAGGTGGAAAGATACCGGGGCTTCTTCGTATTGATCGCCCGGATGTGCACCTCCGGCGGCTCCAGCGAATCGACGACCGTGTGCTTCATCAGCCAGAACATCTGGTGATAGAGATACTCCCGCGTCACCACGATGGCCATGAAGGTAATGTGCCTGCGCCAGAGGAAATCGCGAATGACTGAGGTGGCCGCGACGGGGGGCATGCCCGCCATATATTTGGGCAGGCTCAGGGCAAAGTCGATCAAGGCCCGGCCCTCATCGACATAAAATCGTGCCGGAGAGCCGGTGAACCCGGAGGTGCTGAGCACGAAGCAATCCCGCGTCCGGAAGTTCCGGGCCCGGATGTCGTCGAGAGGACACTGGCGGAGGTCATCCTTGGTCGTGATGGGGAGTTTCTGGAGATCGGCCGGGGTCCGGATGTCGTCCGGGTGTACGTGGGCAAGCTGCCATTTTCTCCGGTAGACCGCCACGTTCTCGTACGCGTGTTTCGCCATCTCGTGCAACTGCTGCCCCTGGAGACGCTCTCGCTCGGCAGGATCGAGCTGCATCATCTCCTCGACCGCGTGCACGGCGCGTGCGTACTTGAAAGAGTTCACCAGATCGCCGAGACCGGTCAGCATGAGAACGGGACTTCGAATCACGCGTGTTCTCCAGGTGTCCGCCGCATAGACTCCACGGCAGAATGGTTACTCTTCAGGAAGGCAAGCCCTGCGTCTCCGAGCGGCCAGCACGACGCGGGCACCCTTTGCGGCAAACTGCCGGGCTGCTTCCAGTCCGATGCCGGACGAGGCCCCCGTCACGATGACGGTTTTGTCAACGAACCGACCTGCCACAAGGCTTCTCCAACCCATCGTGCTCCGACATGCACCAAGCCTGAGAATTCTACCGTCGCTTGCGCCCCGCAACAAGGTCCGTTCCGGCCGCACCCAGAGCAAACGCAAAGTCCTTTGGCCGGCCGCATTTATTTCATTGCGAGGAGCGCAGCGACGAAGCAATCTCAATCCAACGCGCTGGAGATTGCTTCGCTGCGCTCGCAATGACATGTGGAGTGGTACTGCCAAATAACTTTGCGTCGGCCCTGCTGCCGCACCGGAGATCCGCGCGAGGCACCGACAGGACGTGCCCCGGCGGCCAGGGAGTCTCGGTTGCCGATTTTGCTCGTCAAAACTCATCAGACGCGGGTCGGGCCGTGAAGAAATCCTTCTCGCATCACTTGACACGGCCGCCGTCTTCTCCTATTCTCCCTCTCGGTTGCAGGCCTTGTGTGTGGCCCCTTCCGGCTGTAGCCACGCCGGAGGCGGCTAATGGTTGTGCACGGGTGTCCGATGGGGCACTTCCGGTAATCGGGTTTCTATCTCTTGGAGTCAGGAGCTTCCATGACGTACTACCTCCTAACCGGCGCATCCGGTCTCCTGGGTAGTTACCTCCTTCGTGACGGTCTCGTCGCGGGCCGGCACATGGCCGTGTTGGTGCGACCTACCGCAACCCAGTCGGCCCGGGGGCGGGTCGACAAGTCCCTGGCCCACTGGGAAAAACGAACGGGCCGGGCCCTGCCGCGGCCCGTGGTTCTTGAGGGCGACCTATGCCGACCGGACCTGAACCTGGGGGCTCCAGAACTCCATTGGATCGCCCATCACTGTCACGCGATCGTTCACGCGGCGGCCAGCTTGACTTTCGTCGGCTCGGACCCCCAGAGAGAACCGTGGCTGACGAATGTCGAGGGTACGCGCCGGGTGCTGGATCTGTGCCGGCGCTGTGAAATCCGCCAATTCCACTACATCTCCACGGCCTATGTCTGCGGGCTCCGGGAGGGCCTCATTCTCGAAACCGAGCTCGATCTCGGCCAACCGCTGAGCAACGACTACGAACGCAGCAAGCTGGAGGCTGAGAAACTCGTCCACCGAGCGGCGCTGCCGCAGCCGGCCACAGTCTACCGGCCCTCCATCATTGTCGGTGATTCTCAAACCGGCTACACTTCCGGCTTCCATGGCTTTTACGCCATGGTCAAACTCGCTCACACCCTGGCCAGCCAAGTGAGCCTCCGTTCTACCACGGCGCGTAAGGTTTTCCGCGCCTCTCAACCTGCGCGGCCATGAACGAAAGGACTATGTCCCGGTCGACTGGGTGTCGGCCGTCCTCACCCACCTGCTGGGCTGTCCCGAGCATCACGGGCGAACTTATCATCTGACCGCCACGGAATCGACGCCGGTGACCCTCTGGAGCCGGGCCATTCAGGATGCCGTGGAAACCTACTCGCCGCTGGCGAACCCTTCGGACGTCACCCGCCGCGATCGCGGTGGTTTGGGGACATGTTCCGCCAGCAATCCGAAGTGTACCGTTCGTATTGGCGCGACGATCCGCCGTTCGACCGCACCCACACGAAGGCGGCCGCAGGGCACCTGCCTTGTCCTGCGATGGACTATGACCGGCTCCTGCGCATGGCGCGGTTCGCGATCTGCACGAATTTCGGAAAGCGACCGCCGGCCCCTCAATGTGATCCGGAGTCACGGCAACCCGTCACAACGATCGAGGAAGCGTGACGCCATGGTTCTGCCACTGCCGTTGGCTCCGTTTGAGCATTACATGCTGGCGGATGACCGACCGGCTTACCCGATGAACATCGTTCTACGGCTGCGCTTCTCCGGGCGGCTCGACCGGACGATGCTGGAGAGCGCCCTGGCCACGGCGATCGCGCGTCACCCGCTTCTGACCACGGTTGTCCGCCGGTGCGAACGCCGGTGGATATGGACCGCGGCGGAGCGACTTGCCGCCATCCGGTGGCTGGACGTTCCGCCGGCCGAGGCCCTGCCGGAACTCGCGCCACTCGACGTGCGTGTAGCCCCCGGAATCCAGTTGAGCGTAAGTGAGGGACCACGACAGGTCGATCTCGTTCTGCAGGTGCACCATGCCTGCTGCGATGGCTTGGCCGTAGCGAGCTTTGTCGAAGACCTGCTGACCGCCTATGCGATCGAGCACGGCGCCGCCACCTGCCTTCGGCCGCTCCAACCGGAACAACTGGCGCAGCAGGCGTCTTGGGATGGGCGTGCGCCGGTTCGGCCCGCGATTACCCCATCCTCTGGCGGCCCTGCACGGCGCCTGCGAGTTCTTGGGGCGCAGCTCCGAGCCGTTGGTTCCCCATCAAACCCAAGCTACGGACGACCGGCCCCGGACGGGCTACCCAGCCGCATTGACGCGCCGGCTCGACGAAGTCCAGACGGCCCACCTTCTGGCGGCTGCCAAGGCGCTGGGGGTCACGCTCAACGACCTGCTGGCGCGGGAGGTCTTCTTCTCTCTTGGCTGGTGGCGACAGCGGCACGCTCCCGGCCGGACGGACGGATGGCTGCGACTGTGCGTGCCGATCAGTCTTCGCACCCCCGCCCACGATCGCCTCCCGGCGGCCAATGTCGTCAGCATGGTGTTCCTCGACCGTCGCGACGCGGATTTGAGGGACGCCGGGCGTCTGCTGACCTCGATTCACGACCAGATGCAGCTCATCAAGCGTCTCGGGTTGACCCCGACGTTCGTGCGCTCCCTGGGTTGGCGGCAATGGCTGCCCGGCAGCCTCGAACGGGTGTGTCAGACGCGCCGGTGCATGGCCACGGCGGTGTTCACGAACTTCGGCATCTTGTTCCAGCGCTGCCCGTTGGCAGACAGCCAAAGCCGTGTCACAGCAGGAGACCTCGTTCTGGAGGACATGGACTGGCTCGCTCCCCTGCGGCCTTTGACGTGCGCGGCATTGGCGGCATGGACCTACGCACGTAGATTGCGCTTACTCTTCACTACGATCCACACGTGCTGACGGCCCCCCAGGCCGGTGAGCTGATTGAGAACCTGGTGGCACGCGTGCGGCGCCGCATCGCCATTCGAGAACCGCTCGCGGCCGGGACGCCCTGATGATCCTGTGGGCAACCATTCTGTTCTACCTACTGGCGGGGCTCGCCGCCGCGCAGGCTCTGGCCACCTTCGGATTCGTCGGGGCGCTACGCCGCACGCGGCGCGTCGGCCGGGAATCGCCCCCGTGTGCCAAGACCGCTGTCATTCTCTGCCTGCGGGGCTCCGACCCATTTTTGGCCGACTGCCTGCAAGGCCTCCTGCACCAGGATTATCCCTGCTACGATGTTCGCATCGTGATTGACAGTCCCGACGATCCGGCCTGGGGGACGGTGGAACAAGTCGTGGCGCACGCGGCGCCGCGAACGTCCAGGTCCGGCCGCTCACCGAGCGACGGCCCACGTGCAGCCTCAAGTGCAGCAGCCTTGTGCAAGCGACGTCCGAGTTGGACGACTCTTACGAGATCATCGCCCTGATCGATGCGGATGTCGTCCCCCACCCCACGTGGCTTCGTGAGCTGGTCGCGCCTCTTGGCGGATGAACGCGTGGCCGCGACGACCGGCAATCGCTGGTATATGCCCCACTCCATGTCGTGGGGCAGTCTCATGCGGTGGCTTTGGAATGCTGCCGCCGTGGTCCAGATGTACTGGTATGGAATCCCCTGGGGCGGGACTCTGGCCTTCAAGATGAGGCGCGTTTCGCGAAGGCCGCCTGCAGGAGCAGTGGGCTCACTCCTTCGGGGAGGATACGACGCTCTACCGCGTCTTTCGCCGCTTGGGTTATCGCACGGTCTTCGTACCCGAGCTGATGATGGTCAACCGGGAAGGCTGCCGCCTCGCAGATTTCTACCAGTGGGTCTATCGCCAATTTCTCACCACTCGCCTCCATCACCCAGGGTGGCCTCTCGTAGCAGGACATAACCTGGTAGTGTTTTTGGCTCAGGGGATCGGCCTTGTCTTCTTGCTTGTTGCGGCCGTGACGCGTAATGGTCCTGCTGTCCGCTGGCTTCTGGCCGGTATGGGCGTATATTGGGGCATCATGGTGGGTCTTCTGGCGACTCTGGAGGTGAGTGTCCGCCGCGTGCTCACTGCTCGGAGGGAACCCACGAGTTGGCTCAGGGTGTCCGGTCTTTTGCGGACGGCTATCGCCATGCCGCTTACCCAGGCGATTCATTTCGTCGCGCTGCTCCGCGCTTGGACGTGCACAGAGGTGAACTGGCGCGGCATCCGGTATCGCGTCCAGGGTCCCGGACAAATCCGCATGACTCAGTATGATTCCTTCCGCGGCCGTCCCGAATCCGATCGAATCTCGGAGTCCTTATGACGCGGATCCGGACCCCGAACGTGCTCGCGACCGCTGTCGGTCTTTCAACAGATCGGCCAGGAGTTCTCCGCTCTTCCACGCGTTCCGTTGGCAGCTTGGGATGACCCGCTGCAAATCGGCGCGAATGGCGACCTGGTTGTCCAGGAGACTGACGATCCGTTCGGCCAGACGTCCCCCGGCCAACTCGGACACATGTTCCACCCACTGTTCGTTCCCGAAGACATCGAGGTTGATGCCGCGGGCCTTGACACTATAGCCGATGCTGAACGTGGGCACGCCGGACGATAGTGCCGCAATGGTCGAATGGGTGCGCACGCCGGCGAAGGCCCGGAGTCGGGAGATCACCCATTTGATCTGCCGGCAATCGTCGTGGCGGGCATCATAGAGATGGACGCCGTCTTGCGCCGCCGGTGGCAAGCGCTGCCGGACGCCTTGGAGAAACTCGTAGTCGTCATTTCCCGGGAAACCTGCGACGGCATCATGACGTGCGGAATCAGCAGGATGGGCGTCCCGGTCTTTCGGCGGACCTCGGCCACCATATCCGCCGCCTTGGCGCTCCACTGGCCGGCGGACAGATGGTTGTACCGGGTCATCAGGGGCGACAAGTTGATCCCGATCGCACCGGCCTGCAACGCCTGCTCGATGTCCTCCGGTAATTGCGTCGGGTGGGCTGGCAACAAGAACGCAGGGTCGGCCACCCGACGCACATTGTCGCGGATCCGATCTCGTCCAAGTACCTCTGCGTGAGCGGCTCGCGCACGGAAATCAAATCCACGCGGTGGAGCAGATCGGCAAGGCGCCGCTCCCAGGTGGGCCGGCTTGAGAACGGACCGATGGAGGCCGCCCAGATGACCGCCGGAATCCCCCGCTGAACGGCGGCGTTGAGGGGGCTGAAGAACAGGAGAGTCGCCAGAAGACCGTAGTCGTAGGAGAGGTTGTCGCCCCCTACGGCCAGCACGGCCGCCGCCCGCGTCAGGACCCGGTGCACTCGCATGGCGGGAAACCGGCCCAGGAAACGCGAACGGATAATACGCGTTCCCCAGAGATAGTAGCCCAGCGAGCCGCGTCGGTTGACCTCCCACAGTTGACCGGCGGAATTCCTATCCGCCTCGCGCCCAAGAAAATGGGGATGGTCGTTGTAGAAGATATTCGCGTGCAGCCGAACCAGATCGGGCGTCCAGCGATCCAGGATCATTTGCGTGCACCAACGCAGCGCTTGGCAGCCGCGATTGCTGTCGTGATTATTCCCATGGAGAATCAGGGCATCGGCCGGCAAGGTAGCAGGATGCAGCGCGAGGTTCGCGGTCACGAGCTCTCTGACGGACCGTTCATTGGTTGAGTGAGCCGGCCTGGTTCTCAATCATGTTCCTTTCTGTCGGACCGACGGACTAATCCAGGGTCTGGCGGTAACGTTTCACGCCGATCGCCAGAGCGAGGGCGGCAAAGAGCACGATGGGCCAGAGCTGGAGCGAGACCTCGACGAGGCCGTTGCCTTTGAGCAGGATGCCGCGCGTGATCCGCAGGAAATGGGTCAGCGGCAAGACTTCGCCGATGTACTGGGCCCAGCGCGGCATGCCGCGGAAGGGGAACATGAACCCGGACAGCATGATGGACGGCAGGAAGAAGAAGTACGCCATCTGCACGGCCTGGAGCTGGTTCTTGGCCAGGGTGGAGAAGGTGATGCCCATCCGCCAGGTTGGCGACGATGAAGACGAGGGCGGCCGCCAGCAGCAGGGCGAGGCTGCCCATCATCGGGATGTGAAAGAGTCCGTAGGCGGCGCGCGAGGATCAGGGCCACCTGGATGTAGCCCACGAGGATGTAGGGAATGATCTTGCCGATCAGGACTTCCGCCGGGTGGGCGGGCATGGACAGCAGGTTCTCCATCGTGCCGCGCTCGCGCTCCCGCGTGATGCCCAGGCCGGTGATCATGATCATCGTCATCGTCAGGACGACGCCCATCAGGCCCGGCACGATGTTGTACCGCGTGATCCCTTCCGGGTTGTATAGCGTCTGGACGCGCAGGTCGATGGGGTCTGGCCGGGCGGCCAGAAGGCGAGCGGACCCTGGAAATCGTGCTGCATGGCGCTATTCGAGCAGCAGACGCGAGGTGCTGACGGCGTTGCCGATGGCGGCGGGATCGGTCCCGTCGGCTTCGATCAAGAGCGTGGGCCGGTCGCCCCGCAGGAGATCGCGCGTGAAATTCTCCGGAATGCTGATGACGAACTGGACCTCGCCGCGCGGCGATGGCGCGTCGCGGCCCTCCGGCTCCGTGTCCAGCTCGCGCACGAAATTGAAGTAGCTGCTGTTGCTGATGGCGTGCAGCAGCGTGCGGGCTTGCGGCCCGTGGTCGCCCAGGAGCACGCCGGCCGGCAAATGCCTGCGGGTCCGAATTGATGGCATAGCCGAAGAGGATGAGTTGCATCAGCGGCATGCTGACCATCATCAGGAAGGTCAGCCGGTCCCGGCGCATCTGGATGAATTCCTTCACCACGATCGCCCAGAACCGCCGGGGCGAGAACTCGTAATGCTTCCTCACGACGAGCCTCCCTCTGGCGACTGGCTCATGAAGTGAATGAACACGTCTTCCAGGCCGGAATCGATCCGGCGCCATTCGTAAGGCTTCGTGCGAAACGGGGCGATGGCTTTTTCGAGGGCCGCCGCGTCGTCGCCGCTGACGTGCAGCATGTTGCCGAAAGGCACGGCTTGCTCCACGCCGGGACTGACGCGGAGCCGCTCGGCGAGCGGGAGCAAATCCGGGCCGCTGACCGACCAGGTCGCGAGGTGCGCCTGCTCGACGACTTCCCCGACCGTGCCGTGGGCCAGCAGGCGGCCCTTGAGAATGAACGCGAGCCGGTGACGGCGCTCGGCCTCGTCCATGTAGTGCGTGGCGATCAGGAACGTCAGTCCCGCGCCGGCGAGCCGATGGATCTCCTCCCAGAACTCCCGGCGGGCCTTCGGGTCCACGCCGGCCGTCGGCTCATCGAGCAAGAGCAGCTTCGGCTCGTGAATCATGCACGCCGCCAGGGCCAGTCGCTGTTTCCAGCCGCCGGAAAGCTGGCCGGCGAGCTGGTTCCGTCGTTCGGCGAGGCCGAGCCGCTCGAGGGTCTCGCGCACCGCCCGGCGGCGGTTCGGGAGGAAGTACATCCGCGCGACGAAGTCGAGGTTCTCCGCGATGGTCAGGTCCTCCCAGAAGCTGAAGCGCTGGGTCATGTAGCCGACGTGCCGCTTGATGATCTCGCTTTCGGTGATGACATCGTAGGCCCAGGCACGTGCCGCGGCCTTCATCGGCGCGGAGCAGGCCGCAGAGCATGCGGATGAACGTCGTCTTGCCGCTGCCGTTGGGGCCGAGGAACCCGCAAATCTCGCCCGCGCGGACCGCCAGATCGACGTGATCGACGGCCGTCAAGTCGCCGAACCGTTTGGTCATTCCCTGCACATTGATGGCAAGATCGTCAGCCATAGATCGCACGTCACGGTGAACGCCCGGTGGTGCGTGACTCCAGTTGTTTTCTTGCTTGCCGGATTTCCGCCGCCAGCAACTCTTCACTCGGCAGCGCCGTTTGATATTCTCGTATGAGCATCTTGTTGGGCAGCCCTTCCAGGGCGTAGCGGGCCAGGGATTCGCCTCGCTCGGTGCACAGGATCAGCCCTACGGGCGGGTTTTCGTCCGGCTGCACCCAATGAGCGCGGGCGTAGTTCAGGTACAGGTGCATCTGCCCGATGTCGGCGTGCGACAGCGGGCCGGTCTTGAGGTCGATGACGACCAGACTGCGCAGGCGCCGGTGGAAGAACAGCAGATCGATCCGGAACCACTCGTGGTCGATTCGCAGGCGTCTCTGGCGGCCTACGAAGGCGAAGTCGTTGCCCAGCTCCAGGAGGAAGGACTCCAAGTGCCGAATGAGGGCATCCTCCAAGTCCGTCTCGGAGTATTCATCTTTAAGGCCGAGGAATTCCAGCACGAGCGGATCGCGGATTTCCTCGTCGGCGGAGACGGCGTCTTCCGGATGCGCGGTTTCCCGCCTTTGCGGAGCATGGCTGTCTTGTTCCGTGACAGAGCGGTGCGTTCGTAGAACTGGCTGCCGATCTGGCGATCAAGCTGGCGCACGGTCCAGCCGCCGCGCAGGGCCTCGGTCTCGTAGAACTCCCGGGCCAACGGATTGGCCACGGAGAGTAGGCGGACGTAGTGGGACCACGGCAACGGAAAGCGGGCCGCGAGGGAGCGCAATGAGAGAACGTGGGCAAGTTCGTGCGACAGCCGCGTGGCGATTCGCCCGATGTTGTCGGGTGTTTCCCGAGACCGATTCTGTCGACGCTGTCGAGAAAATCTCACTCGGATTCCGCCGACGCTGTCGGGCCGGATGTCCGGAGATTCTCTCGACAGTGTCGAGAGAATCTCACGTGCGTAGGTGATATAGAACTGACGGAACCTATTAACGATTTTGGTAGGAAAACCCTCGCCCAAATCGCGATGTCAGGTCCGACGAAAGGTGCTTGAGCAGCTCTTCACCGTAGTCGGCTCGTTCCTGTCCGCTCTGCTCATACTCCACGATTCTACGTCCCATCTCCCAGTACGTAGCGGTCATGATAGCATTGACGGTGCGAGCGGAGGCACGGCGGGCCGTATGGAGCAACTCCACCATGTCGGACAAGACCGAGTCATAGCCCGGCACAGTGACAGCACGCGCGGCCTTCTTAACAGGAGACGTCTGGTTTCTTCTTACGCTTCATGAATAGGCACTCCGTGGTAAAGCATCACTCGTGACCTCGCATCATGGGCCCAACCGCACGTCCACCGGCTGGCCGGGGTGCAGGGTCGCGGCGGTCTGGGGGTCGAAGATCACTTCGATCATGAAGACCAGCTTGCTGCGGTTCTCCCGGCTGTAGATGACCGGCGGCGTATACTCCGCGTGCGGCGAGATAAAACTGATCTGTCCCGCCAGCGGCCCGGAGGCGCCATCCACGATGACCTGCACGCGGTCGCCCTGATGGAGGGCATGGACCCGGGTCTCGGGCACGAAGGCGCGGACCTTGATGTTCTGCGGCGGCAGCAGGGAGACGACGGGCCGGCCCGCCGGGACCCATTCGCCTTGGCGGTACATCGTGTCGAACACCAGACCGGCCTGCGGGGCGGTCTGATGCTTCTGGGAGAGGTTCCACTGAGCCACGGCCAAGGCCGCCTCCAAGGCTCGGACGTTGGCCTCGGCGGCGGCGATCTGCTCGCTGCGGGCGCCGAGCTGCGCCGTCTTGAGGTCCGCCTCGAGTTGAGTCACCTTCTCGCGATTCTGGTCGTGTGCGGCGCGAGCACGATCGAGGTCCTGCGGCGTGCTCGCCCCGGAGCGGGACAACTCCTCCTGCCGGGCCAGTTCCTTCTCCGAGAGGGCCAGTGCGGCTTTCGCTTGGCCAAGCTGCGCCTCGATCGACTCGATTTCCGAGGGGCGTTTGCCTTTCTTCATGTCCTCCCAACTCGCACGGGCTTGGTTCAGACGCGACTGCGCCTCGTCTCGCGCCGCTTTTTCCGCCGTATCTTCCAGCGAGAAAAGCGGGTCCCCGGCCGCCACTTGCGCACCCCGTTGCACGGACAGCATCTGGAGCGAACCGGCCAGCGGGGAGGCTACATAGACGAATTCTCCCTCGACGTAGCCCTGCACCTGATGATCGTCCGTCCGATCGCAACCTGCGAAAAGACAAAGAGTTACAATCGATACCGGCAGTGCCGATCAGCGCCACGCGCGAATGATGCAAGGGCCTGAGTTGGTCATCGTTTTGGTTCCATTGCCACACCGTCTTCATAGTCAATGAGCGGCCAATTATGACCGCAAGTCGTGGCCTTGCCAAGGGATGGGCTGACTCGCGCAGATTTTTTCAATTTTTCTGTTGACATGGACGAACAGTGTTATAGACTAATAGTACAATAGATTATGATATCGACAGCACAATGACTGGACAACTGGAGAATGTAAGATGATTGAATTCAAGTTGGATCTTAAGAGCGGGGTGCCTTTCCACCGGCAGATCGTCGATCAGATCCGGTACGGCATCGCCTCCAAGCGGCTGCTGCCCGGCGAGCAGTTGCCCACCGTCCGGGATCTGGCCGTGCAGCTCCAGATCAATCCGAATACCGTCCGCAAGGCTTATTCGGACCTGGAACTTCTCGGCATCCTGGACACACAACAGGGCACCGGCACTTTCGTCGGCCACCAAGAGATCGAGATCGGCGACGACGAGAAACAACGCATGCTACGACAAGTCTGCGACGAGCTGGTCGCCCGCGGACACCAATACAACCTGACTCTCGAAGACATCGTCGAGCATCTGCAAAGGAGACTCAGCGATGGCACAACAAAAGAAACTGACAGACGTGATTAACTCGATTTCCCAAATGTACGGCGGCGATGCAGCCATGGGACCCCGGGTCCAGCATCCCCCTGGTGGCCTGGCTGGTCGCGATCCTCATCGTGCTGGCGGGGCTGGGAGTGAACTGGCTCGTCGCAGGGCCGCCTGGCAGCCCTTGAATGTCCCGATCATGGTCGCCACGGTGTCTGGTGGCTGTCTACGTGCTGCTGGCCCTCAAGATCGCCAGGCAGTGGGATCGGTTCGTGGTCCTGCGGCTGGGCAAGTTCCACCGGCTCAACGGCCCGGGCGTGTTCCTCATCATCCCGATCGTCGAGACCGTCACCCAGGTCGTGGACATGCGTATCCGGGCGACGGACTTCAGCTCCGAATCGACCCTGACCAAGGACACCGTGCCCGTCAACGTGGACGCCATCTGCTTCTGGATGGCCTGGGACGCCAAAAAGGCGGTTCTCGAAGTGCAGAACTTCTACCAGGCGATCATCCTATCGGCCCAGACGGCCCTGCGGGACATCATCGGCACGCACGAGCTGGCCGACATGCTCACCCATCGCGGCGAGCTGGGCAAGCGGCTCCGCGAAATCCTCGATGAGAAGACCAACCCGTGGGGCATCAGCGTCCAATCCGTCGAGATTCGCGACATCATCATTCCGAAGGACCTGGAAGCGGCGATGTCCAAGCAGGCCCAGGCCGAGCGCGAGCGCCAGGCCCGCATCATCCTGAGCACCGCCGAGACGGAGATCGCCGAGAAATTCGCCCAGGCGGCCAAGCAGTACGAGCGCAATCCGGGGGCCATGCACCTGCGGGGCATGAACATGCTCTTCGAGGGCCTCAAGGAAAAAGGCTCGATGATCATCGTCCCCAGCTCCGCCCTGGAAACGATGAACCTCGGCGCCATAGCCGGCTTGGCCGCGCTGAGCCAGGTCCAGACGAAGAAAGAGGACAGCAACAGCGGCGAAAAGGCCGAATGAGGCCAAGTGTTGCTGAGTCCTCCACTCTCTACGCCAACGTTCGGGTGGCAGCGGTAAGCTCGAAGGGTTTGCCGCCGGCGGAGGGGCAAGCCCTCGGCAACGGGAACTTGCCGCTGCCACCCACGTCAGAGCCTGTGTCGGAAGTCGGTTCTTCCCCGGGACCGCCAATCTGGGTCCCCAAACGCGGTAGATCGCGTTTGGGAGCCCTATCCCAATTGGCCTTCTTCTATATGCCGCTCAGGAGAGCGGCGTTCCCAGGCATGAGGCTGCCAGGTTTGAAGATCATGAGCACGCAAATCGGAAGATCCGTGACATTTATCGTGTTGACCTTCCTCGTCAACTGGTCGTTCGCGTGGTTGTTCTTCGGCTTGGGCGGGCGCTGGGGCACGCCCGCCGGGATGGCGTTCGGGGCGGCGTACATGTTCGTCCCGATGCTCGTGGCGCTGCTCCTTCAGAAAGGGCTCTATCAGGGAGCCGGTTAAGGAGCCGCTGGGGATCTCCTTCCGGCTCAACCGTTGGTTCCTGGTGGCGTGGTTCCTGCCGCCGGTCATCGCGCTGGCCACGTTTGGGGTCAGTCTGCTGGTGCCCGGTGTCGAGTATTCACCGCAGATGCAGGGCCTGTACGAGCGGTTCGCACCCCTGCTCACGCCGGAGCAGATGCAACAGCTCAAAGGCCACATGGGCACGACGCCCCTTGGCGCCGTTGGGCTGGCCCTGCTCGGAGGCCTGCTCGCCGGGGTCACGGTCAACGCGGTGGCCGGCTTCGGCGAGGAGTTGGGCTGGCGCGGCTTCTTGCAGAAGAAATTGGCCTTTCTCGGCTTCTGGCGATCTTCGGTGCTGATCGGCTTTGTTTGGGGCCTCTGGCATGCGCCGCTGATCCTCCAAGGCCACAATTACCCCCAGCACCCGGTTGCCGGGGTGTTTATGATGACCGTCGCGTGCATGCTGCTGGCCCCGATCTTCGGCTACGTCCGCGTCAAGGCTCGCTCCGTGCTCGCCGCCGCGATCATCCACGGAACGTTCAACGCCACCTATGGTCTGTCGATTGTGTTTGTTCGCGGCGGCAGCGACCTGACGACCGGCGTGACCGGTCTGCCGGGCTTCCTCGTGCTGGCCGTGGTGATCCTGGTCCTGTGGTGGCACGATCCCAACCCCGCTCGGAGCGTACCTCGTGGATCGGAAATTGAGGAAGCCGGTCACGGCGGGAGCGAGGAGGAAAACCAGAGGTGTCGAATCAGAGCCGAGCCACCATACGGGGTAGTGCTTTGGATCCACGAGGTTGGCTGGGCGACATGGCTCGCCTGCCAGACTCGTTCGTCAGTGATCCTCGGACGAGGTCGAACGGACGAAATTGTTGACGCGGCCATCACGGGCTCATGGACAGGACGATGAAGCCGAGGACGACCAAGCCGATGGCCAGGTAGGCCGGGACCGACAGGATTTCGCCGAGGACGAGGATGCCGAGGACATTGACGACCACGATGGAGGTCGCCCCGAACAGGGCCATCGTCCGGCCGAGCTGCAGGGCCGAGAAGACATAGAGCTGGCCGAACATCGCGATCTGGCGAATCACGAAGTACAGCAGGAACCACCAGCTCAGGAAGGTGGAGAGGCAAAACGAGTGGTGGCGCATGTTCGCCCGGGCGAGCAGGTCGCCCGTCGTAAAGAGCAACTGCGTCGCCACGATGATCGCGACCGGTGACTTGATCCACGTCATGGGTTTCCAACCTACAGAAAGCCGAGCAGCGTATCCCGAGCCGACCGGCCTGTCAACGACCGGCCGTGGCGGGCAGCGATGATAAACGAGGCGGAGAAGGATAGGGTGATAGAGGGGAGAGCCGAAGTAACGGCCCCTTCGGCGCAGGGACAAGGCGGCCAGCCCTCCAGGTTGGTTACCAGCAGGCCATCAGCGGTTGTCCCAGAAGAACGGTGGGTCACTACGGTGGCAGACGGCTACGGCGCGAGGGAGGGCTTACGAGGAGTCCAAGCGGATTTGCAGACGCGTTCCCGCGGCGAAGGCTTCGGCCGGGAGGCGGTAAAAACGCAGGCACTCCAGCAGACGTCGGGCGAGGTTTCGGATACTGCCGTACCGACCGAGCAGCGACTGGCCGTACTGGCGGGCCACCCGCTGCAGCAAGCTGCCGTGTTCGACCACCTGCCAGATCAGGTGGGCGATTTGCAGCAGCAGGTAGAAACTCTGCAGCAGGTCCTCGTCCCGGCCGTAGACGTGCTCCAACTCGTAACCGCCGTTCTTCTGGGTGTTGAATCCGGCATTCTCCATGGTCCAGCGCTGGCGTCCTCCTTGTTGGGTGATGGTTTCCACGTTCTGCGGCGTAAGCCGCCAGTCGGTGATCCAGGCAAAGAACGAGCGGGTCTCGCCCTGGACGATCTGGCACTGCACGGCAGTTAAAGGTGTGCGCGCCGTTGTTGCTCGTCCTGGTAGGACATCTCATTGACCCAACGGTACTCCCTGGTCCCGCCGTCCGGGAGCCGGACCCGATGGACCGTTTCGGGGCTGGCGGCCAACAACGCTTGGAACTCGGCCCAGACCGCCGGGAGCCGGCCTTCCTTGAAGGTCAGGACGAAGTGCCAGTGGTTCTCCTGGCAGATCTGGAGCACCGGCCCGCAGGCGTTCAGGGCATCGCCCGCCAGGCACAGGGGCGTCTGGGGATACTGCTGCTTCAGGTACGCGGCCAGTCGGACGAAGGCCTTCAACTCGCAATCTTGCTTGCGGGCCTCCACGCTGGGGGCCGTCGCGGCCGACAGGTGGCGATTGTCGATGAACTCACTGGCCACGGACAGGGCCAGCCCCGACCAGGTGACCAGCTTGGCCTCCAGGACCTGGTGATAGTAATAGGTTCTCTCGCCGTGGGTCTGGGTCAGACAGTGGGCACAGTGCCGACGGGCGAAGCTCAGATGACCGGTCCCATCGACCGCCATCACGAAGGCGCCGCCGAGCCGGTAGGCGTCCAAGACCTTGCCGCGGATCAGGGTGCGGATCATCCGGGTCCGTAGAGCCCGCCAGGGGAGACGGCCCGAGATGAACGAGGATAATGACGCAGCGTGCCCCAAACCGGCAGGGTCGTTTGCTGCGTCTGCGGCCAGGGCATTGACGTTGGCCAGAACCTGGGTCTGCTCGTCGCGCAGCTCCGAATCCAACTGCCGCAGCCGCCCGAGCTTGCAGAGGAACAGCAGCAGCCCCCACCAGACGAGAAAGGGGCCTTCATAGACGATGCGCGGTTCGAAGCGGGTCTCCGGCAAGGCGTCGCAACCAGGGGGGAAAAGTCCGGCCAAAAGTGCCGAACCGTCTGGGCCAAGGCCGTGCCTACGGCGAGGACTTTGGAGACGACCGCCGGCGTTGGGCCACCTCGGTCCGAATCAGTTCGCGATTCAACTGCGAGATTTCCGCCGTCAAGGTCTTGAGGCGATGATACTCCTGGATCCATCCTTGGACTTCCTTGAGCAGGGTCAGAGGGACATACGTGGTCTGGGTTTTGCCGCCCACGGGGCGGGTCAAATACCAGCCGACATGCTTTTCGCCGTGTTGGCAATGGCAGCCGGGGCGGCCGCAGTGCTTGGCGATCTGCACGAGCGAGCCGGCGAGCACGGGTCCGCGGGGGGCCAGTTGCCGGACGCGGCTATCCCGCATCCGCCGGAGCAGGGTGGGATGTTGGGGGATCTTCATACCGGATAAGTTATAACACTTATCCGAATTTGTCCAGAAAAACCCTCCTGCGAAGAAAAAAATGTGCTGGGCCGCCCCCCCACAACCTCCACGTGTGGTAACCACATGGCTCCTGCTACGGTTACGGGCCCTCCCCTATCCCCCAAAAGGTGCGAAGAATCACTCGTTTATCATCGTTGCGTCGCGGGGGTGCATGACCGTTCTTGCGTGGTTCGGCCCCTGCCTGCCAGGGGTGACCTTCCTGCTCTTCGCAGGCAGGGGCGTCCTTCCTGCGAAGGCAGGAATCCACCTTCAGGCGGGTGTGGGAGTCTTCCGGGCGGAGCCGGCCCCCCTTCCCACGGACGCAGGACTTTCCGGACTACACGGACTGTTTGACCCGCCTAATGAGTTTTGACGAGCAACTTCGGTAATCGCAGGGCACATCGCCTACGGCTTTGCGTAGGCATGGCACCCCGCCGCCACGGAGTCTCGGTTACCGATTTTGCTCGTCAAAACTCATAAGGCGGAACTCCGAACGTCGCGGGCGTGGCTCCTGGGAGAGAATTCCCAAAGGCTGCTCTCCTGAGCGGCTTTTAAAAAGGCCAATCGGGATACCGCTCTCCCGAGCGGCATGGGAAAGAATGCCAATCTGGGCTCCCAAACGCGATTCTTCCCCTACGACAATGTGGCAAAACTTCCCGTAACTCTGGAGGTAGTTATATCCAGAGCGCAATTGCGCACCCGGTAGCGAACGCACTGGGGCGAGAAGGCGTAGCTTTCGCCCCGGCGGAATGACGACCTTCAGGGAGGATCGGGCCATGGAAGAGATCAGGAAGATGCTTGGGGCCAAGGGCCTCGACCGCGTTTTTGAGACCGGTCGGATGGGGCCCCAGCGGATGGCGGCCGCCTATGAGAAACTGGTGCCGTGGCGCCGGCGGCCTGGGTCGCAGGAGCCCCGGGCGTGCCAGCCTCAGACTCGGGAGGTGTGCCTAGGTGCGCGGTAGAGATTTCCGTGGGCTTGCGGGCGGCGCTGTACGCCCGGGTTTCCTCGGAGAAACAAGCCCAGGCGCAGACGATTGCCAGTCAGGTGGAAGCTTTGCAGGAGCGGTTGCGGCAGGAGGGTATTGTACTGGACCCGGAATTATCTTTTCTCGACGACGGCTACAGTGGGGCGACCTTGGCGCGGCCGGCCCTGGAGCGGCTGCGGGACATGGCGGCCCTGGGGCTGATCGAGCGGCTCTAGGTCTACGCGCCGGACCGACTGGCCCGCAAGTATGCCTACCAAGTCCTGCTGCGGGAGGAACTGCGTCACGCGGGGGTGGAAGTGGTGTTTCTCAATCATGCCGTCAGTGACAATCCGGAAGAGCAACTGCTGATGCAGGTGCAGGGCATGATCGCGGAGTACGAACGCGCCCAGATCCTGGAACGATATCGGCGTGGCAAACGGCACGCCGCCGGTCACGGCTCGGTCAGCGTGCTCAGCGGGGCTCCCTATGGGTATCGGTATGTCAGCGCCGGGGAGGCTGGAGGACCGGCGCTCTATGAGATTGTCCTGGAGCAGGCACGCGTGGTCCGGCAGATCTTTGTCTGGGTCGGTCAGGACCGGCTCTCGCTGCGGGAAGTCTGTCGGCGTCTACAGAACCAGGGGATTCGCACGGCGACGGGCCGCTCCCGTTGGAATGCCACGACCGTCTGGAACATGCTGCAAAATCCCGCCTATCGGGGACAAGCCGCCTACGGCAAGACCCGCGTCGGGGCGTTACAACCACGGTTGCGGCCGCGCCGGGCGCGCGGCGCAGCCCCGGCGGGCGCACTCCGTCGCGCGGGTGCCGCCGGGCGAACAGATCCTGATCCCGGTTCCGGCCCTGGTGACCCCGGAGCTCTTTGCGACCGTCCAGGAGCAGTTGCAGGAGAACCGCCTCCGCCAGCGGCAGCGCCGCCAAGGGGCGCGGTACCTGCTGGCGGGGTTGGTGGTCTGTGGGACCTGTGGTCACGCGTATCGGGGCCAACGCGCCAGCTACCGCAGTCCCACCGGCGTGAAACGCTCCTACGCGTATTACCGGTGCCTGGGCAGTGAGGCGGCCCGGTTCGGGGGACAACGCGTGTGCACGAACCGGCAGGTACGTACCGATCTCCTGGAGCCCGCGGTCTGGCAGGACGTCTGCGCTTTGCTCCGGGAGCCCCAGCGGATCGCCCGCGAATACGAGCGTCGCCTGACGGCGAACGAGCCCGACGGCAGCCTCGACGAACTGCGGGCCTTGACGCAGAAGGTCAAACGCGGCATGGGGCGTTTGATCGACGCCTACCAGGAAGGATGGATTGACCGTGCCGCCTTCGCGTCGCGCCTGCGGCAAGCCCAAGATCGCCTGCAGCATCTG
This sequence comes from uncultured Planctomycetota bacterium, assembly GCA_963750205.1. Taxonomy (GTDB): domain Bacteria; phylum Planctomycetota; class Phycisphaerae; order Sedimentisphaerales; family Anaerobacaceae; genus PLanc-01. The sequence continues at coordinate 82,674 of CAVVRJ010000026.1, forward strand.
AACGACCAGATCGCGACCTTGGCCGCTGAACAGAGTCATCAGCAGAATTTGCGCCTGGTAGTGGGCCAGGTGGAGACCTTCGCCCGCCTGCTGGAGGGCAGCCTGGAGCAAGCGGATTGGTCCACGAAACGGCAGGTGATCCAAACCTTGGTGAAACAGGTTGAAATCGGGGTCGAAGCGGTGAAAGTGGTCTATCGGGTGGACCGTCTCCCTTTTGCCCGAGCCCCTGAAGGGGGCATTTTGCCACATTGTCGTAGGGGAACCATCGCGTTTGGGAGCCCAGATTGCCGGTCCCGGGGCCTTTCCAACGGAGGGCATTACACGTTCGCCGCTCCGGGCGGTTATTCTATGCGGCTCATCCGGTTTTAGCGTACTTTTGAGTTGAAGAGAGTGGACATGTTGACTTATCCATAGGTTTTGCAAGGACTTAAGGATAGGAGTCAAACATGTCCACCAGCTTATTGTATCATGGATTTGGGATTCGCGGCTACAGTCAATACCTCCACCAGAGGTGGAGGCTTGTAGTGTGAACCGCTCAAAGCGGATTGTTTGGGAGCCGCCTGCGGCGGCGATCAATCGAACATCTTCATCTGGTCCAGCCGGCGGTCCTCCTCTTCCTGCCGCTGAATGTATTCCCGAATCGCCTTCTCGTCCCGGCCCACGGTGGACACCCAGTAGCCTCGGGCCCAAAAGTGCTCGCCCGTGAAGTTCCGCTGTCGCCCGCCCGCCGTACGGGTGATCTGGATGGCACTCTTGCCTTTGATGAACCCGATCACCTGGGACACGGCATACTTCGGGGGGATCGAGAGCAGCATGTGCACGTGATCCACGACCAAGTGCCCCTCCAGAACCTGACTTTCCTTCCGCTGCGCCAGTTGGCGAAATACCTCCCCCAGGTGCTGCCGCAACTGCTGGTACAGCTTCTTCCGTCGGCACTTGGGAATGAACACGATATGGTATTTGCATTCCCATTTCGTATGGTTTAGGCTCTCGTAGTCGTCCATCAGATCTCCTTTCTGTGAAACTTTGAGCGGTTCACAGTCCGCGAGTCTGATGGACGACTCCTGGATCTGTCAAACTCTGGGAGTCCCCCGGCAGAGCCGGGGGGTTACCCATGTTACTTACGAGAAGACCGCATACGAGGGAGGCCAGGTGATCTTCACCATCGGTCAGGAACGTGGCGACCTTCGCTGTGCGGCGTGCGGGTCCGAGCGGGTGATCCGCCGGGGATTCGAGGTGCGTCGCTTTTGCAGCCTTCCCATCGGCCCGCGTCCTGTCGACATCGTGCTGGAGGTGGCACGGGTGGGCTGTGTGGACTGTGGTAAGGTGCGTCAAGTGCCCGTCGACTTCGCGGATGCGCGACGGAGCTATACCCACGCCTTCGAGCGATAGGTCCTGGAGTTGTCCCAGCGCATGACCATCCGCAACGTGGCGGAACATCTGCACGTCGGCTGGGACCTCGTCAAGGACATCCAACACCGCTACCTGAGCCGTAAGTTCCGCCGGATCAAACTCAAGCATTTGCGGCCGATCGCGATCGATGAAATCGCCATCGGCCGGGGGCATCGCTACCTGACGGTGGTCCTGGACCTGGAATCCGGGGCGGTGGTGTTTGTGGGAGGCGGCAAAGGGGCGGAGGCGCTGGAACCCTTCTGGAAACGCCTGAAACGCAGCCGGGCCAAGATCGAAGCGGTGGCCATCGATATGTCGCCGGCGTATATCAGCGCGGTCCAGACGAATCTCCGCCGGGCCGTGCTCGTCTTCGATCCCTTCCATATCCACAAGCTGTTTAACGACAACCTGTCGGATCTGCGTCGCCAACTGTATCGAGAGGCCCAGGAGCAGTTGCACAAGGATGTTCTCAAAGGAACCCGCTGGCTGTTGTTGAAAAACCCCGAGAATCTCGATCCGACCCGCGACGAATCCAAACGTCTGCATGAGGCCTTGCTCCTCAATCAGCCTTTGGCCACCGCCTATTATATGAAGGAGGACCTCCGACGCGTCTGGGAGCAGCCCAACTACGCGGCCGGCCAACGGGTGCTCGACGATTGGATCCGCCGAGCCGAGAGTTCGGGAATCCCGATGCTGATCCGCTTCGCGCACACGCTGGCGGCCCATCGTAGCGGCATCCTCAACTACTATCGCTATCCCCTCTCGACCGGGCCGCTCGAAGGAACCAACACCAAGATCCGGGTTCTGCAACGCAAAGCCTACGGTTTCCGGGACACGGAGTTCTTCAAACTCAAGATCTACGGCTTGCACGAAACCCGTTATGAACTGGTCGGAGGAGTCACAACGAAGTACGCCAAAACCGGATGAGCCGTATTTGCCGCCGGCGTCGAATCCATCGTGGAGCTCTACACCCGCCCCTTGGAAGACGACGAGATCGTCCTGTGCGTCGATGAGAAGACCTCCTTGCAGCCCCGCCCCCGGCTTTCGCCGACTTTGCCGGCCCAACCGGGCCAACCCGTGCGGGTGGAACACGAACACCAGCGAAAGGGAGCGTTGAATCTCTTCGCTGCCTTCGACACCCGTAGCGGCAAGGTCTACGCCTGTATGGCCGACCGCAAACGACAAGTGGAGTTTATCGCGTTTCTGGAGCAACTGGATCGCGAGGTTCCGGCGGAAAAGACGACGATTCACGTGGTTCTGGATAACTTGCCCATGCACAAGGGCAAGAAAGTGCAGGCTTGGCTGGCTCAGCATCCGCGTTTCGTCTTTCATCATCCGCCGGTCCATTGCTCGTGGATGAACCAAGTGGAGCAATGGTTCAGCATCTTGCCGCGTAAGCGGTTGGTCATTGCTGACTTCGCCAGCAAGGCGGTGCTGGCGGAGCGTCTATTGCTCTTTGTGTCCCAGTGGAATGAGCATGCTCATCCCTTCCACTGGTCTACCAAGTCCGCAGCCAAAGTCATGGCCAAGTGCCAGCTTTCTGAGGCCGCCTGATTATCCGCCCCCGACTTCTGGGGCGGCGTACTTAGGATAAGGGAGGACGTAAGACCAACGGCGGGCGCGGAGTCTATCGTTGCCTTAAAGGCATACTGTGCAACGCCATCAAGCAATACAGCGCCAGCATCTGTCAGAGCATCCTTCACTAGTGCCGTTTCCAGTAACATAGTTTCGTGACTTGTCCCGAATGATCAACCGGCCTTCTTCCTTTGCCAGTAGTAAGTCTCCCAATCAAGGACGTCGAGGGGACGTTCGCCGTTACGCCAACACAGATAGCTGTCAATCGCTTCTTGCTGCTCCTCATGACTGCGGTAGTCGGTATCGTCCAACGTGAACTTCCGCAGAGCCGTCAGGTGGCATTCAATGCGATTGAGCCACGAGGCGCTGGTGGGCGTCCAATAGAAGCGGATCTTGTGCGTAGCGGCGTACCGCTGGACTTCGGCCTTGAGATGGTACTTGGCGTTGTCCAGCACAATGTGGAGGATCTCCCCGTGGCGGTAGCGCCGACGCAGTTGCTTGAGGAATGGCAGGAAGGTCGTCCAGTTCTTCTGGGCGGCGAACGAGCCGATGAGCTTGTCTGACTCCATGTCGTAGGCTGCGAACCTATGACGCACCCCACCTTTGCGGTTGTAGGTGGCCCGTAATCGATCCACATGGCCGGTCCGGGCATAATGTCGGCCGTGGCGGGGCTGGAGATTCAACGGGCCGAACTCATCGATGCAGATCCGCCGGCCGCCCGCGGGCCGGTGGCGATACAGCCGCCGAATCCGGCGGTATTTGGGCCAGAACTGCGGATCGTCAGAGTCTTTCCAGGTCTTGGTGTGCCGCCAGTGGATGCGGTTACGCCGCAGCAGTTGCCGCCGCCATTCCAGCGAGATCGAGCCGACGATCTTCTGCTGCTGGAGGTACTCACGCAGCTTCGATAGGGACCAAACCGCCAAGCCAATGAGCTTCTTCGGAGGCGAAAGAGCCACCTCATAGATCTGCTCGGTGATTTCGGCCATGAACTTTCGCGGGCCCGTCGGACTACAGTAATAAGGATACCAGGTGATTGCCTCGATCCCGCCGGCGTTGAAGCGGTGGATAATCCGACGCACCCAGGTCGCCGTGCAATCGCAGTGTTGGGCAATCTGGGCGTTGGGGAGCCCGCCCCGCGACAGCAGAATGATGCGGGCGTGGCGGTGATTCACCTGATTGACGAACTGTCGTTTCATACGATGGAGCTTGAGCCCTTCGTGGGGCCTGAGCGTCCGTGCTTTAACCGTTTCGATAGTAGCTTCTCCATTTCTATTCTCAACATCTCCTGGAGAAGCTACGTCAACTCCGCCCCAAAGGTGGGCGTTCTTACCACGCTTCTATACCGCCGCGGCGGGTCACGAAACTCTCTGACTGGAAACGGCACTAGCATATTCATGCTATCTCCCCTCACCGGACCACATTGACCTCGACCACAGCAAGTGCCTTCCGCCTCCTCTCCGATCCTCACTGCGTCAGCGAGTCTACCGCCCGGTCAGCCGTTGTCAACTCACAGGAATGCGTACGTCTCGCTTAGTCTTTTTGGTGTCAGGGGGAGGTCAATGAATGCAGGACACGTGCCTCGCCCCCTTCGTGCCGTGGCGAACCTTCCTCCCCCGTTCCCACCGTATCCCCGCCGGCGTTCGGATCGTTCTGACCCTGGCTGCGCAGGGTCAGGACCTTGTTCGTCATCGTGATATCCTGGTTGCCGAAATTGACATCCAGGCCCGGCGCCACGACAACCGTGTGCCCGTTCTGGGCCGAATCGATCGCCGCCTCGATGGTCGGATAGTCGCCCGTGCCTTCGGCGTTGATCGACAGGGTGTTCGCGCGTGGTTCTTCGGTTGCCCCTACAGGCCAGGGCAATTGCATGTAGCCGCCGAGCTGACGTGTCGAGGGCGTCCCGCCCTCGAATCGCGGGCAGGATGCCCGCGACACGGGCCGAGCCTCACATGGAGCATGGTCACGTGCAATTGCCCTGCCCTACAGGCACACCGGCCTTGTCCGCCGCCCCGTCCTGTGCTATACTGCCCGCGTGTACGGTGGCTGGAAGAGTTCTTCTTCGAGTCGGGGGCCGATAGGACGCAACGAAGCGCGATCTGGTTGGAAGGCGCGGGATATGCAGGTTGTACGAGACGCGCAACTCGGCGCGGGAATCATGTTGCTCACGCTCATGGTGGGTGCCGCCACGCGGGCGGCGGACAACGCGAGCAATCCGCCGATCACGATCGGCGGCGTGATCTACTTGGATGTACACGATCCGATCCACACCGGCTTGCAGGGCGTTGCCGTCCAGGTGCAGGGCGACCAAGGCCACTTCGAAGCCGTCACGGCCGGTATCCTCGGTCTTTGGAAGATGGACGTGCCTCCGGGAAGCTACACGGTTACGCCGGCCAAATCCGGCTATTCGATGGAGCATCTCGTCCGCGGGTGGTGCGACGGGCAACGCTTCATCACGATCGAAGTCAATCCGAAGAACCTCGCGGCCAATCAAAGCATCCAGTTCTTGGCCGTCTATTGGCCGGAACCGAATGCGCCGACAGCTACCGCGGCTCCCGCTCCGACTCCGCCGGCCCCTGTAGAGACGCAAGATTTTGCGTCTCTACGCGAAGCCCCGCCGCACGCACGGGCGGCGGTTGTGCGGCTGCTCCCGGACGCCGGGGGAATGCCGGTGGGTCTTTGCCCCCTATGCCGCCTGCGTCGGCGGCCTGCTGATCACCTCACGCATCCGCGCTTCCAAGAGACGACCTACTCGGGTGCCATGTCTACGGCTTTGCGTAGACATGTCTCGGCTGAAGAACAAAACATGCTTACGAGGCGTAAGCATGGCACCCACCGCGGGGGCGATTTCTACCACCGATCCGCCACGCCACGGCTTTGCGACTCGCAAGCGCAACCGTCCCCACCGGCGATGATCATTCAATAACAGGTTCAAGGCCACCATGGGCAGGCCCCTGGGATGTCTTGGCTCTGGAGTGCATAATGACCGCAAGGAATCTGACAAAACGTATGCTTGACCGTCCGACCGTTCGTGGGCTGTTGTTCTCTCTGTCGCCCGGTCTCATCGTGGCCTTCCTGGCAGGCTGCCATGGGTCTGTCTCGGCAGCAAAGGCCCCGACCGCCCCATCGCAGACAGAAGCTGCGAAATCTGCTGGAGCGGAGGTCTCCGGGGCCGGACCGAAGATCGCGCTGGAGAAGGACGTCTGTGATCTCGGAGAGATCGGCGTGGATACCAAGCATGAGGGACAGTTCAAGTTCACCAATACCGGCGCCGCACCGCTGAAGATCGTTCAGGTGCGCGCCTGTTGCGGGGTCGCAATTAAGGGCGTGGAGACGGGCCAAGAGTACGCGCCCGGCGCCGGCGGCACCCTCGACTTCACGTTCCAAGCCCCTTCCATCCCGAGTCCTGCCGTGGTTCGCGTAGTCTCTCTGCAAACGGATGATCCCAAACACGGAACAACGCCCCTGACCCTCAAGGCGTCCGTGGTTCGGCGCGTCGATTGCAGCCCCAAGAGCCTGACACTGGCGTTACGCGGGCCGAACGTAGGCTGCCCCGACCTGGTGCTCACCAGTCTCAATCACCGGCCTTTCTCCATCACGGACTTCAAGGCGAGCTTGGGCGCCATTACGGCCCCCTTCGATCCCGGCGTGAAGGCCACCGAGTTCACCTTGAAGCCCCAGGTGGACCTGGCGAGATTACAGCAGCAAAGAAGCGGCCGGATCAGCATCACTCTGACGCACCCGGAGTGTACCAACGTGCAGGTGCAGTATGTCGTTGTGCCCGAATTCGCGATCAGCCCGCCCAACCTCGTGCTGTTCGGGCTCCAAGCCGGCCAGCCTGCTGCCCGGGAATTCCGAATCCGCAACAACTATCAGGAGGATTTCGAGATCGAGTCCGTCGCATCGCAGAAAGGGACGATCACGCTCCTGGAGAAGTCGAAGATGGACGGCGGCTTCTGCCTGCGGGTCCAGATCATGCCGCCCGCGCCGGAGGGCCAGAAGCCGAACCTGGCGGATGTGCTCCAGGTGAAAATCAAGGATGGGCAGACATTACTGATCCCCTGCCGGGGCTTCTATCAAGAGCAGTGAACGCGGACCACCTGTCCACGCACGAGTTGTAAGAGGATATGTAAGAGGCCCGTCGTGGCATGGGCTTGGGGTCCCCAACGCAAGATTCCGCGTTGGGGGCCCCTTCCAGCCCATGAGTCATGGGCAGGGTGCCGATGCTACAAACCCTCACGGGCAGAGCCTGCCCCCGCGCAGGCGGGGGATGTCCGTGCCACAATCCAGCCCTGGAATAGGCCGAGTGGGGCCCGCTCGTTCTGGCTCGTTTCGTCAGGTATGACTGTAGCCAAGCAGGTGCCCCACTTCGTGGGCAATGACATCCGCCAGACTATCGGCCAGCACGTTTGTGTCTCCGATACCCTGCCCCAGACGGTCCGCAAAGACCCAGGCATCATCGCCATGCTGGCGGTTCTCAATATCCACTTGTTCCGCCACACCCAAGAACGATCCGTAAGACGCAAACTCTGAGCCATCGCCCCCGATGTAGATGGTGGAGTGCGGCTGCGTTCCATCGGGCCTCTCGGTCGTGAAGATGGCTCCGGTACCGGCGAAGGTCTGTTCGAGTTCCGCCGAGACATCGGCAATGATCGTCGGCTCTTGCCCGGCCAATGCATCCGGAGCCTGGAATGCCGGCACGTCAAACGGGCCGACCGTCAGAGGACCGTGATAACTGACGCCCTGGGCGCCAGCAAAGTCGAGGTAGACGATCTGGCCGGCAATGTCATCCGCCGTGGTGTTGATCGGCGCCAGCCCTGGGAGTGTGGGCAGACGATCGGTTTGCGCCTTCGCCCCGCCCGTACTCGCGGTCCCTGCGCAGGCTACACAGGCGATTGCCAAACCTCCTTCCGACGCCATGCCGCTGTCCACCGACCCTGACCAACTATCCGACGCGGAGGTCCCCGGAGATTGCCCGAAGTACACGCAGTCCACAAACCCCGGCACGTCGCCGACGATGCTGAGAACGCCGTCGCCGTTGCAGTCGCCGGGAAGGACCGGGTCTTTGCCGGGGAACTGCTGCTGGTACCAGCCGGTGTCGCCGCAATAGACCATTCGAACAAACGCCGGGACATCCCCGACAATGCTCACCATCCCGTCCCAGTTCATGTCGCCCAGAATATACTCGGAGGCGGTTACGTCCTTATCCGCGAGTCCGGCCGCACTGCAGCGGATCGTCGCCGTCCCCTCCACCGTATCCGCCTCCTGAGCCTGCCACAGTGTCACCTGCTGATAACTGTCCCCGTTCGATGGTGTGAACGTCAGGCTGGATCCCCCGGTAACGGAAATGTCGGTATCCCCGCTGACCCGGCTGACGCTCACGGTCACCTTGCCGCTCGGTTGCACCGACAACTTCACACCGAATGCTGTCGCCGAGCCCTCGCGCACGCCGATGGAATTGATACTGGTCACAATGGTATTCAGCCACGTAGTGGCCGACCGTGCCGTTGCGTAGCCGGTCGGATTGTGGTTTGACGATTTGTCCCGCGTCATCACCTGGTAAGTATACGTTGTGCCCGGCAAGAGACCGGCGTCTTCATACATGTTGCTGTCCTGCCAGCCGCTGTCCGTTGCGCCCGGATTGCCACTGGTCTCGTGGAAGTAGTACTCCACGCCATTGACATCGGTTGCCGGCGTGGCCAGCATCCGGATCGAGGTCGGGCTGGTGGCATAGGGCTCACTGGACCACGTGCTGGGATCCGGGGACGGTGCCGTCGTGTCCGGCGGACCCACGACCACATGAATCGGCTGGCTGACCGTAGTCGCGTTCCCGGCCCCATCGGATACGCGAATGAGGTACCACCAATCCCCTTGCGCCGGCGGGACATCCGCGAAGCTGCCCGAGATCGGCCCGTTGTCCGCCGCCGCATTCTGCGCCACAGCTTGGGCAGGCCAATTGTCCAGATCGTCGGTTCGCCACAGTTCGACATGGCTTAGCCCCGATCCACCTGTGTCGGAGATCGTGTACGAAAACGTGACGCTGTCGCCCAACAGCACCGAAGTCTGAGAAACGCTGAAGCCGGCAATCGTTGGCGGCGTCGTGTCCGGGAGGTCCGAGAGCTTGGCCAGGAAGACTTCCTGTCCTGCCTCGTAAGTCGTGTTGAATCCCCCGCTTGTCCAGCCGGCGGACGTGGTGTACCCCGTCACGTAAACATTCCCCGGAAGTGTCCGCTGTGATGCCATAGCCGTAATCGTAACTGTTGCCGCCCAGGTAAACGGCCCAGAGAAGCTCCCCCGCGAAGTCGAGCTTGGGGAAGAACGGGGTCATCCATATAGGGTTCCTGTCAAGTAGAAAAATAGTTTCTCCGAACCGAAAATCTTCCGCCTCGAATCCTCGGGCGACCTTTCGGTTTCCTTCTGCTGTCTGCGGTTTTGTTACGCGACAGTAACGTACCGAAACGTCCTGGACCCATCGTCCTGCTTCGCACCTGGCAGTTCTTCTTGGATTCATTCGTCGAGTCCGCCGGCGGCTGCCGACGGCTCTTTCGTGCAGTCATCCATCCGGATCTAAGCCGGGCTCCTCGGAGCAAGGACCCCAAGACCCGGCTCCATCCCGACAGTCGGGACCATCCATATAGGGTTCCTGTCAAGTAGAAAAATAGTTTCTCCGAACCGAAAATCTTCCGCCTCGAATCCTCGGGCGACCTTTCGGTTTCCTTCTGCTGTCTGCGGTTCTGTTACGCGACAGTAACGTACCGAAGCGTCCTGGACCCCTCGCCCTGCTTCGCACCTGGCAGTTCTTCTTGGATTCATTCGTCGAGTCCGCCGGCGGTTCGCCGACGGCTCTTTCGTGCAGTCATCCATCCGGATCTAAGCCGGGCTCCTCGGAGCAAGGACCCCAAGACCCGGCCCCATCCCGACACGTCGGGACCAGAACAACGTCAGTACCGCACCCGGTTCAATTGGGGGTCCCTCCCGTGGAAGGGACCGGACACACCTGTGACTGACCTGGCCGGGCCAGGCCGTCAAACCTGTCTGACTCCGGACGCGGGCGAAAGAGATTCCGAAGGACCGCAGTCGTTTCGTCATTCGAGAGAGCGAGGCGACGGCCGTCCAATCACGTCTGTTGGTCCGAGCCAACCCCGTAGCCAAGATCGACCGCCGCCTCGGAAAGCTTATCCGAACACCCGCGTCAGATCGAAGTTCGCCTGTCGTTTCATCATATAATAGGCCGCCTTACTCCACTTAGCGGCCAAGGCTTTCGTGGCCAAAGCGCCGTTGCGTTGCGCCCGCTTGCGGTCGTAGAAAGCTTTCGCCGGAGGACAGGTACGCAGCGCATGATGCACGGCCTCCACAAAGGCCCAAGCCAAGTACGGGTTGCCGTTCTTGCCGTTGTTATGCGCCTTCTTCTTGCCGTTCGACGTGTGCGTCGCCCGCACGCAGCGACAGTAGGACGTGTAGTCGCCGACCGTCGGAAACCGCCCAATATCGCCCGTCTCCAGCATGATGGTGAGCGCCAGGATCATCCCCACTCCCGGCAGCGTTTGCAAGCACGCATACGCCGGCCGCCGTTGCACGTGCTCCAGTACCTTCTGCTCGAACCGCTTGATCTTCTTCGTGAGCTGCTCGATCAACTCCACCTGCTCGGCCGTCACGAAGGCCAGGCAGTCGTGCTCCCCCAGCAGATCCGCCCGCTCCGCGGCGCTCAGCTTCCGCAGGGCGCGCCAGCCGATCTTCTGCCCCGTCTGCCGCTGGGCCATGTTCTCCAGGCTCAAGATGATCCCCGTGCGGTGCTGCACCACCAACATCCGCCGGCGCAGCAGGTCGCGCACCGGCCGATCCTCCTTCGGATAGATGTACCCCGTCGGCAGAATGTTCAGCCGTGCCAAGCGGGCCAGAAACGCCGCGTCGGTCAGATCGTCGGCCTCCTTGACGCCGTCGTACTGCTCCATCTCCGCGGGATGGGCCCGTACTACCGGATATTCCTTCTCCTGTAATCCGTCTACCAGCCAGTACCAGTTGTAGGTCGATTCCACCGCCACGACCTGGAGCCGGGCCCGGAACGGCGCCAGGGTCTTCAGCACCACCGGCAATTCGTTCGGCAGGCGGCTGCGCAGCAGTTGCTGGTCCTGCTCGTCCGTGATAACATACACCGCGTTGTTCGAGTGCAGATCGACGCCACAGTACAGATTCTTACGCATTTTCGGGCTCCTTTCTTCGCGCGGCCGCCATCCTGGCGCTGCCCCGCGCAGGGCAGCTTTCAACTTCCCAGTGTAGCGACCTCAGGGAAGGAACCCTATATGCTTATCAC
>CAVVRJ010000027.1:0-309919 GCA_963750205.1 uncultured Planctomycetota bacterium
ACCTGGCATTGGATCAATCATAATCATGCTGGGCGTGAACAGCAAGCCAGCGACGGGGAATGGGCCCCCAAACGCGATACATCGCGTTTGGGAACCCAATGTCGCTTGACGTGCCAGGGCACGGCGGTGACAATCCGGAGCATGAGCGCTCCCGCGTTTGACATCCTGAAAGACGATCTCAGCAGATTCCGCCAGTCAGAGCCCATGTTCGTGACGTTCGGCGAAGTGATGATCCGCGACACGCCGGCGGACCTGGAGCGGCCGGAAAGGACCCGGCTGGTGCACCTGTCGCCGGCGGGCAGCGAATACTCCGTGGCCGTGGGACTGGCCCGGCTGGGAATTCCGTCGGTCTACGTCACCCGCGTGCCGGACAATCCCTACGGGCAGGCCGTGCGTAACATCGCCCGGGAGAATGGCGTAAACACAGATCACTTCGTATGGGCCCCGAGCACCGAGCCGATCGGCCGGATGATCTATGAGATCGGTCGCACGCCCCGACGGAGCGTCACCGTCTATCAGCGCCAAGTATTCCGCCGCGTCGAAGCTCGATGCGGGCATGGTCAACTGGAAGGAGGTCGTTGAAGAACGCCAAGCTGTTTCATACCTCCGGCATCACGTTTGGCCTGGCCGCCCACAGCCATTACGACCGCAACTATTGCTGCGCAGCATTCCGGGAGGCCCTCGCCCAGAAGCCCGAGAGGCTGCCTGGTGGGGCTGGATTTCAACTATCGCAGCGCCTTGTGGACCGTGGAGCAGGCGCGCGAGGTGATGACCCCGATCGTGGCCGAGCATGTGGACGTGCTGGTCACGACTCTCGGCAATATGGCCGAGTTGTACGGCATCGGCTGCGGCCGGTACTCCGCCCGGCAGATCGTCGCCGGCGACTTCGGACGCGTGGAAGACGACGATCTCCGGCAGTTCGCCCGGCAGGTCCACGAACAGTTCAAGACTACTATCGTCGCCATCACAATCCGCTATCCGGATTCCTGCGAGCAGCACCGCTGGGAATCCGCGGCGAGCCATGCGGACGGCTCGTTCTTCCGCTCGCCCGCGGTCCAGCCGATCACCCTCGGCGACCGTCTCGGCGGTGGGGATGTCTGGACCGCCGGCTTCTACTATGGCCTTCTGACGGAGGGTTTGGGCCCCGGGGGGCTCGCGAAAGGAGTGCTCGTAGGCGATGCCGCCACCCGCTTGAAGCAAACGCTGATGTTCGACCTGCCGATCATCGACAAGAGCGAAGTGCAGGCGCTGATGCCCAGTGGAAAGGAGTGATTTCATGCCCGTTCTCCGTCGTGTGTTCCTGATCGCCGTGTGCCTGGCCGTTGGTGCAGTTTCCGTCTCCTCTGCCCAGAACGCCAAGAACACCGATTGGTTCAAGGACGCCGGCTATGGCGTCTTCATGCACTTTCTGCCCGGCGACGCCAAGGGCTTGACCCTCGTCAACCAGTTCGATGTCGAGGCTCTGGCCCGGCAGTTGGAGACGCTCGGGGCCAAGTACTTCGTCCTGACGCTGGGGCAAAACTCCGGTTTCTTCAATTCGCCCAACGCCACGTATGACCGGCTCACCGGCTACGCCCCGGGCGAACGCTGCTCCCCGCGGGACCTGCCGCTGGATCTCTATCGGGCGCTACAGCCTAAGGGCATCCGGCTGATGCTCTATCTGCCCTGTCAGACGCCGAACCAGGATGCCCGGGCGCAGAAGACTTTCGGATTGCCGGAGGGGAAGAAAGATCAGCCGATCGATCTGGAATTCGCGCGGAAGTGGGCCCAGGTGATTCAGGAATGGTCGGACCGCTACGGCGACAAGGTGGCGGGCTGGTGGTTCGACGGCGGCTACGACCACATCAAGTTCAACGAAGCGATCGCCCAGATCTACGCCCGGGCGGTCAAGCATGGCAATCCGAACGCCATCGTCACCTTCAATCCCGGCGTCAAGCTGATCCGCCACACGCAGGCGGAAGACTACACGGCGGGCGAATTGAACGAGCCCTTCAACGTGCTCCCCACCTCGCGCTGGGTGAACGGCTCCCAGTGGCACGCCCTGACCTATCTGGGCTCGCACTGGTCCGGCCGGGATACGCGGCATCCCACCGAGAGATGGGCCCAATGGGTCAGCGCGGCCATCTCCAAAGGCGGCGTGGTCACGCTGGACATGGGGCCGAACTGGGACCCGCAAGCCGGACCGATCGGCTCTCTCGCCGAGGGACAAATGGCACAGGTGCGGGCTATCCACACCGCCTTGGAGCGTGCCAATCCGTCCCGGCCGGCGGTGGAGCTGCGGGCCCGTAACGGTCTGCCCAACTTCTTCGCCAAGGCGAAGGCCGGCGGAGAAGCTGACCGTAGCCTATTTCGGCGGCAGCATCACGGCCGCCAACGGCTGGCGGCCGCAGACAACCGCTTGGCTGCGACAGCACTATCCCAAGGCGACCTTCACCGAAATCGATGCGGCCATCGGCGGCACCGGCTCGGACCTCGGTGTCTTCCGGCTCGGGCACGACGTGCTGGACTATCATCCGGATCTGGTGTTCGTCGAGTTCGCCGTCAACGACGGCGGCGCTCCACCGGAGCAGATCTACGCCTGCATGGAGGGCATCGTCCGACAGATTCGCCGGGCCGATCCGACGACCGACATCTGCTTCGTCTACACGATGCATGACGGCATGCTGCAGGATCTGGCGGCCGGCCGGCTGCCGCGCTCGGCATCGGCAATGGAGCTCATCGCGGACCACTACGGGATTCCGTCCATCCATCTTGCCCAGGAGGCCGCCCGGCGGGTCAATGCGGGCGAGTGGGTCTTCACCGCGCCGAAACCTCAAGTCCCGGCCGATCCGAACAAGGGTCTTCCGGCCCGTACCGCCTTTGCAGCCGGATAGTTGCCACCCCTTCGCCGAGACCGGCCACAAGCTCTACACCGAAGCCATCGCCCGCTCCTTCGCAGCGATGGAGAGTCAGGTTCGTAGTGTGCCCGTAAGGGCATCGAAGGGACTCCAAACGCGATGAATCGCGTTTGGGAACCCAAGAAACGCCTCACGCGCCACTACCAACGCGCCGTTCACAGCGGACAATCACGAGAACGCCAAGCTCATTCCGCTGACCGCCGCGATGCTGGGCGACGGCTGGCAGTCGCTCGACCTCAAGACCGATCCGATCGCGAAGAACTTCGCTCGCCGGCTGCCGGTCCTGTGGCGGGCCGACAAGCCCGGCACGACCTTGACCTTCGCCTTCCACGGCCGCTCGGCAGCCATCTACGATCTGCTCGGTCCTGACGGCGGCGAATTGGAGGTGGTCGTGGACAACCGGCCCGCGAAATCGGTCCGGCGCTTTGACGCCTACTGCACCTATCACCGGCTGGGCACGACCGCCCTCCTGTCGGAGACGCAGCCTGCCGACCATACGGTGACAGTCCGGCTGACGGACAAGTCCTTCGACAAGGCCGAGATTCTCAGCCACAACAAGAACAAGATCGACGACCCCGCCCGCTTCGCGCCGCTGCGCTGGTACGCCGGGGCTTTGCTGATCGACGGGGACTTGAAGTCCTGCCCAAGGCGCGACGATGCCGAAACGTCTCAAGCGATCCGAGAGCTTCCTGGGTATCCACTTCGATTTCCACGCCGGGCCGGACTGCACCGAGATCGGCAAGAATACGACCCGCGCGATGATCGAGAACGTCATCAACCAGGTCCACCCGGACTACATCCAGATCGACTGCAAGGGCCACCCGGGGCTGTCGAGCTACCCGACCAAGGTGGGCAATCAGGCTCCCGGCTTCGTTGGTGATCCGCTGCGGCTCTGGCGGCAGGTGACGGCCGAGCACGGCATCGCGCTCTACATGCACTACTCGGGGGTTTGGGACGCCGAGGCGATTCGTCGCCATCCGGATTGGGGCGTCGTCAATGCCGACGGCAAGACCAACGACAAGGCGACCTCGTTCTTCGGCCCTTATGCCGACAAGCTGCTGATTCCGCAACTGCGCGAGCTGGCGGGCGACTACGGCGTGGACGGCGCCTGGGTCGATGGCGACTGCTGGGCCTCGGTGCCGGACTACAGCGAGCCGGCCCTCAAAGCATTCCGCCAGGCCACCGGCATCGAGGACGTGCCGCGCAAGCCCAGCGATCCGCACTGGTTCGAGTTCCTCCAGTTCAACCGTGAGGCCTTCCGCCAGTACCTGCGACACAACATCGCCGAAGTGAAAAAGACGAATCCTGAGTTCCAGTATTGCAGCAACTGGGCCTTCACCGACCACATGCCGGAGCCGGTCAGCGCGCCGGTGGATTTCCTCTCCGGCGATTATGCCCCGGACGACAGCGTCAACTCCGCCCGCCTGTCGGGACGATATCTGACGCGCCAGGGCGTGCCGTGGGACCTGATGGCCTGGAGCTTCAGCCGCGGCAAGAGCAAAGACGGGCGGAATCAGAAGACGGCCGTCCAATTGGAACGCGAAGCGGCGGTCGTGCTGGCCCTGGGAGGCGGTTTCCAGGCGTATTTCACTCAGAAGCGCGACGGCTCGATCCGCGAGGAGCGGGTGCCCGTCATGGCCGAGGTGGCGAAGTTCTGCCGGGAGCGGCAGGCGATTCTGCCATCACGCGACGCAGGTGCCGCAGGTGGCGGTCCTGTTCTCCACCGCCGCCCACTACCGCAAGAGCAACGGCCTGTTCGCGCGGGACTTGGCCCGGATCAACGCCGCTTTGCAGGCCCTGCTGGAGGGCCAGCAGTCGGTCGAGATTCAGAGCGAACATCACCTCACAGGTCGCATGGCGGAGTATCCGCTGATCGTCGTGCCCGAATGGGAATACCTGGAGCCGAAGTTCAAGGATGAGTTGGTCGCCTACGTGAAAGGCGGCGGCAATCTGCTGCTCATCGGCCCCAAGACGGCGGCCCTGTTCCAGGCCGAGTTTGGCGCTGGAAGGCAGCCGGCAGGTGATTATCGCCTGGCTCACCACGGACGGACTGGCCCCGATTGCAGGACAGAAGCAGGCCGCAAAGCTGGGGCCGATCGCCAAGCCGGTTGGCGACCTTGAGGGAGCCAACCGAGGCGTTTCCTCACGGCAATCCGACATGTCCATCTACAAAGTCGGGCCGGGCAAGGTTGCGGTGCTGTACTTCACGCTCGAGTCAAGATGATGAACGCGTACCGAGCAATGTATGCACGTGGGTTCCTCAACGACCGCGGTGCGGGATCTCTTTCCCAAGCCGATGGTGGAGGTGAAGGGCTCATCGGACGTGGACGTCGTGGTCAATCGCTTGGGCGGCAAGCTGGCCGTGAATCTCGTCAACACCGCCGGTCCGCACCAGACCGAGCCGATTCTCGATTCCATCCCGCCGGTCGGCCCGCTCGACATCACGATCCGCACGCCCAAAGAGCCCGCCCGCGTCACGTTGGAGCCCGGCGGCCAGCCATTGCCTTTCCAGTACCGCGACGGAGAGATACAATTGACACTCCCTCGACTGGAAATACACAGCATTATCGTGGTTGATTGACGGCTGGAGGAGCAACGAGAATGTGCACCTGGAGTCGAATCTGCGTGCTCGCGGCGCTGGTGCTGGCGAGCGTCCGCGTCTATGCCCAAAATGACATCCCGACCGACTGGATCGATCCGGACACGGGGCATCGTGTCATTCGGCTGTCGCGCGAGAACGGCAGCCAGAGCTCGTACTTCCACCAGAATGAGTTCACCCCCGACGGCAAGCGGCTGGTCTTCACCGCGCCGACGGGCCTCTACACCGTGGACCTGCAAACCCGCGCCATCGAGCAGATTCGGGCAGGCCGCACCGGCTTGCTGTGCGTCGGCCGCAAGACGCGGCTTGGCCTACTACATCTCCCGCGGCGAGCAAGGCATGGCGCTGTGGGCCGTCAACCCGGACACCAAGGAGGATAAGAAAGTCATCGACATCCCGCGCGGCCTGTCCATCGCCAACATCAATTGCGACGAGACGCTGGCGGGCGGCACCTATGATCTGAAGCGGCCGCAAGGGTTCACTCGTGGCGAGGGCGTCCCGCCCTCGAATCGCGGGCAGGATGCCCGCAACACGATCCCTTCAATCGACGGGACGCGACCACCCCGTCCGCGCGGCACGCAGCGGCCGGGCTTCGGCACTTCCAACGCCGACCGCGACATGCAACTGATCACGCTCGACCTCAAGACGGGCGAGGTCAAGAAGTTCAACGAGAGCCACGCCTGGCTCAATCACGTGCAATTCTCACCGACTGACCCGCACCAGATGCTCTTTTGTCACGAGGGCACTTGGGAACTGATGGACCGAACCTGGATCGTCCGCACCGACGGCACTGGCCTGACCAACGTCCACCCGCGCACGATCAACCGGGAGATCAACGGCCACGAGTTCTTCAGCCCGGACGGCAAGAGCATCCTGTACGATTTGCAGACGCCGCGGAGCCGGGTCTTCTGGCTGGCCCGCTACGACATCGAGACCGGCAAGCGCACCTGGTACAACCTCAAGCAGAACGAATGGTCCGTCCACTTCAACGTCTCGCCCGATCAGATGCTGTACTGTGGCGATGGCGGCGGGCCCAGCAGCGTGGCGGCCCCGGACAACGGCCAGTGGATCTACCTCTTCCGCCCGCACCTGGTCCCGCCGGTCACCGGCGGCGTCAGCGACCCGGCGAAGCTGATCCAGACCGGCCACTTCGAGGCCGAGAAGCTCGTCAATATGGCCAAGCACAACTACTCGCTGGAGCCGAACGTCCAGTTCACCCCCGACGGCAAATGGATCGTCTTTCGTTCGAACATGTTCGGCCCCTCGCACGTCTTCGAGGTCGAGGTGGCCAAGGCAAAGCGGTAGGGTATGCACCGCACACCTTCTCCAATGAATGGAAAGGAGGAGATTGTGGGGGCATGCCCCGGGTATGCGGTCTGCTGTGCCGAGCACTCGAGATGGTCCGAGAAAGATGGTGTGCAGTGCACACCCTACCAGAGACGTCATAAGTCGCGCGCTGGAAGAACACCATCGTCAGAGCAACCGCTATCAGGGTCGGCAGGCCGTAGCCCAGGATCACGCGAAGCAGAGAGAAATCGCGTGAATCCGCCGCCCTCGAAGAAATCCGGTTTGGGCGCCGGCTTCGGTTTGCCATTGGAGAAGACACTCAAGAAGTGGTCCATCTGACGGGCGAGGGCCTCCATGTCCTGGGCACTGGCCTTGCTTTTCCCGTCGGCGGCGTGCCAGGGCTGGCGGAGTTGCGTGGTCATCGCCCGGCTCAGGCTGATCGGCGAGAACTCCTCCAACGAGAACGCGTTCAGAACGATGCCGATGGGATACCACACGAAGACCAGCACCACCGCGGCCAATAGCGGCTTACGCAGCAGGGTCCCCGCGAGGAATCCCAGCGACACCAGGAACGTGAGCACCAGTCCCACCACGCGCCAGGGCACTGACGATGCCGAAGAGGGTCACCGTATCCTCGGGCACGGGACGCTTGGCCAAGGTCACGATGGCAACCGCCGGGACCGTCACCACCAGGTACACGCCCAGCACGAGCAGCACTCGCGCCGACCAGGCGGCCAGCAGGTACTCATGGCGGCTCACGGGCCGGCTCAGGATGCCGTCGGCCAGCACCTCGGCCCGCGCCCCCGACACCGGGCTGACCCCGAGCACCACGACCACGAAGAACCACGGGAACACCAGGTACGGAAACAGCAGCGAGGAAATCAATGTCGCATCCTGAAACTTGATCCAATTGGCGGCGACCAGCAGCAGCGTCACGACAGCGGTGGCCGCCAGCCACAGCCGGACCAGCCGGCTGGCCCACAAGGCCCGCAAGTCGTGTTCGAGAAGCGCCAGATAGGGCATCAGCTTCGTACTCAGCGTCACAGTCTCAGCGGTGGAACCCATGGGCCTCATCCTCTTGCAGCAGTTGGAGATAAGCGTTCTCGGTCGCATTTTGCCCGGAATGAACGCCGTGCAGCGAAAGGCCGCAGGCGTCCACGAGTTGCAGGACGTCGGCCAGCGCCCGGGCGCGGCTGTGACCGTCGGCGACCCGCACCAGCACAGATCTGGTTAGTCGTGGAGTCGAACCTCGACGCCCTTCAGGTTCGCGGCCTCGCGGCCAGACGGCCGACACTTTCCGAGTCGCCCTCCAGCTCCAGCGTGAAGTCGTCGCGGCAAATCCGCCGCTGGATGTCCTGCATGGAGCCGGTGAAGATCATCCGCCCTTCGTGCATCACGCCCAAATGATCGCAGACCTGGTCGATATCGCTGAGGATGTGGGTCGCAACGACGATGGTCTTGGTCTTGCCCAGCTCGCGGATCAGGTCCAGCGTGAAGCGCCGGGCGGCCGGGTCCAAGCCGGCGGTCGGCTCGTCCCAGATCAACAGAGGCGGATCGCCCACCAGGGATGCCGCGATGCCCAAGCGCGTACACATCCCGGTCGAAAAGGTGCCGATCCGCTGATCGGTCGCGTCGAGCAGCCCCACGGCTCGGAGCAACGACGCGATGCGCGGCTTGCGGACCTCGCCCGGCAGCCGGCATAACTTGCCGAGCAGGTCCAGGTATTCGATGGGCCGCAAGTCCTCGGGCAGCTTGGGATTCGTGGGCAGATACCCGATCTGGGAGCGGACGGCCACCGCGTTGGGCCCGCAGGGCTTGCCGAAGACCTCCGCCCGGCCGGCGGTGGGACGCTGCAAGCCCAGCAGCAGGCGCAGCGTGGTCGTCTTACCCGCCCCGTTGGGACCGAGCAGCCCGAAGACAGAGCCGCGCGGCACTTGCAGATTCATGTCGTTGACCGCGATGAGCCGCTGGCCGTAGATCTTCGTCAGGTGTTCGGTGCGAATGGCCAAGTTCCACCGCCGGACCCCCTTGGGCGCGGCACTCCGCAGCTTGCACTGCTGACATGACGATGCTTCCATCCTCAGGGAATCGGTGTGCACGGCACACCCTACCGCTGCACGGTGATCTTGCCCAAGTTGTACCAGCCGTCCGGCCGCCGGCCTTCGATGGCCAGCTTCACGTCGGGCTCGTCGAACCGCTCGTCCAGAACGCCGATTTGCAGATCGTAGGAACCCTCCGCGACATCCGCGGGGATCGTGACAGCGTTGTCATACAGATTGTCGCCCGGCAGCCAGGAGCGGAGGTCGGCCTTGGTCACGAGGATGCGCTGGCTCGAAGGATTGAACAGACGCAGGGCCAGTCGAAACGGCCGATAGCACGGGGCGACGCCCTTGTTCTCCCACCACGAGGTGAACGCCAATTCTCCGCCCGGCTTGACCCGGGCGGGATACGTGAACTTGCGGAGCACGAAGCGATAGCCCATCTTCGTGAGCCACCGGTTCACCGCCGGCCACCACTCGTCGGGCACGGGGGACGATTTCGCGTTGACGGAGGAGATGTGCCATTTCAGGGATTGCTCGATGATGTAGTCGATGTCCCAGTTGTTGTCCCTCCAGTGCTGCATCACCCAGCAGACTTCCAGCGTCACCGGGGCCTTCTTCCAGGCGTCTTGCATGCCGCAGGTGATGATCTGCTGCGGGTACAGGTCGCACATGTGGCACCAGGTCGGGCTGAAGCCGCCCATGTCGCCGAGGCAATCGACCCGCCAGCCGACGTCCCGCTTGGACAGGCCGTAGCGATTGGTCTTCTCGTCGGTCAGCAGCATGACCAGGGGCGTCTTCTTGAAGGCCTCCAGATAGCTGTCCACGAGGGCCTCGCGGGTCTTCTGGGTCAGCCGCTCCGAGCCGGCCCCTTCGCCCCAGGCGCCGACGATGGACAGATCGACGCTCTCCAGCAGCGGGTGCCCATCGTAGCGGGCCCCCAAGGCCCGGACCATGGCACCGAAGTGTTGGACGTACCGCGGGTCTTCCGGATTCGTGCGCCACTTGGCCTCGGGCTGCTTGTCCTCCTTGCCGACCAGCGCCCGGTACCAATCGGGCACATCGTTGTCCTGGCCCGTCCCGTAGGGAGCGATGCGGAGCAGCAGCGTTTGCTTGCGGTTCCCGGCCGTCTCCAGGGCCTTGTCGATCAACTCCCAGCGATAGTCGCCCTGTACCGGCTCGAGGAACTTCCAATACAGGCGGAAATACGCCAGCGAAGTCATCGGATGCCGGCCGTTCTGGAGGGTCCGGTCGAACGCCTGATAGACGATCGGATACCCCTCCGTCCATTTCTTGCCCTCGTTCAGCGTGTCGCCGTTGAACCGCTGGAAGGTCATGAACCCGATCCCCGGGTTGGTCAGAACGTCGTCGATTTCCTTCGGCCGAACGGTGACGGTCTCCTGAGCCAAGGCAGTGAACGGCCCCGCGGAGAGCAAGACCATCGCAAAGCAGCACACAGTACGCATCGGAGAACCTCTCATCATTAACATTCCGTCTCATACAGTATGCCACTTTCCTCTTGAAAGCAATCCCTGGCACCATCACAATAAACCCCTATGGACAGGCCAACACGACAACGAGATGATCTGAAGGTATTTATCAGCTCCAGGGATTCCAAGTGTGACGAGTGCAAGGAAGATCTTGGAACCAAGGCATGGATCACGCTGGCAGAAAACAAGGGGGCTCTGTGTCTGTCCTGCACGGACCTCGACCATCTCGTCTTTCTCCCCTCCGGGGACGCCGCATTGACTCGCCGTGCGCGAAAGCACTCCACTCTCTCTGCCGTTGTCCTGAAGTGGAGCAAGGCCCGCAAGCGTTACGAACGCCAGGGACTCCTGGTCGAGGAAGCAGCGCTGGCGCAGTCCGAAGTCGAGTGCCTGGCAGATCAGGACGCCCGGGCCCAGCGTCGGACGCGTGAGTGCAGCGCAGGACTGAACTGGACCTCGCGTACGTCGAGCAGTTTGCAGAGCGCGTGCGCCAGGTCTATCCGAGGTGCCCCGCCGAAACGGCGACGTCCATAGGCGAACACGCATGTGCCAAATACAGCGGCAGGGTCGGTCGTTCTGCCACCGCAAAGGCTCTGGATGAGCACGCCGTTCGCCTGGCCGTGGTCGCTCATGTTCGCCACGTCGAAACGCCCTATGACGAACTCCTGATGGGCGGCTGGGAACGAATGGAAGCGAGGCATCGAGTGGAAGATGAGGTCCGCGCTGTGCTGGCGCGGTGGGAGTAGAACGTTCAGCGTGGCCCCGGTCCATACGATCCGGTAAACTGGTGCTGGTGCTTATGGAAATGAATCGAAGAGAATTCCTGGCTCGATCCGGCTCACTCGGTCTCGGATGGGGAGTCTTAGCGGGCTGTGCCTCCGTGGCCAAGCGACAGGAGCCGCGCGAGCGCCCAACATCATCTATCTCCTGGCCGACCAACTCCGCTATCAATCCTGTGGCTACGCCGGTGACACCAAGGCGCATACGCCCAACATCGACCGACTGGCCGGCGAAGGCGTCAACTTCCGCCAGGCCGTCTCGCACATGCCGGTCTGTGCGGCCTACCGCGCCTCGCTCTTTACCGGCAAGTACACCACCGGGACCGGCATGGTCATCAACGAGTTGCAGATAAACCCCAACCAGAGATGCCTGGGCCACGTTCTCACCGAGGCCAACTACCGCACGGGCTACATCGGCAAGTGGCACCTGTATGCCAACCAGCTTGGGAATCACCTCGACCCGAAGAACTCCTTCGTCCCGCGCGGCCCGCATCGTCTGGGCTTCGACGGCTACTGGGCCGCCTACAATTTCCACCACGATTACTACGGCAGCTATTACCATACCGAATCGCCCGAGAAGCACTTCTACGGTGCCGGCGTCTTCGAGCCGGACGCCCAGACCGACCTGGCCCTGGATTTCATCGCCCGCAGCGCCGCCGGCGCTGTGCCGTTCTTCCTCATGGTCTCGTACGGCACGCCGCACGATCCCTGGGTCAAAAGCAACGTTCCTGCACGGTTCTACGATTTGTTCAAGGATGTGAAGTTCCCGCTCGCGCCTAACTACAGTGCCGAAATGGACCCGTATGGCGACGAGTGGTCCAACATCCCCAAGAGCCCTCAAGAGATCGACGAGTGGATGCGAAACTACTACGCCATGACCGCCAATCTCGATTGGAATATCGGCCGCATCGTCCAGGCGGTGGACAAGGCCAGCCTGACAGACGAGACCCTCATCGTCTTCACTTCCGACCACGGCGAGATGTTCGGCGGACACGGCCGCATGAAGAAGAACATTTTCTACGAAGAGGCCGCCCGCATCCCGTTTCTGCTGCGATGGCCCGGCCGAATTCCGGCGGGGCTCGTCTCGGACGCCTGCCTGAACACCCCCGACATCATGCCCACCCTTCTGGGTCTGGCCGGCCTGGATGCGCGCATTCCCGCAGGGGTGGAGGGCATGGACCTGAGCCATTTGGCCCAAGGCAAGTCCGGCCCGGAGCCCGAAGCGGACTTTCTCATGAATACCGGGGCCTGTGCCGCCTGGCAGGATGGGCACGAATGGCGTGCCCTCCGCGACCGGCGCTTCACCTACGCCGTCTTTCGCGGGGGCGGTCCCAGCCACCTGCCGCGCAAGGAAGTCCTCTTTGACAATGTCGCGGACCCCTTCCAGATGACCGACCGCGCCGACGATCCTGCCTGTCGTCCCCACCTGGAGAAGTACCGAGACATGCTCAAGGCCAAGATGGCGCAACTGAACGATACGTTTCCCGCTTCGAGTTGGTACCGCGACCACTGGACCGACGGAAACCGGCGCATCATAGCGAGTGCCAAGGGGCCATTTCCCCCCGGCGCGACGGACTGAAGATGCATAAAAGCGGCTGGGATGTCATTGCGAGCGTAGCGAAGCAATCTCAAGCCCACGCGTGAGACTGAGATTGCTTCCCCTGCTTCCGCAGGGGCAGGCTTTGCTGCGCTCCTCGCAATGACATATCGACGTTCATTCTGTTAGACACGCCAAAGCTGACTACCGGAGCGTCCAGACGACCGTGTTGAGCCCGCTCTTGAGATCGGCGAGCGGGCCGGGGACCGGCGGGGCATATCGCTTCCCGTTGATGTCCGTATCCACTGCGAGAGGCTTGCCATCGCGATCCTCCAACGTCTGCCCCACGGTCGGAAAGATGCCGACCAGCTTCGCATCGACCAGCGGTCCTTTCACCTGGAGTGCCGCGTCATTGACGGAGAACGTGATCGTGGCTGCCGCGGGGATTATCTTTGACAGCCAATCCCGTGACGTGAGGGTCAACATCGCTGTGCTCGTCGCCGAAGGTGCTCTTCTTGGCCCCTTCCAGAAAGACGTTGTAGTCCGAGGTGTAGCCCGGGGCGGTCTTCACGCGGTCGAGCCCCCGCCGCACGAAGATGTTGTTGAACCACTTGTCGTCCTGGGCCGTGCCGGTCTTGCGGCCGACGATCTTCGTCGTGTGCGGCGTGTAGTACTCGGACCGGCGCCCGGTATCCGGGCTGTAGTCGTACCCGCAATCGACGAACAGATTGTGCGCGAACACCGTGGCCTCGGAATTGCTCCGGACCGGCTGGCCGATCAGTACGTTGTTATCGACGAGAGTCGGGCCGTGGTCCATCTCCAGGAAGATCGTGGCGGCCTGGGTATTGTAGATGATATTGCGGGTGATGCGGGTGCCCTGATTGCCGAAGTCCATCCAGATCCCGAACGCCCCCTCTTTCTGGTGGTAGACGCCGCGGATCAGGTTGCCGCTGATGACCGTGTCCACGCTATTGTGGAACTTGATGGCGGCCGTCTCCCAGCCGCCGAACTCCTTGCGGTAGTTGGTGTCCTCGATGAGATTGCCGCTGATGAGCGAGCGGGTGGCCCCCTTCTGGCCGGCGATGCCCGCCTGCCCGCACCGCCGGATGACGTTGTTGCGGATGATGTGGTCGCCAAAGGCGTCGATGTCCGCGTAGTTAACGCCCGGGGCGTGGCCCAGAATGATGCCCACGCAGCGGGCGTTGGTGACCGTGCAATTCTCGATGATCCAGTACTTGCCCATCCGCGTGCCGACGGCGCCCATTTGCAGGGCCAAGTTCGGCGGCGCCCAGTTCGCCGCCGCGTGGGCGAAATGCAGGCCATCGACGGTGATGTATCTCAAGCCCGTGATCTCGGGCATGAAGATGCTCTCGCGCACGTTGATTTCGGTCAACTCGGTGTTGGGATTGGCCTTGCCGAAGTTGGCCCGGATGGTCGTCACCTTCTCGTCTGCCTGGCAGAACCACGTGTGTTCGGCCCCGGCCAGTTCCTGGGCGGTCTGTTTCTCGCAAGAAGGCCTCGCCGTTGAGATAGACGTCGCCGCGATGATGCCACTGGCCGTAATCGAGCCAGCCGCCGGAGAGCGTCAGGGCATAGGGATTGTAGTCGTCGAAGAACGAGTTCGGCAGCTCGACCTTCCAAACGCCATCGGCTTCGGGCGTCCAGGTCGTGATCCGCTCGGAGCCTTTGACGAGGACTTCCTCGCCGGGCGCCGCCCGGTAGGTGATGCGTTTGTTCTCATCCGTGCCGCCGCGCGCGGGCTTGACCCATTCGCGGTACGTCCCGGCATGGACGATGACCGTATCTCCGGGCTGGGCGAGGGAGGCCGCCCGGATGATAGTCAGATAGGGCTGGTCGGCGCTGCCGGACGCCGAATCGCTCCCTGTTTTTGAGACATGGATCTCCCGAGCCGAAATGCCTCCTGCCAGGAACACGACGCCGACGAATGCCGCTGCCCACAGAGACGATCTTGCCATGCCAATGCTCCTTTCCGGTAATCGAGACCTCGGAGTCGGTGCTTCTGACCGCGACACGTCCCATGATACCGCGGCCCAGCCTCACATCTCAATAGTCCGGTGTCCCAGCTTGAAATCCCCGTCACGATGGTGTAGAATGATTTGGCGCTATTGAGCGGTTCTCTCTTTGATTTCAGGAAAGCGGATGGAGGTTCGCGCGATGCGACGGTTGAGAACGCGGGATCTAGGGATCGTTCTGGTGCTGATTCTGTCTATCCTGGCCTGGTCGGGGGACACCGACCTGAAGCTGGAGAGGGCCCTTGTCAAAGCCGAAGACTCTGGCGCTGCCACCCAGCCGGGTAGATAACCCCGCGTTCGCCGCGCGATCCACTCTTGCGGCCGCGAGATACCGCCGGTAGTCTGTAGAGACGCAAAATCTTGCGTCTCTGCGCAGAGCGCAAAGATCGTGTGAGTCGAAACAACCTATCGCAGTTCGCCTTGATGCGGGGAGTCAATTATGTCGAAGAGAATCGTGTTTACTGTTGTCCTCCTCTTGGCCATGAATGCCCTCGTCTTCGGGGAGCCGATCAAGGCCCACCCTGCCAATCCGCATTACTACTTGTACCAGGGCCGGCCCATCATCCTGATTACCTCCGCAGAGCACTATGGCGCGGTCATCAACAAGGACTTCGACTATGTGGCCTATTTCGACGCGCTCCAGGCACACGGGCTCAACTACACGCGGATCTATCCGGGCGCGATGTTCGAGCCCGTGGGCAAGTTCATGCCCGGCAACACCCTGGGACCCAAGCCGGAGAGCCTGATCGTTCCCTGGGCCAGGAGTGACACGCCCGGCTATCGGCTCGGCGGCAACCGGTTCGACCTGGATCGCTGGGACCCGGCGTATTTCGCCCGGCTCAAGGACTTCCTGAGCCAGGCGGCCCAGCGCGGCATCATGGTCGAGGTCTGCTTCTTCAATTCGCAATACGCGGACACGTGGCCGCTCTCGCCTCTGTATTTCGAGAACAACGTGCAGGGGGTCGGCAAGTGCGATTGGCGCGATGCCCAGACACTCAAGCACGCCGATCTGGTGCGCCGGGAAGACGACTACGTCCGCAAGCTCACGCAGGAGGTCAACTCCTTCGACAATGTCATTCTCGAAATCTGCGACGAGCCGGGCCACATCGGGACCGGGTTTGCGCTGGCCGGTCCGTGGGTCAGCCATCTGGCGGACGTGGTCCGGGACACGGAGCGCGACCTGCCCCAGAAACACCTCCTCGGCCAGGAGGTGGACGGCCCGCTGGGCGGGCCCGTCGATTTCGCGGCCGACCCGCGCTTCTCGGTCATCATCGGCCAGTACATCTGGGGCGAGGACCAGGGCGAAATGGGCGGCATGAAGGGCCTCGACTACAAGTACAAGGACAACAAGCCCATCGAGTTGAACGAGACCGCTTACTATCCGCTCTGGTACAAGGGCGACAAGGTCGCCGATTCGCGGGTGGAGGCTTGGGAGTTCATCGTCGGCGGCGGCGCCGGCTTCAATCACTTGAACGGCCTTTTCACGGCCGAGAACCCGGCCGGGAAGACGCCGGACAACGAGCAGGTGCTGCGGGCGCTGGCGAACTTGAAGCAGTTCATGTACAGCTTCGACTTCATCAAGATGGCCCCCGACAAGAGCTTCCTGGTGAGCGGCGTGACCGCGCCGCAATACCATCGAGCGATCAGCGAGCCGGGAAAGCAGTACGCGCTGTACATTCACCACAGCAGCGAAAAGGTCGGCGGGGCTTACACCGTCGTGCCCGGCCAGTACCAGGAGAACCTGGTCGTCAATCTCCCGGCGGGCCACTACCGCGCGGAATGGGTCGATCCGGCCACCGGCTCGATTCTCGGCAGCGCAGACATCGTTCACGAGGGCGGCCAGCGCACTCTGCCGACACCTACCTACAAGATTGACATCGCCCTGCGGGTGAAGCACATGTAAGAAGAGCAGTGTGTAGGGTGGGTTCTTAACCCACGCGTATCCCCACCGATAGGCACTGGACGCGTGGGTTAAGAACCCACCCTACGAAGAAGCCACATGGCCGATTGGAAAGGAGGCTTGACATGAGACGAATCCTGTTTGCGTTGAGCGTCGTGATGTTGGGCGCCGCAGCTTGGGGGCAGGCGGCGGATGACTCCCAGCCGGCGACGTCGAACTGCCGGGGGCGGAGTATCCTCGGGTCCACGCCGACTTGCGCGTCACGTTTCGCGTCAGCGCGCCAAACGCCAAGAAGGTCCAGGTCGTCCCCGGCGGCAGCGACAACGGGCTGGGCCAAGGCCCGTTCGAGATGCAGCGAGGGGATAAGGGCGTCTGGACCGTGACCATCGGGCCGGTAGTGCCGGGATTCCACTACTACTGGTTCCAGGTGGACGGCTTCGCCTGCAACGACCCGGCCACGCAGACCTTCTTCGGCTGGAGCAAGGAATGCAGCGGCATCGACGTGCCGGATAAGACGCTCGATTTCTACGATGTCAAGGATGTGCCGCACGGCGACGTGCGCGCCCACTGGTATTATTCGAAGACCACGGCCCTGTGGCGGCGGGCGATGGTCTACACGCCGCCGGACTATGACAAGGACCCGCAGACGCGCTACCCCGTCCTCTACCTGCAGCATGGGATGGGTGAAAGCGAGCGCGGCTGGACCGCGCAGGGCCGGGCCAACTTCATCCTCGACAACCTGATCGCCGGGAAGAAGGCCCAGCCGATGATCATCATCATGGAGAACGGCATGGTGGCCCCGAGCCGGCGGCGGCCCGGCAACAACGAAGACCGGCGGGAATTCCCGGCGTAATGAAGCGTTCGGCGAACTGGTGGTCAACGATTTGATTCCGATGGTGGACGCAACGTACCGGACGATTCCCGACAGGACGCACCGGGCCATCGCCGGGCTGTCGATGGGGGCCGGCCAGGCCATGCAGATCGGGTTGGGCAATCTGGACAAGTTCGCCTACATCGGCTCGTTCAGCGGTGGGGGACCGGCTCGGTCGGACCCAGCGATTCAGGGCCCAAGCCGTCTGTTGGTCTGGATGGGCGCCGGCAGCGCCGAGGGCAGCTTGGGCAATGTCAGGCAAAGACGACGGTTGAAGCGATGACCAAGGCCGGCATCCCGGCCGTCTGGTTCGAAGCGCCCGGCACCACGCACGAGTGGCAGACATGGCGCAAGTGCCTGTATGATTTCGCCCCGCGGCTGTTCCAAAAGTGAAAGGGAATTGATGAAGACCGAGACAACGCGCCGGAGCCTGTTCAAGAACATCGCCGGGGCCGGACTCTTGTGGACGGCGGGCCAAGCCGCCTGGGGACAAGATCAGGGTCCTTCGGCTCCGCGAGATCGAAGAATCCCACGCATGAAGATCACAAAGGTCGAGCCGATCCTGACCGGGGGCGACGTCTTCGTCCGCATCGAGACGGACGCCGGCATCGTGGGCTACGGCGACGCAACGAATTCCTTCTTGCCCTATTCCGTCGAGGGGATGCTCAAGGACGTGATCCCGTATCTGATCGGCGAAGACCCCGAGCGGATCGAGTATCTCTGGCAGTCCTGTTTCCGGCGCCGCTTCTATCGCGGCGGCCCTGCCACCGGGGCGGCCCTGGCGGGCATCGACCAGGCCCTGTGGGACATCAAGGGCAAGGCGTACGGCGTACCCGTTTACCAATTGCTGGGTGGCCTGGCCCGGACCAAGGTCCGCGTCTACGGGCACGTCACAGGCAATACCGCCGAGGAGGCCGCCCGCCAGGCGAAGCAACGCGTCGCCAAGGGCATCACGGCCATCCGGTTCCGCGCGTTCCACAGTTACGATGCCCAAGACCTGCACGACCACAAGCTCGCCGTGCGACAACAGATCGAGTATCTGGAGGCCATCCGGGCCGCCGTCGGTGATGACGTTGACCTGATTCTCGAATGTCACGGCCGGTACGATCCCCAGTGGGCGATCCAACTGGCCGAGCAGGCGAAGCCCTATCGGCCCTTCCTGATCGAGGACCCCATCCGTCACGAGAATCCGGAAGCTCTGGCGCTGGTCCGAGCGCATACGGAGATTCCGCTGGCCACCGGCGAACGTTTTCACAACAAGTGGGATTTCCGCGAGACGATCGTGCACCAGTACGTCAACTACGTTCGCCCGGACGTCAGCCACTGCGGCGGGATCAGCGAGATGAAGAAGATCGCCGCCCTGGCCGAGACCTACTACATCGACCTGATTCCGCACAACAACGCCGGCCCGCTCGGCTCGGCGGCCACGCTGCACGCCGCTCTGGCGATCCCCAACGTCATGATGATCGAGGCCCCCTGGGTCAACGGCGACAGCCAAGGCGACGTGGTCAAACCCTACCCGACCGTGGAGAAAGGGTTCGCCCTGCCGTTAGAAGGCCCCGGCCTCGGCATCACCTTCGACGAGAAGCTGGCCAAGGCCAAACCCTTCCGCAAGCCCCCCCTCCAGCCGCGCTTGAACGACCCTGACGGCTCCGTCCGGGACTTTTGACGACCGCCCTCACCCTGGGTTTGTAGTGTGCCCGTAAGGGCATAGGAAGAGAACGCCTCACGGCGTCACTACAAACAGGTTGGGTGCCATGCCTGCGCCTCGCAGGCATGCTTTGTTCACGGGGTCGAACATGTCTACGCAAAACCGTAGACATGGCACCCGCGAATCCTCCGGATGTCATTGCGAGGAGCGCAGCGACGAAGCAATCTCAACCACGCGACGTGAGATTGCTTCGCTCCGCTCGCAATGACGCATCCGCCAGACTGTCGTTGATTTCGCCGATGACCGCGGCTACAATCGGCCGATATAGAAGGATCGCCATGACGGACACGAATGGAAACAACAGCCGCGTGATGGAAGTTGTCGGGGCACCGCCCGCGCCACGAAGGGAACCCGAAACGGGTGGCCCAGCCGCCCCCGCCTGGGATCAATCACCGCCGAGGGCGGCGGTGCCACATGGGGCTCCAAGCCCGAACGTCGAACTCAGCCGGCAGCTTGGCATGGTCACCGCCATCGCCTGCGGCGTCGGCTCGGTCATCGCCTCGGGCGTCTTCAAGAAGCCGGGCCTGATGGCCACGCAGCTCGGCTCCCCCTTGCTGCTGATCCTCGTCTGGATCGTCGCGGGCCTCGCCACTCTCTTCGGGGCCCTGTCCATCGCCGAGATCTCCGGCATGTTCCGTGATCCCGGCGGCCAGTACATCTACTTCAACAAGGGCTACAATCGCTTCGTCGGCTACCTTTACGGCTGGGCGACCTTCATCGTCATTCAGACCGGCTCAATCGCCTCGATCTCCTACGTCTTCGCCGATTCCCTGGGCTACTTCGTCCCCTTCCCGCGCCTGCCGGCCGCGTGGGAGCAATGGGCCATCCCGATTCCCCTCATCGGGGCCATGACGCCGTTCAAGTTCCTCGGCCTCAAGCTCACCACGGTCGGCCTGATCGTGCTCCTGACTACCATCAACTATCTCGGCGTCAAGCTGGGCAGTGCCCTCGTGGTCATCTTCTCGACCCTCAAGGTGGCCATCATCGGGACGATCGTCGTGCTGGCCTTCACCCTGGGGCATGGCAGCCTCGCCCATCTTACCCAGTCCGTCCCCGGCTTCGGCACTGGGGCCGGCGGCTCGTCGTCGGTCTTCCTGATGTTCATCATGGCGATGGCGGGTGCTTTCTGGGCCTACGACGGGTGGATCAACGTCACCTACATGTCCGGCGAGATCAAGAATGTCCAGCGTACGTTGCCCCGGGCCATGGCCATCGCGGTCACCACCGTCGTCGCCATCTACGTCCTGCGTCAACCTCGCCTACTTCTACGTCGTCCCGGTCGGCACGATGGCCCGCAAGTATCACGAGGCCCAGGCCACCGGCGGCAGCTACATCGTGGCGATCGACGTCGCCGACAGCTTCCTGGGCCGCTGGGGCGGGGCCGCCATCGCAATCGCCATCATGATCTCGACCTTCGGCGCGGTCAATGGAACCACGATGATGTCGGCCCGGATCTACTTCGCGATGGCCCGCGAGCGGCTCTTCTTCCGCCGGGTGGGCGTGGTGCACCCGCGTTTCCACACGCCGGGCAACTCGCTCCTGCTCCAGGGAACCTGGGCCTCCGTCCTCGTTCTGAGCGGCACTTTCGACCAGCTTACGGACATGCTCGTCTTCGTCACCTGGATCTTCTACGCCCTGGCGGCGGCCAGCGTCTTCACCCTTCGTCGGCGGATGCCCGATGCCCCCCGCCCCTACCGCGTCTGGGGCTATCCCGCGACGACTATCCTCTTCGTCGCCTTCGCCACGATCTACATCTTCTTCACGCTCTACACCGACATTCGCAGCTACCGCAACGGAACCTCCCCTCTGATCAACTCTCTGATGGGCTTAGTCTGGGTCGCGCTGGGCATCCCTGGCTACCTCTGGTGGAGCCGGACGAACAAGCCCGCGCCCCAGCCATGCCCCGCCACATCCGAGATGGTGTGATTCCCCTACGCAGCATTTTCAAGCAAGCAATGTAGAGATCGCCTTATTTTGCGCTCCGCTGTCAGACCATAGAGTAATACTGGTATCTATGAATCGTCAGCGCGGGAGGTGGTATGGCGAACGAGCAGGAGGTCTACAAGAAGATGTATCCGACAGGCAATCGCACGATGTTGCAGGCGGGCACGGCCGCCCCGGATTTCAAGCTCCGCTGCACGCCGGACCAGTGGCTCAGCCTCAATGAGCTGCGCGGGCAACCGGTGATCCTCGCCTTTTACCCGGCGGACTGGAGCCCGGTCTGTGGAGATCAATTGACGCTCTACAATGAAGTCCTGTCCGAGTTTCACGAGTACGGGGCAGCCCTGCTCGGCATCTCGGTGGATGGCGTCTGGTGCCACGCCGCGTTCGCCCACGAGCGCAAGCTGCACTTTCCGCTCTTGGCCGACTTCGAGCCCAAGGGAGGGGTGGCCCGTCTCTACGGTGTCTACCGCCAAGGCGACGGCGTCAGCGAGCGGGCCCTGTTCGTGATCGACCCGGCAGGCGTCATCCACTGGAGCTACGTCTCGCCCCTGGGCATGAATCCGGGTGCGGCCGGCATCCTCGCCGCCCTGGAATACCTCCAGGGCAAAGAGCAACCCTCCAACCGCAAGGAAGCAAGCGAAGTGGAGGCCGCCCGATGAAAGCCGCAAGGCCCACGATCTTGCCTGCGGTCCCGATCGCCGACCGCGACCACCTGCAGGGATCGATCGACGCTCCCATCAGGCTGCTGGAGTACGGCGATTTCGAATGTCCCTTTTGCGGCGCGGCGTATCCGCTCGTCAAGGAGATCCAGCAGGAGTTGGGCCAGCGCTTATGCTTTGCGTTTCGCCACTTTCCGATGACCACGGTGCACCTGCACGCCGAACACGCGGCCGAGGCGGCGGAAGCTGCCGCAGAACAAGGCCGCTTCTGGGAGATGCACGATATTCTGTTCGAGAACCAAGACGATCTCGATGATGAGGATCTCGCCCAGTGCGCCGAGACCTTGGGTCTCGATGCTCAGCGCTTGCTCGCAGAAGTTCAATCCGGGGCCTATCGGCCACGCGTGCGCGAGGATTTCCGCAGCGGCGTCCGCAGCGGCGTCAACGGCACGCCCACGTTCTTCATCAACGGCCAGCGCTACGACGGGGAACGCATACTGCAGGAGATGCTCGCCTCCCTCACCGCCGCCGTGTAGTTCCACAGCATTTGGAGGAGCGACCCGGGCTTGGGGGCATCGGCATAGGACTCCCTGGGAACGCCGCTCCCCTGAGCGGCGTTAGAGAGAATGCCAATCGGGAGATTGGCGGTCCCGCGACCCCGAGGCCAGTACCACTTTTTGGAGTACCGCCTTCAGGCGGGTCAGACTCTTCTTATCCGCCTGGCTCAGGGTCTGGCTGCCGGCAGAGCCTTGACGTAGCATCGGGTGGCAGCCTCAAGTCCTCTGGACTTGGGGATGGCTAAACCCCGAAGTGGTGGTTGGCGCTGCAGCAAGGTCCCACCATCCCCAAGGCCTTCCGGCCTTGAGGCTGCCACCCGGCCTGCGACTTTGCGTCCGCCCTGGTCGTTAATACCGTCCTTCTTGGCATCTTGAGTGCGTTTTGGGTATAATGAGAATAGCATTTTGGTTGTAGGAGACTCAGAATGAGACGAGCCACGAAGGTGGGTGTCGCAGTTATGGCTGTGCTGGCTGCATGCGTCGCAGTTAGATGGGCTCTTCCACGGTCTGTACGTGAATCCGCCACAATCTCCCTGCCAGATAATGCGGGGACAATCACTATCCTTCGCGAGTGGCAGCAGTCCATATCATTCGGGGGCGTTGCCTATGACAGGAAGATTATCCATTGTAGAGCTGGCCAGCAGGCATGTTCATGGAAACTCCCGGTTGATGCCGGCTACAACATGCGGATCAACGCATACTGGATTGGCGGGGAGGGAAAGTCCTTTGTCCGCTTCGAGGATGCTATTGGTGAATATCTTTTTGACCCCAAAGCCGAGGCTCTCTACCTCATTGTTGCGGTCAGAGGCGTTCGATATGCCGGAATAATGGATAAGGGCGAAACCTCGGTCTACGCATCTTGGCCAGCGGACGAAAGTCAAACGCCGTCGACCGTTCAGGTTGGTAAGAACCTGGCAGTTCCTTTGGCTACCATGGTGTCAGATCCTAAGGGCGTCTATCTGGGACACATCTGTAGCACATCCCACGAGTGGAGATTCACGCCTGGCAAAGACGCCCACGAAGTACCTATCAAGAAGCTGTTTGCTCCTCTATCGTGACCACCGAGGCAGATGCCATCACGCCTTTGATTGCCTTTCCAGCGGGCGGAAGAAACAGCCGCGATATCAACCGCCGCGGCCGGAGGAAGAGCGGGTTCGTCCATTGAGCCCCCCCAACAGATCAAGGCTTGGCTACCGCCGGGGCTTTGATGTACCGGTCGGCCCACGTCAGGAACATCGGCCAGTTCGGTCCGGTCGTGTGGCCGCCACTGTGCTGGCGGAAGGCGAGGTCGCCGTCCATCAGTCCCGTCTCGACGGGCGGGAACTCGGTGGTCCCCAGGTCCTTCTTTCCCAGGAGACGGTACACGGGCCCCGCCGCGACCGCCGCCATGAAGCTGCCCTTCTGGTCCACCCACCCGCCCTCCGCGCCCGGCCCCGACGAGGCACCGTAGCTGATGAACGTGGGTCGGGGGCGCACAGTGCAATCAGCTCGTGGGCATCCACGGGCAAGTCGCCGGCATTCAGCGGCCCGCCGTATTTGATGAAGTTGCCCGCCATCCAGTGGTACTCGCCGCTACCGGTGAGGTTCTCCACCAGCTCACCCCAATTGCGGCGGTGCAGCTTGGCGCCACCTTCGCCGGAGGAGCCGATGAAACCGATCGCGAACCGCTGGTCGTAGGCCATCGCGACGAGGGCGGCCTTGCCGTAACGGGAGAGACCCTCGATGCCGACCTGCTTGGCGTCCACCGCTTTATCCGTCTCCAGATAGTCCAACGCCCGGCTGGCCCCCCAGGCCCAGGCCCGCAGCGATCCCCAGTCCTCCGGCTTGCGAGGCTGGCCCTTATTGCATAGTCCGATGATGCCCTGTGTAAGTCCGGCCCCATTGTCCGCTTGAATACTGTTAGGCACGATGATGGCATAGCCCCAGCCTTTGGCCAGCACTTGCTGCTGCCAAGTGGGACCGCCCCCACCGAATCCGCCGCCACCAAACCCGCCGCGAGTCGCCGGCGGTGTGCCCGCTTTCGGCGCCGCCCCTTTGGCTGCGCCACCGCGTCCCCCGAACCCGCCGGGCCCAAACATGAACCCGAACTCCATCATCACCGGCACCGGTCCCGTCGCATTGGCCGGCGTGGTCAGCGTCAGGCGGATATCGACAGTGATCGCCGGATACGCGGAGTTGTCCACATGGCCCACGAGCTGCTTCGTAATGACCGGCACGTCGCCGTTGGTTTCCTTGGTTGTCTCGGTCACTTCCCATTTCACCTTGGGCGTGTCTTTGGGGACTCGGCCGTAGACTTCCCGGTCGAAATCCTCGACGATCTCCGGCCGCCGCTGCTCCCACCACATCTGGGCCGTCGTGACCTTCTGGCCGTTCTTGAGCACCAGCGGCTCCGGCAGGTTCGGCCAGGGATTGGCCTTCGCTTCATCATAGTTGGCGGCGTTGGGCGCCTGCGGGTTCCCACTCGGCCCCGGCCGCAGCGAAGTGATGTGGAGAAGCTCCATCATTTTCTGATGATCCTCCTGCACGGTCATTTTCACCGGACCCGCCGCGGTCCCACCTTCCGGCGGTTTCGCCGACTCCGCCCCCCGCGCCAACGGCCCAGTGGCCATCGCCAACAAAGCCAACCCAACCGACCATCCAATCAACCGCGTCGCCGTAATGGACATAGATTTCTCCTCGAACTGCATGCCTGGCACATCCATCCAGTGCCTCATTGCTGTCCGCAACAGTATAGCTTCCACCTGAAGGAGAATCAAAGCCAAGTGGGAGGCGCTCAAACGCGTTTGCCCCGGCACGCCCCCATTATCGGAGAGTCAATCGCTGGGGGCATTGTCCGCGGCAGGCATCACGCCTCGGTTCTGATCGATCGCCAAAACGGCAGATAGTTGGAAGGCGGGCCACCAACTCGACCAGCGATTCAGCCAGTAGTAGCTCAGGCCCGCGAGGTCCCGAATCCCCACGACCCCGTCGCCCTTGAGAGGAGGAGAGATGTCAAAGGAGAAGACCCCGGACTCCCAGTGCTGTGCCAATAGGGCGAAATCCTTGAAATTCACCCGACCGTCCCCATTGAAGTCCGGCAGCACGCGGACCGGTGCGAGCCGGGCCTGAGTGGCCAGGTGAGCGACGACTCCCTGGGTCACCTGCGCCCCGTAGTCGTAGTCGAGGTAGCCTGGCATGTCAACGGAGTCTTGCAGCGTGTGCATGAACGGGCGAACGTCCGCGTTCAGACCCCGCGAGATCAAGGCCGCCGCCGCCAAGCCCCGGCGGGCAAACGGCGCGTCGTCGGCAAGATCGTCCTCGGCGATGACACCATTCAGCCCGGCGTATGACTTCATGGCGGCGGCCAGGTCATCGACGAGTTTGGTGCGCCGGATCTGGCAGTAGAGACCTACACGGTTGTAGTCGGGGTCGTTGGGAGCATAGGGCCGGTAGGCAATCCCATCCAAGGCGATCATGCCGCGCATGTGATCCAAGTGATGTTCCTGGGCGTAGGCGTCACTCCCTTTACGTCCCTCCTCCTCGTGATCGAACGCGATGAAAACGATCGTGGCGCCGGGAGCGGACACAAAGCACCCCAGGCCCGTGCCGGGTGGCGCACGGGCCTGACGTTCGTATCCTGGCAAGGATCTCCCAGCCCGAGACAGCGGGTTGGGGAGATCCGTCCTGTGTGTCATTCGAGGACCGCCGGGCGGTCCATGAGGAAAACGTGCAAGGTGCTCGGGCGGCCCCGCGCGACTTTCGCGTTGGGGACGTCCCCGTGCAGGGTCGTTGCTACATTCGGCCGAGAGACCTCATATACCGGCGGGACTTCTTCAGTCCCATCCGCGAGGCCTTCTTCTTGACGGCTTCCGTGGGCCGGCCCAGTTCGGCGGCGACCTCCGCCGTCGGCCGGTCCGGGAATAGCCTCCTGAGGTCTTTCACGTCGTTCCTGGTCCATGATCCTTTTGTCTGACTTCTGGCCATCTGGCGACTCCTTTCCGGTAGCGATAGATTGAGATCAGCCTTGCAGCACTATACTGTCCCTTATCGAGGCGACGCCCAAGTACTTTTCCCTCATTTGGACTCAGGAAAGAACTGAGAGGAAAGGGAGGATGGTGGATGTTTGAAGTTTGATGGTTAAATCAACCATCAAACTTCTTTCTGAGAGCCGCACGGTAGGAGGTATCGTCGTGTGGCTGCCGCCAGCCGTCGGTCGGGGCCGGGAGCGTCGGGCGGTGCTTGGCCCACATCTCGTTGACGAAAGCGTCCCAGGCCTGGCCTTGCCGGGACCAGTCGTGGTTATGATCCCGGCCGGTGGCTTCTTTGATCGTCTTGACGAAGGCCGCGTCGTCCTCGTACATCCAGCGGTCGACGTAATCGAAGAAGGCGTCGTGGTCCCAGGCCTTCTCGGCGTGCATCAGCCGCAGGGCCAGGGCCTGGGCCACCCAGCCGACACTCGTGCAGCACCGGCGGTAGCTCTCGCTGGTGTTCTGGCCGTCTTTCCACTGCGCGGGCGGCGTGTGCTCGTAGGGGCCCCAGCCGTTGCCACGGGAGCGGCCCTCGCCGGTCGCCGCGTCGATCCCGGAATGCCCGGCGAAGACCACCTTGGCACCGGTCCAGCAGTCGCCGTAAGCGGTCTGCTCGTCCTCGCCGAAGCTCACTTTCGGAAACGACCCGTGGATGCCGGCCAGCTCGTCGTCACCCAGGAGGATGCCGGCGAAGACGATGGGGAGCTTGCGGCCGCTGCCGTGCCCGCCATAACCGGTCAAAGCCGGGGTGACCGCTGCGGATCATGCCGCCCAAGATCGATGCCGACCTGGACGTAGTTCACGAGGAGCGGTTCCTTCTGCTCGGGCTTGAGGATCGGTGACAGAGGATCAGGGCCGTGATGCCGCTGACCCGGCCGTACTCCAGGCCGTATTGCGGCATGTTCTCCACGGGCTCCTCGAAACCGAAGAAGCACGTCCCCACCCAGGGCCGCTGCGTGAACCGGATGTATTGGTCGATCCGGGGGATGCTTTTGGTGGCGGCGGCCGTGGGCAAGCGGTCGCGCTTGAGGTTGCGGGCCAGGTAGATTCGCTGCTGGCGGTCGCAGAAAGCCGGGCGGAAGGCATCCGGCGGCTGCGGCTGGCTGACGCACGTCAGGACCGCCGCCGTGCGGATCGGGCTGCTGTCTTCCACGCCCCGCTCGATCTTGTTGCGCAGTTGGGCGTGAAGGACCAGGCCCTTGGGCATGCTGATGGTCGAAACGAGCGAGTCGCCGGGCTTGAGCATCACGGGCAGCTTCTGGATCAGCGCCGGGTCGAACCAGTTCCGCACGCCGCTGTCGTAGGCGACCTTCATCTGCGGCCGGCGGATTGACCATGAAGCCGTTGCGGACGCGCTGGGCCTCCGGACGCTCCTTGTCCATGTGGTCCAACTGGCCCTTGGGGATCTCGCTGCCGTAGAGCGGACGCGGGTCGATGGCCTTGATCGTCACGGGGCCGACAACGTACCAGTCGCCGTTGACGAACTGGCCGACGCGGGCCGGCTGCTCGAAGGTCCAGGTGATGCCGTACTGGGAGACGCTCTCCCGCAGCGGCAGGTCCTCCGGCTTGGGTGTCGGGGGCACGTGGTCCTGGGAATAGATGACTACCGGCCGATGGATGGTCGGGTCCGCATCGAGCGCCTTGGCATCGTAGGGATCGGCCTCGCCGGGAGCGGGGGCGATCTTCACCGGGCCACCCAAGATGACGGACAGGTCATCGACCCAAACGGTTTGTCCGTTGTCCGGGCCCGGCAGTCACCGGTGACGGTCCAGGCGGCCAGGGACGCTTGACTTATCGAAAGTGACCGCCGAGAGCCGGCAGGTTGCCTTGGCCCCCAACGATGCATGGCTGAGAACTGCAACGATGGCGGCCGAAAGCAGAGCATCAACAGGTCCTTTCCACATCGGTTTCTCCTTTCCCACCGGGTGCGACCGGTCAATGGCGGTGTAGGCGGAACGCGTGACCGGAGCATTATAGCACGGTCCGGCGTCCCTGCAAACGCAACGGAGAGAGCAGGCGTCCAAATCCCGCTCTCTCCGTGGTTTTCGTGGGCAATCGGGGGTCGCCGGCCGGATCACGGCCCGCTGCCGCTGAGGATCCAGATGGTGCCCTGCGCGACGAAGGAGCGTCCATCGTTGAGAATGCCGACGACCGTCACGGGGCACTCGCCGTACTGGTTCGGGGTGCCCTGGGTCGCCGCGAGGATCGGCCCCACATCGAAGAAGCCGAGGACCTTGCCCTGGGTGGTGGTGCCGAAGATGAGCTGCCCGGTCGCCTGGACGTTGCCCGGGGTCAGCACCATCGGCGTGTTGCTGATGGCGTCCATGCCGATCCCTTCGGGCAGATACACCACGACCATCAAGTTCGATTTGGCGGTCGAGCCGCTGCGGTAGATGTGGTCCGGCTTGATGTAGATGTCTTGGGCCTGCACTCGGGCCGCCCGGACCACCACGTCCACGGAGGCTTTGGTCGGCGTCACCCTGGCTGTGCGCTGATCGTCGCCGCATTGCTGATGACCGTGTTCGGATCGAGCTTGTCGCTCACACGCACGGTCAGATTCAGGGACTTCTGCACGCCCGGCACCAGCGAATCGGACGCCACGTGTAGGTCTGCGTGGCGGCGTTGTAGGATCCGAGATTCCCGCCGTCGGCACTGACGAAGGTGAGCTCCGGGGGCAGCGTGTCGGCGACAGTGACCTGCGTCACCGTCGGGTTCGTGGCCGGATTGCTGAACGTGAGGGTATAGGTGATGTTCGAGCCGGGGTCCACGCGGGGCCGGCCCCGACTGTCGGGCTGCCCGTACGGCCCCCTGGCAAGCGTCTTTTGCAGATAAAGCGGCGTCACGGAGACGGCATGGACCAGCACGTCGAGGCCGGCCTGAGTCGCCGCCGTCTGCACCGAGCTGATCGTCACCGAATTGCTGACCACGGTGTTCGGATCGAGCTTACTGCCCACTTGCGCGACCAGATGCAACGTCTTCTGGGCCCCCGGCGCCAACGAGGCATACCGCCACGTGTACGTCGGTGGCGCGAAGGTCCGTGCCCGGATCATAGGACCCGGAATTGGGGTCGTCGGCGCTGACGAAAGTGACTTCACGAGGCAGCGTATCGACGAGCAGCGACCTGCGTCGTCGTCGCGGTTCGTCGCCGGATTGCTGAACGTGATGGCATAGGTGATCTCGAGCCGGCGTCCACATAGGGCCGTCCCCGGCTGTCCGGGTGTCCCACCGAGCCGGCGGAAAGCGTCTTTTGCAGCCTCAGCGGGCAGGAAACTGGTGACCGCAATCGCCGCCGTGTCCGTGGTGGACAGGTTGTTGTTGTCGCTGGTGATCGTGACCGAGTTGACGATCTTCGTCCCCCCCGCCACTGTGTCGTTCAAGCGGACCACCAGAGCCCACCGACCCGCTCTCCCGCGACGCCAACTGCGGATAGGACCAGATATACGAGTGCGAGTGCATCGTCATAGCGGCCGAAGAGAATGTCGCCGGTGGCGCGGACAGAAGCTCACTTCGGGCGGCAGAGTATCGGTCAGAAGGACATTCGTCACCGGGTACGCGTTGTCGTTGTTGTCGAAGGTGATTTGGTACGTCACCTCATCCCCGGCATAGGCGGATGGCAGGGTCGCTTGCCGCCGCCGGTGGTGCGCCCGCGGTCACTTTCTTGGTCACATGGAGCGGCTTGAAGACCTTCGCCGCCACGGTGACGACACTCGCCGTCGTCGTGATGGCAAGGATCTCATGCGTGCGGATGGTGACGGAATTGGTGATGGTCTGGCCCGCCGGCGTGGTCCGCGGTCACGCGGCAAACCAGTTCCAGAGATTTCTGCAGCCCGCCGGCCATCGGGGGATCCGACCAGGTGTAGGTATGCGTGTTGGCGTCGTACTGCCCGTAGTCCCGTCCCCGGTGGCGCTCACGAACGAGATTTCCGGCGGCAGAGTATCGACGATGGAAACGCCGGTCAGCACGCAGATCGTTGCAGTCGAAGCAAATCTCGTAGGTGAAGTTCCTCGCCGACCGTGACCTGCGGAACGCCCGTGGTGCTCACGGCATCGCCCGCGGACGTCTTGACCGTCTTGGTCAGGCGCAACGGGTTGAAGTGATTTCCCTCGGGAACGACCACGCCGGCCGGATTGCCGAGCACGCCGATGGCCGCTTGCATATCGATCAGGGTCAAGTCACTGTTGAAGGAACGAAGCTCGTGACCGCAGTAGCAGTCCGATCGTCGGTGCCGGTGGAGGCAAAGACGAAGCCGGTCAGCACGATCGACCGCCAGAGCCCACGACGCCGGCGTGCGGGGCGATCTGCACTTCCTGTTCCGTGTCATAGGTCAGATCATGCCGGACCAGGAAGTAGTCGCCGACGAGACCCCCGCCGTAGTAGAGATAGTTCCGCTCGGATCGACCGCCACGCACATCGCCACCCGCTTGACGGAAATCGTCTGCACCAGGTGCCAGTCGGAAGTGCTGTAGACGAGGACCGACTGGGACGGACCGCCGACATAGAGCTGGCCGCTGGCCTCATCCAAGGCAATTCCATACGCCTGGGCCCCCTCCAACGAGACGGGAGAATTCGATGCCGGGGATCAACTCGTTCGTGGCCGGCTTCCATTGGAAGATGTAGAGGCTGTCCGTCCCGTGCGCGGCACAGTACAGGAGCCCTTTGTCGGAGTCATACACGATGCCGGCCATGTCATGAGCGCCCTTGGCCGTCGCGGTCCCCACGCTGTTCAGGGTAGTGGCGTCGAGGACCGCGATGACGTTCGAGGTCTTGTAGGAGACGAACAGACACTGGGACTTGGTATCCAGTGCCAAGCCGACGGCCCCCGCGCCATAAAGAGGGATGGTCTTTCTCACCTGCTGGGTCAGGGTCCCGTCCGAAGCGACGTCAGAATCCATGACCCAGACTTGCTGGTTGGGGTCCAGCAATCTCGGCGATCACATACACCGATCTGGCCGTGACGCTGCGCGTCCCCACCGCCATCAGCAGGCCGGTGAGCACCAGGGCCAAGACGCCAAGCCGGCCCGCGCGGACCCGCCCGGCGCCAAGTGCCGCGGTCCGATCCCCGGTTGTCCTATCCATCGTGAGCTGCGTTTGACTTGTCATTGTTGCACCCATCCACATCGTGTTCCAACCACGTCCCATAATCTGCGTCTATGATACCACAACCAAGCCCCGCCGCGAAGAAGAAAGTGCTTCGCCGGCCGGGCACGTCCGAAAATGTCCCATGCCAAACCTGTTTTTCATTCAGCGTCGCAACTCCGTCAATTCGTGCCCCCGACCGATAGGAATATCGGCTCTTCCCACCCGCATATGAAGCGGATGTCCTCGATTTGGCGGGGCAATTGCCTGTTGGGAAATGAGGGGCGGCGGTACATTCGCGTCACCGTTGGGCGATGGCATCGAGGCCTTCGTTCGTGATTTCCCCGAGCGCGAGAGAGGGTTCGTCGTGCACACCGG
Organism: uncultured Planctomycetota bacterium; assembly: GCA_963750205.1. Classification (GTDB taxonomy): domain Bacteria; phylum Planctomycetota; class Phycisphaerae; order Sedimentisphaerales; family Anaerobacaceae; genus PLanc-01. The sequence continues at coordinate 31,763 of CAVVRJ010000027.1, forward strand.
CGACATGGTACTGCCCTTTGGGAAACACACGCTCGCCCTGCCGATGCACCTGCTGTAGTTCGCGCTCCCGGAAATATCTCTGCCGCTTGCGGCGTCTCCCCATTTGTGGTTTGATGGCGGCCGGTGTGTACTGGGCAAAACCGTTTCGATGGACTTGTCTCGATATGGAAGGAGATCGTGTCATGAGATCATTGATGACTGGGATAGGGTTGATTGTACTGACTCTGGCGGCTTCCGGGAGCGCACAGACCGGGGAGGGTTCCCAAACCCGATCCATTGGGTTTGGGAGCCCGGAACAGGGCTGGATCAGTCTCTTCGACGGCAAGAGCCTGGAGGGCTGGAAGGCCGGCGCGAACGCCGGGACGTTCTCCGTCCGCGATGGGGCCATTGTGGCGCATGGTCCCAATAGCCACCTGTTCTACGTGGGGCCGATCTATTACGGCGACTTCAAGGACTTCGAGCTGAAGGTGGACGTGAAGACCGAGCCCCTAGCCAACGGCGGCATCTTCTTCCACAGCCAATACCAGGAGCGGGGCTTGGTGGCCAAAGGCTTCGAGGTCCAGGTCAATAACAGCGATCCCAGCGATCCTCTCCGGACGGGCAGTCTGTACAAAATGCAGGATGTGAGAGAGACGCCCGTCAAAGACGGCCAGTGGTTCACGATGCACGTGGTGGTCGAGGGCAAGCACGTCACCGTGGACGTGAACGGCCGCAAGATCGTTGACTGGACCGAGCCGAACCCGCCGAAGCCGCCGTCGGACCGGCTGGGTCGGGTGTTGAGCAGCGGCACGTTCGCCCTCCAGGGACACGACGCGCGGAGCACGGTCTATTACAAGAACATCTGCGTCAAGCCGCTCTTTCAGATCGTGGACTCGCACGTCCATCTCAAGGGTGGCCTGACGTTGAATGAGGCGATTGCGTTCGCGCAGGAGCACGGCGTGAAGTTCGGCGTCGCGGAGAACTGCGGCCTCGGTTGCCCCGCCACCAATGATGAGGGCCTGCGCACGGCTTTACAAAAGCTGGACGACAAGCGCGTCTACCGGGCGATGCAGGCGGAGGGGCGGGAGTGGGTCAAGATGTTCTCGCCGGAGATGATTGCCAAGTTCGACTACGTCTTCACGGATTCCATGACCTGGACGAACGACCGTGGCAAACGCATGCGCCTGTGGATGCCGAACGAGGTCGAGATCGGCGATAAGCAGCAGTTCATGGATATGTTGGTAGATCGGACCGTCGGCATCCTCAACAATGAGCCGATCGATATCTACGTCAATCCGACCTTCCTGCCGGCAGCCATCGAGAAGGAATACGACACCCTGTGGACGGACGCGCGGATGGACCGGGTGATTCAGGCGGCGGCCAAGAACGGCGTCGCCATCGAAATCAACGCCCGGTACAAGCTGCCCAGCGAGAAATTCATCCAGAAGGCCAAGGCGGCGGGCGTCAAGTTCTCCTTCGGCACCAACAACGGCGGCAAGAACGACCTCGGCGATCTGGCCTACAGCCGCCTGATGGCCGTTCGCTGCGGCCTTATGGCGGCCGACATGTTCGTCCCCAAGCCCGACGGCCAAAAGCCGATCCAGAAGAAAGGACTGCCGAAGTAGCCTTATAGTTCGAGGGGGCCGCAGGGCGGAAATCCCAAGCATCAAATCCCAAATTCCAAACAGATTCCAATGACCAAAATCCCAAACGGACCCACCAGCAAGCGTCAGCGTTTGGGTCATTGAGTTTTTTGGGTTTGGGATTTGTTTAGGATTTGGTGCTTGGAATTTAGAATTTCGCCTCTTGGCACCGAGCAGCTACAGGGGCGATCTGCGCGGACAGGCTCCGGTCAACAACTCGCAACCCTCTTCCGTGATGAGGATGTCGTCCTCGATGCGGACGCCGAGCTTGCCGGGAAGATAGACGCCCGGCTCAATGGTGATGATTTGGCCGGCCTGCAACCTGCCTTTCGCCTTCTCTTTGAGGAACGGGAATTTCGTGGATCTCGAGGCCGAAGCCGTGCCCAGTGCCGTGCCCATAGACGGGCAGGCCGCTCTCGCGAATAGCGTTCCTGGCGGCCGCATCGACTTCCACCAGCTCAGCCCCGGCCTTGGCCACCCGCATCGCGGCAGCTTGCGCCTTTTCGACAGCCTGATAAGCTCGGCAATACGCGGCCGTCGGCTTGCCGAAGGCGAAGGATCGTGTGATGTCGCAGCAATAGCCGTTGTACTTGGCGCCGAAGTCGATCAGGATGGTATCGCGGTCGCCGAGCTTTCTGGGTGAGGGCTGGTGATGTGGCCGGGAGGCGTTGGGGCCAAAGGCCACTATCGTCTCGAAACCCACCTTGGCCCCCTGCCGGCGCATCTCCAAATCGACGATGCCGGCCAATTCGCTCTCGGTAATCCCCGGCCGGATATGCCGCACGGCGCGCTCGAACGCCTCCGCGGCGATGGCTGCGGCGGACTGGATCGCGCTGAGCTCACCTTCATCTTTCACGCTGCGCAGGCCTTCAACGAGGCCGTCCACGGCCTTCAGACGAACCTCCAAGTTCTTCTTCAGGATCTCATACTGTTCGAGAGAAATGGACTTCTCCACCGCGATCGTGCGTGCGGATCTCAGCTTTCCCACGAGTTTGCCGGCCGCCTCGGCGATCGGGTCTTTGCGTTCGACGAGGCGTGGCCTGGGGGCACTCCTTCTGGGCCTGCTCGATGTAGCGGCTGTCCGTCAGCAGGTACACCGCCCCCCTGCCGACCACCGCCCAACTGTCGTCTCCGGCAAAGCCGGTGAGATACGTAACATTCGCGGGCTTGGTGAGGATCAGGGCGTCGATGTGGTTCTTGCCAAACAGGGTGCGAACCGCTTTGACGCGTCGTGTGATGCTCTCGAGATTCATCTTGCAACATGCCTCCTTGTTTCTTATCCGATGCCGGCACTCCTCCTGTGGACTCCGAGCCGACACGAATAGTCTACCGCGCGGCGCCACACACGCCAAGTCCCCGCGACACCCCCAGAACCATAACACGTTGGCTTCTTCCCAAATTCTTGAGTTCTCGAATCTCCGGGTGGCAGCGGCCAGCGCCAGCTTGCCGATGGTTGGGCTCGTTCGCCAGCGGTAAGGCCTTCGGCCTTTCCGCGGCCACCCCGATTGGCTGTCTGAGCCAAACCGATCTCAAGGACGTGGGACGAACCCAACAGGTTTGTGGCTGGGAATTTGGCTTCGCAGGGTTTGCACTCTATACTTTTCATAGAGCGAGCTTGACGGAGGGGCGTCAGTGTGGATCGGACAGGTGGCGGTGTTTTCCGCAGGGGAGAAGAGGTCCCGAACGCGATCCATGGAGTCTCGGGTCCTTACTGTCCTCCTTCAGACCCATTTCCATGAGTTAGGACGGCGGCAGGCCAGGCCGCCGTCCTTTTTCCTGCCTTGTAGGCCGTGCTCCGACCGGTTAGAATGGGCCCGTGATTCGATGGAATGCTTCCGGGTGATCCTTCGTGAGAACCTTTGACCGATGCTGTTCTTTCTGCCGATTCGGACGAGTATCTGGCCCAGGCGGACCCCATACGCCAACTACGCTCTGATTTTCCTCAACGTCATCCTCTTTCTCCTCTCGTACTCGTTCGACCGCCAGTACCCGTACATCCTGGGCAGCCACGTCATGGCGCCTGCCGATCCGTCCGTGGGCAGTCAACTGGGTCCTGGTGCCCGGCTGCCTGGCATTACTGGCAGTTTCTGTCGTATGCCTTTTTGCACGGCAGCATTCTGCACATCGTCGGCAACATGTTCTTTCTGTACCTGTTCGGGGCCAATATCAACGACAAGCTGGGCCACTTCCGCTATGTCGTCTTTTACCTGACAGGCGCCATCCTCAGCGGCATGGGCTTCGCCCTGCTGCATCCGTTTTCCCTGGCCCCGACACTCGGCGCCAGCGGCGCGATTTCCGCCGTCATCGGGGCGTACCTGGTCCTGTTCCCGCAAACGCAGATCACGGTGCTCTACTGGATCATCTTCTTCATCGGGACGTTCGAGATTCCCGCCCTGTACTTCATCGGCTTCATCATGATCATCTGGGACAACGTCATTTCCCGGGTCTGGGCCTACCCAGGAGTTGCCTACGGGGCGCATTTGTTCGGCTATGCCTACGGGATCGGCCTGATGCTGTTGCTTCTGGCGACCCGGCTGATGGAGGGGACCCATTACGACCTGTGGATGATGATCCAGCAGTGGAACCGCCGCCGGCGGTACCGGGACGCCGTGGCGACGGGCTACGATCCCTTCGCGGGAGCGAGGCCGCGCCGGCGCGTGGAAGCGCGCGAGGTCCCGGGAGTGCCTCCCGACGGCCAGCGTCAGGAGAAGATCGAGCAGCTTCGCCACGGCATCAGCCATTGGATCGAGCAGCACAACCTGCCCGCGGCGGCCGATCTTTACCTGGAGCTGATGCGGCTTGACCCCGGAACAGGTGCTGCCACGCCAGCAACTGTTGGACATCGCCAACCAATTGATGAGCGAGCATCGTGCCGCCGAGGCCGCCCGGGCCTACGAGCAATTCCTGACCCACTACAGCAGTACCTACGAATACCCCGAACAGGTGGAGCTCATGCTCGGCATCCTCTACTCCCGCTACCTGCACGATCCGCCCAAGGCCGTCGAGCACCTGCAAAAGGCCGCCCCGAGACTCACCGATCCGGGACAAGTGCAGATGTGTCGCGAGGAATTGACGCGACTGGGCCGCTAATACGCAGATTTTCTGCACAATTATCGTGTTAACAGCCGACATAGATGTTGACAGGCATTAGGGGGATGTGTACCCTCGCACTTGAAGGATCGCCCATACCTGCGGGCAGTTCCAAGGATCTGTGGGAACATCTTTAGGAGGCCAAAAGATGCAGGCTCGCGCCTATTCTCCCGAGCGTTGCGCACGTGTGATGCTGTTTTCCGGCATGGCTGTAACTGTGCTGATTTTGTCCACCGCCGGGTGGGCCCAGGACGCCAATGCGCCGCGCAGCCCCGTCCTGCTACCGAATGAGGCCGCGGCGGCCAAGACGACGGTTAGTGAATCGTACGTCGCCGAGGTCACGGGCAACGACGTGCACATCCGTTCCGGTCAGGGCACGAATTTCTACGAGTGCGGCAAGCTCTACGCGGGAGACCGCGTCCAGGTCGTCAAATCGGAGCAGGGCTGGTCCTGCATCGTCCCGCCGCCGGGGTGCTTCTCCTGGATCTCGATGCAATACGTGAGCATCAACCCGCAAAACCCCACGATGGGCACCCTCACGGGCGACAACGTCGGCGTCTACACGGGCTCCGACACGCAGGAGGCAAAGTACTCCACCAGTAAGCAGGTCACGCTCCACCGGGGACAGACGGTAAAGCTGCTCGGCGAGGAGAAAGACGAGTATTACAAGATCGCCCCGCCGCAGGGCGCCTATCTGTGGGTCAGCAGCCAGTTCCTCCAGCAGGTGGACAAGCCGCAGGCCAAGGCACCGGCTCTGGACACGGCGGGCGCGGCCAAGCCGGCGGCTCCTGAAGAAGTCGGGCGACCCCAACGCACCGTCGGGAACGCCTTTGGCGGGCCTCGACCTGTACTACTTCCTCGTCGATAAAATGAAAGCTGAGGTCAAGAAGCCGCTGGCCGAGCAAAACTACACGGAGATCAAGAAGAAGCTGGCGGAGATTGTCGCCGACAAGAACGCGGGAAAAGCCTCCCGCTATGCGGAGTACACCCTCAAGCAGGTCGAGCGATATGAGTTGGCTTGCCAGGTCGGCAAAGAGGTCGACCAGCAGGGCAAGGAGCTGCAGAAGACCACGGAGAAGATCGATGATGTGCGCACCACCAAGCTGGGCCAAATCGTCGATAACAGCAAGTTTGCCATCGTGGGCAAGCTCGAAACCTCCAGCGTCTACACCGGCGTGGGACAGACCAAGCGGTATCGCATCCTCGATGACTCCGGCAAGACCATCAGCTACGTGACGCCGGTCGGGTCGGCCATGAACGCGGACTTCAGCAAGTTCCTCGGCCACAAAGTCGGCTTGGTCGGTAAGATCGAGGCGAGTGAAGCCACGGGCCGGGCCTTCATCGAATTCACCGAGATCGCCCTTCTCGAATCAGGCAAATGACATAGATGACTCGAATCAGCCCCGCAAGGATGTGGGTTGTTGATTCGCCAGAAAAAAAGAAGTCGTGCCAAGGACGGCGCGACTTCTTTTTTTATACGCGTCAAGTGCCGCGAATGTCATTGCGAGGAGCCCAGCGACGAAGCAATCTCAACCTCGCCGGCGGGAGATTGCTTCGCTGCGATCGCAACGACATGATAGGAGCTTCACACTTCAAACTTCCGACTTCAAACTCGTTTTCTACACCTCGAAGCTGTCGCAAGCCCGGTAGGCATCAATTAGGGCTTGCTCGCCCGCCTTGGAGTTTCCCTTGCTCTTGCCGTGCTCCATGCACAACGTGCCCTGGTAGCCCTTCTTATAAAGGTGTCGGAAGATGTTCTTATAGTTGATCTCACCCGTGCCGGGCTCGTTGCGGCCGGGATTGTCGCCCAGATGAAACGCGGCGATCTCGCTGTAGGCCTTATCAATATTGGGAATGAGGTTTCCCTCGGTGATTTGCTGGTGGTACAGATCATCGACGATCTTGACGGACGGACTGTTGACCGCCTTGCAGATCAGGTAAGCCTGCGGGATCTTCTGGAGAAACAGGCCCGGATGGTTGGCCCACCAATTCAACGGCTCGATCACGATGACCAGGCCGGCCGGTTCCGCCACCTCGGCACACCGCCGCAGATTGTCGATCAGGTTGGCGGTTTGATAGTCCCATTCCAGCCTCTGGCTGCAGCAACCCGGGGCGATGAGGGCCCATTTGGCATTCGCCCGCTTGGACACCTCGATGGCATCCTTCGTGCGTTTGACGATCTCATCCCGGAACTCCGGGGCCCCGGTGACCAAAGTCGGCTTGCTGAATTCGGAGTAGATGACGAACGGTCCCAGGGTCATGCCCAGCCGGGCCATTTCCTGGCCGATCTTCTCCTGCAATGCCGGCGGCTTACCCATCAGGCCGTTGTCGAACATGGCCGAGAAGCCTTGGTCGGCCATGAACTTGATATTGTCGATGGGGTCTTTGCCGGCATGTTGGCGGAAAGCGTCATCCAAATCGGGGGCGTACTTGAGTTTGAACTTCTGCGCCGGCTCGGCGGCTCTGCCCACGGACGATACGGCCGAGACCGCCACCGTTGCGGCGGCAGCCGTCGAAAGGAGCTTCCGGCGGGAAAGGGGAGAACTGCTCTGTTGGTCACTCATAGGGATATTCCTTCTGAAGGATGTCGGGTGGCAGCGGCAAACGGAGTCTTCGGAGTTTGCCGATGGTCTGCTCCTCCACCAGCGGCAAGGCCTTCGCCAAGCCTTCCACCTTGCCGCTGCCACCCGCCGCGCACCTGCGCCTACTACGGTTGTGATGCTTCTGCTACTTCTTCATCGCGGTCCACTTCTGGTCGCTCTTGGAGCTGGCGACGACCGTCTCGATGAAGAGCAGGCCGCGGACGCCCGCCTCGACGCTGGGGAAGTCCAGGGCCAGTTCGCTCGGCTTCTCGCCGGCAATCTTGCATTTGACGGTCTCACAGAAGTTCATGTAGTTGTTGGCGAAGGCCTCCAGGAAGGCTTCCGGGTGGCCGGAGGGAATGCGCGTGCCGCGTCCGGCGGCAGCGCTGTAGGCACTGACATAGCCGTTGCCTCTCTTCCAGACCTGCTTCCGGCTTGTCGATCTCGCGAACGTACAGGTAGTTCGGGTGCTCCTGGTGCCACTCGAGGCTGGCTTTCTCGCCGTGAACCCAGATCGCGAGGTTGTTCTCTTCGCCGATGGAGATCTGGCTGGCGTGCAGCACGCCCTTGGCGCCGTTATCGAACTTCAGCAGGCAGTTGCAGTCGTCATCCACCAGCCGCCCGGGGACAAATGTCGTCAGCTCGGCGCAGATGTGGGTGATCTTGAGGCCCGAGATGTACTCCGCGAGGTTCGCGGCGTGCGTGCCAATGTCGCCGACGCAGCCGCCGGCGCCGGTTTGCTTCGGGTCGGTCCGCCAACTGGCCTGCATCTGGCCGGTCTTCTCCAGGGCCGTGGCCAGCCAGCCTTGCGGATACTGCACGACGATCTTGCGGATCTTCCCCAAGTCACCCTTTTTCACCATGTCTCGGGCGAGCTTGACCATCGGGTAGCCGGTGTAGTTGTGCATCAGGCCGAAGACGAGCTTCGTTTTCTTCACGAGCTCCTGCAGTTCCTTGGCCTCGTCGGAACTGAGGGTCATGGGTTTCTCGCACATCACGTGGAAGCCGGCCTTGAGGAAGTCCCGCGCGATCGGGAAGTGCCAGTTATTGGGGGTCGTGACGGCGACGAAGTCGATCTTCTGTTCCGCCGGCAGAGCCGACTCGGCCTTAATCATATCGACATAGGCATTGTACACGCGTTTGGGGTCCAGGGCGAGGTTCTTGCCCATTTCCTGGGACTTCTTGGGATCGATATCGAACGCGCCGGCCACGAGTTCGATCTCCCCATCCAGTCGCGAGGCCTTGCGGTGCACCTCGCCGATGAACGCCCCCGGGCCGCCGCCGATCAAACCCATCCGTAACTTGCGATCCAGTTTCATGCCTGCTCCTTTCCTGATAATAGTGTCATCTCCCCACGGAACGTATCAGTCCCAGCGGCAATTGCATAAGCTCTGTGCTATAAAAGACTTGCGCCGCAGAAGGTCCGATTGTGATCGTTAATTATAGTCAACGCAGATCAATACGCAACCCAATTCTCGGCATTGAAGTCACTTTGGTGAAATCGAGATATGGCACAGTGATGGGAGGATTTGCACCCAGTCCTTGGCCGGATTACAATGGATGCCTACGAGTTACACAAAGAAGATTTTTGGATAGATACGGCCATCGAGATCGTATGACAGTGCCTGATTCGATTGCCGGGCCCGGCGGCTGCGGATACCTCTTCGACATCAAAAGGTACGCCATCCATGATGGGCCGGGGATTCGCACGACCGTCTTTCTCAAGGGTTGTCCGCTCCGGTGCCGGTGGTGCCATAACCCGGAGAGCTGGAAGGCGACGCCGGAGCCAGGGCTTGCGACCCAGCCGGTGCGTCCGCTGCGGCCGCTGCGTGGAAGTCTGCCGGCAACACGCCATTTCGCAAACCGAAAACGGTCCGGTGACCGATCCGCAGCGGTGCATCTTGTGCGGAGAGTGCATCGCTGTCTGTCCCGGCGGGTGCGCGGGAGATCATCGGCCGCCGAGCGAGCGTTCGGGAGGTCATGACCGAAGTGCAGAAGGATGTGATCTTCTACGACCAGTCGGGCGGCGGCGTCGACTTTCTCCGGCGGCGAGCCGCTGATGCAGCCGGAGTTTCTGCTGGCCCTGCTGGAAGCCTGCCGGGCTGAGGACATCCGCACAGCCGTGGATACGACGTGCCAAGCCTCGCTCACAGGTCGTCCAACGCGTTGCCGCGACGGCGGATTTGTTCCTCTGCGACATCAAGCACATGAACCCCGAGCGGCACCGGCAGTATACCGGAGTGGACAACGGCCGGATTCTCGAGAATATCGCCCTGCTGGCTCAGGCCGGCAAGGAAATCTTTATTCGGGTCCCGATCATCCCGGGCTGCAACGATGACCGGGCCAATATCGAGGAGACCGCCCAATTCGTGCAAGGGTTGAAGACCGTCCGCCGGATCGATATCCTGCCTTACAACCGCGGCGGCCTGGAGAAGGCCGGGCGTCTGACGGGCAAGCTCAATTTGATGCAGGCCGAGACCCCCAGCGATGATACAATGAATGAGATTGCCGAGATCCTTCGGGATCACGGCTTCGAGGTCAGGATCGGCGGGTGAAGCAGGTAGGCAACCGCGTAGGATGGGCTTTAGCCCATGCTGCGATTGTCCGCATGGGCTAAAGCCCATCCTACATTCCGCAACTCTTGTGGTTGAACAACGAGGGATACGACGATGAACGAGCGAGTGGCGAAGCTGCGACGGCAGAGCGTGGAGGCTAAGCCTTGTATCTCTTCGGAACGGGCGGAGTTGATGACGGCGTTCTACCAGAGCGACGTGCCGCTGCAAGAATCGGTGCCCGTCTGCCGGGCGCTGGCCTTCAAGTACCTGATGGAGAATAAGACGATCTGCATCAATGACGGCGAGCTGATCGTCGGCGAGAAAGGCACCGCGCCCAAGGCGACGCCCACTTATCCCGAGCTGTGCTGCCACAGCATGCAGGACCTGCAAATCCTCAACGATCGCGAGAAGACACCGTTCGCCGCCAGCGACGACGTCCGGCGGCGTGTACCGGGAGAAGATCATCCCCTTCTGGTCCGGCAAGACCATGCGGGAGAAGATCTTCAAGGCGATGGACGAGGCCTGGATCAACGCCTACGAGGCCGGCATGTTCACCGAGTTCATGGAGCAGCGCTCGCCCGGCCATACCGTGCTCGACAACAAGATCTATCGCAAGGGCATGCTCGACTTCAAGCAGGACATCCAGCACAGCCTGGACCGTCTGGACTTCTTCAGCGACCCCCAGGCCTACGCCAAGCAGGAAGAGCTCAAGGCCATGCTCATCTGCGCCGACGCGATCATCCGCTTCGCCGAGCGGCACGCGGAAAAGGCCCGGGAGTTGGCAGCACGCGAGACCAATCCCCAGCGCCGAGCCGAGCTCGAGCGGATCGCCGAAGTCTGCTCGCACGTCCCGGCCCACGCCCCGCGCGACTTCTGGGAGGCGCTGCAATGCTACTGGTTCGTCCACCTGGGCGTCACCACCGAGATGAACCCCTGGGACTCGTTCTGCCCCGGCCGGCTGGACCAGCACCTGTACCCGTTCTACAAAAAGGGCTTGGACGAAGGGACCCTGACGCGACGAGCAGGCCCAGGAGCTGCTGCAGTGCTTCTGGGTCAAGTTCAACAATCAGCCGGCCCCGCCCAAGGTCGGCGTCACCGCCGCGGAGAGCGGCACGTACACCGACTTCGCCCAGATCAATAACGGCGGCCTCCAGCGAGGATGGCTCCGACGGCGTCAACGAGGTGACTTACCTCATTCTCGACGTGATCGAGGAGATGCGCCTCGTGCAGCCCAGCTCGTCGATCCAGGTCAGCAAGAAGAACCCGGACCGGTTCATCAAGCGGGCGGCCAAGATCATCCGCACCGGCTTCGGCCAGCCCTCGGTCTTCAACACGGACCTGATCGTCCAGGAGCTGATCCGCATGGGCAAATCCGTCGCCGATGCCCGCAACGGCGGCTCCAGCGGCTGCGTCGAGGTCGGGGCCTTCGGCAAGGAAGCCTACATCCTGACCGGCTACTTCAGTCTGCCCAAGGTGCTGGAATTGGCCTTGAACAACGGCGTGGACCCGAGGACGGGCAAGCAGATCGGTCTCGCGACGGGCGACCCCGAGCAGTTCGGCAGCTTCGAGCAGCTTTTCGAGGCCTACCGCCGGCAGCTCAACTACCTGATCGACGTCAAGATGCGCGGCAACAACATCATCGAGCGTCTGTACGCGACGTACATGCCCGCCCCGTTCCTGTCGATCCTGATCGACGACTGCATCGCCCGCGGCCAGGACTACCACGACGGCGGCCCCCGCTACAACACCAACTACATCCAAGGCGTCGGCCTGGGCACGATCACCGACGCCCTGACGGCCATCAAGTACCACGTCTTCGACCGTAAGACCTTCTCCATGAGGGACCTGCTGGCCGCCCTGCGGGCGAACTTCGAAGGTCACGAGCCGCTCCGCCAGACGCTCTGGCAGCGGACCCCCAAGTACGGCAACGACGACGACTACGCCGACGACATCATGCGATCGGTCTTCGAGCCTATTTCCAGGCCGTGGACGGCCGGCCCAACACCAAGGGCGGCCGCTACCGCATCAACCTCCTGCCGACCACGGTCCACGTCTACTTCGGCGCCGTCATGGGCGCGACGCCCGACGGCCGCAAGGCGGGTCTGCCGCTCTCGGAGGGCATCTCGCCGGTCCAAGGCGCCGACCGCCAGGGCCCGACGGCGGTGCTCAAATCCGCCGCCAAGATGGATCACGGCCGCACCGGCGGCACCCTGCTCAACATGAAGTTCAATCCCCAGGTTCTGGAAGGCGAGACCGGCTTCGACAACCTCAAAGACCTCATCCGCTCCTACTTCCGCTTGGACGGCCATCACATCCAGTTCAACGTGGTGGACGCCGAGACCCTGCGCCAGGCCCAAGCCCGACCCGAGGAATACCAGAACCTGATCGTCCGCGTCGCCGGCTACAGCGACTACTTCGTGGACCTCGGCCAGGACCTCCAAAACGAAATCATCGCCCGCACGGAGCAGAAAGCGTTCTGATTGCGGTAGTCCACAGAGATTAGCGAGGGCACAGGAACTCCGTTACGGTCTCGTGTTTGTCGATCGGTTGACTTGTACGACACGGGCCACTATGATTGCCCGCGAGTGTATCGTGTGGAGTGCCCCTGATGAGTCGGTTTCCGTGCCCTTACTTGAAGACTGATGTCGAATTGACAGAAGAACGGGAGCATCATATCGCCGAGCGACATCCCGATTTCTTGCCAGAATATCGAGAACAAATGCTCGAAACGCTGGCGGCCCCGGATCAAGTCCGAAGAAGTACGCGGTTCGCGAATGCCAAACTCTTCTCCCGGTGGTATACTGACGTGAAGAAGGGCAAGTACGTCGTGGTCGTGGTGGTAGGAGAGCCGGGTGTAGTGAGCCGCCACTGGATTATTACGGCTTATTTGACGAGCAAATTGGCCGAAGGAGATGTCGAATGGAAGCGAAACTAACGTTCAAATACGACCGTGAGGCCGACATCCTCCATATTGACAAATGCCCGCCTTATGCAGAGCAGGAATCGGAGGAGTTGGCGGACGAGATCATCGCGCGTCTGAATCCCGATACCGGTGAAGTCGAAAATCTGGAGGTGCTGTTCTTCTCAACACGTCTTTTGCGAGCAGACCTCTTCGAACTGCCGGTCAGCGCCGATCTACGACTTGTAGACACCGGGGGCGTTTGATAAGGAGGAATCGCATGAAGATTATTTGTCGCGACAGACACGTGGAGTCTATTGAGGTTCCCGTCGCCGCTGACTTGATTCGCCAGAAGGCACAGTACATCCACTGGTATGATGCCCTGCCCTCGGGGAGTGCCGACAAGTTGGAGCTACTCGACCTTGCGTATCCCGCGTACCTCGACGCGGTCCCCAAGTTCAACGCACTGCTGGTGAACAATGGGTGGGACAATCTCAATGCATCCCTCAGAGCCGCTTCGGCCGTACTGTGTCGTGTCCCCGTGAACGTGCCCCTGGTCGACTGGCCAGACACACAGTCGAACCGTGTGCTCTTGATCGACTTGTTCCAAAAGACTCACGTCCTGCCCCAGTTCGGCACAGCCAGATGCACGAAGATGCTCCACAAAAAGCGACCAGATCTCATCCCGATTCTCGATCGCTGGCAACTCGAGGCGTGGGGGAAACGAATATCGGCGTGGCACGTCGACGAGATGGCGGATGCGGTCTTCAGCATCCGAAGCACCATCGCGCCGCAGGCTCATGAGTTCGCCGAGTTGGCTCTATGCCTGAAACACGCACACCCACTACTTCCAGACTTGAGCGTCGTACGACTATACGACATTCTCTTCTGGGAACTCAGCAATCGGCAGGGGTAGAAGCCGGCGGATCTGGGCGGGTGAGCCATTGCAGAAGGGCGGGGTCAACCCCTGACACTGCCCTGAGATGAAAAGAACTATCCCGCTTCAGGGCAATCGCATCTAAATTGGGATCGGGCCTCTTGGCCCCGAAAACGGCGGTTAGATTCGCGCTGGTCGGACGGCACGGCTGTCCAGCTCTCTGCCTAAACTGCGTTTCTGAACGAAGAATAGCGGCTGGCCAATTTAGATGCGATTGCCCTGATCCCGCTTGACCCTTATACGCTTTAAGCGTATATATTGATTATGTTCGCTTTTATCGAGTTGCACCCGTTTGCCGCAGTTCGGGACAGGTATCTGGACGACGATGATTTTCTGTCGCTTCAGTTCTACCTGGCTGAGCATCCCGATGCAGGCGACGTGATCCCTCACTCTGGCGGTTGCCGGAAACTGCGATGGGCAACCGAGGGGCGGGGGAAAACGGGGTGGCGTGAGAGTGATCTACTTTCTACGACTTGATCCCGAACAGATCGTGCTCGTGACCATGTACGCAAAGAACGTGCAAGAGAATATTGACCCGAAGTTGCTCAGGCGCCTGAAGGAGACGTTTGAAGATGGCTCAGTCATCTAAAAAAGAACTGACTGCTTGGGAAAAGAACCGGGACTTGAATGCAGAACTTTCACAGGCCGTGGGTGAGATGAAACGTGGTGAATGGGCTCGAAAAACGGAGTTCACAGCACAACCGGACGGATCGGTTCACCGGGTAATCACGCGGCGCGATGGTACGATAGAGAAAGATGAGCTCATTCCGCCGGAAAGAGCAATGGTAGCGGCCGCCCGAGCAGCAACCGGATTGTCTCAGGCAACGTTCGCCAAGCTGCTCGGCGTGTCGGTACGTACTCTGCAGGAATGGGAACAGGGGCGGAAAGCACCTTCCGGCGCAGCCGCCACGTTGCTGAAAGTAGCAGCGCGACATCCTGAAGTGCTCCAAGAATTGGCCGCGTGACTGGTTCCGTGCAAACCAAGCCAAGCTCATGGATGAGAACCTGGGAACCGACGGCGTGAACCGGGAGTTGCAGGAGGTCACGATCTTTACGGATGGGGCCGCGGAACCGAATCCGGGGCCGGGCGGCTATGGGGTCGTGTTGCTTTGCGGACCGCACCGCAAGGAACTTCAGGGCGGATTCTCCCGTACCACGAATAACCGGATGGAGATCCTCGCGGCGATCAAGGGCCTGGAGGCACTCAAGACCCCCTGCAAGGTGCGTCTGCACAGCGATTCGCAATACCTGGCGAACGCCATGACCCAAGGCTGGGCCCGTCGCTGGCAGGCCAACGGTTGGAAACGCAACCGACATGATAAGGCGGTCAATCCCGATCTCTGGGAGCGTCTATTAACACTGTGCAAGACACACGAAGTGGAGTTCCTCTGGGTCAAGGGCCACGCTGGTCACCGGGAGAACGAACGCTGCGACAAGCTCGCCGCGCAAGCCGCTCAGCAAGCCAACCTCCCGGCGGACGACGGTTACTCCCCCGAGTCAGAATACGCCTGATGAAACATGCCAAAAGGCTTTACGAGCGATAGCGCGCCAAGGACATTGACAATCCGCATTGCCAGCCGATAGACTCGTCAGATCATGGTCGCGCTTGTAGAGCAAAAGAGAACCGCGTTAGCCGAGCTTTGCCGAAAGTATCGTGTGGAGACGCTCTACATATTCGGATCGGCCGCGAAGGGCCGCTTTGATGTTCGGCGCAGTGACATCGATTTTCTGGTCCGCTTTTCCGATCGCCAACCAACGGGCGAATACGCCGATCGCTACCTGGGGTTTGCCGAAGCGCTGGAGCAGCTCTTCGATCGGCCCGTCGATGTCGTGACCGAAGAGTCGATTCGCAACCCCTACTTCCGTCGCGAGGTGGAATCCACGCGGCAACTGCTGTATGAACAATCAAGTGAGGAAACTCCTGTTTGATGTCGTCGAGTCCGGCCGCAGTGTTCGCGATTGGTGTCAACGCCGCACCTTTGCCGAATATGAAGCCGACCGCCAACTCCGGCGTGCGGTCGAGCGGGAGTTTGAAATCATCGGCGAAGCTCTCAATCGTTTGCGGCACACCGACCCTATCATCGCGGCTCGCATCGACCAGCTTTCCCGCATCGTCGGCTTCCGTAACCGCATCATTCACGGTTATGACACGATCGATGATGCTACCGTATGGGGCATCATTGATCGTCACCTGCCGGAGCTGATCGCACAGGTTGAGACTCTCCTCCGGGAGCCTGATGTAGGATAAGGCCTTGCGAGAATAGTTCGACAAATCTGATGGGCAGCAGTCGCTCCATTCGAGTCCGTGTTTTCGAAGGTACGATATGGGAAGATCGTTTCTTGCGTGGTTACTCCTGGGCGTGTTAGCTTTATGCGTAGGTTGCGCGACGCGGCAGAACGAGGCTCAGTTTAGCCAATTCCTTCGGGCGCACGTGGCGAAGGTGGAGCCTCTGACGGCACGGGCGAATCTGGTGTATTGGGAGGCCGCCACGACGGGCAAGGCCGAGAAGTTCAAGGAGTACGAGCAGCTTCAGTTGCAGATTCGGCGGATTTACAGCGATGCGAACGATTTCGCCCTGCTCCAGAAGTTCGACGAGTCCAAGAAGATCCGCGAGCCCCGGCTGGCCCGGCAGTTGGACAAGCTCTACTGTGCCTATCTGCAGAATCAGATCGAGCCGGCCCTGCTCCGGCAGATCGTGGAGCTGGATACGAAGGTCCAGGAGACCTACAACAACTATCGGCCGACTCTCGACGGCCGCAAGGTCACCATCAGCGACATCTACACCATTCTGACGACCGAGAAGGACTGCGGCCAAACGCGAGGCGGCCTGGCGGGCCAGCAAACAGGTCGGCAACGTCATCATCGAGGACTTCCTCAAGCTGGTCCGGCTCCGCAATCAGGCGGCCCGGAAACTCGGCTTTGACAACTATCACACGATGGCCATCCTCACCGGCGAGCAGGACCCGAGGGAGCTCGACCTCCTCTTCGAAGAGCTCGACTGGCTGACGCGCAAGCCGTTTGCCCGCCTGAAGGAGGAGCTCGATGCGGTCCTGGCCCAGAGCTACGGGATCGCTCCGCCAGGACCTGATGCCGTGGCATTATCACGACCCGTTCTTCCAGAGGACGCCGCTCGTGTATGAGCTGGATCTGGACCAGTACTACAAAGGGCGGGACATCAAGGAGCTGGTGCGACAAGTACTATGCGAGCGTCGGCCTGCCCGTGGACGACATCCTGGCCCGCAGCGACTTGTACGACCGCGAGGGCAAGTATCCGCACGCCTTCAGTCAGGACGTGGACCGCAAGGGCGATGTCCGCGTGCTGGCCAACCTGCAGGACACCGAGCGCTGGATGGAGACGCTCCTGCACGAGGTGGGCCACGCGGTCTACGACAAGTACCACGACTACAACGAGCCGTGGCTGCTCCGCGAGCCGGCCCACAGCTTCACGACCGAGGCCATCGCGATGTTCTTCGCGCGGCTCAGCCGCAACGCCGCCTGGATGCAGAAGATGCTCGACCTCTCGGACGAGGAGACGGCCAAGATCAAGCGAGTCAGCGATCGCTACCTTCAGTTCCAGCAGATTCTCTTCGTCCGCTGGGCCCTGGTCATGTACAACTTCGAGAAAGCCCTGTACGCCAACCCGGACCAGAACTTGAACGTCCTTTGGTGGGACCTGGTGGAGAAATATCAACTGCTCAAGCGGCCGCCGGGACCGCCCGATGCGGGCTGGGCCTCCAAGCTGCACTTCACTACCGCGCCGTGCTACTACCACAACTACATGCTGGGCGAGATGCTGGCCTCGCAATTGCACCATTACCTCGTGCACAACGTTCTGAAGCTTGAATCGGACGAAGGGGTCAGCTATGTTGGTGACCAGCGCGTGGGACAGTACCTGCGCGAAAACGTGTTCGGTCCCGGCGCCCGGTACCCGTGGCAGGAGATGATCTCGCGGGCCACGGGCGAGCCGCTGACGCCGAAATACTTCGTCCAGCAATTCGTGCGGTGATATGTTCGCCAAAGAGACCTACGTTCAAAGAAGGGAGCGGCTCAAAGCCCGGGTCGGGTCAGGTCTGATCCTGCTGCTGGGCAACGACGAGTCGCCCATGAATTACGCCGCCAATACCTACCCCTTCCGGCAGGACAGCACGTTTCTCTATTTCTTCGGACTGGATCAGCCGGGCTTGGCGGCGGTCCTCGACTTGGATGAGGATACCGAGTGGGTCTTCGGCGACGATCCGAGCCTCGAGGACATCGTGTGGACGGGCCCGCGGCCGTCGCTGCGGGACCGCAGCCGCAAGATCGGCGTCGCGCGGACAGCGCCGAGCAAGGAATTGGGACAGGTCCTGAGCAAGGCGGCCCAGCAGGGAAGAACGATTCACACCCTGCCGCAATACCGGGCGGAGAACGCCCAACGAATTGCGGATTGCGGATTGCGGATTGCGGATTCGAAGGGCGGTGTCACGCCTTCTCCGGAGCTCATTCGGGCCGTTGTGGAGCAGAGGTCCACAAAAACGCCGGAGGAGATCGAGCAGATCGAGCTGGCTCTGGGCATCACCGCCCGGATGCAGACAGCGGCCATGAAAATGGCCAAGCCCGGCGTGTTCGAGTACGAGATAGCCGGCGCGATGGAAGGGATCATGGGCTCCAGCGGCGTGCGACCGGCTTTCCCGCCCATCGTCTCGGTCCACGGCGAGATCATGCACAACCCCTATTACGACAACCGGCTCAAGGCCGGCGACCTCGTCGTCAACGATTCCGGGGCCGAGTCGCCGCTCCATTACGCCAGCGACATCACGCGCATGATCCCCGTCGGAGGCAAGTTCTCGCCGCGACAGAAGGAAATCTACTCCATCGTTCTTGCGGCCCAGGAACGCTGTATTGCCGCCGCCGCACCAGGCGTCGAATGGCGGCAGGTCCACCGGCTGGCGGCCGTGACTCTGATGGAGGGACTGAGAGAGCTTGGCCTGGTGAAAGGCGATCCGCAGGAAGCCGTGGCAGCGGGAGCACACACGCTGTTCTTCCCGACCGGCGTCGGCCACATGATGGGACTCGACGTGCACGACATGGAGCCGCTCGGCGAGGACTACGTCGGCTACACGGACACGATCCGGCGGAACCCCGAGTTCGGCTGGCGCTACCTGCGCTTGGCCAAGCCCGTCGAGCCGGGCTTCGTCATCACGGTCGAGCCGGGCATCTATTTCATGCCGGAGCTGATCGGCCGCTGGAGGGCGGAGGGCAAGTACGATCCGTTCATCGACTACGGCGAACTCGAGGCTTACCGCCACTTCGGCGGCATCCGGATCGAAGACGACATTCTCATCACGCCGGACGGCTGTCGCGTCTTGGGCCCGCACATCCCCAAGACGATCGACGAAGTCGAGGCCCTCGCCTCGGCATGGATCATACGGGTCTATCTCTACGTCATTGCGAGCGAAGCGAAGCAATCTCCCACGCCCATGTTGAGACTGAGATTGCTTCGTCGCTGCGCTCCTCGCAATGACATGGGGACGTTCATTCGGTGAGAGGTGCTAAGTCTGTCCCAGGAGCTTATCCAGCACCTTGGTGTACTCACTGGCGGACCGCAGCCCGACCAAGCGCTGGACCTCTTTGCCCTTGTCGAAGACCAGCACGGCCGGAATGCCCTGAATCCCGTACCGGCCGGCGACCGCCGCAAGGTTATCGACGTTCACCTTGACCACAATCACGCGGCCTTGATATTCCTTGGCCAGCTTCTCAATGGTCGGCGCGAGCATCCGGCACGGACCGCACCAATCCGCATAGAAATCGACCAGCACCGGCTGGTTCGCGTTCTGAATGATGCGGTCAAAGGCCTCCGCGCTGCCGATGTGCACCGGCGTGGCCGGACCGCTCGGGGCGACTGAACCTTGTCCCACCGGGGCGGAGCCAACCGCCTCCGAAGCCGAGGAGGCCACTGCCGGAACACTGGATCGCGGCGCGCCGGCGGAGAAGGCAAACATGCTGCCGATCACCGCTCCGACGAAGGCCCCGCGCCACGGATTGGCCGTCAGTGGGCATGTCCCCGTCGCACACTTGCCGAAATACCCCAACACCGCTCCCAGGCCCCGCCGAGCAGCAGCCCGACAACCAACTGAATGAACATTACTCGTGGCATTTTCGTTCTCCCGATAGGGTCATAAGACTGCATTCAATGACTCCAAAGCACGTTTAACCTGTCCAACACTCTCTGCATCGAGACCGCCGCAGATGCGGCGCTCGCACATTTCCATATGGTCGGCAATCCGCTGTTTGGCCCGCCGGCCCTTGGGGGTCAGCGAAATCACAATGGCCCGGCGGTCCCGGGCACCGGCCAGAGCCTTCACAAAGCCATCCCGCACCAGCCGGTCCAACACCCGGCTGCTCCGCGAAGGTGATAACGCCATCCGCTCGGCAAGCTCGCTGCCGGAGATCTCCTGCCCATCCTCCAGGACGAGCAAGGCGTTGAACTCGGCCTGCGAAAGCCCCAGCTCCGCCTGAATTCGTTCTTCGTTCCTCTGGCACTTGCGTTTGACGGCCAGAATCAGCTCGAACAGCCGTTCGTTCATGAGCCCACCTGCCCTGCCGATATATTTGCCAATCAGCATCATTTGCTATCAACAAGTATACGGCAATACCGCCCTTGGGGTTGAAGAAATCTGTGGTTCTTCTGCGTTTTCTATGGCCGGAGGCATTGCTGGGTGCCAGGTCTACGCCTCGTAGACATGCTTGCCTTCATGAGCCAGATATGCCTACGCAAAGCCGTAGGCATGGCACCGGGCTCCCAAACGCGATGTTTCGCGTTTGGGGACCGCACCCCGCGATTGCCAAAGTTGCTTGTCAAACTCATCAGCGATCCCCCTTATCGCCGTTCGGATCCAGCGGCGCCACGACGCTCTCCTGGCCGTTTATTTCCTCGGGCGGCTCGCCGCCGGCCTCCTGGAGGGCGACAATGATCCGCCGGGCTTCGTGCCGCAGGACCGGCAGACGCAGCCCGAACACCAAGGCGCCGGCGATGCAGACGATGCCACCGACGGCGACCGTGCCCGGAGCGCCGAGCCGCTCCGCCAGAGTGCCCGCCAACAGGGAGCCGAACGGCGCCATGCCCATGAACATCATCGAGTAGACCGCCATCACCCGGCCGCGCAGCGAGTCCGGGACCAGCGATTGAATGAGCGTGTTGGACGACGCCATCTGGACCATGACCGAGAACCCGACCGGCAGGAGCAGCGCCGCCGAGAGCCAGAAGGTGCGGGAGAACGAAAACAGAATCAGGCTGAAGCCGAAGCCTGTGGCGGAGAGGGCGACCCAGCGGCCCAGGCCGCGAATGCCTTTCTTGGCCGCCAGCGTCAGGGCCCCCGCCAGCGCCCCAACTCCGATGGCACTCATCAAGATGCCCAGTGCCCGGGGACCGCCGTGCAGGATCTGGTCGGCGAAGATCGGCATGAGCACGGCGTAGGGCATGCCCACGAGGCTGACAAGCCCCAGCAGCAATAGCAGAGCCCGGATCGGCCGCGTCCGTTCGACGTAGCGGAACCCTTCGATGATGCTGGCCAACGCCGAGCCGGGCAGCGGCGACGCGGGCCCGGGCCGTGGTCCGTCATCAGCAGCAGTCCCGCGATCACGGCGATGTAGCTGACCCCGTTGGCGAAGAAGCACCAGCCCTCGCCGATCGCCTCGACCAGCAGCCCGGCCACCGCCGGCCCGATCATGCGGGCGACTGTTGAAGATCGTGGAGTTCAGGGCGATGGCGTTGATCAGGTCCTCGCGGCCCACCATCTCCACGACAAACGCCTGCCGGGCCGGGATGTCAAACGCGTTGACGACCCCCAGGCAGCGTGGCGAGCACGAAGATGTGCCACACCTGCACCCAGCCCGTGAGCGTCAGAGCCGCCAGAACAAAGGCCAGCAGCATCGCCGACGTCTGGGTGGCGACGACGATGTGGCGACGACTGTAGCGGTCCGCCGCCGAGCCGCCGAGAGGAGCCAACAGAAAGACCGGAATCTGGCTCGAAAAGCCGACCAATCCCAGCAGTACCGCCGAGCCGGTCAGCCGGTAGACCAGCCACGACTGCGCCACGGTCTGCATCCACGTGCCGATCAGCGAGATGAGCTGTCCGCCGAAGAAGAGCTGGTAGTTCCGGTGTCGCAGGGCACGCAGCACCGAGGGCAGTTGCCAACGGCGGGCCGGCGGTTTGCCTCCGGGGGCTTCTGCCCCCTCACTGACGGTTCGGTCCATGTCCTGCCCCTGGGTCATCCCGAACCGGATACGCGCTTCTATCCATCGTCATGATACCTGCACACCTATGAGACTGCTGGTCCATACCACGATGGGCGATTATACCCGATCCAGGC
Source organism: uncultured Planctomycetota bacterium (assembly GCA_963750205.1). Taxonomy (GTDB): domain Bacteria; phylum Planctomycetota; class Phycisphaerae; order Sedimentisphaerales; family Anaerobacaceae; genus PLanc-01. The sequence goes on from CAVVRJ010000027.1 coordinate 53,798, forward strand.
GCGGATTGTTCAACTACCATGCCTGGCACGGCGCAAACAAAAAGGCCGGGCTCCGCTGTCCCGGCCTGGACGGATTAGATTGCACGACCCAGTCTATTTCGGCAGGGCCGCTTCGAGTTTGATCAGCGTACCGGCATCGACCGTGATCGCGTGCAGATCGCCGAAGATGACGCGGTACTCGTTCTCCGCCGTCTTCCACCGCAGCAGGACTTGGGCCGCGTCGCCGGGCTTGACCATCTTGCCGTAGTACGCCGGGTCCTTCTTCTCCTGCGACAAGTTCGCGTAGAAGCCGCAGAGCGCCTGGAGGGGCATCATCTTATCCATCATCTTCTTCGTCATCTCGTTGACCTGCTCCATCATCATCTTCTTCTGATCCTCGGCCGAGGTCGCCTGATTCGCCTGGGGGCCGCGGTCCGGCGCTTTGAGAGCCGGATCGTCTTTGAGTGCCTTGCGTCGCCATCTGCATCAGGGTCATCAAGTTCAGGTCATCCGGGTACTTGCCGGTCAGCTCAGTGCACTGTCTCAGCCCGGCGACGGCGGTCTCTTCCGTCATGGGCGGCATCTTCATCCCATCGGCGGCCGAGGCCGTGAAGTCCGCCGGAATCACAGGCTGGAACTCGGCCGCACTCACCGGAACGCCCCACTGGAAGTCATACAGGGTCCCTTCCATCTGCACCTGCTCGCTCATCTTGATCTTCAGGTCCATGCGAACCGGCATTTCGGTCTTCATGTTGACCCAGACCTTGACATCGACGTCGCCGATGCCGCTGCTATACGCCGGGTCGGTCGTCTGGAATCCCTGCACCTCCACCCCGTCGAGCACCGTCTTGCCGAGATCGGTGTACTGCGCAGTCCAACATCTTTTTGAGCACTTGGCGGGGATCGTTGCTCTCCTTCGTCTTGCTTCTCGAACGTCGCGTCATCGACCTCCATCCGCGTGTATTGCTTCAGGCTGGGCATCAGCACCACGATCATCTTCTGCTGGGGCAGCATGTACGTCTCCTGCGTCATGGTCTGGCCCAGCAAGGGATTGGTCGTGGTCATCTCCGTCTTCATCCCATACTCGTTCGAGCCCAGCATGGTTACCTGAATGTCCGACTCGGTAGGCGGCATTCCTTCCATCGAGGTCTTCACATGCACCGTCATCTTGCACATGAAGGCCTGTACCTGCTCGACCTTGGCCAGGACGTCGGCCAAAGCCACGCCCGACTTGGTGCCCGTCCACAGCGAGATTCCCCCGATCGCGGCCAGCACGATCGCGGCCGCCACTGCCAATTTCGTGATTGAGCTTCTCATAAGTAATCTCCTTAGGCGCAGACCCACCCCGGCTTGTGCGGCCGACTTGAGCCTTGCGTCTGTTCCCGAACGATTCGATTCATGACTTCGTCTTCCAAAGGAGACGCAAGATTTTGCGTCTCTACCGCCAGCGTCTGGCCGCTGCGCACCAGGCGTTGTCGCAGGGTCTGCAGCCCCTGAAACTGGGCCCGGCACGCCGGACAAGTCTTCAGATGATCCATGACCGCCTGCTTCCGTGCGGCCTCCAGCAAACCTTCGAGGCCCGCCACCAACAATTCTTGGCATTCTGCACAGTTCATTGCTGCACCTCATTTCCTGTCTGCCGCTGCAAGGGTGTCCCGCAGCAAGGCGTAGGCCCGCGAGAGCATTTTGGTAACCGTGCCCAGAGGCATATCGAGCCGCTCGGCAATCCCCGTACACGATAGTCCGCCGTAGTACCGCAGCAGGATCATCGTTCGATACGCCTCGGGCAGGGCCGTCACCGCCGCTTCGAGTGAGAAATCCTGGGAGAGTTCCGGCTCAGGCGCCTCTTCGGCAGCCGCGCGCGGACGGCACTCGCGCTGGCGGCGGATGAACTCCTTGCGTTGCTGCTCCTTCGCCACCAGATCGGCGATGCCGAGCAGCCAAGCCAGAAACGACTCCGGCTTCTTGAGCTTGTTCATGTTGAAGTAGGATCGCACCAGGGTTTCCTGGGCGGCTTCTTCCGCCAGGTCCCGGCGTCCCAGCTTGCCGGCCAGGTGGGCCAGCAGAACCGGCTGGTACCGCCGGACCAGGTGGCGAAACTCATCCGGATGGCCATCCAGACATCGCTCGACATAGTACTTGTCATTTTCCATCAGAGACACCTCACCGAACCGGGCCCCCAACGTATGCTCTCACGGCAGGAACCCCTTCCCAGGATCGAGTCCCCAGGTGCGGCATTTCGCACTTGAGAGCCCTTATCGTTCTCGTTATATAGTGCCGACCCGCGCCCCTTTGCGACAAGAAATCGAAAAAAGGCCGGTCCGACGCGACGAGCACACCGCCGGGCAATTGCATGTGACCGGTGATCCCAAGTGGCATGGGCTTGGGGTCCCCAACGCAGAAGTCCGCGTTGGGGGTCCCCTTCCAGCCCATGCAGCATCGGCAGGATGCCGATGCCACGGGTCTGAGCCCAGCGAGCCGCATAGCCACATGCAATTGCCCTGGAGCACACCGATGGTATCACCTCCCGAGATGGGTATAATGTCCGCGGAATCCAGAAGGAGCGGCCGGCTTTCGGTGAAGACCGATGCTCGGACTGATCTGTGTCCGGCAAGTCATGGCATCATAAGGAAGAAGATCGTATGAAGGCGCTCTGCCCAACCCTGCTCGTGAGTCTCGCCCTATTTCTCCTGCCGACTGCGGCGGCAGAGAAGGATCAGACACTGCTCGATGTCCGTATCGTGGGATCCTCGTCCGGCAAACCGGAGCCTTCCTTCGGAACCGTCGCCGGAAAACCGGCGGTCCAGAGACTCTTGCTCGACTTGACCGCCGCACCGTGTCCGGCGGCACAAGTGGACCTCGCACTCCAAGGGACCGGATGGACCGGAAAGGACTTGGTGAAGCTCCAACTCGTCCGGCGGGACGGGGATCGGTATTTGCTCGGCTTTCCAGTCTACCCCGCGCCGATGTGCGCCGGATTCGCGAGGTGACGGAGCGTTACGCGACTTCCCTGGCCGCCGGCGTGCTGGCCCGCGCAAAGAGATCGAAGCGGTGCTCCCCTCGTGCTGCGCGCCAGGCGTGGACGCACGGGATGCCGCGTTCATAGTGCTGGGGTGCGTATCGTTGGATTGGGACGGCTTGGAGTTGGTGGCCCAGAAGGGCTATCGCACCATGCAAAAGCGGCCGGACGGTCGCTATGGGGCTTGGGCCCAGGAGAAGTCGGATCTGTTGTGGGATCGAATCTACTGGAGCAGCGGTACGCCCAGTTACGGAGTTGCACTCCTGGTGTCATTCGGGGACGGCCACGCCGGCTACCTTTCCGGCCTATACAATCCGCCCGCGCCGCTCCAGGCGCCGCGCGCGTCTCAATACGCCACCAAGTGCCTGCTCGCCCTGCGCGACGGGGAGCGTTCGCTCGACGAGCTTCCGTCGTCCCTGGGAATCACCGCCGCCGAGGCCCAGTCCCTGATGGGACTGCTGGTGGACCTGGAGTTCGTGACGCAGCAGAACGGCCGGTACCGGACCCATATCCCGGTCTTCTCGCGCAAAGACCACAAGGCCGTGCAGCAACTCCGGCGGATCGGCAACGACGTGATGACCCAGTGGCTGGCGGACAACTATAAGAAGCTCCAGTCCGACCTGTCCTTCACGGCCCCCGCCCGCGGGGGTGTGCCGTACACGGAGGAGTTCAACGCCATCTGGCACTACGTCTTCGGCCTGGCCAACCGGCAGTCGGTGGAAGCGGGCCTGTTCGGCGACCCGTACGCGCCCCGCGCAAATACCCGGGGGGCATTCCCGCCGTATTCGAGAACAGCGTCTTGTGAATTGGCCCTGAGTGATGCCCCTTGGCTCTGGCTCGTTTCCTCCCAGGGAGGTACTCTATGGGCGGTGAAGAACGGTGGCGGTTAGGCTGAGAGCTCGGTGAGAAGGAGAGAAATAATGAATATGACGAAGACGTGTTGGCTCTTCTGCGGCTTGGCCGTTTTCTACGCTCTCTTCTTTGTGTTCTGTTGTTCTTCCATTGTCGAGGCCAAGCTCTACACGCGAATGACGCAGGCAGAGCTGCACGCCTACAAGGACGGCATGGCGATGAGCCTCGCTTCCGAGAACCTCGCCAGGGCCCCAGAATCCCTCAGACTCGGTCTGAGGGTGGAGTCCCGCGGCCTGCCCACGGAAGAAATGACAAAGACAAAAGCCTGGAGCGAGTTGCAGGAAACTGTTTCCAAATACGCCCGGCGTTTGGAGTTCGTGGATGAGCAGAACCGGCTGTGGAAACAGCAGTGCATGAAGCGAGGGCTGTGGATGTCCCGCCTCAGTACCGCCGCCATTATAGCAGCACTCCTACTGACGCTATTGTACCGAAGGAGCATGGGCCGGGAGGCCCGGCGGAAGAGGGAGACACGCCAAAGCGGGACGGAGCCCACGTAGGTGCGTGGGAACCAGGCGCAGCGGCCGACGAACAAGACAAAGCCCCGCGCCCCGGGGACGGTCACACCTTGAAATATCTGGAAGAACAAGGCTGACCATGTCATTGCGAGGAACGCAGCGACTAAGCATTCTCAATTCATCGAACGAGAGATTGTCTGGTTTGCCAGACGGGACACGAATACAGCCACGGACGAAGCGACCGTGTGGGGGAGGCTTAACCGTACTGTCCAGTAAATCATGTGAAGCTTTGTCAAGTAAATATTGGTAAAATGGTTGAGGCACGTTGAGGCTGTGTGCGAGGAGAGATTCTGGCGGCCTTAGGCCGCCGCCCGCACGGATTTCCAGTAGGTGCTCCCACAAGCCGCTCTGGTCGAGGCTGGCCAGGGCCATCATCGCTTCGGCGTTGTCCTTGTCCCAGCGCATCCCGGGTCCTTTGAGCCGATCCGTCAGCCGGCCACACAGCGACTCGGTGGGGCCGGAACCGCAGTCATAACCCAACTGGCGAAACGTCGGGTAATCCGTCATCGCCACGCGCTGGCGGACGTAATCCCGCAGGTCTTCCAAAGCCTCCTGCTTGGGGCCCGTGGGATGATGCCGCAGAGAGGAACCCAGCCGATCCAGCAGCACCAGCGAGCCCTGCTCCCAGACACAGCCCATCATCTCCTCCCGCCAGGCTTCGGCCTTCTGGGGGTCCTTGTCATAGAGCACTTGGCTGGCCTCGATCACGTGGTCCCGCAGGTGGTAATAATCCAGAATGTGGGCGTCCAGCATCGGCAATTGCTGCTGGTATTCGTGCGCGATCCACTCCGCTCCGTCCGAAACGGCGTACTTGACCTGGGCGTCGGCCCAGTGCAGCCGGCGCCTCCCGCCGCATCAGCCGCCCCGCCTCGGTGGAGTCGCCCGCCGTCGCCACCACCTGACCATGCGTCTTGTCCGGGTCGTAGAACGCCACCAGCTTGAACTCGTGGAACGGCCCTTCACTGCCCGCCTTGGGCCGCCCCACGCCCGCCGTCGAGGACCGCCCTTGCGCGAGCCGCTGGGCGGCTTCCGTGGCACGCCGTTGGTCTTTCTGCGCTTGCGTCACTTGCGGGACCATCACCCCATCGGCGCCGCCGACCAGGGTCTGGTCCTTACAATCCGCCGCCGTAAACGCCGGCCGCAAAGTCCCGTTCTGCTGGGCCGTCTCCACCGCACGCCCTTGTTGTTCCACAAGCTCCCGCAGCGTGCGGCCCTCCAGCGACAACTGCGCGGTGCGTTGCAGGTTGGCGCTGGCGACCTCAAAGGGGCAGTGCAACGCCTCCCGACAGCCCATCTCCCGCACCCCCGGACTGAAGCGCTGGTCCGTCACGCCCAGCCACTGATCGACGGGAATGACGGTGCCCTGCTGGGGCGACCAGTAGATCGTCCTACGGACCGTCAGACGCCCGTTGACCGTCAGATGGGTCGTCGTTTGCACCCCTTTGTTTCGCTGTCCGGCGGGCCGAGGGGGAAAAAGCCTCCTGCCGGTTCTGCAAGAGGCGGATCGCCTTTTGGTACACTTGTTCCCGAAACACGGCGGTGGCTTCGTGAACCGGTTCTTCCGTGTCGGCAATGACGTGGCCGTCGTGGGCCGCGTTCAGCGCTTGGGCCACCGCTTCCGCCAACTGGTCGACCTCCGCCACGATCACCTGCTTCACTTCTTCCGCACTCACGCGTTTGTCTTCCATGACCTAATCTCCTTTCTCAAAAGGTTCATAAGTCATTGTAAACAAAGGAGTAACGTGGCGCCAGAAAAAAACCTCACACACGTTGAGGCTCTCGAATACAACTGAATGGGGGAATCAACCATGGCTCATATCCTGGCGATCCGCACACTGACGCCGGCGGAGTTCCGCCGCGTGAACGAATTGATCGAGGAGGCCCCGACGGCACGACAGCGACGAAAGGCCCAGGCCGTGGTGCTGTACGACACGGGAATGAACGCGCGGGACATCGCGACCGCCCTGGGCGTGCATCCCCACACGATCTACGCCGACTTGCAGGCCTTCGCGCAGCGTGGCTTGGCATCGATCCAGGAGGCCGCGCCGCGCGGCGCTCCGCCGCGGATCGACGTGCGGCAGACCGAAGGAGGTCCGACGCATCGCCCAGATGGACCCCGTGGATCGGGGGGAGCCCTACGGCCACTGGTCGCTGGCGACGCGGCGAACGCATCTGATTCGCCATCACATCCTCCGAGACATCAGCCGGGAACATTTGCGACAACTGCTCAAAAAAGGGGCATCCACTGGCGCCATATCCAACGCAAACTGATCTGCGCCGATCCGCAGCGACCGGCGATTTTGGCTCGGATTCGGGCCCTTGGGCGGCATCTGCCGCCCGGCAGCCACCTGCTGTTTTTCGATGTCAAGCCGGTGACGGTCAAAGCCTATGGCGGAGCGCGGTACACCGCCCAACGCCGTCTGGTGTTGGGGCGTCGGCAGAGGACACGCGGGCGGTTCTACCTGTTCCTCGTGTACGAGGTGACCAGCGGCAAGGTCCATTGGCGCCATCTGCCGGGCAAAGACTCTACCTGGGTCTGCCGGTTCATGCGTCAGGTCCGCCGGTGGTATCCCCGCGGCGAAATCTGGCTGGCCTTGGACCAGGATTCGCCCCATCCGCAAGTCGCGGCGGACGCGGCGCACGATGCGCGAGTTGAACCTGCACTACGTCAGCCTGCCGAAGGGCTGTCCCGACGACAACCCGGTCGAGACCCTCTTTAGCCCGGTGCAGACGGGCATCCTGAACAGCAGCAACGACCCCGATGCCCCAGCGACCCAACGACGGATCAGCGCTTACCTGCGGGGCCACAACCGCCGGGGCGACCGCTGGATCCAAATCTCTTATCTGCCGGATACTCACAAACATTAGTTGACAAATACTCACATGATTTACTGGACAGGACGGTTAACGCTTTCGGGCCCCCGGCGTGGTAGTGTAGGGTGTGCCGTGCACGCGTCCCCTCTTTTTTCCATGCCTCTCCTAACCGCCGTGGGGACCGTGACTTACGCCTCGGAATTTTGGCCGGTTTCCTGTTGACCTGCACTGTTCGTTAGTTTACTATATTGGCAACGTCGCAGGGAGCGGCGTGCGGGCCGGGCGGTCGTCCCCGGCCGGGGCGGGACAGACGCGGGTGTGCCGCGGTCCGCGAGAACCGACGATCGTCACAGGAAGGGAGAGCATCATGTCCGAGCAGCATTGTGCCAACTGTATCTATTCCCATTGGTCGCTGCACATGAAGCTGAGCAGCTTCACGCCGGGCTTCCCGTGCGGGCCGCTGTGCGCGAATCACCCCGACACGCCGGGCCAACTCCGCCGGGTCCGCCCCGGCGGCCTCTGCCGCAACTACCGGCCCAAGCCCCCCACCCCCGCCGGGGACATCAAACGCATCCCGGTGGGCGATAATCAATATGCGCTGGTGGATGCGGCCGACTTCGAATGGCTCAATCAGTGGACTTGGCATCTTCAAAACGGGTATGCCGTCCGAAATGAGAACGGCAAGCGGATCTATATGCATCGCGTGATCATGAACCCACCCGCGGGGAAGCTGGTGGACCACTATGATCACAACAGGCTGAACAACTGGCGGAGCAATCTCCGCGAGTGCACGCGCCAGGAGAATGCGTGTAACAACCGCAAGTCTGCCGGCACGTCGTCCCGGTTCAAAGGCGTGTCGTACTGCAAGGATAGGCACAAGTGGCATGCACGCCTCAGCTTCAAAGGCATACCGGTCCGCCTCGGTTATTTCGATGACGAGGTCGAAGCCGCCCGCGCCTACGACCGCAAGGCGATCGAGCTTCTCGGCGAATTCGCCTGGCTCAACTTCCCTGAGGAATGGACGCCGGAGCAAAGGCAACAACTCTACGCCGCCGCCCAGCCGCTGCGCGACGCCCTGGCGGCGAAAGCCGAGGAGAAGAAGGGTAAGAGCGGAAAGGCAAAAGGTAAAAAGGCGGAAAGGAAGAACACGCCACGTCGCTCCAAAACGCCCGCGCGGAAAGCCCGCAAACGTCCAAGCCCCAAGGCAAAGTCGTAGGGTGGGTCGGGTTCCCAATCGCCATCCATCGCGATTGGGGTCCCCGCTCGCCCCACCGATTCCATCTCTTGAGCCACAGAGAGCCGGAGGATACAGGGTATGCGGCAACACCCCCAAAACTGTGGAGATCCTCCCAGGATCAATGGGCATGATTCCCGTTGACGGAAAGAGTCCCATAGGGTATCGTTCGTTTTGACTGGAGTGACCGAGAGTGCTTGGTCGATAATTCCCGCGTGCAGGCGTTTTTCGGGAGGAATCATGAAGGATTATTGGCTTGCCAAGCTGATCAGTTGCGTGGACGCGGTGGACTCCCGGAAACGGTTGCAGAAATCGATCTATCTGCTTCAACTGTCCGGCTCGCCATTGGCTTGCGACTACATACTGCACTACTACGGCCCCTATTCCTTCGAGTTAGCTTCGCTGATCGATCAACTGAATGGCGCCGGGATTATCGAGGAGACCCCCGAGCCTCTTACCTCCGGCATGGTTCGGTACAGGTCTGTCGTTAAGGAAAGCGGTAAGAAAGCACTGGACGAGTTTGAACGCACAGACAAGGGGCGTCAACTCCGTGCCAAGATCGAGCCTTTCATCGAGCAGTTCAGGAATCTGAACAACCAGGACCCCTGGATATTGGAGTTGGCAGCGACGGCTGCCTTCTACCATGAAGACGATTGGGACGAGGCGCAGAAACAGACCGCCACGTTCAAGAAGGTCCGGCAGAATGACAAGAAGCTGAGGCAGGCGGTTGAACTGGCCAGGAGGTTCAAACGGTCCGCCTGATGTAGGGAGAGGCATGGCCCAAAAGCTGTTCCGCGATCCGCTCTACGACTACATCTCCATCGACCGTGACAAGCACGCCTGGCTTCTCGACCTGGTCAATTGTCCGGAGCTTCAGAGGCTACGATTTATCAGTCAACTCGGTTTGTGTCAATTCACCTATCCCGGCTCGACCCACTCGCGATTCTCGCACAGCCTCGGCGTGATGCATCTGATGATGGAATGCCTGGCCCATCTCAAGCAAGACCATCGCACATGCTTCAAGCCACTGGATGAAGAAGCTTTGCTGGCGGCAGCACTGCTGCACGATATCGGCCACGGCCCGTTCTCTCACGCGACAGAAGGAATCTTCGGCGACCACGAGGCAAGAGGGGTCGCGATGATCCGGGACCCCTCCTCGGAAATCCATAAGGTTCTTTCAAAGCGAGCAAAAAGTCTCCCGGCAAAGGTAGCCGCATTGCTGGAGAAGGGTTCCCAAGCGCCGTTGTGGCAGAAATCGCTCATATCCAGCCAACTCGATCTGGACAGGCTGGACTACTTGCGGCGCGACTCATTGTATTCAGGGGCAGAATACGGGAACTTCGACTGTTTCAGGATCACCCACACGATGGAACTGAGGAGAAAGACCTTCGGGGGGAAACAACAGGACTTCTTTGTGGTCTGGCCGGACAAATCCAAGTTCGCGATCGAAGAGTACTTGTTCTCGCGCTTCTACATGTACCAGAGCGTTTACTTCCATCATACCACCAGAGCCTATGAAGGCTTCCTCGACCGGATTTTGGCGCGGGCCCAGTATCTTGTCCGAAACGGCGGCGATTTCAAAACACAACTCCTGGCGCCACTGAAGATTCTTGCCGGCGGCGGGAACACGCGGAATGGCAGGGGTTTCGAGGGTCTCACGGACCACGTTGTACTGGCGCAGATCACACTATGGCAGGAGTGCAAAGACAAAATCTTGCAGGATCTGTGCCGACGTCTCTTGGCTCGCAAAGGAATCGGATGGGCAGAAGCGCCAACCGGCACATCTTTCGAGATGACGCGGAAGATCGAGGCGGTGCGTGACTATCTCAAGAAACAGGGTAAGGACAGCGAGTACTACTTCATAGAACACAAGCCGGAGGCAACACCATACAGACCCTATAGTTCTGGTTCCGCGGGAGAAGAACAGACTTCGGTGAACTCCATTATGCTCTATGGGGCAAGTTGGCCCGGCACAGGCTTTTGCGAAATATCCCAAGTTCCCGGCCTGGAGCGACTGAAGGCAATAACAGGTGCCCAGCCGACCGTCCTACGGTACTACTTCCCGAAAGAGCACGAAATCGAGATAAAGAGACTGCTCAAGAACTGAGTCCCGACAATCACGCTCCGCTGTGACGGATGCACGCCATCATCTCACGCTATGCAAAATGTGAAATGTGAAGGTGCCACTCCGGAGTCTCCAAACGCCGGCGAGAACAGAGCCATCTGACCCAGGAAAAGCTGGCCCGGAGGCTCAAGTCGAGCCAATCCCGCATCGCCAAGATGGAAAAAGGCGACCCGAGCGTCTCGATTGACCTGCTGATCAAGTCCCCCCTCGCCCTCGGCACCACGCGCCGCGAAATCGCCAAGGCGATTGTCTAGGGAATTCGGCCGCAGAGGCCATCCCGGACAAAAAGAGAACCGGTTCCTTCAGGCACGCAGGGCTCGGAGCCCGGCGTCATCGAACTTGTCGATTGGCCGACAGCCGGGCACCGGCTATGATGCTCACGCTACCTTGAGCGTGACAACCTTGATGAATGTAAGCGCAAGATCTGGCATCTGCTGCTTTGCGGTGAATTCAGAGCGATGCGGAAGCCTACAACTTGTGCCGCAGCGAATGAACAGGAGAAGTGGGGGAAGGAATATGGTGGCGAAACGTGTATCGGATAGACTTGTGCGCGCGGTGGCGAAATTCCAGCAGGTGCTCAAAATCGCCAAAGACCGAGATGTAAACGAGTCCGACACGGTGTCTATCATCAAGGACATTCTCGGGGAGGTTTTCGGCTACGATAAGTACCTGGACCTCACGAGTGAATACGCCATCCGCGCAACCTACTGTGACCTGGCAATCAAGATAGGCAGCGAAGTCGAGTACCTGATCGAAGTCAAGGCGATCGGGTTGGACCTGAGAGAAGGGCATCTGCGCCAGGCCATCCAATACGGCGCGAACCACGGCGCCCCCTGGATCATTCTCACCAACGGGATGACTTGGCAGGTGTACAATATCCGGTTCGAACAGCCTATCACTTACGATCTCGTCTGTTCGTTCGATTTTGTCGACCTGGATCCGAGACGAGAAGAGCACCTGGAGAAGCTGTTCATCATCTGCAAAGAGGGCTTGGTCAAGGATGCTCGCGAAGAGTTCCACCAGAAGATGCTGACGGTCAACCGCTTTGTCCTTGGCTCGCTCCTCCTGAGCCACGAGGTTGTGAGCCTTCTTCGGCGGGAACTCCGGAGACTTTCCAACGGCGTTCTCGTCACTCCAGAGGAAATCACCAAGGTCCTCACCAACGAGGTCATCAAACGCGATGTGATCAATGGAGACGAGGCCTGCAAGGCGCAGGCCAGGGTGCGGCGGTTCCACGGCAAAGCGTCGAGACGTCCCAAGCAGGTAATAGCGGGCCAACCTGTTCCTCAAGATCAGGATCTCGTCGTGTCGGAACCGACACCCGCAACTCAATGCGCCGAGCTATGATAAGAAGTCGCTTTGAGAATCAGTGGTCGGCCCGCCAGTGCGGGGGGAGGATCGGCACAGTTGCGTATGAGAAGGGTTCGGGGCGACCCCCCAAGCGCATTGGGACCACCGCGTAATGGGTTGTCCCCAAATTCCCCCAGCCGCCAAGTCCACGCGGAAGCCAGCCGCAAGGAGCACTACCTGCGGCTGCCCCCGGACGAACTGCATGAGACTCTGGCAGCGGAAGGCTGGACCTGAGTCAATAACATCAATACCAACCAGACCCTTGCAGACGACGTCTGGTATGGCGATACCCCCGCCCGACAGACGTTACCGGGAGGCCAAACGATCCCGGATCTCCGTCAGGAGTTGGTTCGTCGCCCGTTGGTGCTTGAGGAGGGCGCTCGTGCCCAGGGCCCAGCGCAAGGCCAGCACCCCGAGCAGAAAACACAAGAGCACCATACAGACGAGTTGAATGATCCAGCCCAGCCCTTCAATAGGGTCCCTGGAACCGGAGGCGGCCAACGGGAGGCTACCGGAGACAAGAAGGAAAATCATGCTTGCACCCCCAATCACGCTTAGGACTTGCAGTGGTTTGTTAGTCACGGGCGGCTTGTGCCTATGGGCGCCGGTCCGTCGGGTGCCATGCAAGCCTGCGCCTGCACGGCGAGAGAATTGAGGGCCTCTTCCACCGCCTGCGTACTGGCTTTCGCATAGCTAATCCACGCGTGTCCGACTCCGCTGGCGGACAAAGCCGCCTGGGAGTGGGGGCCCGAGAGTAGGCATGAGAGCTGATAGGTCGTCGCGGTGGTCGGGACCATGCTGTCCTGATGCGCCAGGAACGCTGAGGAGATCAGCTCTATCGTCCAGGGGCAGTCCGGTTTCCCCACGAAGACGCCCCGGGCCACTTGGCCCGTGGGGAAAGTGACAATATCGGTGAATTCTTGGGACCGATCCACCAGTGCGGCCAGTTTCGGGCCGAGGCGGACATTGACACGCTGGGGCGGACTCGCGCTGAAGCGCTGGACGTCCTGTAACTTGGTATTGAAGTGGCACCCGCTTCCCCATAAGATAATGCTCACGACCAGTACACCGCGTTTCATGCTGATTTCCCCCCAAAAAACTGTTGTGGTTTAGCAAGGTCCCATGTCCGCGTCATTGCGCCGACAGAGCGTCGCTCGGGCAATAGGCAATCTCCTACATTACTTGCCCGCCCGTGTCTGCATCAGCCGCTTGGCTCGCTCGGCTTCCGGCAGAGAGCGTAGGTACTTCTCGATCAGTTCGTCCGTCGCCAGCGTCGCGAGCTTGTCCGCAATCTCCTTGAGGGCCGCTTCCGCCGTCAACGTCGAACCAGAAGAACACGCCAGAGAAAGGGAAGCCCAGACCGCGTAAACGCGGGACTCCAAACAGTTCGTTCCCCCTGCGTACCACTGCGGTGGCCAACTCACTTGGAATCATTGCCCCTTGTCGCCCGCCAACTCGCGGCCGATCTGGTCGAATAGACTCTTGGCGGTCTCGAAGAACTCCCGTGCTTCGGCGGGAGTCGGCTTGCCGGAGGGAAGCAGGCCGAGTTCACTTGGGTAACGGGATTCGATGTAAAGGTCATCCAAATGGATAATCTCGGCGACATTATCGAGGTCCATCTGCGCGGATTTCAGCCACTCGCTCGTTGCCTTCTTCATAGCAACCGGGTCCCCTGGCTCATGATCTGCCGCGCGAAGCTGCTCTTTCGTTCGACGAATTCCTGGTGCATGGGCCTGGTGTGCACCAGCAGGTCGATCGGGTAGCGTAGGCGGAGGTCCAGGATGCGGTCGGATACGCTCCGGACGATATCACGCTTCTGCCCCCACGTCGCCGGCACAAAGTCGTCCCGCGTTACCACATAAAGATCGATGTCACTGTCTTCCGTCGGCTGGCCCCAGGCATAGCTGCCAAAAAGGATCACCTTCTCCGGGTGCAGCGGTTCCAGCGCGGCACAGATTTCGCCCCTCAAGTCTTCCGCAAGCTTCATCGTGCGTTTTCGCATGAATATATTCTACGGATTCGACCGAAGCCGGTCAACCGTTGTACGCCGGGCGGAGAAGTCCCAAGAGGTGAGAACAAGTGCGCCAAGGAACATAAAAGAGGATGAAAGAAGGAGAGATCGACTCCCCAGCCGAGGGCGGCTGGGCTACATTCTCCTTTGGCTCTCCTTCGTTCCTTTCGGCTGTCATTCGACCCCATCGCCGGTTGACAATTTGAAGGAGAAGGTGTGCATGGCACACCCTACCGGCTCACGCCGCATGGAATTTTGGGGAGGAATTTCGGGAACTTCGGGGGCGTCATACTTATCTCGGTCCCGAACGGACGACGGCGACACCGGTCTGCCTGGGACCGCCAATCTCCCGATTGGCCATTCCGACAAGTCCGAGGATTCCGTCCGCTCAGGTGGTCCGAGGAAGGAGGCCAATCGGGATAGGGCTCCCACCGGCGGAGAAGAGCCGGTGGGGACCCAGATTGGCGGTCCCAGGAGGCTAACGCTCTTCCTCCCGGGCGGACTGGAGATCGATGTAGGTCGGCTGGTCGGGGTCGGCGGCGAGGAGTTTGCCGGCGGTGACGGACAGCTCGACGACGTTGATCGCCGTGGTGCGGCCCGGGCGCGGCGCCCGGGGGCACGCGGGCCGCCGAAATAGAACCACCAGGCACGACCGCCGCTGACCACCACGTCGCCGTGGGAGCCGAAGAGGGGCTCTGTTTGCAGCTTCCAATTCCGGGCGTCGTCCGAGCTCCACACGCGCATGCCGTTGGCCCAGCAATCGGCGATGAGCCAATACCGACCCTGCCAGTGAATCACCTTCGGGCCTTCGCCGCTGAAGTCCGTGACGGCGTTACCCTGCGGCTCCCAGGTCCTCAGGTCGCGGCTGTCCGCGTAGCACAACGACCTCGGCCGCGCTCGTCCTTATACCACATCCGCCACGCGCCGCCGGGTGCTTGGATGACACAGGCGTCGATCACGCGATCGGATTTCAGATCGACGGGGCCGACGGTGTCCCATTTCACGCCGTCGGGGCTGGTGAGATACACAATCTGCCGCGGATGGTTCCAATCGGTGAAGATGCCCGGCACGAAGCTCAGGTACATGCGGTAGAGGCCGTCGTGCCAGATGACTTCGGGCGCCCAGTACGTGTAGTCGTTCGGGTGCTCGTCCTGGCCGTAGCGGATGTCGGCCGGGCCGCGATAAGTCCAAGTGGCCCCGCCATCGGAGGACTCGGCCATGCCGATCTTGGAGCCGTGGACCCAGGTCACGCCCGGGGTATTCTCCGCCGTGGCCCGACGGGCCGTGTAATACATGAACCACTTCTTCTGCTCGGCATTGAAACAGAGCACCGGGTCGGTCGGAGCATCAAACGGCGGATCCCGATAGAGCGGTCGGGGCACGAGCTTGCCCCGCGGCAACTCGCGCCGCGTGGAATCCGCCCCGGCGCGAGCGACGCCCGCCAGAAGACCGGTGCCGATGAGACCCTGTACCAACTGCCTGCGCGTGATGCGCCTCATATTCTGCCTCCTTTCGCTTTCCTTTGTCACGCTTTGCCCGGTGGGCGGCGACCGGGGCCGGGCAGCTTGCGGGCGGAGTCGCCGAGGTCGGCACGCATTGCGTCGGCGAGATCTTGGAGGCGCTTCACTACGTCCGGATGCTGGTCGGCGACATTGTGCTGCTCGCTGATGTCATTCTCCAGGTCGAACAGGGTCAGGTCGATTGTGGCCCGCTCGTATTTGGCGGGCCGGCCGCCCTTGCCGCCGGGACGGCCGTTGAGCGTGTCGTAAGCGTGCGGGAAGTGCAGCTTCCATTTGCCACTGCGGACCGCTTCCAGGGCCCAGGAGTGGTAATAATAGAAGGCTTCGTGCGGGCTCTTGGCACCAGGTTGGCCGGTGATCAGGGGCCAGATGTCCTTGCCGTCGATCTTGTGGTCGGGCAGCTTGGCACCCGCCAGGCCGGCGATCGTCGGGAGCATGTCCATCGTCGTGGTAGGCTCGGGACAGACTCTGCCGGCGGGAATGCGGCCGGGCCACCAGAAGAGCGTCGGCTCGCGCTGGCCGCCGTCGAAGGAGGTGTTCTTGCCCTCGCGGAGGGGCTGGGCCGAGCCGGCGTGCTCGCCGTAACTGAGCCACGGGCCATTGTCCGAGCAGAAGAAGACCAGCGTGTCTTTGTCCAGGTTGCAACGATGCAGGGCGTCGAGGACCTGGCCGACGGACCAATCGACCTCCATGACCACGTCGCCGAAGAGGCCCACCCCGGATTTGCCCTTGAATTTGTCGGAAACGTGCAGCGGGACGTGGACCATCGAGTGCGGCACGTAGAGGAAGAAGGGCCGGTCTTTGTTCTTCTCGATGAAACGCACGGCCCGCTCCGTGTACCAGGTGGTCAGTTGCGTCTGGTCGGGGTCGATGGCGATGGTGCGGTCGCCCTCGATCAGGGGCAGGTCGGGATAGTCCTTGGGAGCCTCGGGGTGCTTGGGCCACATGTCGTTCGAGTAGGGCAGGCCGAAGTACTCGTCGAAGCCGTGGTGCGTGGGCAGGAAGGGCTGCAAGTGGCCGAGGTGCCATTTGCCGTAACAGGCGGTGGCGTAGCCGAGCGGTTTGAGCATCTGGGCGATCGTGACTTCGCTATCGCTGACGCCGATCTTCGACTTGGGGCCGAGCACGTCCGGCAGGCTGACCCGCTGCGGGTAGCAGCCCGTCATCAGGGCCGCCCGCGAGGGTGTACACACGGAAGCCGCCGCATAGAAGTCTGTAAACCGTGTCCCCTCGGCCGCCAAGCGGTCGATGTTCGGTGTCGCATAGCCTTTGGCTCCGAAACAGCCGACATCGGCGTAGCCCATGTCGTCGATGAAGATAATCACGAAATTCGGTAGACGTTTCTTGCTCTCCCCCGCAGAAGCAGCCAGCGCCCTCCCGCACGCAGGAAGCGTCATCCCGGCCACCGTCACACCCATTGCCTTGAGAAATCCGCGTCGATTCAATCTGGTGTCCATATCAGCCCCGTTCAACCTTTCGTTTGGACGAATCACGATCCGCATGGGCTAAAGCCCATCCTACTACCGCCTTTCGCAAGTTCCGCGACTCTGGAGGAGATTGCCGCGCTCGGCAAAGCCGCGCTCGCGATGACATCGAGCGTTCATCCCTGTCATTGCGGGGAGCTTCAGCGACGAAGCAATCTCCCCCCGCACGGTCTCAAGACTTGCGAAACGCGCCGCATACTCCTTATGCCCTTACGGGCACACTACGAACCAAGGCCTTCAGCCTTGAGGCTACCACCCATCCGTAACATGGGCAAGATGCCTATGCCACGAAACGCCTCACGGCGTCCCTACGAACAAGCCATCCGGTCAACTCTTCTGCTTGTTCTTTTGCTTCTGCTTTTGCTGCTGTTGGCCAGGTTTGGCCAAGGGCCAGGGCTGGACACCGCAACGTTGGGCCCAGCTCTCGTAGAGCGACTTCAACTCCTCGACCTTCGCAGGATTCTGGGCGGCGACATCGTGCATCTCGGTGCGGTCGATGTCCATGTCATAAAGTTCCCAATCGTCGGGGTACTTCAAGACGAGCTTCCAGTTGCCCTTGCGGACGGCCCGGTTGCCCTCGTGCTCCCAGAAGATCGCCCGCGCGGGGAGTGGCTGGCCCTGGAACGCCGGGGCGAGGCTGACGCCTTCTCTCGGCTGGATGTCATTGCCCTGGTACTGCGCCGGATACTTCGCCCCGGCGAGGTCCACGCAGGTCGCCATGAGGTCAATCAGGTGTCCCGGCTCATGGCAGAGCGAACCGTGGGCCTTGATCCCGGCGGGCCAATGACAGATCAGCGGCGTCGAGATGCCGCCCTCGTGGACCCAGTGCTTGTACTCGCGGAATGGCGTGTTGGAGACGTTGGCCCAGTTGCGGCCGTAGGCGATGTAGGTATCCGCCGGACCCGGCATGACCGTCGGCCCGCCGCGGACCGGCCGGCCGTCACGCGTCTGCATCGGCGGCGAGGTCTTCGGCTGGAGCTCGTCCGGGCCCATCGGATGGAGGTCCTTCATCGCGGCGATCCACTTCTCGTTGATCTCCGGGCCCCGCCCCATCGTCTCGGCGCAGGCGCCGTTGTCCTGGAGGAAGAGGATCAGCGTGTTGTCGAGGGCGCCCTGGCGCTTGAGCTCCGTCACGACCCGCCCGATGCCCTGGTCCATGATGTCAACGATGGCCGCGTAGACCTCCATGCAGCGGGCCTCCCACTCCTTGTTTTCGACCTTCTCCCAGTCCCCGGCCTGCGGGCTGAGGTCCCAGTCTTTGTGGATCAGGCCCATCTGCTTGAGACGCTCGAAATGCTGCTGCCGGTAGTAGCCGTAGCCCTGGTTGTATTTGCCCTTGTACTTGGCGATAGCCTTCTCCGGGGCATTCAGCGGCCAGTGGGCCGCGGTGAAGGCCATATAGAGGAAGAAGGGCTTCTCCGGCGTCTTCTCGTGATGCTCGTGGAGGAATTTGACGGCGTTGTCGGCAATCGCGTCCGTGAGGTAATACGACTCGGGCTTGTACTCGGGGTCGTTTAGCGGCGTGATGTACGTGTTGTCCCGGCACAGCGTCCCGGGGTCGAAGTAATTGGAGGCGCCCTGGACAATGCCGTAGTACCGCTCGAAGCCGCGTTGCAGGGGCCAGTTGTCCTTGGGGCCGTCCTTGTTGGTGTAACGCGTCACGTGCCATTTGCCGGTCATATAGGTGCGGTAGCCCGCCGGGCGGAGCGCCTCGGCGATGGTGACGCAGTTGTGGCTCAGGTCGCCCCGGTACGACGGGAAGCCGGAATCGCTGACCATGTGCCCGACATTCGCCTGATGCGGGTAGACACCCGTCAGGAGCGACGCCCGCGTTGGGCAACAACGGGCGGTGTTGTAGAATTGGCTGAACCGCAGGCCGCCAGCCGCCAAGTTGTTCAAGTTGGGCGTGTCGATGTCGCCGCCATAGCAGCCCAGATCGGAAAAGCCCATGTCATCCGACAGGATGATAAGAATGTTCGGCCGCTTGGAGTCTCCGGCATAAGCACCGCGCCAAGGAACGCTCAGCGCCGCCGCACCCAGGCCCAGCGTCTTCAAGAAATCCCGACGCGTCCAGTTCATATTGGACATATCAACCCATCTCCTTTCATAATCGCCGTAGGGGCAACCCCCTGTGGTTGCCCCCTGTCCTGTGGTTACACCAGGGCAGGCACGGGGGCCTGCCCCTACAGAGCGAACATCACATTAGCCGGCTGCGACCCTGTTGTTTGTAACGTTCAAGCAGGGCCGTCAGACGCGCGACAATCTCCGGATGCTCGGTCCACAGGTTCTTCTGTTCCGCCGGGTCGTCCTGGAGGTTGTAAAGCTGGCCCTGGGGCCCGCCGGGCGTGGGCTTGATCTGGGCCGGGGCCGTGAAGCCGCCGGAACCGAGACCTTGGATCAGCTTCCACGGGCCTTGGCGGATCGCGAACACGCCGTTGCCCGAATGGTGCACCGTGGCCTCACGAATCGGCTTGGCCAAGCCCGGATCCAGCAAGGCCGGCAGAATATTGTAGCTATCCTGGCCTGCATCGGCAGGCAGCGGATCACCGATGATGGCAGCACACGTGGCCAGCAAGTCGGTAAGACAGATCGTCTGGCGGCTCTGGGTGCCGGGCTTGATCCGGCCGGGCCAGCGGCCGATGAAGGGCACGCGGTGGCCGCCTTCGTGAATGTCGGACTTCTGCCCGCGCCAGGGGCCGTTCGCCCGATGATGGAACTTCTCGATCTGATCGGCGGGCCAGTGCGAGCCGTTGTCCGAGGTGAAAATGACGATCGTGTTGTCCCTCAGTCCGGCGTCGTCCACCGCCTTGACGATCTGCCCCATCGCCCAGTCCACCTCCGTCACGAAATCGCCGTACCAGTCCACCTTGGTCTTGCCCCGGAACTCGGGCGTCGGCATCCAGGGCGTGTGCGGGGCCGTAAGGGCGGCATAGAGGAAGAAAGGACGATCCGCCTTCTGGCGTTTGATGAAGTCCACGGACTTGGTCGCAATGCTCGGCAGCACCTGGTAGAAATCGAACGATGGAGCAATCGCCCCGGCCCGCCAGTACCCGCCGCCACCCGACCAACGGCGCTCGCTGCCCGGCGTGTGCCCGGTCGGGGCCTCAACGAGGCGGCCATTCTCCAGCCAGCAGTACGGGTCCATATCCAATGAGGCCGGGATGATGCAACTGTAGTCATACCCCAGGGTCGGCGGGCCATGCGTCACCGGTTTGGCAAAGTCGATATTGTCGGCTTTCGCCTGCTCGCCGTCCTTCGTGACCGGCCAGCCCAGGCCGAGGTGCCATTTGCCGATGCAACCGGTGGCGTACCCGTGTCTCTTTAGGAACGCTGCCACGGTCAGCCGATCCTTCTCGATAAGCGGCTCGCTGTAGCCGTTGAGGACCCCTCTCTGCAGAGACGACCGCCAGCAGTACCGGCCGGTTTGGATGCCGTACCGCGTGGGCGTACAAAGGGCCGAGGGTGTATGAGCATCGGTGAACCGGATCCCTTCCGCCGCCAGCTTGTCCATCTGGGGCGTGGGAATCTTCGATTCCGCGTTGAAACAGGTGGGGTCGCCATACCCGAGATCGTCGGCGAGGATGAAAACGATATTCGGCCGCTCCTGCTTCCGCTCGGCCGATAGCACCAAGCCCCTGCCACCGGCAAAGGCAAACGTTGCGGCGGTGCAGCCGATGGCCTTGAGAAAGCCACGACGCGTATACGTATGAGCGGTCATGCGGCGACTCCAATGGGCATCTATGTCACGCCACCATTATGGAGCCGTCCCCGCCAACAATCAAGGACGCTCTGGTCGTCCGCTATTTGATGAAACGGATGATCAGCGGGTAGGGGTAACGATAGTGGTAACCGTCGTCGGCCTTGATCGCCGCGATCACCATGAGCACCATGTCCACGAGGATCACGGCCGGCAGAAGCACAATCCCGATGCACGTGAGCAGCAGAAATGCCGAGACGACCCCATAGATGACCATGGTGAGTTGAAAATTCACCGCCTCTTTGCCTTGCTCATCAACAAACGAGTACTCGTCCTTCTTAATCATCCAGACGATCAGCGGGCCCAGGACACTGCCGAACGCAGGCATGATGGGCAGCAGACCCGCGAAGCCCGCCAGGTGGCAGACCATGGCCCACATGCGTGCCTTCAGGTTGGCCTCCCGGTCCGTCGGGCTTGGCTGTGGGCCGGCATCCGGTGGAACGGTCGGGGGCGTCTCCGGGGTTTCATCTGCATTTGCCATGCTGCGACTCCCTTCACCAGGATAATCGGTTCCGCTGCTCTCGTCATGCCCGCCCCTGCCACGGCCGGAACGTCCGCTTCGCGCGGCGTGCCGACCTGGGTTCTTTCTATCGAAGAATCGCCGGCCGGTCAAGCGAATCCCGGCCGGTTGGAGCTCAGGGAAAACGCAAAGTCGGCAAGCATCTACTTGATGAGCCGGATGATAGTCAGAGGATATGGATATTGATAATGATGGCCGGCATAGGCTTCGCGGGCGGCGGTCACCATGAACACGGCGTCGAGCACCAGCAAAACCACCACCAGCCCTGGAGCCGGCGCTATTACCATTAGGGCCAGGCCCACAAGCATCGTAGCCTGAAAGTTGATGGCTTCCTTGGCCTGGTCCTCGACAAACGGATGTTGCGCCTTCGTGACCAGCCACTTGATCAGCGGTATGATGAAAATGCCGGAGAGGACGCCCAAGACGAGAAGGCCCGCCAAGTGAGAGAACATCGCCCATAGGCGCGCCCTTGAGTCAGTCTCCGGGCTCGGATCGTAAGGTGGCTTCGGCCGCCATGAGAATGGCGGGATAGGAGGGAAGATGACCGGCATTTGCTTTACTCCGCTCGTTCCAATTGCAGGGTCCGGCGCTGCGCCAACCCCTGCCCGGGCCGGCACGCTCATTCCGCGCAGGACGCCCACGAAAATTTCTACCAAAGAACCGGCGTCCGGTCAAGGGCCATCCCTGCGTCACGGGACCTCAGAAAAAAGGGCCGACACAAGACCGCCGTGCTTGACCGCCGCCGCCCATCGTGCCACAATACAGCAGCCATGCAGGCAGAAGCAGTAGTCCCAGGCGGATGGTTCGCCGAAGGGGCTCGATCTTGGTGGTGCGTCGGGTGACGCCATGATGGGAGGTCTCCTGTGCCGAACGGTCAAACGCCAGACATAGCGATAACATCCTCCGTGGGAGTGACTTCCGCGATGGGACGGTATCGCTGGCGCATTTGCGCCGCTGTTTTTGGCCACGACGATCAACTACGTGGACCGGAGCGTGCTGAACGTCCTGGCCCCGACGCTGCAGTACAAGGTCTTCAATTGGTCGGACAAGGATTTCGCCAACATCCAGATCGCGTTCAAGACCGCCTATGCGCTCGGCATGATCTTCATGGGCGCGATCATCGACCGCTTCGGCACGCGGATCGGCTACACGTTGGCCATCGGCATCTGGAGCATCTTCGGCATGTTGCACGCCACCGTGCGCCCGGTCCTGAATATCTTCGGCCTCACCATCACCCGTTTCGGTTTCTATGGTTTCTGTGCCGCCCGCTTTGGCCTGGGATTCGGGGAGTCGGGCAACTTCCCGGCGGCCAATAAGACGATCGGGGAATGGTTCCCGAAGAAAGAGCGTGCTCTCGCTTTCGGGATTCTCAACTCCGGCTCGAACGTCGGCGCCATTCTCGCCCCGTCGATTATTCCCTTGATCGTATGGGCGGACGGCACCCATTGGCAGTATGCCTTCTTGATCACGGGCGTTTTCAGCGCGATGTGGGTGACTCTGTGGCTGACCACCTACCGGCGTCCCGAAGTACACCCGCGCCTGTCCCGGGCGGAGCTCGCCCACATCACCAGCGATTCGGCGGCCGAGACCGCGACAGTGAAAGAGCCTTTGCTGAAAGCCTGGCTGAGAGTGCTGCCGGTGCGCGAGACCTGGGCGTTTTCGCTGGGCAAGGTGACGGACGCCGTCTGGTGGTTCTATCTTTTCTGGGGCGGGAAGTTCCTGTACGACCGGTTCGGGCTGAGCATCAGCAAGCTGGCCCTGCCCTTGATTACCATTTACCTGATTGCCGACGGGGGCAGCATTGCGGGCGGCTGGATGTCATCGTTCTTCATCAACCGGGGCTGGCCGGTGAACCGGGCCCGCAAGACGACCTTGCTGATCTGCGCCCTGTGCATCATGCCGGTGGCCCTGGTGGCCTTTGTCGGAACGAGATTCACCGTGAATGATCGGTTCTTCCAACGGCTCCAGACCGCCACCTCGACGGTGCAGAACGTGGCCGTGGTGGACGGTCAGCGGCAGAGAGCCAAAGTGGAGGAACATGTCCCGGCCGACGTGCAGACGGCGTTGCACGCGCTCGAAGGCAAGAGCTACGGCTCCGCCAAGGAGTTCCTCCAGGCCGCCGGCACGGTCGTCAAGCCGGAACAGGTCAAGCGGATGGATGCGGCGCTCATCAACAGTGCCCGCTCCGATAACCTCTACTGGCTCGCCGTGATCCTCATCGCCCTGGCGGCGGCGGGACATCAGGCGTGGTCCTGCAATCTCTTCACCTTGGTCTCCGACGTGTTCCCCAAGAAAGCCATCGCCTCGGTGACGGGCGTCGGCGGGATGATGGGAGCGTTGGCCGGCTTGGTGGCGGATTTCAGTCTGGGCAAGGTCCTCACCGCCAGCGGCCCGAGTGGGTACTTCTTCGCGTTCATTGGGGCCGGCTCGGCCTACCTGTTCTTCCTGGGCGTCATCCAGGTGCTGATGCCGAAGATGACCCCGCTCGACGAGAATCTGCACCGCGTGGCCACGTAAAAAGCGTCCCGCATATTCATCGGCACCCGAGATGACAGGTGACTCTGGAAACGCCGGCGTCCTTTGTCACCCCTGCGGAGGCAGGGGTCCAGGAACCCAGCGAAGGAGTCTGGGCTGATATCCGGGCGCGCGCCTATCCGAAGAAACGCGAAACCAGCGACTTCCTCCCTCCGCCGCTCTCCTGGTGATTGTGACACCAGTCGCTCTCACGACGTTCCTGGATTCCTGCCTTCACAGGAATGACAGCGTCGGGCCGGGTGCCATGCCTGCGGCTTTGCGCAGGCATGTCCTGCTACGGAGTCCGGCATGTCTACGAGGCGTAGTCATGGCACCCAGGAGCCGGGGAGTCTCGGTTACCGATCTTGCTCGTCAAGACTCATTAGGCGGGTCAAGAGTCTTCGGACGCAGCCGGCTCCCCTCCGCCTAAGCGTAGAACGGAAAAGGATGTTCGGACTATCAACCCGCCTGAAGGCGGAACTCCGAACGGCCTCTCGTCACTTCTGTTTCGCCTGGGCCGCGACCCACGTGGCGATGGTCTCCAGGGCCAGCGGGGACATCGTCTCTTCGATCTTGGCGTATTCGTCCATGGTGCCGGTCTGGGCCGTCTGGAAGAGATGGTTCAGGCCCGGCAGTTCTTTGACGGTGAAGTGGGTACTACCGCCCTCCCGCAGGGCCTGTTCGATGGCCGGCAGATTCATCTGGGGCGGGACCTGCTTGTCCAGCGCGCCGTTGATGGCCAGGACCGGGCACTTGACCTTCCGCAGGGTGTCCTTCGGGTCCTGCGTCACAAAGTACCGCAGCCACTTGGAGGTTGCCATCCCCACCTGCGTATTCACGACCTCGTCCGAGTTCTTCAGCATCTGTTTCTGCTTCTCCCCGAGACTGGCCAGGGCCTCTTCGATGATCTTGCGCACCTTGTCCTTGGCGACATTGGGATCGGTTTCGTGCGCGATGACGTCTACCACGCGTCTCTGGCTCTGGATCGCCGCGTCGATCGCGGCCTGATCGGCGCCTTGCATCTTCAGCACCGTCGCAATCTGTGCTTCGAGGATGGCATCGCCCTTGACGCCGGTGCCGGCCATTAGGACGATGAACGCCACGTCGCTTGACTGGGTCGCCGCGATGGGGGCGATATTGCCGCCTTCGCTGTGGCCGATCAGGCCGATGCGCTTGGGGTCGATCTCCTTGCGGGTCTTGAGATAGGCCACACCTGCCAGCACGTCCCGCGCGAAATCCTCGGTCGTAGCCTGCGAGGCATCGCCGCCGGAGCCGCCCACGCCACGATCGTCAACGCGGAGCACCGCGATGCCCTGCCGCGTCAGGTAGTCCGCCAAAATCAGGAACGGCCGGTGTCCAAAGATCGCCTCATCCCGATTCTGCTGGCCGGAGCCGGTGATCAAGACGACCGCCGGGAAGGGTTGACCGATCTTTGGCATTGTCAGCGTCCCGGCCAGCTTGAAATTGTCCTGCACGTTCTGGTAGGTCACTTCCTCATCGATATAAGGGTACGGCTTCTTGGGCTCCTGCGGCCGCACGACTTTCGGGGCCTCTTTCACCCGCTTCATCACCAGGTCCAGCGCCGCGGGCCCCTGCTTCCACTGGCCGGTCATCTCGGAGCCCTCCGCGTTCAGCTTGCCCTCGAAGCCGCCGCCGATGGAACTCACCTCGACCTTGACCTGCTCCTTCTCGACAGTAATCCGGCTGATGCCGATGCCGGCAGCCCCTTGGTCGGGGCTGTCGAGCGTGCCCGTAAGCGAGCCGTCGGCATTCGCACGGATGTTGAAGACGATCCGCAGGGACGCGGCCGGCGGTACTTTCAGCGTGCCCAGCCAGGCACCCTCCAGAGAGGGAGTCTTCCCGCCGCTCGATCCCGCCACGGCCGGCAAAGCCAATAGAATAGGGCAAAGTACCATGGTAGCCAAGATGTTCCTTCGCATGGTCCGCATCGGTGTACCTCCGCCAAAAGAACTCCGGACCGGATTTCTCACTCGACCACCACCGCCGTGCCGTACACGATGATCTCGGCGGCGTGGGTCGCTACCTCGGAAGTCGAGAACCGTACCGCCACTATTGCATTGGCCCCCAATTTTTTTGCCTCCTCCATCATTCGGTCGAGCGCCTGCTCCCGCGATTCCGCCAAGAGCTTCGTATACTCGACGATCTCGCCGCCCACGAGGTTCCGCAGCCACGCCTGGATGTCCTTGCCCACATTTCGAGCGCGGATCGTGTTGCCGCGCACCAGGCCAAGGTGCTTGACGATCGTTTTTCCGGCTATCGTTTCGGTCGTTGCCAGCAGCATGGCTTATCTCCTGACATCTTTGTACCTGTCCTTGCTCCAGAAGTATACCCGCTCTCGCGCCACGGAGACAAACAGAATGGCCAGCCCGCCGATCAGCGTCAGCAGGCCGGCCTTCAGCAGCACTCCCGCGGTCCGGTCTTCGATGATCCGCTCAATGAGCTCGAAGCCCCCATAGATCATTAGCGCAATGGCCGCCACGGAGAACAAGACCCAGCCGCGCCCCGCTCGAAACGATTGTACACGCCGCCCCAGTACTCGTCCCACACCCGGTCTTCCGGCTCGACGAAGGCCACCCCGTCGGTGATCTCTTTGAGCTTCTTGAACTGGGCCAATTCCTTCGCACAGTCGGGACAGGACGCCAGGTGTCCTTCGAAGATCCGTCTGTGCTCGTCGTCCAATTCGTCATCCAAGTACGCCATCATAAGATCTTTATGGTCCTGGCAGGTCATAGCATCTGACCTCCTTTCTCGGGCTCCTTGTGTGGCACCCCCGCCCCCGGGGGTGATGCTTTCCCAGCCGAGGGCGGCTGGTCGGGGGCCCCAACACGGTTCATCGCGTTGGGGGGCCCCGCTACATGATCAAAGGAGCCACTCTCTTGATCCAGTATTTCCTTGAGCCGCTGGCGGGCGTAGAACAGCCGGCTGGTGACCGTCCCGCGGTTGCAGAAGAGCAGTTTGGCCATGTCATCATACGACAGGTTCTGGAAGTGCCGCAGGATGATGACCTCGCGATGCTTCTCGTCGAGCTGGCCGATCGCGCGCCAGATGCGGTCCTTGGACTCGTTTCGCTCGGCAATCAGCGCCGGGTCAAAATGATCCCCCGTGTCGGCCGGATGACGGAGGTCGGATGACGGAGGACAGCAGGCATCTCCGTCTTCTGTCCTCTGTCCTCTGTCTTCTGTCCTCCGGGCGGCATCCTCCATCTTCGTTTCGTGGGCCCGGCGGACCCGCCGCTTCCGGAGGTGACTGAAGCACAAGTTGCGCAGGATCTGGTAGAACCACGGGAAGAACTTGCCCGCGGCACTGAGCTGGTCATAATGCTGATAGGCCCGAAAAAACGCCTCCTGCGACAACTCCAGAGCATCTTCGCGGTTGCCGACCAGACCCAAGGCGGTCGAGTAGGCAAGCTTCATGTGCTCTTTGACAAAGGCCTCGAAATCACCCTTCGAGCGGATGTCGGGGCTGCAAAGTGGTACGGACTGTTCGCAGGCACTATCCAATGGCCGACTCCATGCCCGGTCCCCCGGCACCGAGAGACCTGCTGCTAAAGTAATAGACTACCCGCCGCGGCCATTTCTTCAAAGAGCCTACGCTCTTTTTTGGCGTGAGACCTCCGCGAATGCCGATAGGCAGCAGCCAATTGATGACCATGACAATCCAAGCCTTGCGGGCAAGCCGCCCAAAACTGGACTGGTATTTTCGGACGCTCCGGCGGGAGTTGAGTAGGGCCCTGCTGCTCGGTCTCGCCTCCGGCGGCGCGGTGGCCATCGTCACCCTCTTATGGCGTCAGGAGTCCGGGCCGGCCCTGGTCCTCGGAGCCACCATCCTCCTGTCCTTGTGTTCCGCCTGTCTGGTCGGGCTCACCGTGCCGACGCTCCTGTACGCTCGGCGGCTGGACCCCAAAATCGCCGCCGGACCGGCCACCCTGGCACTCACGGACGTTCTGACGCTCCTCTTCTATCTCATCCTGGCCTCCCTCTCGCTATGATACTCATGGTTGGGTGGGGCTTGCCCCACCGAATCCGATAAGACGCAACGGAATGATATATTTCGCAAACCCACGGCTGCCGCGTCTTGCGCAAACCGCACTCCGTGATAGAATATGGGCATGGTTCACCAACGAAACAAACCGTGCCCGCACTGGCTGTCATAGAACAGCTACCCTTTACCCTGCGCCGAACGCAGGCTCACTTGACGCACCCATGTTGATGTGTCCGTGCGATCTAATCGAAAAGCTATTTTGCGTTGCTCAAGCGCGGGCACTATGGTATATTCCATTGGTTTAGTAGGAAGCATACGCATCGGCACTGTGACGAGTTCGGGTTCCGGTGGGACCGCCGGAAGATGAGTGACGGTGAACGCATGGTCGCTGCGATCAAAGGCGCGGAAGGAACGCGGTTGATGTACCGGGACTCATTTCGGGACACGGCAGAGAGACCGTGAGGCACACTATGGCGAAGGATACGATTACCGTTGCGTTGAACGGCGATGCAATAACCTTGGATGTGTTTGCGCAGGCTATCGGCAAATTCGAGTCGCTGATAAGTGGCCTGACGAATGAGGTTGCTCCGAACACCAAAGTCAAGTGGGTCCTTGTGGGTTTGGAGACCAGTAGCGCTATAGCTACGGCCCAAGGATGCGTTGAGGATGAGGAGCAACTCCCTGACGTGGAGAAGGTCGTCGATGCGTACTTGGACGTAGGGCGATCTCTCCAAGAGGGCACCCCATTCCGTTATTCCTCTGCGCTGTGGGACACCGCCAAAGACTTCATCTCCGTAATCAACGGTACGGTTCGTTCGATTCGTTTCGAGAACCCGGACGATGACATAGAGGTACTCCACAGTTTGCCTACTGAGACCGTTAAGGCCGTTGAGACCGAGGTTCCCACTCTGCCGCGAAAAACGCAGGTGGTCTGGGGGGCGATGAGAGGCAGGGTTCAGAGTCTCTCCAATAGAGGTGGGCTCCGGTTCACCTTATACGATCTGGTAGATGACAAGGCGGTTTCCTGTTATCTGCCGGCGGGATTCGAGGGCACCATGCGGGACGCGTGGGGTAGGACGGCTATAGTCGAAGGGCGCATACATCGGGACCCAGAGACGGGCCGCGCGACTACAATACGCGATGTCAAGAATGTGAGGGTCTTACCCGAGGGGAAGCCTGGAGACTGGCGACAAGCCCTGCGTGCTGCGCCCGGATTCCTCGGTACGGCTCTACCCGAGGATGTAATTCGGAGATCGCGAGATGACTAAGAGCAAGGAGAAGGAGAATCCGAAACGGTACTACTGGGATGCGTGTGTTTTCCTTTCTGAAATCAACGCGAATCCCGACCGGGTCCCCATAATTGAAGCTATCCTTGACGACTGCGACCAAGGGAAAGCGGAAATCTATACGTCGATCCTTTCCATTGCGGAAGTGGCCTATGCGGAGGCAGAGAAGAATTCCAAGGTACTTGATGAGGAGACCAGAAAAAAGATAGACGCATTCTGGCTTCCACCTTCACCTATCAAGATGATAGAGATTGGTGAGCCGATCTTGTGGGATGCACAGGATTTGATAAGGACGGCATTGAAGAGTGGCAAGAGCTTGAAGCCTGCTGATGCCATTCACCTTGCTACCGCTAAGCGTCTTACCCTTGACGCGGTTCACACCTACGACGAGAAGATGAAGAGCCACACGGGTTTGATTAGTCACCCTATCCTTGAACCCGCTACCCCAGGTCGATTTGTTTTCCCTCTTAAAGAACAAGCGAAAGCAACTGATGTCAAAACCGAGAACAAAGACGGACAAGTCAAACCGGAACCGGATTCCTCTGTCATTCGAGAGGGCAGTGGAGGGCCTACTCTCGGTCCAGCCAAAGAAGAAGCCAGGTAAGTAGCGGGAGTCGGTCCGATGTCGCATAGGATCAGGAATATCCTTCTGTTATGCGTATTGGGCATCGTCTGCTGTACCAGCTTTTCCTGCGGTGGGTCTAAGGGCACCTATAGAGTCGGACAGCACGTGGTTGTGATTATCAACACATTGCTGTTCGGTTGCGGCGATCACATACATGGCACCATCAAGGGCGCCGATGACCAGTACGAGTGGTTCACATATGAAGACGGAGACTTCACGGTTAGATTAGAGAACGAAGTGCTCACGGTAAACGGCATCAAGTACCTCATTCTCCACAAGGATGACCCCATAACTATCAGGAACGGTCACGTCGAGATTAACGGCAAGCCATTGAAACCAGAGCGATGATGACGGAGCACAGAGCGTCTGGCTTCGGCTGGGTCTGCAAAGTATATCATTCCGAGACGCAAAAGACCATGGAGGGGTTGTAGGGTGGGTTCTCAACCCACGCGCCCAGGGCGCCTCACGTAAGGCGCGCGTGGGTTGAGAACCCACCCTACGCAGACACCTGTGGGCCGTAATAGGAGCAGTAGGTCCGGTCGGATTCCCAGACGGTGACGCAGTGCAGCTCGGCCCCGGCGAATTTGCCGGCCAGATGCCCCCAAGCGAACACGGCGAGGTTCTCCACCGTCGGGATGGTGTCGTGGAAAGCGGCGACGTCGAGATTGAGGTTCTTGTGGTCCAGCAACTGCATCAACTGCGCATCCACCGCGTGCTCGAATTCACCGATCTCCAGGCTTGGCCCGTCCGCGGGCGTCTGCACGGTAACTTCCACGAGATAATTGTGCCCGTGGCCGGTGGGGTTGGCACATTTGCCAAAGATCTTGAGATTCTCCGGCTCGGAGAAGCGGCTATTCCACAGTTTGTGCGTGGCGGCGAATTCGAACTTCTCGCTGAAGTACAGCATGCCCGGCTCTTTGGTATCCATCGCGAGCCTCCGGAAGGGGTTCAGTTTCAACATGAGGCGGTCCACCTGGGCCGGCTCGAATTTGTCGCGGAGGTGTTCCCCGGCGGCCCGGAGCATCGGCACGATCCTCGCAAAGCTGATATGCTCGCCTCGGCGCAGGTGCGCGCCGATTCGTTCGGTGAAGACCGGCACGGCATACCGGCGCACGACCCGGTCGATATCGCTGACATTCACGAGCAGGCCTGTCTGGGGGTCCAGCGGCCCGACCAACTCCACTGCCAGCTCCAGAAAAATGCTCAGCCCCTCCCCCGCCGGCTTGGAAGCGTAAGAATTGAATCCGGGTTTGTGCTCTTCCAGAAACGGACTGACCGAGAACCGCACCGACCGACCCAACCGAACCTCGTCTCTACGACTATCCATCCGCCCATCTGCAATCTATGATTTTTGATGGTTGATGTTTGATGGTTGACTTAAGAGATGCTGCCGACCCGGTCGCCCTCACAAATCAACCATCAACGATCACACATCGCACTTCTTTTCATTTTCCATTGTGCATCAGGTGCAGGACTTCGGCCCGGCTGCGGGCGTCTTTCTTGAACGAGCCGCGCAAGGCCGAGGTGACCATCTCCGAGCCCGGCTTGCGGATGCCGCGGATCGTCATGCAGCTATGCGACGCCTGCAAGACCACGGCCACGCCCAAGGGCCGCAGGTTCTGCATGAGAAAGTCCGCGATTTGGCCGGTCAGCCGCTCCTGGGCCTGGAGCCGATGGGCGAAGCTGTCCACGATCCGCGCGATCTTGCTGACGCCCAGGACTTTGCCCGTCGGCAGGTAAGCCACATGGGCCTGGCCGATGAACGGCAGCAGGTGATGCTCGCAAACGCTGTAGAACGGGATGTCCCGCAGCAGCACGATCTCGTCGTACTTCTCGGTGAAGACGCTCTGCAAATGGATGCTCGGGTCTTCGAGCGTGCCGCCCAGCAACTCCGCGTACATCCGCGCAACCCGCTCGGGCGTCTTACGCAAACCCTCCCGCTCGATGTCCTCGCCGACCGCCAGCAGAATCTCCGCCACCGCCTTGCGGATACGCTCCATATCAATTGATTTCGGTTCTTCCATCAAAAATCACACTTCAAACTTTTTACTTCCCCCTGACCAGATTCATCAGATACGTCGTCAACAGCCGGACCCCGAAGCCCGTCCCGCCCACGCAGCCGTATTCGCTCGGCTTGAGGAAAACATCCAGCCCGGCGATGTCCAAGTGGGCCCATTTCGCCGTGCCCACGAACTGCTGGAGGAACGCCGCCGCCGTGCAGGCCCCGCCCCAGCGGCTGCCCGCGTTCTTGAGGTCCGCGATCTTGCTCTTCATTTCTTCGGCGTACTCCTCGCCGGTCGGCATGTGCCAGACACTCTCGCCGCTCTCCTGGGCGGCCTGCTGGAGAGCCCCGAGGAGAGCGTCGTCATTGCCCATCAATCCGGCCTTGTAGGCGCCCAGCGCCACCATGCACGCGCCGGTCAAAGTGGCAATATCGATAATCACCTCGCACTTCTGCCGGGCCGCATAGGCGATGGCATCGCACAGGATCATCCGGCCTTCGGCGTCCGTGTTGAGAATCTCCACCGTCTTGCCGCTATAGGTCGTCACGATATCGCCGGGACGGTAGCTCGATCCGCTCGGCAAGTTCTCCGCCGAGGGGATCAGACCCAGCACCTGCACCGGCAGCTCCAGCTCGGCCAGGGCCCGGATCGTCGCCAGTACGGCGATGCCGCCGGTCTTGTCGAACTTCATCTGGTCCATGTCCTGGGCCGGCTTGATGCTGATGCCGCCGGAATCGAACGTCACCGCCTTGCCTACCAGGGCCACCGTCGGCAGGCCCTTGGCCGGCTTGCGACGGGGCGTGTACTTCAGAACGATCAACCTCGGCTTGCTCTGGCTGCCCGACCCGACGGCCAGGATGCCGCCCATTCCCAGCGATTGGAGCTTCTTCTCGTCGAAGACAGTGCAGCTCACCCGCTTGAGCCCGCGTGCCACGTCCTGCGCCACTTTGGCCAAGGTCGGCGGATTGATGACGTTGGCCGGCCGGTTGACGATGGTCCGCGCATAGCTCTGCGGCCTGCCCGACCACCACGCCAGCCGAGACACCTGGGGCCAAACTCTTGATGCTGCGCCGCGTCAGGGTCCACGATCTCCACGTCGAGCGTACCCAGCCGGCCGTTGCCATTCTCCGCGACGTATTCGTCGTAACGATAGCTGCCGAGATAGACGCCTTCGGCCAGCGCCCGGCCCAGCGCCGCCGGCTCGAAGCGGTCGCCGAAGGCGCGGTGCAGGGCCAGGGAGATGCGCTTGACTTTCAAATCGACGGCCCGACCCGCGGCCGCGGCGGCCGCTCGGCGCAGGGTGTCGAGCGTCGCTTTCTTCTGGTCGCCAAGGCCCAGGAGCAGCACGCGCTGGGCCGCGATCTCGCCTTCACCATAGACGATGGCGTGCGTCTTGGACTTGCCCGTAAAATCGCCCAGCTTGGCCAGTTGTCCGATCCGGCCACCCAGCTTTTTGTCGAGCCCGGATTGCCTCATCCGGCTCGCCGTCCGAGAAGCGCCCCACCACGAGCATATCCGTCTGGCACGTAGCGAATTCCACGTTTCGAGTCTTGACCTTGACGTCGATGATCTGTTTCATGTCTGGGCTTTACCGGTTCTGTAATCGGGGTTTGTAGGGTGGGGCTTGCCCCACCGGACCCCTACTTGTTGGTGGGGCAAGCCCCACCCTACACAGTTATTCCTTCTTCTTATTCTTGACGCGGTGGTGGAGATAGCTCTCGATGAACGGCTCCAGCTCGCCATCGAGGACGGCGTCGACGTTGCCGGTCTCATAGCCGGTGCGGTGATCCTTGACCAATTGGTAGGGTTGGAGCACGTAGCTGCGGATCTGGTTGCCCCAGGCGATTTCGCCCTTGTCGCCGTAGAGCCTGTTCATCTCCTTGTCGCGTTTCTCCTGTTCCATCCGCTCGATCTTCGCCTTGCAGGATGGCCAGGCCCATTCTCTTATTCTGCGCCTGGCTTGCGCTCGTTGACGCACTCGACGAGGATCCCGGTGGGGATATGCCGGATGCGGACGGCCGTCGAGAGCTTGTTGACATTCTGCCCACCCGCTCCGGAGGCGCGGCGGAAGAAGACGATCTCACAGATCGCTCTCTTTGACCGTCAGGTCGGTCTCCGGCAGTTCCGGCAACACGTCCACCGCCGCGAAACTGGTGTGCCGCCGGGCATTGGCGTCGAACGGACTGATGCGCACCAGGCGGTGCACGCCCATCTCACACGAGAGCTTGCCGAACGCGAACGGCCCGATCACCCGCAGCGTAATCGAGCGGATGCCGGCCTCTTCGCCCGGCGTAATGTCCAGCTCTTCGTACTTGAATTTGCTCGCATCGAAATACCGCGTATACATCCGCAGCAGCATGCTCGCCCAATCGCAGCTTTCGGTGCCGCCCGCCCCGGCGTGGATGCCGAAGAAGCAGTTGCGCATATCTTGCGGCCCCGACAGCAGCCCCTGCAACTCCACCTGCTGGCAGCGCCGGTCCAGCGCTTTGACATCCACCTCCAACTGCGTCAGCTCATCCGCATCGCTTTCGCCGGCCGCCAGCTCGAAGAGTTCCGCCAGGTCCTTGACCTCGCGCTGCATCTCCTCGACCGGCTCGACCACCGCTTTGAGCGCACTCAACTGGCTCGACAACGCCCTGGGCCCTCTCCTGGTTATCCCAGAACCCCGGCTGCGACATCTTGTTGCCCAACTCCTCCAACTGCTTTCTCTTCGTTGGCAAGTCAAAGCCAGTCCCGGATCTGTTCGACCCGAGCCCCCAACTCCCCGATCATGTTCTTCAGTTCTGCTGTTTCCATAAGCCATCCACCCTGGATTTATGATTGATTATTGATGATTTATGATTTTCTGCTTCGCCCACCGCAGCCTAAATCATAAATCGCAAATGACAAATAATGAGGAGGCTTATACCACATCCACTCTTTATATGCAACTTGTGTCTGCCCGGTTCGCAGGACAAACGCGAAGTCGTTAAAATGAGGAACGACCAGAGACTCCGTCCCCGGATCTCTGAGGTTTGGCGCATGGCGCCATCGTTGCCCGTGGTCGAACCGCACGGTACAATCCCGGCCATGAAGAGATTGTACTGGACGCAGCCGGACGTGATGGCGACCGAAGTGGAGGTGGTGACGGTCGGGCCGAATCAGATCACGATCGATCCGATTCTCTTTCACCCGGACGAGGGCGGGCAGCCGGCGGATCGCGGCACGATTGGCGAAGCGGTGGTCCAGGACGTTCAGGTCGTGAGTGGTAAGATCGTCCATACGCTGGATCGGCCGCTGACGGATGGAAAATATGTCGCGCGCCTCGACCAAGAGCGCCGGCTCTATACGGCGACGCAACATACGGCCCAGCACATCCTGTCGGGAATTGCCTCCGCACAGTTCGGCTTGCAGACGGTGGGTGTACACATTGGTTTGGAGAGCGGCACGGTAGATTTCGCTAAGAAGGTCGAGTGGGAGGTGGTGGAGCAGATCGAGCGACGGGCCTTGGGCGTGGTTATGCTGAATATTCCCGTCGAGACGACCTTCAACGATCCGGAGGCGCAGGTGCGAAGCCGGTTCGGGCAGATTGACGCAGACGTGATCCGTGTCGTGAAGATCGGCGACTTCGACCAGTCCGCCTGCTGCGGGGCCCATGTCGCCTCGACCGGCCGGATCGGCGTCATTCGCATCTTCGATCTTGAGAGCAAGAAGGAAGGGATGCGGGCCTCGTTCCTCGCCGGGGCCAAGGCCCTGGAACGAGCGCAAGCAGAGACGGCCATTCTGCGGGAATTGCGGAAGCTCGCCGGCTGTGCAACCACGGATTTGCCCGCGGGCTTCCAGAAGAGCCTGGAGCGAGCCAAGGAACTCGGCAAAGAAGTGGAACGAATATGGTCCCTGCGACTGGCCGATCTGGTCAAGTCCGCGGAGCCGGTCACGGTGGGATCGTCGCCGATCGGCGTGTACGTGGGGGAGCTGCCGCGAGAGCTGGCTGCCGTCCTGGCCGGCATGATCGCGGAGACAACAGGCGGCGCGGGAGTGGTCGTCAGTGACGCGAACATCGCGATCAGTGCCAAGACGGTCGATGCCGGCGGTCTCCTCAAGAAGATTCAAGCCGTGCTCGGCGGCAAAGGCGGCGGGTCGCCCAAATCGGCCAATGGCCGGCTCAGCCGACCTGTCGCGGCCAATGAGTTGGTGGATATTCTGCGGCGGGAATAACGACACGTGAAGGATCGGAGAAACGGTGCAAGCCCGCAGGGCGAAAGAGAATAGCCTAGCGATTCATCGCTGGGCAAAGAAGTCGAAGCTCAAGCAAGTCCTGTCAGGGACGAAAGAAAACCCTCGTCGCGGAGTCGGCTTTCTTTCGCCCCGGCGGGGCTGGGCATTGTCCCGGCCACGCGTACCCACCGTTGAAACGGTGGGCTATCTTCAACCGTCCCTGCGGGACGATTGGGAAGGAGGTATAGGACAATGAAACAAGATGCCCATGCTACAATGGGTGGCAGCCTCAAGCGCAGCTTGGGGATGGCCTACCCTGAGAATATAGACCTGCCCGGAACTGTGGACCAGCCATCCCCAAGGCCGGAGGCCTTGAGGCTGCCACCCACGAGTTCCTTCCGGTGGACTTACGCTCTGGTGCTCGCTATCGGGCTGGGCACAGCGAGGGCCCAGGGCGACACCGCGACGCCGGCATTCCAAACCGCCAAGGCAGTTTGGCCGGCGGGGCGCGAGACGGAGAAGAACCTCTTCGTGGGATTCCGGGCGGTCTTCGAGTGTCCGCCCGGGGAGACTCCCACGCTGCGGATTGCGGCGTCCTCGTTGTATCGCATCTACCTGAACGGTCAGTTCGCGGGCCACGGCCCCGCCCGCGGGCCGCATGGGTTCCACCGGGTCGATGAATGGCCGCTCGACCGCTGCATCGCGGGAAAAAAGAACACGCTGGCCCTCGAAGTGGCCGGGTATAACGTCAACAGCTTCTACCTGCTCGACGAGCCCGCTTTCCTGCAGGCGGAAGTCGTGTCCAACGGCAAAGTCCTCGCTGGCCACGAGCGGGCCCAGGTGCCACCTTCGAAGCCACGATCCTGACGCAACGCCTCCAGAAGGTGCAGCGGTACAGCTTCCAGCGTCCCTTTATCGAATACTATCGACTGGGCGCAGGGCGATGACCATTGGTGGGATAGGCCGCGGGATCGAAGTCGGCCCAGGTATCGGTGCAGCCGGCCCCGAAGCTCCTGCCCCGCCGGGTGGCCTATCCGCGCTTCCTGGAGCGCCGGCCGGTCACGCTCGTCTCACAAGGCAAGCTCCAACGCGATGTGCCGGTGACCCGGCCGTGGAAAGACCGCTCGCTGGTCAACATCGAACCGCAACTGAAGGGCTATCCGGAGAGCGAGTCTGGAGGTTGTGCCGTCGATCGAGCTGCAGAAGATTCGCTCGGCCGCGGTGGAGAAGATCGGCAAGCCGTATCAGCCCGACCAAGCCATCGACGCTGGCGGAGAACACATTTGCCATCGTCGATCTGGGTACGAACCTGACCGGCTTTGTCGGCGCGAACGTCCGGTGCTCCCAGCCGACGACGCTCTATCTGACATTCGACGAGATTCTCACGCAGGACGACGTGGACTTCAAGCGGCTCGGCTGCGTCAACGCCGTCTGTTACGTGCTCCAGCCGGGCACGTACCATCTTGAGTCCTTCGAGCCTTACACGATGCGGTATTTCAAGCTCAATATCCTGCAAGGGCGATTGCGCGGTGACGCATCTGCACCTGCGGGAATATGCAAATCCCGAAGGTGGACCAGGCCCAGTTCTCGTGCAGCGACCCCCGGCTCAACCGCATCTTCGACGCCGCCAGGCAGACCTTCCGCCAGAACGCGGTCGATATCTTCATGGACTGCCCCTCGCGCGAGCGGGCCGGCTGGCTCTGCGACAGCTTCTTCACCTCCCGCGTCGCGTTCGACCTGTGCGGCAATACGACCATCGAGAAGAACCTCTTCGAGAACTATCTCCTGCCGGCGAGTTTTGCCCATCTGCCGGAGGGGATGCTGCCGATGTGCTACCCGGCCGACCACTATGACGGCGTCTTCATCCCCAATTGGGCGCTGTGGTTCGTGGTCGAGCTCCAGGAGTACCAGGCCCGCAGCGGCGACCGGGAGATGGTCGCCGCCCTGCGACCGCGGCTGGCGGCGCTCTACCGCTACTTCCAGAGGTTCCGGAACGAGGACGGCCTGCTGGAGAAGCTCAAGAGCTGGGTCTTCATCGAGTGGTCCAAGGCCAACGACTTCGTGCAGGACGTCAGCTACCCGAGCAACATGCTGTACGCCGGGGCCCTGGCCGCGGCCGGCCGATATGTACGACGAGCCGAGCTTGGTCGAGGCAGGCCGAGCAGATTCGCGCGACGATCCGCTGGCAGTCGTTCGACGGCGAGTTCTTCGTCGATAACGCCGTGCGGAAGGACGGAAAGCTCGCAGGTCACGCGCAACCGCTCCGAAGTCTGCCAGTACTTCGCGTTCTTCTTCGACGTGGCCACGCCGCAGACGCATGCCGGAGCTCTGGAAGAAGCTCGTCAACGAGTTCGGTCCGAACCGCGCAGAAGACCAAGGCCTTCCCCGAGGTCCATCCCGCCAACGCCTTCATCGGCAACTATCTCCGGCTGGAGCTGCTGAGCCGCTACGGCTATCCCGCCCAGATCAAGAAAGAACTGGTCGATTACTATCTCTACATGGCCGAGCAGACCGGGACACTCTGGGAGAACGTCGGGGCTTCCGCCAGTTGCGATCACGGCTTCGCCTCGCACGTGGCCCACACCTTCTATCGCGACATCCTCGGCGTCCACAGTGTCGATGCGCAGAAGCAAACCGTCCGTCTGAAGATCGCCGACGTCGGCCTGGACTGGTGCCAGGGCCGGCTCCTGACGCCGCAGAGGCCCGGTCGTGGTCGAATGGTGGAAGGACAAGACCGAAACCACCTGCCGCGTCCAGGTGCCGGCCGGATACAAGATCGAGACGGAGAACGCGACCGGCGGCAGTCTGAAGCTTCAGTAGTCCAAAGGAGGTAACGATGGATAGGCTCACACATGAAGCATTCGGCCGGATGATAGCCCCGTTGGTGGGCGCCGGCTTGTGGATTGCCGGCGCGGCCAGCGCGGCAATGAGCATCGTCCCGCTGCCCGTCTCCATCGCGCCGCGGGACGGCTCGTTTACCATCACCCCGTCCACCTGCGTGGTTGCCGAAGGACCGGCCGCGGGCGAGGCGTCCAAGCTTATCGAGGCCTTGGCGCCAGCCCTGGGATACCGCCTGAAACTGGTCGCCAGCTCGCCGGCCAAAGACAGCATCCAACTCAAGATCGAGCCGTCCCTGCGGGAGCGACTGGGCGAAGAGGGATATGAATTGGAGGCAACTACCGAGAACGTCACGCTTCGTGCCGCCGCACCCGCCGGGCTGTTCTATGGCATTCAGACCCTCAGACAATTGCTGCCGCCCGCCGCCTGCACCAAGCACAAGGTCGAGGGAGTGGCGTGGACGGTGCCGTGCGTGCAGATCACGGACCGCCCGCGCTTTGCGCTGGCGCGGCTTGCTGATCGATCCGGCCCGGCACTTCATCCCCGTGCCGGACGTCGAGCAATTCATCGACACGATGGCCCTGCACAAGTTCAACCGCCTGCAAATCCATCTGACCGACGACCAGGGCTGGCGGATCGAGATCAAGAAGTACCCGCAACTGACCCAGACCGGCGCCTGGATGGACTTCACGACGATCATCCAGGGAGGCAGGCCAGATGACAGAGGACAGAAGACAGAGGGCAGCAGGAACGCATCGCAGAGAATGACACTGTCCTCCGTCATCCGTCTTCCGCCCTCCGGGTTGGCGGGTTCTACACGCAGGAGGACATCCGCCACCTGGTCCGCTATGCCGCCGAGCGGTACGTCACCATCGTGCCGGAGATCGAGATGCCCGCCCACACCGGGGCCGCCATCGTTTCCTATCCGCAGATCGGCCTGTATCCGCAGAAGCTGAGTGACCTGCCGATGGAGAAACGTTGGGCGGCCCACGAGGGAGTCCTGGCGCCGCGCCCGACGACCGTCGCCTTTATGCAGGACGTGCTGACCGAGGTGATGGACCTTTTCCCGAGCCAATACATCCACATCGGCGGCGACGAGGCCAATATCAGTCACTGGAAGAAATGCGAGGAGATGCAGGGACTGATCCGGGAGATGAATCTCAAGGACGAAGCCGAGCTGCATAGCTGGTTCATCCGGCAGATGGACGCCTTCCTGACCTCCCACGGCCGCAAGCTGGTCGGCTGGGACGAGATCCTCCAGGGCGGCCTGGCGCCGGGGGCGGTCGTGATGAGCTGGCGGGGCGAGGCGGGTGGGATCACGGCGGCCCAGGCCGGACACGATGTCGTCATGGCCCCCACTTCACACACCTACTTCGACTATTACCAGGGCCCCGCCGCGAGCCGAGCCCAAGGCCATCGGCGGCAACCTCCGCTCTGGAGACGGTGTACCAATACGAGCCGATCCCGGCGGCCCTCAACGCCGAGCAGGCCAAGCACGTCCTCGGCGGCCAGGCCCAATTGTGGGGCGAATTCATCAGCAATCAGAACCACCGCTTCTACATGGCCTACCCGCGTGCCGCCGCGCTGGCGGAGGTGCTCTGGTCGCCGCGCGAAAGCCGCCACTGGGACCAGTTCCTGACCCGCCTGGCCGGCGATCTGGAGCGGCTCCAGGCCTTGGAAGTGAATTACCGGCCTCTGGACAAGGGACCGGTCTCCGGACGGCACGGAGTCGAACCCGCCGGCGGCCGCGCAGGCGCTGCTCCGCCGTTGGCTGCCGCAGCAGGTGGATCGCTTTCTCTTCGAGACGATTGCCCCCGTGTCGGGCCGGGATGTCTTTGAGATCGAAAGCCGCGACGGCAAGATCGTCCTGCGGGGCAACACGGCTCTCTCGATGGCCACGGCCCTGAACTGGTATCTCAAGCACTACTGTCACTGCGACATCTCCTTGTGCGGGAGCCAGCTCCATCTGCCGAATCCGCTGCCGCAGGTCCAGCCGAAGGTGCGGCAGGTCTGCTGGGCCAAGTACCGCTACTTTCTGAACTACTGCTGCTTCGGCTATTCGCTGCCCTGGTGGGACTGGGCTCAGTGGGAGCGGTTGATCGACTGGATGGCGCTGAACGGCGTCAATACTGCCGCTGGCGGTGACGGGGCAGGAAGCCGTGT
The DNA here is from genome assembly GCA_963750205.1 of uncultured Planctomycetota bacterium. GTDB lineage: Bacteria > Planctomycetota > Phycisphaerae > Sedimentisphaerales > Anaerobacaceae > PLanc-01. Next base: position 94,666 of record CAVVRJ010000027.1, read on the forward strand.
GGCAAGCCGTCTGCCAAGCGGCTGGAAATGACCGACGAGCAGATCCGTGAGTTCCTGGCCGGACCGCCCTATCTGCCGTTTCAATGGATGGGCTGCCTCGACGGCTGGGGCGGGCCGCTGCCTCAGAATTGGATCGACCGGCACGAGGAACTGGCGAAGAAGATCCTCGCCCGCGAGCGCGAGTTGGGCATGACGCCCGTGCTGCAGGGCTTCACCGGCCACGTGCCCGCGGCGCTTTCGCCAGCGATACCCCGAAGCGAAGATGCACCGCATCCGCTGGATCGAGTGGGAGACCGTCGCTGCTCGATCCGCTCGACCCGTTGTTCGCCAAGGTCGCGCACGTCTACTTGGAGGAGCAGGCTAAGCGTTTCGGCACCGACCACCTCTACGCCGCCGACACCTTCATCGAAATGCGGCCGCCCAGCGACGATCCGAAGTACCTGGCCGATCTGGCGCGGGCGGTCTACGCGGGCATGACGGCCAGCGATCCGGAGGCGATCTGGGTCCTGCAGGGCTGGATCTTCACGAACAGTCCCGACTTCTGGAAGCCGCCGCAGGCCCGGGCCCTGCTCGGGGCCGTGCCGGACGACCGCATGCTCGTGCTCGACCTGATGTGCGAACAGAACCCGGCGTGGAGCAAGACCGAGGCCTTCTACGGCAAGCCCTGGCTCTGGTGCAACCTCCAGAACTTCGGCAACACGGTCCACCTCAGCGGCGCTCTGGACAAGATCGCCCGAGACCTGCCGGCCCTCACGCCAACAGGTAGGGTGGGTTCTCAACCCACGCGTGAAGGACGCATCGGGTGGGGACACCGCGTGGGTTAAGAACCCACCCTACGGCCTGGGGTTCGTCAATGAGGGGCTGGGATACAATCCCGTCGTGTACGATCTGATGTTCGAGATGGCTTGGCGGGACCAGCCGGTCGAGGTCGGGAAATGGCTCGACGACTACGTGCTGTCCCGTTACGGCCGGGCCAATGCGGATGCCCGCCGCGCCTGGCAGATTCTCTGGGAGACCGTTTACGACGGACCCCATTACACCGGCTCGATCATCGACCAGGTGCCGCACGTCCGGGCGGCGGCGAAGCTGCCCTACGACAACGCCAAGTTGGCCAAGGCCTGGGAAGCGCTGCTCGCGGCGGCGAATGAGTTGGGCGAGGTCGATACATTCCGCTTCGATCTGGTCAATGTGGCACGACAGGTGCTGAGTAATCACGCGGCCGTGTCACACGGTGCGATCGTCCAGGCTTTTCAAGCGAAAGATGACTCCGCCTTTGCGAGTGCGTCGGAGCAGTTCCTTCAGTTGATCCGCGATCTGGATGGATTGCTGGCGACCCGCGAGGAGTTCCTGTTGGGCTGCTGGCTCGAAGACGCGAAACGCTGGGGCACAACGGACGCCGAACACGCCCATTTCGAATGGAACGCCCGGCGTGTTCTGACGATGTGGGGCCAGGGCGCATCGCTCGACGACTACGCCCACAAGGAGTGGTCAGGCCTGCTTGCCGGCTACTACCTGCCCCGCTGGGAGTCGTTTCTGCACGAGTTGGGCGCATCGCTCCGAACCGGCAAGCCTTTCGAGGAGAAGGATTTCCAGACCCGACAGCGACGCTGGATGGCCGATTGGTCGGACCGGCGGGAGGTCTGCTCGACCCAGCCGCAGGGCGACAGCATTGAGGTGACAAAGACACTGTGGGCCAAGTACAAGACGCAACTGACCCGTTTGTAGTGACCATATGAAACCGACATTATTGGTTCTGGCCGCGGGCTTGGGGACCCGCTACGGCGGGCTCAAGCAGATCGACGCGATCGGTCCCTACGGCCAGACCATCATCGACTATTCCCTCTACGATGGCCTCCGGGCCGGATTCGGCAAAGTCGTCTTCGTGATCCGGCACTACTTCGAAGAGGCCTTCCAGGAGAAGGTCAGTAGCAAGTTCGAAGGCTTCGTCGAGACGGCGTATGCCTACCAGGAACTGGACGCCTGCCTCGGCGACTTTCCGCTGCCGCCCGATCGCGAGAAACCCTGGGGCACCGGCCATGCCATCCTCGTTGCGCGGGAGATCATTCGCGAGCCTTTCGCGGTGGTTAATGCGGACGACTACTATGGGCGCGAGTCGCTCCAGAAGATGGTTGATTTCCTGACGGGCGTGGCCAAACCGAATGACTACGCCATGGTCGGCTATATTCTCAAGAACACCTTGAGCGATTATGGGTCGGTGGCCAGGGGCGTGACCGAATGTGATGAACGCACGTTTTTGAGGCATGTCGTCGAGCGAAAGAAGGTCGAGAAGACGGCCACCGGCATCCGGTATTTTGATCCCGACGGCACGCCGCATGCGCTGACTGGAGAGGAACTGGTCTCGATGAACCTCTGGGGCTTTCAGCCCTCGCTCTTCGGCTTCCTGGAGTCGCAATTCGCGCGGTTCCTCGCGGAGCACGGTCACGAAAAGGACGCGGAGCTGTACATCCCATTCGTCGTGGATCAGCTTGTGACCGGCGGCCAGGCCACAGTAAAAGTCCTGCCCACGAACGATCCCTGGTTCGGCGTCACGTACCGGGCGGACAAGTCCCTCGCGACCGCCTGCATCCGCCAGCTGATCGACGCAAGGCGTTTATCCGGAAAGGCTCTGGGCGTAGCGATGGAATACGACCTCCCGTCTCTGGCCCGGCAATTTCGCACGCGGGGTGAGCCGCGTGCGATCGCTCCCATTCCGGTCGGGCACATCAACGATACGTTCATCGTGACCACGGACCAGCGACAGCTATGTCCTCCAGCGGATCAATCAGATCGTCTTCACGAAGCCCGTGGAGGTGATGGCGAACATCGTCCGCATCACCGAGCACATCCGCACGAAGCTGGCCGCCACCGATCCCGCGTCGGTCTCGCGGCAATTGGAAGTCATCCCGACCAAAGACGGCGGTGCGGTACTATCGAGATGCCGGCGACAACGTCTGGCGGATGTACAACTTCATCGAGAACGCGGTCACCTACGATGCGCTGCAATCCGCCGCCCTGGCGCGTGAGGCGGCGCGGATGTTCGGCTGGTTCCAGATCCCTGCTGATCGACCTGCCCGGGCCGCCGCTGTACGAGACGATTCCCGGCTTTCACAACACGCCCCGACGGTTCGAGCGCTTCCAGGAGGTTGTTCAGGCGGATGTGGCCAACCGGGCGAAGAACGCCAAGGCCGAGATCGAGTTCGTATTCGAGCACGCGGCCATTTGCCATGTCCTGTACGACCTCGTGCAACGGGGCGAGGTCCCCATCCGCAGCGTGCACAACGACGCCAAGATCAATAACGTCATGTTCGACACGGGCACGGCAAAGGCGTCTGCGTGATCGACCTCGACACCGTGATGCCCGGCCTGTCCGCCTACGACTTCGGCGACCTCGTGCGCACCGCCACCTGCCCCGCGGCGGAGGATGAGCGGGATTTGTCGAAGGTCGCGGTGGATATCGATCTGTTCGAGGCCCTGGCGCAGGGCTTCGTCGCGGGGACGGCTTCCTTCCTGACGCCCGCAGAAAAGCGGCACTTGGTCTTCGGCGGCAAGCTCATCACCTTCGAGCAGCTCATCCGCTTCCTGACGGACTACCTCGCGGGCGATGTCTATTACAAGGTCCACCGCGAAGGCCACAACCTCGACCGCAGCCGCACGCAAATGAAATTGGTCCAGTCCATCATCGAGCAGGAGGAGCACATGAATGGATTGGTGGAAAGAGCTTTTCGGGAAGTCTCTGCATGAAAGGAACCACCGATGGCGGGAAGATACGGGATTCTCGGGATGGTGTTGGCCATGTTCTGGGGAGTTGGTGACGTGAGGGCGGAAGGTTCGGTCGTGTATCCCGGCCCGTGCCGGGCGGGGCAGAGCGGCGATGCAGAATGAGATAATTCGTCCTGAGCAATGACGTCATCGAGGGCCGGTGGAGCGCAGGCATGGGACGGACGGCTGGGGACGGCTCCGACCCGTTTCCCTCGTGAACAAGCATTCCGGACACGACTCTGCCGCTGGAGGAGTGCGAGTGTTTCCAATTGCTCCTGGCCGACGGACAAGTCTTGAAGGCATCCGATCTGCGTATCTCGGAACATCGTCACGGGATGGCTGCCGGACATCGAGAAGCTTGCAGGCCGACCCCAAGTCCCCGCGTCTGGCAGCAAAGAATGCCGGCAAGCAATGCCGCGTGACCCTGGCGGCCGCGGATGACAATCTCATGATCCAGTGGCGCGTCGAGCTGCGCGACGGCTCGAACTACGTCCGTCAGTACGTATCGCTCGCGCCGCAGAAAGCCGACGTGGACATGCGGGAGATCATCCTCGTGCAAGTAATCCGCCCACGGCCAAGACCGGCCGGCACTCTGGACGGCTCCCCGATCACGGTCGCGAGACATTTTCTTCGCCTTCGAGCACCCGCTGTCCAAGACACAAGACGCTCGGCTCGGATAGTTCAATGCTGCCTGCCGCGCAGCACGCCCCTGAAGGTGGGCGAGGAACAGACGTATAGTTCCGTGATGGGCGTCGCGCCGCAAGGCCAGCTCCGGCGAGCGTTCCTGTACTACGTCGAGCGGGAGCGGGCCCAGCCGTATCGGCCCTTCCTCCACTACAACAGTTGGTACGACCTCGGCTACGGGCTCGGCAAGATCATGGAGCCGGATGCTCTGAAAGTAATCGACCTGTTCGGCAAGGAGCTGGTCGAGCGGCGCAAGGTCGTGATGGATTCCTTCGTGCCGGACGACGGCTGGGACAATCCCGCTTCCCTGTGGCGGTTCCACGAGGGTTTCCCGAACGGATTCGCCGCCCTGCAGAAGGCGGCCCAGCAGTACCACGCCGGCGTCGGAGCGTGGCTGTCGCCGTGGGGCGGCTACGGCAAGGCCAAGGAGGAGAGGATGAAGTACGGCCTGAAAGAAGGCTTCGAGACGAATAAGACCGGCTTCTCGATGGCCGGGCCGAAGTACTACGCCCGCTTCCGGGACGCCTGCCTGGGGATGGTGCGCGATTACGGCCTGAACTACTTCAAGTTCGACGGCATCAGCTCCGGCGGCGTGCCCACCGGCGCCCGGCCGAATCGAGGGTGGACGTGGAGGCCCTGCTGCGCCTGATCGGCGATCTGCGGGCGGCCCAGGCCGACCTCTTCATCAATGTCACGACCGGCACGTGGTCGTCGCCCTACTGGCTCTGGTACGCGGACTCGACCTGGCGCTCCGGCAAGGACTGGGGCACCTGCGGCTGGGGCTCGCAACGGCAGCAGCAGGTCACTTACCGCGATGCCCAGACCTATCAGAACGTCGTGCGCCGGGCGCCGCTGTATCCGATCAATTCGCTGATGACCCAGGGCGTCATGTTTGCCAACCACGGTCTTCCCAACGATACCGACCGCCTCGTCGAGGACATCCGTAGCTTCTTCGCCAGCGGCACGAATTGCCAGGAGCTGTATCTCACTCCGTCCCTGCTGGATGCCAAGACCTGGGATGCCCTGGCCGAGGCGGCCATTTGGTCCCGCGCGAACGCAGACGTGCTCGTGGACACTCACTGGATCGGCGGCGACCCCGCGAAAGGCAATCTCTACGGCTGGGCCTCCTGGTCCCAGCGCAAGGGCATTCTCGCCCTCCGCAACCCCAAAGACACATCGGGCAAGATCACAATCGACATCGGCAAAGCCTTCGAGCTGCCACAAGGAGCCCCCGAGGAGTACTCCCTGAAAAGCCCTTGGAAGGGCGACTCGGCAACCGAGCCAATCACCCTCTCGGCGGGCGAGGAACACACGTTCGATCTGAAGCCGTTCGAAGTCCTCGTATTCGACGCGACGCCGTTGTAAGCGTTCCGGAGTCGCCATAAAACAATTCCGCGAACGCACCCAGAGGGGGGGCGTCCCGTATACTCCACAGGTTCTGGATTTTGAGATCGGCGTCGTGGCCCAAGAAGACTGACGAGGGGTCCACGGCCTCATCGCAGATCGTGGCGAAGGGGCATGATTGTGTCGTGAGCCCGGGGCGCCCACGCTGGTGTAGAGGAGATGTTTTGATGGCACAGGACGGCCTCCGTCAAGCCGAGGCCCAACAACGGCTCGCCCAGTACGGATACAACGAGATTTCCGAAAAGAAGACCAATCCCTTCCTGAAGTTTCTCACCTATTTCTGGGGACCGATCCCGTGGATGATCGAAGGGGCGATCATTCTGTCGGCCCTGGTCCGGCATTGGCCGGATTTCTTTATCATCCTCGTTCTGCTGGTGGCCAACGCCGTCGTCGGCTTCTGGGAGGAATACCAGGCGGGCAACGCCATCGCCGCGCTGAAAGCCAAGCTGGCGATCAAGGCCCGCGTCCGACGGGAGGGGAAGTGGACCACCGTGGCAGCACGGGAGCTGGTGCCGGGCGACGTCATCCGCGTGCGTCTCGGCGACATCGTGCCGGCGGATGCGCGATTGCTGGAGGGTGACCCGGTCGAGGTGGATCAGTCCGCCCTGACGGGGGAATCTCTGCCCGCCACACGCCGGCCGGGCGAGGCCGTGTTTTCGGGGTCCATCATCCGCCAAGGTGAAATCGAGGCCTTGGTGTATGCCACCGGCGCGAAGACTTATTTTGGCAAGACCGCGCAACTGGTGCAGGAGGCGCACAGCGTCAGCCATTTCCAGCGCGCCGTGTTGAAGATTGGCGATTACCTGATCCTCCTAGCCGTGATACTGGTGGTGTTGATTTTGGCCGTCGCGTTGTTCCGGGGCGACCGGATGCTCACCGTCCTGCAGTTCGCGTTGGTGCTGACCGTGGCGGCCGTTCCGGTCGCGATGCCCACGGTCCTGTCGGTGACCATGGCCGTTGGCGCACGCCTGCTGGCCGCCAAGGAGGCCATCGTCAGCCGGCTGGCGGCGATCGAGGAATTGGCGGGCGTGGATGTGTTCGTGCTCCGACAAGACCGGCACCCTGACGCAGAACAAGCTGACGCTGGGGGAACCGTTCAGCGCCAACGGCGTCCCCCCCGAAGAGATTAACCTAAGCGCCGCGCTGGCGTCGCGCGGAGGACCAGGACACTATCGACTTGGCGGTGCTCAGCGGCCTGAAGGACGAGCAGGCTCTCAATCGCTACCAAGTGGTCCATTTCCAGCCGTTCGACCCGGTACATAAGCGTACCGAGGCCACGATCAACGCGGCCGACGGAAGCACCTTCCAGGTCGCCAAGGGTGCGCCGCAGGTGATCCTGGCGTTGTCGGCCAACGCCGGGCAGGTCAAGCCCGTCGTGGACGAAGCCATCAGCGCCTTCGCAAAGCGAGGTTTTCGTTCTTTGGGCGTGGCCCGGACGGACGCGCAAGGCCAATGGCAGTTTCTGGGCGTGCTGCCGCTTTTCGATCCGCCCCGAGAAGACTCCAAGGCAACCATCGCCACCGCACGCCAGATGGGCGTGAACGTGAAGATGGTTACGGGAGACCAACTGGCCATCGCCCGGGAAACCGCCGGACAACTGGGGATGGGCGCCAATATCCTCGACGCCGAAGGCTTCGGCGACACAAAGCACCACGAGACCGCGCAGTTGGCCCAGTCCATCGAGAAAGCGGATGGCTTTGCCCAGGTGTTCCCCGAACACAAGTTCCACATTGTGGACGTCCTGCAGCAGCGCGGGCACATCGTCGGCATGACCGGCGACGGGGTGAACGACGCCCCGGCGCTGAAGAAAGCGGACTGCGGCATCGCCGTTTCAGGCGCGACGGACGCCGCCCGCGCCGCGGCCTCCATTGTCCTGCTGACGCCCGGCCTATCGGTCATCATCGACGCGATCAAGGAAAGCCGCAAGATCTTCCAGCGGATGAACAGTTACGCGATCTACCGCATCGCCGAGACGATCCGCGTACTGCTGTTCATGACGCTGTCCATCCTGGTATTCAACTTCTACCCGGTCACGGCGGTGATGATCGTTCTCCTGGCCCTGCTCAACGACGGCGCGATCCTGTCCATTGCATATGACAAGGTTCACTACTGGAACAAGCCCGAGGCTTGGAACATGCACCTGGTGCTGGGCATCGCCACGGTCCTGGGGGTGGCGGGCGTGGTGGCCTCGTTCGGGCTGTTCTATCTGGGGGAACGCGTATTTCACCTCGACCGCGGCTTCATCCAGTCGCTGATGTACCTGAAACTGTCGGTGGCGGGGCACCTGACAATCTTTGTCACGCGTACGCGTGGTCCCTTCTGGTCGATCCGTCCCGCACGGATTCTGCTGGCGGCGGTGCTCGGCACGCAGGTCATCGCGACCCTCTTCGCAGTGTATGGCATCCTGATGATCCCCCTGGGCTGGGGGTGGGGCCTGGCGGTCTGGGGCTACGCGCTGGCCTGGTTCCTGGTCAACGACCGCGTGAAGCTGCTCGCCTACCGGATCTTTGACCCGACCCAAGCCTCTTTGTTGTCCAAGAAGAGTGTGCCAGAACAAGTCTTTGTCTAAGGGGAGTGTATGATTTCGACCATTCTCGTGCCGACCGACGGTTCCCAAACAGCAAACAAGGCAGGCGCCTATGCGGTGGGCCTGGCCAAACAGTTGCAGGCCTCCATCCGGATCATCAGCGTGATGGACAAACGCTTGCTGGTGACTGCGCCGTGTCGCTGGGGCGCTCGTCCCCGGGTGTCGCGGAGTCCCTAGACGATTATTTGCGCGAGGCGGCGGAGAGACACGTTGGCGAGCTTGAGAAACTGTGTGCCCAAACAGGGGTTCCCGCGCAGACCCTGATCACCTCGGGACATCCCGTGGAGGAGATCGTGAAAGAGGCGGAGAAGTCCAAGGTAGACCTGATCGTCATGGGCTCCCATGGCGAGACGCGTTGGTGGCCGCGGCCCTGGGCAGCGTTACCTACGGGGTGATCCACAAGGATACGGCCATCCCCATTCTGGTGGTCAAGAGGTGATTCGCCGCAAACCGAAACGAATCGCAAGGCGCAGCCGTGAGCAGAAAGATACCGACGGGAGCGAATGTGGAGTCCTTGCTCGACACCTTGGCCAGCAAGGATGGCATGGCACAGCAACGGGCACGAAGTCCGTGAAGAAGACGTGATGAGCGGCCCTCAGGGCCGGAACGTCTCGGCCAGTCGCACCATCGTCTCGTAGTTCTTCAGGATGCGCGCCGTGATCTGCCGACCGTTGGGGGCGGAGGAGGGCATCAGGACGAAGCCTCGGCCTGAGCCTCGCGTGCCGTCGGCAAGAGTCTGCGCTGCAAGCCTTTCGAATTGGGCCGGCTCCATCGACTCGAGGTCGGAGAGCTCGATATTGCCGAAGAGGACCAGTCGATCGCCATACTCACGACGCACGAATTCGAGGCTGACATCGCCATGCGGCGGCGGCTCGATCGGGTCCGTCGCATCGGCGCCCATCGCACAGATCGCGTCCAGAATGGCGGCGATCCGGCCGTGGCAATGAATGCGGGCGAAGCCGCCATGCTTCTTGATCGCCCGGACCATCGGCTCCGTGTAGCGGACCACGTACTCCTGGAACAAGCGCGGCGGCAGAAACGGCTCGGTGGCATACTCGGGGCCGTAAATACGCCAGAGGTGCCCGGGGAACGCCTCGGACACGTGCTCGGTTCTGGCATACAAGGGCCGCGCGAGCTTGTCGAGAAGCCGATGAAACAACACCGGTTCCGTCAGGGCGAAGGTCAGGAAGTCCTCCATGCGAAAAAGCGAGGCCGCCGCACAGATCGGGTCTTCCGTGTCCACCATGACGATGCCGCGCTCGCCCACCTTGGCGTCGTCCTCGATCAGCTTGGCCACATCAACGTGCTCGGTAAAGAACTCGTCGGGCAGTTCCAGATACGCCTTGAGATCGTCCGTGCTCTTGAGCAGGTGTTCGGTCGTCCAGATCGTGTCCACGGCGGGATCGCGACGCGTCACCGAAGACAGCATCCGCCCGCCGATCCGGATCGTCACGCGTGTGCAGTGCCATTGATCCTCCACGTACTTGTGTACCTGCACCAGATCGGCCTCACGCCGTCCTCCGTCCTCTGTCTTCTGCCCTCCAGAACTCGGGTCCCAGGAGCGGGCGCGGACGGGGCTCCGCATGCGGATCAGGTCCGTGCGTTCCTCAGCCAATTCCAGCAGCGGCCGCCACGACGGGTCGTGGTAGACGTTGAACTCGTCCGGGTCGGCCGGGTCTACCTCGAAGCCGCCGATCTCGTAGAAGTTGACTGCGGGGCGATCCACCGGCTCGCCGCGCAGGGTGGCCATCAACCGCTCACGATCTGGTTTTCATGCAGGGCGTCGGTGCAAAGCTGGCGATATTTGCTCTGTTCTCCGCGGCCTTCGGGACCCGCCGCACCTTCCTTCCACGCGGCCCGCGCCTCTTCCAGGCGGCCGAGGGCCAGCAGGGCCTTGCCCTTCCAGTACTGAGCATCCGCCTCATGCGGCCGGTTCGAGCGGCCGACGCCGATGTTGTCCGGGTAGGTCAAGGCGGCCTCGAAATCCTTCAAGGCCCCGGCGAAATCCTTGCCCTCGAAGCGGTTCTGCCCGCGCTTCATGTGCGCCCGATGGAAGATGTCCCAGGTAATCGTCTGGCCCTCCCAGTTGACGAAATAAGGCGTGGACTCCAGCAGGTTGATGACTTGGTCGTACTGCCGCTCGTCCTCATACGCCTGGGCGAGCATGATGATGATCTCCGCCCGCTGCAGCCCCTCGGACGGCATGGACTCCAGCAGCTTGATCGCCTCCGGCCGCCTCGACTGGGCCATCAGGATCTCCGCCAGATCGCGGTACAAGGTCTGGTCCTTGGGCCGGGCCTCGATCGCCTTGCGATAGGATTGCTCCGCCTTCGGCAAGTCGTTGCTCGCTGCCCAGGCGTAAAGACCGAGGTTGCGCTGGGCCACGCTGAGGGCCTTGTTCAGATCAACGGCCTTTTGCCATTGCGCCGCCGCCTCCGCCGGACGCCCGAGATGGGCATACAGGTTGCCGAGGTGCAGATAGGCATAGGCGTCGCCCGGGTTCTCTTGCACCGCGTATTTCAGAATCTCCACCTCCTCCGGCCGCGACGGGAATACGAAATCCTGGTACGTCGTCCGCCGCCCGGCTCAGCCACGCCTTGGCCGTCTCTGCATCCCGTGTCGAGGGCGTCTCGCCCTCGGAGCGCGGGCAGGATGCCCGCGACACAGTCAACCAGGCCAGGTAGTACATCGGCAGCGGACTGCGATCTTTCTCCGGGACGGCATCGACGCAGACGGCGGCCAGCAATTGGGCCGCTTCTTTCGCCAAGCCCATCTCAGCGAAAGTCAGACTCGTCTCCAGCATCTCAAAGTCGTCCTCGCCGACGAAATCCCGGGCCTCCTTCACGAAGCTCTTCATCTGGCCGTCGCCCTGCAACGCCAGCAGGGCCCGGGGCACGAGGTCCGTCGGGTCTTGCGCGACGGCTCGCTCGGCGTTCCTGAACGCCGCGGCGGTGTCCCCCGCCGCATACAGAGCCAGCAGCCAATGATCGTTGGCCAGCGGGTCCATCGAGTTCATGCCGGGTGGCCTTCTGGAAGGCGTCGAGGGCCGCTCTGCTTTTCTCCCAGCGCCGCATGGGCGCGACCGGCCAGGTCGAACGCCAGAGCCCCCGTCGCGCCGCACCGTGTCGCCTCCCGGGCACAGCGCAGCGCCTCGGCCGGCTTTTGCGTCCGCAGGTAGTTCACGCCCAGGAAGTACCAGGCGACGCCGTCGCCGGGGTCCCGCTGCACCGCTTTTTGCAGCCGGGCGATAGCCTCCTCATACAGCCCGGCCTTGGTATCGAGCACACCCAGCCCGCGCAGGGCCGGAGCGTACGCGGCATCATCCGCCAGGGCCTTCTCGTAGTACTCGCGGGCCTTCTTGCGATTCGTGGCCAGGTCCTGCTTCTGGCCCCGTGAGGAACTTCTCCTCGACCGTCAGTTGCCCATCGGGCTTATTCATGAAGTCCGGCCGCTGCGGCGGGTCCGTCTTCGGAATCGGCAAAGGAGTCGTGAAGGACGCCAGAACCATGCCCTTGGCCGTTTTGACGGTCACATCCACCGGCGCCTTCGGGTCCGGCGATAGTGTGACGATCTGCGGCCCCTTGGGGTCGAGGTTCAGCTTCTTGGCGAGCAGTTGCTTGCCCTCCTGGCTGATCGAGCAGGAGGCTCCGGGGAATCGCCCGGTCGCGAGCAGCCGCAACTGAAGGTCGCCGCCTTCGCGAATCGTCTGCACGGCCAAGTCCCGCGTGGCGAACTCGAAGCCCTCGCCCAGCCCGTGGACCGGATACCACCATTCCCGCCACGTGACCTCCTGCCGCGGCAACAGCATGCCGTAGTCGGATTGCGTCGGCAGCGGCCCGCTCTGGACCTCAATGTACGCCCCATCGTCGTCCGTCAGGTTCTTCTGGCAGACCATCGCAAAGTCGGAGGTCCCCCACGTCCAAGCCTTCTTGCCGCTGAGCTCGTAGTGGTCCGCGACCTGCACGACGCCCCGGTCCGCGTCCACATCGTACGCCCCGAAGAAATCGAACGTGCAATCCACGGCGAAGATCGACGACGCCTCCGGGTAGTTCTTCAGCCACGACAGGTCCCGGCCGTCCTGGACGGGCCAGTTGAAGAACTTGACACCATAGTGGTCGGTCCCGAGGGTCATGGGATAGATGAAGCGGGTGCCCTTGCGGCACGGGAACGCGGTGCAATTCCAGAAATAGTAAGGATTTACGGCATCCACGGGATTGAAAATGCGCATCTGCTCGTCGAGATACGCCTTTCCCGGATGGAGCGTCACGCGGACGGTCCAGCGGGTCCGCAGGCTCTGCTCCAGGTTGTTGACCTCCAGCCAGGCCGAGCCGTCCGGGTCGGTCCCGATCAAGGCATCGACCGGCGAGACGATGGTGACGGTATGCACCTGCGGTCCGGCGTTCCACTCGACGCCGCCGCTGATGAAGGCCCCGCGCATCGCGATCATGCTCGGCTTGATGACGTGGTTGCAGTGGAACGTCTCCTCATTCGTGGTCTTGTCCAGTACCGAGTGCAGCCGCCCGCCTAACTCCGGCAGGCAGGTCACCTTGAGGTACTCGTTTTCAAGGAACAGCGCCTTGTAGGTGCGGTCCTCCTTCGTCCGGGACAGATGGTCCTGCATCGGGTACGGGTACACGATCGCCCCTTTGACGGTGGTGGAGAGCTTGATCTGATCCTCCAGGGCCCAGAACTTGGGGTTCACGTCCTGGGACCAGCCATAGGTCGGAATCGTGATCGTCCCCTCCCAAGCCCGCGTCTTGCCCCAGCCCGAGCCCGGCAGGCACAAAGCAACCACCACGCAAGCAAGAAGAACGAACCGGCTTAGTTTGGATGTCCTCATAGTTCCTGCCTCACTTCGAACAGGGATCGTCACGCGGCTGCGGTGACGCGGCTCGGATCGTCAGACGTCTGACGGTAACCGTAACGAGCTGCGCAACCTTGTCACCCCGGACCCCGATCCGGGGCCTGAGACGACCGATGAGAAGTATAGTACCGGGAATCGGGCGGGATGCAATCCTTTTCGCCCTATGCAGGTCTGGCCATGCTCCGTCATTCCTCGCCCTGCCGTCGCCCCGTAGCTGCCAAAGTGTACACATACCCGGCCGGGCTCGACCCCCGCACGATCCCGCCCATTATGCGGCCGCCGCCCCGGCCGGCCTTCAAGCCTCACCGCGAGACCCGCCGTTGGGGTGTACGACTACGTTTTGTGGAGCCCGGATCATCCCTATTGTCATCCTGAGCGCCAGCGCAGGATCTGGGCCGCACAGGAGAACGGGCGTAGATTCCATTCGTTGGCCCGATGCTTCTCTTTGCTCAGCATGACAAATCCGCCGGGTGGCCGCGTGAAGGCCAAAGGCCTTGGCGCCGGTCCTTCGCAGGGGAGATTCGTCCTATTTTTCTTCTGCCCCCTTCATAATCCCCGCCCGGACCGTGACTTATGACGGCGAATTTTGCTGTATTGTCTGTTGACACACAGGCAGTGTTTGTTTATTATTATTTGAATGTCGCAGGTAGCGGCGTCCCGTAGGCCGGGCCTTCGTCCCCGACCGCGACGGAGCGGGCAAGAACCTGCCGCCGGCCACGAGAACCGACGAAAACGAAGGAAGGGAGAACCTATGACGACCTCATGCTGTGCCAACTGCATCTATTCCTCCTGCCCGCCGCACATGAAGTTCAGCGGCTTTCTGACCGGTTTCGGCGTGCGGCCTCTGTGCGCGAATCACCCCGACACGCCGGGCCAACTGCGCCCGGTATTGCCCGGCGGCCGCTGCCGCAACCACCGCCCCAAGCCGGAGACGCCCGCCGGGGACATCAGGCGCATCCCGCTCGGCGCCAACCAATACGCCCTGGTGGACGCCGCGGACTTTGAATGGCTCAACAAGTACCATTGGCGCTTAGTGAACGGCTACCCCGCCCGGCGGGAAAAGGGCAAGACGATCTTCATGCACCGCGAGATCATGCAGGCGCCGCGGCAAGGTCGTGGACCACAAGGACGGCACTAAGGACAACAACTACCGGAGCAATCTGCGCCTCTGCACGGACCAGGAGAACGGCGCAGAACCGGCCCAAACGGCGCGGTTCCGCCTCCCGGTTCAAGGGCGTCTACCCCCAGAAGGATTCCGGTAAATGGTTTGCGCGGGCCGAGCTCAAGGGCGAGCCCTTCCGGATCGGGCTCTTCGCCGACGAGGTCGAGGCCGCCCGCGCCTACGACCAACTGGCGGTCGAGCTGTTCGGCGAGTTCGCCTATCTGAATTTCCCCGGGGACTGGTCGCCCGAGAAGAGGCAGGCCGCCTACGCCAAAAAGGAAAGGGTGACCGCCCTGCGCGCCCAGAGAGCGGAAAAGACCCGCCGGCGCGAAGCCAAACGCCGCCAAGACAAAGAGCAGACGCGCCAAAGGGCAAGGGGCAAGAAGGGAAAGGCGCACCGAGGAAAAGGGCAAAAGGGAAAAGGACCAAGGAGCGCGACAGCCCAGAAGGGCAAAAAGAAGACGACCAGAGGCACACCGCGGCGCAAGTAGTCGGCACGACCGGCCGTTCGGACTCTGACGCATTATTCCTGCGATTCTCGCTTCTGCAAAAATCGAATGGTCCTCTCGACACCTCCTTTCATTATAGGCTCTTTTGCAGGCACATGTTCAAGATGTGTAAAACAACAAGGGCTCTGCCCCCCGGCCCCCGGCATTTCCCGCTTTTCGCCAATAGCATGGCAGGAGAATCAGGTGCCCCCTGCTTGTCGTGATACGACCATCCACTGGGACAGCGCGATACCGCAGCCTTCTATCATCATGCCCTTGGCCCCATGCGAAAAATGCCCAGGGGTTTGGGGACGGCGTCCCCAGATGTGTCGAAGGGAACAGGCAACCGGCTGGCTCGCGAAGGTCACGCCGTGTTGCACTTCGCCTGTTAATCCGCAAGGTCTGACCTATTTGGGCCTACGGTCCCGACGCCGCCGTTTCTTGCGGTTTTACGCTTCGCCTGTTGATGCCTTCGCAGCAAGGTCCGATTCGCCTTCGTCGTCGCTCTGTGCTGAAGCTCTGACCAAGACAAGCACGTCTTCAGGGTGTTCATTACCATCAAAGGCGGTATATCGAAGGCTACGTGTCGCACGAATATAGTCCTGACGATACTTATATGAGACCTTTCTCACACCAAGGAAGTCCGCGCTCGGTATGTTGAGCAAGTATATGCCCAATTTGCCCGCCTCGGAGTCTCGCCACAGATGAAAGAACTTCTGGACTTGGCTGATATAGTGTTGCCCCAACGCATCTGAATAAAGGCATCGGAGGAGCAAACGAGGTGAGGGCCAAAGGTTCGGGTCCTCCATTTCTGCATGACTTGGCAACCAGGGAGCCCCGGGCCAGTCGACACGC
Source organism: uncultured Planctomycetota bacterium (assembly GCA_963750205.1). Classification (GTDB taxonomy): domain Bacteria; phylum Planctomycetota; class Phycisphaerae; order Sedimentisphaerales; family Anaerobacaceae; genus PLanc-01. The sequence continues at coordinate 110,469 of CAVVRJ010000027.1, forward strand.
CCTTCGGAGAAGTCCAGAAGTATCTCCTGTGCCACGAAATTGTCGAAGGACACGCTTGCACATCCTTGCGCGGCTTTCAATCCCGTGGAGAGCGCCGGTAAGAAGTCTATGTACCCAGGAAGATGCACGGGCAGGTGCTCCTTACCTAGAAGGCGGCGCACCTTAAATGAAACTTCTCCATCGATAAGGAGGTCCTGCGCTGTGAAGTTGCCAACGTTTAAGACCTCAACGGCGAGGACAATCGCGTATCTCTGATCCCGTTGGAGTGTCACGTTCCTTGAAGCTCTTTTTACGGGAATTTGTGGAGCAATGGAGCTATCGCGTGGAACGAGCTGAACGATCGGTTGTGACGAGGGCGTTGTGCTGATTCGATGCTCGATAAACGATGTCATCATATCGGGTGAAACGGCACAATTCTGCCCATCCCTCCTAACGAGGTAGCGTCCTCCTCCCGTACAGTACGGCTTGTTATCTCCCTCAGGTACAGTGACTACTACGACAGCGCAACTTTTTCTTCATAGATCACGCGGTATACAGGACTTCAATTGGCGGATATCGATGCCCAACGCGGTGAGCCGGCGGAGCGTCTTTTTCCAGTGGGCGATCCGCGCCTGTTGATTCCTGCGCTGGTAGCGCCGGAGGCGGGCCGCCGCTCGTTCGTACAGGCGGGTTCGCGCGGCCGACGAAGACGCCTGGGCCGCCACCCACGCACAGGCCGCCAAGCGGACTTGTTCGACCGTCAGGTAGAGGTCCTGCGGAGTTTTTTTTCTCCCGGTAGTGCTGGTGCACCCGCGCAGAACAACTGGCTCACTTGCGTCAGGTACCAGTGCCGGTGAAGGCCCTGCCAGGAACGCATCTCGAAATGGTCCATCCCCAACTCGCTCTTGGCGATCTCAAAACAGCGTTCGATGGGCGCCCGGCAGAACCCCACCCACAGCAACCCTTCGAGCGTAACCGTCCGGCCGTCGGGAACCAGGTTGGACAGGAAGTACTTGATCTCCTTCGGATCCAGAACGTTGCGGGCGACCAGCAGCGTATCGGTCGGCCCCGGCAAGCCGGTCGAGCCTTGTTTGCGGTAGAACGACGCGTGTTTGACCTCCCACACGATCGGGCCCTTTTCCCCATCTTTGATCCGGAACTTCTGCCACTTCTGTTTCTGAAAGAGCGGCGAATACACCGCCAGATTCCGTACCTCGCTGGCCGGCAGGTTCTTGCGGGCCAGGCGGGGATACCGCCGGGCCGAACGGCCGCGCAGCTTAGGGCCCGGACCCGGGTGCTGCAGGACCTGCGGCGGCCGCAGCCAGCCGGTGGCATCACAGGGGACCTCGCCCACGAAGTTCTGACCTATCTCCCGCAAGCCGTCCAGGAAGTCCTGCCCCCGGCCATAGAACTCATCAAAGGTCCAGGCCGCCACCCGGACCCCGTTGCCCAACGCCCGCCGGATCTGGTCCAAGGCGATCGCCGGCTTGGTGCGAAAGACCACCTCGTCCGGGACCCCCACCTCTTGCCGACGCACCGGGTCTTCGGCCCAGGCGGGCGGCAGATACAGATCGCTATCGAGCAGGCACTGGAAATCGCCCGCCGCGTACGCCAGGTGGACCCCGACGACGCAGTTGTCCCGCTTGCCGGTGTTGCCGCACCATTGCCGCTGGACCCCGGCCGTATGCCGGCCCTTCTTGGGATTGCCGCTCTCGTCCACGATCCCGATGGCCTGCGGGTGGGCATGCTCCCGGGCCACGATCCACTGGACGTGGTCCCGCAGCCGCGGCCCGTCCCACCGCAATTGGGTCACGAAGTTCTGCAAGGTCCGCGGGGTGACGCCGGCCGCCAACGCCATCGGCTCGATGCTCTTGCGCGGCAGATCGGACAACTGGCCTTGCACGTACGTACGCAGATGCTCCCGCGGCTCACTCCGCCCAAAACAATCCGCGAACTTGTGCAAGAACTTCTTCAATTCCCGACCCAGCCCTTTGATCTGTTGGACATCCATGTCGATCCTCCTGGTAAGTTGATCTTTCCCAAGGAGTTATCGACGTGCTCCCGTCGTTTTCTTGAGCCTATATTGCGCTGTCGTACTACGTAGATGCCTCTTCCATCATCGGTATGTTCGTGTTCTATGCGCACGGGAATCTTGTCGATCGTGCTATCAGCTCGGGACTGAATCTGGCCACGTGTCCTGTCAGAGATCTCGATACCTACGACTTCTCCCTGGTGCTTTCCACTGTCTCCGCGCAGATCACGAACCCCGAAGAGGCAGATGCCCCCGGACGCATTAGCAAAGGCCACGAGATCCTCGTTGAAATCCTGGGTGACCTTGGCCTTGTACTCAACGTCGCAATTCTCTCCGAGAGTAAGCAGCCTCTTAGTGCGTTCGGTCAATGCCATTTCTGCCCTCGCCTATTCTCGCCGTATTCCACCTGGAAAACCAGAAGTTTCGGAATGCCAAGGACGCACCACGTTTTCCTTCGATTCAGAATCATCTCTCGGCCTCCAAAGCCGTTGCGCTGACCACAAGGTATTCTATACGAGGGCACAGCCACGCCAAGATTAAACGCCGAATGACTCGAGGAATTCAGGACCAAACCTAGCCATTCCACATTCCGCAAGAGAACCATACGCATTCACGCCGACAGATACGATTCGATCTTTGCCTCACAGATTTCCTTGGCGAGGCGCTGGAGTTCCTGGACCCGGGCACCTAAGTATTCGAGCTGCTCCTTCGTGATCTGGTAGGCCGAGCTATAGCGGGCCTCGATGTAAGCACGCTTCAGGAGGTCGAAACACTCCCTCTGCTCGTCCGTGGCCCGCGGAAAGACCGTCAGAAAAGCCGGATCGCAACCGCCAACCATGTGCGTCAGCGTCTCCAAATCGTGGACCTTGGGCCGTCTACGGGCCCGGGCTCAATATGTTCCTCACCTGCTCATAGACGCTCTTTGCGCACTCATAGAACCGCTGGGCATCGGCCTGCGTCGGCTTGCCGTCGGGCAGCAGGCCCAGCTCCCCGGGATACCGGGCATCAATGTACAGCTTATCCATCTTCTCAATCAGAACGACGTCGGCCGCCAATGTCACCTTGGGCCGGACGATCTCGAACAAGCGGCCCAGATTATGGATTCGAACAAGGCCCAATTCGTATTCCTCGATGATCGCTTTCAGTGATTTCTCGATGCACTGCTGCGAGTGAAATGCCACCATGTGGGTCAGGTAATCATCCGAGCCGATCCTTGCTATGACGCGCAGATCGTCGGCGGCGGCCTTGAGCCACTGCTCAGCGATCTTTTTCATAAAGGACCTCCCCGCGCGTCATCACTTCCCTGGCGAACATGCTATCCAATCGCACAAAAGCCTGATGCATCGGTCTGGTATGGACAATCAGGTCGATGGGGACGCTCTTGTTGATCTCCCGCAAAACAGAAGCCACCTTCAGGTAATTTTGCATGTTCTCTTCATAGTTGGCCGGCAGGAAGTCGTCCTGCGTCACGACGTAGAGATCGATGTCGCTGTCCGGCGTGGGCTGGCCCCAGGCGTAGGAGCCGAACAGGATCACCTTCTCCGGGTGCAACGGGACCAAGGCGTCCTTGATCCGCCGTTCCAGGTCCTCCGAAAGTTTCGTCGTATTAGTGGCCATGAACGCATTCTATCGCGCAGCCACGCCGCGCCAAGCGAACAAACCAGGAACATGAGAGCATCAGAACGGAAGCAACTCCCCCACCGCCACTTCGTGGAGAGCATTATCCCCTCTTGACGCTCCGGCGGCAATCGTATCTACTGCATGAGCTTGCGGGAACGTCATGATCGCCGCAGGTGAAAGGGACGCACGCCGCAGTTCTGGGGTGATCCCGGCGGGCGCCTACCACACCCCTGAGGAGACAGGTATGAAGACGAGCCTATGGAAGTGGATGATGGCGCTGCTGGTCCTGTCGGGCGGTGCTGCGCTGGCGGGGGAGCCCGTCAGCGGACCCCCGGGACCCACGCTCAAGGTGGGTTCCGTGGCCCCCAAGCTCCAGGTCTCGAAATGGCTGCAGGGAGACCCGGTGAAAGCCTTCGAACGAGACAAGGCCTACCTGGTGGAGTTTTGGGCCACCTGGTGCGGGCCGTGCCGGGCCTCGATTCCGCACGTCAACGAGATCTACACGAAGTTCAAGGATAAGGGCTTGGTCGTCATCGGCCAGAACGTCTGGGAGCGCGACCTCACGAAGGTCGAGCCGTTCGTGAAGGAGATGGGCGACAAGATGACGTATCGCGTCGCGCTGGATGACGTGCCCGACGGCCAAGAGGCCCAGGGGAAAATGGCGAAAACCTGGATGGTGGCGGCGGGCCAGCACGGCATTCCGACGGCCTTTCTCGTGGACAAGCAGAGCCGCATTGCCTGGATCGGCCACCCGATGGAGCTCAAGGAAACGGCCATCGAGCAAGTGCTGGCCGGCACCTTCGATCTCAAGAAGGCGGCGGCGGACTGGGAGATGATGCTGAAGAACCGGGCCCAACTGGCGCAGCTCCAGGAAAAGCTCAGCGCGGCCTTTCGGGGTCAAGACTGGGACAAGGCCGAGTCCCTCGTCGGCGAAATGGAGAAGCTGCTGCCCCAGGAGCAGCGGGCCGGACTGGTGTCGATTCGTTTTCGCATCTTCATCGGCAAAGGCGATTTCAAAGGCGCCTTCAAGCTCGCGGGCGAGCTGAGCGACGCGAACAAGGACGACGCGATGCTCCAGAATGAAATCGCCTGGGAGCTGGCCACCGACGAGAAGGTCAAGGAGCGTGATCTCGATCTCATCGAGAAGATCGCCCGCCGGGCCAATGACGCCGCCCAGGGCAAGGACCCCTCCATTCTCGACACGCTGGCCCGCGTCCTGTTCATGAACGGCAAGAAGACCCAGGCCATCGAAGCACAGGAGAAGGCCGTCAAGCTGGCCGAGGGCGCCGCCAAGGCTGAGCTCCAGAAGACCCTCGACAGCTACAAGGAAGACAAACTGCCCAAGCCCGACTGAGGCCGGGCCCCGCCTCCAGGAACAAAATGTGGCCAATGGCCAACTTTTTTGTCGTCCTTTTCCGCTCCTTTTGCCGATAATAAATCATAGAGAAGCAGTGATAGTGTGCCACGAGGTTGAAGAAGCCGAGATGGGTTCGTCGGGCCTGAATTCCTAAGGACGACTTCAACGCGATGGTCCTCTACCGCACGCTGGCCGGGTTGCCCGGTGAGCCGGTGGAGTGTTTGTCCTGAGCGCGGCCAAGAACCTAATGGAGGGCCCTGAAATGCGGGGCACGACTTCGCGCACCAGCACCTATGCGGACAAGGTAATCAAGGGAATTCCTGCTGAATGGGTGAGCGCGTATGTTGCGATCAAAGGAATCCTCGACTCGACGCAAAACGACGTGCAGCGAACATTCTATGCGATCATTCTGATTCTGCTCATTCTGCTGCCTTGCTACCTTTGGTATGTGCGTGGTGTGAAATCCACGAGACAGATTTCCGTGACCACGATCTCATTTCTCGTATGGGTGTTCAGTCTGGGAGGTGACCATGTTGGCGCGCTATCCTGGTACAAGCCGTATCAAGGATCGGTACTTCTTATCCTCTGGACTCTTGCTATTCCTATTCTTATCGGCGGGCCTATCGGCGCTCCGCGTACAGCACCAGGCAGGACCGGCGGAGGCGGGAACCAAGGCACCCGAGTCGCAAGCCGAACCGTCTCATGCCAAGATCAAGCTCCAAGAGACCGCCGGCCATCTTTGGCGGGCCGAGGTCGAGACGCCACAGGCCAGGATGCCTGCCCTGCCGAGCCAGGCCGGGCCTACGAAAGTCGAGGCCCAGGCGCCGGCGGCCCGGACCCAGACGAGGCAGGCCCAGGAGATACCGTCCGAGGTCCCGATCGGTAAGCCCGGGCATCCGAAGGGACGGTGTAGTTTCTTTGAAACGAAGTTCGGCACTCTGGCCATTCTGCCGCTTGCCATGACGAAAAAGGAAGCCGAGCGGACCGGTACGTTCTCCGTTCCGCCAGAGCGTACCTCGTGCCCGATCGACCTCCCGCACAGTCCCGTATGGTTCCAGTTCAACCATCGCGCGCCGGATGCCGATAGCGAGCGACGGCATCTGGGCGCGCTCATTATCGTGCACAGCAGGTCCGTAGGCAGCATGACGATAGGAGTCTACAGGAATTCTCAATGGACGAGACGAGACAGGACGGAGATACTCGGCGAGTTTTCTAAGACGCTTGATTTGTCGTGGGAGGAGTTTGCCACGATCAGCCATAAAGAGGGCACTGGCGAGGTCACCCTTCAGGAGGTAGACGATGCTTTTGGAGGGCCGTGGCATGCCGCTCCGCAAGGGAGCACGCAGTACTCCTGGTCTTATCGGAAATTTTGGGATTGGGCCGTCTCGACCTATGAGACTTCGAAGGATGGCGTGAGTAATCTGCCACGACCCGAAGCATTTAGAGTTTCCGCCAGGCTGATCGCGTATACGCCGACTTCCCGATCAGCATCGGACAAGCCTGTGGTCTTTTATGTCAACGCCGCGCGGGGGACACGCTGTTTGTGGCGCTATATTCTCTTCTCAAGGATGGGGAAGACACTCGGTCGTGGTACTGGGTTGAACTTCACTAGGGAGCGGGGGCGGAATTCAGCCGTAGCTGCCGGCTCATCTTCCGCAGCAACACCAGCCTCCGCGGGCAAACGATCCACTCGCTGCGCTCAGGACATGGGTCGCGCCTGCCCCCAGGGCTGTCCTCTGTCTTCCGTCCTCTGCCCGTTCGCTATCCTTCGTCGTCCGGCTTGCTCTGGACTTCCGGCGGCGGGCGGGTACAATGCGGCACCTGCACAATTTGGTTGGGGTCGCGGCGGCCGGAGCACCGCCGGTCGCGTGGATGGAAATCGTGGCCGTGACAGGGGAGAATACATGAAGCAAGTACTAGGCGTCGTGACGTTGATCCTTGTATTGGGGGCCGGCTCTCTGGCCGACGAGGGAGACTGGTGGGTGGGCGTGCGGGGCGGGCCGAGTCTGCCCAACCTCACCGGCGGGGGCAATGAGGTGAGCGAAGGGTATTCCTCGGTCGTCACCCCCAATTTCGGCGTGGTGACGGATTATTTCTTCACGGCGCACATCGCACTCCAGGCGGAACTGAATTACAGCGTGCAAGGCGGGCAGCGGGACGGCCTCCAGCCCATCACGCAGGCGCTGCCGGGCCTGCCGGCGCCCCCCGCGGGGCAGTACTTCTACGCCGACTTCCACAATAAGAGCGTTCTCGATTACCTCGAAATCCCGCTGCTGGCCAAGTACCAGGGGGGATTGTCCGAGCATTGGCGGTGGTTCGCCGAGGGCGGGCCGTACGTCGGGTTCCTGCTCAGCGCCGACCAGGAGACCAGCGGCGTCAGCCAGATCTACGTCGATAAGAACGGGACCCCGCTGACGCTGGGGGGCCAGCCGCTGCCGGCCGTGTCGTTCGACGCCAAGACGGATGTCAAGAACAAGCTGCGCGACGTGAACGTGGGAATCACCGCCGGCGTCGGGCTGGCCTATGTCTTCAACGAACATCATCAGGTCTTCCTGGACATCCGCGGCCAGTATGGGCTGATCCCCGTGCAGAGCGAACACCGACACCGACGGCGAAAGCCACGTGGGCGCCGTGCTGTTCCTGCTGGGGTACATGTACCGCCTCGGCGGCTGAGCCGGGCGAAACCTACCCCCACACAGGGCAAAGAAGAGGAGACGTTCCGCGTCTCCTCCTACGACCGATCCGAGGCGCGGTCCGCTTCTGACAACATCCGTGACGACGGTTCACGGCACTTACCGATGGTACGCGCGTTCGATCGGGGCGTTCAGAATGGGAGGAATGCCGCCGGCCAAGGATCAAAGAGAGCATGTCCACGCGAGCGCAGGTCCGGCGCCTGGCGCACGCGTGTTGTCGTCCAGGGGTTGCGAGACTCATTTCGTCCAGCGGTTGTGTCGAGCGTAGCCGGGGACCCCAAACGGGCTTTATCGTGTCCGGGAGCCCTTGCGCCGCTGGCCGCGTGACGCAACCGATACGAGCCGCGCAACCGCCGCCGTCGGACGACACGGTCCTCTGCCCTCCGTCCTCCGGCCGCTGGCTTAGTCTTCGGCGCCCGTGCCTTGGCGGGGCATGGCGATCGTGCCGGTGCGGGCGACGTTCTTGATGCCGTAGGGCCGGCAGACGTCAATGAAGGCTTCGATCTTCGTTTCCGGGCCGCTGACTTCGACCATGATCGTCTTTTGGCTGATGTCGACGACGTGGCCCCGGAACATCTCGATCAGGGCGAAGACCTCCGGGCGCTTCTCGGGTGGGACCGCGATACTGACGAGCATCAGATCCCGCGCGACGACGGACTTGGTCGCAAAGTCCTGGACCTTGACCACCGGGATGATGCGGGCGAGCTGCTTGCGGACTTGCTCCACGACACGGTCGTCGCCGATGACGACGATCGTCATCCGGCTGAGGTTCGGGTCCTCCGTTCGACCGACGACCAACGAATCGATGTTAAAACCGCGGGCCGCGAACATGCCCGCGACGTGAGCCAAGACACCCGGCTTATTCTCAACCAAGGCACTGATGATGTGCTTCATACTCTATCCACTCCTGGGGCCGCCAACCGACCACCGATTCATGCCGACGAGAAGGTGTGCACGGCACACCCTGCTGACAACTGCCAACTGACTACTGACAACTGGTTTACGCCATGCTCTCCAGGATCGTCAGGCCCTCCATTTCGGAGATGCTCTTGCCGGCAGGGACCATGGGGTAAACATTTTCTTCCCGCTCGACGCGGAAGTCGACCACACAAGGCTGCTTTTCCGCGAGCATCTGCGTGATGGCCTTCGGCACGTCCTCTTTCTTGTCCACGGTGATCCCGACGGCGCCCAGGGCCCGGGCGACATCGGCGTAGTTGGGGTTCTTCAGATAGCTGCAGGAATAGCGGTGGTTATAGAACAATTCCTGCCACTGGCGGACCATGCCCATGTAGCCGTTGTTCAGGATGCAGACCTTGATCGGCAACTCGTACTGCACGGCGGTGGCCAGCTCCGTCATCGTCATGTTGAAGCTGTGGTCGCCGTCGATATCGATGACCGTGGCGTCGGGCCGGGCGATCTGCGCGCCGATGGCGGCGGGCAGGCCGAAACCCATCGTGCCCAGGCCGCCGGAGCTGATGAACTGCCGCGGCCTGATGAATTTGTAGAATTGGGCCGTCCACATTTGATTTTGACCGACGCCGGTCGTGATCACGGCGTCGTGGTTCGTCTGGCGGCAGATTTCGTCGATCACGTACTGCGGCTTGATCGTCTTGGCCTTCTTGTCGTAGCGGAACGGGTGCTTCTTCTTCCACTCGGCGATCTTGGCGAACCACGGGCCCCGCTCGCGGTACTCGACCTCCTTCGTCAGCTCGATCAGGATGTGCTTGGCGTCGCCGACGACCGGGATATCGACCTGGACGTTCTTCGAGATGCTCGCCGGGTCGATGTCGATGTGGATGATCTTGGCGTGCGGGGCGAAGGTGGCGACCTTGCCGGTGACGCGGTCGTCGAAGCGGGCCCCGATGGCGATGAGCAGGTCGCACTCCTGGACCGCGTAATTGGCATAGGCCGAGCCGTGCATGCCGAGCATGTCGAGCGACTCGGGTTTGCGCTGGTCGTAGCTGCCCAGGCCCAGGAGCGTCATCGTGACGGGCAGGTGGGCCTTCTCGGCGAGGACCGCAACTCCTCCGCGGCGTTGGCGATGATGACGCCGCCGCCGACGTAGAGGACCGGCCGCTCGGCCTTGTTGATCGCCTCGGCGGCCATCGAGATCTGGCGGGCGTGGCCTTTCGTGCGAATGCGGTAGCCGGGCAGGTCGATCTCGGCCTTGCCGTTGCACGGGCACTTGCCGACGGAAATATCGACGGGCAGGTCGACCAGAACCGGGCCGGGCCGGCCGGTCGAGGCGATATGGAAGGCCTCGCGGACCGTCCGCTCCAAGTCTTTGATGTTCTTGACGATGGAATTGTACTTGGTGACGGGCCGGGTGATGCCGGTCGTGTCGGCCTCCTGGAAGGCGTCGTTGCCGATCAGGTCGGTGCGGACCTGGCCGGTGAGGGCGACGAGCGGGATCGAGTCCATCATGGCGGTGCCCAAACCCGTGACCAGGTTGCAGGCCCCCGGGCCGCTCGTGGCGACCACGACGCCGACTCTGCCGCTGGCCCGAGCGTAGGCGTCGGCCATGTGGCAGCCGCCCTGCTCGTGGCGGGGAATGATGAACCGGATCGGGGCGTCGTAGAGCCGGTCGAACAGGGGCAACACCACGCCGCCCTGTGTAGCCGAACATCGTCTGGACGCCGAGATCGACGAGCGTGTCGACGACGATCTGGGCGCCGGTTTTGATGGTGGCGGCGGCCTCGACGGCCGGGGCCGACGTTTGCGACTGCGATGACATTGTATCTCCTTTCGGATGGACCTGCGAAGGTCCAGATCATATCGCGGCCAATTCCATCGTGTCAATTACCTTCGGCCGATGGCCGGGGCCGCTGAAGTCCTCGCGGCTGAGCCGTGGGGCTCACATGGCATTTTCAAGTGCCCGCAGGCCCTCCATCTCATCGAGGCTCTTGCCCGCCGGGACCATTGGGACAACGTTCTCCTCGGCATCGACGTGGAAATCCACCACGCAGGGCTTGTCCTCGCGGAGCATCCGGTCGATGGCGGGGCCGACCTCGTCCTTCGACCGGACCGTGATGCCGACGGCACCGACCGCCCGGGCAAATTCGGCGTAATCGGGATTCCGTAAGTAGCTGTAGGCATAGCGTTTGCGGTAAAACAGCTCCTGCCACTGGCGGACCATGCCCATATAGCCGTTGCTCAGGATGCAGACCTTGATCGGCAGCTCGTGCTGGACGGCCGTGCTCAGCTCGGCCATCGTCATATTGAAGCTGTGGTCGCCGTCGATATCGACTACCAGAGCGTCCGGCCGGGCGATCTGGGCCCCGATGGCGGCGGGCAGGCCGAAACCCATCGTGCCCAAGCCGCCGGAGGTGATTAACTGCCGGGGATTCCTGAACTTATAGAACTGAGCGGCCCACATCTGGTGCTGCCCGACTCCTGTCGTGATGACCGCCTCACCGCCAGTCCGGCGGTGCAACTCCTCAATCACATACTGGGGCTTGAGCGTCGAGGCTTGGCGGTCATAATCCATCGGATATCGGCGTTTCCATTCGGCGATCCGGGCAAACCAAGCCGGTCGCTCACGGTATTCGACGCACTCCGCCAGGGCCGCGAGAACCACCTTGGCGTCGCCAACAATTGGGATATCCGCCGGGACCGTCTTCGAGATGTTCGACGGGTCGATATCAATATGGATGACCTTGGCTTTCGGAGCAAAGGCCTCCACCTTTCCGGTCACGCGATCATCGAATCTTGCCCCGACGGCGACGAGCAAGTCGCACTCCTGGATGGCGAAATTGGCGTACGGGGTCCCGTGCATGCCGGGCATGTCCAGCGACTCGGGCCGGCGTTGGTCGAAGCTGCCCAAGCCCATCAGCGTCATCGCAACGGGCAGATTCGCTTTGGCGGCCAGTTCCCGCAGCTCCTCGGACGCATTGGCGGTGATGACGCCGCCGCCGGCCAGCAGGACCGGCCGCTCGGACCGGTTGATCGCCTGGGCCGCCTCGCCGATCTGCTTGGCGTGGCCATTCTTGGGGACGCTTGATAGCCCGGCAGGTTCATGCGGATCGCCCCATTGCTGCCGTGCTCTCTGGAACTCGATATCCGCCGGCACATCGATCAGGACCGGCCCGGGCCGGCCCGTCGCGGCGATGTGAAAAGCTTCGTAAATCGTTCTGGCCAAATCCTTTATGTCAGTAACGATGGAATTGTGCTTGGTGACCGCCCGCGTGATCCCGCGTGGTCGGGGCCTCCTGGAAGGCGTCGTCGCCGATCAGGTCGGTCCGAACCTGGCCCGTGATGGCGACCAGCGGAATCGAATCCATCATGGCGTTGGCCAGTCCGGTGACGAGATTGCATGCCCCGGGCCCGCTGGTGGCGATGACCACGCCGACCCGCCCCGAGGCCCGGGCATAAGCGTCGGCCATGTGGGTGCCGCCCTGCTCGTGGCACGGCACAATGAACCGGATGGGCGATTCGTAAAGCCGGTCAAATAAAGGCAATACGGACGCCCCGATGTAGCCGAAAATGGTGTCCACGCCATGGGCGAGCAGCGCATCGACGATGATCTGGGCACCGGTCTTGGGGATTGTTCGCTCGGCGGGACCCGCCGGGGACGGAGGAACGTGTGCATACCCTTCCTTTCCTGATCAACGCGTCAGGCTCCTACCAGTCAGAAGCCCTTTGGTAATTCCGGTCGGTTGCAGCGTTTTCGGCCCTTCGGGCAACCAATCGCTCTTCGCTCCGAAGAACGACCCGTTGGCCCGGAGATACATGCCTTGACCGCAACTCCGTAACCGTCCCCCACGGGGACGGACCAGGTTGTGCCGCGGCTGTCCCGCGAACACACTTAGATTATCGTCCATTTCCCGCCGGTTGTCAAGTCCCTCACTGACGATAATGGGCGACGCTCCTTGGATTCTCGCGGAAGAAGGACCGCGCCGCGTTTCGTTCGCCTCCGGGATGGGTAATCGTAGGCAGGAAGATGCTTGAAAGGTCGCCCCTTTCTTGCGAGAATGGGGCTATCGCAGGCTCGGAGCAATGGAGAATCGGCATGAGTGATGTCACACGCATCCTGAATGCCATCGAACGGGGGGACCCAAAGGCCACGGATGAGCTCTTGCCGCTGGTCTATGAAGAGCTTCGTATCCTCGCCGCCCAGAAGCTCTCCCACGAGCCCCCGGGCCAGACGCTTCAACCAACCGCCCTGGTCCATGAGGCATACCTGCGGCTGGTGGGAGAGGAACCGCAGAACTGGAACAGCCGGGGCCACTTCTTTGCGGCCGCGGCGGAGGCGATGCGGCGGATCCTGGTGGAGAACGCCCGGCGCAAAATGAGTGCCAAGCGCGGGGGTGATAGACGCCGCGTCGAGCTCGATGAGAACATGATCCTCGGGTCTCAGGAGATACGACCCGAGGACCTTCTGGCCGTAAACGAGGCGCTGGACAAGCTCGCCCAACAGGACCGAACGGCCTCCGATCTGATCAAGCTGCGCATCTTCGGTGGGCTTACGGTAGCCCAGGCAGCACAGGTCGTCGGTGTTTCCCTTTCCAAAGCCTATGCCGATCTGGACTATGCGCGGGCGTGGCTGCATCTGGAGATAGGTGACGCGGGCGCAGGGGGCGACCATTGACCGCCTCCCCTTGACTGTCCCTCCTGTCGTTCGGCTCAGGACTATCCCATCAGGCCCCAGGGACGCGGGGGCGTGCAAAAAATCTTGTCATTTCGCGGAATTTTGCACCTCGGATTTCGCACTGTATCGGAAGGCAGGAAGGCGTCGATGGAACACACGAACGAAAAAGAAGTCTTCGAAGCAGCGGCCCAAATGAGCACGCCGGAGGAACGCACCGCTTATCTTGACAGAGCGTGTGGCAACGATCCGGCGTATCGAGCGCGGATTGCGGCGCTCTTGCAGGCCCGCGGGACCGGCGACGGTCTTCTGGATTCGCTGATCGACTACTCGGGCATTTCTCCCGATCTCCGTTTGACGGAAGGGCCCGGGACGGTCATCGGTCGGTACAAGCTTCTGGAGAAGATCGGCGAAGGCGGCATGGCGGTGGTCTACATGGCCGAGCAGACCGAGCCCCTTCGCCGCAAGGTGGCTCTCAAGATCATCAAATTGGGCATGGACACGCGGCAGGTCATCGCCCGCTTCGAGGCAGAGCGCCAGGCTCTGGCCCTGATGGACCACCCCAATATCGCCAAGGTCCTCGACGCCGGGGCCACGGAGACCGGCCGGCCCTACTTTGTCATGGAGTTGGTTACCGGTGTTTCCATCACCGAATACTGCGATAGGAACAATCTGAGCACCAAAGAGAGATTGGCTTTGTTTCTCCAGGTCTGCCAAGCCGTGCAGCACGCCCACCAAAAGGGGATCATCCACCGGGATCTCAAGCCCTCCAACGTCATGGTGACGCACCATGATGGCAAACCCGTCCCCAAAGTAATCGACTTCGGCATTGCCAAGGCCACGAACCAGAAATGCTGACGGAAAAGACGCTTTTTACCCGCTACGCCCACATCATTGGCACTCCAGCCTACATGAGCCCGGAACAAGCGGAACTGAGCGATCTGGATATCGACACTCGCTCGGATATCTACTCGCTCGGCGTCCTGCTCTACGAACTGCTGACCGGAACGACTCCTTTCAGCGAAGAGGAACTCCGCAAGGCCGGCTACCTCGAGATGCAGCGGGTAATCCGGGAGCAGGAACCGGTCAAGCCTTCCACCCGAATCCGGACGGCTACCCGGGAACACCGATCTGTAGGGGCAGGCCGGGTTCCCAAACGCGGTTTTTCGCGTTTGGGGTCCCCACCCCGTGCCTGCCCAACGTCGGGCGGCCACGGGGGGCCGCCCCTACGAGAGGTTCGGGGCGATCTGGATTGGATCGTGATGAAGTCCCTGGAGAAGGACCGCGTCCGGCGGTACGAGACGGCCAGCGGTCTGGCCGAGGATGTCCGCCGGCACCTGCAATTCGAGCCGGTCTTGGCCCGAGGGCCTGGCACCGCGTACCGTCTGCACCGGTTCCTGCGCCGCCATCGCTCGCAGGTCCTGGCCGCCACCGCTATAGCGATTGTGACTTTGGCAGCAGGGACCATCTTCCTCCTGTGGAACCGGCTGTCGGAGGCGGAACGCCCCCTGGAAGAGTCCGTCCTTTCGCGCCCAAGGGCAATATGTCGGTGCCAACTATGCCAGTGCCCTGGAGACGATCCAACCTATCCTCCACAACCGGCACGTGGGAAGCAGAGCCCGACTTCTTCGTGCTACGATCCTGGTGGATGTCCATCGTTCCGAGGAAGCCATGACCGTACTGAGTGGTCTGGTTGCGGAGCGAGCGGAGATTGCCGGAGCGGCTCATTCCTTACTGGCGCGTGTTCTCTCGGAGAGTGAAACATTGGATGCCCAGAGGCTCAAGGAGATTGAGGAACACCGCCATCAGACCGAGATGCTCTTGCGGAACACAGCAGAGGCCTATTTCCAACGAGCCATGACTGTCCTTTCCGTTAAGGAGCAGTTGTCCGCTCTGGATGAGGCTTTGCGACTCGACCCCAAGCACTATGATGCCCGCCGGCTACGGGCGTCCACCTACTACGCCTCCAGGAAGTACGAACGCCTGAATGAGGATGCGATCGTAATGGAAATCCTGCGAGATCATGACCCCCTCGGCCTATTCTCTGCATGCCACCGCACTGCGCGAATTGGGACGCTGCCAGGAGGCCACGGCAGAGTATGCCATCGCGATGTCGCTCACCGCCAAAGATAGCCTGGAGTACATCAATCTGATCGTCCAACTGTGCGACACCGCTTTGGAAATGGGTGACAACCAGCGTGCTATTGCCGAAGCTCAGGCGGGCCTATCCATCACAGGGGTAAACGACCTCGCGCCGCTGAGGTACCGTTTGTTCTGTGCCCTGACAGCCAACGGCGAGCATGGTAAGGCGCCGACCCTATACGACGAGATCATTCACGCTGCCCCTCGGGCGGACAAGGAACTGGGCCTATGGTTGATCAAGTATGTGTCCGACCGCCTGCAAGCGGGACGGTCCTGGCATCCGGGAGATTGTACGCCGGCAGGGACAGCCTTCAAACCGATGATAGAAGCCGAAGAGAGATACCGTAGTCTCTCCGCAAAAGGCCACCGAGTCATCACGGAAGGATTCAATGCGGACTGGTCGCCGGATGGGAAGAAGCTGGTCTTCAGTCTGGGCGTCCGGGGCCGCAGTGGGATCGCCATCTATGATCCTGCCACGAAAGACACAGAGCTTCTGATCGTCCCCGGCCACGACCCGAAGTGGTCGCCTGACGGACAATACATTGTTTTCGTTCGAAATCGCCTGGTCCTGCGGCCGGAAGAGTTGGCCACGGGAGAGCGCGGAGATCAGCGGCGTACGCCGATAGATGATGAAATCTGGATCATGAAATCCGACGGCACGGAGCCACGGCGGTTGGCACGGGGCGGTTGGCCTTCGTGGAGTCAGGACGCCACGCGGGTCTATTATCACTCGCGTGCGGACAACACCCTCTGTTCGATCTCCATCGAGGGTCAAGATGCCCAGCCGAAGCGGCTCACGGCGTGCTCAGATCCGTGCCCATCGGTGTCGCCGGATGGTCAGTGGGTCGCGTATTCTTACCCTGCCTCACAGTCCCTGAAGGTCAAGGAACTGACTTTCCAAGCCCTAGTGGCCGAATGGCCGGTGCCGTTCCCCACGTCAGGCGTGGGTCCCTCTTGGTCTCCTACCGGCCGTGAGCTCTGTCTGCCTGGCCGGGGTACGGGACTGTGGATTTATCGGTTCGATAGCAGCGAACCGATGCGGATCCTGAGAGGGTACGTGAAAGCTGCTTCCTGGGCGGCGAATCGAACGAAGTTCGTCTTCTGCCTGGGTCAGCCTTACTTCGATTCCTGGAGCACCGATTTCGAGGAGATCTGGACTGCCATCTTGACCCCGATGTCTCCATCGTAGAAACGCTTGGCCCCGGCCAGACGCAGGAGGCGTATTTCCGCGAGATGGTGGCCTTTTACACCAAAAGAATTGAGGACAACCCGCAGGATGCCTCCGCCTTCTTCAACCGCGCCTGGTATTACGAGTACTTGCACGAACAGGCCCACGCCGATGCCGACATGCGCCACTGGTCCGCCATCACGAGTACTCAGTCACCTCCGCCTACACCAGCCGATCTCGCCTCCGGCAAGCCGGGGAACCTGGGACCGATAGTGAATTCTCCGTCGCTGGAAGGATCTCCCATCCTCTCCCAGGATGGTTTGGAACTGTACTTCGCTTCTACCCGCCCGGGGGGATATGGATGGCAGGACATCTGGGTGACCAAACGTGCCCGCGTGCAAGACCCGTGGGGGCCGCCGACCAACCTGGGGCCCCAGGTGAACACCCCGGCGGTGGAACGGCCCGGGAGTATCTCGGCCGATGGGCTGACTTTGTACGTAGAGGCCGGTGAACCGAACTACAGTTTATACACAACCACGTGCGCCGCCAAAGAGGCCCCCTGGGGACCGTTGGTCAACCTGGGGCCCCTCGTCAACCGCTCCGGCGCAGTGCACAAGCCCGTCATCTCGGCCGATGACCTGGAGCTCTATTTCAGCGTCTATAGTGGGGGCCACATGGACATCTGGGTGAGCAGGCGGGCCTGCCCTTCGGACCCCTGGGGCGTGCCGGTGAGCCTGGGTCCCACCGTCAACAGCTCCGCTCTAAGATGGCTCGCGTGGCTATCGCCCGATGGTCTGACGGCCCTGATCTGGTCCGACCGCCCGGGAGGATATGGCAGCCTCGATACCTGGGTCACGACTCGACGTCCAAAAGCAGCGCCTGGGAGAAGCCCTGGAATCTGGGGCCGGCCTTCAATACGAAGTACTCTGATTGTCTGGCCAGTGTATCGCCGGATGGCCGGTGGGGGTACTTCAGCGATTATGGAGGCATACGACCCGGCGGGTTGGGCGGGTCTGACCTGTGGCAAATATCGATGGAGCGGATCCTCGCTGTCAACAATGGCAAGGTCCAGGGAAAGGAGGATTGAAGATGGCAGAGTACCGAGGTGATAACCCACCATAGGATGCTGGTCCGGCACCTTTTTAGGGCCGTCTGATCGACGGTCGATTCTCTCACGTAGATTGGAGCCGAAGCATGTTTCGGCCCCAGAGGGAGCTTTTTTGTCCCCATTTGGAGGAAAAGCATGATGGCGCCGCAGACCAATCTCCCCTTTTGGTAGACCCGAGCCAGAGCTCGATTGGGATCGCAAACCAAAACCACACAAGAATGGAGGTATGGATTATGGTCGGCTACAAGACAACGATTTGGCTCGTTTGGTTGACAGCGATCCTCTTTTTGGCCGTTGGCGGCAGCGACACCAAGGGCGATTTCACATTCGGCGACCCGGTGAGAATTGACACGGCCGAGCCGTTCCTCTCCGATCCCGCGACTCCTTGTGAACTGCTTTTCCTCGGACGGCCTGGAGATGTACCTCACCTCGAGCCGCGCTGGGGGACAGGGCAACTGGGACATCTGGGTCTGCAAGCGGGCCTCGCCTCATGACGACTGGGGTGCTCCCGAGAATCTCGGGCCGAGTGTCAACAGTGCGAGCTGGGATGGCGGCCGCGTCCCTCACCGCTGACGGTCTGGAGCTCTATTTCGTCCAACGTCCGGAGGGTCAGGCAACGATGATCTTTATGTGACCAAACGGGCGACCCGCAACAGTCCTTGGGGCCCGGCGACCAACCTGGGCCCGAACGGTGAACACCTCGTACCTCGAATATATCCCTTCGGTGTCCTCGGATGGCTTGGAACTGTATTTGAGCAGTCCAATCGCGCGGGCGGGTATGGCGGTCACGATCTCTACGTCAGCAAGCGTGCCGACGAGGAACGATCCCTGGGGGGACCCGGTCAATCTAGGCCCCGCGGTGAATACTCCCGGCGATGAGCTCGCTCCGTCTCTTTCTCCGGACGGGTTACTCCTCGTCTTCCAGGACAATGGTGGTGGTGTTCTTCGGCCGGGCGGTTATGGCAACGGTGACCTCTGGATGACAAGACGCGCCAGCCGCTCTGCTCCTTGGGGGCCGCCGGTGAATCTGGGACCCATCGTCAACGGCCCGACCTCAGAGCAGAGGCCGTGCTGGGCTCCGGACGGCTCCGCCCTTTATTTCACCTGGTTCGACGCCTCCGGCAACGTCCTGGGGTACTGGAAGGCGCCGATCCTCCCGATCGTGGACTTCAACGGCGACGGCAAGGTCGATGAGAAGGACATGGCCATGCTGCTGGCGGACTGGGGCATGAGCAACTGGATGTCGGTGTGCGATATCGGCCCGTATCGCCTGGGGCGATGGCGTGGTGGACGAGAAAGACCTGAAGGTTTTCATGGAAGCCGTGGTGAAGCCTGCTCCCAAGGCCTCGGATGTTCCCTGTGATGCGAGCCTGAGCTGGGTAGCCGCCCCGACGGCCAAGTCCGACGTGTACCTCGGGACCTCCGTGGATGCCGTCACGAGCGCCAGTCGCGCCAATCCGCAGGGTGTCCTGGTCAGTCAGGGACAGACGGCGACCACCTATGCTCCCGCCAGCGCCGCTGGAATTCAACCAGACCTACTACTGGCGGATCGACCAGGTCGTCGGCACCGGGAATCCCACGATCTACCCAGGACCGGTCCTGAGCTTCACGACCTCGGCCTATCCGATCAAGAACATCACCGCCACGGCTTCCAGTTCGCAGCCCAGCATGGGCCCGGAGAAGACGATCGACGGCTCGGGGCTCGACAAGAACGACGGGCACTCGACGAACGGGACGGACATGTGGCTCAGCATGGGGACACAGCCCAACTGGATTCAGTACCAGTTTGACCAAGTGTACGCCGTACGTGAGATGTGGGTGTGGAACTCGAACCAGGCCATCGAGCCCGTCATCGGCTTCGGGGCCAAGACCGTCAAGATCGAGTACTCCACCGACGGCACCAAATGGACCCAACTGGCCAATGTGCCGGAATTTGCCCGGGCAACGGGCCAAGCGGCTATGTCCACAACACGACCGTCAGCTTCGGCGGGGTCTCGGCCAAGTACGTCAAGCTGACAATCACGAGCAACTGGGGCGGGATGAGCCCCGCGACCGGCCTGAGCGAAGTGCGGTTCTTCTACATCCCGGACCGACCTGCAACCAAGCCGTGAAACGAGTGGCACGTGTTACCCGCTTGGCATAGGAGACCAGGGCCGGCGGATCCCGGATTCGCCGGCCCTTCCTGCGTAGAGTGAAGATAAAGCGAGAAGTGACGCGCGACAAGCGACAGCAAATCCGTAGGTGGTTGCCTGTAGTCGGTCGACGGCAAGTTGCTAACTCTCCGTTGGGCATCTATGAAAGCCCAGTCCCTCAGGACCGCGAGAGCGTCACGAACACGACCGCGTGCGGTCCGAGGGTGCAGTTCACCTCTTCGCCCGTCGTGGTCACCGGAAGATCGGACACCGCGTCTTCCTTCTTCTCCAGCAGCGGCTTGCCGTCCAGTTTGTCGCTGCTGAGCGCGACGCCCTTGGCCTGGGCAGCGTGAAAGTCCCGCAGCTTGACCCGGCACGGCACGGTCTTCGTCCAGGAGCCATTGGCCATCACTAAGTAGATCTCGTTTCCATCCGCGCTCAAGGTGGCCAGCACGGGCGTCAGGGGTCCCGCGAATTCTTTCGCTTCCGGCCGCGGCTGGTGATAGGGGGCGGTGCCGTCCAGCGGCAGGACCCACTGGCCCACATGACGATTGAAGTAGTAGTACAGCCAGTACAGCAGGAACCGCTGGTCCGGGGCTTCCTGGGAGAGGATGCCGAATCCTTGTTGACCCCGTCGGCTGAGCATCTGCCAGCCGCTGGCGCCCCGCACGATGTCTTCGCGGGCATAATAGATCAGCCGCACCGCCCGGTGCACCGTCCCGAGGATATTCGCGTTGCGATCCTCGTAGTCGGCGTCTTTCCCGTCCGCCGTGCCGCAGATCATGCCCCACTCCGTGTCGTATTGATAGACCGGCCGGTCGCCATTGTAGGCACGCAGCAGGCGCCCCGTTCGCAGCGCCCGATCGAGCATCCGGTAATTCTCGGACAAGGTGATGTCCTCGAAGGACAATTTGTGGACATCCGCCCCGCAGTAGTAGTGCGCCGCCACGAAATCGTAGCATCCCGCCAGTTGCTGGAGCACGTAATTGCCCCACCGCACGTTTTCCGTATCGATATCCATCCCGATCTGCGCCTGCGGGTCCGCCTCGCGGACGGCGCGCACTCACGGCTTTGAAATGGCGTGATGAAGGCGTCCGCTGTCGGGAACGCTCCGCCGTGGCCCCACAAGGCCGAGTACGGCTCGTTGGCAATCTCCCAATCATGGAACCGGTAGCCCTGGCGCAGCGAATAGCTCACGCCCTGGGCCCACGTCTCGGGCGGCAGCGACCGGGCCGCGCCTTGTTCCTCGAATTCGAGCACACAATGGTCCTGCGGGACCCCCACGCGCCGGCACACCTCGGCGACTTTGTCGATGGCCGACTCCACGCCGAAGGGTTCATCCCCGACCCCGTAGAACCGCGTCATCGGCAGCCGCATCTCGCGGATCGCCTCCTCCATCTGGGGCCGCAGCGTGTAGACACCTTTGCGGTCATAAGGCTGACCCGTCCAGCCGCAGACGCGATGGAAGGAGACTCCGCCCACGTCCGGGGTCGCCCGCCGCACGTCGCTCGGCCGCACTGACCGTGAACTCCAGCCGCTCGCCCGGACGCAACCGATGTTCCAGGGCCGGGTGCGGGATCGTCGCGGCATTCACCAGGGCCACCGGATTGGGATCGGGCTGCTCGGTGACGCGCACATCGTCGATCCAGAGCGTTTGCTCTTCGGTCGCGGCACTGGTGGCATGGAACGTCAGGAGCAGGAACCGGCTTTCCTCGGCGAAGAAGTCCAGTCCTTCCCGAACCGAGCACGTGAAGGGCCGCCACTCGGGGCCGACCGCGCACGCCAGCGCCCCGGCGCAGGCGCATCCACGAACGGACGGATACTCCGGTAGGCCGTCCACTGGAAGAGCGCCTTGCCGGCCTTCTCGGCCCGCGCCCAGAACGAGACCGTGTAGATCATCCCGCGTTGAGGCTGAATCGCGCGGTCCGGCGCGGACACGATATACCCTTGCGTCTGCGCCGGGTGATGAATCCGAAAGCACGCCTGGCCCCCGTGCGGTTGCGTGGTATCGCGCGTATAGTTGGCGGGCACCTTGTCGACCTGGGCGCCCCACATGGCCCAGTTCGCCGGCGGACTCTGGGTGGACGGTGTCTCAAAATCGTCGGCGAAAACCACCTTGCCCTTGTCCTCATCCGCGAGCGTAGTTTGAACCTGGCCTGCCCCGGCGAGCACCACAGCGGCCAGTCCCATCATCACCAAGTATCTATCCATTGAATCAGCTCCAGTCTTCATCGGGGCTCCTTCCCGGGACCGCCAATCTCCCGATTGGCTCTTTCTTCTCCGGCGAAGGCACTGCTCCAGGGCCACTCGTCCGGCTTCCCGACCAGCCCCGCCTGCACCGGGTTCTGGTGAATGTACTCGACTGCCTGTTGGAAATGGCGCTCATTGCGGATGAACCGGTCCCAATATTCGCGGTGCCACACGGGCGCGGGGTTCTTGCCAATCGGGAGATTGGCATCTTCGCTTGTGCCCGTCGGTAAAGCGGCAGGCTCGGACTTGTTCAGACAGCCAATCGGGAGATTGGCGGTCCCAGGGTCCCCGGCCCGGTGGAAATCGCAGATGCGTCGGGCCGCGAATTTCTTCCAGGAGGCCACAATCTGAGCGACCGTCCAGCCGGGAAGCGGCTGAAACAGGACGTGCACGTGATTCGGCATTACAGCCCAGGCCAGCAGTCGATAGCGCAGGCCGTCAAAGTGCAGAAGCGAGTCCTGGACCATGGCAGCCACGGCTGGCTCCCGGAGCACGCACGAGCCGTGCCCGGCGTCGATCCAGTCCTCCCACCGCTTGCGGCGCTCGATGTCTTGTTGGTCCGCAGGCAGGGTTCTTATCTCCTCCTCCACTCGCTCCACGACCTCATTGGGCAGGCTGTCCGCCAGATGAAACGTCACATGCTGGGTCACTTCCAAGCCGTCGAAGTGCGGCAGATACCCCCGGCTATGCCAAGGCCCCCTGGGACCCCTGGGACCGCCAATCTCCTGATTGGCCTCTTTCCCCGAGCCCCTCGGGACAGCCGCAGGCCCGGGATCGCCAATCTCCCGATTGGCTTTCCTCTCCAAGCCGCTCAGGAAAGCGGCAGGCCCGGACTTGTTTGGACGGCCAATCGGGATAGGGCTCCCAAACGCGATAGATCGCGTTTGGGAACCCAATTGGCGGTCCCAGGGTTCCCGGCGTTCGCGGATGATGGCCTCTTTTCGTTCATGCCAGCGAGACTTAGCGGGCGGGAGGGGGATCTGTCAAGAACAAAGCCAACTCGACATCATCGACAAAGACCGCCCTCCCCTCGCCCGCAACCACGATCCGGACTTGGCACGTACCGCGAGTGCGGGATTGACGGCGCGGAAATGTCGCGACAAAAGCTCGCCTTACGGATTCGGGATGCCGAGCAGCCTGAGGCAGTAGCGGTCGGTCATGCCGGCGATGTAGTCGCAGACGGCGCGGGGCAGGCCGTAGTCCGGAATGAAGCCCCGGAAATAACCGGGCATCCGGTCGGGCTCACGGCAGAATTGGCCGAACAGGTCCGGCAGCCAGACTCTGACTTTGGCTGCTGCTTCCACCAGCATCGGATGAAGATAGAAGTTGTGAAGCAGGAAATCCTCCAAGGTCGGCCAAACGTCGCTCGTATTCGGGCGATAACGCGATCAGGTCCTCGGCTATTTGGCACGCTTCAGTAGGCGGTCCGGATGCCGGCGGCGGCGATCTTCTCGCGGCTGGTGGCGATGCAATCGCTGACGAGGTGGTCGATGACGGTTTTGGCCACGCGGGTCCGGCGGATCGTCCAGTCGGGAATCCGCTCCACCGCGACGCGGTGCGCCGCCTCGGCGTAAAGCTCCAGGTGCCGCATCTGGTTGCCGTCGATCAGCCGGGCCCGCATGCCGTCTTCCAGATCGTGGCAATTGTACGCGATGCGGTCGGCCACATCCGCCACTTGGCCCTCGAGCGTGCAGTTGACCTCATCGGAGAATTGCCGATTGCGGATTGCGGATTGCAGATTAGTTCGGTGCCCGAATCCGAAATCCGCAATCCGCAATCCGAAGTCTGCCCGCCTCTGCGTCTTCGCGCGGCCACGGATTTGCGGGCCAGGCCCAGCCGGGTCTCGTACATCAGGTTCAGGCCCATGAAACCCGGGTACGGGTGCTCCAGCAGAGTCACGATCCGCAGGGTCTGGGCGTTATGCTCGAAGCCACCGCAATCGGCCATCAGATCGTTCAGCACGTTCTCGCCCGTGTGGCCGAAGGGCGGATGGCCGAGGTCGTGGGCCAGGCAGATCGCCTCCGTCAGGGTCTCGTTGAGTCCGAGCACCTTGGCGATAGTCCGGCCGATCTGGGCGACCTCGATCGTGTGCGTGAGGCGCGAGCGGTAGTAATCGTTAATGCCGGGCGAGAAGACCTGCGTCTTGCCTTCCAGCCGCCGAAACGCCGAACAGTGGATGATCCGGTCGCGGTCCCGCTCGAAATCGGAGCGGTACGGATGAGGCGGCTCCGGGAAAACTCTCCCCTGGCTCGTCGCCTCCGTCGCGGCATAAGGACGAAGATTGTCGCTCATGGTAGCCGATGCCCCAGAACAACTGTCATGGCGTGGCCCGTTAGCCCATCATTTGGACGTCGCGCTTGAGCAAAGGAATCTTGTTCACCGAACAGCTTACGCGGGTCATGCGGCATAGATCAGCCTCTTGGTGGCATCGAGCTCGCGCCGGAAGACGCTGTTGCGGATGCTGCCAGCGCACACGAGATCCACCGGCCGTTGAAAGAGTTGCTCCAACTCGGCCTTGAAATCGAAATACTGGTCGAAACTCCCGGCAAAGTCCTCACGGGAAAAGACCACGGCCAGATCGATGTCGCTGTCCGGCCCAAAGTCCTCGCGCGACGCTGAGCCGAAAAGGTACAACTCCCGGACGGCGTGCCTGCGGCACAGAGCCGCTATTTGTCCGCCTTTCTCATCGACTATTCCCATGGTGTCCTCTTACTACAGGTTGGAGTCCGGTGTCCGACACAAGCACCACGTCAGCAGCTATTGTAACACGGCGGTGTCACATCGCCAAACGCACTCTTTCGCGTTGGGGAGTCCCTCAAACGGCCTCCGCAACGCCCTACGCTTGCCGCCGCCGATACGGGCCTCGCAACCGCAACCGTTGGACGATCTACAACGCCGGCAGGCCGTGCTCGGCACTGGCTTTTTTCAACTCGGCCAGCAAATCCGCCAGCGACTGGCTGACCACTTTCGTATCGCTGCAGACGCTCATAAAGTTCGTGTCGCCCTCCCAGCGCGGGCACGACGTGGATGTGCATGTGGCCGGGCAAACCCGCCCCCGCACAGCGGCCGAAATTCAAACCCACGTTGAAGCCGTGCGGACTGATCGCAATCGACAGGGCCCGCTGGGCTTCCCGCACGAGCTTGAGCAACTCCAGCATCTCCTCTTCGGTAGGTCTCGCTCGAGATCGGCGATGTGCCGGGCCGGAGCGATCAGAAGATGGCCGTTGTTGTACGGGAACCGATTCAGCACCACGAGGCTGCGGGCCGTCCGCCACAGGACCAGGTTCTGCGCATCCTCCTGCGGATGCGCCAGATCGTGGCAGAGGAAGCAGCCTTCATCCTTTGCGAGGCCCCGAATATAGGGAATACGCCACGGCGCCCAGAGAATGTTCCGTTCCAAAGTTTCGCCACCTCCCAAAAAGCATTGGAATGATGGAATACTGGAATGATGATTTGTGAACCACCTCGCGACGACTTCCCAATATTCCAGTAGTTCCATCAAATTCCACTATTCCCTGTCTTGCCGTTCCATCGTCAACGTCTGCTCGATCGTAATCCGCGGATTGGCCTTGATGCCCAGCGGCGGCAAGCCGGCCTTGACCCGCAGAGTATACGTTTCCCGCCGCTGTTCGATGCGACCGGCCTTGAGGTTGAATAGCTCCTCGCCGGTCCCCGTCAATCCCTAGCACTTCATACGAGCCCAGGAAGCCGAAGGTCCCGCTCATCTGGAATCGCCCGGAATACGGGATCGGCCAGCCGGCCGGCACCGAGTCGGCCGGCGTGTAGGTGCTCTTGATGACCGCGACCGGCCCCTCCGGGCTCGGGCGAACCTCATCCAACCGGTAGACCACGTTACGGGCCTGGCGCATCACCATCGGTGTCGGCACGGAAAGCTGCGACGGCCACGTCTGCCCGACGGCCAGGCCCTCCGCCGGCTGTGCCAGACTCGATTCGGCATCCCACAGGAACCACTGGCTCGCGACGAAATCCCCGACCATATCCGGCTCCTTGACCCGTCCCATCGACATATCGGGCCGGAACGCCTGTCGGCCCATCTCCTGAATGAAGAGCGTCAACACCAAGGGATCGACGACCTTGCCCCGGGGATCGACCTTGAGCCCGAAGGTCTTGCCCTGGGCCCACTCCACGGCGTCGGTCCCGGCACGGCGTGCGGCGGGTCCGCCGGTCCGCTCGGCCTTCACCGACTCAATCGCCGCTTTGATCGTGCTGACGCCGTAAGGGTCCACCTCGATCGGCGTATACGCCACGACCATCTCGAAGCTCTCCGACTGCTCCTGCACCCGGCTGGCCTTCGCGGCCGCATTCGGGTCCCAATCCACCGCGATCTTCTTGGTCGAGGTGAACTTGTACCGCAGCGTCTGGTCCTGCTGGAAGTCCACGGTCAGGAATACCCGCCCGGACTTCGTCGAGCGTCCGTCGGTTGCGCGACTCGTTTCGTCTGCCGTCTGGCGTCCCGCGGTGCGCGCGGCGTCATCGTCCGACGCTTGACGATCCTTCTCCGGCGTGTTGCACCCGGCCAGCAGCCCCAAGAGGGCGGCAGCCCAAATCGTTGCAACGATTCTCACATGTATCCTTTCCTATCCGTTCGGTCCTTGGAGTTTTGGATTTTGGATTGGCTGGGAATTTGGAGATTGGAATTTGGAATTTCCGCCCGTGGGCGGCAGTCGCTCCAGCCGGTGCAGCCGCCGGGCCGCCATCCGAATCGCCACGGGTTCTCCTTTGGCCACGGACGCCGGGTCGGGGATGATCCACTCGTTTTGCATCTGCTCGACGTCTTCGCGGACTTGGCCGCGGTCCAGATCGAGGACCAGCCGGCCCTCGTAGCTGTCGCTATTGTCGGACAGCTTGTCGAAGGGATTGATCGTCGCCCGCCCGCCCGCTCCTTCCGCTGCCCCGGCGGCGGGAATCGCCTTCATTTCCACGAC
Organism: uncultured Planctomycetota bacterium; assembly: GCA_963750205.1. Taxonomy (GTDB): domain Bacteria; phylum Planctomycetota; class Phycisphaerae; order Sedimentisphaerales; family Anaerobacaceae; genus PLanc-01. Next base: position 137,480 of record CAVVRJ010000027.1, read on the forward strand.
GGCCTGCCGGCCCTGCAAGTTCTCAGTTGTCAGTTGACGGTTCGCAGCAAGAACCTCTGAACTGGGAACTGACAACTGACCACTGACCACTTCTTTAAGTGTGTACACCCGCTCGTAGGTCTTCGTCCCCAGATTGTCGAAGGAGAAGGTCTTGAGGCCGCTCCAAGTCTGTCCCGGCCGGGCCGCGCGATCTTTCAAGGCCAGACAGGGCCGCGATCTCATGGCGACTGCGAATCTCGTCGTCCGCGAGAAGCCGGTCCGCGATACTCCGATCCGGCAGGCCGCCCACCTCCGCCTGCCGCACCGGCTCGATGTCGGCGATCTCGACCACTTGCCCCTGGGGCGACATCTTCACCCGATAGCTCTTGCCAATCAGTGCCGCCAAAGGTCGGTTGGCGTCTTGCGGTCGGGCACTATCGAAATCGAATACCGTCTTGTTCACCGCCTCGGTTACGTACTTGAGCCCCTTGATCGTGATCTCCAGCCCGGCGGCGCCATCGTCCTGCACCTGCTGCACGCGCTGCTCGAACGTAAACTCGACATGGTTCCCCGTGCGGCCGTCCGTGAACTGAGCCGGCTTGCTCGCCGTCGAGCCCTTCCACTCGATGCTCTTGTAGTACTCGGTCGTAAGCCTGTAGGTGGCCGCCTGCCCCGGCACAAATCTCAGCGCCAGCTCAACCGCCGGCCCGGCCGGCTCCGGCTGGCCTGCCTCCCCCGGCACTTTCTTGGCTGCGGCTACGTTCCCGTTCGTAGTGACGCCGCGCGGCGTCTCTTCGTAGGTCGTGCGTCCCCGCACGATTTCCTCAGGCGAGCGCGAACGCTCGCCCTGCCTGAGCCCAGTGGCAGCCGGCTCAGACTGCGTACCAGGAGCGTCCGCCCGTTGCCCTTGACAGCCTGCCAGGGCCAGTACCCCTGCAACGAAACCGGTTGCGACCACGCCCGCCCATCTGCCTGCCCACGCCATCGGATCTCCGTAACCAATGTCCACACGAATCCTGTCTCCTCCGGGGCCTGATTATAGAGCGTCCCGACTTGGGCCGACAACGTTTTTCCGCTCCCCTCGGGCTCGGGGTGTGGTCGGGATAAGGTGGAGGATTCAGCCTCTTCGTTGCACGGGCTTGGCTCCCAAACGCGATCTATCGCGTTTGGGGACCCCGTTCTCGCCTGTTGATAGAGAACAGTGGAACCCTGAGACGGTGTGTGAGAAGCAAGCATCTTCCGGGTGGCAGCCTCAAGGCGGAGGCCTTGGGGATGGTTGGGCTGCATTCACAGCCAAGTCCCTACCTGCACGTCAAGCCATCCTCAAGCTGCGCTTGAGGCTGCCACCTTATTGGCCCAAGGTGAGAGATACTCGGCCTTGGGGCAAAGCGTCAGTGTACATGACGGGTGTCAGTTGTTCTATCGCCGGCCGGTCACATCCGCCGCGCACGGCGGACTTCCTCCAGGTTCGCTTTGGCCGGCGGGGCGCCGGCTATGAACTTGCCGATCTTCTCGCAGGAGGAGTAATCGGGGCACAGGGCACAGTTCTTCACCTTGCGGGCCAGGCCGCATTTGCGGATATCGCACTCGCGACAGTGGCCGAAGAGCACGCCTTTGTTCTTCAGGCAGCCCACGCAGTTGATGTCCTCAGGCTTGAGCTCGGCCTTGAATTGCTTGGACCACTCGGCGGCGGTCTTGACCCGCAGGGCCTGGTCGTTGTTCTGGTAGGCGAGGAAGCACGGACACGCCGCACAGTCCAGGCCGCATATGGCCAGCGTCTTGGTGGTAGCCTTGCCAGCCTGCTTGTTCTGTTCCTGGCAGCCCGCTCCCATAATGCCCGCGGCGGCAACGCAGGTTGCGGTGGTAGCCAAAAAATCACGACGCGACAGATTCGACCGATTCGGTTGCACGTTGATCTACCTCCACTTAAAAAGCACAGTAGTCCTCAAACCCCAACCGCGGCCCGCGGCCGCAACCAGACGGTATTCTCTGCTGGACAGGAAACCTACAGGTCGGCCCCCAGCAGCCCCGTTGCCTGGCTCAACGGTAGGCCGGGTCCAGTTTCGCCCACTTGCGGAGACGCGACCGGGGCAGCTTTCCTTTTTGCTTCAGTTGGCGTTGCCGGCGGACCCATACCGCCAACGCGTTGTGGCGTCCTTTGCATTGCCAGGGGACCCTGTCATGTCCGTGGCGGGCGATGAACTCTCGGAACTCCTGGAACCTCCGCTCCCAACGGTCCTCGTGGGTACCGTAGACACCCTGAGGATCCCCCCAGTAGAAGCCCAACTTGTCGAGAAGCTTGATTTGTTGCGGCGTGAGCGGCCGGCCGGCGTGAGCGTCCGGGCCGCGGCGGCGTCTCCGTTGGATCCGAATCCATCGGACGAGCGCGCGGTCATGGTAGGAGGCAGGCACGTCAATGTTCCCGCCATGTCGGGCGGCGTATTGGACCAGCGCCTGATAGTGTTTCATCCACCGCTGGTCCGCCTTGAGCCCGGTGTGGTGCGCGGTGGCCTGGTTGGCGTCCCAGCAGAAGCCCAGCTTGTCGAGAAGCCTGATTTGTTCCGTCGAGAGCGGTCTCGAACGGCGCAGCCAGCCGCGGCGGCGCGAGCGCTGAGTGGTCACCCACCGGGCCAGCGTGCGGTCGCGATAAGCGTTAGGCACGTGCGGATTGCCGTGCTGACGCGTGTATTCCACCAGAGCCCGATACTGCTTCATCCAGTTCTCATCTGCCTGGAATTCCCTGGCATCCCAAGGAAAGCCCAGTCCCTCCAGCATGCGAATCTGCTGGGCTGCCAACCACCCCTTCTTCCGCCAGAGGCGCTGACCCGCCACCCATTGTGCCAAGGGGCGATCTTTCTTATGCCGCGCATCGACGCGGCAATGGCCGAAGCGGTCCTTGAAGGCCTTTAGTCGGTCAAACCATTCCCTCCATGTCCCGCACGCGCCGTCACTCTGGTTCTTGCTGACTGTCCTGGCTTTCATAAACGACCTCCAACTGGCGTAGGATCCCAATGACGGGCCAACCAGAGCCCCGATCATCTCATCTTCCCGATCCAAGAACGTATCATATCATATCACGCAACTCCTTCCACAGGAATCCGTCGATGGGCCGTCTGCAAAGGGGTTCGGCCCATGAACCGCCTCTTATCCCCGCCCAAGAGTTATTACGTACCCCAGATCCCGGGCCCTCGGGGCGGAAGAAACGAGCGGTATCGCACCCTGAACCGTCTCTTCGTCTTTGAACCTGGGGACACCAGACTCCATTCGGGGCCGAAATCGGTAATACGGCCCCGGAATTCCAAACGGAGTGCTTCCGAATTCGAGACCGGGCCCCGCAAAGCGCCCCCGCTCTTCCCCGCCGCGTGTCGCGAGCACGCCTGGAGGATTTCCATTGGCGTCGCTGATAGCCATGTGTAGAATACCTGATGTCCGGCGTAGCAGCCTTGGAGGCCAAGGGATGATTTCCTGAAGTGGACTTGATACCTTAGAGCTACGCCGAGACAGGTACGCCCCGCGAGATGTAAAAGGGTGCATATTCAATGAAAACTAAACAGCCAAAGCGAGCGGGGGAACAGTACTCCGCTGACCGACCGATTCGATCAAAGAAGGAAGACCTTCTTGGCAGATGGGAGTTTGCGGCACGGCTTGCACAGGATATTCATTCGTGGAGCGGCAGTGACTCACTTGTGATCGCACTCTACGGCGCATGGGGTTCGGGAAAGACTTCCGTCAAGAATATGCTGTTAGAAGCTAATCGGAAGAGAGGACGGACGCCACTCCCAGTCGTTGAGTTCAACCCTTGGCAACTATCTGGGACGGGGAGCATACCTGCCTCCTTCTTCAGAGAGCTCGGCCTCGCCTTGAAAGAGGAAGGACCCAAGCGTGACGTCGAGAAACGAGAAACCAAGCTCAAGGCCTACGCGGCCACTTTGGCGGTCATGGGGACAACGGCACGCCTTGTGGGCAAAGCACTACCATTGGTTGGAATTCCCGGCGGTCCCGTTCTCGAAGCCGTCGGCACAGGAATGAACTCGGCAGGGGCAGTTGCAGGCGAGGGCGGAGAGGCGATGAAGGCCCTACGTGAGGCAACGGCGAGAAGCTTGGAGGACCAAAAGCGTGGTCTGGCCAGATTACTCGCCCGGCTGCCACAGCCACTGCTGGTGGTGATTGATGACATGGACCGACTGACAACAGATGAGATCCTTCAGGTGTTCCAACTCGTCAAAGCCAACGCGGACTTCCCGCGTCTCATTTACCTACTACTGTTTGAGCGTGAAGTCGTCGCCAAGGCCCTGGATACAATCTCGAGCAACAAGGGCACCGAGTTCCTGGAAAAGATAGTCCAAGTGGGCTATCACGTCCCGTACGCGTCGCGAGCGGCTATCCAGAAGGTTCTCTTCGCCGGTCTGGACAGACATCTCGGAGAGACGCCGGCATTCAAACATTGGGATAAGCAGAGGTGGACAGGACTCTTCTCCGACGGAGTCGCCGGTTACTTCAGGAACCTGCGCCATGTTTACCGCTTTATGGCTTCCTTCGCCTTCCACGTTCACCATCATCGTAGCGGGAGCAGTTTCGAAGTGAACCCTGTAGACCTCATCGGATTGGAGACACTTCGGGTCTTTGAGCCTGCGGTTTACGAGCGATTGCCAGCGGCGAAAACAATCCTCACGCGTTTCGACAAGGTAAACATCTACGGCGAGTTCAAGCAAGAGGTGGTTGACCGAGCTCTATCGCAGGTTCTTTCCGGCACTCACCGGAAACACAAGATAGGGCCAGAGCAATTTTGAATGCCCTCTTCCCGCCGCTCATGCCCGCCTACGGCACAGGCATGAAGTCTCTCGTCATCACGAAGAATGGCTGCGGGCGCTTCGCGTCTGTCATCCAGATCTTTTCGACAAGTACTTCACCCTGACAATATCCGACGGCGACGTCTCCCAAGCAGAACTTGACAACCTACTGGCACTCACCGGCGATGTCGATGGGTTCGTAGCTGCCTGCGATGCGATGCGAAAGCGAGGACTCTTGAAGATCGCTTTTGACCGTTTGGAGGCATACAAGGAACATGTCCCCCTTGAGAACATGCCTTCCCTTATCGAAGCGTTGTGCGATCTGTGTGAGAGCCTTCCCGTGGAAGTGCCGGGCCCTTGGGAAATGGACATAGAGACACTCGCATATCGCCTGGTGTACTTCGGGTTGAAACGTCAAGCAGACCCCACAAGGCGATGTGATATTCTACGAGACGCAATATCCCATTCCAGGGGACTCACACTGCCACTGCGCATTGTGGGCGGTGAAGAGCGAAGACAGGACCGTATGGCGCATGGAATCGAGTGTCTGGTGGAAGAAAAGCAGCTCCCAACACTAAAGGCCGTATGCGTTGAGAAACTGCGCCGCATCGAAAGGGCCCGAGTTTCGCCACAACTCTCGGCTGCGTGAGTATTTGTGGAGATGGAGCGAGTGGGCACCGCTGGAGGAAGTCCGCTCTTGGATCGCCCCCCACATCCGAACTGTGAGGGGCGCTGTTTGGTTACTGACCGTCCTTCTCGGCGAGACACACTCCTACGGAGCGGAGCACCGAATGCGAAATTACATTCGACTCCCGGAGATTGAACGCTTTGCGGATGTCGTTAAGTTGACGCAGTTAGTCGAGCAGGTGCATGAGACGAGGCTCTCCCAGAGAGAGGCGAAGGCAGTCCAAGAATTCAGAAATGCGTTAGAGCGTCGAGCGAAGGGTAAGCCGGATGAGGCGTGGCAAGATGAGCGTGATGGCTACGAGGTTGTTCCAGACTAGAACAGGGTCCCCAAGTGTGGAGTGCACGAATATGAAACTAGCAGTCGTCCCATTACTCCTTGTGTTGAGCGCTTCGTGTGCGTCTACCCACAATCAGGTCATTGACGGAGTGCCCGGCCAGATTGTAGTTGTAGCAGAAACCGATTCGCCATATTGGCGATCTTGGATAAACCTCTATATTCCTCGGGGTCTTAACGACTACGCGCGATACCAAATCGCCACCGCCTCGGGTGACGCATCGTACAAACTTGCTATTCGACTGGTGAATGCCGATAGCCGCCCTTCCGGGTTTTCGGCGTATCAATACGGTGCGACGATAAACTATCAGACCATGGTCGAAGTGGAAGCAGTCTTCCTTGATCCGGGCAATCGGTCAGTGTGGTCATGGTCCGGATGGGCCAATTCCGGCTCAGGCGCACAATCAATGAAGAGAATTGCCAAGATGCTGGGAAAGGCGATGGCTGACGCTGGCCTTCTCGCGCCGAGCTACTACAAATCCGTACTACCACCACCGAAGGAGCCCAAGGAATTCGGGGGTCACACGGAGTTCGGGGCTCACGCCTACGCATTTCACTTTCTTCCAACTGGTCCTTCCACGTGCGGAACCGGGCGTGCTTCGGAATCAGCCAGGGCTCCATCGTTCTGAGTCTACCGTTTCATTGTAGAACCTCGCCGACAGGGTGTAAAGAAGGATTCCTCCGCCGGATGGGAAATGCGTGTTGTCAGAAACGAGGGGGAAAGTGACAGGTGATAAGTCAGAATCGCACGGGGTTGGTTCTCCCACAAAGCCACGAAGTTCTGGGGCCTGTTTCCATACCGGCTTTCTTTGTGTCTCTGTGTCTTTGTGAGAGTATCTCTTTTGGTTGCGGCCGAAGGTCGGACTTCTCTTTTGCGTTTGACGCATTACGGATACCGACGGCCAGACGCCGCCGTCGGGCGGATATTGTCCTTTTTCGCGTGGTTCGCGTATTTGGCGGTTGAAAGACGGTCGTCAGTTGGCAGTTCCCGGTTGTCGGGCGGAAATCCGTGTTCATCCGTGTGAATCCGTGTCTCCGTCGGTTCACAGTTGCCAGTTCCCGGTTTTCCCCTGCGTCCCTCGGCGTGGCCCCCTGCCGCCGCAGGGGCAAGTGTGTCTGCGGTTGGAAGACCTGGTTTCCTGCCCCCGCCCAAGGCGTTTCGGGGGTGACAATCCTGCGCAGGAATGACAATTCTGACCTTCGCCCGGCAGCCAGTTCCCAGTTGGCGGTTCGCGACTTGCCGGCCTCCAGCCTCCTTTCTCTCGCGCTCTTGGCGTCCCCCGATCAGGTCGAGGGCAGGCTTTGGCGCGAGACGCAATTCTCTTGGTTCTTCCGAAAATCTGTGATAATCGGCGAAATCTGTGGCTAACTGGTTGCGGCCGAAGGTCACGCTCAGTTCTTGGCGTTCTTGGCGGCTTGGTGCGAGAATGGACTTCTTTGCGGCCTGGCCGGATTTTTTCGGCCGCGTCGCGTTAGTTTCGGCGGGACAAGGGGTTAGGAAGCTGAAGAATATTTTCATATTTGTTATATTGTTGTTGAAATCGTGGTACTCACTATGGTATAAGTTCCATATATGTCGCCTCGCGGGGGGCGACGAATCATAAGGCATCGTTGATAAATCAGGAGGGGATCATCATGGCGACTGTTGCACAAGTGCGAGCCAATCGGGCCAACGCCCGGAAATCCACGGGGCCGCGGACGGCCGAAGGCAAGGAAAGGGCCTCCCAGAATGCCGTCAAGCATGGCCTGTTGGCAGGCGAGGCGGTCATTGCGGGGGAGGACCCGGAGGAATTCGAGTCCTACCGGGAGGAGATGCTGGCGGATCTGGGCCCGGTGGGGCCGGTGGAGACGATGCTGGCGGAGCGGGTTGTCGGGCTCTCGTGGCGGCTGCGCCGGGCCGAACGGCTCCAGAATGCGGCGTTCGCGGCGCTCGATGATGGGACGCCGACGCCGCTACTGGATGTGCGGCTCGACGAGTGGAAGCGGCTCAAGGGCAGCCAGGCGGATCGGAGCGTCTCCGGCGTGGTCGAGGAGGATCATGCTCTGGGCCGGGTGGTCGTGGAAGACTTCACCCGGGCGCGGGTGCTCGACCGGCTGCTGCTGTATGAACGCCGGATCGAGAGCAGTCTGTACCGGACGATGGGTGAACTGCGCCGGCTCGCGCGGAGAGCCGGGCGGGTGCGGCGAAAACGCCTGACGGCCCCGGATCAGGTCCGGGGCAGGCTCCCCCTGAGGCAGGGGTCACCACGAACCTACCCGCAGCGCTGACGGCGGAAGAGGTCCCACACGCACTGTGCCGCTTGCCGGCGGCCCAGGAGTCCGGAACGCCGGCCAGATTGGGTTCGTTTGGCGCAAATACGGTGGCGGGCGGCCCGCCCGTGGTCGGGAATCATGGGCATTCCGATAGTCCATCGCTCCGCCATTGCAGCCCCGCTGCGGATGCGCCGGCGGAGGGATCATCGTGCGAAATGAAGCCAAAAGGCGGTAGCCGGTAGTCAGTAGTCGGTAGTCGGTGGGAGGACTGATCGTGTGAAACGAAGCCAATATGAGAGGGTGTCGGGCGGGGACGCCCGAGCTACGAAGAGCCGAATTGGGCGAAACGAAGCCAATTTCAGCCCTGGCGGCGAGACGAGACGGCCTCTTTTTCCTTTATTCAGCCGCGGACACGTGGTAGGGTGTGCATAGCACACCAATACTCAGCCGATGGGGCAAAGATGGTGTGCGGTGCACACTCTACCGGCTACGTCCGACGCTGCCGCTTGGCGAAACGAGCCGCGCAACCGTCGGACGGCAACACGTTCATTTTTACGTTCGTGGTTTGGAGTTGATTGACTATGAGAAGTGACGCGGTCAAGAAGGGTTTCCAGCGGGCGCCGCATCGCGCCCTGTTCCGGGCTTGCGGGGTCAGCGATGCCGATATGAATAAGCCGTTCATCGGCGTGGCGAACAGCTTTTGCCAGGTCGTGCCGGGGCATGTCCACCTGGATCAGGTGGCCCGCACGGTCAAGGAGGCCATCCGGGCGGCCGGCGGCGTGCCGTTCGAATTCAACACCATCGCGGTTTGCGACGGCGTGGCGATGGGCCATACGGGCATGAAGTATTCGCTGGCTTCCCGCGAGATCGTCGCCGATTCCGTCGAGACGATGGTCCGGGCCCACTGCTTCGACGGGCTGGTCTGCATCGCCAACTGCGACAAGATCGTGCCGGGCATGCTCAACGCCTCCGTGCGGCTGAATATCCCGACGATCTACGTCTCCGGCGGGCCGATGAAGGCCGGCAAGACCGCTGACGGCCGGACGTCGATCTGATCAGCATCTTCGAGGGCGTGGCCCAGTTCAAAATGGGCAAGATCACGCAGGCCCAGCTTGACGAGCTCGAAGCAACGGGCTGCCCCACCTGCGGCAGTTGCTCCGGCATGTTCACGGCCAACTCGATGAACTGCCTGGCCGAGGCCATCGGCATGGCCCTGCCCGGCAACGGCACGATTCTGGCCGTGGATCCGAAGCGGCAGGACCTGTACAAGGCCGTCGGCCGGCAGATCGTGGAGTTGGTCAAGAAGGACCTCAAGCCGCTGGATATCATCAGCCTCAAGTCGATGGACAACGCCCTGATGCTCGATATGGCGATGGGCGGCTCGACCAATACCGTCCTGCACACGCTGGCCCTCGCCAGCGAGGCGGGCATCCAGTACGACCTCGACCGCATCAACGCGATCTCCGCCCGCTGCCCGAATATCTGCAAGGTCTCGCCGTCGAACAGCAAGGTGCACGTCGAGGACGTGGACGCCGCGGGCGGGGTCAGTGCGATCCTCAAAGAGATCAGCAAGGTCCCGAACCTGCTGAATCTCGACTGCCCCACCGTGACCGGCAAGACGCTCGGCGAGAACATCGCCCACGCCCAGATCAAGAATCCCGAGGTGATCCATCCGCTGGCGAACGCCTACTCCCAGACCGGCGGCCTGGCCGTCCTGCGCGGCAACCTCGCCCCGAACGGGGCCGTCATCAAGACCGCCGGCGTCGCCCCGGCCATGCTCACCCACACCGGCCCGGCCGTCATCTTCGACAGCCAGGAAGAGGCGGGCGAAGGCATCCTCGCGGGCAAAGTCAAGGCGGGCGACGTTGTCGTCATCCGCTACGAAGGCCCCAAAGGCGGCCCGGGCATGCAGGAAATGCTCAGTCCGACCAGCTACATCATGGGCGCCGGGCTGGGCGAATCCGTCGCCCTGATCACCGACGGCCGCTTCAGCGGCGGCACGCGCGGGGCCTGCATCGGCCATATCAGCCCGGAAGCCGCCGTCGGCGGTCCGATCGGCCTGCTCCAGAACGGCGACATCATCGAGATCGACATTCCGAACAACCAGATCAACGTCAAGCTGACCAAGAAAGAGCTGGCCCAGCGTAAGAAGTCCTGGAAACCGCCCGAGCCGCGAATCAAGACAGGCTGCCTGGCCAAGTACGCCACGATGGCCACCAGCGCCGACACCGGCGGTGTGCTAAGATGGTAGCGTATCGTCATTTTCGGAGTCTGAGGTGCGAAATCACCTTGATTTGTTGAGGCTCTTCCATGAGGATGATGGAGCACCGGCGAATTGCTTGTGTGGCGCCTTGGTGTGGAAACCTGGACGCAGGTGCGTCTTCAACTCGATCTTGTATGGCTGACCAATGTTGACTCGCCTGAAAGTATCCGGCTTCAAGAATCTTGTGGATGTGGATGTCCGCTTCGGACCGTTTACCTGCATAGCAGGTCCCAACGGTGTCGGGAAATCCAACCTCTTCGATGCAATTCGCTTCCTAAGCGATCTGGCGGACCGTCCGCTAGCAGAGGCTGCTCAGGCCGTGCGGGGTGATGAGAACGGGAAACGCTTGTCGGACGTCCGCAGTTTGTTTTGGCGGTGTGGCGATCAGTACGAATCCACAATGTCCTTCGAGGCAGAGATGATCGTGCCATCAAGCGGCCAAGACGATCTGGGCGAGGAGGCGGAAGCAACGTCCACGTTTCTCCGATACTCTCTCGTCTTGGCGTACCGGAAAGATGAAAGTCTGGCCTCTCTGGGTTCCATCGAGATTCTGGAAGAATGCCTCAAGTACCTCAAGAAAGGGAACGCCTCTGACAACCTGCTGTTCGACCACAAGGATTCTTGCGCGAGTCGGCCGTGCAGAGCCGACGCTACGGCACGGATTACATTTCTACAGAGCCAGTTGCCGAAGGGTACATTATCAAATTGCATCAAGATGGGCGCCATGGGAGGCCCCTGACCAGGTCAGCAAAGAACTTGCCGCGAACGGTTCTGTCGGCAACAAATGCGGCAGAGAGTCCAACCGCATTGCTGGCGCGTCGCGAAATGCGATCATGGCGCCTCCTGCAGTTGGAGCCTTCGGCCCTGCGAAGACCTGATGAATTCTCCGCTCCGACGAAACTGGGGCCGAACGGCTCTCATCTTGCGGCAACTCTATACCGCCTCGCTCACCAGAATGGCGACAGTATGAAGAACGCCGAGAATGCCAGTGTTTGTGCGCGAGTTGCGAACCGACTGGCCGAGTTGATTGAGAACGTGCGAACCGTCTCTATCGATCGCGACGAGAAGCGGGAGTTGCTGACTGTCCATGTGACCGGAACAGATAAGACTGCTCATGCGGCTCGCTCTCTATCAGATGGAACTCTGCGATTTCTTGCCTTAGCAGTGCTGGAACAGGACCCGGAAATCCAAGGTGTCCTGTGTCTTGAGGAACCCGAAAATGGCATTCATCCAGCACGGATACCCGCAATGATCAGGCTATTGCAGGATATCGCCACAGACACCGATGAATCCGTAGGTCCGGACAATCCATTGCGTCAGGTAATAGTAAACACCCACTCGCCATCCGTCTTTCTGCAAGTCCCGCCGGACTCAGTCTTGATGGCTCTACCCGCAGAGGTGATCCATTCGGGGGTGAGGTTTGGTGGCGTCCGTTTCTGCTGTATTCCAGATACATGGCGTGCAAAATCGCCTGAGTCTTATACATGCACGAAGGGAGACTTTCTCCCCTATCTCAACCCGGTCGTTCCCGACGAGGCCGCTTTGGTCACTGACACTGCTGCGGGCCAACGACCGACCAGTGGGAGACAGAAGCCCAAGCACAAACGCGTCGTCGATCTGTTGCAGTCTTGGTTTCCCGGATTCCAGCCGGAGTCTTCGGATCAACATGACTGAGATCCAATACACTCTTCTCTCCGACGGGTCTGCCGACAAAGTCCTGATGCCAATACTCGCGTGGCTGTTGCACGAGCACCTTCCCCATTGTGCGGTGCAAGCCCGTTGGCCTGATCTTGGAAGACTTCGAAGACCCCCGAAAGGACTACATGAGAAGATCCAGGCTGCGGCAGATCTGTCCCCGTGTAATGTCATCTTCGTACACCGAGATGCTGAGACCGCATCCCTTCAGGATAGACAAAGCGAGGTCGATGAGGCCGTCAGTCTCGCCTGCAAGACAGCGGTTATTCCGCCTGCGATTGCCGTCGTTCCGGTACGAATGATGGAGGCTTGGCTGCTGTTTGACGAACAGGCCGTAAGAGATGCCGCAGGGAACCGGAACGGCACGGTCGATCTCGGCCTACCACGGCTCGCAGATGCGGAGGATAGCCCGGACCCCAAGAGCCTCCTCCACCGTGCTATTCTCGAGGCAACAGGAAAAGGGGACTCGTCGTCGAAGGCACTTTGACGTGAGCAGTGCCGTTCATCGCATTCCTCAATGCATGGAGAGTTTCTCTCCTCTCAGAGGACTGTCAGCCTTCGTGGCTCTTGAGAATCAGATAGAAGAACTGATCGGAGAACAGCGGTGGCGTGATTAGAGTATGGATTGAAGCATCTACCCCGTGATGATATGGAATAGCAGTTGTGGCTAACGAGATAGCTTCGACAAAATGGTATGCGGCGGGGCTGCACTTTGAGTGCGTGGTGTGCGGGCGGTGCTGCGCGGGGCCGGGGGAGGGGTATATCTGGGTGACCAAGCCGGAGATCGAGTTGATCGCCGAGCACTTGAAAATCACGCCGGAGGAACTGCGGAGCCGATTCCTGCGCCGGGTGGGAATGCGCACCACGATCGTCGAGCATAGCCTCACCAAGGACTGCATCTTTCTGCGGTCGTTCGGGGGCACGAGGCAGTGCGCGATCTATTCGGTCCGGCCGGCCCAGTGCCGCAGTTGGCCGTTTTGGCCGGAGAATCTGTCCAGCCCGGAGGCGTGGAACCGGGCCGCCCTGCGGTGCCCGGGGATCAATCGCGGCCGGCTCTACCCGTGCGAAGACATCGAGAGAATCCGAGAGAATCGACCATGGTGGGAGAGCCCGAGAGGCACCGCCGGCTCCTCGAAGAAGTAGCGGCGCTTTACGACTGGATCGAGGCGAGACGCCGAGCAGGAGCCTGCCCGGGCCGGCCACTGCCAAGCGTGCGGGGCCTGCTGTGATTTCCCCGCCTACGACCACCGGCTCTACGTCACGCCGCCGGAATTGGCGTACCTGGCGGCGAAGCTTGGCACGCCGGAACTGAGGGCGATGTCCACGGGCCGATGTCCGTACCAGCAAGGCACACGCTGCACGGTCCATGAGCACCGGTTCCTGGGGTGCCGGGTCTTCTGCTGTGACGGCGATCCCGATTTCCAGAGCGAATTGAGCGAGGAAGCCCTGCGACGGCTCAAGGCTCTATGTGAGAGGTTCCGGATCCCCTACCGCTATCAGGACCTCGCGGCGGCGTTGGCCGGCTTCAATTGCGGTACTTTTCGATCGGCTTCGGGAGCTTGTCCTGCGGATCGCGCAGGTTGATGTATTTCGCCCCTGCGCTGAGCGAACCGTGGTCGTGGTAGTAGCGGTAGAGCTTCGCCAGCTTCTCCTCGTCCTTGGCCTCCGCGTGCTTGGTCCACTCGCCGATCTCGGCGCCCCAGATGATCTGCGTGTCATCCTTGGAGCGAAGCACAATGTGCGGCTCGCGGGCGTTCTTTCGGCCTTTGAAATTGCGGACGTCAATGCTGGCGATCTGATCCAGCAGCCGGTTCTTCGGCGTCATCTCCGCATCCATCCGCTGCAGCAGCACGACCAACGCGACCCCGGCGGCGACGTCCGGCTGATCGAACCTCTGCCCCGGCCGGGGCACCACGTTCAAATCCACGTCCTTGAGCTCGACAATCGGCAGGTCCGGCATCGGCATGTAATCCAGCACGATCGAGATCGGCATCGACGTAGATCTTCGAGCGGTCTTCCGGAACGTCGATCACGGCCACCGGCTTACGCCACTGGGCCTTGACCCGCACCGAGTTGTGGGTCACCTGGACATCGACGTCGTGCAGCCAGGCCATCGACGCCAGGTTGCGGGCCAACAGCGACGGCCGTCTCCTCCGTCAGCGGGAACCGCTTGCCGCCGGCGACCTCGGCCACGCGTTCCCTGAGGTTGCAGTCGGCCCAACCGGGGACCGCCACGAGCACGAGTGACCCTTCCTCGACCGGCGTGATCGTCTTGACATACGCCTCGGCGTAGCGCAGAAATGCCCCCGAGCCCGCCAGAAAGCCGATCACGGCCATCACCTTCACAATCGCGACCCAATTCCAGTCCCGCAGCCCCGGCTGCTTGGCCCGGGCATTCCGCCAGGCACGAATCCGTTCGACGAAACTGATCTTCTGCGTTCTCCTCGCCACGTGCAGCCCCAACGAATCGTTTCTGATTTTTGCTTTATGATTTGTGATTTTTGATTTTGGCCTCGCTGGTCACTCTTCGAATCAAAAATCAGACATCCCACATCTCACTTCCTGCTTCTGCGCCAACGTCGTCCGGACGATCCGCACGCACAGATCGCTCATCGAAAGGCCGATCTGGGCGGCGGCCTTCGGCAGCAGCGAGTGGGTCGTGAAGCCGGGGATGGTGTTCACCTCCAAGGCATACGGCGTCCCGTCCCCGCTCAGGATGAAATCCACGCGGGCGAAGTCCCGGCAGCCCAGGGCATCGAAACAGGCCAGCGCCGCCCGCTGGACGCGGGCCTGCACGGCCTGGTCCTCGATCGTGTCAAAAAGGTACTCCGTCCGATCGTCCATGTACTTGGCCTGATAATCGTAGAACCCGGTCTTGCTGCGAATCTCGATGATGGGCAGCACCTGCCGCCCGAGGACGCCGACGGTCAGCTCGCGGCCCTGGATGAAGGACTCGACCATGCAGTCGCCGAACTCCCCGAGCACCTGCTGGGCGGTGGCAACGGCTTCCTGGCGACTCATCGACCACGTGCACGCCGACGCTGCTGCCCTGGCGGATCGGCTTGACCACAAAGCGCTCGCCGAGTCCCTGCAAACGGTCCTCCAGCTCCGCCGGCGTCATGTCACGGGTGAATTCAACGACCGGCGGCACGGTCACGCCGGCACCGACAAAAAGCCGTTTGCTCGCCATCTTGTCGAACGCCAGCCGGCTGGCCTCGGGGCCGCTGCCCGTATAGACCAGGCCGCGATCTTCGAAGACCTGCTGAAGCTGGCCATCCTCGCCGAACTCGCCGTGCAGGGCCAGGAAGAAGACGTCGATGTCCTGGCGGTCGAGGATTTGCATGTCATCCGGCCGGATATCCGACGTAATCACGTCGAGCCCGGCCTTCTGCATCGCCTCGGCCACGCACCGCCCGCTCTCCAAGCTCACCTGCCGCTCGCGCCCCACGCCGCCCCGCAGGACAGCCACTCGTATCTGTTCTTCGGCGTGCGGCTTGCCGCACCGGCAAACCTGCCCAACGATCGTCTTGCCCATCTGTGTTCTGTTCCACTGTCGATAGGACCTATGGGACGCATGGGACCGATAGGACCTATGAAAACCTTATTGCCACACCTCGATCTCGAGCTCCAGCTCGACGTTGAACTGCTCGCGGACCTTTTGCTTGATGGTCTCGATCAACTGCATCACATCGCGGCTCGTGCAGCCGTCTTTGGCCACGATGAAATTCGCGTGCTTCTCACTGACAACCGCCCCGCCCACCTGCATGCCCTTTGAGGCCCGCCCGGTCGATCAAGGCCCCGGCGGCGGCCCCCGGCGGGTTCTTGAACACGCAGCCGCAATTCCTCGTGTTCAGGGGCTGGCTGTTCTTCTTGTAGATCCAGCCTTCCTTGACCGTCCGCATGATGCGCTCGGGGTCGGCCGGGGTCAGTTTGAGCTGGGCGCTGAGGATGAACTTCGCCCGGATGTTCGCGGAGCGATAGTCGAAGATCAGCTCGGGCTTCTTCTTCTCGTGGACGTTGCCGTGGATGTCCAGCAGGGTCACGGACTCCACCGTCGCGCCGATATCGCCGAAGCGGCCGCCGGCGTTCATGCGGACCGCCCCGCCGAGAGAGCCCGGGATTCCGGTCAGACCCTCCAGGCCGGAAAGCCCCTTCTCGACGCAATCCAGCACGAGCTTGCTGAGCTCGGCCCCGGCCCAGGCGGTGACCTTTCGGCCCCTCGAACTGGGTCCGGCCGAACTCCTCGCCTTCCAGCTTGATGACCGCGCCGCGCACGCCCTCGTCGCTGACCAGCAGATTCGAGCCGAAGCCCAGGACGTACATCCGGACGTGGTTCTCGTTGCACCGCCGGACGATCTCCTTGAGGTCCTTGACGTTCCTCGGCCGGATGAAATAATCCGCGGGCCCACCCAGCCGATACCACGTGTGCGGGGCCAGCGGATGGTTCTGCTCAATGATTTCTTCGAAGCCGCTGAATATACTCATCCGCTACCTTCCACACATCGCCGGCGCCCATCGTGACCACGACATCCCCGGCGTGAACGTTCTGCTCCAGACAATCGCAGACGGCGGGGAAGCTACCCAGATACTGGGCATCCGTGCCCCGCCCGCGAATCCGCTCGGCCAGGATCTTGGCGCTGACGGCGCTACGACTGGCCTCCGTATCCCGGGCCGCGAAGATCTCCGGGATCAGGACCTTGTCGGCGTCGGTAAAACTGGCCGCGAACTCCTCCAAAAGCGACTGCGTCCGGCTGTACTGATGGGCCTGGAAGACGCACCAGAGGCGCTGGGGCCGATAGCGCTCGCGGACGGCCCGGAGGCTGGCCTTGATCTTCGTCGGATGGTGGGCGTAGTCGTCGATGACCGAAATCCCGCCGAACTGCCCTTTGAGCATCAGCCGGCGGTCCATGCCCTGGAAGCCGTCGAGCACTTCGAGCACGGTCTCGGGCTCAACGCCGAGGCTCACCGCCATCGCCACCACGGCGGTGGCGTTGTGGACGTTGTGCAGGCCGGGCAGGGAAATCCGGGTCGAGCCCAGCTCTCTGCCCGCTCTGGAACATGTCAAAATGATAGTAGCCGTCGGTCTCCTGGATATTGGCGGCGTGAAAATCGCAGCCCGGATCGAGGCCGAAGGTCACGCAGTCGCGCTGGCCGGCCAAGCGATTGAGCACCTTGGCCACGTTCGGGTCCCGGCCGTTGGCCACGATCAGGCCGTCCGGCTTGGTCCCGCGGGCGAACTGGTAGAACGATTCGACGATGTCGTCCTCGTTCTTGTAGCAATCCAGGTGATCCCGCTCGATGTTCAGGATGCAGGCGATCCGGGGCTTGAGATTCTGGAAGCTGCGGTCGTACTCGCAGGCCTCGGCGACGAACAACTCGCTGTCGCCGCTGCCGGAGGAGCCGCCCAATTGCGGGCTGTCGGCCCCGACGACGAAGTTCACGTCGATCCCGGCCTGTTTGAGGCAGTAGACCAGCCAGCCGGTGGTGGTGCTCTTGCCGTGGGTGCCGCTGATGGCGATCCCGTCGAAGGAATTCATCAGCTCCCCGAGGAACTGGGCGTATTTGTAGACGTGACAGCCCCGCTGGCGGGCCAGTTGCAGCTCCGGGTTGTTCTCCCGGATGGCGGCCGAGATCACCACGGTATCCGTGCCCGGACTGAGGTTTTCGGCACTGTGGCCGACGTGAATATCGGCCCCCAGGCGGCTCAAGCAGGCCGTAGCCGCCCCGCTCGTCTGGTCCGAACCGCTGACGAGGGCCTTCTTCTCGAGCAAGAACCGGGCCAAGCCGCTCATCCCGACGCCGCCGGCCCCGATGAAGTGATACCGTCCGCCTGCGATTTTGGGTCGATTCATAGTCTCCACCACCTCATAGCGATGGGCCGCTTTGACTATTGCAGCATGACTTTGAGGGCTCCGAGTCCCGTCCCCAGCATCCGTGCGGCTCATGGCATCCTTTCGTCAAACAGGGATCCGACCACGTCGCGTTTGGCGACCTTCCCAGACACGCGTCCGGCCCCCATCCATAGTTAAGACATCGGCCAAGTGTAGCACAAACCCACACCCAAAAAAAGCCAAAATCACGGCCCGGTCGCGCGGACCGCGGCGCCGGACGGCGTCACGCCCCGTCGGGCCAACGGGCGATGGCCGGGCCGGTGTTATTTTCCCTTATCGGCGGTTGGGTCCTGAAAAAACTACGAATTTGAGCAGAAAAACTGCGTAACAAGGGACATTCGTGGCTGGACTGTGCCCAGCAAAAAGCCTTATAATTCCGATAGGGTTGGATGGCCACGGGCGTCCCGTGGTACACATAGCGCACTTTTGCAGCGAGGCTATGCTTGAGCACCCGCGGCTCCCTCAGCGCGGACGGCAGCGGACACCTGCAAAAAGAGCGAGGAAGCAATGTGTGTGCCTTGTGAAAGGACGGGAGATGAGTAGGCAAACGTCACGTCGTTGTCTGTGCACATTCCAGGTATCCCTTCAAGCCAGCCGAGGAGCGTATATCGGCAAACGCATTGCCGGAACGCTTTTGGTCGCACTGCTGTCGGCGTCGCTGACCTACGGGGCGGGGTCACTCACACCGCCCCCGCCGCCGAAGGTGCTGCCTATCATCAGCGGGACCTATTCCACCGATTTGAACGGCAACCGCATTGCCGATAGCCTGGAGCTCGCCCCGGGCCAGGTCTCCATTGCCTCGGATGAGCGGGTCGAGGTGGAGCTGATCTTCAAGGAACCCATCAGCCAGCACCAAATCGACGAGTTTCTCCGCTTGGGCGGTCAAATCACCTACCTCTACGAAGCCATTTCCTATGGCTGGAACGGCTGGATCTCCCGCGGGAACATCGCGGCGCTGCCGGCAGCGATGGGTCCAACTCTGGTCCAAGTGGAGGCGGTGCAACAGGTTCGGTACTGCATGGATACGGCCACTCAGACCGGCCGCGTGCGCCCCATCTGGAAGGCGGGGTTTGCCGGCGTCGCCGGCGGCGTACGCGGGGATCCCAACACCACGATCGCTTTTCTCGGCAACGGTGTCGATGGGACCCATGCCGATCTGCAGGGACGGTGTGTCTATTGGAAAGATATCAGCGCTGACAACGAGCCTGCCCCGGTCGATTACGACGGGCACGACACCCTCGTGGCGGGCATCGCTACCGGCACCGGCGCCGCGGGCGGCGCCGACGACGGCGAACTGCGCTTCACTTATACCTACGCCGACGCCTCCTACCCAACTTATATCCACGCAACGGACCCGATCAGTCTGCCGGCCAACCTGGTCACCATCAAGGCCTCCGCGTGGTGGACCGGTCAGTCTCAGTCCGTGCTGCTGGATCTCGCGCAATGGACCCGCGGAACGGACTTCAGCAACATCCGAGAGGTGGGAAGCTGGGTGGAGGGCAAGTCGCCCTTGACCCTGACCAATACCCTCACGGGCAGCCCGAACAACCTTTACACGACGATACTGGAGGATTACGCCACCCAAAAGCCGGTGGAGAACGTCACTATCGTGATCTCGGTCAACCCGTATCCCGGCGTCGGCGACGGTTTCAACAAATTCAGCGGCGTGGCGCCCGGCTGCAAGTGGGCCGCCGCTCAAAGTCTTCGGCCGCGACGGCAATGGGAATTCCAGCGACATGACGGCGGGCCTCGACGAACTCGTGAGGATCAGTGCCCAGAAGAACATCAAGATCATCACATCAGTCGTCGGTTACTGCGATTCTGGGCATCCCCAGCCAAAGCACTTCGGTGCGTGACAAGGTCAATTCCATCGTGAACAACGGGATCATTGTCGTGGCGGCAGCCGGCAATGGCGCCAACGAGAACCTCGAGATCTTCCGCACGATGGCGGATCCGGCCCGGGCCGCCATGGCGCTGACGGTCGGCGCCACGGACGATGAGAACGCCTTGACGGATTACTCGAACTACGGGTTCACCTCGCCCCGCACGAACGTCGGCGAGGACTTCAAGCCGGATGTTGATCGCTCCCGGCGGTTCGTATCTCTATACGGGTATGATGTCCGTCGACAGCGGCACGTCGGATGCCCTCGGCGCGGACAAGGACCCGAACGATTATGCCAGCGGAGTGGGCACGTCCTTCTCGGCTCCCTTCGTCTCCGGCTGTGCCGCCCTGGTCATCGACGCCATGCAAAAGCAGGGCATCAAGTGGAATTTTGGCGCCAGCGATCAGCCGCGTTTCGTCAAAATGCTCCTGTGCGCCACGGCCAGTGAGACCAACGCCCAGCGGGAAGGTAAGCAGTTCAATCCGACGCTGGAACGTGCGGCCGCCGGTCCGGACGGGTTCCCGGCCGGCAAAGACGAGCAGGAAGGATACGGCCTGATCAATCCGGACGCCGCGGTGGAAGCCGTCAGCCAGACCTACGCGTTGGGCTCCTCGGTCACGGGCGATCTGGGCGGCAACCCGACCGCCACCGCCAAGCGCGTCTGGGCGCACACGGTGAATCTCAAGGCCGGATGCGACATCACCGTGTCCCTGACCAATCCGGCCGGGGCCGATTTCGACCTCTATCTGTATAGTGCGGTGCCCAGCAAGACCGGCACCCCCACCATTCTGGCCGCCAGCACCAACACGAAGGCGGGCGACCCGGAGTCCTCTGCAGTACTCCGCCCACGGCGGACGGACCTGCCCTGCTGGTGGTCAAGCGCGTCTCGGGCTCGGGCACCTTCACCGTGAATTCGACCCAGGCCGGCCCGCCGACCGCCGTGGATATCCAGGTGAACTGCGCGTTCAACGGGTCTACAACGATCACCCTCAAAGCGACCGATGACGGCAAACCCAATCCGCCGGGGGCCCTGAGCTACACGATTCTCTCCAAGCCCACGCACGGGCAATTGGAGCTCACGAATGGCACGGTCATCGCCACCGTCCCGGCGAAATTGACCGCCGACAAGGTCGTCTATCGGCCCAGCGCGGACTGTCTCGGCCAGGATAGCTTCACCTTCTGCGCCGACGATGGCGGAACACCTCCCTTCGGCGGACAATCGAATACCGGCGACAGTGAAGGTCACCGTCGTGAAGGAAATGACCGTCGAGTACCAGGTGGCGGCCAGCGCCGATGATGCCTTCTGCTCCCAGTCCGCCACGAGCCAAGGGTTAACGGATAAGTGGCTCGGGGTCGGAATGCACATGGCCGGGATGCGCTTCGGTGGCATCAACGTCCCGGCGGGGTCCGTGATCGTTCGCGCCTCGCTGAAGATCTGCGCGAACCCGAACGGGCTGGACGCCGATGTCGATGGCCTTATCAAAGGCGAGGCCGCGGACAACGCCCAGTCTTTCGGCACCAATACCCGCGTCATCGCCCAGTTGGCCACCACGACAGCCGCCAAGGCATGGAAATGGATCGGGCCGGACAACGACCCCTGGACGGCAAATACGTGGTATGAGAGCCCGGACATCAGTGCGGTGGTCCAGGAGATCGTAAATCGACCCGGCTGGGCCTCCGGCAACGGCATGGCGATCATCTACACGTACAATCAGCAGACGTTCGGCGACGAGCGGCGCTTCTGGTCCTACGATGGCGATCCCACGAAGGCAGCGAAGCTGTCCATCACCTACCAACCGAAGTAGGCGGGTGGCATAAACAACCCGCTCGCCTCGCCTAGGTCGGGCATGGGGCTCCCGAACGCGGTTAAACAAGTCGCATTCGGGAGCCCTTCTTATTGACTCCGGCAAACGACCGTCATCTCGAAGCCCAGCGGCACCGCCGCCTGGAGGATCTCGCCGTTGACCTCCACGACCGCTTCAACAACCTGGGAGTGAACGCAACGAGAACCTTGGGTCGCGAGCACGCGGTGTGAAAGCTCCACGTCAGTCCGATAATCCAGGGGATCATCACTCACTCCGGGCAGGTCGGACGCGGGCGCAAAAAAATAAGCCCCTGAGCAAACGGAGGGAGAGGAAGCGAGACTACCCAGGGGCTTGAAGACTTATTTAATTGTTACAATAATATTGTACGGTGATGTCGCGAGCCCTGTCAAGCGTCCCGTGCGATTTTTTTTGCACGATTTGCGTACGATCTCTCCCGCCGGCCCGGACCGGCCCGGCCCGAGCCGAGCCGGTCACTGGAACTGGCCGGCCTCAAAATAGACAAACTTCGGGCCGACGATCCGGGCAATTCAGGAAAATCTCTTGAATTCTCGCCGGGCGGACATTACCATGCGGAGGACGTGAGTCACGGTAGCACGTGCCCAGGTCGAGCGACAAGGTTGGTAGGTATGGCTGAGCCGGTCCAAACGAGCGACCGCCCGGACAAGAACGTCCCCGAGGCTGTCATCGACTATATCAGCAGGCTCGGCGAAGAGCACAAGATGCTCGTCGCCCTCAAAGCCCAGTTGTATGGGGGCTCGTGGGAGCCCATGCTCGACGATTTGCGGAATCGTCTGGCCGGCAAGCCCTACATTTTCAAGCTGGTGCACCGCATTCAGGATGACATCCAGCGCATCGAAGAGATGCAGAAGTTCGAGGCCGAGCACAAGATCGATCTGGCCGAATGCATAAATGAATGACCGGATATGAGGAGTTGATACCATGCGCAGGGTGCGGAGAAATGAGATCTTCGATGGTTCTGGCGGCGCGCTGGTGGGACTGGCGGTTCTGGGGTTGCGAATCGGACCAAGCGGCCAAGGGAAGCGAACGCGAAATCCGAGGAGTCCCGTCAGGCGCGCCGGCACAGCTCCGGCCAGATCCTCGCGCCGGAACTGCTGGAGCTGGCAGGACTGCGGCCCGTCTGGGACCAGAAGCTGCCCCTGAAAGAGGGAGAGAAGTTCGTCTCCGTCACGCTGTTGGGCAACCGCCTGTACCTGCGCTCCGATCAGAACTATCTGTGGTCGCTGGACCGGGCCAAGGGGACCGTGGTCTTCAGCCGCTCCATCGCCCCCATCGGCATCCCGGTGCTCGGCCTGGTCGCCTACGAGAACAACCTGATCTCGGTCATCGGCAATAAGCTGGTCGAGCTCGACATCAACAGCGGCAAGGAACAGCGGGTCACCACCCTGGTCGCCAGCACCTCGGAACAGGGGGTCAGCAACGTGGACCTGAGCATCGTGGCCCCGCCCGTGCGCAACAGCCAGTACTTCTACGTCGCCGCCACCGACCGCCGGCTGCACGTCTTCCAGGCGGACAACCTGGTGCAGATCTTCCCGGTCACGGCCGACGACGATTCCCTGATCACGACGGTCCTGGCGGAAGACAACTTCGTCGCGTTCGGGACCAATGCCGGCGATCTCGTGGGCATGGCGCCCGACGCCCCCAAGAGGCTGTGGCAATTCAAGGCCCCCGAGGCCGTGGCCGGCGCGATCGTCCGCGACGGCAATTCGTTCTACTTCGCCAGCGTCGACACGAACGTGTACCGGGTCGATGTCGCGGAAGGCGGCGGACGCGACGATGGCGTGGAAGTACCAGACCGAGGCGATGTTGGATCGGCCGCCGCTGGTGACGAGGGATTTCGTTTATCAATACGCGGTCGGCCGGGGCCTGACGGCGATTGTCAAGCAGACCGGCAAAGCGGCGTGGTCGCTGCCGGAAGGCATGGATTTGCTGGCCGAGGCGGGCACCCGGGCTTATGTCATCACCAAGAACCGTACTTTGGCCGTCATGGACAACGCGACGGGCAAGAAGCTCTACACGGTGAACTTCGCCCCGGTGACCAAACACGCCGCCAATACGACCGATGCACGAATCTATCTCATGGACGAGACCGGCCGCGTCGCTTGTCTTGAGCCGAACCTGTAAGAAGGGAGGTGCCACGAAATGGACGTCACAATTAAGACTGCTCTGATCAGTGTCTCCGACAAACGCGGCGTGGTGGACTTCGCCAAGGCCCTGGCCCAGATGGGCGTCAAGATCATCAGCACCGGCGGCACCGCCAAAGCACTCGCTCAGGCCGGCGTTGCCGTCACGAACATCGACGCCGTCACCGGCTTTCCCGAGATGATGGACGGCCGGGTCAAGACCCTGCACCCGAAGATTCACGGCGGGTTGCTGGCCCTGCGGGACAAGCCCGAGCACGTCGAAGCCATGCGCCAGCACGGCATCTCGCCCATCGACCTGGTCTGCGTCAATCTCTACCCGTTCGAGCAGACCGTGGCCAATCCGAACTGCACGCTCGAAGAGGCCATCGAGAACATCGATATCGGCGGCCCCAGCATGATCCGCTCGGCCGCCAAGAACCACAAGTTCGTCACGGTCGTGACCAACCCGGACCAGTATCCGCGCGTCATCGAGCAGATGCGTGCCAATAGCGGCGCCGTCGGCGGCCGGCTCCGCGAGGAGTTCGCCCGGGCGGCTTTCGGTCTGACCGCCGCTTACGACGCCGCGATCGCCAAGTACCTCAACGGCCAGGCCGGCATCGAGTTCCCGGACCGGATTGCCCTCGCCTTGACCAAAGAGACCGGCCTGCGCTACGGCGAGAACCCCCACCAGACGGCCGCCCTGTACAAGCTGCCGCGCAGCACGGAGCCCTCCGTCTGCAACGGCAAGCTCATGGTCGGCCGACACGGAGATCAGCTTCAACAACCTGCTCGACGCCAACGCCGCGTTCGAGCTGGTCAAGGAATTCGAGGAGCCGGCCGCCGTGGTCGTCAAGCACCTCAACCCCTGCGGCTGCGCCATCGACGAGGACATCAACGTCGCCTATCGCAAGGCGTATGAAGGCGACGTCGTCAGCGCCTTCGGCGGGATCATCTCGCTGAACCGGACCGTGGACGTCGAGCTGGCCCGCACGATCATGGAATCGTACAGCCGGTTCGGCAAGGCCCTGGCGCCGAGGGATTCTTCGCCGAGGTCATCATCGCGCCCAAGTTCAACGAGGACGCCGTCCAGATCATCCGGACGCTCAAGATCTGGGGCAGCCGGGTCCGCCTCGATCGAGACCGGCCCCCTGGACCGCGCCAAGATCGACGCCGGCGAATACGACGTCCGCCACATCGTGGGCGGCCTGCTGCTGCAAAAGCGCGACCTCATCGGCTGGGAGCCCAACGTCCTGACGTTCCCGACGAAGGTCCGACCGACGCCGGAGCAACTGGAGGATTTGCGGGTTGCCTGGCTGGTCGCCAAGCACGCCAAGAGCAACACGATCATCCTGGCCAAGAACAAGAAGATCCTCGGCGTCGGCGTCGGCCAGATGAACCGCGTCGAGTCCGGCCAAATCGCGATCCGCCACGCGGGCGACGAGGCCAAAGGCTCGGTCATGGCTTCCGATGCCTTCTTCCCGTTCCCCGACAACGTCGAGCAGGCGGCCGCCGCCGGCGTGGCCGCCATCGTCCAGCCCGGCGGCTCCAAGAAGGATGAAGACGTGCTGGCCGCCGCCGACAAGCACGGCATCGCCATGGTCTTCACCGGCAAGCGCCACTTCCTGCACTGATCGGCCCGGCGAAGCAGCACCGCGAGCCTGCCCCCGCAAGGCGGGGGACCTCTACGTCCTATAGGTCCCGTGTGTCCTTTTACGCCCCTTGCTGGGCTAGGCATAACGGGTTTTCGGCGGAGAAAACACAATGGCAACCCAATGGACATGCGAGGCAGTTGTCGAGAGTCTGAGATCTTGGGCGATGCGAAGGCCGTCGCGGGCGATGGCTCGGTTCGGCATCTGTGTGCCCAACGTGCTGGGAGTCTCCGCGCCGCAACCTCCGCCGGCTGGCCAAGGAGATCGGCAAGAATCGCGCTCTCGCCGGGCGGCTGTGGAAGACGGGGATTCACGACGTGCGGAGTCTCGCCGCTTTGATCGACGACCCGGCCAGGGTCACAGTATCCCAGATGGAACACTGGGCCAAGGATTTCAATTCGTGGGCCGTCTGCGACGCCGCCTGCTGCTGTCTCTTCGACAAAACGCCCCACGCCTGGGACAAGGCTGTCGAGTGGACGGCCCGGGAGCCGGAGTACATCAAGCGCGCCGGCTTCGTCCTCATGGCCGCCTTGGCCATCCACGACAAGAAGGCCCCGGATGAGCGATTCGAGGCGTTCTTCCCGTTCCTCGTTGCCACGCCACCGACGAGCGCAACTTCGTCAAGAAGGCCGTGAACTGGGCCTTACGCCAGATCGGCAAGCGCAACCAGCGTTTGAACCGCTTGGCCGTGCAGACGGCGCAGGAGATTCGGAATACCGACTCCCGGGCCGCCCGATGGATCGCATCAGACGCCCTGCGGGAACTGACCTCGGACGCAGTCCAGGCGCGTCTCCGTCGGTAGCCATCTGCCCGGCTCAGTCCTCCGTCGTCTGCTTCTTGGTCTGCTCCTTGAGCGTGTGGACCAAACCGGCAAAGGAGCCCACTTTGGAGGCGCCTTCGATCGCCTTGACCGCCACGTCCTGGATCTTCTGGTAGGCCGACTCTTGCTGCTGGCGAGAGCTTGGCAAGCTGATCGGCCTGCTCTTTGGCCGTCTTTTCGAGGGACTGGATTCTGGACGTCAGGACGTTCTTCTGGCCCTCGAAGTCCTTGTGCAGGAGGTCCTGCTGGTACTTGGCCTCGCGCTGAATCCGCTCGGTGGCGTCCTTGACCGCGGCGGCCACGGCGGCGTCGAGCCGCTTGGGGAACTCCTGGACCTGGGCCTGGAGGGACTCGAATTCCTTCTCCCGCTCCGCGATCTGCCTCTCCCGTTCCTGAAGGCCCTTCTCGGTCTGCTCTCTCAGAGCCTTCATCTCATTCTCGATCTGGGCCTTCTCCGCCAGCAGCTTGGCTTTCTCATCCTCGAACTTGTCCCGGGCCAATTGCTGCTCCCTCTCGAAGGCGTAGCGGTATTCTTCCTTCTCGCGCTGGCGGCGCTTGGCCTCCAGGGCATCCTGTTCTTTCACCAGGGCGTCATGCTCGGCCTTCTCCCCCTTCCACTGCTCGCGCAGGGACTCGATCTCGCCGCTGAGCCGCTCCTTCTCCTGGGCCATCTCCTGCTCGAACTGTTCCTTTTCCCGGTGCTGCGCTTCGATCAAGGCGGCCAGCGTCCCGGCGGCCCGGTCGATCTCGAAGACCTCCGCTAGCTCCTTCTCCTTGATGTCGATGGCCTCCTGGACCTGGTTGCACTTCTCGACTTCCGCCGCCAGCTTGTCCCCCAAATCGCTCAGGGTCCGGGCCATCTCCTGCTTGAGCTGGTTGATCTTCTCGATGACGCCGTCGGCGGTCGTCGCCTTCGCGGCCGCCAGGACCTGGGCCTCTTTCTTCTCCTGGACCTTCTGTTCGGGCTTCAACTGGGTCTTGTCCTTCTCCTCCAGTTGCTGCCGCATTTCGTTATAGGCGTCGAGCAACTCCTGCTTGGTGCTCTTGAGGTTGGGCTCGGCGGCATCGGGTTTCTTCGGGACCGGCATGTCACTTCTCCTCGTCACATCACGCACCGCGAAATACGCTCCGGCTCGTCCGCACCGGAGCAGACGCATTATATGCCAAGCCCGTCCCGCTTCAACTCTTTTCCCGCCCTGCGCCGGCTCAAGTGCAGTCGGCGACAGCGGCAAATGCGCCCTCTTCGTAGCGCGGGCGTCCTCGCCCGCCGATCCGGAAGATGGACGCGGGGCCCGGAGGGGCGTGCGAAGACGCACGGCCAGAGGGCGGGCGAGGACGCCCGCGCTACGAAGACCGCCCGGCGGCCCCCCCGTCCCGGCCACACCCATAAGCCCTGCTGACCCTGAAGCATACAAGGCCCTGTCGCCCGGCACAGGCACGCCGTCTACCGGCCGGCCGCCAGGGCCTGCGCCAACTGCTTCTGCACGTCCTCAAGCTGCTGGCGAACGACCTGTTGCCGGGCCTCTTTCCCTGCCTTGTCGATCCCCAGACGGTTCACCTCTTTCGTGGACTCCTCAAGCTGACCGCCACCAGTCCACCTTTTGCTAATCAGGGCTATCCATTTGACTCAACCAGCCCCAACTGGTAGTGTAGGTGGGTATGGAAGTGTACCCACAAACGTTGATGGACTTTGAGAATCAGTTTGCGACGGAAGAAGCGTGCCGGCTCTATCTGGAGCAGTTGCGATGGCCGGACAGATTTCAGTGTCCTCGATGTGGGGGTACAGAGGCATGGCGGATGAGCCGTGGGCTGTGGCTTTGCCAAGGATGTCGGCGACAGACGTCGGTGACGGCGGGAACAGTCTTTGAGCGTAGTCGCCTTCCTCTGACGTTGTGGTTTCGCGCGATGTGGCATGTGACGAACCAAAAGAACGGGGCCAGCGCCCTGACGGTCCAGAGGCTGTTGGGATTGGGAAGCTACCAGACGGCGTGGGCTTGGCTGCACAAGTTGCGTCGGGCGATGGTTCGTCCTGGGCGGGATTGCTTGGAAGGGATCGTCGAGGCGGATGAGAGTTATCTGGGGGGCGAAAAGCCGGGCAAACGAGGTCGGGGTGCCCGAGGGAAAGCGTTGGTGTTGCTGGCGGTCCAGCTTCAACCGGACGATAAGATCGGACGGATCCGTTTGGCTCAGGTGAGCGATGCCTCAGGGCCCTCGTTGGTGGGGGCCCTGAAAACGATGGTGACACCGGGCAGCGAAGTCAGAACCGATGGGTGGAGTGGGTACAATGACTTGGCCTCGAAAGGATATCGGCACACCGTGGTTCGTGGCTCGGGCGAGATCGGACAGGATCTCTTGCCGGCCGGCCACCGCGTAGCCAGCCTTCTGAAACGATGGTTGTTGGGAACCCATCAAGGAGCGGTTCGTCACGAGCACCTTGCTTACTACCTGGATGAGTTCACTTTTCGGTTCAATCGCCGAACGTCGGCATCGCGGGGCAAGCTCTTCTACCGGCTGGCTCAACAGGCCGTCCATGTCGAACCGGCCCCCTATGCCAGGCTGATCGGACCCCATTTGTAGTGGGTGGTTGAGTCAAATGGATAGCCCAGTTGCTAATTTCGCCGCGGATCGTGGCGATCTGCTCTTGCAGGGCTTTCCGTCACGCGTCGATGCCCGCCAAGTCCAGTTCCAGGGCCTGTGCCTGCGGGCCAGCTCGTTCTTCTGCCCGCCCAGGTTCACGGCCTCGGCATCTGTATGCGGAGCTGATGACGCGACCTGTGCCAATTGCTTCTGCACCTCCTCAACCTGCCTGCGGACGACCTGTTGCTGGGCCTCTTTCCCCGCCTTGTCGATCCCCAGTCGATTCAGCTCCCTGGTGAACTCCGCAAGCTGCTCACCGCCGCCCGGCCCCTTGCCTGCTTCGCCTCGGAGCGTCGCGATCTGCTCCTGCAAGGCCTTTCGTCGGGCGTTAATCCCCGCCAAGTCGATCTCCAAACCTTGTGCCCTGCGGGTCAGCTCGCTCTTTTGTCCGCCCAGGTTCACGGCCTCCGCATCCGTGCGCGGGGCTTGCGGGCGTATCTGCGCCAATTGCTTCTGCACTTGCTCAAGTTGCCGGCGGAGAACCTGCTGCTGGGCCTCTTTCTCCGCCTTATCAATCGCCAGACGGTTCAGGTCCCTGGTGAATTCGTCAAGCTGCCCCACACCCGCCGAGCCCTTGCTCGCTTCGCCTCGGATCGTAGCGATCTGCTCTTGCAGGGCCTTCTGTCGCGCGTTGATGCCCGCCAAGTCCACCTCCAAGCCTTGTGCCCGACGGGTCAACTCGCTCTTCTGCCCGATCAGGTTCACGGCCTCCGCGTCCGTGCGCGATTGACCCTGCCCCGCGACCACAGTGCCGGCCAAGGTCACGACCAGAAGCATAACGATGTGTCTCGAAGTCTCCATTGGGGTTCTCCTCTTTCGCGATCTGACTTGTGGATCT
This sequence comes from uncultured Planctomycetota bacterium, assembly GCA_963750205.1. GTDB lineage: Bacteria > Planctomycetota > Phycisphaerae > Sedimentisphaerales > Anaerobacaceae > PLanc-01. Next base: position 167,166 of record CAVVRJ010000027.1, read on the forward strand.
GTCGCTTTTCGATCTCAAACCATCGCTCCCGCGTCAATTCGCGCCGATCATGATCACCGTGGGCGGCTGAAGATTCGCGAGACGACTCTGGAGCTCGGCCACCCGACGGCCGGCGACGTCCATCATCTCCTGGATTTCGCGAAGCCCTGCCGCCTCCGGGTCATACCCCAAGGCCTGCGCCAATTGTTTTTGCACCTCATCAAGCTGGCTGCGGGCAACCTGCCGTTGGGCCTCTTTCTCCGCCTTGTCAACGACCAAGTGGCTCATTTCCTTGTTGAAGTCCTCAAGCTGACCGCCCCCGGCCAGCCTGGTCAGCTCTTCCTGCCGCCGGGCCAGATCGATTTGCGCTTGCGTGAAGCTCTTCTCGGCTTCACCGAGGTCCGCCGAGGAGGCTCGCCCGCCCTCCACCGCCTGCTTGACGCGGGCAAGATTGGATGCGCATATCGGACTCGAGCTTCTCCAGGTTCTTCGTCACCGGGTCTTTGGCCAAGCGCTGGCTGGCCTCTGCCTTGACTACGACAATCTGCTCTTGAATGGCCTTTTGTCGGGCGTCAATGCCCGCCAAGTCCAACTCCAACGCCTGGATCTTGCGCGTCAGCTCGCTCTTCTGTCCGCTCAGATTCTGAACATCGGTTTCCAGCACCGGCCATCGCGCGGCGAGGGCCGATGTCACATGCGAAAGGTAGACCTTCAGCATGTGCCGCGTCTCATCCTGCTGTCGGCACGCGAGTCCCAGCGCACGGTCGAGATCACTTTTCTGCCGTTCACACGCACGGAGCAGGCTGTCCTGCAGATTGGCGACCACTTCTTTTAGAAATTCCTCCGCCCGCGGCGGCACCGTCTCGGGCAGATTGACCTGTAGCTCCATCGTGGCACTGGACTCCAAGCCCGGACTTGGCGGCACAGCCCCCGGTGCCTGATAGAAGTCCACCACGCCGCTGAAGCCGCCCAGCCCGCCGACCGCACCTTCTGCGCCGCCTCAGCCTTCTTGAGTTGTGCCCGGAGTTGCTCCTGCCGGACTTGGGCAACCCGGGGGCGATAACTTGCATCCGCCTCGCCGGGCAGTCGCTGCGGCAGCGTCACTTGTTCTTGCCCTTGCCGCGGACCTTGAGCCATAGGCCTTTTCCAGTTCGCGCATCATTTCCTCGTCGGCGCGTGCATCGTCGCCTTGTCCCGGAACTCTTCCCCCCAGCGACATGGATGCCGAAGACGCACTCAGCCATCCGATCACGATCAGCGAACGCCCGGAGTCTTGTGGCTTGTTGAGCCGATCAAGGTCCTCCGGGGTGTTGAGCGATAGGACGTCGCGTTCGGCTTTGAGCAGCACCGCGGGGCTGTGAATCAGGTTACTGACGGTCCCCGGGCTCAGGGGCATAATGGCTGGGTCCACGGTGATCCGCACCAGGCAACTCGCAAATCGAGTGTTCGACGGTGCTGGCGGCACCGTCTGGGAGGATGCCGCCGGCTGGTCTTGTCCTGCCGCCACGATGCCGGCCAGGGCCACGATGAGAGAGATGGCTACGTATTTCGAGGTTCCCATTCTGCTGCTCCTTTTTGTTTATCGGACTTGTTGATTTGCCGTTGCTCGATCTGGGACAGCCGCTCCCGCGCGACGTTCGCCCATTGATTCGTCGGGAAGAGTTGAATGACTTCCTTGTAGGCCCGCACGGCGGATTCGGTCTGGTTCAATTCCTTGTACAGCTTGTCCGCCTGGTACACGAGAATGAACGCCGTCTTATCCACCTGCCGGTCGATTTCCTTTTGGGGGTCGGGGATGCTCGCCAGTTCCGCCTCCAGCGAAGCCAGACGCCGCTGCTGCCGGTCCTGGTCGAGCACCTCCCGCACCAGCTTCAAGGTCGCATCGGTCTGGGCCTGCAACTGCTTGACCTGTTCCTCCAGGGACACGATCCGCTGCGGCCCAGGCTGCGGGGCTTCCCGTCCGCAGGCAGATAGCCCACAGCGTCACGCCGATCAGCACCAGCGCCGCGACGGCCATCGGGCCGGCCAGCCCTCACGAGGCGTCTTCGGTGGACCCGTCGCCGAATCTCAGTGACATTGACCGAGTCCGAACCGAGGCTCCCCCGCCGCCTCGTCAGCTCTCTGGAGCAACGTTCTGATTTGTTCTTCGTTCACGATTTCTCCTCAAGCAAGTCGCCCAATTGCTCTTTCAGTCGTTTCCTGGCCCGGTTCAGGCGGACCTGCATGGCATTGGCCGTGATCCCGAGAAGCTCGCAGATTTCATTCAGCCTCAAGCCCCTGCAAATACCGCAAAGCGACGACTTCCCGGTACTTCTGCGGCAGCGTCTGGATCGCCCGGCGGACCCTGGCGAATGTCTCCTGGTCCATCGCCGCCCGGTCGCCGCTGCGATCCCGGCTCTCCAGCGTCTCCGCCTCTTCCACCGCCACGAGCCGCAGACGCCGGAGCCGGCGGAACCGGTGCCGGCGGCACTTGTTGACCGTGATGGTAAAGAGCCACGTCCGCAGGCTGGCTTCGCCGCGGAACTTCTTCAATCCGATCCACGCCGCGACGAAGACTTCCTGGACGACGTCGTCCACGTCCCCCGGCCAGCCGAGCAAACGATTCGCCAGGGCCGCAACCTCGGCCGCATACTGCTCCACGATCCTGTCGAACGCAGAATCGTCCCCCTGGCGAAACCGTTCCACCAGGGCCTGTTCCTCGGTCACCTTCGCCATGGCTGCCATATTAGACTCGCCCGCTGCGCCGAACTTACAGAAAAATGCCGAGCACGTCCGAGTCCCGGCGCGTCCCGAAATGAAAAAAGCCCGGCAGAACCGGGCTTTGGAATTGTCTTAAGCATGTGAACCGAGGGGTCAGATGCCGGCGGCTTTTCGCAGGGCGGCGACCATGTCGGTCTTTTCCCAGGTGAAGTCGGGCAGGTTGCGGCCGAAGTGACCGCCGTAGGAGGTCTGGGCGAAGATCGGCCGCCGCAGGTTCAGGTGCTCGATCATGCCCTTGGGCGTCAGCGGGAACAGCTTGCAGACGATCTGGCTGATCTTCGTCTCGCTGATTTTCGCCGTGCCCAGAGTGTTCACGAGGACGGAGATCGGCTGGGCCACGCCGATGGCGTAGGAAAGCTGGATCTCGCAGCAATCGGCCAAGCCCGCCGCCACGACGTTCTTGGCGACGTAGCGGGCCATGTAGCTGGCGGTGCGGTCCACCTTGGTCGGGTCCTTGCCGCTGAAGCAGCCGCCGCCGTGACGGCCCCAGCCGCCGTAGGTGTCCACGATGATCTTGCGCCCGGTCAGGCCGCAGTCGGCCTTGGGCCCGCCCAGCTCGAAACAGCCCGTGGCGTTGACGTGGAACTTCGTGTTCTTGTCGAGCAGCCGCGCCGGCATCACCGGCTTGATGACCTGCTCAACGATCTGGTTCTTCAGGTCCTTGTACTTGATGCCGCAGGCGTGCTGGGCCGCGATCAGCACCGTGTCGATTCGCTTGGGTTTGCCCTCCTCGTATTCCACCGTCACCTGGCTCTTGCCGTCGGGCCGCAGCCAGGGCAGCTTCCTCGTCTGACGCATCTTTTCCAGCCGGGTCGTCAGCTTGTGGGCGAGTAGAATCGGCATGGGCATCAGTTCCCGCGTCTCATTGCAGGCGTAGCCGAACATCAGGCCCTGATCGCCGGCACCCATCTCCTTGTGCAGGCCCTCGCCTTCCGTGACACCCTGGGAAATGTGCGGGCTCTGCTTGGAGATGGCCACCATGACGGCACAGTTGTCATAATGGAAGCCCAACTCGGGATCGTCGTAGCCGATTTCCTTGATCGTCTGGCGCACCACCTCGGCGATATTGACGGTCGCTTTGGAGGTGATCTCGCCGGCGACGACGGCCATGTCGGACTTCACCAGCGTCTCGCAGGCCACACGGCTCATCGGGTCCTGGGCGAGCATCGCGTCGAGAACGGCGTCCGAGATGTGGTCCGCGACCTTGTCCGGATGACCCATCGTCACCGATTCGCTGGTGAACAGATAGCTCCGCATATCGCAGTTGACATTGACAACACTCTTATTCTGCACCATCTCCTGTAACCTCACTGAAATTGAATCGTCACCCATCGCATCGACGATCCGTGTCAGACCTCAACCTTCGCCCCGCTGGAATCCAGCCCTGGAGCTTCATCGAAGAACCCATAATAGGGTGGTAGCCCCCGCCGTCAACTAAAAAATCACCGTTTACGGCGTGTCACGCCCGTGACCACGTGCAGCAAAAGACTTCGTTATCGCGCTTTCCCGGGTGAAACCTGCATCGCTTGGGCCACGACAACGTCAGGATAACACGTAGAACGCCGCTTGCGGCGGTTTGTCAGAGCCTCTAACAGAATGAAGGCTGTCGAGGTTGACTCTGTTCTTGTCATTCCCGCGCAGGCGAATCCAGAAAAGCCCGGATTGCCTGGACCCCGCCTCCGCAGGGGTGACAGAGGGCGAAGCCGCCGCCCATTCTGTTTGGAGGTTCTTGGGCGGTTCCCGACCCAGCGCGGGTTCGAAGGGCCCCCAGACGCGATTCATCGCGGTTTGGGAACCCAATTCGCTTGACAAAATGGGCCCGGGACGTTAAATTGGATAAAATGACCTGGGCTCGTTGAAAGGAATGCTACTGAAATGAGAGCACAACGACGCGCGTTTTTTGCCATCCTCGCCGGTGGTCTGGTCTTGACGCTCCCGCTGATCTCCCGGGCCCAGGTGGATGGCCGCCGGATCGAGGAGGTCGTCAAAAAGACCGTCCTGACGCCGGAGGACATGGAGATTATCGACGCGTTCGTCGCGGATGCCGTCGGCCGTCTCGTCCGGACCACGGATTTCACCGAGGTCGCCAAGACGCGTGCCGTCATCACCAGTCACCAGATTGCCCAAGCCCAGTACGCCCCGCGGTTCTCGGAAGCGGCCCTGCGGGAGATCAACAAGGGCTTCGAGTACGCCACGAACGAGATCACCGACCCGGATCGGCGTTTCAAGGTCTATCACCAATTTGCTGATCCTGGCCGGCGAGTTGAACGACCCGCGGCTCGTCGACGTGGGTGTGGGCCTGATCCCGCATGAGAACAACACGGTCCGATATTGGGCCTTGCGGGTGGCCGCCAACCCGACTGTCTGGGGCAAGCTCGGCCAAGATCAAAACGCGGCGACGCTCTCCGCCAAGATCATCGACGCCTGCGGCAAAGTGGTGGAGACCAGCAGCGCGGAGTGCCTGTTTCTGATGGCCCAATTCGCCGGCCGTTTTGACGCGGCCCCGGCCCAGGACCTTCTCACGCGGATCGCGGACGTTCGCATCAAGCGTTATGCCGACTGGGCGGTCAAGTACGAGTTGGTGGATACCGGGATTTTGAAGTTCCTGTCCGCCAAGATCGGTTCGGGCGGGCCGGCCAGTCAGCAACTCGCGAAGCAGTTCGGCCAGCTTTACTCTTACGCCATTCAGCGCTACATCCGCGGCACGAAGGATGGCAGCCTCCAGGAGAGCACGGCGAGCCAATTAGCGGCCGTACTGGTCGAGACGGAGCAGCAGTGCCTCAACAAGCTCCTCGGCGGGACCGCAAACCGCGATCACGCGGGCCGTGGAGGCCGGAGACTTGAACGCCCTGCAAGCCGAGCACGACAAGCTCCTCGGCAGCTCGAATCAGGCGGGGGCTCTGCCCACGAAGTTCAATTTCACCTACGGATCGCCGCAGGACAAACGCACGGCGCCTTTGGCCCTGCCCGAGCCGCAACGCAAAGCCGGCGCGGAAACAAAGCCGGCCGAGACACAACCCGCGGGGACAAAACCGCCGGAGGCCGAAACCGCCGGCGAAGCCATAACCCGGCCAGGCCTTTGGGACAGATGCCCGCCGTGCAAAGATTGCAATCCGCATGTGTGGGGGACAGTACATGATGAGAATCTCGGCACTATTCGCCATAGCGATGCCGCTCTTGTTGGCGGGATGTTCCAGTCCAAAGTATTATTGGTACCATCCCGACCGGAGCCTCGACGAGGCGAAGGCCGATTTCCAGGAATGCCTGGAGCAGGCGCACCGCAAGGCCGGCGATGTGCTCAACGATCCGCATCTGGAGCACTTGCCGCCGCCGGACAATTCCGTCTTTCGTAACGAGCCACTGGACCAGAAGCCGTCCGAAACCGACGCATGCGCATGAAGCGTGGCTTCAGTACTATGAACAAAGCGTCCTCGCCGACTGCATGCGGGAGAAGGGCTACATAAAGGTCAGCCGTGACGCGTCTCCCGCACGACGCGAACACCAAGCAGTTCGACGAAGGCGCCGTCGCCGGACGATAAAGCGGCCCGCCGCCTTTCCCTCGCCTCCCCGGCTCCAGCGACCCCACGCACGCGCCGGCCCAGTCGAGTTCCGCCGGAGAATCCGCATGATTTCACGCCAGGGCGGCGAAACTAGCGTATGCTTTACAGAGCAGGAGTGTTGGAGGGTGACATCATGAATCTGCTCTCGACGACTTTCTCTCGTACCCTGGAATCGTTCCCTGGGCCCCCAAGCGCCGCTTTTCCGGACGTTGGCGATCTGCTGCCTTTTCTGGCCGTGTGCCTGGGGTCGATGGTCTGTACAGCCCTGTGGCTCCTAGCCGTCTCCGGTTACGTGTCCCGGGGCAAGGCTGGCGTTGCCCGCTGACGCATGTCACCGGCAACGACCGCAGAATCAGCCGAGGAGTAGCCCCTTTCGGTCGCACGTTCTATGGCGGGGACGGGGCCGCGTTTCCGGTGAGATGTCGCAATGCCTCTACCAGTTTGGGATCAGGCTTGCCTCCCAAGGACTGGTATTTCTCCACGTCGGCCCAAGCCTCGCTGAAGCGCCGCAGTTGGTAGTACGCGATGGCACGGCCGTAGTATAAGCCTGTCCGGCTCTTGTCCAGCGCGATCGCTTTGGTGTAGTCTTCCGCCGCCTGGCGGTATCTCTGCGTGGCCATGTAGGCATTTCCCCGATTGACATGAATCAGGGCTTCGTTCGGATCGAGCAGAATCGCCTCGTTGTAGTCCCGGATCGCCTCGTCATATCTTTTGGACAGACTCGTGAGGTAGCCACGGCTATTCAGCGCGTCCCTTTCGGTGCGGCGTTGTATCGTTCGCTCCAGAGGATCCTTGGCCGGTCTATGACTCAGTTGAATCGTCTCGGCGAAATCCTCGGCCGCCTTGGCCGACTCACCGACGTTCGCGTAACCAATGCCCCGCACGAGGTACGCCTCACCGTCGTTCGGGTCCAACTGAATCGCTCGTGCGGCATCGTCGATGGCCCGACGGTGCTGCCTTGCCGCGCAGTACACATCGGCCCGTTCCCTGTACAATACGGCGTTCTCCGGCTTCAACTCAATGGCACGCGCGCAATCCGCCACCGCCTGATCCACCTGCCCCAGATGCAAATGAGCTTTGCCTCGGTTCGACAGACTGCTCACGTCGCGGTTCGCTGTTGAGGACCACGGTGAAGTCCTCGGTAGCCTGTCGGTAGAGTCCCAGTTCGAGCCTTACAAGACCTCGTAGGCGATAGGCATCCAGATTGGACGGCTCCAACTCGATGGCCTTCGAGGAGTCCCGCACCGCACCCTCTCTATCCTCCAACCGTGCCCTCACTCGTCCGCGCTGCAGCCAGTAATCGGATACCTCGGGTCGGAGCTTGACCGCCCGATCGAGACTCTCTATCGCTTGGCGGAGATCACCGAGAGAGGCCTGAACCTCGCCCAGCACCAAGTACTGCCCCGCACTGCGATCACCCATTTCCGTGGCGCACTGACAGAATTGCAGTGCGCGGGTCGGGTCTCCTGCCGCAAGGTACGCCTCGCCCAAGAGACTCTGGATCTCCGCGTTGGCTGGCTCGAGTCGAACCGCTGCTTCCAAGTCCGTTATCGCTTGGCGCGCCAGCCCCATTCGGGTTCGCGTCATAGCTCGCGCCATAAGAGCCGGGGTATAGCCCGGATTCAACACAAGAGCCTGGTCGCAGTCGACGACGCTCTTGTCATACTTTTTGAGTTTCAGATAGACCATCGCACGATCGGCGTACGCTTGGGGATCGTTGGGGTCCAAGCGAATGGCAGCGTTCAAGTCCCGTAAGGCCAAATCGTTCTGCCCGGTTCGGCGGTAGGCTTCTCCCCTGATTTCATAGGCCGCCGCTCCGTCCGGCAGGGCGGCAATCACCCGCCCACAGTCGCGGATCGCCTTAGGAAACTCCTCCAAGGCCAGATAGCAACGAGCCCGGTTCTGATAGATCCAGAAGTTATTCGGGTCCAGGTTTTCCGCCGTATCAAAGTCCTGGATGGCACTGACGTACCGCCCGAGCATGCGCAACGCCCGGCCGCGAGTAAAATAAGCGCCGGCAGCATCCGGGTTGAGCCGAATCGCGTGGTCGCAATCCTCCTCGGCCTTCTCGCACTGATGCATCCGGACATAGGTAATCGCCCGTTCCAGATAGGCCGGCCACGGGTTGGCGCCATCCGAATTGCCTCCGCGTAATCGCGCAGCGCCAAGTCGAGCTGTCCGGTCTCCCGGTACGCTCCACCCCGGGCCAGATAGAACTCCGCTGTAGGGCCGGGGGCGAGTCCGATGGCTTTGGTGAAATCCGCAATGGATTCTTGGTATTTGCCTTTGCTGCTCAGGGCCAAACCCCGGCTGAAGTGGACCTCCCAGGACTGGGGATTTCGTTCCGCCGCTTGGTTCAACGCCTCGATGGCTTTGTCCCACTGCTTGGCCTGGTTGTACTCCGCCCCTTTTTGCAGCCAGTCACGCCAAGACTCCGCTCCCGCCACCGCCAGGGACGCGTCCCCGGGCGTAGGAACTCGCGAAGTCCCCTGCGGAACCGAGCCCTTCGGCGTATCTTGCTCAGGGGAACGACATCCGGCCAGCCACATCGCCGCCGAGCAAGCCAACCACACATCTCTCCGCCAATGCAAAGCATCTCTCATACGATCCTCTTCCTGTTCGCTTAGCCTCCCTGCGTGTCTCCCAGACCTCGCCATCTCTTACCCGGGGTCTGGGATTCAGTATAGGGGCCAGTTTCCGGGCGTCAATGTATTGTTTCCGTCCCTGCGAACAAAAGTCTCGACGGCCGACTACTACTATAGGATAATGGCCGATGATTGGAAGTTTAGCAGGTTGAGTGACATGGATACGAAGGCAAGTTTGGACATCGCGACCGAAGGCAACACGGCAATTGCTTCTTTCAAAAGCACTTGCATCAGCGACGTGGCGGAGATCACGAACGCCTCCGCCCAGCTCCGGCAGTACATCGAGACCAATCAGCCCCGAAAGATGGTCTTCGACTTCGACGGCGTTAAGTTCTTTTCCTCTCAGGTCTTGGGACTGCTGTTGGAGGCACGGGCCCGCTTGGAGTCCCACAGCGGTCAAGTGGCGATCACCTCGCTGAGCCCGCAACTGGAACGCGTCTTCAAGATCACCAATCTGGACAAGATCTTCAGTCTCTACCCGGACCGAACCGCCGCCCTCCAGCCGGCGGGCGGCGTGCACAACTGACGCCGGTCAAGCCCGCGCCGCCTTGGACTGCCTCACGGCGGACGTATCCCGGCTCTCCTTGTTGTGGTCCTCCAGCAGTCTCATGGCCTTCTTGACATCCGAGACCTTCAGGACGCCCGTGGTGCGGCCGCCCCTGGCCCCGGCGGTGCAATAAGCATACGAGATATTGATGTGGCCCTTGGCCAGCTTCTCGGCGACCGTCGCCAACGCACCGGACTTGTTGGCCAGATTCACGCATAGGACTTCCGTCTCGTTGTACGGCATGTTCAGGTTCGTCAGGATCTCCCGGGCTTTCTCCGGTTCCTCAAAAACCACCCGCATCACGCCGTGCTCCACGGAATCCATCATGGTGATCGCTACAATGTTGACCCGGACCCGGGCGAACTCCGTCAAGGCCCTGGCTAACACTCCCGGCTTATTGACCATGAAAACTGAGAATTGTGGTGCTACGTACATTCCTTCGCCTTTCCAACATCTGTTGTTTCCCTGCGTGCTCGTGCCCCACCGTTTGGCGCCTGCCTGCCCGCTCCGAGTGAGGCAACCATCCGCAATCAAGCTTCATTATCCCCCAAAACGCCGACAGATTCAAGTCATGAGATTCCAAGTTTCTCGGCCACCGTCCTGGCAAACTGCCGGGCGACGACGCGGTAATGGTAGTTCTCGACCACGCGTTTTCGGCCGGCCTCGCCCATCTTCTGCCGCAGCTCGGCGTCCTGCATCAAGCTTCGTCAGGTAGTTGGCGATGTCGTCGATATCGGCGCGATAATCCACCGTGCGCGGACTCGTGAAGACGACCCGGCGTCCCATCCCGCCGCCGGAACCACCGCCAACAATGGTCTCCTTCAGACTGATTTCCTGGGCCACGCCGGCCAGAAAGGCCGTCTCGCCATGCACCATCGTGTCGAGCAGGCCCATCGCCCGAATCCCGATGACCGGCTTGCCGCAGGCATTGGCCTCCACCTGGAGCATGCCGAAGCCCTCCAGGCGCGAGGGGGCGGCGTAGATATCGCAGGCCGCCAGCAGGTACGGCATGAAATCGCGCGAGGTGATGTTCGTGGCGTAGATCACGTTCTTCTCGATCCCCAATTGGGCGGCCAACTGCAGATCGATCGAAGTTCTGCTGGTCCGTGCGCAACTGCGGCCAGACCTTGCAGACGTACTTCCAGCGGGGCACCGGCGCGTCGATCCGGGCCAGGGCCTGCATGACTTCCTGCGCCCCCTTGCTCGTGGCATCGCCCCCGACCGTCAGGATCATGATCTCGTCGGGACCGACGCCGAGCGCTTCGCGCACGGCCACCACCTTCGGGTCGTTCCGCTCGCGCGGGAGGAAGGAATCGGTGTCACAGCCGACGGGGAGGACCTCGATGTTCCGGCCGGAAAGCCCGTCGCGCGCATAAACGCTTTTGACCCACCGGGAGGTCACCAGAATCAGGGGCAGGCGGTCCAGCACTTCCTGGTAGTCGGCCAAGTAGCCGTCCGCCACGAGCCACGGCACGGGACGCAGGCCGTACCGCTGCGGGTGCAGCACGAGCTGGGGCACATGGCCCCAGTAGCCCACCCCGACCACGGCATCGGGCCGGAACCAGCGGTAGTACCACTCCTTCTCCTGCTCCGACTCATAGTGCGCCGCATGAACGCTGACGCCGATCTCCTCCAAACCCTTGTGCAACAGTTGCCCCTGCGTCGCCAAACCGGAGGGACAGGGTGGATAATAATACAGGAGCAGGATCTTCATGCTGACACCCCCCAAAGTCTGCTGAACGTCCATCGTGCCACGGTGGCGCGGCTCGTTTCGTCCGTTCGGAGTTCCGCGTTTACGCGGGTCCGAGTCTTCTTAGCCGCCCCAGAGGAGAGAAGCGGATAAGAGGAATTCTACCCGCCTGAAGGCGGAACTCCAAACAAACGAGCGGCGCCATCTCGTCACCCCGGACCCCGATCCGGGCGCAACCGATCTACGACACCGCAACCCTACTTCATCGCCCAGAACGCTTCGTCCTTCGGCGTGGTCCGGGCCTCGAAGCTGTCCGGCCCAAAGCCGTACGTCTCCGTGACGATCCGATATTTTTTCTCCCAAATATCCTGGGGCAGCCGGATGTAGACATCGCCATTCACCACCGGGCGCGGCAGATGCTTGCCGCCGTCATCCTGATAGGCAAACATCCAAATCTCCCCCAGGGACAGCCGCCCGCTCTCGCGCAAGGCCATCACCGCCTTGGCCACCTCCTCATGCCGGCGGTGCCGCGTGTACTCGCCCCAGCGGGAGTGCGTGAGGACCAGATCGTACCGCTGGGCCGGCAGGAGGGCCAGGATCGCATCCTCGACCTCGACGGTGCGGAGCGGTTTCTGCTCGGGTCCATCGTCGAGGTCGCCCATGATGCCCTTCCCGCCGTAGTGCTGGACCGCCTTTTCGAACTTGGCGGCCCGCTCGGCGTCACTCTTACGGGTCAGCGTCACGACCGTCCAATGGCGATCCGGATGCAGCAGCAGAGTGCCGCCGGCCCACAGCGTCTCATCGTCCGGATGGGCGACAATGACCGCGCAGTTGGTATGCTCGAAGTTGATCATCGTAGCAACAATAGTAGCACATCGATGACAAAAAGTAAAACGATGGTGGTTTCCAGAATCACCATCCAGAGATTGAGCCAATCCTGGTGCAGGAGCTGATAGAGGTCGGCCAGGGTCCGGAGCTTGACGTTGATCACGTCGCTCCAGTCGCCCAGATGAAACCGGCTGGAGAGGCTCTGGTAGATCTTCGCCAGATGCCAGTCGCCAAAGAACTTCGTGATGTTCAGCAACTCATCGTTCAGCCGGGCCAGATCGACGCGAATCTCGCGCAGCCCGCGGCTGACCTGCCCGCGCACCCGGCGTGGACGAGTCAAGTCGTGATAGGCCACCTCCAGCGCACCGTCCAGGACGCGATCGTAGGCGGCCAACTCCGCCAGTTGCACATTGGCCAGCTCCATCACGTGCAGGATCTCCTCCAGACCATCCCGCTCCTCGACCACCAGGGCCGCATCCCAGTCCGTCACCACCAAGTCCGTCTCATAGTAAGTCAGATAGCGCTCGGTGGATTCGGCCGCCTCTTGCTCGGACAGGCGGGTCGCATCCCGCTCCTGCGTCAGCAAACCGGCCACGGCCCGGCGATTCTCCATGAGCCAAGCCTCCGCGCTGCGATGCTCCTCCCCGGTCTCGGGCAATTGGTAGAGGCAGAAGACGGTGTAGTCTTCCCCAGGTCCCAGGGCCGACACCGGCCGGACCAGATAGGGCGCAAGTTCCCGGCGCACCTGCTCCACAATCTGAACCACCTCCGCTTCGATGCTCTTGCCGGCGAGACTCAGCCCGTAATAGTCCACGAGATCCTCGATAGAGGATACCTCGAACGGCGTACGAACCTGAATGCTGACCGCCCCAACGTTGAATATCTTGACGGTCATCGAGACTTCCAGCGGGCCCACGGAGCTTTGATAGGTCCTGGGTGGCAGCGTGACCATCTGCGGTCGATAGAAGAATCCCGGTTTCGGCCCGGGTTTGCTGGGGCCCACCACGTAGTCCTGCACCGCCTGGCCCAGGAGCCGCGGGACGCGCTGACGCGTCATATCATGGGCAAGATCGAAGGCGCGGATATAGGCCACCTCGCCCCGCAGAGAAGTCCTCTGCGTCCTTGGCCGCACGGATTGACTCTGTCGCTGATTCCGTGTCCACCCCCCAGTGGATGAGCGTCCCCGCGTACAAAAAGAACAAAAGGAGTCCGCTCCAGATTGCTCTGTTCTGCGCGGACTCCTTGGAACTTCTGCCTTTTCAGGCCTGGCAATGCTCGGAGGTCCCTGAAACCCGTGCTACCTCGCAGGGCACGACCGGCTTGTGGATTTGTTACTCCATGCCCGTCTTCGTCTTATCCTTCGCGGGCGCCTTCGTTGGCGACTTCGTCGGCGTGGGCTTCTTGCTGCCACAGCCTGGCAGAACAACGAGGGCCAAAGTGACCATGATCGCCGATACCAACACGAGCACTTTCTGTCTGAGACTTGTCATTTCTTTCCCCTTCTTGACTGAATTCCACGCCTCGCCTACATGCGAAGCACACAATTCCGTTCCGGCTGCACCCCGCACGCGGTCGCAGCCACACATCGATACTCTATTGCCTCCCACCTGTTTGTCAAGCCCCGTCACAACAGTTTAGTCCGACTCCGCCCGCGTCCCGGCGTCTCTCCGTGTGGACGTCGAACCCGACCATAGTAAAGCAAGAACTGTGCAGAAATCAACCCCGTTTGCGACAATTCTCATAACTATTGATTGTCACAGCTACTTACGAACAAGAAAAGCACGGGGATTCCCTCCTGGGGCGGGCCCTGTCATGTGTTCCAAGGAAAGACCTCGGCAACCGTTAAGTGCCGTGCTTACGCGCGGACGAGCGGCGTGCCTTGACCGTCGCCGGCGCCGATGGCGTTGAGGAATTTTCGCAGGACATGACTTTCCAGCTCGTCCCGTTCCTTTTTGGTGCCTTTGGTCAAGGGGATCTGCCCGCCGGCGTAGGTCAAGTGGCCCCCGCCGGTGCCTCTGCGGGACACCATGCGCTTGATGACCCTCTCCGCCAGGTTGCTCTCCTCTGACGTCCGGATCGAGATCAAGAGCTTGTCGTGCCAATAGCCGGTGCACATGGTCCAGAGCGTCTCATCCTCCCGCAGCAGCAGGTCCGCCACCTCCGCGATCATGTCGGGATTATCCACATCGCCCAGCTCCGTGAAGATGGCCGATCCCTGGACCCGGGCATTGCGCAGGGCATCCGCCAGCATCTGGTAATATACTCGCGGCACCTTCCCCCGCTGGATCACGCTGAGCATGCGCTTGTTGGCGAACGGATAGAGGAACTGGATGGCTTCGACATCGGCCCGCCCCGCCTCCCGGCCCAGGTCCTGAGTATCGGAACGAATCCCGTAGAGCAGGGCCGTCGCCAGCGGGGTATCGGGTGTGATCCCCGCCTCGATCAGATACTCGACAAGGATCGTCGAGGTGGCGCCGTACTCGCTGCGGATATCGGTGAACGGGACCATTCGGGTCTGGCGGCGAATCGGGTGGTGATCGATGACGATGTCGGGCAGGATCGTGTCGGGCAACGAATTGTTCCCCGTGCCCGGCTGCGTATCCACCATGGCGATCAAGTCGAACTTGCCGAAATCGACCTCTGCACACGGACGCAGATTCAAGCTCAGATACTTGACGAGGGCACGGTTCTCCCCCCGGCCCACCGTCCCCCCGTAGGCGATGGAACACTGGACGTTGGCCTGAATCTTGGCTAAGCGCCGCAGCGCCACGGCGGCGGCGAGGCTGTCCGGGTCAGGGCTATCCTGCACCACGACGAGCAGATAGGCCTTGCCCGTAAGCAGCTCCGTCAGCTTCTGGAGCTTCGAACTGGTCTTTTCGGCAGCTTTCATAGCCATCCGGCCCAACTCCGGGAAAAGCGACAATGCCCCATTATCGGCAATCCAGCCCCGATAATCAATTGTGCTATTTGCTTTTGCGGAAAGGCCTTAGGAGTTCCGGGAAGGAGAGCGGATGCCCGCGCCGGCACAGGGGTAAGATGACCCATGCGAAAAGGTGCGACGACGACGCTACGGGAGCCATCATGCCTGCTTCGTACCCCCCCCCAGATCACCAGGGCGCCCCATTGTGTCATCACGCGAATCACGGTCAGGGTTTTGTGTTCGGGTCTGAAGTGGCTGGCTTGTCTGCGGGTGGCGCGGTAGCGCCTTTTTGCAGTTGTTCGATCAGCTTCTGCTGTTCCTCCACCAGCGTCCTTAGCTCGGCTATCTGCTTCTGAAGCGCGGCCGTCACCGTGCCTTGGCCGGTCGCTTGCGTGGCCAAACGTGTAACAGCAGCCTGCGCTTGCTGGGCCGAAGTGGAGGCTTGGTCCCGCTCTTGAACCAACTGATCCTTCTGTTTTTGCAGCAGATCGCGGTCTTGCCGCACCGCCGCCAGCTCGGCCTTTACGGTGGCGATTTCCTCCGCCGCTGACTTGAGATTGTAGTTCAGTTTGTTGATCGTGGCTTTGGCTTCCCGGGCCTCCTGCTGGGCCTGTTCCAGCTCGCGATTCCGGCATCCGGCCAGGAAGAGCAGAAAACAGAGGACCGAGGACAGAAGACAGAGGACCGAGGACGGAGGACCGAGGACAGCGCTGTCATTTGTTGTCCGTCCTCTGTCTTCCGTCTTCCGTCTTCCGTCATCCGTCCTCATCGTCATTTTCGCTCTCCTGCCAGTGTCGGCTCGAAGATCCTGCTCCACCGCCTCTGGGGTCTGGCCTGCCACGAACGCTTGTGGTACGCGCAACTGGCGATCAGAGGCAGCACCGAGGTCGCCTCGGCAAAGACCATCTGCTCATAGGTCGTATCCACTTTGCCCCAGGAGGAGGCTTCCTTCAGCGTCGAGCTGGAGCAGGCGCCGTCCCGGACATCGGCCACCGTGATCTGCACGGCGTACTTGTGCATATCGACTTCGTGGCCCAGGACCTCGGCGCAAATGACCGTGTCCTGGGCGAAATTCTTCGGCACCCCGCCGCCGATCATGAACAGGCCCGACACGGGCGACTTGGATCTTGATCTCCGTCAATTCGCGGAAGTCCTTCACCGAGTCGATGGAGACATGGGCATCCAGGTTCTGGACCTGGTGTTTGACCAAACCGAAGCCGGCGCTGGAATCGGAAAACGCCGGACAGAACACGGGCACGTCCCGCTCGTATGCCGCCAGAACCAGCGAATCCTCCTTCTTGACGTTGGTCTTCAGGTACTTGCCCATTTCCCGAATGAACTCCCGGGAGGAATACGGCCGCCGCTCCAGACCGTCGGCGATCTCCTGCACCGCGTTGTCACAGACTTGGAGCTGCTCTTCATCGATATACGTGTCATAAATCCTGTCGATGTACAGCTCTCTAAGCCTTTTATCGTCCGATATAGGGGTGCCTCTGTAGTGCCGAAAGCCCAGGGCCTCGAAAAAGTCCATATCGACGATCGTGGCGCCCGTCGCGACCACGGCGTCCACCATGTTGTGACGGACCATGTCGATGTAGATCTGCATGCACCCGGCGGCGCTGGTGCTGCCGGCGAGGCACAGCAGGATCGTGCAATCCCGGTCTTCCAGCATCCGGTTGAGAATATCGGTCGCGCGGGCCGTATCGCGGGCAGTGAACGACATGCCCCGCAGGCCATCAATGATGGGCGTCGCATCGAAGGTCTTGATATCAATGTGCTGAACCGGCTCCCTCAAAAAGTCTCGCTTATCCATGCTTGCCTCGCAGTTTGTGGTGAGCTTCCAACAGAATGGACCCGAGCATGTCATTGCGAGGAGCGCAGCGACGAAGCAATCTCAATCCCAGGAATAGGAGATTGCTTCGCTGCGCTCGCAATGACATGCAAGCGAGCTTCTCATCGCTCCCATTCTGTTAGAGACTCTTATACCTGTAGCTCAGAATCTTGTAGATCAGTTTCGCCGCCAGGAACTCGGGGGCCCAGTTCGTCTCGACCGGGCACATCTCGACTACGTCGAAACCGACGACCGTTTTCTGGCGGCACACGGCGCGCATGAGGGCCAAGACATCATACCACCCCAGCCCCCCGGGCTCCGGCGTCCCGGTGGAGGGCATGATCGACGGATCGAACACATCCAGATCGATCGTAATGTACACCTGCTCGGTCAGCTTGGCGACGACGTCGCCGATCCAAGTGAGGCTGCCATGGAGCTTTTCCGCGAAGAAGACCCGATCCTCGACGAGGGCGGGCTTTTCGCTGATGTCCATGCTCCGAATCCCTACCTGGACAATCGGACAAACCTCCCGGATTCTGGCCATGACGCAGGCATGATTGAACTTGGAACCCTCATACTCATCCCGCAAATCAGAATGGGCGTCGAGCTGCAGAACGCTCAGGCCGGGATAACGACCGGCGTGGGCCTGAACTGCCCCGACACTCACTGAATGCTCCCCTCCTACGGTCACCACGAGCTTGCGGTTCGCCAAGTGACCTTGCACCGCGCGTTTGACGGCTTTGACCATCTCGGCCGGCCCCAGATCCGCCACCGCCACCGGTTGGTCCGTAAATATGCCTTCCTGATAGACTTGCGAGTCGGTTTCGATATCGTACAGTTCCACGTTGGCGGACGCCTGGACGATTGCTTCCGGGCCCTTGTCCGCACCTTTGACCCAGGTGCTCGTTCCGTCGTAGGGCACGGGAACGATGACGATCTTCGAGTCCGCCGCCCCGCTGTACTGCGGCGGCAAACCCCCGAAATTGGCAGGCGGAGTCGTGCTCATTGGGTGAATGTGGTTCCGCGTCGGGTCGCCATCCACGTCAAACAGGAACATGGCGATGGCTACGGTCGTGGTCCAGAGGTCCTTCTTGCCGTGGGCGGTCTGCGTGATGTTCGACGTGCGAATAATCAGGCCGCTGGATTTGTAGACCTGCTCTTTTTCGGACCACGCCTTGTTCGGATCGACTTCCAGGCCGAGGGTTGTCCCCAGCATTCCGGCGGCAAGGTCTTCGGCCAGATCGGAGGCCTCTTTCTCATTCATGCCGTGGCCGTGAACTTCGCTGAGATAGCCCCACTTGGTCTCGTCCTTCGGCACGGCGATGCCCACGGAGGAGGCCACCAGCCGGCCGTGCTCGTCCGTGTCGGCCCGTGCCATGACGCAGTGACAAATCCCGCCGGGGGTCAACAGCTCCAGCCCCCTCTCTCTGCTGATGATCTTGCACCGCGGCGGCAGAATCGACGAGACCTGCACGAGGTTCTGCTGGGCGACGCCGGCCTTGCGCAACGCTTCCTCAAAGGACTTGAGCTGATACTTGTGCCGGCCGACACCCTTCGTCAGGAAGACCCTCGTGGGAACCAGGTTCAGCATGTTCACCTCCCGTAATCTACCGGGCCCCCAAACGCGCTACGCCGTGTTTGCGAACCCGCATTGAGTTGTCGTTACGGCTACCCTGCCTCGGGTGGGTCCCCGCGCGTGCCCTTTCGCACATGGTACCCCAATCCAGCCTGCGAATTATAGAACGCGGCTGTCCCTTGGCAATCAAAATATTCAAAAGGCCAGATATGGTTGCGCCTTTCGCAGCCGAACCCCCATGGTCCCCGAGCGCATCGAGCCCGCCGAGCCGCTGTTGCCGCCGCAGCCCGAGAAGGCGATTGACCGTCACCGGGCCCAGACCGGGCACCCGCAGCAGCTCCAGCCGGGAGGCCCGGTTCACATTGACCGGGAAAGAACTCCGGATGGTGCGGCGGCCCAGACCTCCTTCGGGTCCGTCTCCAGCGACAAATGGCCGCGCTCGTCGAACGTCGATATCGGTATCCCGGAAGCCGTACTTGCGCATCAGGAAGTCCACTTGGTAGAGCCGGTGCTCCCGCACGAACCTGTCGTCGGCCGCCGCATCCCTCCTCCCGCTCCGCCGGTAGAGAGCTGTCGCCCAACCCCTTCTGGTAAGCGCTGAAGTAGATGCGATGCAGCCGGAGCCGATCGTAGAGTCCCCACATGTATTTCACAATCTCACTGTCAGATTCGCCGGCAGGTCCGACAATAAACTGCGTGGTCTGTTTCACCCTTTCGAACCGCGACCCGCGCCGTCAGTTGGCTGATCTGTTTGATGGGGTCGATGATGTCCCGCAGGTAGTTCTTCTTGCTCGACAGCTTGGCCAGGTTCTCCGCGCCCGGCGTCTCGATGTTGAGCGACACCGCGCTGGCTAAGGACACGGCCTCCTCGACCGCCGCCGGGCTGGCCCCGGGGATGATCTTCAAGTGGATGTAGCCCTTTGAGCTGGTGGCGCCTGCGCAGGAGCCGGGCCGTCCCGTTGAGACGCTCCATCGTCGCATCGGGCGAGCCGATGACGCCCGAGCTCAGGAACAGGCCAAAGACCTTCCGCTGGTGGAAGTAGTCCAGAAATGTTGCGGCGGTCTCTTCCGGATCGAGACTACAGCGGCGCAGGTCCTGCTGCTGGCGCAGCGGGCAGTACTTGCAGTCATTCGTGCAGACGTTGGAGATCAGCGTCTTGAAGAGAACGCTCTTGCCGCCGCCGGGTAGCGTGACGGGATAAATCCATCGGCCGTCGCCGCCGCGGCGCCGGGTATCGTCGCGGTTGGTGCCGCAGGCGCAGGCCAAGTCGTACTTGGCGTCATCGCTGAGGATTTCCAACTTCTGATTGGTGTCCGGCTTGGAGACGATCCCCACCATGGCCGCTGCATCCTTGTCGAATCCCCAAGACGTCTTTCTTTCCCCGGGAAGTCCACTGAGGACGATCATACCCACAGCCGTATTATAGCAAGGGCCCCGCGGGAGGAAAAGACGATCAGGAGGGATTCCGGGTGTACAACGAGATTGTGGCACCCAAGCGTGCGACTCGCGGGTGGCAGCGGCAAGCAGAGTCCTCGGAGCTTGCCGATGGTGTGCAGGCATATGCGTAAGCCATCGGCAAGCTGCCGCTTGCCGCTGCCACCCACCACTTTAAGGTTACCGGAGACTACAGGCTACGGGGGTAGGCTATTCGTAGGGCGCGTACCACGCACCGCTCCGTCTAACGTTTGACGACTTCCTCTTCCTGCGGCGCTTCTTTCGGCATGGCCTCGCGCAGCGCCGTCCGCGCCACGCGCGTCAGCCACACCGAGACCACCACGGTTGTAATCAGGCTGCCCCAGAAGAAGAGGTGATGCCCCGTTGTAGCCCCGCGCTCGCCGCCGGCGTAGGTGATGATCTCATGCAGCGAGTGCAGCCCCGCGCCGAAGAACACGTAGAGGACGGTCCCTGGCGCTCCGCCGAGCAAAGTGCCCCAGGCGTACTGGCGGAAGGAGACTTGTGTCAGTCCGAAGCCATAGTTCAACGTGATGAAGGGGGCGATCGGACTGAGACGACTCAAGAAGACGATCTTGAAGCCTTGCCGGCCGACCGCGCGGTCGAGAGTGGCGAGCTTGCCGTGGAGATTGATCTTGCCGGCGGCCCAGCGCCGGGCGAAGACCCGCGCCAGGAGAAAGGCCACACACGCGCCGGCGGTGGTGGCGAGAATGCACACGACGCTGCCGAGGAACACCCCCAGCAGAAAGCCTGTGGCCAGCACGAAGATCAGCGTCGGCACGGGAAGCACCGACGCGACCAGGCATAGCCCTCCCAGCGCGACGGGCCGCCAGAAGAGCGAATGCGAGACATACTCGACCACGGTTACGAACCACGGAGCCAGAGGAAGCAAGGCCGCCGGAGCAAAGAGTCCGAGAAGGACCGCCACCTGCGCCGCCACTTTGGTCTTCAGGCTCCGCATAGAGCATTGCCGCTCCGTCGGTTGTCATTGATGAACACCGAAACACCTGCATGATGACACGGGACCCCAGGCAGGCGACAGAAGCGTTTATCCTTGGCGAGACTGCGGCAATTGCCTAAGAGCGTCTAACAGAATGAGAAGCGAACAGCAGAAGGGGCTGGTATGTCATTGCGAGCGCAGCGAAGCAATCTCGAACCCACGCGGGAGACTGAGATTGCTTCGTCGCTGCGCTCCTCGCAATGACATCCCTGGGCGCCATATGTCATTGCGAACGAGGCTCGCCGAGCGCGGCAATCTACCACCGATAGTTGCGGCAGTTGCGGCACTTGCGAAAGGCCGTACTAGGTGGCAATGTCCGTTTCTCGCACGAGGTTCCTGCGGCAAGGCACCGCCGCCTTCACCATCGTGCCCCGCCAGGGACGAGAGAAAGTACCTTACCCGTGAGCGAACCACCCGAAAAAGGCATGTAGCACAGCCGCCCCCGGCTGTGAAAACGGCCGACGATCGCCTAACCAGTTTTGACGAACAACTTCGGCAATGGCCGGCTCCTGGTGGCATGGGCTTGGGGTCCTGGGACCGCCAATCTCCTGATTGGCTCTCTTTCACCCGCCACGCGCAAGAGCGGAAGGCTCGGACTTGTTCCAACGGCCAATCCGGAGATTGGCGGTCCCAGGGTTGGGGGCTTCTTCCAGCCCATGATTCATCGGCACGATGTCATTCCTGCGAAGGCAGGAATTGCCCCCGCACTGCAAAGGCAACACGACTTGTTCCTTTAGCAAGCATTTTTGGTTGCGGCCAAGGGCCGCCCTGCGCAGGATTGTCACCCCCGAGAAGTATCAGTCGGGGGCGGGGGATGCCGATGCCGGCTCACCCGATCTTCCAGCCATCACGGTAAGTCTCGTGAATCAGCGCATCGGCCGCGGACAGGTTGCGGGCTTTGAGATTCGCGGCGTCCCAGTAGATCCGCTGGCCCGCCCGCAAGGACAGGACCCCGAGTAGGACCAGCTCGGTCAGTTTCGCCCCGTACCCAAAATGGCTGCACGCGCGCGGGCCGCCCTTGCAGGCATCCAGCCAGTTGCGATGGTGCCCCTTGACGCGCGGAAGCGAAGCGACCGGTTTCTTGTATTCGCGCGTGTCGCTCGTACGGCAGCAGTCGCGGCGGGCCGCCGGCGCCTTCGCATAGCATCACCCCGCGATCGCCTATGAACAGGATGCCCCGCCGAGGCAGCGAGGATTTCTCGCCCAGTTCCGCCGGACAAGGCGGCATCAAACCGCCGGTGTACCACGTGAGGGTGACCGGGGGCTTGTCGCCGCGCGGGCCGAAATGAAAATAGCACATCTCGCCGTGCGGCGCGATCTCGTCATCCATGTTCCCCGCCGGCAGGGCCTCGACACACAGCGGTTCCTGCAAGTCCAGCGCCCAGAACGCGGCGTCCAAATCGTGGCAGCCGAAATCACCCTGCGCCCCGGTGCCGAACTGCCAAAAGTCCCGCCACGTGACCGGCGTGTAGGCCGGGTGGTACGGCCGCGGCGGGCGCGGGCCCAGCCACAGGTCCCAGTTGATCCCGGCCGGCGCCGGCGGCGTGTCCGTGGGCCGCCCGGTCAAAGTCTTATTCCAGCGCCCAGCATTGACCCAGGCGTGCACCTGGCGGACCGGGCCGATGGCCCCGTCCCAGATCCACTCGCACGTCTGGCGAATCCCGTCCTGTGAATGGCCTTGATTGCCCAACTGGGTCGCCACGCCCGTCTCCTCGGCGACCTGCGCCACCCGCCGGGCCTCCCACAGGTTGTGCGTCAGCGGCTTCTCGCAATAGACGTGCTTGCCCCTCTGCATCGCGGTGATTGAAACGTACGCATGCAGATGGTCCGGCGTGCCGCACAGGACAGCGTCGATGGCCGGCTCCTTGTCGAGCATCAAGCGAAAGTCCTCATACGCCGCACACTTGAAATTCGGCGTCCGCTCGCCGTAGTGCTTCTCGATCTCCGCCTTGACCGGCCCGCGCCCCGCCAATCCCTTGAAGTAGAACGCGTCCAGGTTCTCTTCCGTAATCGGATCGGTGACCGCAATGATCTGCGCATCCGCCTCCCGAAACAGGCTGCGCACGTTGTCCCGCCCCTGCCCGCCGACGCCCACCACGGCGATGTTCACCTTCTCACTGGGCGCCACAAACTTCGGCCCCCCCAGCACGTGCCGCGGAACAATGATAAATGATGCCCCCGCGGCCAAGGCGCCGCCGAGCCATTGCCGGCGTGTGATTTGTCGCGACATGATCATTTCTCCTTGGGTTTTGCCTTTCGCAGCATCTCGAACGTATTCAGAGCAATCTGGTGTCGGCGGAGCCGTTCGGCCGGCGTCAGGGCCAGGTTGGCCCGGAGCATCTCGATGTCGATCCCGTACTCGACCGCCGCACGTATCGCCCCCGACGGCTCCGACGGAGGCCGCTGCGGCCCTTGGGACGATCCTTGCCCTGTAGCCATATTCCCATTGTAGTCGTGTCGCCCGCCGCCAGCCAGCGCCCCGAAAGTACAGGGTGCATGACCGCCACTGAGAACTGACAACTGGGAACGGTGAACTGATAGAAGTGCAGCCCAGCCGCCCCCGACTGAGGAACAATGGGCCCCGCGAAGCCTCATTCCACTCCTCCCCCCTTTGAAGATCCCCCTCTCGAAAATGGACCGCGTACCTTAGATTCTCCCGTCCCGACAAAGAGAAATACGATGTCCCGTACCGATAAATGTACCTGACCCCTTAAGTTCCTTCCCAGCTCAGCGGGTGATACTGTCTTCGAGGTGGGCGAGGATGGCGCAGGCTTTGGCGACTTTGTTGCCGTGGGGGCCTTCCCAGTTGACCTCGGCGTCGCGCTGCGAGCAGCTCCTCCACCTTCTTGCAGGCGACGAGGACGGTGGCGTGGTTCTTGTTGCCCATGTAGACGGCCGACCTCGGAGGAGGACATGCTGGTGTGCTGGCGCGTCAGGTACATGCTGAAGTGCCGGGCCAGGGAGACGGTTCGGCCCTTCTTGGCGGAGTGGAGGTGGGCCGGGGTGACGCCGAAGTAGGCGCCGACGGCCGCCTCGATATCCGAGACGTGGACCATCGGGTCGCACCGCTCGATGTGCTCGGCCAGGACCGCCTCGGCCATCGGCAGGGAAAGCTGCTCATCCTGCAAGGTGGCGTAGGCGATCAGCTTCAGGACCGCTCCTTCGAGCTCGCGGACGTTGGTCCGCACTCGCTCAGCGACAAAGCGGATCGACCTCGTCGGGCATCGCGGCCTGACGCTTGGGGCCCGCGCCGCTGAGCGAGTTCTCCAGCGCCCGCGCCGCGAACTGCCGGCAAATTTCGCAGCGCGTCTGGAGGTCCGGGGCGTCGATCTTGACCACCATGCCGGACACGAACCGATTGACGAGTTTCTCGGACAATTGCCCGATCATCTTCGGATGAGCGTCGGAAACCAGGATGACCTGCTTGCCGGCCAGGTTGATCGTATTGAACGTATGCAGGAATTCCTCCTGGGTTGATGGTTTGCTGGCCAAGAAGTGTACGTCGTCAATTGCCAGCAAGTCCGTTTGCCTCATGCGGCGTCGAAAAGCCTCCAGCTTCCTCGTCTTCAAGGCCAGCACAAATTGGTTGGCGAAGTCCTCGGCGGACAGATACAGCCACTGGGTGCCCGGGCGGGCCTGGGCCACGCCGTGGCAGATCCCCTGCAGCAGATGGGTCTTGCCGACCCCGTAGCCGCCGTGGATGAATAAAGGGTTAAACGGGCTTTGTTGTTCTCGGATCACGGCCTTCGCGGCGTTGTAGGCCAACTCATTCGACGGGCCTACCACAAACGTATCCAATGTCAGTCTTAAGCCTTCGGCGCCGGTTGCAGGGACGCCGTAAGGGGTTTCTCTCGATGCCCTGCACAGGCACACTACTAACGGGGCCCGGAGCGTCACCCAGTGCGACCGCTCGCACCTGGGAACCCGACTTCGACGGGCACCGGCCGGCGGTCGCCGCCGAGTTGCGAATCCACCGTGAAGGAGACCTCCAGAGGAGCCCCGGTCACGGCCTGGGCGGCCGCCGTAATGTCCTTTAGAAAGTGGCCCTCCAACCAAGTGGCCAAAAACGAATTCGCCACGCCGATCCGCAGGGTTCCATCCGCCTGCGTGAAGCGCGCGCAATTCTGAAACCAAATCTTGAACTTCTGCGACCCGATCCGCTGTACCAGAGCCTCCGTGATAGCTGTTGCATCCAACCCTGCTGTACGGGGCCCGCGTCCGTGATTGCGCCCTGCATTGAGAACTCCCCAAACGTAGCGACGTCTCCATGCTGAGGGTACCCAAACGCGATGTGCGCATTGGATCCATGCGCTACAAAAGAGGGACAAGAATCGTAACGGAAAACTGAACATCTGGTGACACATTATTCAGCGAAACTTTAGCAAATCAATATCGTTCCGAGCGGTTTCTTTTCCACTTGCCCGAGGGACTGGTAGATACTGGCTTTACGTGCGAAAAATTTTTATTCTTCACACGTTATGCACGGCGCAAGTGCCCATTGTGGATAACGTGTGCATTGCGTTGGCGGGCATTTGGGCAAGCAAAACCGCTTACCAGTACTGACAACGGGGGTAGACAAGCGAAGACGGCGGGTGGGCATGTCACTCGTGGATTGAAGCTGCGGGGCTATCCACGAGACCTGATGAGTTTTGACGAACAAAATCGGTAACTGAAGGTCCGTGGCTGTCGGGTGCCATGTCTACGCCTCGTAGCCATTACCGAACTTGTTCGTCAAAACTCATTAGATCGGGGGAGCGTCTCGCGCGAACAGAAAACCTTCCTCCGCCGATCTCGGCGGCCAGTGGATCAAGGCCGACCCCAGACCGCCCCACGCTCGGCCTTTCTCAACTTTTGGCACGCCCGCCGTAGGAGCCGTCCTCGGTATTGACGCGGACGACCTCGCCGACCTCGATGAACGGCGGCACGCGGACCCGCAGCCCGGTCTCCAGCACGGCATCCTTCATTTGGTTGGTGACCGTCGCCCCTTTCGTCGTGGGCGTGGTCTCCGTGACCGTCAGCTCGACGACCTTGGGCAGTTCCAGCGACACGACGGTGCTCTCATGCATCAGGGCCGTAACCACCGTGTTCGGCTTGAAATACCGGACCGAGTCGCCCAGCAGCTCCTTGGGAACGCTCACTTGATCGAACGATTCGTTATCCATGAAGACGTGGGCGTCTTTTTCTGAATAGAGATATTCCATGTCCCGCTTGTCGAGGAAAGCCTGCTCGACATCCTCGGTGGAGCGCAGCCGCTTTTCGATCATCGTGCCGTCCGAGAGCCGCCGCAGCTTGGCCTGCACGAAAGCCCGCAGGTTCCCCGGCGTCACATGGGTTGCCACGGTACAGATGCACAATTGGCCGTCCATCAGGAACGCCATCCCCGGCCGCATTTCGCTTGCTTTCACTCTGATCACCTCTGAACAAACCCGAACCGTCAAACTGCCACAATAGAGCGTGATTTTATACGCACCCTCCGACTCTCTGTCAAGCAACACTTTCTCCCGGCGTGCCCTGTCTACGCGTCGTAGACATGCCATATTCCCTGAGCCGGCCCTGCCTGCGCCAAGCCGTAGGCAGGGCACCCAAGCATCACCGAACTGGTTCGTCAAAACCGATCAGGCGGGTCAAACAGGCCGTATAACCCGGAAAGGCCTGCGTCCGTGTGATGGGGAGCCGGCTACGCCGGAAGACTCTCACACCCGCCTGAAGGCGGATTCCTGCCTTCGCAGGAAGGACGCCCCTGCCTGCGAAGAGCAGGAAGGTCACCCCTGCGCAGGCAGGGGCCGAACCACGCAACAACCGTCATGCGCCCCTGGGGCAGAGGCGGATGTTGTGTAATTTGGCGCCACGAGTAGCTCGGGTCTCAGGTCGCCCCCCGCTTTCCCGGCTGGTTTTCTGCGCGAGGGGCTCCCCAGGGGGCTGTACGCCGGGTATAATGCTCTCGCAGCCGGCGACAAGGGCAAAAGGCAAAGGGTTTGAAGACTGGGGAGGCCAACTTGCCGCCTGTCGTGTGTTGTGCACCGCATTCTGGTATGTGAAAGGAGCGAAGATGAAGGTGAGTGCCTGTGTCGTGAAGGCGGGACAGAGGAACGTGATTCGGGTCGTTATCCTGGTTGCCCTGCTGTCCGCCCTGGCGGTGGGCGGGGCGCCGGCGACGCCCAAGGTGAGCCTGGCCGCCTTGGATCGCGTCCAGTTCTACACTTGTGCCTGGACCGGGGAGCGGATGCCGGACGGCCGGCCCAAGGTCTCCGACGACATTCTCCGGCGGATGAAGAACATCTCCATCGAGGACGCTTGGGGCGTGTTGCGAAACGAGGGCTACCGCAACCAGTTCGAAGGCGGCTGGCACATCCTCCGCGAGGACCTGCCCATCGTTGGCCGGGCGTTGACGGCCCAATACATGCCCACCCGGCCCGACGTGAAGAAGATGATCGACGAGGGAGGCAAGGCCGAGGGCCGGATCGGTGGCTCCAATTCCTGGCCCATCGACATGCTGCAAAAAGGCGATGTCTACGTCGCCGACGGCATGGGCAAGATCGTCGACGGTACGCTGATCGGCGACAACCTCGGCAACTCGATCTTCGCCAGGTCCGGTAATGGCGTCGTCTTTGATGGCAGCGTGCGCGATATCGAGGGGCTCTCGGAGATCGAAGGCTTCAATGCGTTCGTGCGCGGCTGGGACCCGTCCTTCATCCAGGAGGTCATGTTGACGGGGATCAACGTGCCGATCCGGATCGGCCGGGCCATCTGCCTGCCGGGCGACGTGGTCATGGCCAAGCGGGAAGGCGTCCTCTTTATCCCGGCCCACTTGGCGGAGAAGGTCGTTCGGACCGGGGAGGCCACCGTGCTGCGGGACCAGTTCGGCCACCAGCGGCTCAAGGAAGGCAAATACACCCCCGGCCAGATCGACGGCGCCTGGTCGCAACCGATCAAGGACGATTTCTTCAAGTGGTTGGAGCAGAACCAAAACAACCTGCCCGTGTCGAAGGAAGCCATTCAGGAAATGCTCCAGAAGAGAAGCTGGTGAATTTAAGAAAATCCCAAATTCCAAGCACCAAATCCCAAACAGATTCGAATGTCCAAATCCAGAATTCAAAACGGGCCACCGACCGGCGGCAGCGTTCCGATCATTGGTGCTTGGAGTTTGCGCATCAAAGTCAATCATGACCGAAGAGAGATCATCATGAAGAAGCAATCCCCATCGAACAGTTCTCGTCGTTCCTTCCTCGCGGGCTTGGGCGGACTGAGTCTGGCGGGCGTTCTCGGCGCCTCGATCGAGGAGCAGGTAGCCTGTGCCGCGCAGGGCGTCAGCCGGTCCTCGGCGCCCTCGCAACTGCGGATCACCGATCTGCGGATCGCCGTCATCACGGGGGCCCCGATGCGGGTCCCTTTGGTCCGGATCGACACCAACCAGGGTATCTGCGGCTACGGCGAGGTCCGCGACGGCGGCAGCAAACGGTACGCCCTGATGCTCAAAGGCCGGCTTCTCGGCGAGAACCCCTGCGACGTCGAGCGGATCTTCAAGTCCATCCGGCAATTCGGCTCCCACGGCCGCCAGGGAGGCGGCGTCTCCGGGGTCGAGATGGCCCTGTGGGACCTGGCCGGCAAGGCCTACGGCGTCCCCGTCTACCGGATGCTGGGCGGCAAGTACCGGGACCGTATTCGGCTTTATGCCGACACTCCCGAAGTGACGGACAAGGAAGGATTCGCCCAGAAGCTCAAGAGACCGGATGAACCTGGGCTTTTCCTTCCTCAAGATGGACCTGGGAATCAACCTGCTGCGCAACGTCCCCGGCGCCCTGACCCGACCCCTGGGCATGGATGCGGATCGCTTCCGGACCACGCTGCAACCCTTTGCCGGTGCTCAACTTACGGACAAAGGGATCGCCGTGCTGGCCGAATACGTGGCCCAGGTGCGCAAGGTGATCGGCACGGAAATCCCCTTGGCGGCCGACCACTTCGGACGTATCGACGTCAATAGCTGCATCCGTCTGGGCAAAGGTTTGGAGCCCTATCAGATGGCCTGGCTGGAGGACATGGTGCCCTGGCAGTACACCCAGATGCTCAAGCAGATCACCGACGCGATCAATGTCCCGACCCTGACCGGCGAGGACATCTACTGCCTCAGCGGCTTCAAGGACCTGATCGATCAGCACGCGGTGGACATGGTCCACCCGGACCTGGCCACGGCCGGGGGCATCCTGGAGACCAAGAAGATCGGCGACTACGCCCAAGAGCGGGGCGTCCCGATGGCCATGCACTTTGCCGGCTCGCCCGTCTCTTTCATGGCCAACGTCCATTGTGCGGCGGCCACCGAGAACTTCGTGGCCCTGGAGCATCACGGCATCGACGTCCCCTGGTGGGAGGATTTGGTGACAGGCATCGAGAAACCGCTCAATATGAAGGGTTTTGCGCGTGTCCCGGAGACGCCGGGCCTGGGCGTCGAGCTGAACCTCGACGTGGTCAAGCAGCACCTGGCCCGCGGCGAGGAGTGTTTCGGCCCGACGGACGAATGGAACGCGCGTGACTCCAACGACCGCCAGTGGAGCTGACGGCCGCTTGTCCCTACATTATTTTTCTGTTAACGCCCGTTTTTCACATGAAAACGCAGATCCTCGTGGCAAAAAAGATAGTTTTGGCAATTGACAAAATGGGGGCAATAGCGTAGAATACACACTGCTCATGGAGGAGCACTCGTAAGCACGGCAGTATGGGATCGTTCCTGGGCAAGGCGTGCGTGTGTGCGCACGGATCTGCGAGTCGGCGCTCGTTAAGCCGACAAAATGTGCTGCGAGCGTACGACGGAGTGTCCTTTGTCGAGGGTTCGCAGGGGGAGGAGGTGGTAGTTTCGTCTCAAAACGGCCACCGCGACGTCATTGGAGAAGGAGGAGGTGGTGTTGTAGCCATCCCCTGTTTCTACTGTGATGCGGTGTGACGCGCCTTTCGTCTGTGCGGCGCGGTACCGGTCGCACGGGAGGAGGTACGCCTGCACCGGAGGTATTCTACAGAAAGGAGAAGTGGAAGATGAAGAGATCGGTTGCAGTTTGTATGATGGCGGGCTTGTTGCTTGCCACGAGTACGGCTGCATTCGCAACGCCTTGGACGTGGAACGCCCCTGCTTACGACAATACCGTGAGCTCGGGCTTCACCACGACTGTTGCCGCTGATCACTCGAGCACGATCACGTGGTTCCAGCCTTATGCTAACGCCGCGGCGCCCACTCTGCCCAGTATGACAGATTTGGGCTTGGATCCTGCGGGCACCCTCACGTGGAGTGCGCCCACCATCGTGATCGACAGTGCGTCGCTGACGATAGTGGCCGCCGGCGTTAACGCCGCTACTTATCCCGTATCCAGAGGGACAAGCACCACGAATTGGGTGGCTCAGATCGGCACCTTGGTCCAGAGTCCAGGAATGTTTAACACTGGCAACGGCACGACCGCGATCACGTTGAGCAACGCCAATACGTGGCTGGCGCCAACGGGATTCTACGTGCAGGTCGGGACGATCCCGGGCAGCGATCAGGATGTTTCCGTGAAGAGCTCGGAGTTGAAGGTGGCGGCTGAGTGGGATTACACATACACGTATACGGCTCCGCCGACGCCGCCGGCTCCGCCGGCTCCTGTACCGGCTCCAGGTGCGATCCTGCTGGCCAGCATGGGCGCGGGATTGGTTTCCTGGCTGCGTGCTCGTAAGATGCTGTAATGCGAATGTAAGCAAGAAGTACTCGTACTCTGTAACAAAAAGGCTGCGGCTTGTTAGGCCGTGGCCTTTCTTTTTTGGGGAAACGGCCCAAGGCATCCGTGCGGCCCTTCGAGCTACTGGGGGATCGTCACCAAAGCCTTGCCCTCCGGCAGGATGGTCACTCGATCCGTGCGGGAGCCCGCTGCCACACCAAAAGCCAGACCCTCTTTGGCACAAAAAACGCTGTCTCGTGGATTAAAAAAGGTAGGATTGGCAATTGACAAACCGGGGATAATAGGGTAGAATAGTGAATACTCATGGAAGAGTGCTCGCAAGCATGGCAGCATGGGATCATTCTTGGGCAAGGCGTGCGTGTGTGCGCATGGATCTTCGCTTGGTCCGGCGGTGGTTACGCCGGATAAGATATGCTGCGAGCGTTGGTTGGATGTCCCGAGTCGAGGGCAAAAAGAGAGAGGGTGGTCGTTTTGTCTTGAACGGCCGCCGAAGTGTCATCTGGGAAGGAGGGTGTCATGAGTCATCTCTCGTTCCTGGCATGACCCCGTGCACCTCGTCTTCAATCCGTGCGGTGCGGCACCGGTCGCACGGGGGAGAGCGGTGGTTGCTTCACAAGTAGTTCAATAGGAAAGGAGAAGTGGATGATGAAAAGACTGTTTGCAGTTTGTATGGTGGGAGGGCTGTTGCTTGCCGCGAGTACTGCTGCATTCGCCACGCCCATGACGGTCAATTGGTCTGCGAGCGTTTCGACGGACAATCCGTGGAGCACCACGAGCACGAACACGCTCACGTGGTTCCAACCGTACACGCCCACAGCCCCTACTCTACCCGATCCGTCGACTCTCGGCGTCCCTGCCGGGTGTACGGGTTCGTGGAGCGGGCCCACGATCACTTTCAACAACGTGACGTGGACGATTGTGGCTTGGGGCGTCAATCCGGCCATTGTCCTGCAGTGCAGCACCGAACCGGCCGAGGTGGACCCCGTATCGACGGGCCCCACGAGCAGTGGCGCATGGACCTGGACGGGCGTGAATCTTACGCCGACCACGGCCCTGTTTGGCCAAGGCACGAGCACCACGGTGATCACGCTGAGCGGTGTGCCTGATAGCGGATTCTGGGGAAATATCGGAAATGTCGGCCCCGGTCTGCCCAACCAGGATGACTACGTGAAGAGCTCCGACCTGAAGGTGTCGGCGACTTACACGTACACGTACACGTACACGTGCCCGTGCCCGCCGGCCCCTGTACCGGCTCCGGGCGCGATCCTGCTGGCCAGCATGGGGCGCAGGATTGGTTTCCTGGCTGCGTGCTCGCAAGCGCTGTAGTGCGAATGTAAGCGAGAAGTACTCGTCTATCTTTATCAAAAAAGGCTGCGGCTTATCAGGCCGCAGCCTTTTCTTTTTTGGGGAACGGCCGACAGCCTGCGTGCGACCCTTCGAGCTACTGGGGGAGCGTCACCAGACCTTGCCGTCCGGCAGGATGGTCACTCGATCCGTGCGGGAGCCCGCCGCTACGTCAAGGGTCAGGCCCTCTTTGGTGGTCGTGAGCTGCACCTCGGTGACCTGCGGATGGCCGCCCGCCGGCACCGGTTCCAGGACGGCGGCGAAGAAGGCCTCGCGGCCCTCCCGGGCCGATCACGATCATCGGCACGCGGTCGTCCACCGACCCCCCGACGCCATCGCCGATCGTTACCACCGTGCCCTCGTGGGCCGCCATCGTCAGACATGTTGTGACAGCCGGGCCGTCGAACTGGGCCCGAATGACTTCATTCGTTATGCCCCGCTTGGCGTTGCGGATGTACTCGCCGCCGGGGACCTCACCGGCCAGACTGACGCTGTCGCGGGCCGCGTCGCACGCCACCTTCTGGCCCCGGTTGTGGTACAGCCACTCGAAGCGGTGGTCCTTCTCCGATTGCAGCTTGTCGACGACGAGCAGGTAGGTGCCGGTCAGGACGAGCCACCGCGTATGCGTCACGCCGGGATAGGCCTCGTCGCAACTCGCGGCCGCCACCGTGTAGTCGCCCTTGGGCTCGAATTGCAGCAGTTTGCCGGCAGCGGGCTTCTGGCTTTGCCCGTCCACCAGCACGGTGTTGTGGGAGAGCGTGGCCTTGTACCAATGGGTATGAATGGGCAGGCGGTACGCCTGGCTGCGGGCCCGGCCGGGATCGACGCCCAACTCCTTCCCGAAGCCGAAGAACACGAAGCTGAGCTTGTCGAGGTGCCCGTGAAAGCCGCCATAGGGACCGAACGTCAGGGCGGCGGTCAGGCCGGCTTCGCCCTTGGCCCGGAGGATCGCGTGTCCGGCGTCCTCGAACACCATGCTCTCCAAGACCGGCGGCTGGGCCGTCGCCTGGGCGGTTCGGCCCAACAAGAGGCTCTCGAAGTTGGCCCGGTCGCCCAGCAGGGCCAGAATCTGCGGGTCCCGATACGCGTGGTATGCCGGCTCGAACAGCCGCCCGACCCGCCGGGCGGAGGAGCTCACATCGTCCCCGAAGCGGGGCAGCATCCCGTCGGCCATCGTGTAGTAGACCGGCAGCGTGAACATCTTCTTGAGCCGCTCGTTGGACCACAGGTCAAGGCCCAGCCGGCGGGCGGTCTCGGCGATGTTGACCAGGGCTTGCAGCGTATAGAAATGGTAGCCCCAACTGTTCTCGTACCACATGCCTTCCTTGGACACCGAGACACCCATCTGGTAGAGAAAGCCGTTCTGGGGGTCGGCGATCGCTTTCCGGACCCAGGCCGGGTCGCGAACCAGGGCCCCGCCCCAGATCAGGGCGGCGTCGTGCCAGGTCTGCCAGTTGTTCTTGCCGGTCTGGTTCTTGTCGATGTTCCGCAGGATGGGCAGCAAGAGACCCTCCCGAATCGCCTGGTGGTCCGCCGCCGACAGCACGCCGGAATCGTGGATCAGGTCGTACGCCGGCCCGATCTCATTGGCCATGTCGGCCGCCTCGTTGAGCGTCTGCTCGAACAAATGGCCGCCGGAGCGGCTCTTGTCGTCCAGAGAGGCACTGTGGTAAGGGTACTGCTCGTACCGCTGGGCATAGCCCAGCAGGACCTTGGCCGCGAATTCCGCAAAGCGTTTGTCCTCGGAAATCGCATACGCCCACGCGGCGGTCACCATCCGGTGGAGGTTGCGGCTGTGCTGCTGGGCGAAGATCACGTCGTCATAAGGCGGCCCCGAGTAGATCTTGCCGCACTTGGGGCACTGATGGTGGGTCGCGTCGATGGTCTTCAGGGCCACTTCGCACTTGTCACACTGATACCACTGGTTGTGCTGCCCCCCTCGGGGCGGAAACTCCACCGGCTCGCCGATAAACCGCTCGGCCTCTTGGACTCGCGCCGCGGCGCTGTCATGTTCCGCCCCCGCCCCGCGATATGCCTGCCGCAACCGGCCCAGTTCCTCCGCCGTACACGCCAGGAAAGGATGCCCGCGCTCCGGCAAAACGACCTTTATCTCGGTCTCCGGTGTCGGTTGGGCGGCACCCACCGAACCCGCCGCCATCGTCACCCCAGCCAAACACAATCCCCAAGCAACAGACCCGCGGCCCATCTTCATCACGTTCATCGGCTACTCCCAAAATTGAATGCTCTTGTCGAGTCCAAGGATACTCGCGACAGCATGCGAGATCAAACTTCCTGCCCCAAATCGGCGAAGGAGTAGTTCGCGGTTCAAGGTCCCGCTTCAATCAGAGTTCTTTCCGCAACAAATGGTCGCGCGTTCACGTCGATAGGCTGGCTATAGCAACGACTCAGAGGTTCTTGCAGGATGAGAAACGGTCAGGACTGACTTTGGGGCTTGTCATTTCCGCGGAGTCGCGGATCGAATTGCTGAGTCGCGTTCATTTTGACGGAGACTGCTACTTCATTCACCAGACCTTGAAACCATGGTCAAGAAACCATTTGACTATTCGGGTCGGACTTCCGATCCGGTAGTAGCCATAACCCCAGACGCCGCCAATTTCGATGCAGCCATCGACCACGTCGTACTCCGGGATCTCATCATCCCTGGAAACGCACGACCAAAAGCTAAACCAAATCCTTTCCGGGAAAGCACCGTCGGGCGATCCTTCCCTGTATTCGAAGCAATACCGTGGGTGCAGGCTGGCAATGTATCTGCCCCGTTCGCGCTCCGCCTCTTCAACCGTCGTGACGTCCTCCACGTTAATCTCAGCCCAGGCGAGAAGCTCCGTCAGTTCGTCCAGCGTGATGTCCTTGAGCCGCCGATTCCCTTGGCAGACCAGCCTTGGCCCGAGAGTCAACAATCCGGCCGGACGCACCAAGCCGGCCCCAGTCCCCTTCAGGAACACTCTCCTATCCATCAGATATCCTTTCGCGGTCAGGCGTGTGTCTCGTTAGCTTTGGCAATCCCTCTCCCAGTAGGGCAAGGAGAGCCACGAGCTTTCCTCGCCAGACCAACCTTATCCCGCCCCACCATGGGTCTGACCCCCGCTCACAGGAATAGTTCTTTGGAGAAGCTCGGCATCTCGGCGGAAAGGACGATCTGATTCACATGATACGAGGTTTTGTTGAAGCAAACTCCGATGAGCCACTGCTCGCCATCGAATTCAGGTGATACATCAGCGAATTCAAACTGGTTATGGCAATTCCCGCAAACAACGACGAGGTTTTTGGGATGATGTCCCCTCTGCGCGTTGAGGTGGTGAACCTCGAAATATGGTCCATTGTCCCTCTTAAGAAACCAAAAGTCGCATACCTGGCAATGCCCCCGGTAGAGCCGCCCCAGTAACGTTCTCAAACTGGGTGGGGTACTCTCTCTGTGCTTGCTCAATCTGCGGGTGGCCGACCCTCGGGCGGTGGGCACGCAAGCAGCCGCGAGACGGCGGTATTCGTTCAACACGACTCCCTCCTGGCCCGTATTTGTCCATACCGACAGGCGTGACAATGTCTCCGAGGCCTCAAGGTCGTCTGAAGAGTCGTCAAAGCTCGTCTGCAATCTCCGCGTAGCAGTTACGAAGTCCCTTTCTGGAATCAGCCTGTAAATGAAGCGCTTTTCATCTATGAATTGAACAACGATCTCGTCCCCGGTTCTGAGGTTGTTTTCCGCGCACCATTGTCTCACTCCACCGATCCGGCACTCCTTGGTGGTGCTGCTATAGGAGGAATAGCGTTTAGGTTGAGGGGTAGGTGAATCGTCGAGGTAGATCTGAATGTCTGCGTTGTGGTCAGGGAACCTTTTGGCCAAGGCGACGGGTACTGCGATCAGACCCTTATCCAAACGGCTCTGCGTCAGTTTTATCGTCGCGTAGCTATAGTTGATTTGGCTCTCGGTGCGAACAATCCCAAGTTCTCGCTCCATATCAGATAATCTCTCTTTAGGAAAGGACCCTCCATATGCTGATAAGAGCCGTGAAGCCAAAGCAGGCCGACCTCTTCCTATTTTCGACGCTGCAAGCCACTCTTGAGTCCCTTCACTGCAATCCAATTTGTGATCATTCTACCCGTGTCTGGCGGAAACACAAATGAAAGTCGAGACCATCGGGGCTGCTGCCGGCGATTCGCCGAGGCTTTGAAGAGATCTGAACCTGCAGGGCGGAGGTAGCTGGCGTCCTCATGGCGGTTGGGGAAGCGACAGGCGAGCCCGCAAAGCGTGACTCTTGGCCTCGACACACGAGTTCGATTGGCTTTGTTACAAGAGCGAGGATTCCCCCCAGGTAGCCCGGCATGGTCGGCTCTCCTGGTCTAACGGAGGCATGAGCATAGATGAGGGGCGCATTGCTCCAATCGACTTCAAGACTTGGTGTTTCGGCGGGGATAGCGGGCGAGGGGGGACGCTGGGGGTTGTAAATTAGGGGGCGCCACAAACGGAAAGATACTCCCATTCAGCCCCTGGGGACATCGCATGTGGCGCCCCTGTCATCCGTGACAATTCCTGAGTATGCCAAGGAAACTCAGTTCTATCTATTGTGCTAACTACGTATTTTTGCAGGTTTTCTCCATTTTTCTTTGGTGCCGTTCCAAGTCGGGTACACACCCGGCCGATGGATAGTGGCGCGAGGACGGGCCGCACCCAGGTCCGGAGTTTTCGTCCGGAGGTTTCTCCGGACCTTCTCTGCTGGCGGGCAATCCTACCTGTGAGCATGGGCCGCCCCACGCTCCACGGGAATCCGCGACAAACCCTGACAGGTCGCAGGTCGTATGGCTTGTGGGGAGATGAGTATTGAAAAAGGTGGCTTTGCGGAGAATTGTGGCATGCGAGATCGGCAGCAAAGTTTGCTCGTAAGTGTGCGCGGCAAGACCGAGGCGATGGCGGCGGTCAAAGGCGGGCGCATATTGTCGATGTGGAATACCCGGCCTCGTCGCTGGGCACGCCTTACCCGCTCAATATCCTGGCCGTACGGGAGGCCGTGCCGGCGTCGATTCCGGTCGCCACGAATATCGGAGGCGAGCAACTGGGGCGCTCGACCGCCTGCCAGGCCGCGTTGGGGGTGGCGCTGGCGGGGGCCAACATCATCAAGCTCGGTTTGGCCAAAATACCCTTGGGCGAGGCGCAGGAGTTCGGGCCGGCCTTGGTGCGGACGGTCAAGAAATGGTTTCCGGCCAAGCGCTGCGTGCCGGTGTTGTTTGCGGACGAGCGGCTGGCCCGCTGGTATATCGACCCGATCGAGCAGGGGCCGGACCTGGCCGCCCACATGCGGGCCGATGGGCTGCTGGTCGGTACGTACGACAAGGGCATCGGCATGGGCCTGCTGGACTACTACAAGCTCCGGGACATCGAGGAGTTTATCGCCAAGTGTCACGACCGGGGCCTCGAAGCCTGGGTCGGCGGCAGTATCAGCAAGGATGAACTGCCCGGCTTGTGGGCGGCGGGCGTCGATGCCGTCTGCGTTCGCCGTGCGGCGTGCGAGCCCGGCACCGGCCCGGGCCGCTTCGGCCAAATCAGTGCCGCGCTGGTCCGAGAACTCGCTACGACCATCCCGGCCGAGGGCAAGCACGAGCCCCTGGCCCTGGCCGAGGAGCGACTGGAAGAAGGCCGGGAGCTGCCCGTCTACTAAGAGCGTCTAACAGGATGAGCAATGAATAGCAGAGGGGGGCCGGTATGTCATTGCGAGCGTAGCGAAGCAATCTCAAACCCACGCGTGAGACTGAGATTGCTTCCCCTGCCTGCGCAGGGGCAGGCTTTGTTGCACTCCTCGCAATGACATAGGGACGTCCATTCTGTTAGACGCCCTCAGCCCAGGGACTTCAGATTTGACATTCCCCTGCAAGTCATATGTCATGCCGCGGGCACACTACCAACCGGCCCTATCGTGATCGGGGCAAGAGGAATCAGGCCGAGTTTCTCCGCCTTTTGCCTGTGCGTGTATTCACCTCGTCGGGGTAATCCGTACATAATACCAGAATGACGACCCGACCAGATTCGATGTCCGATGAAGCCTTGATCGAGGCGGCCGAGCGCGGCGATAGGGACGCCGCGGCGTGCCTGTACCATCGACACATTGATCGGGTCCACCGCATCTGTTATCGGATCGTGTTGGATTCCTCGCAGGTGCCGGACTGCGTCCAGGAAGTCTGGACCCGAGTGTTTCAGAACCTGAGCCGATTCCGGCGCGAGCGGCCGTTTGCCGTGTGGCTCAATGCCGTCGCGGCGCACACGGCGATCGATTACTATCGTCGGTGCAAGAGACGCGGTGTGCCCCGGGACATCGACGAGGTGGGTGCGGAGTCGCTGGCGGCGGACGAGCGGATGAACGACCGGCCGCTCGACGATGCCACCCTTCGACGACGGATTCAGGAAGCCTTGGAGGAAGTCAGCGTTCGCCAGAGGACGGCCTTTGTTTTACGGTATTTCGAAGACCTGCCGCTGCCGGAGATCGCCCGCCTCTTGGGCTGTGGGGAAGGCACGGTGCGGACCCATCTGCGCCGGTGCCTGCTGGCCCTGCGGGCCAAATTGGCTGTACGGCTCAATCAATGATCGAAGGATTACGGGTATGAAGAGCAGACGTTTCTCGCTGGAGGAGTTCCGAGCGCTCTTTGCGGACAAGTTCGAATCGCCCGAGCAGTTGTTGCGGGAGTACCGGTCTTTTCAAGCGGTCTTCGAACACTTGGATGCGACACCGGTGCCCGAGTTGTCCGCGGCACAGAAGGCGGAAATCTTCCGGCAGACCTGGCAGGACCGGCGCCGGATCGGGCTCAGCGTGTTCCGGCGGCCCTTGGTGGCGTTCGCGGCGGGGATCGCCCTCGGCTGCACCTTGATGTTCGCCATGCTGAACACCCGCGCGAGTGCCTCCCAGCCGGCGCCGGTGGGGCAATCCGCGCAGTCGGGACCGGCCGGCCGCCGATCAGATGCTGACCGTCGAGCACACGGGCCGCACCCAGGTCTATACGGGCAAGATCGTCAAATGCCTGTACCCTCAGATTGAGAACCCCAAGATCGTGCTCGAGAAGACCGAAGGGCATCCCACGCCGCAGCGGGTCCTCTACGGGACGCTCGACGACGGGGCCGTCACCATTGTTTGGAACCTATGACAGAAAGGAGATTCGACGATGAGTAAGCGAATTCTGTGGCTTGCCGGTTTGGGAATCCTGCTGGCGCAAGGTGTGTTGCTGTGCCAGGCGCCGCCTTCCGCGACGCCGGGCGTCCCCGAGCCCTCCAAGACCGAAGACCTGCAGGTCAAGATTGTGAACTTGGCGTATTATCCCGCGCGGGATCTGGCTGCCCTCCTGAATACCCTGTCCTCCGGCGAGCGAACGCTGATTGTGGTCGACGGTAACATGAATCGGCTCATCGTGCGCGCGACGAAGGAGCGGATGGAGGAACTGCTGCATTTGATCGCGGCGTTGGATGTCCCGACCAACTCGGCGCCGCAAAGCCCGCCCCTGCTGTGCCGGGTCTACGTGGCGGAGATCCCGCCCAAGGAATCGAATCTCAAGCCGTTTGTCGTCGTCTTGCGGACGATCTTGCCCGTGTCGTCACCGGAAGTGCTGAATGCCACCAAGGGGGACGATCTGCGGATCGGCCGGGTGCTCCAGCGGAGTGATGGAGTCCCGGAGGGCGAGCAGCGCATCGTGATCGAAGGCTTGGCTGCCTCCAACGAAGCCATCAAGCGGATGATCGAGACCATTCCGAAGTCGCAAATCGCGGACCTCCGGTGGGACGATGACACGTTCACGACCAGCGTTCCCGCCGCGCAAGTTGCGCAACTGCCTGCGCCCCTGCAACAGCATCTGCACAAGTTCCTCGGTACGGACGTGCGGACCGTGGGCTACTGGTTCGGCAGCTTTTCCTCCGACGGCAAGGTAGAGGCCCCCATCGGCTTGTGGACGCTGCTGTTGAAAAGCAGGCCGGCGCAAGCGGGGGATTTGCAGCTCGAGGTGCACGTGACCCACAACCCCCAGTACAGCATGGATCGGGAGACCACGGTTCTGTCCAACTCGGTGCAGGCCAAGATTGGCAAGCCGATCATCATC
Organism: uncultured Planctomycetota bacterium; assembly: GCA_963750205.1. GTDB lineage: Bacteria > Planctomycetota > Phycisphaerae > Sedimentisphaerales > Anaerobacaceae > PLanc-01. Next base: position 207,082 of record CAVVRJ010000027.1, read on the forward strand.
GGCTACAATCGGGACGCTTATGGTGTGCGAACCATGGGAGCCATGGTGATCCTGTTGGAGCCGGATACGGCCCAGCCGAGTGACGCGCCCGCGTCGTCGCCCAAGCCCTGAGAGGGTGTGTGATAAGTGGCATCGGCATCCTGCCGATGCGGCATGGGCTGGAAGGGGACCCCAACGCGGAACCATGCGTTCGGGGACCCCAAGCCCATGCCACAAAGAGGCCGGCTTCTCATACACCCTCTGACGGAGCGGGCCGAAGCATTTCTGTGAGGACTGGACGTGTTTGAAAAGCATGAGCGCGAAGTCCTCGCTGAACCGGCGGACCTCCTCGATGGGCGTTGGGACGAATTCGATCTTCCTGCCGACGGAGGGTCCGTGCCGTCGAGAAGAGAAACGAGGGGTGCTGCTCTGGGTTCTGCCGCACTTACGGAAGCGCGGGGGCCTACCCGGCAACACCCCTATTGTAGGGCGAGTCTCCGGCTGTGATGTTGACGGAAAAAGATGAAAAAAACGCAAAAGAAAAATCGGCATGAAGGTCCGAGTCCAGGTCTCGCCCCCTGGCGCAAGCGTGAGAGCCGAACTGCAATTAAAGATGGGGGATTTGGGTAAACCTCTTGACAGAGGCCGCCTGTTATGTTAGACTGGTGACATGGGTGCGTGCAGACATGTATCTCCCTTGAACGGGGGCAGTGACTTCATGGGAGCGGCTCGGCACGCGGTGAGATTCCGTGTGTTGCCGAGAGAAGATAACGCGTTAGGGTAAACTCGACTGCCTGGAGCTGCCGGGCATTCATCTGTGTTCGAGTGGGGATGGCCAGTTCGTTCGACGTCAGGAAATGAGGGGTAGGGTATGACAAGGGTAACCAAAATGCATGCGAGGGGTTTCGTTGTGGCGGCGGCGGTCGCGGCGCTCGCCTCTATGGCCTACGGTGACACCGCAACCAGTCTCACCGACAACGTTCCGGTCACCGGATTGTCCGGTGCCGCCGGCAGCGAGGTGTACTACAAGATCGATGTTCCGACCGGCCAGGGCGAGCTGCATGTCAGCATTTCGGGCGGGACCGGCGACTGCGACCTGTACGTCAAGCAAGGCAGCCTGCCGACGTACAATTCTTATGATTATCGGCCGTTTCAGTTCGGAAACAACGAGACGGTCACGGCCTCCAACCCGGCGGCCGGCACCTGGTACATCATGCTCCGCGGCCATGATGCCTACACGGGGTCACCTTGCTCGCCCATTATGAGCCGGCCGTCCCGACGGGATTGACCAATGGCGTGCCCGTAACCGGCATCTCTGGCAGCGACGACAGCGGAGAGGCTCTACTCCATCGACGTTCCGGCCGGGACAAAGCGTCCTGGAGGTGAACACCTCGGGCGGCACAGGGGACTGTCGATCTGTACGTCAAACGTGGATCGGCCCCGGGCCTGTTCGATTTCGACGGCCGCTCGTTCAGCTCCGATACGGGCGAACAGGTCAGCATCAACAATCCGGCGGCCGGGCGCTGGTACATCATGCTCCACGCTTCGGGCGGTTATCACGACGTGACGCTCCGCGCGGTCTACAGCAGCAGCGGGACGCCGACGAGTCTGCATGATGGCGTGCCGCTCACGGGGTTGTCCGGGGCCCTCGGCAGCGAGGCCTGCTACGTCCTTGACGTGCCCGACGACGTCAGCGGCATCAATTTCAGCCTCTCGGGCGGTACCGGCGATTGCGACATGTACATCAAGAAGGGGGCCCGCCCCACCACCTCGAATTGGGATTATCGGTCCGCCGGTCCCGGAAACAGCGAGAGCATGTTCGTCTCCGCGAGCGACATGACGGGACCGTGGTACATCCTGCTGGTGGCGACTCAGGCATACAGCGGTGTCACTCTCAAAGTGGATTTGACTCATGTCGAGAAACCCACCCCGAAGCGTGACGCAGCTGACCCAGGGTGTGGCAGTCACGGGCCTCGCGGGCAAGGCGGGCGATGAGCTGTTCTTCAGCATCGACGTGCCGAGCGGCGTGACGACGTTCGAAATCAAGATGTCCGGCGGCACCGGCGATGCCGATCTGTACGTCCGCAAGGGCGATCTCCCCACCGTGTCGCAATATGACAACCGGCCCTATCTGTCGGGCAATAACGAGACGGTCACCATCACAAAGGCGACCGCCGGCACCTGGTACATCATGATCCGGGGCTATCAAGCGTTCTCCGGCGTCACGCTCCTGGTCACGTTCGGCGTCACCCAGCCGATGGCGTAACCACGCTGAACAACGGCGTGCCCGTCACGGGTTTCGCCGGCTCGGCCGCCAGCGAGAGCTTCTACAAGATTGACGTGCCGGCCGGCCAGACCAAGCTCGAGATCAAGATCTCCGGCGGCACCGGCGACGCCGATCTGTACGTCCGCGTCGGCGACAAGCCGACCACCCAAGACTGGGACTACCGGCCCTTCGTGCTCGGCAACAATGAGACGGTGACGATCGACGAGCCGAAGGCGGGCACGTACTACATCATGATCCGGGGCTACATGGCCTATACCGGCGTGACCTTGAAGGCGACCTATGGGCCGGAGTCGGAGCAGATCAAGACCCTGGACAACTGCGTGCCCGTGATGGGCCTGTCCGGCGACCAGGATAGCGAGACGCTCTTCAAGATCGACGTCCCGGCCGACCAGAATTCGCTCCACATCGAGATTTCGGGCGGCACCGGCGACGCCGACCTGTACGTCAAGAAGGGCGAGCAAGCCCACGACAAAGAGCTGGGATTATCATCCCGGCCTGCATGGCAACAACGAAGCGGTGGACATCCAGAATCCCGCCGCGGCGACGTGGTACATCATGATCCAGGGCTATCAGGCCTACGCCGGGGTGACCCTGCAAGCCTGCTACAAACCGAGCTCCAAAGACGACGGTGGTTGCGGTTGCACCGTCTACTTTCCATAAGCCAAGCCGGACCGATCCGCGCGACCACATCGCCGCCGACCGGACAGCTATTCCGATCTCACAGCAACGCAGGCCATTTTCGGCCTGCGTTGTTTTTTAACCCGGGCGGTCCACGAGGCGTCGAACGGTCGTCAGATCGACTCGTACGAGCGAATCGCACACGAGATCGGCGGCGGCAAGCTCTTGCGCCGGCACCGTGTTGGTCACCGCGATGCAGCGGGTCCCCGCCGCGCGGGCCGCTTGTACCCCGCTGGGAGCATCCTCGAACACGACGCACCGGGCCGGCGCCAGCCGCATCCGCCGGGCGGCCGTCAGGAACAACTCCGGGTCCGGCTTCTTCTTCTTGACCTCGCTGCCACTGACATAAGCCATCCGCTCATAGGGCACGCCGGCGGATTCCAGGATCGCCTGGGACAACTCGCGGCCGGCGGACGTGGCAATTGCCGCCCGGAAGTCGGGATGTCCCAGCGCCGCCTGGATCAGCTCGAGCACGCCCGGAAACGCCGGCAGCGGGTCCTCGTGCAAGCGCCTCGATCAGGTATCGCTCGCGCCGCTCGGCGGCGGTCTTCGCCTGCTCGTCCGTCAGCTCCAGACCGTGGGCCTTGGCCCCGGCCTTGACGTAGGCCTCGGCCCCCCTGCCGATCCCCGCCGCAAAGTCCTCGCGCGTGACGCCCTCCAGGCCGAACATGTCTTTCAGCACGCGGATCGTGACCTTGGCGTTCAGCGGCTCCGTATCCGCGACGACGCCATCCACATCGAAGATCAAACCGTACAACTGAGGCATCGAATACACCCTCGGAACAACGTCAAAGCGGACCATGATAGCGTCCGGCAGGACGAGGACAAGGCAAAAGTCCGCATCAGCGGCGGGGTGGCAGGGGACTCCCCAACGCAGAAATCCGCGTTGGGGACCCCGACCTCAAGGCCGGTAGGCCTTGGGGATGGTGCCCCCGATCAGCCTTTCACGCAGATCAAAGGCTCCAGCCGGACGACTTTCTTGGCCAGGCCGGCTGTCTCCGTGGCATCCACGACGGCCGTGACATCCTTGTACGCACCGGGCGCCTCCTCGGCGATGCCGCGGGGCGAGGTGCCGCGGATGATGATGCCCTTCTGGGCCAGGTGCATAACAACGTCCTTGCCCTTCCAACGCTTGGTGGCCTGGCTGCGGCTCATGGCCCGGCCGGCCCCGTGACAGCAGGAGCCGAACGACAGCCTCATGCCCTCCTCGGTGCCGGTCAGGATAAAGGAGGCGGTCCCCATCGTCCCGCCGATCAGGACCGGCTGGCCCGTGGCCTGCAAATCCGGTGGCAGCGACGGATGCCCCGGCCCGAAGGCCCGCGTCGCGCCCTTGCGGTGGACGTACAGCTTCTTCTTTCGCCCGTCGATCTCGTGCTCCTCCACCTTGCAGGTATTGTGCGAGACATCGTACAGCAGCGTCAGATTGGATCGCGGGTAGATCTCCGAAAACGCCTGCCGCGTCAGATGCGTGAGAACTTGCCGATTGGCCAGGGCGCAGTTGATACCGGCGCACATCGCCCCGTAGTATTGCCGGCCGACGTCGGAGTTGATCGGGGCACAGGCCAAGTCCTTGTCCGCCAGCTCGATCGCCTGCTCCTTGGCCACCTTGATCATCTTGGCCAGGTAATCGGTCGCGATCTGATGGCCCAAGCCCCGCGAGCCGCAGTGGATCATCACGGTGATGTCGTTGAGGTGGATGCCCGAACGCCTGGGCGAGATCATCGTTGTAGACCGCCGTGACCCGCTGCACTTCGAGGTAGTGATTGCCCGAGCCGAGCGTGCCGACCTCTTTCTCCTGACGCTGTTTGGCGTGATCCGAGACGTACCGTGGCTCGGCCCCGGGCATCCGGCCGTTCTCTTCGATCCGGGCCAGATCGCTGCGGTTGCCGTATCCCTGCTCGACGGCCCACACGGCCCCGCCTTGGAGCATGTCGTCCATGTCCAGTGCCGCGACCCGGAGCTTGCTCTCGCTGCCGACCCCGGCCGGGATGCGCCGGAACAGCACGTCGGCCAACTCCTTCTCATTGCCCTTGAGTCTGATCGTGGGTCAGGCCGGTAAGCAGGGCCCGCACGCCGCAGGAGATATCGAAACCAACGCCCCCGGCCGAGATGACGCCGCCGGCGTCTGGATCGAATGCCCCGACGCCGCCGATGGGGAAGCCGTAGCCCCAATGGGCGTCCGGCATGGCATGTAGGAGGCCCTCACGATCCCCGGCAGGGCGGCTACATTCGCGGCCTGCTGATAGACCTGCTGGTCCATCTCCCGGATCAGCTCGTCATCCGCGAAAACGATCACGGGCACCTGCATCTTGCCAAAGGGGAGTATCTCCCACTGGGCTTCTCCCCGCTTGTGCAGCTTCTCGGTGAACATGAATTGCTCCTCACATCAGACAAATTCGAAATCCCAGATCCAAAGGGCTCAACCGCTGGCGCCGGACCCGGACCCTATTATGTCATTGCGAGGAGCGTAGCGACGAAGCAATCTCAACCCGCCGGACGGGAGATTGCTTCGCTTCGCTCGCAATGACATACTAACCGCTTGGCCCTTTGTGCTTGTTTCGGATTTCGATATTCGAATTTCGTATTTCCGCGTTTCGCGGCTACACATCTACGATACACTGGGCGAGCCAAGTGCCGTCGCTTTTTCGTTCGACTTTCAGATCCGCGTAGGTCGCGGCCTTGACCTCGACCGCCGGCTCATGCCGGGCGACATCGACCGGCTCGCCCCAGGCTTTGGCCTTGAGACCGCCTGCCACCGCCTCAATCTCGAACCGGCTAAACAGCATGCCGCGTGTGTCCATCTCATAGAGCAGCGAGCTGAGCCAGTATAAAAAGAGCAACTCATCGTCCTGCTTCCTGGCACTCGATGTCCACGGCCTGTCTCGGCTCGACCTTCTCCAAATCCGTGATGACGGCGGTCAACGCCGTCGCGGCCTGCGCGAACGCCTCTTCTCTCGTCGGCCCCAGGCCGCGAATCCCGATGTCCGACGGATGCGAATACAACTCCCAGTATGCGTCAGGCATAAACACTCCGAGTCGTGGAAACGGTCCCGCGTATCCTAACAGACCCCGCCAACCGCCGCATTAGGTTTTTGGTGGACCCATAGGCAGTTTGAAGTGTGAAGTTTGAAGTAAGGACCTTCGAAAGAGTCGCCGCTTGGCCTTGTCTGCTTGAAACTCGCCACTTCACACTTGAAACTCCTCTTCCAATTGGCTTCGTTTCGCACAACAGGTCTCGCCCAAGCGCCATTCCCCAGATGCCCCAGCCTGCCTGGGTTTGGCTTGGTTTCGCGGGGCCGTTTCTCGGCAGTGGGAAATCGGAGAGCAGAAGGCCCGTCGCTTGGCTTTGTTCCCTTGAAACTTGACACTTCCGACTCGTCTTCCGATTGGCTTCGTTTCGCGCGATTCGGTCCCCGCCGGGAGTCTCCCGGCGGCCGACCTGCGCCCATTCCCGGACACCAGGAGCTGAATTAGGTTTGTTTCGCACGCTTGCCACCGCCATCCTCACTTCACACTTCCGACTTCAAACCTCTGCCCAATTGGCTTTGTTTCGCATATTGCTCCTGTAACCGACTACTGACTACCGCCTTTTGGCTTTGTTTCGCACGAATCTGCACAAATGAGACACGGAGGGCCCGGCGCGGCCGTCGGCCGCAACCCAAAACCAGTCAGCCACAGATTTCACCGATTAACACAGATTTCAAGAGACAGAGAAAGAGCCGCGGTTCCAGGCAGGGAAGCCTCTTATGCCTGTCCGCTCCTTCCGTCGGCCTTCGGGAATCTGTGAAAATCTGCGTAATCTGTGGTTTTCCTAATTCCTTCACGCTGGCAGACTTACCACCTGTCTCTGCGGAAAGCCTGTCAAGAGAACGAGATTTCGTGCCCATAAGAAGACGTTTCTCGATGCCTGTATGTTACACAAAAATCTAAACTCAGGCAGAAATTCTCATCTCGGACCAAGTTCAGGGTGACAGGCCGCGGATCGGGGTCCGGGGTGACAATATTGTGGTCCACAGCTCTTGTAGGGTGTGCCGTGCACACCTTCCTTGAGAGCGGGACCAAACGCCCGAAAGAAGATAGAGCCCGGTTTGGCTTTCTCGAACGTCTCCGCCGTCCCAGAACGCCTCTGGCGGTACTCTGCTCTGCGAATAGTTGACTGTTAAGACGCGACCCTTTTCTTCCCCAGAGAGACTCTGCTCCGCCGGATTCCCACCCCGGCGGCCGTGCAGAGTGAGTTTACCACTTTGGGGCTGCAGCATGGCACGGCGACACGTGCGACGGAGCCGCCACGTGGGCCCGCCCGTTTTCGCTGGGGGCTCCAACGCGAAGAACTCTCAACCCCCCATGTCTGTGATCCGTCGGCCGCTAATTGCTAATTCTGATTTGAGGGCTGGCCCTCGAAGCTTCGGAACGGAAAGCACACAGGACACCTTCAGTCTTCCCCAAGCGACAGGCAGGAAGGCAGGGGGTGTGGATAAACTCTTTTCCGGCAAGGAGTTACGCGAGTATACGGAGAAAATGTACCTGACACCGTCCCGTTCCCCCCGGAGTTGCTATGGCAGCGTCTCTGCGGCCGTAGAATCGCCGATCTCCTGCCGGTGGGACCTGAGGGCTGGGGGCGGGGGTTGGGCGGGTCGTGGGTCTTGGGTCTTTTGATACCTTTTTATACTTGTGCGTCCCATGTTTGTCCGACATAATATGGATGCAGAGCCGGGCCATGCGACGGTCACCCATGTGAATCTGGGGGCCGTAAATGGGCTAAGAGAGGGGACATGACGAAGAAGACCAAAAAAGAACTTGAGTTTGATCTTCGCATTCTCAAGCGGGTAAAACTCACCGAAGCGATTGTTACAATTGTCAGGGACGTTCTGAAATATGGGACGTTCATGTTCGTGGCATGGATGGGATATCTTAGCATAAAATGTTTCGCTGGTCAGACAACGTTCGCAGATGTAGGACTCAAGGTCCTGGGTGATATCAGGGTCAATGCGGCCTTGGGTTGGGTTGCTGGAGGCGGAGGAATCGCGTATGGTCTGGCCCAGCGGAAATTGCGCAGTAAAACGATCCAAAGACTGGAGTCTCGCGTATCAACTACCGAGAAAAAGCTGGACGAGAAAAGAACGTCCAGCAGGTTAACCAAGGGTGGGGATACTCATCCAAAAGACGACTTTGGAGTTGAAACCAAATGAGTGCTGAAACAGCCTGGATAGCATTTCAATCGTTGGTTTCGCTGTGCATCATACTGTGGTTAGCCTTTTGGGGCTTCCCTGCTTATAGACTGGCTAGATATCGGCAGGGGTTGTTCGAGGTCCGGGACGCGCTCTTTGACTACGCAGCCGAAGGGAAGATCCCCTTTGACCACCCAGCATATGGCATGCTGCGTAGTACAATCAATGGGTTCATTAGGTTCGGTCATCGGCTTTCCTTCTCCCACATAGTGCTCATGGCTGCTTTGGATTCCCAGCGTTCTGCACAATCAGAGTATTCTTTCTCAAACCGCTGGGCGACTAATACAGAGGGACTTCCGAGCGAAGTGAAGGCGCGATTGGACTCGCTCTTAGTGCGGGTAAGTTTTCACACTGGGCGATACATGCTGGGATATCTCGCGGATCTTCTCTTGAGCATCACTAGGTCGATTTATGCCGCGGCCTCGTTCGGAGGTAGAATCAAACAATTCCTACGAGAAGTTCGCGATGATACATATACGACTGCGCTCGTCTACGGCTGTGAGGATGCCCAGACCTCGGGTGTAGATTTGGCGGCTGCCTCGGTTTAACATCCGGGCGATGCCGCACTGCCGACAAGAAGATGAGACCGAAGAAGCCGAACTAGCGCGGCCCCTCACTTCCTCACCCCTAACCATCCCTCGACCTCCTGTTTCCACAGCCGGGCCCCATTGGGGGGTATCGACGGCCTGCCCTCAAATTGACAATTAGTGGTTCCAAGGAGTTCCGCGGCGTGCCCTCTTCAGAGCGGAAGATAGGATTCGATTCTCGCTTTGCAGACCTTCTTGGTCAGATCCTGCAACTTCCGGACCCGCTGGGCGAGGTATTCGAGCTGCTCCTTCGTGATCTTGTAGCCGGGATTGTAGCGGGCCTCGACGTAGGCCCGCTTGACGAGGTCGAAGCACTTCTTCTCCTCATCTGTGGCGTGCGGGAAGACCGGCAGGGAAGCCGGGGCGCAGTCGGCGACCATGTAGGGAAGTGCCCTGTCCATGGCATCCCGCACGGCTCGACGTAAGGTGGCCCGTCCGGGGAACGGGTGTGGTCGGAATAGGGTGGCAGCCAACAGCGTCTTTCGTAGCGCGGGGGGTCCCCGCCCGCTCTTCGGTTGTGCGTCTTCGCACGACTTCCATGCTCCCCTTCGTCTGCCCAGGTCCGCGGGCGAGGACGCCCGCACCACGAAGAGCGCTCGTAGGCCGGCCGCACCCCGGGGGAACGCCTGGTCCGCGCTTGCTCGGGTGGAGCAAGCGGGGTAGAATAGGTTCCATGAGGTGCAGAAACATGGTGCTCTCAGGTAAGGCAAAGGCTATGGCGATCCTGAAAACACGCACTCCCAACGAGCGTGCGGAAATCGAGTTTGAGCTGGATTATCTGGCGTCGTTGACGACCCAACAGCGATTCGAGATGATGCTCCAAAAGAGTCGGGAGATGGCCTCCCTGCGCAGGCGACATGGAAGTCGAAGGACTACTCAGATTGTTAAAAGAACATAGGGTCCGGTTCGTCATCATCGGGGCGACCTGATCGAGATGAAAGAGGCGGCCGGACGCCCGAAGGACAGGGAAGACCTCAAATTCCTGCGTCAACTCAGGCAAAGAAGAGCAAGACGACGACCGCAGTCGTGAGGCCGAACAGTGCTTGCTGTTGGGACAGGGCGGAGGTAGAATCGGGACTTGCAGCGGCGGGGAGGACGGGTGTGTATGGTCAGTCAGAAAGAAAGGAGTACCCCGATGCAAGCACGTTGGTCGGCAATGGTGACGGTCATTTCCTTGGTTGTTTTCGGCAGTCTCTTCTCGGCGCCCCCGGCGCTCGGCGCGCCGCTGGCGACGATCACGGTGGAGGCGGGACAGTACGCCCGCACCGATACGCCGGTCTCGGTGCCGCTGGCGTCCGTGCCCCAGGCCGTGGCGGGACAGGCGCTGTCGCTCCAGGAGGTGCGGGGATCGAGTCGCGTAACGGTGCCGGCGCAGATCGAGATGGGAGCGACGCCGCGGCTGCACTGGATTCTCTCCGGGACGCTGCCGGCCGGACAAAGACGCGTGTATGAGCTGGTCGCCGGGGAGGCCCGGGTGGAGCGAATGGTTAAGGCTTCCAAGGACGACAAGTGCCTCCAGATCAGCCTGGGGGACGCTAAGGTGATGCAGTATAACCACGCGATCGCGCCGGCCCCGAAGGGCGTGGCCAAGGTCACGGACGACAAGCTGAAGCTGTACGATCACAGCGCGTTCATTCACCCGCTGTGGTCGCCCCAGGGCAACGTCCTGACCGACATCAACCCGCCGGACCATCTGCACCACATGGGCATCTGGATGCCCTGGACCCACACGACCTACGAGGGCAAGATGGTCGATTTCTGGAACGTCGGCGACGGCACGGGGACGGTGCGGTTCTCGAAGTACGTGTCCACGACCAGCGGCTCGGTCTACGGCGGCTTCCAGTCGGAGCAGGACCACGTCGCCCTCCAGACCTCCAAGGGCGCGCAGACCATTCTCAAGGAAGTCTGGGACGTGCGCGTCTACAACGTGGGCGGGACGGGGAAGTATTGGCTCGTCGATTTCCAGTCCACGCAGCGGTGCGTGGCCGACCAGCCTCTGATCCAGGAGGAGTATCGCTACGGCGGACTCGGCTTCCGGGGGACCCGGCAGTGGAAGGGCCCGGACGCGGATTACCTGACCAGCGAGGGCAAGACCCGCAAGGACGGCCACGCGACCCGCGCCCGCTGGTGCGACAACTACGGCAAGATCGGCGACCAGTGGGAAGGCATCACTTTCCTGGGCAATCCCAAGAATTTCCGGTTCCCCGAGCCGATGCGGCTGTGGCCCGAGCCGACCAACTACCTGTTCTTCAACTTCTGCCCGTCGCAGTTGGGCGCCTGGGAGATGAAGCCGGGCGAGGATCACGTGTTCCGGTATCGTTGGTATGTCCACGAGGGCAAGCCCGACGTCGCCGAGATCGAGCGGATCTGGCACGACTATGCCGAGCCGCCGGAGGTGACGGTCGAGGCCGTCCGGCCGGAGAGGGCCCTGGTCCTGTTCGACGGCAAGGATTTCTCCCAGTGGCAACCGGAGAGCAAGGGCCGTCAGATCGAGTGGAAGATCGCCGACGGCGTCATGCAGATCGTCCCCAAGAGCGGCGGCGTCATGACCAAACGCGATTTCACGGACTTTATCCTGCACGCGGAATTCAAGACGCCGCAGATGCCGGACAACGTCAAAGGCCAGGGCCGCGGCAACAGCGGCATCTATATCCAACGACGCTACGAGATCCAAATCCTCGACTCCTACGGCCTGCCGCTGAAGAACAACGAGTGCGGCAGCATCTACACGTACAAGGCCCCCGACAAGAACGTCTGCAAGAAGCCGGGCGAGTGGCAAACCTATGACATTCTCTTCCGTTCGGCCCGCTGGGCACAGAAAGACGGCCAGCCCGTCAAGGTGCAGGACGCCCGCGTCACGGTCTTCCAGAATGGCGTGCTGATCCAGGACGACGTCGACGTGCCGCACAAGACCGGGGCCGGCCAGCCGGAAGGCCCGAAGCCCGCTCCCATTCTGCTCCAGGAGCACGGCAACGAGGTCTGCTTCCGCAATATCTGGGCCGTGCCCTTGGATTGATGACCTGGGACCGCCAATCTCCTGATTGGCATATGAAGCCGATCGGGAGATCGGCGGTCCCGGGCTGCCGGGCTCTGCGTCGTATGACCATGGAACGGCTATAGTGATGAAGACGAGCCAGTTCGAGATTTGGGATGTGCACACGCACCTGTCCGGGGTGCCGGGGGACACCCCGGAGGCGCGTCTCGGCCACCTGCTCGAATACGCCGACCGCCTGGGCATCGCGCGGCTGTGCGTGTTCATGGGGATGACTTGGAGTGAAGATCCGTCGCCTGAGACCTTGCGGCGGGACAATGACGACGTGCTGCGGGCGGTGCAGCACTTTCCGGACCGCGCTTTCGGCTTCGTCTATCTGAACCCGAAGCACACGCAGGCCAGTCTGGACGAGCTCAACCGCTGTGTGCGGGATGGCCCGATGGTGGGCGTGAAACTTTGGGTGGCCCAACACTGCAACGAGCCGACCCTCGACCCGATCGTCGCACGCGCCACGGAGCTCAAAGCTCCCGTCCTGCAGCACACCTGGCAGAAGACCACCGGCAATCTCCCCGGCGAGTCCATCCCACAGGACGTCGCGGAACTCGCGGCCCGCCATCCGCACGCCACGATCATCTGCGCCCACACCGGCGGCAATTGGGAACGCGGCATCCGGACGATCCGCCCGTATCCGCAGGTCTACGCCGAAATCTGTGGCAGCGATCCCACGGCGGGCTTCACGGAGATGGCCGTGCGCGAGCTGGGGGCCGAACGCGTCCTTTACGGCAGCGACGCGGGCGGGCGCAGCTTTGCCTCGCAACTGGGGAAGGTGGTGGGCGCGGAGATTCCGGATGCGGCGAAGCGCCTCATTCTCGCCGGGAACATCAAGCGCATCCTCCAGCCCATTCTACAGGCGAAAGGGATCAATCTATGAGCGCGTTTGAGGAGCCGTTGCCTTGTGGCATGGGCTTCCAGCCCATGTCTCATCGGCAGGATGCCGATGCCACGAAGTCTCAGGGACCGGATGCCCGTGCCACTCCTCAAACACCCTCTATGACACGTGGACGATCCGTCGCGTCCCTCGACCGTCGCGACTTCCTTCAATTGGCCGCCGCTACCGGCGTCGGGGCGCTGGCCGCGGCACGCGGCGGGCAGGCCGCCGCCACGCCGACGGGACTGATCGATGTCAATGTCTACCTCTCGCGCTGGCCGCTGCGCCGTCTGCCGGGCGACGACACGGCCGACCTCGTGTCCAGGCTGCGCCGCCAGGGCGTGGTGCAAGCGTGGGTCGGCAGTTTTGACGGTCTCTTGCATCGGGACATTGCCACGGTGAACGCCCGGCTCGCGGACGAGTGCCGCCGGTACGGTGACGGACTGCTCGTGCCGTTCGGCTCGGTCAATCCGAAGCTGCCCGATTGGCAAGACGATTTGCGTCGCTGCGTCGAAGAGCACCACATGCCGGGCATCCGGCTGCACCCGAACTACCACGGCTACAAGCTCGACGACCCCGACTTCGCGAAACTGTTGCGGCTGGCCGCCGAGCGCGGGTTGATCGTCGAACTGGCGCTCATTATGGAAGACGAGCGGACCATGCACCCGCTGCTGCGCGTCGAACCGACGAGCGTCACGGGGCTGCCCGGCCTGCTGAAGCAAACACCCGGTTTGCGGCTCGTGCTGTTGAACTCGCTGGGCCTCCTGCGTGGTCGGGCGTTGGCCGACTTGATCGCCGCCGGCGAGGTCTACGTCGAGATTGCCATGCTGGAAGGCGTGGGCGGCGTCGCCAACCTCCTGGCCCAGGTGCCGTTGAACCGCGTGCTGTTCGGCTCCTATACGCCGGTGTTTTACTTCGAGTCGGCCTTGCTGAAGCTGCAAGAGTCGCCGTTGAGCGATGAACAACTGGGAGCGATCCGCTGCGCAATGCGCGGCGATTGCTCGTGATGAACCATTAGAAGAATGCCGATCAGGAGATTGGCGGTCCCAGGATCCCGGATCCCGAGCCCATGCCGTTCTGGAGGTGAGTATGAACCAGCGTCGTTCCTCCCCATCGGCCCGGCCCAGCGCACATCGTCTCCCGCCGGGAGTTTCTCGCCACGTCATCGGCCGCGTTGCTCGTGGCGAACCTTGATGCGACAAAGGCCCCTGCCACCGAGCCCGCGGCGAAGCTGGCGCTGGACGGCGGCGCAAAAGCCGTGACGCAGAAGTGTTCCCTCGGCCTCCGCTGGGGCGAGCCCGAGCGCGAGCGGCTGAACGCCATGCTCCAGCAGCAGGATCTCTTTTATTGGAAAGGCCCGCAGACGACGCTGATGCTGGAGCGGTTCAAGCAAGTCTGCCCGGTGAAATACGCCCAGTCCTGCTCGTCGGGTACGGCGGCGCTGCACATCGCCGTTCTGGCGGCGGGCATCGGTCCGGGCGATGAGGTCATCACCTCGCCGATCACGGACATTGGCACCGTCATCGGCGTCCTTTACCAGCAGGCCGTGCCGGTCTTCGCCGACCTGGGCGCCAGCACCTACAACCTCGACCCCGCGGACGTGGAACGCCGCATCACGCCCAAAACGAAGGCCATTATCGCGGTGCACCTCTGCGGCAATCCGTGCGACCTGCAAGCGCTGAAGGCTATTGCCGACAAACACAAACTGGTGCTGATCGAGGATTCCTGCCAGGCCTGGGGCGCCAAGTTCCGCGGCCGGCCTATCGGCACCATTGGCGACATGACGTGCTTCTCCCTGCAGAATACCAAGCAGATCACCTGCGGCGACGGCGGCCTCGTCGGATCGAGCGACGAACGCTTCGGCCCGCTCCTGCAGAAGTTCGGCGACAAAGGGTTCGACCGCATCAAGGGCGGCGGGTTCCAGGCGTTCTCGACCAACTACCGGATGAGCGAGCCGCAAGCAGCGGTGGTCGCGGGGCAACTGACGCGGCTCGAAGCGATCGCCGCCAAGCGCGCCCGGCTCGGCAATCTGCTCACCGAGAAGATCTCGGGCCTGCCCGGCGTGATGCCCCATCAGGTCCATCCCGAGGACCGCTGCGTCTACTGGTTCTACTTCTTCCGGATCAAGCCCGAGGCGTTCCACTGCGACCGCGGCACAGTTGGTCAAGGCGCTGGCGGCCGAAGGGGCACCCTGCACGGCCGGCTATATCGCGGTGCCGCTGCACGCGCGAGCCGGTGTTCCAGCAGCACGGCTTCTTCGCGGGCCACTGGCCTGTGGCGAGTTCGGCCTGACCACGATGGACTACACGAAGCACCAGACGCCCGAGGCCGAGGCCATCCTGAAGACCGGTATCCGCGTGACGATCCACGAAGGCATGACCGAAGAGTACATCCTCAGCGTGGCCGAAGCTATCCGCAAAGTAGCCCGGCACTACGCCGCGTGACGATGGAATAGTCGGAGAAGGTGTGCACGGCACACCCTACTACACCGACCACGCTAATCTCGTGAATATCGGGTGGCAGCGGCGAGCGGAGTCTTCGGAGCTTGCCGATGGTATCCACGCGTAATCACAAGCCATCGGCAAGCTGGCGCTGCCACTGCCACCCACTCTCTTAGAGTAGGCGGGGTACTACAAACTCGGCTTCTTCCCCTGCGAGCCCTCCACGATCTTTCGGACGGTCGCCAGGTCTACCTGCACGTGCGGTGGGTCGCCTAACTCGGAAACAACCAGGTCGGCCTCGTGGAAGTCCTCGTCCTCGGTGTAGGCGTTGGTTGTCACGATGCAGTGCATGCCCGCCCCTTTGGCGGCCAGCAAGCCATTGCGGTTGTCCTCGACAACGAGGCACTGCGTCGGCTTCAGATGCAGCCGTTGGAGCACGAGGGTATAGATCTCCGGGTCGGGCTTTTTCTTCGACACGACGTCGCCGGCCAGGATCACGTCGAATTTCGCTTTCCGTGCCGGGGCCGAGCAAGCGTTCTACGACGGTATGGACGGACTTCTCGTTCGAGGTCGAGCAGACGGCCAGCTTGATGCCCGCCGCGATGGCCTCGTCGACGAGCCGGGCCACGCCCCGGCGCAGGGGCAATTCCCCCGATTCGATGATCTGCGTGTAGAAGTCCGTCTTGAGCTGGTGCAAGCTCCTTGATGAGAGCGTCTTTGTCGCTCGTGCCGGCGGGCCAGGAGGTCCGGTCGAAGAAATGCTTCATCCGCTCCTTGCCCCCGCCGATACGCACCAGTTCCTTGTACAGGGCCGCGTCCCATTCGAGATCATAGCCCTTCACCGCAAACGCCCGATTGAACGCGACGCGGTGGCCGTCCCGCTCGGTCTCGGCCAGCACGCCGTCACAATCGAAGATCAATGCCTTGAGCTCATTCGTCATGGTGGATTCCCTCGGGTAAGGCAAGCGTGGCCCGCCGGCGCTGGTCATGCTGAACGAAGTGAAGCATCTGGCCCACGGATTGGGACTGTTCAATGAGCTTGCGAACGGGTCCGTTCAATCCATGGCCCAGATCCTTCGCTTTCGCTCAGGATGACAAAGTGCACACCGCTCACTGCCTCAGCCCTTTCCCGCGCTGCCGAACAGCTTGATGTTCCCGGCGATCCCCTTCTTCATCTCGTCGAACTGGGCCTGGAGGGCCTTCAGAGGGTCGTATTGGGTATTGTGCGCGTTGTGGTAGCCGACGAAGCCGTCGATGAACGCGTACTTGATCTGCGTGGAGATGTTGACCTTCGCGCAGCCCAGGGCAATGCAGCGGCGAAAGACCTCGTCGGCCAGGCCCGTTCCGCCGTGCAGAGCGATCGGCACCCCCGTGCCTGCCGCCACCTCTTCGAGAATGTGGTAGGCGATCTTCGGCTCGCCTTTGTAGATGCCGTGGGCGGTGCCGATGGCCGGGGCGAAGCAATCGACCTTCACCCTGGCACAGAACTCCATCGCCTGCCGGGGGTCGGCCAAGTGCGAATCCTGCTCTTTGACGTGGATCTCGTCCTCGACGCCGACGATGGCGCCCAGCTCGGCTTCCACCGTGACATCTTTCGGCCGGGCCATTTCCACGACCTGCCGGCTCAGAGCCAGGTTCTCCTCGAACGGCCTGGCCGAGGCGTCGATCATGACCGAGGTCCAGCCGGCCTCGATGCACTCCCGGATCAGGTCCAGGTCCTTGCAGTGATCCAGGTGCAAGGCGACCGGCACCTTCGCCCGGCCGGCCAACTCGGCGACCCAGCCCACCAAGGTTCGGCAGCCCCAGAACGTCACCGTCTTGGCCGACGTCTGAATGATGACGGGGGCACCGAGCTCCTCGGCCGCCTGCACGACCGCCTTGGCGGAATTGTAGTCCAGGATATTGAAAGCGCCGACGCCGTATCGGCCCGCCGCCGCCTTCGCCAACATTGCTCTCATGTTCTCCAGTGCCATGGGCACCAAGATAACGTCCCGGCCCGTACCCTGCAACCGGCGTCGGCTCAGTAGGTGCATGTCCGTTGTTACGCCGTTTGGAGCTCCGCCTTTAGGCGGGTTTGAGAGTCTTTCGGCGCAGGCGCGACGCTTCCAAGGCTATCCGGACTGTTTGACCCGCCTAAAAGGCGGAACTCCGAACACCACGGGAGCGGTGCAACAACAGTCATGCACCCCGGCTCAGTTCATGCGGCTGGCTTTCTGCCACGTCTGCCTTCGGGTCACAGGTAGAACGCAAGCCTATTGTCCCTGCGCGGGCCAGGATCATTCGCCTCGCTCAGGATGACAGAAAGGACGCGAGGTGGGGACATGTGTCACGGCTACTGAGGTTTTTCCTAACGGCAAATAGGGGAAAAGTGTTTGCTTCACGGGCGCGGGCGGACTACAATGCGAGCAGGCTAATCTCAATTCATGATAATAAATAGCCGAAAGGAGTCGCGTGATGGCCAGAAGGGACACCAAAGGTTCGTGGACCAGAGACGACGTCAAGCAGCTCAAGAAGCTGTTTCCCGATCGCCCGACGGCCGACGTGGCCGCCGAAATTGGGACGGCCGACCGAAGCCGTCAAGAAGAAGGCATCCAGAATGGGACTCAAGAAGTCCAGAAGGTATATGCGGTCCCTGGGACGAACGTAGCCGGGACCTTCTCTCCCAGCGCCGCTCCGCTGGGAGAGCCTTCGAGCCGCGGCCGGATGAGGTCAGGGGCCGCGCGACCGGCGATGGGTGATGGCGCCTTGGCGCGTGTAATTGGAATGCCCTGTGGAAATTGAATCATGACTTCACGAGAGCGTGTCGTAGCGGCGCTGAACCATCACGAGTCTGCGCGGGTCCCGGTGGACTTCTCCGGGCACCGTTCCTCCGGCATCGCCGCCCTGGCCTATCCGAAGCTGCGGCGGGCTCTGGGTCTGCCCCCCGCTCCTACGTACGTGTACGATGTCGTGCAGCAAATGGCCATCGTGGGCCAGGACGTGCTCGACCGCTTCGGCGTGGACACGATCGAGCTGGGCCGTGGTTTTGCCTTGCGCCCGAGCGACTGGACCGACTGGACCCTGCCGGACGGCACGCCCTGCCTCGTGCCCGCGTGGACCCGCATCGAGCGCAGAACCGCACCGCTGGGTGATCCGGGCCCAGAACGGCAAGATCCTCGCGCAAATGCCCGATGGTGCCCTGTACTTCGAGCAGACCTATTTCCCGCTGGCCGAAGAAAAGGGTCCCCGCACCGTTCGCGAAGCGCTCGATCAGACCATGTGGACGGCCATCGCCAGCCCGCCCGGCCCCGTCGATCCCGAGGCTCTCCGCGAAGGCGCCAAGCAGCTCCGCCGCAGCACCGAGCGGGCCATCATCGGCCTGTTCGGCGGCAACCTCTTCGAGATCGGCCAGTTCTGCTACCGCAACGATAACTTCATGATGATGCTGGCCGGCGAGCCCCAGAAGGCCCACGCGTTCCTCGACGAGCTCATGGAGATTCACCTGGCGAACCTGGACCGCTTCCTCGGCGCGGTCGGCCCCTACATCGACATCATCCTCTTCGGCGACGACCTCGGCATGCAAACCGGCCCGATGATGTCGCCGCGGATGTACTGCGAGTTCTTCAAGCCCCGCCATCAACTGCTGTGGAACCGCGCCAAGAAGCTGGCCGACGTCAAGGTCATGCTCCACTGCTGCGGCGGCGTGCGGGAGCTTCTGCCGCACCTGATCGAAGCCGGCTTGGACGCCATCAATCCCGTGCAGATCAGTTGCCGGGGGATGGATGCCGGCGAGCTCAAGGCCGAGTTCGGCCAAGACCTCACCTTCTGGGGCGGCGGCTGCGATACCCGAGACATCCTGATCAACGCCACGCCCAAGCAGGTAGCCGAGCACGTCAAGCGGCAGGTCGAGATTCTCCGGCCCGGCGGCGGCTTCGTCTTCCAGCAGGTGCACAACATCCTCGCCAACGTCCCGCCCGAGAACATCATCGCCATGTTCGACGCCGTCAACGGCTGATGACGCCGCATTTCGCAAGCCCCGCAGCGATGGATTGAGATTGCTTCGTCGCTGCGCTCCTCGCAATGACATGGTGGGCACGATATTTCATTGCGAGCGAAGCGAAGCAATCTCAGACCGCACGATTTCTGACATGCGCTACCATTCTGCCGATAGGTGGCATCGGCCGCTTCTCTTCGGCGGCTCTCTTCGCGAGGAGTCCGTGAATGGGAATGCCTGCCCCTCTACTTCCCGAATCGGTACGCGACGTTCGCGGCAACGGCATAGGCATCTGCGGTGTACTGGAACTCGATAGCCGCAGTCGCCTTCTCATGAATCTGCATGCGTAGCCCCAGATAGCCGCCGAACCACGTATGCATATTAGTGTCTTGCGATGATTCCGAAACTGTCAGGGTTGTGCCTGACACATTGACGGCATTCGTTTCTGCCTTCCCTTTGTAGAAGGTGGCAACCGGGCCCCCGTAGAGGCTAAAGTGAGGATCCAATTGGTAGCACACCCCCAGCGCGGCTTGGCCCTCGGTCACAGAATACTTGGTGGAGGTTGTGACACCTTCTGGGCCATTATCATACCCATCCTCCCATCCCGCCCAACTCAGTTGGAGGATGCCGCCGAAACTCCAATTGCCGATTTCGTAGAAGGTGGCCTTCGTCCCCCCGCCCACCGCAAGCCGGCTGTCGGTACCAAGTCCGTAGGCCGCGCCTCCCACGCGTAGAAACGCCTCCCAATTGTCCAAAACGCCATAACCCAAGTTGGCATACAATTTGCTTGTAGCTTGATTCTTGTTTTGGACTGAAGTACTCCCGGAGACAGACTGGTTGGGCTGAAATACTCCATTCTGAAATGCCCGACTGCTGTAGTCCCCATGGGAGTTAAGATCGGCGGCCCCGTAGAGGAAATCCGCGCCAATCTGGAACTCGCCTGCTTCCGGGCCCGCCTTGGGCGGTCCCAGCGGATCAAGCGCCAATGCGACAGAACCACCCGCCGCAGTCAATAATGCCATCACAGTCAATAGGGGTGTACCTCGGCTCATAATGATCTCCCTTCCTAAGAAAACTGGTGCCACACGGCCCGCCCCTACGCCGAACTGTGCGGAGGGGGAGGCCACCACACGCCTCTACCTAATTCCACGGTTTCTCAGGGCTCAACAGTTTCACGCGAACTGCCGGATCACTGTCCAGACTCACTCTTCTACTGGATTAAGGCCGAAGAACCTCCTCCGGTAACGAAAAAACACGATTTCGATCAAGAACGCCTGTCTGCTGAGGCCGGATCGCCAAAAGCCTTGACATTCATGCCTATCCTCGTTATTTTCGCGCTGTTGGCGGTTCGCGTAATTTTTCTTGGATTCCCGCTTTACGATTGGAGGCTGCATTGAGAGTTTTGTCGGGCATCCAGCCGTCAGGCCGATTGCACATAGGCAACTACTTCGGGGCCATGCGCCAGCACCTGCGCATGCAGGCGGAGCATGAGTGCTTCTATTTCATCGCGGACTACCACGCCCTGACCAGCGGTCCCGAGCCCGAGGCGGTGGCCGAATACACGCTCGGCCGTGGCGATGGACTACATGGCCCTGGGGCTGGACACGGAAAAGACCGTCTTCTGGCGGCAGTCGGACATGCCGGAAGTGACCGAGCTGACGTGGTTGCTGTCGTGCGTCACGCCGAAGGCCCTCCTGGAGAAGTGCGTCAGCTACAAGGATAAGATCGCCCAGGGCCTGAGCCCGAATCACGGCCTGTTCGCCTATCCCGTCCTGCAGGCGGCGGACATTCTGATCTTCCAGTCGGACCTGGTGCCCGTCGGGGCGGACCAGAAGCAGCACATCGAAGTGACCCGCGACATCGCCCTGCGCTTCAACAACGCCTACGGCGAGGTCTTCAAGCTCCCGGCGGACTACATCGTCGAGTCGGTGGCCGTGGTGCCGGGCGTCGACGGCCGCAAGATGAGCAAGAGCTACGGCAACACGATCGAGATCTTCGAGCCGGAAAAGAGCATCAAGAGCAAGGTCATGAAGATCGTGACCGACTCCACGCCGGTCGAGGCGCCCAAGGACCCGGACAAGTGCAACGTGTTCGCCCTGCTCAAGCTGTTCGCCACGCCGGAGGAACTGGCCGAGTGGGACCGCCGCTATCGAGCGGGCGGCATGGGCTACGGCGAGGCCAAGAAGCGGCTGGCGGAGCTGATTATCGAGTATTTCCGGCCCTACCGGCAGAAAAGGGCCGAGCTGGAGAACAATCCCGCCGTCGTGGATGCCATGCTCAAGAACGGCGCCGAGCGGGCCCGGGCGGTCGCCGCACCGACCCTGCTGGCGGCCCGAAAAGCCATAGGCTTGGGAGAGCGAAGATGAGTAAAAAAGTGAAGCTCGTTACCGTCGCACGGTTCGAGGATTACATGAAAGCGGATCTGGCCCGCCAGTTGCTTGAGGACGAAGGGATCAAGGCGTTCGTCCTGGGCCAGAACGTGGCCAACGTCTACTCCGGCGTGCCGGCGGCCATCGACATCGAATTGCAGACCGCGGAAAGCGAAGCCGAGGAAGCCCGGGAGATCCTGAAAGCCAATGCAGCAGGAAAATCAAGGGCTGGGAGAGGACGAGGATTTCGACGAAGAGGAGCCCGACCTGACGAGCAGGTCAGGACGAAGAGCAGGAGTAGCCTTTGGCCGATTACCGCGTCAACCTCGATATCTTCGCCGGACCGCTCGATCTGTTGCTGTATCTCGTCCGCAAGGAAGAGGTCGATATCTACGACATCCCGCTTGGCCAAGATCACCGACCAATACCTGCAATACCTGGAATGCTCAAGCAGCTCGACATCGACTTGGCCGGCGATTTTCTGGTCATGGCGGCCACGCTGATAGAGATCAAGTCGGCCATGCTGCTGCCGAAGGCCGAGCCGGAGCAGATGGCGCAGGATGACGCGGGCGACCCGCGGGCGGAACTAATTCGCCAGCTTCTGGAATACAAGAAGTTCAAGGACGCCGCCAACCTCCTCGATGCCGCGGCCGAGCGGCAGCAGGAGCGATTCGGCCGGCCCGCCAGCCTCATCAGCCGACTCGCCCCGGAGGCCGAGCCGGAAGTCGATATGGACCGCGTCAGTATCTGGGACCTGCTCGAAGCCTTCGACGCCGTCTGCAAGGCCACGGGCACGCCGCACTACACCGGCCATATCCGCGACGATACGCCCATCGACCTGTACCAGATCGAAGTCCTCCACCGCCTCCAGACGGAAGGACCGCTGACGTTCGAGCGCATTTTCGAGGGGAAACCCAATCGGCTGGTCATGGTCGGGCTCTTCCTGTCGATGCTGGAATTGATCCGCTCCAAGCTGATCGCGGCCGAGCAGCCGGAGAATTCGTCCCAGATCTTCGTGCGTGCCTTAACGGAGGAGCCGGCGGAACAGGCCGTGCAAAGGGCCATCATGGCTGTCGGTGAAGCGGAGAACGGGCACTAGGAGCAGACCGAACCTGTTGCTCACACGCCTCCCATTCCTATCGTGGAATTGCCGCCCGCGCCGAGCAAACGCGGCCAAGAGCACGAGGAGGAGGCGGAGGAGGCCGAGCCGGACGCCCCGGCAGCCGACGACGATCTGGTGTTTGACGAGCCTTGATCGGCATGGTATAATGGTGTTCTACTGGCCCGCAGTGAGAGTCCGGATGGTGTTCTTGCCCCCCGATTTTTCTGCGCCAACGTAGCAAGGAAGGAGAACCAGGGGAGTCCGCGGCTAACCGCGGTTCTGCACGGGGCGGATTTGGAAAGGATAGAGTCATGGCAGGCAACGTGATCGAGTTGTCGGACGCCGCATTCGACGAGACGATCCATAGTTCGCAGGTGCCCGTCCTCGTCGATTTTTGGGCGCCGTGGTGCGGGCCATGCCGGATGTTGGCCCCGCTCATCGAGCAAGTGGCGGAGGAGTTCGTCGGCAAGGCCAAGATCTGCAAGCTGAATACCGATGAGGGGCGTGACACGGCGGTCGAGTTCGGCATCAGCGCCATCCCCACGCTCATCCTGTTCAAGGGCGGACAGATACAGAAGAAATGGGTCGGCCTGACCAGCAAGAAGGATATCAGTGAGGCCATCACAAAATTGCTTTGAGGCTCAATGTCCCATAGGATCGTAACCCAAAAACAGGTTGGAGAAGACGTCTTCTGGGCCCAAGTCGAAGCACCGCTGATCGCCCAAGCCCGCAAACCCGGCCAGTTCATCATTCTCAGCATCGATAACGACGGTTCCGAGCGTATCCCGCTGACCATTGCCGGCGCCAATCCCGGTACGGGCACGATCGAGCTGATCTGGCAGCGCGTCGGCAAAACGACCGCGGCCCTGGCGGAGTTGAAGGCGGGTGACGACATCACCAACATCGCCGGTCCGCTCGGTACGCCCACGCACATCGAGCGGTTTGGCACGGTGGTCTGTGTCGGCGGTGGCATCGGCAACGCCCCGCTTCTTCCGATCGCCACGGCCCTGAAGCAGGCGGGCAATCGGGTCATCAGTATTCTCGGCGCCAGGGACAAGGGCCGGCTGATCCTCGAAGACCGCTTTGCCGAGGTGAGCGACGAATTGATCGTTTGCACGGACGACGGATCATATCGGCGCAAGGCACTTGTGACGGAGCCCCTCAAAGAAGTCTGCCAGCGCAGCCCCAAGCCGGACCACGCCTTTGTGATTGGTCCGACCCTTATGATGAAGTTCTGCTGCGAAACGACCCGGCCCTTTGGCGTGCCCACCCAGGTGTCGCTGAACACGATCATGGTGGACGGGACGGGCATGTGCGGCGGCTGCCGGGTCGAGGTGGATGGGACCGCGAAATTCGTGTGCGTCGACGGCCCCGAGTTCGACGGCCACAAGGTGAACTTCGACCTCATGATCAAACGCATCAATGCCTATAAGCACCAGGAAAAGCAGGCATACGACCGGTACAAGCAACATCAATGCAAGATAGGCCTCGATCAGTGACCAGCGAAGAGAGAAAAAGACTGTTGCAGGAGCTATTGGAGAAGAAGGACTCCGGCGCCCTGAAGACCAAAGATCGCCTGGCAATCCCGTCCCAGGAGATGCCCGAACAAGACGCCACGGCCCGGAGCCGCAACGTGAGCGAAGTGGCCTTGGGCTATACGGAGGAACAGGCCCGGATGGAAGCGCTGCGCTGTCTTCAATGCCGCAACGCGCCGTGCGTGGAGGGCTGTCCCGTCCGCCTGCGCATCCGGGAATTCGTCGGCGCTATCGCACAAGGCGATTATCCACAAGCACTCGCCATCATCAAAGAGAACTCTCTGCTGCCGGCGGTGTGTGGCCGCGTCTGCCCGCAGGAGGTTCAGTGCCAGGAGAAGTGCACGGTGGGCCTGAGCCTCAAGGATGTCTCGAAAGCGGTCTCCATCGGCCGGCTGGAGCGGTTTGTCGCCGATCTCGGCCGCAATGGCACGGGTGTGCCCGCGGTGGCCCCGGCCACCGGAATGAAAGTCGCGATCATCGGCTCAGGTCCGGGCGGCATCGTCGCTGCCGCCGACACCCGCCGCGCCGGGCACGAGGTGACGGTGTTCGAGGCGTTCCACAAACCGGGCGGCGTCATGGTTTACGGCATCCCGGAATTCCGGCTGCCCAAAGCCATGGTCCAACAGGAAATCGAGACGCTCAAACGAATGGGCGTCAAAATCGTCACAAACTTCATCGTCGGCCGGACCAGAACCATCGAGCAACTGATGAAGGAGGACGGCTTCGATGCCGTCTACATCGGCGTCGGGGCGGGCCTGCCCAGCTTCATGAACATCGAAGGCGAGTCGCTCGTCGGCGTTTACAGCGCCAACGAGTACCTGACGCGGGCCAACTTGATGAAGGCTTACCAGTTCGGCGCAGGGGCCGATACACCGATTGCCAGGTCGAGACGCGTGGCCGTCGTGGGTGGCGGCAACGTCGCGATGGACGCCGCTCGGACCGCCGTGCGGCTGGGGGCCGAAAAGGTGTACCTGATCTACCGCCGGACCGAAAAGGAAATGCCGGCCCGCGTGGAGGAGGTCCACCACGCCAAGCAAGAGGGCGTGGACTTCCACCTGCTCCAGAACCCCAAACGCATCCTCGGCGACGCCAACGGCAACGTGGTGACCATCGAATGCCTTCGCTACGAGCTGGGCGAGCCGGACGCCTCCGGCCGTCGCCGGCCCGTGGCGATCCCCGGCTCCGAGTTCCAGATCGAGGTGGACACGGTCATCATCGCCATCGGCAACCTTGCCAACCCGCTGATCCGCCAGACCACCCCCGGCCTGGAATTCAACAAGTGGGGTAATATCGTCGTAAATGAGAACTGCCGGACTTCGCTGGAGGGCGTCTACGCCGGCGGCGACATCGTCCTCGGCGCCGCCACGGTCATCCTGGCGATGGGCCAGGGCCGCATCGCCGCCGCCGCAATCAACGATTACCTGGCGCAGAAGAGGCAACGAGTCACGTAGGATGGGCTTCAGCCCATGCTGCTTTATCCTACGCTCCAGCCAATCGTCCGCATGGGCTAAAGCCCATCCTACGAACTCCCGTGGCAAGTGCATCCTGCCCTTGCGTGGCATCGTGATCCATTCCGGCCGCCACCGCCCCGCGCTCGGTCATGGCGACGCCGGTCCGCGATCGGCAGGAGGATCGTTCACCTCGGCCGGAGTCTCCAACGAGCGTTCCTCCTGCGGCACCTCCTCTAACGACTCTTCCGCGTGCTTGTACACGCTGATATCCAGGGAGATTTCCACGCCGCCCACGATCCCGCCGTTGGCATCGCGCAAGGGCGCCGCCTGGATGAACCACGTCCGACCGTCGCCGGTCGCTTTCTCCATCTCAATCCGCTGCCCCTTCTCCATTGCCTCCAGGGCAGGGCAACTGTCCAGAGCCTCATGCCACTCCAGCGACATCTCGTACCAGAAACGGCCGACCAGCTCTTCCCGCCCCATGCCGGCGGATTCACACGCCGCTCGATTCGCCCAGAGGATGGAGCCATCCGTATCGAGATGCACCACGTACTCCGCCATGCTGTCCAGGATCGCCTCCTCTTCCCATTCGGCCACCTCGGCCGCCTGCTCGGCCAGCTTGCGGGCGGTCACATCGCGAATACTCTCCCGGTGCCCCAGGGAATTGCCCTTCTCATCGTAGACCGGCTGCCAGGTCATCTCGGCCCACAAGGTCCGCCCATCCTTATGCTTCATCCGGAACTGCTCGGTCCCCGTGCCGCCCTTGACGGCCGATTCGAAGGCCTGCACGATTCTCTCCCGGTCCGGCTCGTAGACAAGCGGCCCCGGAAAATCCTGCATGGCGGTCAATTCCTCGACGGGATAGCCGGAGATCCGTGTGGCGGCGGGGTTCATCCACAGCACATGCCCGTTCGGACCGATCCAAATCTCCCAGTCATAGGCATAGTTCGCAATCGCCCGGAAGATCTGCTCTCCCATGCGGGTGGCCAGCTCGCTCCGCTTGGTCTGGGTCACATCGTCGTAGATGGCCATGAGGTCGCCGTTGGGCAGCTTGCTGACGTAATTCCGACGCCAACTGGTCGTGCGCAGGTCTTTGTAGATGGAGACGGGCTGTTGCTCCGGCGCGCCGGTTCGCCAAACCCGGCGGAAGATCTCCAGCAAACGGAACTCCTGAATGCCCGGGAACACCTCCAACACGCTCTTGCCCAAGACCTCCTCTTTCCTAACGTGCTCAATCTCCTCCGCCGCACGATTGAAACCGACGAGAATGAAATCGTCGCCGTCGTTTACCGCCCGATAGATGGCTACCCCGCTGCTGGCGTGGTCCAGAAGAGCATCCAGCTTGGCCTGCATCAGCACCATTTGCTCATGCAAACCCGGCGTCCGAACGCGGTCCTGCGTCTGAGTTGGGGCTTCCAAGTCCGCGAGATCGGATTTGGGGTCTTGGCCCCGATCGGCACTTTGCCCTTCCATGAGACTCTCTCCCGTGCAAACCCGCCCGAGAAGAAGGAAAAAGGCAAAAGGCTAAAAGTAAAAAGAAAGAACCCGGCGATCTATCCGGTGTTCCTTTCTACTTTTCACCTTTTCCTTTTAACTTTCTCGTCGGCCGCCTTGAAAGCATAGGACTATCTACGCTCCCCTCGCCATCGTCCGTCCTGATTCTACCCGAACGACCTGCCCCGTGCCAAGGGGCTTCCAGCGCGGAAGGAGCCCCCCCACGCGCTGCCTCGCCTCGGAGGACCCAACTCCGCGTTGCAGACCTCCATTCCTACGCAGCCGGCGCGGTCTCAGCGCCCTCGCGCCAATAAAAAAGCCCCGCGGGAAGCGGGGCCGATTTCTTTACCTCGACCTAAGCATGATGCTACTTCGGAGCCAGCGGAACCAAAATGTATTTGGTCCATTCGTCGCTGTGCACCCGCAGCAAGGCTTTGCCTTTCTGTTTGGCCTTGGCCATGGCCTCGTTGAACTGCTTCACGTTCTTTACCGGCTCTCGATTCACCTCGGTAATCAGCATATCGCGCTCGATGCCGCTCTCGTCGGCCGAGGACCCGGCTTCGACCTCATCGACGACAACACCGGAAAGCCCTTCGTAGCCCAACTGTCCGGCCAGCCGCCGCGTCAGCGTCTCGACGGTCAGACCCAGCGGCCCGCCCGTCTTGGCGCCCTCGCCGGCGGCTTCCACCACCTCCTGCGGCCGCTTGTCCAGCGCGATCGTCATGGTCTTGCGTTTGCCATCCCGTAGAATCACCAAGCTGACCTTGCTGCCAGGCTTGCGCAGGGCCACGCGATTCATCAGGTCGGTGGCGGTCACAATCGGCTCCCCTTCCATCTCCACGACGATATCGTCGGCCTTGATGCCGGCCTTGGCCGCCGGGGAATCCTCCAGCACCCGCATGACCACGGCCCCGTGGTTGTTCTCGACCCCGAAGAACTCGCCCATGCCGGCCTCGAGGTTGTCGATCTCGACGCCGAGATAGCCCCGCACGACTTTGCCGGTCTCCCGCAGTTGCTCGTACACCGTCTTGGCCATGGTGATGGGTATGGCCAAGCCGATGCCGATATTGCCGCCGGGACCGATGATCGCCGTATTGATCCCAACCGCCTTGCCGTCAAGATTCAGCAAGGGCCCGCCGGAATTGCCGAGGTTGATGGCGGCGTCCGTCTGAATGAAATCCTCGTAGTACGACACGCCCATTCCCTGGCGGCCCTTGGCGCTGACGATCCCGGCCGTGACGGTATGGCTCAATCCGAACGGGTTGCCGATCGCGATCACCCACTCGCCCACTTCGAGCGTGTCCGAGTCGGCCAGTTCCACATACGGCAGGTTCTCGGCGGGGATGCGGACCACTGCCACGTCCGTGTCCGGATCGGTGCCGACGATCTTGCCGGTAAACTTGCGACCGTCGCCGAGCTGCACCGCGATATCCTCCGAATCGCCGACCAGGTGATTGTTGGTCAGGATAAAGCCATCTGCGGTGACGAGAAAGCCCGACCCTTGGGCTATTTCCTTTTCCTTGGGCTCCGGCTTCTCATTGCGGTGCTGGAACCGCCGCCGGAGCAGGTAGTCGAAGAAATCTTCGCCGTAGGGATTGGTATCGCCGGAAGAATTGTCCCGGCCCTTGGCATCCGGACGCACCAATCTCGTCGCCCGAATGCCGACCACCGCCGGCGAGGCCTTGCCGGCGATGGAGGCGAACGCCTTGCCCATCCGCCGGAGCGTCGCAATGCTCTGATCGTCGTCGCCGAATGCCGAAAGCGGCAAGGAAGCCAACAGCAACGTAACAATGACCGACGATGACCACAACCGTCCAAATCGATTCGGACTCGATCCGTCAAGTGTGCTCTCTCGTACTTGCGAGCCCCTCCGAGGGTGCGCAATGCCTGTACTCATTGAGACCTCCAAGTTTCTTGCACGCAACAACCGACCACTCCCCCAATCAGCTCACCAGCCCCTTTACATGGCCGGTAGTGCGTGGATTCTATAGCCGCCCCGTTCGGGGCGTCAAATCTTTTCAATGACCCGCATGAAGGGTAGAGAATCTGTCGGGTGGCAGGGCTCCCGGGACCGCCAATCTCCTGATTGGCTGTCTGAACAAGTCCGAGCCTTCCGCGATCCCGGGCGGCAGGTCACGTCTGGGAGCCCTTCCCAAGGACATGGAACTTCCGCGGCCCTCGCTTGTATAACTATGCAAAAAGGAACAGGGCAGTGCCGACCGAATGACAGAAGAGCTTGATGCAATCCGGCGGGTCCTCGAGGGCGACACGGAGTCGTTCCGGCGGCTCGTGGACCGCTACGCCGGGCCGGTCCTGCGCATGATCCGCAACATCACGGGCGACCGCCACACGTGTGAAGACATCGCCCAGGAGGTCTTCCTGGCCGCTTATGTCAAGCTGAGGACCTTCGATCCCAATCGAAGCCAGTTCTCCACGTGGCTGTTCACCATCGCCCGGAACAAGAGCGTCAATGCCGCGAAGAAGAAAAGACCGTTGTCCTTGGCCGACGTCCCGGAGCGGGCCGACGAGAGAGGTCCGGCGGAAACCGCGGCCGGAGGTGAGTTCTTCGCGGCCTTGGATGAGGCCTTGCTCGATCTGCCGGTGCACCAGCGGACGGCCTTCGTCTTGGCCGAGTTCGAGCACCTCCCGTATGAAACGGTCGCGCGGATCGAGGGTGTGCGGATCGGAACCATCAAGTCGAGAGTCAATCGTGCCAGGAACAAGCTCAAGCAGGCTCTCAATCGCTTTAAGGTAGATGAATCATGAATCGTCAGGAAGTCTTCGAGGCATGGAAGAGACACAAGCAGCGGATCGAAGTCCCTCGCGACTTCTCCGCCGAGGTCCTGGACCGCCTGCGGGAAGCCGGCCCACCGGTGAAATGTCCGGCCGAACTCTCGCCTTCCTGGCCCAATGGGCCGCGCGACCCTGGGCCAAAGCCGCCCTGATCGCCCTGGGAGTGTCCCTCGGCCTGGTCCGGATTTTCATGACCCTGCACCTGATCCTATTTGCCTGAGGGCTTCAACGGCGTGCTCCCCACCATGTCATTGCGAGGAGCGCAGCGACGCAGCAATCTCAATCCCTCGAATACTCAAAGGAATCCGTATGAGCGATACACCCCTTCATAGTGGAGCCGAAAGATCGGTTTGGTTGGCCGCCCTCTTGTCCTTCATCGTGCCGGGCGTCGGACAGGTGTACTGCGGCCGCCTCGTCCGCGGCCTGACGTTCGGCCTCGTCTACGGCTTGGCCATTCCGGCGGCGTTCGGACTCCTCGGCTATTTGGGTCCCGTCCCGACGGTGGCCTTCGGGCTGCTGACGCTCGTGGCCATCTTCGGCGTGGTGCTCGTGGCGGTGTTCGACGCCGCCCGACTCGCTGCCGAGACACGGCAGGATTACGTGCTCCAGCCCTACAACCGCCCCGCCGTGTACCTGCTGATCGGGCTGATGATTCAGGGCAGTTCCATCGGTTACGCCCTCCACCTGCGTAGCAGTCTCGTCGAGGCCTTCCGCGTCCCAACCGCCTCGGAATACCCACGATTCTGCCGGGCGACCGCATTCTGGCCGACAAGATCGCCTATTGGAAGACCGATGTGGCCCGCGGCGACGTGGTCATTTTCCATCCGCCCACCGGGGATTGGCGCAACAACTACATCAAGAGGGTTGTCGCTCTCGGCGGGGACACCGTGGAGATCAAGCAAGGTGAGCTCTACATCAATGGCCAGAAGCTCCCGCGCGAGTTGGTGTCCGCCCATGCCACGATGGCGGATGCCAGCGGGCCAAGTCATTGAGGGCAGCATCTACCGCGAGCAGAATGGCGGCAGCAGCTACAAGATCTTCGTGGCCGCCAGCGATCTCCCGTCCCAGTGGGATTCCGGGCCAATCACGGTGCCCGCGGATCATTGCTTTGTCCTGGGCGACAACCGGTCCAATTCGCTCGACAGCCGCCAGTTCGGCCCGATCCCTTACGCGGCAGTTCGCGGCCGGGCCGACTACATCTACTGTCCCGCCGACACCTGGTCCCGCTTCGGCCGGATTCGATGAAAGCGAACGGTCGTGCCTATCAGCACACACCGATACAGTATCCAATAGGGCGTTTTGGCTCTTGGGCCTCTTGTCCTCGACGGGATTAGCAAGTATGATCCCGATGATGACGAAAGACACAAGGAGACAGCCCTGTGCCACGCATTTTTGACAATATTCAGGAACGGCTCCTGCCAGCCCTAGCAGAGACGATCACGCTCTCCGACCGGGCAGACTTCTGCGTCGGTTACTTCAACCTCCGTGGTTGGAGGGCGTTGGATTCCTACGTCGAGCGTTGGGCAGGCGGTGCCGGTCACTGCTGTCGCCTGCTCGTTGGTATGCACCGATTGCCTCAAGAGGAGGTTCACTCGCTGCTCGGCTTGATGAAAAGTGACGAACAGATCGACCAAGCCACGGCGGTACGTCTCAAGAAGGAACTCGTGCAGCAGTTCAAGGATCAGTTGACCATCGGTGCCCCCACCAACGATGATGAGGCTGGCCTTCGACGGCTGGCGGCCCAGATCAGAGCCAAGAAGGTGGTCGTCAAGCTTTTCCTGCGACACCCGTTGCACGCGAAGCTCTATCTGCTCTTCCGACCAGACCCCATCAGTCCGACAGTCGGCTACTTGGGCAGCAGCAACTTGACCTTTGCGGGACTATCCCAGCAGGGGGAATTGAACATCGACGTGCTGGACCACGACGCCTGTGCGAAGCTGGCGAAGTGGTTCGAGGATCGTTGGGCCGACCGCTGGTGTCTCGACATATCCGCCGATCTGGTCAAGGTCATCGAGGAGAGTTGGGCCAGAGAGGAATTGATCCCACCGTATCACATCTACATCAAGATGGCTTACCATCTTTCGCGAGAGGCGCGGGAGGGCATATCGGAGTTCCAACTCCCCGACGAGTTGAAGGACAGGTTGTTCGGTTTTCAGGAAGCGGCAGTCAAGATCGCTGCTCACCATATCAACAAGCGCGGTGGTGTGCTCATTGGCGATGTTGTCGGCCTGGGCAAGACTTTGATGGCGACGGCGGTGGCGCGCATCTTCGAGGATGAGCATGATCTCGAGACACTTATCATCTGTCCGCCGAATCTCCTATCCATGTGGAATGACTATCGTGAGCGCTACCATCTGCGGGGAAAAGTGTTGTCCCTCAGCCGTGTTGCGCGCGAACTGCCGGAGATGCGACGCTACCGGCTCGTGGTGATCGACGAGAGCCACAACCTCCGCAACCGCGAGGGACGGCGTTACGCGGCCATTCGCGACTACATCAAGAAGAACGACAGCAAGTGCGTTCTCCTTTCCGCCACGCCGTACAACAAGACGTATCTCGACCTGTCGAATCAGTTGCGTCTCTTCTTGGAGGATGACGCGATACTGCCCATCCGCCCGGAACAACTGCTGCGGGAATTGGGACCACAGGAGTTTGAGCGGAAGCATCAATGCAAGCCGGAGACCCTCAGCGGCTTCGAGAAGAGCGAACACGCGGACGATTGGCGGGAGCTTATGCGGCTGTACCTGGTCCGCCGTACCCGCAGTTTCATCATGGACAACTACGCCAAGACCGACCCGGCTAACGGCAGGAGGTTTCTGCCGCTCCAGGATGGAAGACCCTACTATTTCCCGACTCGTGTCCCTAAGACCGCGAAATTCACGGTCAACGAGAAGAGTGCGAGCGACCAATACGCCCGCCTCTATTCGCCGGACGTTGTCGCCACGATCAACTCTCTCCATCTCCCTCGCTATGGCCTGGGGAACTACTGTCCTCAACCCGCCGAAGGCCCCGACGACGCCCGGCGAAGATAAAGTCATCGCGAATCTGTCCCGTGCGGGCAAGCGACTCATGGGGTTCTGCCGAACCAACCTATTCAAACGGTTCGAATCGAGCGGACAGGCGTTCCTTCAATCCGTCGAGCGTCACGTTCTCCGCAACTTCGTCTATCTGCACGCCATAGATGCCGGGAAGCCATTGCCCATCGGAACACAGGATTCAGGGCTACTGGACGCCCGTGTCTGTGACGAGGACGCCGACCCGGTTGAGGATATGTTCGAGGACAACGGCGGGGATGCGTGCAAGGCAGAGGATGACTTACGCCTTGCGGACACCGGAGGATTTTACACGGCCGAGCCGCAGAGGTCTACCAGGAGTATGCCACGCACGGGCGGAATCGGTTTGACTGGCTGCGTCCGAATCTGTTTGACAACACGCTGGCAGAGAATCTTCGCCTCGATGCTGTCGCCCTCATCAAGGTCCTACGAAAGTGCGGGGAGTGGGACGCCAGTAAAGACGCAAAGCTGGCCACGCTATGTGACCTGCTACTCAAGCAGCACGCGAACGAGAAGGTCCTGATCTTCTCGCAGTTCGCCGACACGGTGCGTTACTTGGAGAAGCAACTCCATGCCTGCGGTGCTCGGAGCTTCGCCGGAGTGACAGGCGACAGTTCCGATCCCACCGCCTATGCCTGGCAGTTCAGCCCTCAGAGCAACGAGAAACGCAGTCAAGTCACGCCGCAGGACGAGCTTCGCATCCTCATCGCCACGGATGTCCTGAGCGAAGGCCAGAACCTTCAAGACTGTGCCATCGTGGTCAACTACGATCTTCCCTGGGCCATCATCCGGCTTGTGCAGCGTGCCGGTCGTGTGGACCGAATCGGGCAGAGGGCCGAGAAGATTCTCTGCTACTCCTTCATGCCCGCCGATGGCGTGGAGCGAATCATCCGCTTGCGTGCCCGCGTCCGTCAGCGCCTGTGGGAGAACGCGGAGGTCGTCGGCACGGACGAGGCGTTCTTCGAGGACGACCGCAACGACCAGGCCGTCAGGGACCTCTTCACGGAGAAAGCCGGTATCCTGGACGGCGATGCGGACGCGGAGGTGGACTTGGCGTCTTATGCCTACCAAATATGGAAGAACGCCGTCACTGCCGATCCGAAATTGGAGAAGATCGTCCCCGACCTTCCGCCGGTCGTCTACTCGACAAAGCCCCATCATGCCGAGCCGAGCAGTACGCCCGAAGGCGTGGTCGTGTACCTGCGTACCGCAGAAGACAACGACGCCCTGATTTGGATGAACAAGGCGGGTGACGTGGTAACGGAATCGCAAAAGGCCATTCTCGATGCCGCCCAATGCACGCCGGACACGCCCGCCCTTGTCCGGTTTGAGAACCACCATGACCTCGTTCGCCGAGGGGTGGAGCACGTTTTGAAAGAGGAGAAGTCCGTCGGTGGTCAACTTGGCCGACCATCGGGCGCACGCTTCCGCACCTACGAGCGGCTCAAGCAATACGCCGATGACGTGAAGAACACGCTGATGGACAGACAGGAATTGCATCGGGCCATCGAGGAGGTTTACCGCTATCCGCTGCGAGACGCGGCCAAAGACGCGCTGAACCGCCTGCTCCGGGCACACGCCTCCGACGAAGACCTCGTGGAGAAGGTCATGGCCCTGCGGGATGCCGATGCTCTCGCCGTCAAGGGCGATGAGACCGAATCACGGGAACCTCGGATCATTTGCTCGATGGGATTGGCGGACAGGAAATCGGAGAGACAAGGATGCCCCTGAACCTGAACAATGCGCGACAATGCCTGGCCGATTTCAACTTCTCGCAACTGTTCATTGAGGAGTTGGGATGGTCGCAACCCGCCTCCCGGCAAGCTGTCACGATAGTCTGTCAGGACAAGACTTTCAAGCACGTGCAGGTGGCCCAATTGGCCGGTGTCGTTGTCCTTGAGGTCACTGCTCAGGATGGGAGAATCCCCGACGCCAAGACCCGTGCCGCCGTACACAAGGAAGTATCCAAACTCCATCACGAGAATCTCCTGATCTTCGTGGATGCGGCCCGCACGCAAAGTCTTTGGTATTGGGTCAAGCGGCAGGAGGGCAAGGCTTTCCCCCGCGATCACATCTACGTCAAGGGGCAGCCCGGCGACCTTTTCCTGAGCAAGCTCAATTCGATGGTCTTCGACATCGGCGACTTTGATGCCCAGGGCAACGTTCCCTTGCTGAATGTCACCGAGCGCCTAAAAGAGGCCCTGGACGTAGAGCGCGTAACCAAGAAGTTCTATGTCGAGTTTCAGGCGCAGCACCTTGCCTTTCTGGAACTCATCGAGGGCATCGACGACGAGCGCGATCAGCGGTGGTACGCCTCAGTTCTGCTCAACCGTCTGATGTTCATCTACTTCCTGCAACGCAAGTTCTTTCTCGATAACGGCGATGGGCAATACCTGCAAAACAAGCTCGCGGAGACCCGCAAGAAGGGGCGCGACCTGTACTACGAGGGATTCCTGAAAGTCCTGTTCTTCGAGGGCTTCGCCAAGCCGCAGGATAAGCGCGCTCCGGGGGCCAATAAGCTCCTCGGCCAGATCAAGTACCTCAACGGCGGACTCTTCTTGCCGCATCCGGTCGAACAGCGTTGGCCGGACATCTCCGTGCCGGACAAAGCCTTCGAGAACCTCTACGCCCTTTTCGAGCGGTACTCCTGGAACCTCAACGATACGCCCGGCGGCGAGGACGACGAAATCAACCCCGATGTCCTTGGCTACATCTTCGAGAAATACATCAACCAGAAGGCGTTCGGCGCCTATTACACCCGCACGGAGATCACCGAGTATCTGTGCGAGCGCACCATTCACCGGCTGATCCTGGATGGCGTCAACACGGCGGGTGTCCCCGGCGTTCTGCCGCCGCGTCAATTTCAGAGATGTCGGCGAGCTACTGATTAACCTGGATGCCTCGATCTGCCGCAAGCTCTTGCTTGAGGTGCTGCCGAACCTGCGACTGCTCGACCCGGCTTGCGGCTCCGCCGCGTTCCTCGTCGCGGCCATGAAGACGCTCATCAATGTCTACGCCGCCGTGGTCGGCAGAATCGAGTTCCTCGGCAACCCCGGCCTCAAGCAATGGCTGAATCGTGTCAAGAAGGAGCACCCCAGCGTCAGCTACTTCATCAAGAAGACGATCATCACCAAGAACCTGTTCGGCGTGGACATCATGGAAGAGGCGGTCGAAATCGCGAAGCTCCGCCTGTTTCTGGCCCTGGTAGCCGCCGCCAACCGCGTGGATGACTTGGAGGCCCTGCCCAACATCGAATTCAACATCATGGCGGGAAACAGCCTCATCGGCCTGATGAAGGTGGACGACAAGGAATTCGAGAACCGCACCGCCAACCTCTTTCGCAAGAGCTACCGTCAGGTCTTGGAAGAGAAGAACCGCCTGATTCGCTCCTACCGAGACGCCACGGGCTATATGGAAGACCTGCAAGCCCTGCGGGATCGCATTGCGGAATTTGAGGGACAGGCGACCGGCACGCTCAATGAAATCCTGCTCGACGAGTTCAACCACCTGGGCATCAAGTATGAGCAGGCGACCTGGGACGAGAAGAAGAACGCGGAAGGCAAGCCGGCCAAGCGGGCGGTGAAACTCACGGACATAGAAACTCTCAAGCCATTTCATTGGGGATTCGAATTCGACGAGATCATCAACAATGGACGAGGCGGCTTCGACGCCATCATCACCAATCCCCCGTGGGAAATCTTCAAGCCTATCGCCAAGGAGTTCTGTTACGAATACGACCCGGAAGTGGAACGACGTGGAACGGATATTAAGGACTTTGAAAAGCGGTTGGCGAAACTGCTTGAACAACCTGAAGTGCGCAAGAAGTACCTTGAGTTTTTGAGCCGATTCCCTCATGTCAGTGCGTTCTACCGCTCGGCTCCCCAATATCGGAATCAGATCAGCATCGTGAACGGCAAGAAGGCCGGGACCGATATCAACCTGTATAAGCTGTTCGTCGAGCAGTGTTTCAACTTGGTGCGTAATGGCGGCTATTGTGGGGTGGTGGTCCCAAGCGGCATCTACAGCGATCTTGGCACAAAGCAACTCCGTGAGATGCTCTTCACCCAGACGCGGATCACGGGTCTCTTCTGCTTCGAGAATCGAAAGGGGATATTTGACAATGTTGATAGTCGGTTTAAGTTCGTAGTGCTGACTTTCGAAAAGGGTGACGTAACGCCTTCGATCCCGGCGGCCTTCATGCGCCATGATGTCGCAGATTTGGAGCGGTTCCCGGACGAAGGGGCAATTCTTATTCCTGTGGACCTTATCCGTCGTCTTTCGCCGAGTTCTCTTTCTGTGGT
This sequence comes from uncultured Planctomycetota bacterium, assembly GCA_963750205.1. Classification (GTDB taxonomy): domain Bacteria; phylum Planctomycetota; class Phycisphaerae; order Sedimentisphaerales; family Anaerobacaceae; genus PLanc-01. The sequence continues at coordinate 244,270 of CAVVRJ010000027.1, forward strand.
GGAGTTCAGAAACGAGATAGATGCCGAAATCGCAGGACGCTTCTTGCGGTTCCCATCTCTGGGAGAGAAGATTGCTGGCCAGTGGAGTGTTACTTTCTATAATGAATTCCACATGACGAATGATAGTCGGCTTTTCAGAACGGAACGGCGCACATCTCGGTTGCCACTGTTTGAGGGCAAGATGATCTGGCATTTCGAGTGTGGGCGAAGTGAGCCGAGGTATTGGATAGACGAGCAGGAGGGTCGTGTTTCCCTGCTGGGACGCACCGCGGATGAAGGTCAGATGCTCGATTACCAACAATATCGCTTCGCGTATAGGTCTATCACAGGCAACACAAATGAACGAACGATGGTGTGTTCTGTGTTGCCAAAGAACTGTTTCTTTGGGCACTCCCTGAACGGCCTCAGTCGAAGCCGGTCTCAGATTGCAGCGGCGGAAATGCTCTATCTGACCGCGATCATGGGCAGCTTCTCAGTGGATTACGCTGTGCGTCAACGTGTGGCTACCCAATTGACAATGTTCTTCGTTTACCAGCTTCCTGTTCCACGCCTCGTTGAGAAAGACGCAGCATTCTGGCCGATTGTGAAACGCGCTGCACGCCTGATCTGTACAACACCAGAGTTTGACGATCTGGCGAGAGAAGTGGGGCTGCAAAGTCACAAGGACGGCGTGACGGACCCGGATGAGCGTGCCACGCTGCGCGCGGAGTTGGACGGCCTGGTTGCCCACCTGTACGGTCTGACGGAAGACGAATTCGCCTACATTCTCACCACGTTCCCGCTGGTGCCCGAGCCTATCAAGATTGCTGCACAGAACGCCTATCGCGACGTGGAAAGGGGGCTGGTCAAATGAAGAGACCCATTCTCAGGAGCGTCCGAATCGGCAACTTCAAGGCCATCCGCAACAGCGGTGGTCTCAGGCTTACGCCACTAACCCTGCTGATTGGCAATAATGGTTGCGGCAAGAGCAGTCTCATTGAAGCTCTGGAGACGTTCTTCTTGTTCGTAACGCAGGATTTGGATGCCGCCTTTCAGGCATGGCATGGCATTGAGCACATCCGCAACAAGACTGCCAGTACACAGATACGATATTCACATGCGACCGGGCAGCCGCGGTCCTCCAAGCCGATCTCCTTCAGGCTGACCGGCAATACCGGCCAATACCCGTTCAGGGTCGCCAGTGTGATTAACGAGCGAGGCAATGAGAACACTCTATTCGTTGAGCACGAGGAAGGCAAGGTCGGCAGCATCGTGGCGAAACGTGACGCTCTCGCCGGAATGCAAATTCGCGGCGCGGATCAGACGGCGTTCGGTCCGCTGGATGACGCTGAATCACTTCTGGGGCACGTGCGGTACTTCAATGAGTATGTGCGCAGTTGGCAGTTCCTGTCTCTCTCGCCCCAGCCTATGGGTCAACCCCGGCCCCAGAAGCGGACCTCCGGACGCATCAGTCTGGCCAAAGATGGGTCGAACATTGGCCAGTATTTATTGGACATCCGCCAGCGCGATCTGTCCGCGTTCAATGGCATTGTGGAAACGCTTCAGTATGTCCTGCCCTACGCCGCCGACGTGCAACCACAGTTGACCTCGGAATTGGAGCGGAGCGTCTATCTCCAGATGATTGAGAGCGACTTCAAGCTTCCTGGTTGGCTACTGTCTTCGGGTACGCTGCGCGTGTTGGCTCTGCTGGCGGTGCTCCGGCACCCCTCCCCACCACCCTTGATTCTCATCGACGAGTTGGAGAACGGCCTGGACCCTCGGACGATCCACCTGATCGTGGCTGAGATTCAGAACGTTGTACAGTCGGGTCGAAGCCAGATTATCGCCACGACGCATTCACCGTATCCTCATCGATCTGTTGCCGCTGTCGAGCATCGTGTTTGTAGAGCGAGAGGATGGTGGTGAACCTGTCTTCTATCGCCCGGCCGACGACCAACAAAAGGTTGAATGGGCGCGGGATTTCGGGCCGGGTCAACTCTACACGATGAGCCGCTTGTCACGGAGGGCTGGGAAATGAAAGTGGGAATCATCGTCGAGAGTGGTCCTCAAGGTGCCGACCTTCAGGTGCTGTGCTATCTGGTGGAGCAACTCGTGCCTGGAGCAACCGTGTCGCCGGCAACATTCCATAACAAGAAGGAACTGGTCGACAAATGTGGCGTGGCCGCATCACGCCTGTTGGTCGAAAGGTGCGACAAGGTGCTGATCGTTTGGGACTTATATCCTGCTTGGCGGGAAAAGAACATGCGTCCTGACTGCCAAGAGGATTGCCGGTCCATCCGACAATCGTTGCGTAGTTCAGGCATCACGGGTAAGAACCCGCGGGTGGTGCTCGTCTGTATCCGCGAGGAATTAGAGGCTTGGCTGATCTCCGATGGTCGAGCATTATCGCAGGTCCTATCGCGGCGCACGTACCAGGTGCGCATTGGGGATACGAAATACCCAGACCGGTACCGCAACCCGAAGAGCAAACTCCGCAAGTTATTTCAGCAGCACGCTCACACTGACTACTCAGACCGAACCCATGCGATCGCCATCGTGAAAGCAATGCCTGACCACAATCGGATCGGCAGATCGCAATCCTTCCGACGATTCAGGGACAAGATGCAGCGGGGAGAGGGGACACGGTGACGGCTACGAGAACTGGCTCACAACGCTGTTGCTCGACTCGCTCGGCAAGGAAACGAGCCTCCTGATCCGCACGAAGTTCTGCGAATTGGGCGGGTGGGACGTGTGCATGGTCGAAGCAAGTCCCTCGCCCAAGCCCGCCTACGTCAAGGAGGCCAACGCCGAGAACCTGTACGTCCGCACGGGCAATTCGACTCGCCTGCTGACCAGCCGGGAGGCGGTGGAGTACGTCAAGCAGCATTGGAAATAGTCAAGGGGAGGCCGGGGGAAGAGGAGTCAGTCTTCGGATCTCGGAATGATCGATAGCACGAAGCGGTGCGTCGTACGCACCCTACCAAGGCTGGGCGACCGAGCCGGCAAGACCGGAGCCGCCTGATCTCTGCTCGCATGGTTCGCGTCTTCCGCGGTCTCATTTTTTCACCAGGTTCCTCGGATTCCCCTTGACGCCGTCCCGCCGTGTTTGTACGATAGTGACACAACTACAGAGTGAACCAGAACGGCCAGACAAAGGAGGGGCGCTTCGCGGGGCCTGCCCTCAAATTAGCAATTAAGGGTGCATAGGGACAACTCGAGAAGTCGGTGTCATGCCGGTGGGGGCTGTCTTCGATCCTCCGGCCCTGCGGCCGAGGCGACACTGCGGGTGACGCGAACCATCTCTGCCTGCCCCTTGTTTGGTCTTTTTACACCGCAAAGCCGCAACATCTTGTCCTTTTGGCGAGCCTTCCGACGCGTAGGCTGTAAGTATCCGGACATAAATAGGTTAGCAAATCCACAGATTGCCCAGCCCGGCCTCGGGCTGCGCCCTCGGCCGGAACCAAGATACCTCTCGCCAAGACGCCAAGAGCGCCAAGCAGACAGGAGCGGAGATGCGTATTCCCCTTGGCGGTCTCTGCGTCTTTGCGCGAGACATAAGCCTTTCGGTTATCGAGACTTACGTCATGCGTTCCGGATTATCTGGAAATCTTCTCCAGTTGTTATGGGTTAGTAGTACAGATTCAAGAAGAGGAGAGAAGAGAAGAAGACCACTCTTGGCAGCGGTCTCTACTTTTTGCTCTTGGCCTTTTGAAACTCTGTGTCAATCGGCGAAATCTGTGGACAATCAGTTTTGGTTGCGGCCGGGCTGGGCCTTCTGCACTGCAAAGCCGCGAGAGCTTGTTTTTCTGGCAAGAAGAACCGAAAGAAGACAGGAGGATAGAGCTGCAAAAAACGAAAGAAGACGAAAAAAGCCCGTACGGCGCATAATCATTCGCCCCTACTTTTCTTTCGCCTTCTTTCGCCTTCTTTCGTTTCTTTCGGCTATTGCGGCTTTGGTTGCGGCCGGCGGCCGCGCTGGGCCTTTTGCGTTCTTTTCGGCTCTCCCTCTTTCCCCCTTTCGGCCGGGAACGGTCCGCATGGGCTGAAGCCCATCCTTGTATGTTACGGGTAACCAGATATTCTGTGCTTTGGCAGGAGATGTTCGGGCGGTTCGGTGGGTGGCCACCCACCGAACCGCGGCGGCGACGAGGTCGTCCCATCCTGGGGCTGAGAGCCCGTGTGTAGCCGGATCCGTCGTCGCACCGTTGCTACTACCCCGAACAGTCGCCGGAGCCATTGTATCCCATGAGCTCGTATACGCAAGGAAGGGGAATTTTATGAAAGTGGTGGGAATCGACATCAGTAAGCACTATTTCGATCTGCATCTCCTGCCCGAAGGCCAAACCGCCCACTATGCCAACGACGCCGAAGGCATCGCCCAGTGCCGCCAATGGCTGCTCCAGGTTCGCCCCGAACGAGTCGTCCTGGAAGCCACCGGCGGCTACGAGTGGGCCTTGACCCTGGACCTGCAGACGGCCGGTCTGCCGGTCATCGTGGTCAATCCCCGGCGGGTGCGGGACTACGCCCGCTCGCAGGGCCGACTGGCCAAGACCGACCGAATCGACGCGCGGGTCCTCGCCGAGTTCGCGCTGAGCCCGCGGGTGCAGCCCCGGGAGTTGCCCACGGTCGAAGCCCACCAGCGGCTCGCCTGGCTGGCCCGTAAGCGGCAACTGGTCGAAATGCATGTGGCTGAACGCAATCATCTGGAGCACGCCACCGAAAACTCCATTGTCCAGAGTGTCCGCCGGGTTCTCACCGTAATAGAAAAGGAGATCGCCAAAATCGATAAGCAACTCGCCGCCGCCGTCGCGGCCGATCCGCACCTGCAACGCAAGGCGGAAATCCTCGATTCCACTCCCGGGATCGCCCGGGCCACGGCCGTGGCTCTCGTCACCGAACTGCCGGAACTCGGCCGCGTCAACCGGCGGGAGATTGCCGCCTTGGTGGGACTGGCGCCGATGAACCGCGACAGCGGCCAGTTCCGTGGCAAACGCACCACCGGCGGCGGACGGGTCCGCCTCCGCACCGCCTTGTACATGCCCATGCTGACGGTCATCCGCTGCAATCCGACGCTGCGCCGCTTCTACCAGCGGCTCCTGGACAACGGCAAACCCAAGATGACCGCCTTGGTCGCCGCCATGCGCAAGCTGCTAACCATCCTCAATACCCTGATCAAAAAGGATCAACTATGGAATCCCCAAATCACCTGACGGGCAGTTCCGACGCGATGCGGGCGGGCCCTCTGGTCTCTTCCGCCTACCATGCTATTGGCCCAAAGCGGAAAATGCCGGGGGTCTGGGGGCAGAGCCCCCAAGAGCCACCAAAGTGGGCACGAACGCACGAACTCAAAATAATCAGCCGTGGAATCCAAAACTCGCTTGACTCTTAACACAGTCGCTACGGGCTCGGTCGAACCGCTGTTGGAGAAACGGGGCCTAATGAGTCTTGACGAGCGACCTCGGTAACAGCGAGGGAGAGTCTTCGGTTGGGAGTCCCGCCTTTAGGCGGCTTTGACAGTTCGCACTTCCTCTTTGTTCCGCATCGACACGAGATGGAGTCGGCTGCGCCGGCAGACTCTCAGACCCGCCTAAAGGCGGAACTCCAAACGCTGCGCCAATCCTTCAGGGCTTGGGCGGAGTCGATCAGGCTCTGCAGGCCGGCGGCTTTGAGGAACTGGTCGGGGGGGACCTCCAGGATCACCCGGCCGTCGAAACCGTGGTCGTGGAGGAGCTTGAGGAAGTCTCGCCAGGGGACGGCACCGTAAACGAGCGGCTGATGATCCTCGCCGCCAGAGACGTCGTGGCAATGCACGTGCTTGATACGCGGCAGCAAGGTCTCAGGCGGGTAGAGCGGCCAGCCGTAGCGGCGGGTGTTCCAGTAGGCGTGCCCGAAGTCCCAGCAGACGTCCACCCCTGCCTTGGGTTCCCAGACGCGATCTCTCGCGTTTGGGGGTCCCTCCGCAGGGGCAGGCTTGGTGCGCTGGGCGATTTCCAGCAGTTCCTCGTACTTGTCGCCGATCCGCTGGCGCGGCTCGTCGGCGTTCGGGCTGATCTGCAATTCGACCGTGACACCCACGTCCGGGGCGTTGTGGCGGCACCACTGGCCCGCCCACGTGAAGAAGGCGATGGTCCGCTCGGCTAAGAACTCGCGGGGGTCTTTGTCCGTGCCGGCGGCCCCGTGGATGTTCACGATGGTCGGGTATTGCGCCAGGCGGGCGGCCTCTGCGGCCAGCGTGAAGAAACGCTGGTGCATCCGGCGGCAGGGATTGTTCTCCTCCGGCGCGAAGTACAGCGGATTGGCGATCGTACCCTCCGAATACGGGTGGAGGGAGACCTTCAAGCCGGCGCCGACACAGCGGGCGATGTGCTCCCGCAACTCCTCCGTTTGAGTTTCCGGACCCACCGGCGTCTCCACCGCGTCGAAACCCAGCTCCCGCAAGAAAGCCAGGATATCGCGCTGGCCATAAAGCCGGCGATAAACCTCATCGTGCGCGAAGCCGACATCTAATTTCAACCCGATCAGCATGATGGCACGCGTAAATCCTGTCTGCAAAACTCGACCCCAATACAGAAGTCAGAAGGCTACCTCCATTGGGCCAAGGAATCAAGGGCAAAGGGGCCTTCCGCGTGTTGCTGGTGCGGACGGCACAAGGGAGCGGACGGGTGCCTCTTCGTAGCACGGGCGTCCTCGCCCGCTGATTGGGAGGATGGCTGGGGCCTTGAGAGTCGTGCGAAGATGCACGACTCGAGGGCGGGCGGGGACGCCCGCACCACGAAGACTTCGTCGGCTACCCTCGTATTCCGGCCACATCGTGTGCTGCCGGCGGGCGAGTTTTGCGTTGCCGGTGGGCGGTGGATGTAGTAAAAGGTGGGCGTGTGACAACCGGGTTGGTAGCCGGTAGTCAGCAGCCGGTAGTCGGTTCTTTCAGGTGTCGGTCTCCGGCCGTCGCCCTTCTTGCCGACCACTGACTACCGGCTACCGACTACCCTTCTGCGGCTTGGAGTTTGAAACGATGCCGAATGCGTTGCGAACCACTTCGAAGTACTTCGCCTGGCTTTCATTGTTGCTCGCCGCGACCGCGGCCGTCTTGCTGCTGCTGGGCTACCGGGCGCCGGTGCCGCCGTTCGTGGTCGGAGCCTTGTCGTTCTTCGCCCTGTTCTGCATGCGGCATCCGCTTCTCAAGAGCTATGCGTTCACCATCTGGGTCTTTGCCTTCGTCGCCGCGTCGATGTTTTACCCGCAGGCCTTCTTGAAATGGGGCAGCTACGACCTGAAGAACCTGATCGTCCCGCTGATTCAGATCATCATGTTCGGCATGGGGACCACTTTGAGCGTGGCCGATTTCGCCCGCGTTCTCAAGATGCCCTGGCCGGTCTTCATCGGCTTCCTTTCGCACTACGTCATCATGCCGTTGACTGGCTTCACCCTCGCCAAAGTGTTCGGGTTTCCTAATGAAATTGCGGCGGGCGTCGTGCTGATCGGCTGCTGCCCCAGCGGCGTGGCTTCCAACGTGATGGCCTATCTCGGCGGCGGCAACGTGGCCTTATCCGTGACCATCACCTCCTGCTCGACCCTGGCGGCCTGGTTCATGACGCCGTTTCTGATGCAGCATCTGGCCGGGCAGTTCGTCGCGGTCGAACCCCTCAAGATGATGGTCGAGATCATCAATATGATCATCGTCCCGATCGTGGCCGGTCTGATTGCCAATCGCATCCTGTATAGCCGCCATCCGATCCTCCAGCGCGGCGGCCCGCTGGCACTGGCCGGGGCGGTGAGTGTGCTGCTGGCCGCGGGGATAGGGTTGCTGGCCCCGGCGGCCCTGTTCGCGATCGGTAGTGCCTCCGTGAAAGTCGGCATCGTCGTGGGCCTACTGCTCATCGGGACGGTCGCTCTGACCAAACTGGTGATCGGGGTCTGGCGGAAGGGCTCCGACCACTGGATGGACAAGGTCCTGCCGATCGTGTCGATGGTGGCGATCTGCTGCATCATCGCCGTAATCACGGCCCGCTCCGCCCAAGACCTCAAGGCCGTCGGGGCGCTGCTGATCGTGGCCGTGATGATTCACAACGCCGTCGGCTATTGCGTGGGCTATTGGCTCGCCCGAGCCGCCCACTTGGAGGAGAGTGCGTGTCGAACCGTCGCGTTCGAGGTCGGCATGCAGAACGGCGGGATGGCGTCCGCTTTGGCCATCAATACTCTGCACAGCGTGCCGGCCGCCCTGGCCCCTGCCATCTTCGGCCCCTGGCAGAATATCTCGGGATCGATCCTGGCGACCTGGTGGCACCGCAAGCCGGCCGGTGGTAGTGTGCCCGCCAGGGCATCGAAAGAAGCGTCTCGCGGCGTCGTTGCAAGCGAGTGACACTCTGGAAGAAGGAGAACAGCATGAATCGGCGTGATGTGATCCAGACCTTGGGATTCGGAGCGGCGCTGGGCGCCCTGAAAGTCGCTGGGGCCGAGTCCGGTGCGGCCGCTCAGACGTACAGCAAGGCGACCAAGGGCCTGCCGCCTCTGAAGATCGAGAAGGTCAAGACGATTCTCACGGTGCCGGACCGGATCCGGCTGTGCGTGGTGAAGGTCGAGACCAGCGAGCCGGGACTTTACGGCTTGGGCTGCGCCACGTTCACGCAGCGGCCACTCGACCGTCGCCGCCGCAGTGAACGAGTACCTCGCTCCCTTCGCCAAGGGCCGGGACGTCGATGGCATCGAGGATCTGTGGCAAAACGCCTACACGAGCTCCTATTGGCGCAATGGGCCGGTGCTGAACAACGCGCTTATCCGGCCTGGACCAGGCCCTGTGGGACATCAAGGGCAAACGGGCCAACATGCCGGTGTATCAACTGCTCGGGGGCAAGTGCCGTTTCGCGGTGCCGTGCTACACGCATTGCGCCAGCAACGATCTCAAGCAGCTCGAGGCCAGCGTGAAACAGGCGATGGAGCGCGGGTTCCGGCACGTCCGCATCCAACGCGGCGGCTATGGCTCGCAGCAGCTGTCGAGACGCGCGGATTTCAAAGACGCCGGGTTCGGACTGCCGCGCGATTCGCTGATGGAGGTTCGGCCCTACATCCGCGGGGCCATCGAGATGTTCGAGCATATCCGCAGCACGTGCGGCGACGACGTCGAGCTGCTCCATGATGTCCACGAGCGGATCCCGCCGCATGGACGCGATCAATCTCTGCAAGCAATTGGAGAAATATCACCCGTTCTTCGTCGAGGACCCGCTCGCGCCCGGAGGACATCGGCTACTTCAAGGAGATGCGCCAGCAGACGTGCGTGCCCATCGCGATGGGCGAGCTGTTCAACAGCCCGCACGAGTGGGTCGGCCTGATGTCGGAGCGGCTGATCGACTTCATCCGCGTCCACATTTCGCAAGTGGGCGGCCTGAGCGTCGCGCGCAAGATCGCCGCTCTGGGCGAGTGGTTCAACGTCCGCAGCGCCTGGCACGGCCCGGGCGACGTGTCGCCGGTCGGCCACGCCGCCAACGCCCACCTGGACCTGGCGATCTGGAACTTCGGCATCCAGGAGAGCGTCAGCTTCGGCGACCGCACGCGGGAGGTCTTCCCCGGCAGTCCCACGCTGGAGAAAGGCTACATGTACATCAATGAGGCCCCGGGCTTCGGCGTCGATCTCAACGAGGACTTGGCCGCCAAGTATCCGCCGGCGCCCGGCGGCTATTGGGAGCCGATCCGCCGCCCCGACGGCACCGCCGTGCGGCCGTAACCAATAGCCGTACTGTCATCAGGTTTTGAAGGGCCAGATCGCAATGGAGGAGAATCCCCTCCACTTCTTCGACGATGACGGAACCGAGATCAATCCGGATCTGATCCCGAAACCCAGTCTGTGCACTTCCTGCGCCAAGGATGACGATCCCAAGGAGGAGCCTCTATGCACGCTGAATCGGTTCGACCAGCAGGATGAGGAGGACTTCCAGTGCGGCGCTTACGTTCCCAAGGAGTAGGGTAAGCTGCACCGCGCCATCACTTGCCTTCGAGGGTCGCCGGCGGCAATTGCACCCGCCCGTGGCCCAGCAAAGTGCCCGGTGGCGCTGGCCAGATTGACCTGGGCGATTTCATAATCGACAAAGGCACTGATCCGGCTGGGCTTGGGCACTCGCCGAGGCTGGAGGCCGCCGTCAAGACTTCGGTGCTGGTGCGCTGGCCCAGCCGGAACTGCAACTGCTCCACCCGGTACTCCCGGGCCGCGGCGACCACGCCCTGCTCGGCCGCCAGAATCCGCCGCCAGCTCTGCTGCAGGTTGTCCACCGCACTGTAGACGTCCTGGCGGATTTGCTGCTCCTTCTGCTGCCGGTTCAGCTCCGTTTGGACCTTCGCCAGACGGGCCCGCCGGTACTGGGCCTCGGCGACCCCGTTGCCCAAAGGAATGCGTCGCCGTGAGGCCCACCTGATGGTCCTGCGCGGGCTCGCGGAAGAGGTGGTCAAAAGCGCCGCCCATGTTCCCCGCTTGCCCATGGGCGGCGTAGGTGTACTCCAGATCCAGCACCGGCAGCAGATTGTTCCGGGCCAGCGCGATGTCGAGATCGCCTTGCGCCAGTTGGAACTCCAGCTCCGCCAGTTCCATGCGGTTCGCCAGGGCCGCCTTCACCAGGGCCTCCTGATCCAGATTCAGTCCCTTGGGGTCGGGATCGGTGACGGTGTTGATATCCACCGGCAGATTCAGGGGCAGATCGGGACGGTTCATGATCAGCTTGAGGTTCCACTCGTTGTCGCGGACCGCCGTCTCGGCCGAGATCATCGCGTCGAGCCGGCCGGACAGACCCGCCTCCGCCCGGACGATTTCGATCTTCGGGGCCGAGCCGGCCTCCACTTTACAGTGGGCGTACTTCAGTTGGTTCTGCGCCAGTTTGTACTGCTCGCGGTTGACGGCAAGCTGTTTGCGGGCGGCGTAGAGCCGCCAGTAGGCGACATCGGCCCCGCCCAGAATGTAAATCGCCTGGAGCTTCGTGAGCGCATCGACCTCCCCTTTGTCATATCCGGCGATCTGAATGGAGTAGGAGGTGACCTCGGTGCCCGCCCCCCGCAGCAGCGACTGGACCACCGAGACGCTGGCGGTGGCATCCCGGACACCGTCCACGCCGTCGACCGGCAGACTGGTCGTGATCGTACCGCCCGTCTGCAACGGGGTTACGATGCTCGGCTGAACGGCCCAACTGGAGGAGGCGTTGCCGCTCCCGATACCGGTTCTGGCATAGTTCGTCGAAGCCTGGAACACCGACTCGAACTTCGCCCGCTCCGCGTCCAAAGCCAACTGCGCCGTCGTGGGATTGATCAGTTGGACTTTCAGATTCAGGTTGTTCGCCAAAGCCGCCGCCCGCACCTCTTCGAGAGTCAGCTTGACCATGGGCCGGGGCTGATTCGGCTCCGTCGCCGCTTTGGCAGTTCCTTCGTCGCCTGCTCGATGGAAACCGGCGGCGACTTGGACTGTTCCGTGAGCTTGATACTCTCGATCTCGTGTGTCTTGGCCTCCAGGGCCGCCAGTCCCGGCTTGGGCCGAAATTCCGGCGCCCCGCAGCCCATCACGCCCACGCCAGCCCCAGCAGCGCCGCTGCCCTTACAACTTCCCGGATTTGCCAGTACGTGCCTTTGCGATCTCTCATAAGAATGTGCCCACTGGTTGTCGGTTGTAGGGTGGGGCTTGCCCCACCGATTCCTCCCGCCATACCGGTTCCGGTGGGGCAAGCGGGTCCCCAAATCCGATCTATCGGATTTGGGAGCCCGACCCACCCTACCAACTACTCTCTTTCATTCATATCTCAGCGCCACCATCGGATCGATCCGCGCCGCCCGGCGGGCCGGGAGGTAACTGGCCAACAAGGCGATGGCCGCCAGAACCAGCGACACCGACGCCAGCGTCAGCGGGTCCGTGGGTGTGACGTCATACAAGAGGCTGGAGAGAATCCGGGTCAGAGCCACGGCTCCGGCCAGACCAAGGACCACGCCGATCAAGGTGAGCTTGAGGCCCTGGCCGACCACGGCCCGCAAGATGTCGGTCTTTCGGGCCCCCAGGGCCATGCGAATCCCGATGTCGTGGGTCTGCTGGGCCGTGCTGTATTGGAGCAGGCCGTACACGCCGACCGTCGCCAGGGCCAGGGCGATGCCGGCAAACAAACCCAACAGAATCATGACGAACCGCCGGGGGGCCAGCATCCGGGACAAGGTCGTCGTCAGCGGCTCCAGCTTCTCGATCACCTGGTCCTTCTCCAAGGCGGCGACCTGTTGACGAATCGCCGGGGCACATTTCGCGGGGTCCCCCGTCGTCCGGACCAGCAGGACCGCAAATCCCAGGAAGCCTCGGTCGCGGCCATAGACGACCCCCTGCTTCAAGGCAGGCGTTTCAAAGCTTCTCACCGTATCGACGACGCCCACGATCCGCTGCGGGGGGCCGCCCGCACGACCGATGTACAGGCTTTGCCCGAGGGGGTCGGTGTCGGGAAAACACGCGCGGGCGAAGGCCTCGTTGATGACGACGGTGTCCGGGTCGCCCTCGATAAACGTCTGACCCCGGAGAAACCGGAGGCCCAGGGCGGCAAAGTAATCCGGCGTGACGATCATGAGGCGGCCCCGGGAGCGCGAGGCGGAATCGGCTCGCCCCGGAACAGAGAAGTCTTGATCAAGGACCTCGTTCGAGATCAGGACTTCCGTGATGTCCATGCCGAGGCAATACGCGCGCGGCCGAACGGACGTCCGGCAGGGCCCGCAGCCGCTCCAACAGCGGTTGGAAAAAGGCATTGTACTGGGCCGCTTCCGTGTACTTCGCCTGCGGCAACCAAATCTGCATGACGAGCACGTTCTCGGGCTCGGAACCCCAGGGGCACGCTCTCCAGAGCGATCAGACTGCGAATGAGCAGGGCCGCCCCGATCAGCAGAATCAGCGAAAGCCCGATCTGAGAAACCACCAAGCCGCCGTGCAAACGTCGCCAGCCCCGGCCGGCGGTGGTCCGGCCGGACCCCTCCTTCAGAGTCTCTCCCACGCTCACGTCGGAAGCCCGCCAGGCGGGCATCATGCCGAAAAGCAGGCCCGTGAGCACCGATACGCCCAGCGTGAAACCAAGGACGGTCAGATCGATGCTCGTCTCCTGCAAGCGGGGGATGTCCGAGGGACACAGACGAACCAAGCCTTTGACCGTGCCGAAAGTAAGTAAGAAGCCCCAGCACGCCGGCCCCCAGGCTCAGCAGGAGGCTCTCCGTGAGCATCTGCCGCAGGACCCGCCGGCGCGAGGCGCCCAGGGCCACGCGCAGCGCCATCTCGCGCTGGCGCACCGTCGCGCGGGCGAGGAACAGGTTGGCCGCATTGGCGCACGCGATCAGCAGGACGAATCCCGCCGCCCCGAGCAGCAGCAGGGGCAGCTTGCGATGGCCTTCCACCATCTCATCCAGCAGCCGCGTGACACCGACCTTGCCCGCCTCGACCTTGGCCTTCGGAGCGATTTGGCGAAGTTGGCCCGCCAACACGCCCAGGTTGGCGTCCGCCTGCCGCAACGTGACGCCTTTCTTCAACCGGGCCAGGGGGTAGATGGAGCGGGTCAATTGCCCCTCCTTGACTTCGGAGAGAACCAGCGGTGTCCACAGCGCCGTGGATTTGCGGTAGGGAAAACTGAAACCCTCCGCCATGACGCCCACAATCGTGTAGCTCTCGCGCTTCAAGATCGTGGCATTATTCTCACCCAGCGTCCCTGTGGTGAGTGTGAGGTCCTTGCCGAGCACATCCGGGGACCCACCCAAATAATCCTGCCAGAAGGTGTGGCTCAGAATCACCACGTGCCGGCCCGCCGGTTTCTCGTCTTCCGGCAGGAATCCGCGTCCCAGCTCAGGTTGAACGCCGAGCATGGAGAAAACGTTGGCCGTGACCTCGTACCCGTGTGTTTCGTGTGGCGTCTCGATCCCCTCCACATAGAACTGCCGGCCACACCACCCGCCCACCGATTCGAATACCTCGTTATTCTCGCGCAGAAAAGGAAAATGCGCCCGGGCCTCGAACCCTTCGTCCCCCCGCACGTCCTTTTGCCAGATCGTCACCAGGCGTTGGGGATCCTGGTAGGGCAACGGCCGCAGGATCACCGCGTTGACCACGCTGAAAAGCGCCGTATTGGCCGCGATCCCGACCGCCAGAATCCCCACCACGAGGGCGGCAAAGCCGGGACTTCGCGCCAACATCCGAAAGCCGTACCGTATGTCTTGCCAGAGCGATCGCATGATTCCCTCCTATTCGTATCTGAGCGCCGTCATGGGATCGACTCGCGCCGCCCGGCGGGCGGGCAGGTAACTGGCCAACAGCGCCACACCCGCCAGGACGAGCGATACGCACACCAAACGTCACGGGGTCCGTGCGCCGTTACGCCGTAGAGGAAGCTGGAAATCAGCCGCGTCAAAACCACCGCCCCGGCCAGACCCACCGCCACGCCGAGCACGGTGAGCTTGAGGCCCTGGCCTACGACCGCTCGCAGGATGTCGATCTTTCGGGCACCCAACGCCATGCGGATGCCGATGTCGTGGGTCTGCTGGGTCGTGCTGTATTGGAGCAGGCCGTAAACGCCAATCGTCGCCAGGGCCAGCGCGATGCCGGCGAAGAGGCTCAACAGGATCATGACGAAACGCCGTGGCGCCAGCATTTGGGACAAGGTCGTCTTCAGCGACTCCAGCGTTTTGAATCACCTGGTCCTTCTCCAAATCGGCCACCTGCCTGCCGGACCGCCGGGGCCAGGCCCGGCGGAGTCCGCCGTCCGTCCGGACCAAGAGAACCTGCAAGCCCCAGGAAGCTGTTCTCCGCGGCCGTAGACCATCCCCTGCACCGGCTCGGGCGTATTCGAGACTCCTCACTGTGGCTACCACGCCCAGAACGGTGTGGATGTTGTGCCCGGACCTATCATCACGTCCGATGATGAGCCTCTGCCCGACGGGATCGGCATCCGGGAAGCACTCCCGGGCAAAAGCTTCGTTGATGACGACAGTCGTCGGGGTCGCTGCTCGGACAAGCGTTTGGCCCCGGAGAAACCGGACGCCCAGGGCCGCGAAGAAGTCCGGCGTGACCGACCGCCATGTGGCGGGCATGGCGGCGTCCCGCGATCCGCTTGCCCCGGGAGGGAGAAGTCGTCCAATACCAGGACTCGTTCGAGATCAGAACGTCACTCGACGTCTGGAGCCGTCGAACAACGCCGTGGCCCGGACGTGGGGCAGGGCCCGGAGCCGCTCCAGCAACGACTCGGAAAAAGGCATTCTGCTGGGCCGTCTCGGTGTATTTCGCGTGCGGCAACTCGAATCTCCAGGGCCAGCACATTCTCGGGCCGGAAGCCCAGGTCGACGCTCGCCAGAGCCATCAGACTGCGGATGAGCAGAGCCGACCCGATCAGCAGGGTCAGGGAAAGCCCGAGTTGCGAAACGACCAGGCCGCTGTGCAGGCGTCGCCAGCCGCGGCCGGTCGGTGGTCCGGCCGGCCCCCTCCTTCAGGGTCTCCCCCACACTCACGTCGGAGGCCCGCCACGCCGGCATCATGCCAAAGAAAAGGCCCGTGAATACGGCGAACGCCCAGCGTGAAACCGAGGACCGTCGGGTCCACGCTCGTCTCCTGGAGACGGGGCGTGTCCGAGGGGCACAGATGAACCAGTCCCTTGACCGTACCGAAGGTCAGCAACAAGCCCCAGCACACCGGCCCCCAGGCTCAGCAAGAGGCTCTCGGTGAGCATCTGCCGCAGGACCCGGCCGGCGCGAGGCCCCCAGGGCCACGCGCATCGCCATCTCGCGCTGTCGCACGGTGGCGCGGGCGAGGAACAGGTTGGCGGCGTTGCCGCAGGCGATCAGCAGCACGAATCCCGCCGCCCCGAGCAGCAGCAAGGGCAGCTTGCGGTGGCCTTCCACCATCTCGTCCAAGGAGCCGCTTGACGCTGAACTCTGGCCCGCCTCGACATTCGACCTTTGGATCGATTTGACGGAGGTGGCTCGGCCAACACCGCCCAGAATCGCCTCTGCCTGCTGCGGCGTGACACCTTTCTTCAATCGCGCTAGCGGGAACACGGGCGCGGGCATGCCGACCCGCCGACGCCTTCGGTAATGTATCAGCGGCGTCCAGAGCGCGCGGATCTGCCGGTAGGGAAAAGTGAAACCGGGCGGCATGACGCCCACGATCGTGTAACGCTCGCGTTTGAAGGCCTCGTGTCAGATCGTCTCGCCCAGCTTGCTTGGTCGGCGAGGCTGAGGTCTGTGCCGAGGGCATCCGTGGACCCGCCCAAATAGTCCTGTCCAAAAGGTATGGCTCAAAATCACCACGTGCGCGGCTCTCCGGCCTCTCCTCTTCCGGCAGGAATCCACGCCCGAGCAACGGCTGAACCCCGAGCATGGACAAGAGGTTGGCGGTGACCTCGCACCCGTGTGACTTCGTGGGGCGTTCTCGATCCCCGTCACGTAGAACAAGCGCGGCCGCAAAACCCGGCCACCGGGATTCGAAGACGTGATTGTTCTCGCGTAGAAAGGGAAAGTGCGGACGGCCGCGGAATCCCTCGTCCCACCGGACGCCGTGCTCCCGAATCGTCACAAGGTGATGGGAATTCTGGTAGGGCAACGGCCGGAGCAGCACGGCGTTGACCACGCTGAACACCGCCGTATTGGCCCCGATGCCCACCGCCAGGATCACCACCACGAGGGCGGTGAAGCCGGGACTCCGCGCCAGCATCCGAAGGCCGTACCGTATGTCTTGCCAGAGCGATTCCATCATTCCTCTCCTATTCGTATCTGAGCGCCGCCATGGGATCGACTCGCGCCGCCCGGCGGGCGGGGAGGTAACTGGCCAACAGCGCGATACCCGCCAGAACGAGCGACACACACGCCAAAGTCAGCGGGGTCCGTGGCGCGTCACGCCGTAAAGGAAGCTGGAAATAACCGCGTCAGAGCCAGCGCCCCGGCCAGACCCACACCACGCCGAGCAAGGTGAGCTTGAGGCCCTGGCCCACCACGGCTCGCAGGATGTCGGTTTTCCGGCGCCCAAGGCCATGCGGATGCCGATGTCGTGGGTCTGCTGGGTCGTGCTGTATTGGAGCAGGCCGTAGACGCCAATCGTCGCCAGGGCCAGCGCAATGCCGGCGAAGAGGCTCAGCAGAATCATGACAAACCGCCGCGGGGCCAGCATCTGCGACAACGTCGTCGTCAGCGGCTCCAGCGTTTGAATCACCGGGTCCGGCTCCAAATCGGCGACCTGCTGCCGCACCGTCGGGGCCAGGCGCATCGGGTCGCCGTCCGTTCTAATCAAGAAGACCGGCCAGTCCCCAAGTTCAGTTTCCATGGCGTAAACCATCCCCTGCACCGGCGCCAGGATGTCGAAGCTTCTCACCGTGTCTACCACGCCCAGAATGGTGTGGAGGTTGTGTCCGGACGCTCTATCCTCCGTGATGAGCCTCTGCCCGACGGGATCGACGCCCGGGAAGCACTCCCGCGCCAGAATCTCGTCGATGACGACGCCATCGGGGTCCTGATCGGAGAGCGTTTGGCCCCGAAGAAACCGGACGCCCAGGGCCGCGAAGAAGTCCGGCGTGACGCGACCTCCATTTGGCGGTGTGGCGCAGTCCTGTGTCAGTTTGTCCCGAAAGGGAGAAACTGGCCGCATACCGTTCGTTTGCACCCAGAATGTCGGTCACGCCGAAGCCATCGAACAACGCCGCGGCCTGGACATGGGGCAAGGCGCGGAGCCGTTCCAGCAAAGACTGAAAGAAGGCCTTCTGCTGGGCCGTGTTGGTGTATTTCGCGTACGGCAGGTGAATCTCCATCGCCAGCACGTTCTCCGGCCGGAAGCCCAGGTCCACGCTCGCCAGGGCCATCAGGCTGCGGATCAGCAGGGCCGACCCGATCAGCAGCACCAGCGAAAGACCGAGTTGCGACACCACCAGGCCGCTGTGCAGGCGGCGCCAGCCCCGGCCGGTCGTGGTCCGGCCGGACCCCTCCTTCAGGGTCTCCCCCACACTCACGTCGGAGGCCCGCCACGCCGGCATCATGCCAAACAAAAGGCCCGTCAATACGGCGACGCCCAGGGTGAAACCGAGGACCGTCAGGTCCACGCTCGTCTCCTGGAGACGCGGCGTATCCGAGGGGCACAGACGAACCAGTCCTTTGACCGTGCCGAACGTCAGCAACAAGCCCAGGACACCGGCGGCCACACTGAGCAAGAGGCTCTCCGTGAGCATCTGCCGCAGGACCCGGCCCCGCGAAGCGCCCAGGGCCACGCGCATGGCCATCTCGCGCTGCCGCACGGTGGCACGAGCCAGGAACAGGTTGGCGACGTTGCCGCAGGCGATCAATAGGACGAATCCCGCCGCTCCCAGCAGCAGCAAGGGCAGCTTGCGATGGCCTTCCACGAGCCCGTCCAAGAGCCGTTGAACGCTGAATTTGGCCCCCTCCAAATCGACCTTCGGATCGAGTTGACGCAGGTGCTCGGCCAACACCGCCAAATCGGCCTCCGCCTGGGCCGGCGTGACACCCTTCTTCAAGCGTGCCAGCGGCAGCACCGGCGCAGGATGCGGACCCGTCACACCTTCGGTAATTATCAGCGGCGTCCAGAGCGGCGCGGATTTGTCCATAAGGAAAAGTGAAACCGGGCGGCATGATGCCCACGATCGTGTAACTCTCGCTGATGCAGGCCCGTGGTCAGACTCCTCGCCCAGCTTGTTGGTGGTGAGGCTTAGCGTCTGGCCGAGGGCGTCCGGGGATGCGCCCAAATAGTCTGTCCAAAAGGCATGACTCAAAATCACCACGTGAGCACTCTCCGGCCTCTCCTCTTCCGGCAGGAATCCACGCCCGAGCATCGGCTGAATCCCCAGCAAAGGAAAGAGGTTGGCGGTGACCTCACCCGTGCGCACTTCGTGGGGCTTCTCGATCCCCGTCACGTAGAACGCGCGGCCACAAAACCCGGCCAGGGATTCGAAGACGTGATTGTTCTCGCGCAGAAAGGAAAAGTGCGGACGGCCGCAAAGAATGCGCTCCGCCCGGACGCCGTGCTCCCGGATCGCCACAAGGTCATGGGAATTCTTGTACGGCAGCGGCCGGAGCAGCACGGCGTTGACCACGCTGAAGACCGCCGTATTGGCCCCGATGCCGACCGCCAGGATCACCACCACGACGGCCGTGAAGCCGGGGCTCCGCGCCAGCATCCGCAGGCCATACCGTATGTCTTGCCACAACGTGCCCATGTGCCTCTCCTATTCGTATCGCAGCGCCACCATCGGGTCGATCCGCGCGGCCCGCCGGGCCGGGACGTAACTGGCCACCGAGGCCACGGCGACCAACAGGAGCGAGACCAGGGCGAAGGTCAGCGGGTCGGTGGGAGTCACGCCGTACAGGAGACTGGCGAGGATCCGCGTCAGCGCCAGTGCCCCGGCCAGACCTACGGCGACGCCGAGGAACGTGAGGCGGAGCCCCTGCGTCAAGACCGCCCGCAGAACGTCGATCTTCCGGCGCCCAGGGCCATGCGGATCCCGATCTCCCGCGTCTGCTGCGTGGTGCTGTACTGGCAGCAGGCCATAAACGCCAATCGTCGCCAGGATCAGGGCGATGCCGGAGAAGAGGCCCAACAGGATCATCGTGAACCGCCGGGGCGCCAACATGCCCAACAGTGTCTTCTCCAGGGGTCTCCAGCTTGGCCGTCAGGTCTTTGTCCAAGGCAGCAATCTGCCGCCCTGATTGCCGCGGCCAGAAGCATGGGGTCGCCCTCGGTTCTCACCACCAGATCGGCAGCCTGAAAATACAGCCCCGGCGTGGGCATGAAGAGCGTATCGTGCGTGGGGTTCAAGGTCTCGAAATCGCGGAAGGTGCTAACCACCCCGATGACGGGCAGTCCCGCGATCTTCCGCCCGAGAGGATCGGCGTCGCCGAAATAGCTGCGGGCCAGGTTCTCATCGATCACCACGGAACTCGGGCTGCCCTGCATCTCCTCGTCCGTGAAGGTCCGGCCCCGCAGTACCCGTATCCCGAGCGCCTCAAAGAAGCCGGGGCTCACACTCATGCCCCGTACTTGACGCAAGTTCTGAGGATCAGGTCGATTTTTCGTCCGCCGGGATCTTCATGAAGGCGCCCCCACTGGCCAGAGCGAGAAAACCGGGGACCAGGCTCACCGCGCGGACACCCGGCAACGCCCGAATCTGCTGCGTCAGCGGCTCATAAGAACGCTTTGCAGTGACGGGGTTCGGGGTACTTCTCTTGCGGCAGGTTGAGATGCACGACCAGGACGTTCTCGGGCCGAAAACCCAGGTCCATCCTCTGGAGGGCTGTCAGGGTTCGAACCAGCAGGCCCGCTCCCATCAGCAGCACCAGAGAGACGCCGATCTGAGCGACGACGAGGCCGCCCCGCACATACCGCCCGCCGCGGCCGCCCGACGACGATCCGCGCCCTTCCTTCAAAGCATCCCCCATCCTCAGGTCGGAGGCCCGCCACGCCGGCATCATGCCGAACAGCAGGCCCGTGAGGATCGGATACGCCCAGAGCGAACAGCAGAACCGGTCCGTTCACCTGGGTCTCCTGGAGACGTGGGATATTCGCGGGGCACAAGGCCACCAGCCCTTTCACCCCGGCCAGGGTCATCACCAACCCCAACAGGCCGGCCCCGAAGCTCAGTACGAGACTTTCCGTGAGCATCTGACGCATCACGCGCATTCGCGAAGCCCCCAAAGCCACGCGCAGGGCCACCTCCCGATGGCGCACGCCGGCACGGGCCAGGAACAGATTCGCCACGTTGCCGCAGGCGATCAGGAGCACGCATCCGGCCGCCCCCAGCATCAGCCACAAGAGCGTGCCGTTGCCCTGCAGGGCCCGGTCCAACAGGCGGTCGACGCCGGCGGTGATTTCTCCGTTCGCCGCCGGGTCCATCTCGTGCAGACGATCCGCCAGCACGGTCATCTCCGCCCGCGCCTGCTCCAACGTGACACCCTTCTTCAGACGGGCGATTCTGCTGCCCACCGTGTCTTTGTCCAGAACCAGCGGCACCCAGAAAGGGGCCGAGCGGGGAAACGGAAACGCAAACGCCGGCGGCATGACCCCCACAACGGTGTAGGTCTGATTGTTAAGAGTCACCGTCCGTCCCACAGCTTCCGGCGTGCCCCCCAGGTGGTCCTTCCAGAAAGCATGGCTCACGACGACGACACGGTTGTTTCCGGGCTGCTCCTCCTGCGGCAGGAACGTGCGGCCCAGCAGGGGCGGAACGCCCAGCAACGGGAAGAGGCTGGTCGAGACAGCGACCGCCCAGCTCTTGTGCGGCTGCTCGACCCCCGTGACCTGAAACGAGTTACCCCCATACGCCGCCAGAGACTCAAACGACCGGTTCACGTCGCGCAGGAAAGTGAAGTTCCGGGGCGACGAACCGAAATCGACGTCCTTATGCTTCTCCCAGGGAATAACCAAGCGACCAGGGGCCTGGTAGGGCAGAGGCTGGAGCACCACGGCGTGGATCACGCTGAACACCGCCGTATTGGCGCCGATGCCCACCGCCAGGACGACAACAACAATCGCGGTAAAGCCGGGATTCCGCGCCAACAACCGCAACCCGTATCGAAGATCATGCCAGAGTGTTTGCATCGTGTTCTCCTGTGCACCATCCGCATGTGGACCGAGACACATCCACACAGAAGACACGAGCAAACAACATGCCAGATGTGCCGGCTGCGAAGCCCCAGAAAACACCGTTGCTGGAATCTGAGCTTCGACGCTCACCCGTCACGTGTCCACTTTTGGAACCCGTGCGCCCGAATTCGGACACCAAGGGGCAGAAGGCTAAGAGGGTGTGTGAGAAGCCGGTCTTCGTGGCATGGGCTTCCAGCCCATGCAGCATCGGCAGGATGCCGATGCCACTTATCACACACCTGCCAAGCCTCACCGCTTCTCGATGCGGTAGTTGCACCAGGTGGGGACGTCGCGGGTGAAATCGAGCGTACCGCCGCCTTTGGTCGCGAAGACGCCGGGCCGAACCTCCTGGAGCTTCTCATCGACCGACCGAACGCCGCTGACTTGCTCGAAGAACTTCGACTCCGTCACGCACAGGAAACCGTCCTTTTCGTGGACGTGAATCCGCGGGGTGTACTCGTCCCGGCCGACAATGAAGATGGCAACGTGCGCCCACCATTCCAGCGCGTACTCACTGAACTGCAGATTGTGCGTCCCGCAGTATTTCTGCCACTGGGGCTGGTAAGGAGTTGGCTGGTGCTCAGACCAGCCCCGCCAGGCGCCGAAGGCAGCCGTGATATCCGGCTCCGGCTTGCGGGAAACGCTTCTCCAGCAGCTTGCCCTTGACCAGCTTATCCGTCAGTCCCAAGGCAAGGTCTTCGAGGACTGGATGCGGCAGCCGGTTCGTCAGCACGACCATCCCGATACCGTATTCCGGGTACCAGTACAGCAGTGACATGAGACCGAATCCCAAACCATCATGCCAGAACACAGTCGGGGCCCCCAACGCAGTCTCTCGCGTTGGGGACCCCGTCTCGGTCTTCTCCGGCAGCCGCTTGCCGATAAAGACGCCTTGGCCATAGTACTGGTTCGGGTCCGTCTTGGCGATGCCGACGGGGGTGCTAATCGTGTCGAGCAAGGACCGCTGAACAAACGCGTGGCCATCGAGCATTCCCCGGTTGATGTACAACTGCACGAGGCGGGCCATGTCGCGGGCGCTGCTGTAGATACCGTCGGAACCGAGGCCCGGGTACACGGCCGGCAGTTTCGCTATGCCCATCATGTGGCCGAGCGCCCGCCGGGGATTATTCAGGATCGCCGACCGGTCTGCCGTGGTGTTCGACATGCCCAGAGGACCAAAGAGCTTCTCATGCAGGTAGTCCTTGAACGGCTTGCCGGCAACCATGCGAATCACGTAGGCGGCTAAATCGACAGAGGCATCGCTATAGTAGAAGCTGCGGCCGACCGGACATACCATCCAGCTACCATAGAGACTTTTGACGTGCTCTTCGAAGGGAGCCGAGGAGGCCGGCTCGAAGGAATTGCCCAGAGGCATCGCCATGGGCAGCCCGGCGGCAAAGCTGAGCAGAAGCCGGAGGGTGATCTTCCGCTCCGGGTGTTCCTCATAGCGGCTGTTCATTTGAAAGTCCGGCAGGTAGGTCGTGACGGGCTCATCCAGCTTCACCGATCCCTCCTGCACGGCCAGCATCACGGCCGTGGCGGTGATGAGCTTGGACATGCCGCAGATCATGAAGGGCGTATCCGGCGTCACCGGCTCTGTCTTCTTGCCGTCAATGTGCCCGAAGCCTTCCGTCCAGACAAGGCCCTGGTCATCGACCAAGGCCAGCGCGGCGCCCGGGATGTCCCCCTTGCCCATGAGCGCCGGCACCGAGGCCCGGAATTCCTCCAGGGCCGCCTCGACCTTCGGCTCCAGTCCGTCTCTCTTGTAGCATCCCGTCTGCGGCACATCCGCCCACACGGGTGGCGAACTGAGGCCGACAAAGGGTCCCATGAGGACAGCAACGATGAGAACGCGCGGAACCGAATTCCTTCTCCAACTGCGACGACCTTGCCTTTTCATCGCCGTATTATCGCACTATTCGCATCGCAACGCCACCATCGGATCGACCTTCGCCGCCCGGCGGGCGGGGATGTAGCTGGCCAGCAGCGAGGCGGCCCCGAGCAGGGCCACGGTGACTACGATGCTGACTGGGTCGGCCGGACTGATACCGTAGAGCAGACTGGCCGCCACCTTGGCCAACCCCAGACCCAGCAACAATCCGACGATCAATCCCACCACCGTCAGCACGAGCCCTTCCCGCAGGACCATGCCCATGATGCTCCCCTGCGTCGCCCCCAGGGCTTTGCGGATGCCGATCTCCGACGTCCGCGAGGCGACCATGTGACCCTTGATGGCGTAGATGCCCAACGCCGCCAGGAACAGGGCCGCCGCCCCCGCCGCCAGCGCCAACCGGGTGCAGAATCCCGCCATCCACAGCGAGGGGTCGTCACGATGCTTCTGAGCCAGAGTCGCCACCGAGACCACCGGCACGCGGGCGTCCGCTTGGCGAATCTCCTCGGAGATCCATCCCGTCAGCGTGGCCGCCGCGCCGGCATCCGCAAGACGCAGGCACAGGTACGGGCAGAACTGGTTGGGCCGGACCGGTCGATAGGCTTGGGCGTGGATCTCCTCGACCTCCGTGCCGCGCACGTTGGCGACAATCCCGACCACCCGGCAGGGTCCGGAGTACTCCCCGTAGAATCCCGACTCGATGAAACAGCCGAGAGCATTGCCGTCCGGGCGGAGCTGGCGGGCCAGGGTCTCGTCGATGAGGATGACTTTCTCTGCCTGCGGGGCGCTATCCAGGCGGTCGAAAAGACGCCCCTGCAACAGGGGAATTCCCAGGGCCGCGAAATAGTCCCGGCCGACATCGAGGACGGGGACCTTCTGCCCCACTTGCTTCCTCGATCCCTCCCCCGCCTGCCCCGGCGCACATTCGTAGATGGAGAGAGGCCCCACGCCGGGGACGGGAAAGGAGGGCGACATCCCCAATGCCGCCACGCCCGGGAGGGAAGCCAGACGGTCTGCCAGGGCCTCACACACCTGGGCGCTGCGGATGGGGTTGTAGCCGGCGGCCCGCGGATCGACTTGGACGACCAGCTTATCATCCAGAGAGAAGCCGGCGTTGGGCCGCGCCAGGCGCAGAACATTGCGGGTCAGCAGCGTCGCCGCCATCACGAGGACGACGGCCAG
The DNA here is from genome assembly GCA_963750205.1 of uncultured Planctomycetota bacterium. Taxonomy (GTDB): domain Bacteria; phylum Planctomycetota; class Phycisphaerae; order Sedimentisphaerales; family Anaerobacaceae; genus PLanc-01. The sequence goes on from CAVVRJ010000027.1 coordinate 268,926, forward strand.
TGCCGTCTGACACGAGCGACGAGAGATTGGCCCGGCGTCGGCGGACAATTCCGAGCACCGCCCCGCCGGACTCCTTCATTTCGCTCGCCAGATCGCGGCGCGACAAGTACAGCGCCGGTCGCAAGCCGGACAGCAGCGTGGCGATCAGGCAAAAGCCCAACGTCGCGGCCAGAACGCGAACGTTCAAACCCGTGCTCACGCCTTTCAGTTCCGGCAATTGCGGTGCTGCCAGCCAGACGTTGAGAACCCGGGTGCCCCAGAAGGCCAGAAGAACACCGAGGGCCCCGCCGAGCAGCGCCAACAGCAGGGATTCCGTGAGCAATTGCCCGACGATCCGCCCGCGGCCCGAGCCCAGGGCCAATCGAACGGCGATCTCGCGGTGGCGTGCGGCCCCCTGCACGATCAGCATGTTCGCCAAGTTCAGGCAGGCGATGACCAGGATCGTTGCAGACACGCCCATCAGGATCAGACTGAAGACGGTGCTCACCAAGCGTTCGTTCTCGCCTCCGAAAGGGCTGAACCTGGGCGCCGGGTAGAGGTGGAACGAGCAATCCCGCTTCCAGCTTTTGGGATAATCCGCTGCGAGCCGCGGAGCCAGGCCCTGCAAGGCCGCCTGGGCCGCCGACAGACTCAGGCCCGGCTTGAGCCGTCCCACGAAGGAAGGGAAGCGAGCATAGCACATGTCGTCCGTGGCCGCCGCGGGTCTGCCGAAACCCAGGTACGTTTCGATCACGGCCAGGTAACTCCCCGCCGGCAACCAAACGTCAGGTCCGATGAGGGTCGCGCCCGCGAATCCTTCCGGCGCAATGCCGACGACCTGACAGCGTGCCCCGTTGATGGTCAGGTACCGGCCCACGGTCTCGGGATCGCCCCCCAACCGCTGCCAGGCACGGTGGCTCAGAACTGCCACGGGGGACGTTTCCGGCCGCTCCTCCTCCGGCAGAAAGCCGCGTCCCCGCGCCGGGGGAACACCCAGGAAAGTGAAGTAATTCGCCGAGACGAACATCGCACGGAATTGGTGCGTCGTGTCCTGGTGCATGACGATGACGGACCGCGCATGCCGTTATCCTGGGCCATCAGGTCACCGAGCACCGCGTTGTTGTCGCGGATGGTGCGATAGGCGGAATAAGGCATGAAGGCCGAAGTTGCGAATCTCACAGCACACGAGTTGCTCCGCGTCCTTGACTTTCACCGGGCACAGGAGCAGCAGATCGCCCACGCTGAACATGATCGTGTTGGCCCCGATGCCGATCGCCAGCGTAATCAAGGCGATCGCCGTAAAGCCGGGCGATTTCTTGAGCATTCGCCCGGCATACCGCAAGTCTTGCCATAAGGTCGTCATAAGATGACTCCGAACGTGTGCTGGAATTATGGAATGATGGAATGGTGTAAGAGCGACAGCATTTCCGCCCATCATTCCAGTATTCCAATATTCCATCATTCCCTTTCTACTCATATCGCAGCGCCACCATCGGATCGACTTTCGCCGCCCGGCGGGCTGGCAGATAACAGGCGGTCAGCGTCACCGCGACGGTCACGAGTATTGTACCCGCGTAGGTCGCCGGGTCCCAGGTGTAGATGCCTTGCAGGAAGTACTTGTCCCACTCGCGAATCTGCGGGAGCCGGCTGGCCAGAAGCCGTGTCCCGGCCAGGCTCAGACCGAGCCCTAACCCCAGACCCACCATCAGCAGCAATGCCCCGCGCCGCAGGATCGGCATCATCACATCCTGTCCCCGCGCTCCGAGAGCGATCCGGATGCCGATCTCCCTCGTCCGCTGGCGGACGGCATAAGCCATCACGGCGTAAATGCCCGTGGCCGACAGCAAGAGTCCCACGAATCCGAAGAGGTTGAGAATCACCGTCAAGATCTGTTGCGGGAGCAGCAACCCGGAGACGCGCTCCGCCACCGTGCGGATGTCGCAGGGCAGCGGCGGGCCGAGGGCCTTCACCACTTCCCGCAGCGCCGGGACCAGCGCGCGGGCATCACCGGCCACTCGGACCAGCAGAACCGGCGGGAACCCCAACGGGCGCTGGGCCAGCGGCAGGTAGGCGAGAGGCGTGGATTCCTCCAGAATCGAGCGGACTTTGGCGGCCTTGACGACGCCGACAACTTCTCGGACTTCGGTCCCCCCCTCGCCTCCCGAGATGAATGTGACTCGTTTGCCGATGGGGCTGTCGTTCGGCCAATAGCGCCGGGCCATGAACTCGTTGACCACCATGACCTTCGGGGCCTGGGGACCATCCTGAACGGTGAACTCCCTTCCTGCCAACACGCTCTGACTGAGAGTCTGGAAATACCCATCACCGACTATCCCGAATTCCTGAAGGATGCTTCTGCCGGGGGGGAGGTCAAAGCCTTCGATATGGGTCACTCGTGTCGTGCCGGCGCCCCTCCCGCCAAGGGGATGTGCACGCTCAGACATGTCGATTTCACCCCCGGCAGTCCATTCACTCGCTCTCGGAGGTCTCCATAAAGCGGTCGTGCTCAGGCCCAATTTGATTGAACAACCAACCTTCTTCGAAGCTCACGGCCAGAACCTGGGCCGGATCGAAGCCCGGATTGATGCTTCGCAGCCCGATCAGGCTGCGCAGGCACAGCCCGCTACAGACCATCACCACCAGCGCCACGGCGATCTGGCCTACGACCAACTGACTGTGCAGATTCCAGCGCCGTGCGGGCAAATCCACGAATCCGGCCGACTCCTTGAGAGTCGGCAGGATACTGGGCCGGACCAACTGCAACGCTGGCGCCAGACCGAACGCGACTCCGCTCGCCAGAGAGACCGCCAAGGCAAACAGCAGCACGCGCGGGTGCAGGTACGCTCGCAGCTCGGGGGGATCGTTTGCCGAGATCATCTGCGTCAGCGACGTGCAAATCACCCGATCCAGACACACCGCCAGCAAGACTCCACACGCGCCGCCGGCCAGAGCCAGCAGCAAACTCTCGATCAGCAACTGCCGCAAGACACGTCCGCGTTCCGCTCCCAGCGCCCTGCGCACGGCAATCTCTTTCTGGCGCGTTGCCGCACGTGCCAACTGCAGATTAGCGACGTTGGCACAGGCGATCACCAACACGAGGGCAGCCATGGCCAGGAATAAGGCCAGCGGATAGGAAGCCACCCGTGCTTCCTGGGGGACATAGCCCCGACTGCCGTCGAAGACCAGGACATTAGCGCGGATCGTATCGAGCCCCGTCTCCTTCATCTGAGAGCCGATTGTCCGCAGGGCTTCCTGCGCCTGTTGGCGACCCACGGCAGGCTTGAGCCGGCCGAGCAGGAACAGGCTCTCCAGGTCGTAGACCCTGTCCTGCGCGGCATACGTACCCAGGGGAAGATAGACATCCACCGCGTGGCCGACAATGGTCCCCGCGAACCCCAACGGGGCGACCCCGATCACGGTCAACGCCCGGTCGTTAAGAACGATCTGCCTGCCGAGGATATCCGCCCGGCCTCCGAACTGCCGCTGCCACAATCCGTGGCTGACCACAGCGACAGGATAGTAGGTCGCGTCCGCCTGCTCCTGCTGCGGCGTGAACAGACGCCCCAGGGCCGGCCGCAGGCCCAGCAGGGAAAAGTAGTTGATGGAGACCGCCATGCCTTGGATTCTGTCCGTCGCGTCGCCGACGTGCAGACTGCATGGATTTGTTCTCCGTGAAGGCCGCCAAACCCGCCAGCACTCCGGACCGGTCCCGATGAGCCTCATAGGTCGGATAGCTGAATCCCGGCACGATGGCCTCCCACGACCCGTCCGGCATCCGATGAAGGTACTGCACGGACACCAGCTCGTGCGGTCTCTTCACTGGCAGCGGCCGCAGGTACACCTGATCCAGGGCATTGAACAGAGCCGTGTTGGCCCCGATGCCAACCGCCAAGATCAGAATGACCACAGCCGCAAAGCCCGGACTTCGCGCCAGCATCCGCAACCCGTAACGCACATCACGCCCCATTGCCATCATGGTGCGCTCCAGTTCTCAGTCCCCGGTCGTCCATTCTCAGTGGCACGCTGTCAGCGATCGACTGTACTGCCGGCAACCGCCGCCTGACCACGGCCAACTTACTCCATTTCCATCTCGGCCTCGTCACCGGTCCGATTCCCGCCGTGATGGCCGCTCGAAGTATCTGCGCCAGATCGCGTAGGCAGGCCGGGGGTTGCCCTGCTCATCGACAAGCCCGCAATCCCGCCAGGCCATGAACACTTCGGGGGCCGTTGCCTTGATCTTGTCCCAGAGCGCATCGTAGTCGCGGTGGATGAACAGCACGACGAACTCGAACGGCGTTGCTCGGCCAGCGTCAACAGCATCCGCACATAGGCCGCCTGCTTCTCGGGCGAGCCGTCAATCACGATCTTGCTCTGGGGAAGGACCAGACGGTCACCCGCTTCGTTGGTCTCCACAATCGCATAGGGCTTGCCGAAGCGGTCGAACTTCTCCGTCAGCCACGCAGGGCCTTCTCCGCCGGCCAGCCGGCCAGGAACGGGTAGTAGCTGACCGCGACGAAATCGTTGTCCGGCATCAGCTCCTCCCACGCGCCAGCAACGGCGCCGCGGATCCTTGATCATATTGTGCAGCGAGAACGAGGCGAAGATCGGCAGGCTTGGATGCTCCTTCTTCAGCTCGCCGATAGATATACCGATGCAGCTCGACATAGGCTCGCCACTTGTCCGCGCCGGCATTGAGGAGTTCGTTGCATCTCGATGCCGATGGCCAGATAGTCCGGCTTGAAGAAGTCGATGCTGCGACGGCAATACGCCAGGTACGCTTTCTTCACGAGCGGATCGTCATAAGGCTTGCCTTGCAGCTCCGCCGCCAGCGGCGTCGCGCCTTTGTTGGGCCGCTTGAGGTCACCCCGCCCCGGTGAGACCGCGAGATACACTTTCGCCCCCGAGCGGCTTCATCGAACGTTTCGATTCGTACTCGCCGAGGAGTTCCTTCGAGAACGGCTCCTCGCCCAGCGCCTCGGTCCACGGAACGCCCTCGATATGATGAGCGATCAGATCGGCGTTGGCGTGGACGAACTTGCGTGTCTCTTCAACAGCCTGCGTGGTGATATCATGCGGAAAGGCCGTGAAGCCCATGCGAAAAGGCCGGGAGCGTTCCCCCGCCGCCGCCGGCGACTGTCGGCGGTTGGCGATCTCCCCCAGAAGCAGAAGCACCGCCACCATCAGGAGGGCGGACATTCGTCCCCCTATCCAGCGTTTGTAACACGCGTCCTGCCCGATCGTTCTCATCGCGTGACTCCAAACACACACGCGAATACTGGAATGGTGGAATGATGGAATGTTGTAAGAGCGACAGCGCTGCGACCCACTATTCCAGTATTCCAATATTCCATCATTCCAATCCTGCTCATTCCTTCTCCATCCACCCGTCTCTGAGCCGGATGATCCGCTTGGCATAGGCGGCGTATTTGTCGTTGTGGGTGACCTGGATGATCGTCGTGCCCTCGCGGTTGAGCTTCTTGAACAGGTCCATGATCGCCTCGCCCTGGGTCGAGTGCAGGTTGCCGGTCGGCTCGTCCGCCAGCAGGAGCTTCGGATTGGCGATCACGGCCCGCGCGACGCCGACCAACTGTTGCTGGCCGCCGGAGAGCTGGCTGGGGAACAGGTCTTTCTTGCCCACGATGCCGAAACGGTCGAGCGTGTCGCAGACGATCGAGGCCCGCTCGGAGCCCTTGATGTTCCGATAGGACAGCGGCACATCCAGGTTCTCATAGACGGTCAGCGTGTCCAGCAAATTGAAGTTCTGGAAAACGAACCCGATGTACTGCTTGTTCAGGGCCAGCCGCTCCCTGGGCTTGAGGGCGTGGACCGCGTGGTCGAAGAGGTAATACTCGCCCTCCCAGTCGCCATCGAGCATCCCGAGGATGTTCAGCAGCGTGGTCTTACCCGCCGCCGAGGGCCCCATGAACGTGACAAAATCGCCCTCCGCGATATCCAGGTTGATCTGCCGCAAGACATAGTTCTTGCCCGCCCGCGTTTCGTAGCATTTCTCGATGTTCTTCAGTTGAATCATGGTCACGGTTCCCAGTCTTCAGTTCTCAGTTGTCAGTTCCCGGTAGTCGGTAGTCAGTAGTCGGTTGGTTTTCTGGCACGATCCTCTTTCGCCGACAACTGACTGCCGGCTACCGACTACCCTCTTTACTCATGTCGCAGCGCCGCCATCGGATCGATCTTCGCCGCCCGGCGGGCGGGGAGCCAGCACGCCAGGAAGGCTACGGCCGTGAGCAGCAGGGGTGTCGCGGCGTGGATCGCCAGGTCGGTTACGGTGACACCGTAGAGCTGGCTGGCGAGGGCGCCGGCGGCGCCGTAAGCGCCGAAGACACCTAATGCCACACCGCCCAGCACCGGGAGCATCCCCTCACGGAGGACCAAACGCAGAACGTCCGTCGCCTCGGCGCCGAGGGTCATGCGGATCCCAATCTCTGCCGGCGCTGGGCCATTGCGTGGGCTACGACGCCGTAGATGCCGACGGCCGCCAACAGGAGCGCCAATGCCGCGAACACGCCCGACAGCAGGCCCACCACCCGCTGTTGGAGCGATGCCGCGTCGAGTTGCTGGTCCAGCGTGGCCACGTCGTAGACCGCCAAGGTGCGATCGACCGCCGCCAGCCGTGTGCGAATCGCCGGGACCAGGCGGAGCGGATCGCCGTCGGCCCGCACCAACAGGCCCGTGAGTCCATAAGTCGGATAGTAGATCTCGGATGTTGCTTCCCGGAAACCATATTCCTTCGTGTCCGCGACCACGCCGACGACCGTCCACCAAGTTTCTGGCTGCTCGGCCCGGCCCGCGGCTATCCGCTTGCCGACGGCGTCCTCACCCGGCCAGTAAGTCCGCGCCATCGTGTGATTGATCACGACCGCGCGTTCGCCGCCGCCGTCGGCCGCGTCGTCAAACGGACGCCCCCGCAGGAATCGCAGACCCATCACGCGGAAGTACTCCGGGCTGACGTAGTGGTTACGCGAGTGCGGATAGTGCCCGTCCGCGGGAATGGGCTGCCCTTCCACGTGGAAGATGTAGCCGGAGTAATCATGGCTCAGTGGCAGAGGGAACGCCGTCGCGACGGCCTGCACGCCCGGCAAGGCGCCGATCTCCTCCGCGATCCGACGGTAGAGGAGCTTGGGCTGAGCGGGCGGCTTGCCGGCCGATAGCAGTCTCAGGCTCAGTACGTTCCGCGTGTCCATGCCCGGGTCCACCGCGAGCACGTTGTGCAGCGAGCGGAGCAGCAGGCCCGCACACGTCAGAAGCACCACCGCCAATGCCACCTCCGCCGTGACGAGGGACCGGGTCAGACGGCGGCGACTGCGCGTCACGCCCATCCGTCCCCCTTCCTTCAAGGCGGCTTCCACGTTCGGCCGCGAAGCGGACCAGGCCGGCGGCGCCCCTACCGCCACGCCCACCGCCACGGAAAGCACGAAGGCAAAGAGCCACACGCTGGCATCCGGCCGCAGACCGCCCGGGGCCAACACCTCGGGATCGTTCACCAGCGCCACGATGGCATGACAGCCCCAGAAGGACAGCAACAGTCCCAACCCACAACCCGCCAGTCCCAGGACAATTCCCTCGACGAGAAACTGCCGCACGAGCCGGCCGCGCATCGCGCCTACTGCCGCCCGAATGGCGGTCTCCCGGCCCCGACCCGCCGCCCGGGCGAGCAGGAGGTTGGAGGTGTTCGCGCACGCGATCAGCAGCACCATGCCCACCATGGCCAACAGGATCAACAGAGGCGTCCGGGCCTGGCTGCCGATGGCTTCCCGTAGGCTTTGGAGCGCCACATGGTGGCCGGTCTCGCTCTTCGGGTATTGCTGCTCGATCCGCCGCATGATCGATTCCATGTGCCCGCGTGCCTCGGCCAGCGTGACCGGCTTCTTCAGCCGGGCCAGCGCGTAGAGAGAATTGTGCTCCTCGCGAGACTCGTAGGCAGCCGCCGGTCCCAAGGGCACATAGAGATCCGAACGCCGCAGGAAATCCAGCTCGGTCGCCACCACGCCGACAACGGTGTGCGGACGGTCCGCCAAGGAGACACCGTCCCCGCCACCGACGCGTCGGCGCCGAAGCCGGGAGCGCCAGAGCCGCTCCGACAGGACCGTGACGGGCGCCGCTCCGGGCCGATCGTCATCCGGCAGAAAATCGCGGCCCACGAGCGGCGTCACGCCCAGCGTGCGGAAGTAATCGCTGCTGACATAGGCGCCCTCGATCCGTTGCGGCCCCTCGGCCGCGTCCACGACAAAGTCGGCCCCGCGTTGGGCCGCCATCGATTCAAAGACCTGGTTCTCCTTCTGCCAATCCAGGAAATTGAGATACGAAATGGGCTCGCCTGCGCTCCCGCGCGTGGACTCGCTCAGCACGACCAGGCGCTCGCGTCTTTGACGGGCAGCGGCCGCAGCAGCAAGGCGTGAATCGCGGAGTAAATGGCGCTGTTCGCGCCAATCCCCAGCGCCAGCGTCACCAAGGCCACAGCCGTGAAGCCGGGGTTCTTCCCCAGCATGCGGATTCCGTAGCGAATGTCCTGCCACAGCGTCGTCATTCACCAACTCCTGTTCTCGGCTCCCCGTTGTCAGTTCTCCGTGGTTCGCTGTCTTACCGACAACTGACAACTGCCAACGGGCCACTCATCCTATTCGTATCTCAACGCTACCATCGGATCGATCCGGGCGGCGCAGCGCGCTGGGAGATAACTGGCGAGCGCCGCCACGGCGATCAGGGTCAGCGACACGCACACAAACGTCAGCGGATCGATGGGGCTGACGTCGTAGAGCAGGCTGGCCATCACGCGGGTCAGGCCGAAGGCGCCGGCCAACCCCAGACCTGTTCCGATCAAAGCGAGCCGGAGCCCCTGCCCTACGACCGACTTCAGCACGTCCGCGCTCCGGCGCCGAGGGCCATGCGGATACCGATCTCCTGGGTACGTCGGGACACGAAAAACGACATCAGACCGTAGACGCCTGCCGACGCCAATACCAGCGCCAGAGCGCCGAACAAGCTGAGTAATTGGGTGTTGAGCCGCAGCGGCGCCGCCGGACCTGCCAGTAGCTCCCCGAAAGTCCGCACGCGCGGAGTGGGGGTCAGAGGGCTCGCCGCCAGGAATTCCCGGCGAATGGGTGTGACCATGGTTTCCGGATTCGCGCCGGTGCGAATGATGAGTTCGCTGCTGCCGCTGACCCAATCGGCCTGCGAGAAGGGGATATAAATCATCGGCATAACCTCACTACGAAGGCCGAAAGGACGTACATCCGCCACGACGCCGACGATCCGACAGGACTTCCCTTTGCAGGTCAGGATCTGATCCAACGGGGAAGCATCGGAGAGATAGCGCCGCGCAATCATCTCGTTGACGATCGCCACCCGTTCCGCCTTGGCATGATCGTTGGCCGTGAAGACCCGGCCCGCCCGCAGAGGAATCCGCAGCGCGGCAAAATAGTCCTCGGTGACCGGGACACACTTTGCCTCCGGTATCTTGTCGCCCGCAGGCGTATCGCGCCCCGCGATGCGGAACTCATTGTACGAGCCGCCAATATTGATGCACGAGCTTCCGGCCGCCACCGTCTCGACACCGGGCAGTTGACGTATCCGATCCAGTAGGGGCACATCGAAGCGCTTGTCCACCACCAACACGTTCTTCGGATCGAAGCCCAGGTCCACGTGCGTCAGCCGCCAGAAGCTCTTGACCATCAGTCCCGCTCCGATCAGCAGGATCAGCGACAGGGCGACCTCGGAGACCAGCAGAATCCGGCTCAACACGGCCCGAGGCGCCGCACCGCGGAGCGTCAGGCTGCCCTCCTTCAAGGCGCGTCCGAGGGCGGGTCCGGAGAGCCGCAGAGATCGGCGCCAGCCCGATCAACAGGCCGGTGAGCACAGACACGGCGAGCGTGAAACATAGAACAGTGCCATCCACCCGGATGTCCGACAAGCGCGGCATCTTGGAAAGGAGAGAGGCCTTCAGAGAAACCAGCGACCAGATGGTTAGAAACAGGGCGGCTACGCCTCCGAGCAAGGACAGTAGAAGACTCTCGGTGAGAAACTGGCGCACCAGCCGCAGGCGTCCCGCCCCCAACGCCGCGCGGATCACCACCTCGCGCTGCCGGCCGATTGAGCGGGCCAGCAACATGTTGGCCACGTTGGCACAGGCGATCAGCAACACAAACGCCACCGTGCCGGAAAGAGCCCAGAGCGCCGGCCGCACGTGAGCCGCCAGACACTCCTGGATCGCGCTGACCCGCAGGCTGCGTGGGCCGCGTTGTTTGAATTCCTGCGTCAGTTGGCGGCTGATGACGTCCAGCTCGGCCTGAGCCTGGTCGACCTTGACACCGGGCTTCAGGCGGGCCAGCACGAAGTTGCCGAATGAGAACAGGCTGTTCGGTCCCGCCTTGGCCGCCGTCAAGGCCAGGGGCTTCCAAACCTGGATGTCCTGCAAGCCCCCTTGTTCGGCGAAAAACGCCAGGGTGTCCGAGATCCCGCCGTACTCCAGGAAGCGAAAGTCGGGCCGCAGAACACCCACGACGGTGTACATCCCTTCCTTGAAGGAGATGGTCTTACCGATGATGTCCGGATCGGCCCCGAAACGCTGGGTCCAGTACTGATGGCCCAGGATCACCACTTGGTCCTTTCCCGGTTGGTCCTCTTCCGGAAGAAACGTCCGGCCCAGCAGAATCGGGATTCCCAAAGAGGAGAAGAACGCGCCGGAGACACACGCTCCCAGGACGTTGCGCGGCTCGTCGCCGCTGACATCCACGTTCGCCCAGGGCCCGGCGGCAGCAACCACGCTGTCAAAGACGTGGTTCCGCTGCCGGATCTCCCAGAAGTCGAAAGTGCTGTTGCCGCCATTCGTTACGCCCATCGCCTGTGCGGCCCGCTCCAGCATCGCGCACGAACTCGGGATCGCCAAACCGGGTCGAGATCTCCACGAGACGCTGTGGCTCCCGCAAGGGCAGTGGCCGCAGGAGCACGGCGTTGACGACACTGAAGATCGCCGTGTTGGCCCCGATCCCCAGCGCCAGGATGGCCACCACTACCAGCGTGAATCCCGGACTTCGCGTCAACATCCGGGCCGCGAAACGAATGTCCTGCCATAGCGTTCTCATAAACCTCTCCTATTCACATCTTAACGCCACCATCGGATCGATCTTCGCGTGCCCGGCGGGCGGGGAGGTAACAAGCCAGCATCGCCACCGCGAAGAGCAACACGGGGATCAGCACGAACGTCGCCGGGTCATAGACGCTGGTCTGATAGAGCAGACTGGCCATCAGACGGCAGAGGGCCAGGGTGCAGAGCAGGCCGACCCCCAGACCGACGAGGGTCAGAACGAAGGCTTTTCCGATCACCAGGCGAAGGATGTCCTTGTTCTGGGCCCCGAGCGCCATGCGAATCCCGATCTCGTTCCAGCGTTCCGCCACGGCAAAGGCCATCACGCCGTAGAGTCCTACCAGCGCCATAAGCAGGGCGACGCCGGCCATGACGGTCAGCAGAACCGTACAGAAACGCTCGACCGAAATGGACTGCAACACGAGCTGATCCATGGTTTGGGTGTAGCGGATCGGCTGGCTCGGATCGATGTCCCCGAGGGCCTGGCGCACGGCGTCGGCCCAGCGCAGCGGATCGCCACTCGTACGAAGGAAGAAGGTCATGGCGTGTCCGCACGCCTGGGGGAGGGGTTCGTAGATGAACGCCGGGTAGTCCTCGCTGCGCAAGGACTTGATTTTCACATTTCCCACGACGCCCACGATGGTCCGGCGGCTGCCCCCGAAGTCAACCACCTGGCCGAGCGGGTCCCGATCGGGGAGATGACGCCGCACCAATTCCTGATTGACGATCACGACCCGCGGACTTTGCTCGTTATCCGCCGCCGTGAAGGTCCGCCCGCGCACCAGCGGGATGCCCAGGCAACGGAAGTAGTCGCCGGACACGACACGGGTCTCGGCGTTCGGCCAGCCCTCTTTTCCGACGATCTGAAACGAGTTGGTGATGCCCTTCGGATCCATGGGATGCATGTCGATCGCGCCGGACCCCTGGACGCCCGGCAGGGCCGCCAATGCCTCGAGGACGCGGCTGAAATAGGTCACGCGATCCGACCGGTTGCGATTGCCGGCCGTGTCGGGACGCACCACGTACAAGGCCAGGAGCCCGCGGGCCTTGAATCCGGGGTCCGACCGTTGCAGCAGGGTGAAACTCTTGAGCAGCAGACCCGCGCCCGTCAGCAACATCATGGCCAGGGCTATCTGGGCGACGACGAGCGTCCCGAGCGTGCGGTGACGGACGCGCCCGCGGGACAGGCTCGGGCCCGTCTCCTTCAAAACAGTGCTCAGGCCGCCACGCGACCCCTGCCAGGCCGGCACCATCCCGAAGAGCAGTCCCACCGCCAGGGACAGGCCCATCGTAAAACTCAGCACAGGCAGACTCACCCGGGCTTCCGCCAGCCCGGGGATTCCCAGGCCGGCCGCCTCGGGGAGGCGCGGGGCTATCCAGCGTAGAAGGTCCAGACTCCCCAAAGGCCAAGGCGAGCCCCAGGACACCGCCGAGCAGGCCGAGCAGGACGCTTTCGGTCAGCAGTTGCCGCAGCAGCCGTCCGCGCCGGCGCCCGGCGCACGGCGCACGGCCATTTCCCGGCTGCGGACCGCGCCCTTGGCCACCAGCAGGTTGGAAACATTCACACACGCCACCAGCAGCAGCACGGTGACCGCGCCGTAGAGAACGAGCAGCGCCGTACGCACGCTGCCGAGCACCGCCTGGTGCAGGGATTCGAGGGCGGCTCCCTTCGCGTTGTTCGTATCGGGATGTTCCTTCTCGATCTGTGCGGCCACCTGGTCCATTTGGGCCTGGGCCTGGGCCGAGAGACTCCGGGCTTCAGACGCCCCAGCACGAGGAGATAGTGGTTGCCGCGGCTGCTGCCGGTCAATTCCTCCTGCGTCAGAGGAACGTAGAAACGAGTCAACTCTTCCAGAAAACCCAAGACGGGCTTCGCTACGCCGACGACCGTGTAGACCGCCTCGTCCAGGGTGACGGCCTGGCCGAGGATATTCGGGTCCGCATGGAAACGGTCGTGCCAGAGACTGTGGCTTAGCACAATCACGTTGTGGCTGCCCACGTGCCCTTCTTCCGGACGGAATCCGCGTCCCAGCGTCATTCCCCCCGGCCGCAGCACGTCAAAGAAATTCGTGGAGGCACGCAAGCCCGGCACGGCCAAGGGCGCGCCGGCCCCGGTGAGACTCACTTGGCACGGAGTACAGGCACACAATCCCTCCATGACCCGATTGCGCTCGACCCAGTCGAGATAGTCCGGTCCGGAACAAGTCATCTTCATGCTGGTGGAACGCCAGGCCGTCTGGACCAGAACGAGGCGTTGGGAATCGCTGAAAGGCAGCGGACTGAACAGGGCGCCGCGCACCACACTGAACAGGGCCGTATTGGCGCCGATCCCCAGGGCCAGCACAAGCGCCGCCGTGAGGGTGAAGCCCGGCCGTTGGAGCAGCATCCGGACACCGTAGCGTATGTCCTGCCAGAGATTCCTCATTTGTCCGTCCTATTCACAGCGCAACGCCACCATCGGATCGACTCGCGCCGCCCGCCGGGCGGGGAGCCAGCAGGCGAGCAATGCCGCGGTGGCCAGCGGAAGCGCGGCGGCGGCAAGCACAACCAGATCGTTCGGGGACACGCGCAGAAGCATACTGGCCAGCAGACGCCCCGTGGCCAGCGAGAGCAGCAGGCCAACGCCCAAGCCGATAGCGATCTGCACGGCACCTTGCTTGAGAAAGACGACGAATATCTGTCGGGGCTGGCCGCCCAGCGCTATGCGGATGCCGATCTCCCGCGTGCGACGTGCGACGGCGAAGGCCTTCACACCATAGACGCCGACCACCGCCAGCAGTAGTGCGATAGCACCAAAGATGCCAAACAACACCGAAACGAACCGCATCGACCACAGCTCCACATTGCCGTCCAGAATCGCCGTGAAGGGCGCCAATTGTACCAGAGGAATTCCCGCGTCGAGCGTGTGGAGCTCTTTTCTGACTTGCTCGCGAAATGCTCCCGATGCCGCCGCATCTGCGACTCTGCCCCGGAGATGTACGAACACATGCGCCGAAGGTCGCTTGGCGAGCGGGAAGAATAGACGCGGCGGTGGGCCTTCGGAGAACACCTTGTCCCAGTGGGCGGAGACGACGCCAATGATTTCTATGGGCTCAGATGCCGCTTCCTCGGGACCGCGAGTGCGTTCGAGGTATCTGCCTACGGGATCTTCGCCAGGAAAGAGCGCGGCTGCCATACGTTCGTCGATGATGACTACTTGCGCCCCTCGGGGCGACGCCATTCCAGGTCGGTGAAATCACGGCCGCGCAGCAACCTCACTCCGATGGTATTGAAGTAGTTTGCGGAAATAGAGGTCGGTCTTCCGCGGGCCCGTCTCGGGCCGATGCCGGGACTGTGGTCGACCGCCGAAACATCAAGACTGCTGTCCAAATGTTCGAATGGAAGGTGTGAGGCCAGCGCTACCTCGCGTACCGCGGGATGCTCCCCCAGCACGTCCACTATGGTTGCGACCGAGGTCCGCACACTCACGTCGCTACGGTCAACGAGCGAATAGTCAATCTCGGCAACCAGATCGCCCTCTGGTGCAAATCCGGGATCGAGCCGGGCGGCGGAGTACGCGGCCCGATAGAACAGCCCCGCGCTGAAAAGCAGAACCAGAGAGAGGGCGAGCTGCGTCATCAACAGGCAATGCCGTGCGGAGAACAGGCGGCCCCACCGCTCCGTTATGGTCCGCGTCGCATAGTGCAGCGAAAGCCTTCCCCGGGCGATCTCCCGGGTGGTGTGCCATGCCGGACCGATGGCGAAAACAAGTGTCGCGGCCGTGCAGAAGACCAGAGTGGCCAGTAGAACCCGGATGTCCGGCGTTGCCTCCAGCACCAGAGAAAATCCCAAGGAGAACAAGCTCGAGTTGCCCCTCAGCGAATCGAGCAGAAGCGCGTTGCCCCAGTAGTTCAGCAGCAGTCCAGCGGCGCCACCCATCAGGGCGACGATCAATCCCTCGCCGAAAAGAATGCGGACGACCCGCCAGCGGGATGCACCCAACGCCAGACGCACCGCGAGTTCCTGGGAGCGCGTAACGTTCCGAGCCAAAAACATGTTGGCGAGATTCAGACACGCCACCAACAGCACCACGGCTGCCATGCCGAGCAGCAGCGCGCCAAAAAGGCGGAGCGGACCATCCGAAGATGGCTCCGTAGACATGCTGAATCTCGAGCGATGTGCGATTTCCAAAGTGCGGGGCCCCTCGGCCGCATCCGCCGCAATCATGGAAAGACGTTCCGCGAGGGCCGGCAAGCGGGTCTCCGCCGCTTTCAGGGTCAGCCCGGGCTGCAGACGCCCGATGACGGACAACGTGAAGTTGGCAGGATCGGCGAGATCTCGGTCGACCCGCCCCTGACCGAATGCTCTACTCACGCGGGAGGCCATTCCCATCGGCAGCCAGATATCCGGCGCAAACACGGCATTGCCTCCGCTGAATCCCGCGGGAGCCACTCCCACAACAGTCCAGGGCTCGCCGTTTATTGCAACGTCAAAAGCGGTGAAGTCCCGGCTGTCCGCCAAGCTTCTCCACAGGGCATGGCTCACCACAGCCACACGGCTATTGGCATTCGGCCTCGATTCCTCCGGCAGAAAGAAACGCCCCGCCGCGGGCGCCGCCCCCAGCAGGGAAAAATAGTTGTCCGATACGAGGAAGCCGAACCTCCGCCGCATTTCTGAGTTGGCATGTGCTCCGACACCCACCGCGGCGAATCGAAACGCCGCGACATCAGCAAACACCTCATGGGATTCGCGCAGCAGCGAGAACTCCGAAAACGAGAAGGGCCGGTAGCTGTGATCGGCCGCGGCCCGTGCCGTGGTGACATTGACTATCTCGTCCGGTCGCAAGGAGATGACGGGACGGAGAAACAACGCGTTAATGATCGTGAAGACGCCGGAGTTCACGCCGAGCACGAGTGCCAGCGAGAGCACCGCGATCCCAGTGAAACCAGGGCTCTTGCGCAGTTGCCGAACCGCGTACTTCGCGTCTTGCCATAGTGTTCCCATCGGTTCCTCCTATTCACACCGCAGCGCCGCCATCGGATCGATCTTCGCCGCCCGACGGGCAGGAAGGTAGTAGGCCAGATACGCTACTGACAGCAACAACAGCGGAATGACCACGAACGTGAGTGGATCGGTCGGGCTGATGCCGAAGAGCAGGTTCCGCAGCAGTTGGGTGGCCGCCAGCGCGCTGACGAGTCCAATGCCCGCACCGATGCCGGCGAGTCTCAAGCCCTGGCGTAGCACGAGTCGCAGAACGTCATGTCGCTGCGCCGAGCGCCATGCGGATGCCAAACTCGCGTGTGCGTTGTGACACGGAATAGGCGATCACACCGATGAGGCCGGACACCGCGAGCACCAGCGCGACCAGCCCCAGCACAACCAGCAGCAGACCCGATGCTCGCATCGGAAACCGCGTGAGCGAGAGATGCTGCTCCAGCGTCGTCAGGCGCGTCAGCGCCAGCCGGGAATCCAGTTCCCGCACGGCCACACGCATCGCGGCGAGCGCCGGACCGGGATTACCTTGAACGTGGGCAACCAACGTGCCGCGCAGATGCTGCCCTTGAAAGAAGCACTCGTAGAACACAGGCTTGGGTCCCTCCCCAAGCCTGCAATACCGGCCTGTCTGGACCACGCCGACAACTTCGAGCGCGTTCTGGGGTTTAGGATCACCCGAGTACAAACCACGACCTATAGGATTCTGGCCCGGCCAATAGCGGGTGGCCGCAGCCTCATTGATAATCGCCACCCGGGTTTTTCCTTCCCGGTCTGCGTCCGTGAATTCACGGCCTTGAAGCAGCGTCGTGCCCATCGTAGCGAAGTAACCTGGCCCAACGGCGAACCGCTCGAAGAAGAAACCGTTCTCACCCGGACGGGGCTCCTGTCCCTCCAACTGGAAGTTGCCGTTGCTGCGCTCCGTTCCCAACGGCAGATGACTGGCCCACGCCGCGGAACGAACGCCGGGTAGAGCCTGCACTCGATCCACCAGCCGCGTGTAGAACTCTTTCGCCTGGTCTGCAGTGTAGTCGTAGTCGCCCAGATTGAGTCTCACCGCCACCCGGTCCTTGACCACGAAGCAGGGGTCAAAGGCGCACGCGTTCATCAGGCTGCGCAGGCACAGGGTCGCTGCCAACAACAGGATCAGGCACAGGGCCATCTGCCCGACAATCAGCGCGCTGGCGAAACGGGACCGTCTCACCACCGCTGTCCGTGTTACGTCCTTCAGCGTCGAAGCCATATTCACGCGGGTGCCGCAAAACGCCGGCGTCAGCCCGAAGATGATTCCCGTGACCAAAGAGAGAATCGCCGTGAAGGCGAGCACGCGCCAGTCGAGTTGGGCTTCGAAGCGAATCGGCAGGGTAGTCGGAACCAGGCGCTCGATGAGACGGGCCAACCACAGCGACAGAAGCAGCCCCAGCCCGCCTCCCAGCGTGGCCAACAGCACGCTTTCGGTGAGCAACTGGCGAAGCAGTCGCCCACGTCCCGCGCCGAGCGCCGAGCGCACAGCGATTTCCTGACGCCGTCCCACAGCGCGAGCGAGTTGGAGATTCACGGCGTTCACGCAGGCAATCAGGAGCACAAGAAAGACCGCGCCCATAAAGATCGCCGTAAAGGTACGGACATATCCCCGCAACGGGCCGGGGACAAGGAGCGCGGGTATCAGGACGGCATCGTCCCCACGGACGTAGTCGCCCGGAACCTCCGCATCAAAGCGGCGGGTGAGCACCGTCAATTCCGCCGATGCCTGGGAGACACTGACGCCCGCCTTCAGGCGTCCCAGGCCGATGACCGAGTGCGAATCGGCTCTCGTGAGCCACCCGGCATCGTGCAACACCGATGGGGCCATCATGAACGGCACCCATAGATCCGGATTCACTGCGGCCATGACGCCCGTGAAGCTGGTGGGAGCCACGCCGATAACGGTCAGCGTGACCCCGTTGATCGTCAGCTCGCGTCCCACAATCTGTGGATCGGCTCCGAGACGGTTTCGCCAAAACCCGTGGCTGACTACAACCACGGGATATGTGCCAGGAGTCTGGTCTTCCAGCGGAATGAAGAAGCGTCCCAACGCAGGTCGAATCCCGCACACATCGAAGAAGTTCGCCGACACAAAAAGGCTCTGAACTGATTCGCCGATTCCGTTGCGGTTCCAACTCGTCAGCGTCGGTTCACCATCGAACGCAGCGATGGCCGCACAGGAGCGGCTGTTTGTGCGCAGATGGGCGATCGCGATGCGACTCCAAGACCCGTAGCGCTTCATTACTGACGACGCGTTGGGCCGGAACTTCCAGATCTGCCACAAATCATCCGGCTCCTCGACTGGAGGCGGGCGCAGCAACAGCGCATTGAGGAAGGTGAAGATCGTCGTGTTTGGCGCGATCCCCAAGGTCAGCGAAAGCACCATCACGGCGGTGAAGCCAGGACTCTTCCGCAACATGCGGACGCCATATCGGACATCTTGCCACAAAGTCGTCACTGCATGATTCCAAGAGTGATCTGGAATGATGGAACGGCGCAGGAGCGTCAGCACTCCGACCCATTATTCCAGTATCCCATCGTTCCAATCCGCTTGTCTTACGCCATGTCGAAGCCGCTTTGCTTGAGCTCGGCGGTTTCCTGCTGCTTGCGGGTGGCCTCTTCCTCTTCCACGATCCGGCCGTCGAAGAGGTGGACCGTGCGCTGGGCGTGACGGGCGTAGCGCGGGTCGTGCGTGACCATGCAGATCGTGGCCCCTTCGTGGTGCAACTCGCTCAGCAGGCCCATGACCGCCTCGCTGTTGTTCGAGTCGAGGTTTCCGGTCGGCTCGTCGGCCAGCAGGATGGACGGTCGCCCCACCACCGCGCGGGCGACCGCCACCCGCTGCTGCTGACCGCCGGAGAGCTGGGCCGGGTAATGTTTCATGCGATGGGACATACCCACGCGTTCCAGCGCCTCCTGCGTCCGCTGCTTGCGCTCGGCGGAGGGCATGCCCCGGTACGTCAGCGGCAGGTCCACGTTCTCATACACGGTCAGGTCGCCGATCAGGTTGAAGCTCTGGAAGATGAAGCCCACCTGCCGGTTGCGGATGCGGGCCCGCTGCGAGGCGGACAGGTTCGCCACCGATTCGCCGCCCAGCCGGTATTCGCCTTCGGTGGGCGAATCGAGCAGGCCCAGGATCGCCATCAAGGTCGATTTGCCGCAGCCGGACGGTCCGGCGATGGAGACGTATTCGCCCTGGGCGATGGACAGGTGAATCCCGGCCAACGCGTGGGTCTCCACCTCCTCGGTGATAAAGACCTTGTGCAGGTTTTCGACGCGGATCAATGCTTCGTTTGGTTGTGCCATAGAGTAGTTCCCAGTTCCCAGTTTACAGTTGTCAGTCAGAGGAACGTCCCTTCGGTGGTCGGGACTGACAGAGCGATTTCCGAAGACCGTTGATCATCCTGCCGACCTCTTCCGTCTGGCCGAAGAAGCGATGGGCCACCGGGTCCCCGATATACCCGATCCGTCTCGCGATTTCGATATGGGTCTCCAGTTCCGCAACGGAACCGTGGGCGATAGAAAGGTGATGAAGAAACTCCTTTCTGTGCTGGCGGGCTTGACCTTCGGCAATGTTGGCGGGGACCGAAACCGCCGCTCTTTGAATCTGGCCCGTCAAACCGTACTGCTCGCTTGCCGGAAATGACCGCGTGGTCTCATAACATTGCACCACAACGTCCATGCTCTTCTTCCAAACCTCCAAGTCCCGATAACTGTTCCCTCTCATGGTTTCTCTCCTTCTTCTGTCAACTGACAACTGCCAACTGTCAACTATTTCAGTCTGATTCTATCGCATCCATCCCATTGCGACATATCGCTGAGGATGATCTCGTCGCCGACTTCCAGGCCTTCCAGGACTTCGATCGTGCTGACCGAGGTGCGGCCGAACTGGACGCGGCTGCGCTCGGCGTACCGACCGTCTTCGACTACTTTGAATAGCTCCGAGGGGCCTTCGGAAGAGGCGAAGACGGGCCGGCCGACGTTCAGCACGTCATCGAGCTTTTCGATCGTGATCGTGCCGACGACCGACAGGTCCGGCCGGGCGCCCAGGGGCAGGGCACCGTTGAACGATACATCTACCGTGACGTTGCCCTCCATGACCGTGGGATCGATGCGGACGACTTTTCCCACCACCGTCCCATGATGCGTGTCGATCTCCGCCGCCAGACCGAGGGTCACGTCCCGGGCCTGGGCCTCGGGGATCTTCAACTCGGCCTTGAGCTTCTTGGGATTGGTGATCTTGCCGACGATCGTGCCCACGGCGACGGACTGGCCGGGCTCGATCTTGGTTGGGATCTGGGCCAGAATCCCGGCCGCGCCGGCCCGCACGTGCAGCGACTCGACCTGTTTCTGCTTGAGCTTATACAGCGACTCGGCCTTGCGCACGGCCGTTTCGGTCTGGGCTAATTGCTTCGGCACTGTCTTCTCGCGGGACATCTTCAGGCATTCCTGGTTGATCTTCAGCACTTTCTCGGCCTGCACGACCCTGGCGCGCGCCTGTCGGAACTGCTGCTCCGAGATCAGCTCATCGTCGTACTCTTTCTGGCTCACCTCGAGTCCGAGCTTCGCGTCATTGTAGTCGGCCTGCCGACCAGCCACGGTAGCCTCGCTCTGGAGCAGTTGCTCGTGGAGCTGGGCATCTTGCGCGGCCAGTTGCGCCTGGGCCGCCTCCGCCTCCGACTTCGCGTTGAATAACTCCAGCTCCAGCTCCGGATTGTTCAGTTCCAGCAGAACGGTATTGGGCTCGACGGCCGTGCCGGGCTCGACCAGGATCCGAGTGACCCGGCCCGATACGACCGCCGGCACCCAGAGAATATCTTCCGAGACTAAGGTCCCCACGCCGCGGACCTCGCGGAGCATCGGCCCCCGCTTGACCTTGTCCAGCCACAAGGTCCGGCGGTCCACGCCGGGGGCGGCAGGCTTGAGCCGGGAGACCCCGACCGTCGTAGCCGCCACCACCACCAAGCCCACCGTGGCGATCACGCCCCGGCGAATCATCTTCATGCGTTTAGCAGATTTTCGCGGTATATCCATGCCAAGCTCTCAAGCAAGCCGCGTGCCAGACGGACTCGGGTTCTCCGTTGCCAGTTTCCAGTTCTCCGTCATTGATTTTTGGCATTCCGCCTGCTTTCTCTTGCTGACAACTGCCAAATGGCAACGGCCCACTTCTTCTTTCTGTCCGGTTCTGGGATTGGCGCGCCCAAATCCGGACACAGCCCTGAGTTCTCAGTCCCCAGTTGCCAGTTCTCAGTTGCCGGCCAGCGGCCCTTGGTTGTCCTGCTGGGAACTGACAACTGTCAACTGCCAACTCAGTTCATTCACTTCGCAAGGCCGTCATGGGATCGACTCGCGCCGCACGCCACGCGGGCAGTAGGCATGCCAGCACCGCAACGCCGATCAAAAGGACCGCCACCGCCGCATAGGTCAGCGGATCGGCGGGCTTGACCTCATAGAGCATGCTGGCCAGGTAGCGCGTGAGCCAAAGGGACACGAACAGCCCGACGCCGACGCCGGCCGACACCAAGATCATGCCCTGCTTGACCACCAGCTTGAGGATGTGACCGCCCTGGGCCCCCAGGGCCATGCGCACGCCGATCTCGTGCGTCCGCTGCGCGACGGTGTACGAGATCACGGCGAAAATCCCGGCGGCAGCCAAGACGGTCGCCAGAGCGGCAAAGGTCCCCAACAGGATCATCTTGGTGCGGCGCGGCGCCATCTGGCTGGACAGTCGCTGTTCCAGCGTCTTGATGTCGAAAACCGGCTGGTCCTTGTCCAGGCTCGCGACCTGGGCGCTCACGGCGGCCGCCAGCCGCAGGGGGTCCCCGGCCGTCCGCACCACGAGGCTCATCCGCGGGCAGCCGGCTTGCAGGTAAGGCTGGTAGTACAGTGGCACTGGCTTGATTGGCCACGCCGAACTGGCGCACGTCTCCGACCACGCCGACAATCGTCGACCACTCCGATCCCCCGCCCTTGCTGACCCGCTTGCCCAGCGGGTCCTCCTCCGGGAAATACTTCCGGGCCAGCGTTTCATTGATGATGACAACTTCCGGCGCGCCGCGACGGTCTTGCTCGGTGAAGAACCGGCCGCTCCGCAACGGAATCCCCATCACGCGGAAGTAGCCGGCGCTGACCATGTCGAACTGGACAAAGGAGTCTATCGTGGGGGCCGGAGCGGGGCGTCCTTCCACGTGGAAGAAGGATCCCATCGCCATATGGCTCAGCGGCGGGGAGACGCTGGCCGACACCGCCTCGACGCCGGGGATCGCGCTGAGCCGGTTCAGCACCTCTTCGAAGTAGCCGGCCTGGAGGTTGGGCTGGGGATAGCGGGATGGCGACAGATGGATGCTGAGCGACAACAGGCGGTCGGGCCGAAAGCCCGGGTCGATGCCGTGCAGGATCAGGAAACTCTTGACCAGCAGCGCCGCGCCGATCAGGAGCACCAGCGCCAAGCCCATCTCCGAGGCCACCAAGGCACGCTGCGCAGGCGCTGACTGGATCGGCCCTGCGTGGACCCGCGCCCGCCTTCCTTGAGCGATTCCACCAAGCCGACCTGGGAGGTCTGCCAAGCCGGAAAAAGTCCGAAGACGAGGCCGGTCGCCAGCGCCACGAGCATCGTGAACGCCAGGACCCCGAGATCGACGTGAACATGGGTGAACTGCGGCAGGTTGATCTCGCTGAACGACCGCAGCCAACTCATGCCGAGGCACGTCAGTAGCAGGCCACCCCCGCCGCCGAGAAGCGCCAGCAGAACGCTCTCGATCAGAAGCTGACGAATAATCTGCCACCGCCCCGCCCCAAGGGCCGCGCGGACGGCCATCTCCCGCTGCCGGCCGGCCACACGGGCCAGCAGCAAATTAGCGACATTGGCGCACGCGATCAACAGCACAAAGCCGACCGCACCCAGCAGAATGTACAGGGACAGCTTCGACGAACCGACGACCTCCTCGTGCAGGCTGACCAGGAGCACGCGGCCGGGTCCCCCAACGCGATTCATCGAGTTGGGCGCCCCTCCCTGCTGCTCCGGTGTGGCGGTCGCCTGGAAGATCGCGTCGAGATTGGCTTGCGCCTGGGCCAGACCGATCTGGGGCTTGAGTCGGCCGATCACGGAGGGCCCGGGGCCTCCGAAGTGAATGGTCATCGAGCCCCCCGCCGGACATGGGTGCCGGGCTCTCGTTCAGCACCAGGGGCACATAGATGGCATAGTTCTCCAGAAACTGGAAGCCCGGCAGGCAGAACGCCCACAATCGTATAGCTGCGATCGTCCAGCAGGACGGTCTTGCCGATGACGGCGGGATCGGCCGCGAAGCAGCGCTGCCACAAGTCGTGACTCAGGATAGCCGTCGGCGGGGCACCGCCTTGGTTCTCTTCCGGCAGGAAGGCCCGTCCCAGCGGTAGTGGCACGCCCAACAGCGAGAAGAAGCCCGCCGTGACCTTGCCGCACTCCACGCGCTCGGCCCGTTCGCCGCCGATCAGGGTCGATTCCGTGCGGTTATAGCCGGCCAGCGCCGCCAAGGCGCGGTTTTCCCGCTGCCAAGCAAGGAATTGGGCGTCACTGATCGAGTCACTGACCTCCCGCTTGGAGTTTTTGACCACTTCTCTCTTGATCTGCACCAGTTGCTCCGGATGCGGATACGGCAAAGGCCGCAGCAGCGTCGCGTTGACGACGCTGAAAATGGCCGTGTTCGCCCCGATGCCCACGGCCAGAATCACCACCACCACGGCCGTAAAGCCGGGATTCCTTACGAGCATCCGCACCCCATAACGTACATCTTGCCACAGTGTTCCCATGTTCGTTCTCCGGTTCTCAGTTGTCGGTTCTCAGTTCTCAGTTGCTCGTCCTCGGTCAGCGGTTCTTCCTGCTGACAACGGTCAACTGGGAACTGCCAACTCTTCTCATTCGTGCCTCAGCGCCACCATCGGATCGATCCGCGCCGCCCGGCGGGCGGGCAGCCAACAGGCAGCGCTCAGGACCGCCAAGACGAACACCGCCACGGTGCCAAAGGACACCGGATCGAACGGACTAATACCGGCGATTTGATGCCGCAGGACCACAGCCGCCCCGAGCGCCAGCGGCACGCCAAGGGCCACGGCAATCAGCCCCAACCGCAGACCCCTGGACAGAACCAGGCGCATCACGTCCGCGCGGGTCGCCCCCACGGCCAGGCGGATGCCGATCTCCCGGGTCCGGCTGTTCACCAGATAGGCCATCACGCCGTAGACGCCCACCGCGGCCAGCACGAGGGCCAAAACCCCGAGGATGCTGAGGACACGCAGGGCGGCATATTCCACGGCCAGTGTCTCCCTGATGATGTCGCGCACCGTGCGAATGTCGCCCGTCATCAGCTTCGGATGGATGCGAGCGAGCTCGGCACGCACCGCGGCGACCACGTGTCGCGCGTCTCCTTTGGCACGGATCAGCAGGTTGGACTCAAGAAGAGCGTCTTTCTTGGCGACAAGAAAGACGTTGGCGTCCCGCCGCTCGTCGAAGCGGTCGAGGCAGGCGTCCCGGACCACGCCCACGACCTCCCACTGGCGAATGTGCTTGCCCAGCGGCTCCTGGCCCGGCCAGAACCTGCGGGCGAAACTCTCGTTCACGATCACCACCCGGCGGCCGGATTCAATGTCTTCCCGGCTGAAGTCCCGGCCGCGCAGCAGCGGAATGCCCAACACGCCGAACATGCCGGGGCCAACCCGCGGGTAGAAGCCGACGTCAACGGGATTCTCGTTGGGCGGCTGGTAGCCCTCGAGTTGGATCGACACGTCCAACCATGACTTCCACCCACCCATCGGCTCGACGGGGGAAAAACCAACTCGCTCCACGCCGGGAACGAGGGCCACGCGCCGGACGATCTCCTCCAATTGCGGCAGGACGCCATCCTTGGTGAAACCGATGCGCTCCAGATCGAGCGACGCGACCGCGAGCCGGTCGGACCGGTAGCCCAGGTCCACCGACAGTTGCTTGCTCACGCTGCGCAGGCACAGCGTCGCCCCGCACAAAAGGACGAGCGAGCCCGCCACCTGCGCGACAATCAACCCCTCACGCAACCACCGTCGCCGGCGGTCCGCACCCGGCACGTCCTTGAGAGCGGACGAAGGCGCCAACGCGCTCACGTGGAGTGCCGGCAGGAGGCTGAAGCCCACCCCCACCGCCAACACCGCCGCAGCCGCGAAGAGCAGGACGCGCAGATCGGCCGCCGGATGCAAAGGCGGTCCCGGCCACCAACGGGCGAGCGTCATCAGGCCCTGCCCAACCCAGGAAAACACCAGCAGCGCCCCGCCGTGCCGCCAAGCGCGACGAGGACCCCTTCACAGACAACCTGCCGCACGAGGGCCGCACGCGTGGCGCCGAGCGCAATGCGCGTAGCCGTCTCTTTGCGGCGCTGCAGGGCCCGTGCCAAAAACAGGCTGGCAACGTTGGCGCAGGCAATCAACACCAGCAGCACCGTCGCCACTCCCGCAAACCGCAGGAAACCGAGGACCTTGGGCCTCAGGCGCGACGTACCCAGCAGGCCGCGTCCGACTGGATCGAGCCGGACCTTTTGGAAATCCGGAAAGACTCCATACCGAGACCAGCGCCGATCTCCATTGGGACCGGACAATTCCTTCGTGACCTCGGCGGCGACGGGCGACAGGAGACCCTCCGCTGCCGTGGCCAGTCTTGGGTCGGGCAGGCGCCCGACGAGTTCGTAGATCGCCGATTCCACCAGCGTCAACTCCAAGCCGGCCGGCAGCCACAGATTGGGCCGGCCATAACCAAGACCAGTGAATCCCTTGGGGGCTACCCCCACGATCTCCACGGGTGTGTTGTTCAGCAGGATGGTCTTGCCCAGAACGTCCAAGGCCCCGCCAAACCGGTTCTGCCAGAACGCATGGCTGATGACAGCGACTGCGGGCCCTCCGTTTTCGGCGTCCTCCTCCGGCAGAAACCCGCGTCCCAGCACCGGGATCACACCCAGGAAGGAGAAGTACTCGCCCGAGACCAACTCCACCGCAAGGGGTTCGGCCTCCTCCTCGGTCCGCAGTCTGGGCTCGATGGTCGCGTAACCGATGATGCCCTGGAACACGCGCCCTCGCGCCGGATCGCCTCGTAGTAGGGCCGCCGGATATAGGCGAAGGTCGGCTGCCCGGCCGCATCGGCCGGTCCGATCGCCCACAGCTCCTGCGGCCGGGCGACCGGTTTGGGCCGCAGCAGCATCTCATTGAGAATCCCGAACAAAGCCAGATTGGCCCCAATGCCCAGTGCCAGCGTGAGCACTGCCACGGCGGTGAAGCCGGGACTCTTGCCCAGGGTCCTGATCCCGTACCGAATATCCTGCCACAATGTTGCCATGCGTCTCTCCTGTTGGGCCCAACGATCCCGCCAAAGCTCATTTCTTGTCGAGGCGATAGTTGCACCAGGTCGGCGTCTCGCCCGTGAAGTCGAGGGTTCCGCCCCCCTTGGTCGCGAAGATCCCCGGTCGGACTTCCTGGAGCTTCTCGTTGACCGACCGCAGACCATTCACCATCTGAAAGAACTTCGATTCCGTCACACACAGGAATCCCTCCTTCTCCTGGACCGTGATGCGGGGCGTGAACTCATCGCGGCCGCGAATGATCACCGCCACATGCGCCCACCATTCGAGCTTGTATTCATTGAACAGCAGATTGTGAGTGCCACAATACGGTCGCCACTCGGCCTTGTAGGGGGTCGGCTGGTGGTCGGACCAGCCCCACCACGTGCCTACACACTGCCGGTGGTCGGGCTCGCGCCACGGGAACCGTTTCGCGATGACCTTGCCCTTGACCAGCTTATCGGTCAGGGGCACGCTCAGATCGGTCACCGGTGAATTCGGCAGCTTGTTGGTCAAGACGACCGCGCCTACACCGTATTCCGGATACCAGTGCAGGAGCGACAGAAAGCCAAATCCGGACCCCACCTCCCAAAGTATGGCGTCGATCTTCTCGGGTGACCGCTTGTCGATCCGGATTCCCTGGCCATAGTAGACATTCGGATCGGTGATCCCCACCGGGGCGTAGATGGCCTCGATCAGGGGCTGCTCGACAAGGCGACGGCCGTCGAGAGTCCCCCGATTGATGTGCAGTTGCACCAGCCGGGCCATGTCCCGGGCCGTGCTGTAGAGGCCGACCGCTCCGAGCGCCGGATACACCGCCGGCACCTTCGACATGCCCATCATGTGACCGATCGCGCGCTGCGAGTTGTCGAGAATCTCCTGCCGATCCGCGGTGGTGTTCGACATTCCCAGAGGCGTGAAGAGCTTCTCGCGCAAATAGTCCTTGAACAGCTTGCCGCTGGCCATGCGCAGCGTGTACGCCGCCAGATCGTAGGAAGCGGAGCTGGAAAAGAAGTTCTGGCCCACCGGACAGACCAGCCAAGTGCCATAGAAGCTCTTGACATGATCTTCGAAGTAAGCGTCGGAAGCCGGCTCGAAGGGGTTCCCCACCGGGGTCTCCGCGGGGAGGCCCGCCGTGCTGTTGAGCAGACGTCGCAAGGTGATCTTCTGCTCCGGATGCTCTTCATAGCGGTTGTTGACCTGGAAGTCCGGCAGATACGTCGTGATCGGCTCATCCAGCTTCACGCATCCATCCTGAACCGCGAGCGCCACCGCTGTGGCCGTGATGAGCTTGGACAGGCCGCCGATCATGAAGGGCGTATCCGGCGTCACGAGCGGGCTCTTTTTGCCGCCGGTGTGCCCGAAGCCCTCCGTCCAGACGATGCCTTGATCATCGACCAAGGCGATGGCCGCGCCGGGAACCCCCGCCTTGTCCATAATCCCCGGCACGGACGCCCGAAACTCGTCGATGGCAGTCTGGACCTTCGGCTCCAGTCCTTCTCTCGTGTAGCACCCCGTCTGGGGAATGGCCGCCACTGCCGGCGTCAGCCCGCCGCCCATGAATTCCAGCACCACCGCGAACAGCACAACCATCTGCGTGACATGCTTCTCGTCAGAATCACAATACATAGTTCTCGTCCATCCTCTTTTCTCTTCTATTCATGTCGCAGCGCCACCATCGGATCGATCCGCGCGGCCCGGCGGGCGGGAAGATAACAAGCCAGCAGGGCCACCGCAGTCAACAAGAAGACCACACCCAGGAAAGTCACAGGATCGTTGGGGCTGACCCGGTAAAGCATGCCCGGCAGACTGGCCAGCAAGCGGCTGAGGACAAAGCCGCCCACCACGCCGAAGAACAGGCCGACGACGATGAGCCGCAGAGCTTGTCGTGTGACCATCCGAGTCACCTCAGAACGACTTGCTCCCAGGGTCATGCGGATGCCGATCTCCGGGATGCGCCGGCTTACGGAGTAGCTGATCACGCCGTAGATGCCGGCGAAGGCCATGAGAGCAGCCGCCACGGCCGGAATGCCGAACAGCCAGGCACTCAAACTCCGCACCCATACGGAAGCATCAATCCGTTCACTCATCGTCCGAATGTCCTGAACCGGCAGCACGGAGTCGGCGGCGTGCACGACTTGCCGGATGGACATCATCAGAGACAAGGGATCGCCCGACGCTCGCACGATCCCGAACATCCCGTAAGGAACGTCCGCCCCCGACGGCAGGTAGACGGTCGGCCAAGGCGGCTGGTCCAGGCCGGCGCCGATGACGTCCCCGGTCACACCGACCACGCGAATCCAGTCGCCCGAGTTCGGCCGCCGAATC
Source organism: uncultured Planctomycetota bacterium (assembly GCA_963750205.1). Classification (GTDB taxonomy): domain Bacteria; phylum Planctomycetota; class Phycisphaerae; order Sedimentisphaerales; family Anaerobacaceae; genus PLanc-01. The sequence goes on from CAVVRJ010000027.1 coordinate 297,657, forward strand.
CGCTTGTCCAGCGGACTGACGCCCGGCCAGAAGCGCCGCACGAACGTCTCGTTGACGAGGGCAACCTTCTCGCTGCCCTTGCGGTCGTCCTGCTCCCCCAGAAAACGCCCGGCCAGCAGTCGCAGGCCCAGTGCCTCGAAATAGCCCGGCGTAACCTTCTGCCGGAGGACAGCGGGTGCGCCGGCCCGGCGGCCGTCGGCGCCAGGCCCTCGATGTCGAGCTCATCGAACGTTGCCCACGCCGCGGGAACGTAGTCGCTCAAGGCCGCCTCCGTCACGCCGGGCAGCGCCCGGATTCGCTCCAGGTGCTGCTCCCAGAAAGCCCGGCGTTTACTCTCATCGAAGTACGGACCAAGGGGCAGGGAGATGTTGTAGGTGAGGACCCCGGCCTTGCGAAAGCCGGGATCGATGCTTTGCACTTGGCGGAAGGTCCGGAGCAACAGCCCGCCGCCGATGAGGAGGGTCAACGCCAAGGCGATCTCGGCCGTCACGATCGCGTCGAGCGTGCGCCGGCGGCCCCGGGAGACCGTGGCCCGCGTGCCCCCCGATTGCAGTACGCCGTGGACGTTCCGGGCGAAGGCCGCGTGGAGAGCCGGCAGCAGGCCCGACAAGAGGGTGCCCGCCCCGACCATCGCCACACAGAAGAGCGCACAGCGCGACGTCCAGCGGGAATCTCATCCACGAGGGGACCACGGAGGCCACGCGGGACAGCAGCAGGGCGAGCACCCGTTGGCCCAGGACCATCCCCAGCGAACCGCCCACCACGCACAGGACGAGACTTTCCGCCAGAACATGTTTGATGATCCGGGCCCGGGACGCACCCAAGGCGGCCCGCAGGGCAAACTCCCGGGTTTGAAACGCTCCCCGCGCCAGCATGAGGCTCATCACGTTGCAGCAGGCGGTCAGCAGGGCGAAGCCCACCACGCCCAGCAGGATGGAGAGCCCCACCTGATACTGCTTGACCTGCTCCCGGTACAGCGCACGGAACGGGATCACAGTGGGCCGGGTCGTCACTTGCCTCTCGGAGTTCTGCTCTACCCAACCTTGGTGGATGCGGATCAGATCCTGGCGCGCCTGCTCGACGGTCACGCCTTCTTTCAGCAGCCCGACTGCAAACGTGCCCATCCCACCGTGGTGGCCCTGGGCATCGGCGCACAGCGGCCGCCAGATCTCCTTCGGCTCGGGAAAATCCGCTTCCGGCGGGAGTACACCGATAATGGTGACAGGATCGCCGTCCAGACGCACGGTGCGACCGAGAACGGCCGGGTCCTGAGCGAACAGCCGCTCCCAAAGACCGTGGTTCACCAGTGCCACGTTCGGCCCCCCGGGCCGGTCTTCCTCTTCCGCGAAGAAGCGCCCGAGCGCCGGACGCAAGCCCAACACGTCCAGAGAATCGCGCGAGGCCAGCCGGATGTTCACCCGTTCGGCCCTGTCGCCCACCGCAAGATTGGCGCCCCAGAAGGAGCTGAACGCCATCCGCTCGAAGGTCTGGTTGTACTGTTGCCAAGCATGAAAACGAGGATACGCCACGCCGACGTCTTGCGTGCCGGTCTGGCGGTCTGTCTCAGACAGGTACATCAGCCGCTGTTCGGTGGGCACAGGGAACGGCCGCAAGAAGAGTCCGTTGAACAAACTGAAGACTGTCGTCATGCCGGCGACCCCGATCGCCAGAATGCCCACAATCATCAGCGCGAACGCCGGCTGATTCCTCAGCCGACGGCACGCCATCCGCAGATCCTGCCACCAAATCGTCATGGCACAACTCCGGTTGTCAGTTGTCGGTTCTCAGTCCTTGACGCGTGGGTTAAGAACCCACCCTACCAGCAGCCACTTGTGAACTGTGCCCTCCTTCTTATTCGTATCTCAGCGCCACCATCGGATCGATCCGCACGGCCCGGCGGGCGGGGAGATAGCAGGCGGCCGCCGCGACAACCGCCAGCAACACGGCCACGGCCAGCAGCGTCACGGGATCGTGCGGCTGGACCTCGAAGAGCAGGCTCGACAGGTAACGAGCCAGAACGAGCGAAAGCACGGTTCCGAGGGCTAGGCCGACCAGGGTCAGGCGCATCCCCTGCACGATCGTCGTCCGCAGGATGTCGAGCTTACGGGCTCCCAGGGCCATGCGGATGCCGATCTCAAAGGTCTTCTCATTCACGGAGTAGGACATCACGCCAAAAATGCCGACGGCCGAGAGAATCAAGGCCAGGCCTGCAAAGGTCCCCAGCAATAACGCACTCAAGCGCCGCGGGGCGACCGAATCGGACAGACGCTGCTCCATTGTCATGATGTTGTAGACAGGTTGCTTGTCGTCGAGCCCCGCCACGATCGTGCGGAGGTTCGAGGCGAGACTCATGGGCTGTCCCTGCGTACGAACGCAAATATTCAGGCAAGGCTGCGGCTGTTGGGCGAAGGGCCGGTACATTTCGGCCACCACGTCCCGGTCGTAGCCGGTCTGGCGAACGTTGCCCACAACACCGACGATCTTGATGCCCCCGGCGGAGCCGGGCGCGAGGCTCTGACCGAGGATGACTCGCCTATCAATAGGGTCTTCCTCTGGAAAATAGCGACGGACGAAGGCCTCGTTCACCACGGCGACGGCCTCGGATTCCGCCCGATCCAGCTCCGTGAATAGAGCTCCCCGCTTGAGCGGGACCCCGAGAGCCTGGAAATAGTCGGGGGTGGCAGAGATCATCGTCACGGGTGTGCGGTCGAAGTCGCCCCAGTCCGGCCGGCCTTCCACCCGCAGGCCCGCCATCATCATCGAGAAACCCCGCATCAAGGGTAGCGTCGAGCTCACCGCTGCGCATCCGGACGCCGGGCAAGGCCCGCAGTTGGGCGAGCAGATCTTGCGAGAATTGCAGGACCTGCTGGCTCTCGGCATAGCGTGATTTGTTCAAGAGGGTTTGGGCCGTGAGCAATCGCTCGGGCACAAAGCCGGGATTGACGCTCAGCAGCAGATAGAAGCTCTTGAGCAGCAAGCCGGAGCCGACCAGCAGCGTCAGCGCCATCGAGACCTCGCTGACCTGCAAGCCATCACGCAGTCGATGATGATGACTCCCCCTGACCACGTGACGGCCTCCCTCTTTCATCGATTGGCTCACGTCCCGACCGGTGGCCTGGAGTGCCGGGACCAGGCCAAACAACATCCCAGCGAGGATGGAAATGGAGAGCGTGAACAGCAGGACCCGCCCATCGATACCGATAGTATACAGGTGCGGCAGACTGCCGGCCCCGAAGTCGCGCAGCAGTTTGACGCCCCAAAGGGAGGCAATCAATCCCAAGAGACCGCCGCTGGCCGACAGCAGCAGGCTTTCCATCAGGAGCAGGCGAACGACCCGCCACCGACTCGCCCCCAACGAAGACCGAACGGCAATCTCCTTGCGGCGCTGGACGGACCGGCACAGCAGCAGGTTGGCAATATTCGCGCAGGCGATCAGCAGCACCAGGCCAACTGCCCCCAGCAGCACCAGCAGACTGACCCGGGCGTTGGCGACCATGTGCTCATGCAGCCCGAGGACCTTGATGCGACACGCGGCGGGGTCGAACAGGTCCAGACCACCCTTCTTGGGGCCTTGGAACTGCATCTGGGCCTTCAGCCCACCCTCCATCGGCGCGGCGCAGGAGCCGGAGGACCCCCAAGCTGTCCGACGATCGGACTGTCTTCGATGTCGAGGGTGTGGGGCTTCCCGGGAACGCCACTGGGAACGCCGATCTGCGTCCCCAAACGCGATGGATCGCGTTTGGGAGCCCTATCCTGATCGGCTCTCTTCGGAAGGCCAATCGGGAGATTGGCGTTCCCGGCGGCTTTGGGCGAATCGGGACTCTCCTGCTTGGCCGCATTCAGAATGGCGGTATTGGCCTGCTTGGCGATGCCGTCCAACTCCGCCCGGGCCTGCTCCAGGTCCACCCCGGGCTTAAGCCGGGCGAGGGCTTTGATCATCGTGACCGCCACGCGGCCCGCGCCGGGGGCCTCCTTCGCCCGCTCCAGGCGGAGCGGCAGATAGAGATCGGCCGGCTCGAGGAACTGGAAAGAAGCCGGCAAGACGCCGATAACGGTCAAGGGAAAATCGTTGATCGTCAGGGGCCGTCCGATGATGCTCCGGTCGGCGCCGCAGTACCGCTCCCAGAAGCCGTAACTGATCATGACCACCGGCGGTCCGCCGGTTTGATCTTCCTCCGGCAGGAAGCCACGTCCCAGTACCGGTTGCACGCCCAGGAGCGGTAAGAAGTCGGCGGAGACATCCAAGGCGGATACTCGTTCGGCCGTGCCCACGCCGGTCAAGGTGGCCTCGGTGCCCTGGTATGCCGCCAGATGCGAGCACACGCGGCTCTGCTCTTTCCAGGCCAGGAACTCGTGCCCGCCCACGAAATCCCCGCCGCCAATGACGACCTGGCTGCCGGGCGGCGTGTCCTTGAGCCACCTGGACCAACTGCCCCGGCTCCGGGTACGGCAGCGGCCGCAGCAGCACGGCGTTGACCGCGCTGAAGATCGTCGTATTGGCCCCGACACCCAGGGCCAGCGAAAGCAGCGCCACCATCGTAAATCCCGGCTTCGCCACCAGCGTCCGAAGCCCGTAACGTACATCTTGCCACAAAGTCGTCATTGCATAACTCCCGTTCCCAGTTGACAGTTCCCAGTTATCAGTTTCCGGCCACCAGTCCTCTTACTGCCAACTGCCAACCGTAAACTGACAACTCCTTCTATTCACACCTCAGTGCCACCATCGGATCGATCCGCGCCGCCCGGCGGGCGGGCAGCCAGCAGGCGAGCAGGGAGACCACACCTATGATGAGCGCTACGCTGATAAGGGTAACAGGGTCCAGAGGTCCGACGCCGAACAAGAGACTCTGCATCGCGCGCCCTGCCACCAAGGCTCCGGCCACGCCTAAGATGGTCCCTACGAGCAACAGCCGCAAACCGAGGGTCAGGAATTGCCGACCGATCTGCCCTGGCCAAGCACCGAGGGCCATGCGCACTGCGATCTCCCGTCGGCGTTGCGCCACCGCGAAACTCAACACGCCGTAGGTGCCCACCGCCGCCAACAGTAGCGCGACCGAGGCGAAGAGGCCCGCCAACAACGCGGGGCAGCGCCGCAGCAGGAGCGTATCGGCAATACGCGTCTCCATGGTCCGCAGGTCGTTGATGGGGAGTTCCGGCTCGATCGCACGTACGGCCTTCTGAATCACGGGCGCCATCGCTTCGGGCCGTTGGGCCGTTCGAACCACAACATGGAGGCTGTCGCCCGTCAGGGGACTGTCACGGAAAGTGAAGTAGATCGTACCATCGGCGGGTGGCTCAGTGAGTTCCGTCTGTTTCACCGCGCCCACGACACCGATCACGGTGAAGGGCCGTTCGGCGGGCTTTACCTCCGCACCATCATATACGAGTTGCCCCACAGGATTGACCTCGGGCCAATTCCGTTGCGCGAAGGTCTCATCAACAATGCAAACCCGTTCCTCCCGGCGCGATTCCGACCCGTCAAACAGACGCCCCGCCTGCAACGGAATCCCCAGGGCACGAAAGTAATCGCCGACCACGGCGTAGATGTTCGGAACGATAGGGAGATCGCTCGGCGCGGTCCCGCGGCGGGCCACCGTCATCACACGTCTTTGGTTCCCACTTTCCTTGCCGCCGATCGGCATATTGCTCGCGAGGCCCACCGCCAGGACGGACGGTTGACCCCGGATTTCCTCCAACACCCGCTCCGCAAACTGCATACGAACGCGACCGTCGAGGTAATTCTTGTGCAGCAGCGAAATGTGCCCGGCCAGAACATGGTCTGGACGAAAGCCGGGCGAGACCTCCATCGTCCGTTCGAGGCTGACCGCCAACAAGCCCGCACCCGTCAAAAGAACGAAGGCCAGCGCAATCTGTGCACCGACCAGACCGTGTCGCAACCGTTGCACGGCGGGGCTGACGGTGCTGCCGCGCGTCTGCGCTTGCAGCGTCTGAACCAAAGGACCGCGGAGATTGAACCATGCCGTCGGGACTGCCAGGACAAATCCAAGCACGACCGCCCCCAGGAGGGCGGTGAGCGTCACGCGTCCATCGAGCGCCGCCGGCAAGCTCAAGGGCAGCCGATCCACGCCGAGGACCGCCAGCAAACGAACCCCGGCCGCACCGACCGCCAACCCACCCAGCCCCCCAAGCAACGTCAACAGGATGGTTTCCGTCAGTACCTGACGCACGACGCGCAGCCGATTCGCACCCAGGGACTGGCGAACAGCCAGCTCCTTCGTGCGAGCGGCGGCGCGCACGAGCATGAGATTCATCAGGTTCAAGGCTCCGACGAGAAGAAGGAAGAGCCCCCCCGCCTGCAAGAGCACGAGAGTGGGACGAACCGGCTCCACGTGATCCGCGTGGAGCGATACGACCAGCGTGCGAAATCCGGAGGCGTCAACCTGTTTGGCGTAGGGAAAGTCGGGCGCCAGCGCCGCGTTATGCGCGTCGATCTGCGCCTGCGCTTGTGCCCACGTCGCTCCGGGTCTGAGCCGGCCAATCATCTCGCAATCCGCGCTGTTGTGTAGGTTGTTGATCCCGCGCTGCCCCGGATCGGAGGAAAGAGGCAGAAGAACCTGGGCCTGCGAAGACAGGAAGTGGAAGCCGGCCGGCAGCACGCCGACAATCGTCTTGTCAAAACCGTTGACGCGAACCGAGCGGCCGAGCACCCCAGGGTCGGGGTCGAAATGCTCCCTCCAATAGGTATGACTCACCATGGCGACGTGATGGGTCTGGAAGGTCATCTCCTCTTCCGTGAACGACCGGCCGACGAGCGGCGCGATTCCCAATGTCTCCAAGAAATCCGGCGAGACGCGCAGGATCTCCACGCGGCCGGCGTCTGCGCCTTCCCCTACGGTGACCACATCGAGCTTGTAGGCGGCCACGGACGAGAACGCCTCGATCTTACCCCGGCGCAAGTAGAGGTTGGGGAGGGACGATCCCGATCGGCCCGGCTCCAGCTTCGGATAGACGTTGTACAGCGCGGCCAGGCGCTGGGGCTGGGGGAAGGGCAGCGGCCGCAACAGGACCCCGTCGACGACCGCAAAGATCGCGAGGTTGGCCCCGAGACAGAGCGCGAGCGTAAGAACGGCTACCCCCGTGAAGCCGGGCGTCTTGGCCAGCATCCGCAGGCCGTATTTGAGGTCATTCCAGGTTGTCATCATGGTCCTGCTCCCGTGGGCTGCTGCCTGCGTCTCACCGACCTGTGCCGTCAGCACCCACCTTCGGTTCCGCCCCTTCCGATTGGATCAAAGCGACCTTGCCCTGCGCGTCCAAGACAAAGACCTCCAAGACGCGGAAATCCTGAAACTCGATCCGGTAACGATAACGGCGCATGCCGTTCTCGGCCCGGCGTTCCACCAGGGTCATCGAAAGCAGCCCGCCCAGCTTGTCGAGGTCGGCTTGAATCTCCTTCTGCTTGGGGGCGATCTGCTGCCAGAATTCCGGCGTGTAGTCGTCCGGCTGCACGCGGCCTTCGGACGCCGCTTGCACCATCGCGCAGGTGCTCGGTGACCTTGGGTTCCGTATCTGGAATCGCCGCCAACTCATGTGGCTCTACAAAGCCACTGCGTTTCAGGAGGCCCAACATCTGGGTCTCCTTTTCCGTGGGCTTGGAGCTGCCGGCCCGAACCTGGAAGTACCAGTCCAGGTAATGCTTGTAGCCTTGGGCTTTCCACGTATCATCGAGGCCCAGGTGCTGGCCGCTGTCATCATACTTCCGTGTGATCTCTTCTACCTGGTCCTTGGTCAACCGCTGATATTTCCCCTCATGGACAACCCCGGCCCCATCCAGACGTCCCATCCTGTAGGCAGGTTCTTGCGTAGGGTATCCCAGTACTACCGCGATCAGGGGGAAACAATAGGTCGGCGGCAGGTCGAGCAGCTTCCAGACACGTTCCATGTCCCCGCGGTGGATGCCGTTGGTCGTGAGGCAATCCAGGCCCAGAGACCGGGCCGCAATGACCGCCGTCTGGGCGGCGAACGCCGTATTGATGCTCGCCGTGACGAAGTTCACCACGTTGTCAGGAAAGTACGGATGCCCCAGGGACTCCGCACTGGCCTTCATGCGACTGTAATCCACGCAGTACAGAAGCATACAGCTTCCCCGATAGGTGCAGACCTGCTGCATCAGGGCGCGGTCCTTGACCACGATGATGGAGTAGCTCTGGTTGTTCGAGGCGTTCGCCGCCCGGATGCTTGCCTGCAGGACTTGTTGAATCGTGGCCGGCGGGATCTCCCTGTCCAGGAAGTTGCCGTGAATGGTCCGCAGGCTCGCGATGGTCTTGAGAGTCTCATTGGTGGCTGTCCTGGCGCGGCCGTGGCCCGCGGGTCTGTCTGGGCCAGGAGCAGGCCACCCCCAAACAGCGCCCCTTGCTTGAGGAAGGATCGGCGATCATCAGTTCGCTCGTTCATCGTCGCATAGTCCTTTCTTAGTCTTTGTGCCTTCATAGAAATCCACCTTGCACACATCTCATTCGTACCGCAGCGCCGCCATCGGATCGATTCGTCGCCGCCCGGCGGGCGGGGAGGTAACAGGCCAGCAGGGCCACGGCAATCAATAGGAATGGAATCAGGCCACAGATCAGCAGATCGACGCCGTGGATCCCCAGGAGCAGTCTTCGCATCAGCGACGCCGTGACCAGGGCTCCGGAGAGGCCGAGAGCGATCCCAATGCCGGCCAGGATCAGGCCTTGGCGCAGGACCATCCAGAGCACCGAACCACGGTGAGCCCCGAGGGCCAACGGATGCCGATCTCTCTCGTCCGGCCGCCGACCACGTAAGAGAAGACGCCATACATGCCGCCCACGGCCATGACCAGGGCCACGAGGGCGAAGAGACCGATGAGCATGGAGTACAGGCGCCGTAGCCACAGGGACTGATGAAACGCGCTCCGACATGGTCTTGACATCGTAGATGGGCAGGTCGGGATCACTGCGCCGGACGACCTCCCGCAGGCTGGAAGCGAGGTCCAGAGGCTCGGTCGCCGTACGGATCACCACGGCCATTTGGCTGCGCTTGTCTTGTGCATAAGGAATGTAGACGCCCGGGATCATGGGACGATCCAAGCCATAGTGCTTCACATCCCGAGCGACGCCCACCACCGTCATCCACGGCGACCCATCGGAGTGTTGGCGGAGCCTCTTGCCCACCGGGTCCTGATTCGGCCAGAAACGACGCGCGAAGGTCTCGTTGACGATCACGGCCAGTGACCCTGGCGTCAGGCCATCTTGGTCGGTGAAGGTTCGCCCGCTGACCATCGCAATACCCATCGTCTCCCAGTAGCCCGGAAAGGCCACCCGCTGCAGGACGACCGGATCTTGTTCGTCCGGGCGTTTCGCCGGAGCGCCTTCGACGGTGAAGAAAGTGCCCCAATGCGGGCCCAAAGGCGGTGACGTGACCGCACTGGCCGAAACGACGCCGGGCAAGGCCCGTACCTGTTCGAGGAGATGGCGGTAAAAGGCCTCTCGGGCCTCGCTCGTCCGGTACTGAGTCCCGGGCAAGGCAATCTCGCCGATGAGCAGGTGGTCCGCGCGATAGCCGGGGTCCGCCTTCTGGAGAGAACGAAAAGCCTCGACCAGCAAGCCGGCCTGAGTCAGCAACACCAGGGTCAGGGCTACCTCCCCCACCACCAAGGCGTGCAACCCGCGACGTTTGGCCGGCGCGGCGGTGGATTGCCGACCGGAGGAGGCCAGGGCTCCCTGAACACCGCCCCGGAGCACGGCCCGGCAGGTCGGCAGTGCGCCGAACGCCGCGGTCACGAGGACCATCAGCAAAGTCCACAGCCAGACCGAAGCATCGAAGCGGAGGTTGACCCATTGCGAGGGCTTGTCCGGTATGGCCTCCAGGATCGCATGAACGCCCCAGTATCCCAGCGCCAAACTCAATAAGCCCGCCAGGCCGGAGACCAGCAGACCCTCGGTCAGGATGAGACGGACGACCCGTCCGGCCGTGGCGCCCAGAGACATCCGAATTCCCAATTCTCGCCAGCGGGCCAGGCCCCGGGCCAGCATCAGGGCCGCCACGTTACCGCAGGCGATCAGCAGCACGACCGCGACAGCCCCCGCAAGGATGGCGAATATGGGTCGGGTAGAGCCGAACATCCGCTCGGTGGGGATCGTCAAACGCGGGGAAGTGTCCTCGTTTGCCTTGTGGTCCGCCACCAGAGCGCGGTGCACGCGGAGGAGATCCTCGGAGGCCATGGGCAACGTCACACCGGGCTTGAGCCGCCCTATCCGCGCAGATACCACCCGTTCTGCAGATTGTCGGGATCCCCAGCCAACGGCACCCAGAGCTCGCAAGGCTCGACATCGTCGAACAACGTCCGGTCGGGGGACAGGACACCGACGATCGTGTAGGGTTCACGATCGAGATGCAGGACCTTCCCCAGGGCGTCCTGCCCGCCGAAGAGCCGTTGCCAGAGGCTCTGGCTCAGCAACACCACTTTGTCGCCCCCGGGCCGGTCTTCCTCGGGCAGGAAGGGCCGTCCCAGGGCCGGACGCAAGCCCAGGACCGCCAGCAGATCGTGCGTCACGCGCGCGCCGCGTACCCGCTGCGCCGCCCTCAAAGGACAGATTGAAATCGCCCGTGGTCCAGGCGGCCATGCCCTCGAACGAGCGGTTCTGCTGCCGCCAGGCATGAAAATCCGGATAGGACAGGCCGGTATACTCCAGGTTCCAGCGCGGGGCCGTCTCATCCAGGTCCACCAAGCGGTCCGACTGGTAAAACGGCATGGGCCGCAGGAAGAACGGCGCTGAAGAAGCTGAAGATCATGGTATTGCCCGCCATGCCCAGGGCAAGCGTCACCACGGCAATCGCGGTGATGCCGCGATGCTTGCACAGCATGCGAAGGCCGTATCGAATGTCGTGCCAGAGAGTCGTCATCATATGACTCCAGTTGTAGGGTGGGGCAAGCCCCACCGATTCCTTTGCATCATAACGGTTCCGGCGGGGCAAGCCGGGACCCGAACGCGAAAAGCCGCGTTTGGGAGCCCGACCCACCTACCAAGTCACTCGTATCTCAGTGCCACCATCGGATCGATCTTCGCGGCTCGGCGAGCGGGGATGTAACCCGCCAGCAGGGCCACGCCGGTCAAGAGAAGCGAGGTGCACAGGAAGGTCAGCGGGTCGGTAGGACTGATCCCGTAGAGAAAGTTGGCGAGGACACGGGTCAGGACCAGTGCCCCTGCCAGACCCACAACCACTCCCACGGCGGTGAGCCGGAGTCCCTCCCGCAGTACGGTCCTGAGCACGTCCCCCTTCGTGGCGCCCAGGGCCATGCGGATGCCGATCTCCGGGGTGCGCTGCCGCACCGAATAGGCGATCACGCCATAGATCCCGAAGCTCGCCAAAATCACCGCCGTCAGAGAGAACGCCGAGAGCACCACGACCAGGAACCGACGAGCGGCCAACATCGCGCAGACAATATTCGCCATCGTCCGGGCTTCCCGAACGACCACGTTGAGTGTCGAGGATCGGATCTCTTTCCGCAGCGGTCCGACCAGACCCATCGGATTCGACTCCGCCGCGACCACGAGCGCGAAGCGGTCTGTCCCCCGTTGCTGGGAGGAGAGAAACGCTTCCAGGACCGGGTCCGCGTCCAGGGCGGTGTTCTTGGTTCGCGCACAACGCCGATGATCTCTACGTCCATCCCGGCCCAGCCGAACTCGAACTTCTTCCCAATCGGATCCTGGCCCGACCAGAACCCGGCCCAGACTCTCATTGATGACCGTCACGCGGGGAATCCCGGGTGTCGTTTTCTCGGTGAAGTCACGTCCCGCCAGAAACGGAATGCCCATCGCCCGGAAATACCCGGGACTTACCGTCCGTCCGACGACCAGGTGCGGGCCGATCTCGCTCTCGTGTCTACCTTCCGGGCGGATGTTGCTTCCGCCCGGGATGTCGTCCAGGGGCAATCCTTGGACCAGAGCCGCGGAACGCACGCCGGGCAGGGCTTTGACACGTTGGAGAAGCTCACGGGGACTGCTCCGCGGAGGTTCTCCAGTTTCACCGTCAGAACGCTGTCCGTCCTGTACCCCGGGTCGAGCACCAAGAGACGGGAGAGACTGTTGACCAGTAGACCGGCACTGACGAGCAGAATGAGGGACAACGACACCTTCGGAGGCGACGAACAGGCTCGCCAGCCGGCAGCCGCCCGAAGTCCAGGGTCGTGCCCCGGCTGTCCGCTTTGAGCGCTTCATGGAGATCGGGCCGACAGGTTCGCCACGCGGGGACCAACCCGACCAGAACGCCGGTCAAGAGGACCA